>NZ_JAPEOB010000003.1 GCF_026341775.1 Streptomyces sp. NBC_00654 | reverse complement strand
GCCGGCGTTCCCCGGTCGTGGAACGGGGCGAGCAGCACGTCGAGGAGCGCGTCAAGGAGAGGCTCATATGCCGTCGTACCTGTCCCCGGGCGTCTACGTCGAAGAGGTCGATTCCGGATCCCGGCCGATCGAAGGGGTGGGCACGTCCGTCGCCGCCTTCGTGGGATTCGCCCAGCGGGGACCCTTCGACGAGCCGACGCTGATCACGAACTGGAGCCAGTTCGTCAGCACCTTCGGCGACTTCGTCGACGGTACGTACCTCGCCTCCTCCGTCCACGGCTTCTTCTCCAACGGCGGTGGCATCTGCTACGTCGTACGGATCGACGACGGTTCCGCTCAGGACGGCGACGGGGAGGCCGGTGAGCCGGCCGCCGGGGCCGAGGTCCAGGTCGGGCCGTACGCCGTGAAACCCCGGCCCGGCGTGGCCGGGGAGATCAGTGTCGAGGTCACGGAGGCAGAGGGCGACGATCCGCCCTCCGACGTCTTCCAGCTCATCGTGAAGCGCGACGGCCAGGTCGCCGAGACGTACCCGTCCGTCACGACGAAGCGCAGCAAGGAGAACGTCGCCACCCGGGTCAACGCCAGGTCCGAGCTCATCGAGGTACGGGAGTCGGGGCGCGGCGCCGCGCCCGCCCGGCCCGAGCCGCAGTCCGTCACCCTCGCGCCCGCCGCGCCCGCCGCCGGTGGTGCCGGGGCGCTGACTCCCGAGCTGTACGTCGGTGACGCCGACCGCCGGACCGGACTGGGCGGCCTGGAAGCGGTCGACGAGGTCACCATGGTCGCGATCCCCGATCTGATGAGTGCCCTGCAACGCGGACTGCTGGACCTGGATTCGGTGATCGCCGTCCAGCAGGGGCTGATCTCGCACTGCCAGCTGATGGGCGACCGCGTCGCCATCCTCGATCCGCCGCCGGGCTTCTCGCCCCAGCAGATCAGGGGCTGGCGCACCGACCGCGCCAACTACGACTCCAAGTACGCGACCCTGTACTACCCCTGGATCAGCATCGCCACCCCCGCGTCCGGCGGCCGCCCCGTCCTCGTACCGCCGAGCGGGCACATCGCCGGGGTCTGGGCGCGCAACGACGACACCCGGGGAGTGCACAAGGCACCGGCGAACGAAGTCGTACGGGGCGCCGTGGCGTTGCAGACGCAGTTGACCAAGGGCGAACACGACCTGCTCAACCCGATCGGCCTCAACTGCATCCGGTCCTTCCCCGGGAGGGGCATCCGGGTCTGGGGTGCGCGGACGCTCGCCTCGGATCCGGCCTGGCGGTACCTGAACGTGCGCCGGCTCTTCAACTACCTGGAGGAGTCGATCCTCGCCGGTACGCAATGGGTCGTCTTCGAGCCGAACGACGATGCGCTATGGGCCCGTATCCGCCGTACGGTCTCGGCCTTCCTGGTCAACGAATGGCGGAAGGGGTCGCTGTTCGGGCTGACCCCCGACGAGGCGTTCTATGTGAAATGTGACCGTGAGACCAACCCGCCCGAGAGCATCGACGCAGGTCAGGTCATCTGCGAGATCGGTGTCGCCCCGGTCAAGCCGGCCGAGTTCGTGGTGTTCCGGCTCTCCCAGCTGACCGGCGGCACCGGAGGGATCGACGAATGAACGGCCTCATTCTGAGTGCGGTGTAAGGAGTCTGTTGTGCCACTTCCCGATCTCGACAGTTCCGTCGGGCATTCCTTCGGTCTCGAATTCGACAGCGTCATCATCAAGCAGATCACCGAGGTCAGCGGTCTGAAGATGGAGCAGGACGTCATCGAGCTGAAGCAGAACACCGCCGACGGCAAGTACGCCATCAAGAAGCTGCCCGGACGCCCCAAGGCGGGAGAGGTCACCGTCACCCGTGGTCTCACGGAGGACAACAGCTTCGAGCGGTGGATCAAGGACTCGCGGTTCGGCCGTATGACGGACGCCCGCCGCAACGGCGCCGTCATCGTCTACGACTACGAGGGCATGCCGATCAAGCGCTACAAGCTGATCAACGCCTGGCCGAAGTCGCTGGAGATCGGCACGCTCAAGGCCGGTGACACCTCGGTCCTGACGGAGAAGCTGGCGATCACGTACGAGAGCATGGAACTCGACTGATGCGGCGTACGGTTCAGTTCCAGGCGCCGGGACAGCAGCAGGCGGGGCCGGCGGAGCGTGTGGAGCAGTCCCGCGCACCTCAACCCGAGCCTCTGCGCACCGAGTTCGCCTTCGAGCTGCCTCGTGGGTACGTCGACGATTCGGGAGCCGTGCACCGCAGCGGAGTGATGCGGCTCGCGACCGCCCGCGACGAACTGGTGCCGTTGCGGGACGACCGGGTGCGGGAGAACTCCGCGTATCTGTCCGTCGTGCTGATCGCCCGCGTCGTCACCCGGATCGGAACCGTCGAGGACATCCACCCGGGCGTCATCGAGGATCTGTTCGCCTCCGACCTGGCCTTTCTCCAGGACTTCTACCGGCGGATCAACGCCGAGGGCCACACGCGCGCCGCCGTCACCTGTCCGTCCTGCCAGGAGGAGTTCGCGGTGGATCTCGCCGGTGGCCGCCTGGGGGAATCGTGACGTACGCGGCCGACCTGCTCTACGAGGAGGTCGCGTACCTCGCCTATCACTTCCACTGGCCGCTCGACGACCTGCTGGACCTGGAACATCCGGAACGCCTGAAGTTCGTCGCACAGGTCGCTCGCCTCAACGGGCAGTAGCGAGTAGCGCAGGGGAGACGAGGGATCCATGGGGCTGATGTCCTGGCTGCGCGGAGGTCGTTCCCGTGGTGAGTCCGCGCCGGCCGCCGCTGCGGAGGGTCCACGGCCGGACGTGGGTGACGCAGCGGATGCGGGTGACGCGGGAATCGCGGGCGGCGACGTTCGTGGCGACCGTGTCGATGTGAGCCGGCTCGTGCCCATCCAGCGCACCGTCCCCGAGCAGGATCTCGTCATCGGCACCTCCGGGTTCGAGCAGTCGCTGACCACCCGGCAGGACACCGCGCTCGGTACGCCGCTGGGGCATCTCGTCAGCCCCGAGGCACCTGCCGGGCTCGTCCACGGGATCACCTCTCCGGCGCCGGTGAGCCCGCAGACGGCGAGTACGGCTCAGCGGTCCGTCGAGATGCCCATGCGGAGGGAGACGGTGCCGGGGCGTGAGGCGGTCTCCGTACCCGCTTCGGCCGCCGTACCCGTAGCGGTGTCCGTACCCGCCCCCGTACCCGCGCCCGTGCAGCGTGTTCACGGGGGTGGTGAGCCCGCCATGACGTCGGTCGGTGAGGGCGCGGTCGCCGATCTGCCCGTACGCCAACTCGTGGGTGAGCGACCCCTCGTAGCGCCCCCGGCACCTCCGGCACCGCTGCCGGCCCCGGCACCAGGCGCCTCCGGCGCTGTTCAGCGCGTGGTGGAGCCTTCGGCTTCGGCAGGGGAGCCGCACCGGCGCGTGCCCGGACTCGGTGCACCTCTGCCCGGTCTGCCTCCGACGGCTCAGCGACAGGCCGCCGCGTCCGTGCCCGGGGGCGCGAGCGAAGGCGGTGCCGAGGTGGACGAGGTGGACGATGTGGCCGAGGTCTCCGGCGGTGCGGAGGCGAGCCAGGTCACCGCGCCGCTGCTCGGTGACGATCCGCTCGTCGGCGTCGTGTCCGGCGGGGGCGGGGACGGGAGCGGGAGCGCGGACGGGGGTGTTGCCGGTGGGGCTGCCGGGGGCTTGTCCGGTGGGGCCGCGGTTCAGCGTTCCGTTGCCGTGCCCGGTGCCGCAACTGCCCTACCTGCCGCGCCCACCACTGCTCCGTTGCTCGGTGATCGGCCGCTGGTTCTCCGTACCGTCGTCGGTACGGACGAGAGCGCGGCGGCGATCGGGCCAGCCGTGCAGCGTTCCCCGGCGGAGGGGGAGGGTTCGCGGGCCGGTCC
This sequence comes from Streptomyces sp. NBC_00654, assembly GCF_026341775.1. Lineage (NCBI taxonomy): Bacteria > Bacillati > Actinomycetota > Actinomycetes > Kitasatosporales > Streptomycetaceae > Streptomyces > Streptomyces sp. NBC_00654. The sequence goes on along the minus strand of NZ_JAPEOB010000003.1, from coordinate 1,280,611 downwards.
TTCCGGTCCCTCGGCCGCGGCGCCGGACGTCGTGCCGGGTTCCGTTCCCGATGCCGTGCCCGTGCGGTGGACCACCGCGGATCCGGGAGCGTCGGCGGTGGCACCCGTGGGCCTGGCCACCGCTCCGCCCGCCGCTGTACAGCGGGCTGTCGTCGCCCCCGCCGGAGGGGCTTCCTCCACGTTGTCGCGCCTTCCCGTGCAGCGACGGGCGGGCGCCGGGGTGTCGCCCGGAGGCGGCAGCCGTACCGCCATTCCCACCGCCGGGGCCTTCGCCGTCGCGGCCGGGGTCGCACAGCGCATGCCGGACGGGAGCGTGGTTTTCCCGTCCGCCCCGTCACCTTCGTTCCCTTCGTTCTCCTCCGGCGCCTCGCGGCCCGTCGTCCAGCGGGACGCGGAGATCAGCGAGGAGCCCCCGCCGCCCGCTCCCGTACCCGATCCCGATCCCGTACCCGATCCCGTACCCGATTCCGTACCGGACATGGAGGCGGAATCCGACTCTGCGTCAGCCGGTGAGGGGGGTGCCCCGGCGTCCCATGCCGCTGGGGCAGGTGGGACCGGGCCCGGTCAGGGTGGTGCGCCTGCCGTGACGGACGAGCTGGTCCGGGCCCTCTACGCACCGCTCAGCCGCCTCCTCAAGGCCGACCTCCGACTGGAACGCGAACGCGCCGGATTCCTGATCAACACCCGCCCCCGATGACCCCTGCCACTGATGACCACCCGCCCCCGATGACCACCCGCCACTGATGACCACCCGCCCCCGATGATCACGCGTCACCGATCACCACCCAGTAGGAGAGGTACGAGTCATGGCCACCGCCCAGGACGGCGACCCCGCCGTCAGTGTCTGCTTCGTCGTGACCATCGACGACATCGAGCTGGGGTCGTTCAACACATGTGACGGCCTGGGGTGCGAAGTGGTGCTCGAAACCCGCGAGGAGGGCGGCAACAACGGCCATCTCTGGCAGCTGCCGACCCGGCTGAAGTACTCGAACGTGAAGCTGTCCCGGCCGCTCACCCGGGAGACGGAGAAGGTGGCGCGCTGGTTCGCCACGATGACGACCGGGTTCAGCCGCAAGACGGCGCACATCGAGGCGCGGACCGGGGACGGGCGGAAGGTGGCCGAGTGGGGGCTGCTGGAGGTCGTTCCCGTGCGCTGGACCGGTCCTTCCTTCACGCCCGAGTCGCCCAAGGTCGCGATGGAGACCATCGAGATCGCCCATCACGGCTATGTGATGGAGGGCTGAGCCGCATGGCCGGTGCAGGACCCATCGCCTTCAGTGCCGCCGGTACGTCGGGGGTGGCGTCCGCCGCGAAGGGCGGCTCGGCCCGGCCCAAGCTGGAGCACGCCTACCTGGAGCTGCGGACCCCGCCGACCGGTGGCGGGCTGACGCCCGGCGGCCCGTGCGGTCGGATCGACTTCCAGTTCAATCCGAAGGAGCTGAGCCTGACCAAGGCGGCGTCCTGGAAGCGGACTCCGGCCAAGGGGGCGAAGAGCTCCGGGCCGCCGGAGTACCAGGGGTCACAGCCCAGCAAGCTCACCGTCGAGATGTTCTTCGACGCCAGCGACACCCAGGACACCCGGGTGGTGACCTCGGTGGAGCAGCTGTTCGCGTGCTGCGTGCCGACGAACGAGACCCGGCAGCAGCAGCGCTCCTCGCCGCCGTGGGTGGTCTTCCACTGGGGCGGGCTGACGGGATTTCCCGGCTATGTCAGTCAAGTGGCCGCGAAATACACCCTGTTCACCACGTCCGGGGTGCCGATCCGGGCTGTCTGCCAGGTCACGATGGAGGAGATCAGCGGGGAGACACCGGGGCAGAACCCGACCTCGGGCGCTCTGGCCGCCCGGCGCGTGCACCGGGTGGACGCCGGGGACTCGCTGCCGTCGCTGGCCCACCGGGAGTACGGGGACGCCGGTGCCTGGCGGGTGATCGCCGAGGCGAACGGCATCGACGACCCGATGCGGATCGCGCCGGGGACCCAGCTCCTGCTGCCCGCCCTCGACGAGCTGAACCGGCTCCAGGGGTCCGCCGACCGGGAGAGGCGGGGCTGATGGCGCAACAGGGCGTCGCCACCGCGTTGGTGGTGGAGTTCGGTGGCACACCGCTGCCGGCGAAGTTCGTGAACACGCTGGTCGAGGGGTACGTCGATGACAGCCGTACGCTCCCGGACCTGTTCCTGCTGCGGTTCCGGGACCCGGACCGGGTGCTTCTGGAACAGGCCGGGCTGAAGATCGGCAGCGAGGCCCGGCTGCTGGCCCGCGCGGGCGGTGACACGGCTCCCAAGCCGCTGCTCGACGGAGTGGTGACCGCCCTGGAGGTGGAGCTGGACGAGACCGGAACGTTCACCGTCGTACGTGGACTCGACGAGTCGCACCGCCTCTTCCGGGGGCGGCGGGTGGCCAGCTACCAGAACATGACCCTCGCCGACATCTGCGGCCAGGTCGCCCGGCGCGCCGGGCTGAAGCCGGGGAACGTGGACATCGCCGGGCCCGTACTCGAACACATCGCCCAGCCCAACATCACCGACTGGGAGTTCGTACGAGGCCTCGCCGAGGAGGCCGGGGCCCAGGCGTACGTACGCGACGGGCAGTTGCACATCACCCGCCCCGCCGAGGCGAGCGGGGCGCCGGACGGTTCGGCGCGCGCCGACCGCGATCCGCTCGTCCTGGAACTGGGCAGCAACCTCCTCCGCTGCCGGGCCGGGGTGTCCGCCGCCGAGCAGGTCTCCGAGGTGGAGGTGCGCGGCTGGGACGTCCAGGCCAAGCAGCCGCTGGTGGGCAGGGCGCCGGCGGGGAAGTCCTCGACGCTGGAGCTGGGGGTGACGGCGGCGGAGGTGTGCGCCCCGTTCGGCGAGGCGCGGTTCGTGGTGACGGACGCGGCGTACGGGGCCCAGGCGCAGGTCGACCAGGCGGCGAAGGCCCTGGCGGAGCGGATCGCCGGGTCGTTCGCGGAGCTGGAGGCGGTGATCCGGGGCAACCCGGAGGTCAGGGCGGGCAGTGCGGTGGCGCTGAACGCGGTGGGCGCGCCGTTCGAGGGCCGGTACACGGTGACGTCCTCGCGCCATGTCTTCGACGCCGTACGGGGGTACGAGACCTGGATCACGGTCTCCGGGCAGCAGGAGCGCTCGCTGTTCGGGCTGACCGGGGGAGCGCCGGGCGGGAGCGGTGGCGGCGGCAACGGTGGGTCGCGCTGCGCCGGGCTGGTCAGCGGGACCGTGACGGACACCCAGGACCCGGAGGGCTCGGGGCGGGTCAAGGTCAGGTTCCCGTGGCTGTCGGACGAGTACGCGAGCGACTGGGCGCGTACGGCGCAGTCGGGCGGGACGGGCGGCGGCGAGGCGTTCATCCCGGAGGTCGGCGACGAGGTGCTGGTCGGGTTCGAGCACGGGCATCTGGACCGGCCGTACGTGCTGGCCGGGCTGTACAACGGGCAGGACCGGCCGGGGGGCGGCCCGGGAGGCGGTCCGGGAGGCGGTGCCGGGGCGGGTTCCGGCCCTGGGGCCGGTGGTGCTCCGGGGGGCGGTCCGGGGGCCGGCTCCGGGGCCGGCACCGGTTCGGGGGCGGGCGTTGCTCCCGGCGGCGGTGACGGTGGTGAGCTGGTCGATCCCACGAGCGGTGCCGTGAACCGGCGCACCTTCGCCTCCAGGAGCGGCAACCAGCTGGAGCTGCTGGACGCGGCGAACGGCCCGCAGGGCGTCCGGCTCCGTACCGGCGACGGCAAGCTCACCATCGACCTCGACCGCAGGGGCACCGCCATCGTCATCAACAGCGACGGCAGCGTGACGATCGAGGCCAAGGAGCAGGTCTCCATCACGGCGGCCAAGGGCGTCGCCCTGGACGCCGGGCGCGGCGCTCTCGAACTCTCCGGTGACAGCGTCACCTTGACGTCCCGCAGTGGTGTGGCCCTGGACGGCGGCACCGGAAAGGTCGCGCTCTCCACCGGTGGAGCGGTGGAGGTGCAGGGGGGCCAGGTCTCGGTCAACGGCACCCAGCGCACCGACATCAAGAGCGGTGCCTCGGTGTCCGTGAACGCCCCGATGATCAAGCTCAACTGACGTACACGCACGGGAAGCACGTACAGAACACCCACACGCACACGTGACAGGAACACGCACACGCACACGCAGCAGGAACACGTGACAGGAACACGCACACGCACAGGAACACGTGACAGGAACAGGAGTGGACCGCATGTCGGCAGCAGCAGCCGCAGCCGCCCGGGTCGGCGACCCCACCGGGCACCCCGGCACGGTCGGGCCGCCCGGTGTGCCGTCCGTGCTCATCGGCGGGCAGCCCGCCGCCACGGTCGGGACCCCGCACCAGTGCGCGTCCCCCGCCGCCCATCCGCCGTCCGCCATCGCGCCGCCCGGTAGCTCCACCGTGCTGATCGGCGGGCAGCCCGCCGCCCGGGTCGGGGACCTGGCGGGCTGCGGGGCGCCGGTCGTGTCCGGGTGCGCGTCGGTGCTGATCGGGGGCTGAGGCGGCATGGGACAGCAGTTCATCGGCGCGGGCTGGGCGTTTCCGCCGCGTACGGACGCCACCGGGTCGATCGCGCTCGTGCGCGGTGAGCACGAGCTGGAGGAGTCGATCCGGCTGATCCTGGCGACCTCGCCGGGGGAACGGCCGATGCGGCCGGAGTTCGGCTGCGCCGTCAACGACTACGTGTTCGCGCCCGCCGACGCGGGGACGGCGGGGCAGCTCGCGTACGAGGTGCGTCTCGCGCTGGAGCGCTGGGAGCCCCGGATCGAGGTGGCCGAGGTCGTCGTCCGGTTCGACGAGGCGGACGAGGGGGTGCTCTACATCGACATCGGGTACACCGTGCGCGGTGCCAACGACCCCCGGAATCTGGTCTTCCCGTTCTATGTGATTCCGCAGCACGCCCAGGACGCGACCAACGACGAGGAGACCGGCGCGTGACGCTGCCCAGTCCGTATCTGGACGACCGCCGCTTCCAGGGCCTGGTGGACGAGGCCAAGCGCCTGGTGCAGCAGCGCTGCCCGGAGTGGACCGATCACAATGTGTCCGACCCCGGGGTGACGCTCATCGAGGCGTTCGCGACCATGGTCGACCAGCTCGTCTACCGGGTGAACCGGGTGCCGGAGAAGAGCTATCTGACCTTCCTCGACCTGATCGGGGTGCGGCTCCACCCGCCCACGGCCGCGCACACCGACGTGACGTTCCGGCTGTCCGCGCCGCAGCCCGACCCGGTGGTGGTGCGGGCCGGCACGGAGGTCGCCACGGTCCGTACGGAGACGGAGGAGGCGGTCGTCTTCACCACCTCCGAGACCCTGACCATCGTGCCCTGCGCCTTCGCCCATCTCGCCACCTGGCCCTCGCCCGGGGAGGCCGTGGACCGTACGGAGGAGCTGGCGCTCGGGCGGGACGTGGCGTGCTTCGGGGCCACTCCGGCGCCGGGGGACTGTCTGTACGTGGGCCTGTCGGCGGCCGTTCCGGCGGGCGTGCTCGTCCTGCGGCTGGACTGCAAGGTCGAGGGCGTCGGCGTCGACCCGTTGCGGCCGCCGCTGCTCTGGGAGGCGTGGGACGGCACCGCCTGGACGGTCTGCGACGTCGAGAAGGACGACACGGGCGGCTTCAACCGTTCCGGTGAGCTGATCCTGCATCTGCCGAGGACGCATGTCCCGGCCGCCGTGGTGCGGCGTACCGGTGGCTGGCTGCGCTGCCGTCTGATCGAGGCGGAGCCGGGCCAGCCGACGTACATGGCACCGCCCGTGGTCCGCCGGATCACCGCGTTCACGATCGGCGCGACCGTTGCCGCCGAGCACGCGGAGACCGTCGCCGATGAGGTGCTGGGGGCGGCGGAGGGGGTGCCGGGCCAGGTGTTCACGCTGGCGCGCCCGCCCGTGGTGCCCGGCGAGTTCGTCGTCGAGGTGTCCGGTCCGGCGGGCGGTGACGGGGTCACCCGGTGGACCCGGGTCGACGACTTCGCGCACTCCGGTCCCGAGGACCGTCACGTCACGCTGGACCCGAACTCCGGGCGGGTCGAGTTCGGCCCCGCCGTACGGGAACGGGACGGCGGCATCCGCTACTACGGCGACGTCCCGGACAAGGGCGCGGTCGTCCGGGTGCGCTCCTACCGCACGGGGGGCGGGCTGCGCGGCAACGTCGCCCGGTCCACCCTGCGGGTCCTGCGCAGCGCGATCCCGTACGTGGCCCGGGTGGAGAACCGCCGTCCGGCGCTCGGCGGGGTCGACGGCGAGAGTGTCGAGAGCGCCCGGGTGCGGGGGCCGATGACCCTGCGGACCCTGCACCGGGCCGTCGTGCCGCACGACTACGAGCTGCTGGCCCGTGAGATCGCCCCGGACGCGGCACGGGTGCACTGCATCCGGGCCGGGGAGGACGGCGAAGGGGCAGGCGGTGCCGCGACCGGCGGCGGAGTGGGCGGCGAGGGTACGGGCGGGGCGGCGCCGGGGAACGGCGGCGCGACGGAGGGGAACCCGGGCGCCGACGCGGGCGGGGTGCGGCTGCTCGTCGTACCGGCCGGGCGCAGCGACGAACAGGGCCGGATCGAGTTCGACGAGCTCATCCCGCCCGCCCACACGCTGGGCCTCATCGCGCAGCATCTGGACGCCCGCCGTCCGGTCGGTGCCCGGCTGGTCGTCGAGCCGCCGTTCTACCAGGGCGTGACCGTCGTGGCCACGGTGCAGGCCGAGCGCGGGGCGGTCGTCGAGCGGGTCCGGGAGACGGCGCTCGCCGCGCTGTACGGGTACTTCAACCCGCTGACCGGGGGGCCGAACGGGCAGGGCTGGCCGTTCGGCCGGCCGATCCAGTCGGGCGAGGCGTTCGCCGTGCTCCAGCGGGTGCCGGGGGTGGACCTGGTGGAGGACGTACGCCTCTACCGGGCCGACCCGGTGACCGGCGAGCGCACGGACGCCACGACCAGGATTCCGCTGGACCGGCACGCCCTGGTCTTCAGCTACGAGCACGCGCTCCGGGTACGGGAGGGCTGAACCGATGCGTACCGGCGTTCCCGGTCTCCCGACCCCGCACCCGCTGATCGAGCAACTGCCCGCCGTCTACCTGGAGCAGGACTTCCTCCAGCGCTTCCTCGCCGCGCTCGACGACGTACTCGCCCCGGTCCTGCTCACCATCGACAACCTCCCCGCCCACCTCGACCCCCGCAGCGCCCCGGACGACTTCCTGGACTGGCTGGCCCAGTGGGTGGCCGTGGAGCCGTACGAGGACAGCACCCCGGACCGGCAACGGGCGGCGGTACGGGGCGCGGTGGCGCGGCACGCACGGCGCGGGACGCTGCGGGGGCTGGCGGATGCGGTACGGCTGGAGACCGGCACCGAACCGGAGATCGTGGAGAGCGGCGGTACGGCGTGGTCGACCCGGCCCCTCACCCCACTGCCGGGCCTGCCGCGTGCCTGGGTGACGATCCGGGTCCGCGAACCGGAAGCCGGGCGGGGGCGGCGCGTCGACCGGGTGCGGCTGGAGGAACTGATCGGTACGGAGGTTCCCGCGCACGTCGGGTTCACGCTGGAGATCCTGCCGCCGGCCGGGAGTCCGGGGCCGGTGGCTTCGGGGGGTGAGGCGGAGTGATCTGCGAGTCGTGCGGCCACCGGAACACGCCGGGGCGCGAGTTCTGCGCGTCCTGCGAGGCGTTCCTGGCATGGGAGCCGGATCCGGAGCCGGGGGCGGGGGCGGGGGCGGAGGCGGGGGGTGCGCCCTCCGCGCAACCGCCCGCGCCCGCGCAACCCACCGCGCCTGTAGGACCGTTCGCGCCACCGGCCGTACCCGTACAGCCGCCCGCGCCACCGGCCATGCCCGTTCAACAGCCCGTGGCCGCACAACCGCCTGTGCCCGCGCAACCGCCCGTACAGCCGCCCGTGCTTGGGCCTCCGGTTGTACCTGGGCCTCCACCGTCTGCACCGCCTCCGCCGCCGCCTGCGGTTCCACTGGTTGCGCCCGCCCCCGCGCCGGAGCCGCTTCCCGCACGCCCCACGCCCACGCCCGCGCCCACCCCCGTACCCCTATCCGTACCCCCACCGACCGCTCCGGCTCCGCTGTCCGGCACCGCTGCTCCCCGGCGCCCCGGGGAAGGGACGGACGGGCGTGTTCCGGGGCCCGACGCGTGGCCCGATCCGGGGCCGGGACCGATCGCCCCCGAGACGCCGGGCCCGGTCGCCGCCGGGGCACCGGTGAGCTGCCCCAACTGCCGTACGGAGAACGCGCCGGGGCGCACGCTCTGTGTCCGCTGCGCCCTGCTCCTCGACCCCGGCCCGCCCCCCGGCATCCGCCCGCCGTGGTGGCGGCGGATCTTCCACAGAGGTCCCCGGCAGTCCCATGCGGCGGGGACCAGGCCGAGGCGCGGATGGCGGCGGCCGAGGCTCGGGCTGCCGGTCGTGCTGCTGCTGGTGGCCGTCGGGATCTGGTTCGCGCTGCCGTATCTTCCCGGTCTGTTCGGCTTCGCGAAGGAGGAGACGGGCACTCCCGAGTCGGTGCCGCCCTCCGTGTTCCGCAGCTCCAGCGCGGTGCCGGGCCATCCGGCGGGTGCGGCCTTCGACGGGTTCAACAACCGTTACTGGGCACCGAAGGAGGCCGGGGACGGAGCCGGGGAGTATCTGGAGTGCGAGTTCGCCCAGCCGGTGCGGGTGATGAAGGTCGTTGTGTTCTCCGGGACCTCGGCGCGCAAGGACGAGTTCCTCACGCAGGCACGCCCGGCGCGGCTCACCGTGGTGCTGACCGGGAAGGACGGCAAGGAGACGCGCCGGACGCTCAGGCTGCGGGACCAGTCGGGGCAGCAGACCTTCGACGTACGCGGCTCGGACACCGTACGGGCCCGGCTCACGGTCGACTCGGCGTACGGCACGGGGGAGGGGCGCCGGGTGGCCGTGGCGGAGATCGAATTCTTCGGGCGGAGGCCGTAGACCCCGCTGCCGCTGCCGCTGCAACCGCCACCGGCGTGGGCCACCGGCCTTGACGTGAAGTGCACGCGAACACGCAGACTCCGTTCCCGTCGCCCGTACGTCGGTTCCCGCCCGGATTCACGGGGACGGGGGCAGCGCGTCCGCCCGGTTCCGCAGATAGCGGGCTTCGGGTTCGCTGAGGGTGCTGTCGGCCGCCGCCCGGTAGGCGGCGCGCGCCCCGGCCGGGTCACCGACCCGCTCCAGCAGATGGGCCCGTACGGCGTCGAGCCGATGGTGTCCGGCCAACGGGCCCTCCAGCAGGGCGACTTCCGCCAGACCCGCCCGCGGGCCACGCACCATCGCCACGGCGACCGCCCGTCCCAGCGCGGCCATCGGGTCGCGGGTGCGGTGCACGAGGATGTCGTACAGGGCGAGGATCTGCGGCCAGTCCGTGGCGTCGGCGCGCTCCGCCTCGTCGTGCAGGGCGGCGATGGCGGCCTGGAGCTGGTAGTCCCCGGCCGGCCCCTGCGACAGCGCCTCCGCGGCGAGCGCGGACCCCTCCTCGATCGCGGAGCGGTCCCAGCGGGTGCGGTCCTGTTCGTCGAGCGGGATCAGCTCACCGTCCGGGCCGGTGCGCGCCGGGCTGCGGGCCTCGGTGAGGAGCATGAGCGCCAGCAGTCCCGTCACCCGGCCCTCCCTGGGCAGGAGGCGTCGTACCGACCGGGTCAGCCGGACGGCCTCGTGGGCGAGATCCGCACGGTGCAGGGCGGGGCCGGAGGAGGCGGTGTAGCCCTCGTTGAAGATCAGGTAGAGCACCTGGAGCACGGCGGCCAGCCGCGTGTCACGGTCCTCGGGACCCGGCTGCCGGAACGGGGTCCCGTGCACCTTGTGCTTGGCCCGGCTGATCCGCTGGGCCATGGTCGCCTCGGGCACCAGGTGCGCGCGGGCGATCTCGGCGGTGGTCAGGCCGCCGACCGCACGCAGGGTGAGCGCGATCTGGGCGGCGGGGGAGAGCGCCGGGTGGCAGCACAGGAAGAGCAGGGTGAGGGTGTCGTCCTCGGAGGGGGCACGGCTCTCCCCGGGCGGCGGCGCGGTGAAGGCGTCCCTCGGGGTGAGCGCCGCCGCCGTCTCCTCGCGCCTGCGCCGGGCCGAGTCGGCGCGCAGCCGGTCGGTCAGCCGCCGGGACGCGATCCTGATGAGCCAGCCGCGCGGATTGTCCGGCACGCCCTCTTCCGGCCATTGTCGCGCCGCCGCGAGAAGGGCCTCCTGCACCGCGTCCTCTGCCGCGTCGAAGTGTCCGTACCGCCGTACGAGCGCGCCGAGGACCTGCGGCGCGTGCAGGCGCAACAGGTCCTCGATCCGGCTCTCGATCCGGTCGTCGATCCGGTCCTCCTCATGGCTCACATGCGGCCTCCGGCCTTCGGCGTACTCAGCACTCGCCCTGGATGGGGCGGATGACCACCGGATACTCGGGCGCGCCCGCGGGCTGCGGGCAGAGCGCGATGCGCGCCGCGATCTCGGTGACCCGCTCCAGGCTCTCGCAGTCGAGCACCCAGTACCCGGCGAGCAGTTCCTTGGTCTCCCCGTACGGCCCGTCCGAGATCACCGGCCGGCCGTCCTTGCCCGCGCTCACGAAACGGGTCTGCGCGGGTTCGGTGAGACCGTTGGCGTCCACGAGCTCACCGGACTCGGCGAGGTCGTTGTTGACGCTCTCCATGAAGGCGAACATCTTCTGCATGTCCTCCTCGCTCCAGGTCACGCTGTGCTCGGATCCCTTGCCGGACATCGTGTCGTAGTCGGCCTGGGTGCCCTGGACCATCACCAGATACTTCATGAGTCCGCTCCTCGGTTCCTGTGTCCGCCCGGGGGTCGGGCGGCTTTCACAGGGGACGTCGGAGCCGGGGACGGTTTCTCGACACCACGCGCGGAACTTCTCCGGAATCACTCGGCCTGCCCCGTACGGGGTGGTGCCGCCGGGACGCCTGTTGCCGGAGAATTGCCCGTATGAGCGTCAAGGAGCCCCCGACTTCGACCGTGCCCGCAGCCGCGGACGCGTTGTCCGGACCGCCCGGACCACCTGGACCGCCCGGCCTGCCCGGACCGCCCGGACCGTCCGGCCTGTCCGGACCGCCCGGACCGTCCGGCCTGCCCATGGGGCTGCGCGAACGGAAGAAGCTGCGGACCCGGCGGAGCATCCGGCGTGAGGCCTACCGCCTGTTCGCGGAGCAGGGGTACGAGGCGACCACCGTGGACCAGATCGCCTGCGCGGCCGAGGTCTCCCCGAGCACGCTCTTCCGCTACTTCCCGGCCAAGGAGGACATCGTCCTGGCCGACGACCAGGGGCAGGACCACGACCACGGTCAGGTTCTCGCCCTGGCCCGTGCGCTCCGGGCCCGTGCGGCCACCGGCGAGCCGGTCGTGGACGCCGTACGCCACGCGCTGACCGAGTCCCTGGGGGAACTGTCGGCCGCCGACCGGGAGGAGCTGCTGTTCCGGACCCGGCTGGGTCTCTGCGACCCCGCCGTCCGGGCCCGCAGGCTGGACGAGCAGCAGCACGGCCAGGACGTCGTCGCGGAACTGATCGCCGAGCGCACCGGGCGCCCGCCGGGCGACCTGGAGGCCCACTGCGCCGCCGCGGCGGTCGTCGCGGTGTTCACTGCCGTCGTACGGCACTGGGCCGAGGGCGACGGGACGGCGGATCTCGCGGCGCTGTACGACCACCATCTGGGGCTGCTCGCGGAGGGGCTGCACATCTGAGGGACGGGCCCGTTAAGTAGAGTTTCGGCTGCGTCTCCCGCCCCCGAGCGCCCCCGACCGCCCCCGCCTGTCTCCTTCCTCCCCCTCCAGCTCCCCTCCCGCTCCCCTCCACCTTCCCTCCCCGCCCGAACACCGAGGTCCCGGCCGTGTCTCCTGCCCCCAAGCCCGCGCACCCCGTGTCCGTCGTGGGGATCGGCGCCGACGGCTGGGCGGGCCTGTCCGCTCCGGCGCGCACCGCGCTCCAGGGCGCCGGCGTACTGATCGGCGGCGAGCGCCAGCTCGCGCTGCTCCCCGCATCGTGCGCCGGGCGGCGCGTGCCCTGGCCGTCCCCGCTGCGTCCCGCCGTCCCGCACCTCCTCGCCGAACACCGGGCCGACACCGTCGCCGTGCTGGCCAGCGGGGACCCGATGTTCTACGGGATCGGCCGGGCGCTCACCGAGGAACTGGGCGCCGGGGCGCTGCACGTCCTGCCGCACCCGTCCTCGGTGTCGTACGCCTGCGCGCGCCTCGGCTGGCCGGTGGAGGACACCGAGGTCGTCACCCTGGTGGGCCGCCCCGCCGCCCGGCTGGCCGCCTCGCTGTACGAGGGTCGCCGCCTCCTGGTCCTGAGCGCCGACGCGGCCACGCCCGCCGCCGTCGCCGCCCTGCTGCGCGAGCACGGCTTCGGCCCGAGCCGGCTGCGGGTGCTGGAACAGCTCGGCGCCGAGGAAGAGGCCCATGTCGAGGGCACGGCGGACACCTGGGCGCACCTGCCCGGCGACCCGCTGAACGTCATCGCCGTCGAGTGCCGGAGCGCCCCGGACACGCTGCGGCTCGGCGCCGTACCCGGGCTGCCCGACGAGGCGTACGAGCACGACGGCCAGCTCACCAAGCGACACATCCGGGCCGCCACGCTCGGCACCCTGGCGCCCGCGCCCGGCGAACTCCTCTGGGACATCGGCGGCGGCTCCGGTTCGATCGCCGTCGAGTGGATGCGGGCCCACCCGTCGTGCCGGGCGGTCACCGTGGAGCGGGACCCGGTGCGGGCCGCGCGCATCGCCCGCAACGCGGACCGGCTCGGGGTCCCCGCCCTGCGCGTGGTCACCGGCCCGGCCCCGGCGGCGCTGGCCGGACTGCCCGTGCCGGACGCGGTGTTCATCGGCGGCGGGCTGACCGCCCCCGGTCTGCTGGACGCCTGCTGGGACGCGCTGCCGCCGGGGGGCCGGCTGGTCGCCAACACGGTCACCCTGGAGTCCGAGGCGCTGCTCGCCGAGCGGTACCGGGCGTACGGCGGCGAGCTGGTGCGCCTCGCGGTGGCCCACGCGGTACCGGTCGGCGGCTTCACCGGCTGGCGCCAGGCCATGCCCGTAACGCAGTGGTCGTGCCGCAAACCCTCAGCTCCAGCTCCAGCCCCAGCAGACACAACAGGAGACACTCCATGACCGTGTACTTCATCGGCGCCGGACCGGGTGCGGCCGACCTGATCACGGTGCGCGGTGCCCGTATCCTCGCCGCCAGCCCGGTCTGTCTGTACGCGGGCAGCCTGGTCCCGGTCGAGTTGCTGGCCGAGTGCCCGGCGGACGCGCGGCTGGTCGACACGGCGAACCTCGACATCGAGCAGATCACGGCGGAGCTGGTACGGGCCCACGCCGACGGCCACGACGTGGCGCGGCTGCACTCGGGCGACCCGTCGGTCTTCAGCGCGGTCAACGAGCAGATGCGGCGGCTGGACGTGGCGGAGGTGCCGTACGAGGTGGTGCCCGGGGTGCCCGCGTTCGCCGCCGCGGCCGCCGCGCTGAAGCGCGAGCTGACCGTGCCGACCGTCGGTCAGACCGTGATCCTCACCCGGATCGCCCAGCGAGCGACCGCGATGCCCGAGGGCGAGGACCTGGCGACCCTGGGCCGCAGCGGCGCGCTGATCGTGCTGCACCTGGCCGCCGCGTACGTCGACCGGGTGGTGGCGGAACTGCTCCCGCACTACGGCGCGGACTGCCCGGTCGCCGTGGTGGCCATGGCGTCCCGGCCGGACGAGATCATCCTGCGGGGCTCGCTGGACTCCATCGCGGAGCAGGTGAAGGCGGCCGGAGTCGTCCGGACAGCGGTGATCATGGTGGGCCGCACGCTGGGGGCGGAGCAGTTCCGCGACAGCCACCTGTACTCACCGGAGCGCGACCGCCACGTGTGCTGAAGCGAACAGATTGAGGGTCCGAAGGTGGCCGTCGAACAACCGCATGCCGCGCTCGAACTCCCTGAAGGGTCCTGGTGGGACTGGGACGTCCTCGCGTGGGGCCGTGATCAGTTCCGGCTTGCCGCCGATTTCGACCTCAGCTATCACCACGGGCTGGAACTGGTCTTCACCGCCCCGCTCTTGGTCCGCTGTCCGGCGGCCTTTCAGGATCCCGTCTTTCGCGCACCCACGCCCGAGGAGCTGCTGAGGGTCACGCAGCAGCTCGGCGGAAGGCCGCCTGTGCTGGTCGTCTTCGAAGCGGACGCCGGCGGGTGGGAGCCCGCCTCATGCCTTGTCGCCGCGGAGCGGCTCGACATCGTGCAGGAGACGGTCCTCAGGTACTGGCGAGAGGATGCGGCCCCCGACCAGCGGTTCGCTCCGTGGGTTCAGCTTCCGGGGCAGTGACGGCGCCGGGTTGGGAGTCACCGGACGTCTGCCGGATCGGATGTCAGCGCAGGGCGTGGGCGACACGCTGCCGGAGGGTCAGGTCGCCGATGGTGTCGGGGTCGCGCCATGCGGCGCCGGTCACCTCTTCGGTCTGGAGCTGACCGATGTCGGCCGTGGTGCGGAAGAGGAAGCGGAAGTCGATGTGTTGGTGGTCGGGTTCCCCCTTGGCGTCGTTGGCGGGGATGGGGTGGACGTCGATGTGGACGGGCAGGTGACTCACTGTGGTGACGGCGTCGGCCGGAATCCCTGTCTCCTCGGTGAGCTCCCGCAGGGCCGCTTCCAGCAGCGTTTCGTCCGCGCTCTCCAGATGGCCGCCGGGCAGGAGCCACTTGTCCAGGGCGAGGTGGTGGACGTGAAGGATGCGCCCGTCCGGTCCGGAGAGGATCGCGCCGACGGTCGCATGGCCGCGGAACTCGTTGCGGACGGTGAGGTCTGCGCCGGAGTCCAGGAGGTCCAGGACGGGTGCGAGACCGGGCTTCTCCTCGGGGTGTTCGTCGAGGTAGGCGGTCAGCGTGGTGCGGAGGTGGGTTTCAGTGACGGGCAAGTCGATCACCTGTTGAAGTAGGAGAGCCAGGTCGCCGCGACGGCGGCTCGGTCGGCCGCGCTGACCTCGTGCATACCGGGGTCGAGGTCACTGCGGGTGAGCATCCTGATCGCGGCGAGGATTTCTGCCTGGATCAGGAAGATGAACGGTCCAACGCTGGCGCCGTGCAGGAAGTTGACGGCGTTCCCGCCATTCGCCAGATAGAAGTAATGGTCTGTGGTCTGGTACAGCTCGATCTCGGTTCTGCCTCCCGTCGCCCGGGATCCTGCTCCTGCGGATCTCGAACGCCATCGCACTCCTTGGACCGGTGTGTTGCGACGACCACTGGAGCTGAAGAGGTGAGCCTCCTACTCTCGTGTGCGCGAACAACATTCGCCGCAGGCTGCGGGTCGACGCCGACAACTGCTGTGCATGCCAGAGCAGTCGCCTCGCCGAGATGATCAGGCCACGACCCGGCCCACGGCACCGTTAGGCTCAGCATCATGCCCAAGACGCCCCCCGTTTCCCCTACACCCATGCTCGGCGCTGTGATCCTCACGATGGGAGATCGCCCTGCTGAAGTGGCGGCCCTCTTGGAATCGGTAGAGAAGCAGGACGGGGGTCCCGTGCCCACGGTCGTGATCGGGCAGGGCGCTCCCTTGCCGCTGATGCCGGACTGGGTGGATGCGGTAGAGCTCGCGGAGAACCTGGGTATTCCTGGGGGCCGGAACGTGGGTGTGCAGCGGCTGCGGGACCGCGGCGACATCGATGTGGTGGTGGTTCTGGACGACGACGGTCTTCTGCCGCGTCAGGACACGATGCAACTGATCCGCGAAGCGTTCATCGCGTCGCCCCGGCTCGGTGTGGCCGGGTTCCGTATCGAGGACGAGGAAGGGCTGACGCAACGCCGCCACGTGCCCCGCCTGCGCGCTTCGGACCCCATGCGCTCGTCGAAGGTGACGACCTTCCTCGGTGGTGGCCACGCCATTCGCATGAGTGTGATCGACGAGGTGGGCGACTTCCCCGCCCCGTTCTTCTACGCGCACGAGGAGACGGATTTCGCCTGGCGTGCGATGGACGCCGGGTGGGACATCGAGTACCGGGCCGACATGGTGCTCAGGCACCCCCGGACATCCCCAGCACGGCACGCGGCCTACTACCGGAACGTGGCGCGCAACCGGGTATGGCTGGCCCGCCGCCACCTCCCGGCTCTCCTGGTCCCGCTCTACCTGGGGGTCTGGGCACTGCTCACCATGATGCGGCGTCCTCCGCTCTCCGGGCTTCGCGCATGGTGGAGCGGTTTCTTCGAAGGGGTACGGACACCGTGCCCGCCCCGGAAGCCGATGCGCTGGCGGACGGTCTGGCACATGACACGGCTGGGGCGCCCACCCCTCGTCTGACCAGGTGGACGCCCAGACCCCCGTCAGCTCAGCACCGCATGCAGCGCACGCACGACCCGCATGACGTCGTCGTTGGCCATCGCCGGGTAGCACGGCAACGACAGCTGCTGCCTTGCCACCCGGTTGGTGACGTCGAGAAAGTCCCCGATCCGAGCGCCGCCCAGGAGATTGCGGCACTCCCGGCGTTGGTACGCCGCAAGGGTGTGCACCGGCTTGAAGTGGCAACTCGTGCCGATCAGGTGGTCGCTCCGCAGTACCTCGGACACCATGTCTCGGGTCACACCACAGGCTGCCGGGTCGATCAGCACCGGGTACAGGAACCACCCGTGCTCGACCCCGTCAAGGACGGTCGGCAACACCAGGCCAGGCAGCCCTGCAAGCTCGTTGGTGTACAGCTCGGCGATCTCCCTGCGGCGGGCCGTGAAGGCGCTCAGTTTCCTGAACTGCTGGAGCCCGACCGCTGCGGTGATATCCGGCATGACGGCCTTCAATCCCGGAACAGTGACCTCGTAGTCGGCGGTGTTCCGTCGACCGTGCCGTTGCCACACCGACGAGTCGATACCGTGCCGTCCCAGGAGCCGGGCCCGCTGGACCAGAGAGGCGCGTCCCAGGAGCATGCCGCCCTCCCCGCTGGTGATGACCTTGTTGGCGTAGAACGACAGGGTCGTGAGGTCCCCGACGCTCCCGGCACGGCGGCCGGCCCGGCTTGCCTGGAGTGCGTGGGCCGCGTCCTCGATGAGGATCAGGCCGTGGTCGTCGGCCAGTTTTCGGAAGCCGACCAGGTCACAGGGATGGCCTCCGTAGTGCATCACCACGATGGCCTTCGTGTCCTTGGTGATCGCGGCTTCAGCCGCGGTCAGGTCGATGTTGTACGTGTCGGGATCGACGTCGACAAAGACAGGATCGGCGCCTGTCTGCACGATCGCGTTGGGCGCGGCGCAGAAGGTCAAGCTGGGGGTGATCACCTGGTCCCCGATGCCGACCTCGGCTGCGAGGAGGCCGAGGTGCAGAGCAGCGGTGCAGGACGACACCGCGAAGCTGTCTTCCTGCCCCAGAGCCTCGCGCACCTCGTACTCGAACTGAACGGCCCTGGGGCCGTGGGTCAGCCACCCCGACCGCAGGACGTCCGTGACCTCGGTGATCTCTTCGTCTCCGATGGACGGCTTGTTCCAGGGAAGGAAGATGTCCGGGCGGACGTTCATCGGCCGCCCCCGAAAACGTCCTGGTACTCGGCGTGCAGGCGGTCACAGTCCGGTGTGCCGAGCACGGCCACCCGGTCATCTGCAACTGCGGCACACAGGCCGGCGTGGTTGTCGTACTGCGCCTCGGCAGGGTTCCCCAAGGTGCCGTTCGCGACGGCCCTGGCGATCTCCTCCACCCCTTGTTTCAGCGTGGTGGAGCAGACACCGGGCAGTGCCTCCCGCAGGCGTGCGAAGGACACGGCGTAGTCGCGCGCGTCAGCCTCATCGAGCTCGGGGCCGTAGTCGATCAAAGCCCCGGGGACGGCATCCGCGACGGTCCTGGCAATGTCGCCGATGGTGTGGTTCTCCTGGTCACTGCCAACGTTCCAAACGTGGTTGCCGGGCATTGTCAGGGCCTGGGCCAGGACACGCACAACATCGTTGACGTGCACGAGAGGGCGACGCTGGCCGCCGCCGTTGAGAGGAATGCGACCGTCGGCCACGGCCCGCGAGGCCATGCGGTTGACGACGGAGTCCAGGCGCTGGCGCGGCGACCGCCCATGGACGGTCGCCAGTCGCAGGATCGTGGTGGGGATGCCGCCCAGGACCTCGGGAAGGCGCCTTTCCGCCAACACCTTCGTCCGGGCGTAGATGCCCAGTGGGTTCGGCGTCGTGCTCTCGTCGACGGTTCCCTCATGACTGCCGTAGACGCTGCACGAGGAGAAGAACACATACCGCCCGACACCCGCCCGCACAGCGGCGTCCGCAGCGAGTATCGGCGCCGCGTAGTTCAGCTCTACCGCAAGCCGCTCATCCCGCGCACAGGCGGGCTCGCCGACCAGACCGCCGAGGTGGACGACCACATCCGCACCGGCCAGGGCCTCCCGCAGAACCACGGGGTCCCGCAGATCGCCTTGGGTGAAGGCCGCCCCAGCGGGCAGAAGACTGGTCGGGTCGCCGTCACGGGTGTAGATCAAACCGTCGACCACCGTCAGGTCGTGGCCATAACTCACCAGGTGTTCAGCAGCGACGGAGCCGATGTACCCGGCTCCGCCCAGCAGGACAACATGCATGGTGCTCTCCTTCGGGTCAGGCAGTGAGGGCGGGCACGGGAAGCATCCAGTCGGGCACCACATCCGGACTGGCTTTGAGCCAGGCGACGTAGCGGTCTACGCCCTCCTCCAGCGTCACGGCCGGCGCCCAGCCGAGAAGGTCACGGGACCTGCGGGTGTCCGCGTAGCCGCCGAGCGGGTCGCCTTCCGGCAGAGGGGCATCAACGAGGCTGGCCGCCGGGTAGTGGCGGGCGACCATTTCGGCGATTTCACGGACCGAAGTCGCCTTCCCGGAGCCCACGTTGATCGTCTGGCTCACAGCACCTTCGGCGACGAGTGCCAGCACCGTGGCATGGGCGATGTCATCGACGTGCACCATGTCCCGCACCTGTCGGCCGCCCCCGTTGAGACGCATCGGAAGGCCGATCTGGGCCGACATGGAAAGCCACGGCACCATCCACGAATGCGACCCCGGCTTCGGAACCTGTGGGTCGCCGTACACGGAGAAGTACCGCAGTACCGCGAACTCCCTGTCAGAACCTCCGAGCATCAGCCGGGCCTGATGCTCGCCCCACAGTTTGGTGTTGGCGTAGACGGAGATCGGCACCAGCGGCTGGCTTTCGGTGAACTCTTGGACACCGTCCCCGCGTCCGTTGCCGTAGACGGAGGCGGATGACACGAATACCAGCCGCTTCACCGGTGACCGCAGCGTTTCCTGCAACACGGTCTGCGTGCCCTGGAGGTTCGCCGCGAACGCGACCTCGGGCTCGCGGGTGCATGCGGCGACATCCGCGTAGGCGGCGGCATGGATCACGTAGTCGGCCTGCTGAACCAGCCACCGGACGGTCGCTGCTTCCCTCACGTCGCCGAACACCACCTTGTGGGCGTTCACATCGACGTCGAACAACCCCCGGACCGAGTGCGGGTATGCGTCGAACCGGTCCAGGACGCTCGCGCGAGCACCGCTCGCCTTCAGCAGCGCGACGATGCGGCTGCCGACGAGTCCCCCTCCTCCTGTGACGAGTACACGAGCTCCGTCGAGCTTCTGTAAGCGTGAATCCTTCATTGCTGTGACCTCTTTGGTCTGCTGGGCAGTGCGGTCAGTTCGCGGGCGCGGGTTCGGATGCCGCTGTGGCGACAGCGTGGGCGAAGGCGAGTGCCTGGTCCGGGGTGACCGAGTCCAGTTCGATGAGTTCGTGTCCTCCGCAGCGTGGGCAGCGTCCGAAGAACGTGGCGTTGAGGAAGCCGCCGCCTGTCACCTCCCGGAGCCGCGCAATCAGGCGGGCGGCCACCTGTTCCGGATCTGCCGTCCGGTCCGGCTCATCGGCAGAGTCCGCCGGGCTCGTACCGGCAGGGCTCAGGAGGTCATCGAGGCTCTCGGCTGTGTCCAGCTCGATGTCGCCGAGGTGCACTCGACGTCTGACGACCATGGGCGGCTGCATCCTGAGACCCGCTGCGGCCGCTGCCTGACGGACCGCTTCCGCCGTCTCGTACTCCCTGGCGAGGCCACCACGGAGTTCCCGGGTCAGCGCGGTCGCCGTAGCGGGAACGACGGAGCCCAGTTCCACCAGCCCCCGTGCGTCGGGCCGGAGACCGGGAAGCTTGATCCCGGCGGCGTTCAGCACCGATTCCAGCTTCGTCATCACGCCCACCGGATCGACTTCGTCGGCGGGAACTCCGGCAGACGTCACGACGCCTCCCGTGACATGGCCAGAGCAGCACGGCCGCTGTGCAGGGTTACGGTCGTGTTGTCCCGCCATGCATTCCAGAGGCCGAGGAAGCGGCGGAGCTGGTACGCCCGCATGGTGCTGCGGGCCGTCTCGGGCGTCTGCCAGAGGTAGCCGGAGAGCTCCGGCTCCTCGTCGTCCGCCGTCGACGGGAGCACGATCTCTGCGTCCGCAGCGATGCCCGCGCAGAGGTAGATGAAGTTCTGTCCCATGGCCGCCGGTACCTCGGCGTTGTGCGGGACCCAGTCCGTTCCCAGCAGGCGGACCGGCTCGGGGTCGACACCGGTCTCCCGCCGAACGTGCGTGACCATGGCCGCCAGGTTCGACTGGTGCTCTCCGGCATGACCGCCCGGAAGCTGGTGGAAGCCCTTCTTGGCACCGTAGTTCGCGCAGACGGTCAGGACCTCTCCGCGCTCGTTGGGGATCCACGCCAGCCCGCCGATGCGGCACGCGGGCGGTGTGATCACGCTGATGGGATGCGGCCTCATAAGGCTCCGTTCGCGTTTCGAGTTTCGAGTGGAGACGTCCGTGTACGACCGTTCCGGCGTGGACAGCAACG
The DNA here is from genome assembly GCF_026341775.1 of Streptomyces sp. NBC_00654. Lineage (NCBI taxonomy): Bacteria > Bacillati > Actinomycetota > Actinomycetes > Kitasatosporales > Streptomycetaceae > Streptomyces > Streptomyces sp. NBC_00654. The sequence continues at coordinate 1,259,891 of NZ_JAPEOB010000003.1, read as the reverse complement.
GAACGGGACAGCCCCGGAGGTCAGGGGAGGGGCTCGGGTTCCAGCACTTCGAGGAGCGCCAACACCGCCAGTGCTGTCCGGCGCTGCCGGGCCCGTGAAGTCGAGGGGTCGCCGGGAGGAGCCGCTTGCGCAAGGCTGCGGGCCATGGCGAGGGTGTCGGTGGCTCCCTGGGCGGTGAGGCCGCCGTGAGCCACGGCAGCGACAAGGCTGAGGAGGGTTCCCCGCGTTCGGTGGAGAAGACCGGCGTCATCTTCGTCGGGAGATCCGTCGAGGACCAGGTTCAGATCCTCGAAGATCCCGTCCAGAACCGCTTCGGGAAGCGGCCACAGCGCCGTCCGCAACGCGGCCGGTACACGCTCCTGCGTCTGCGTGCTGTCGTCCGCAGGACCGAAGGCCGGTTGCCCAGCCAGGGCGTTCCTTCGCGGCACGGAGAGGGCCTGCATCACCGGACGCCGCCAGCGGCAGTCGTCACCCTGCACCAGGTCAGAGCGCCGCCCGCGCCGGTACCCCAGTCTTCGGACAGGGTCTTGACCAAGAACAAGCCCCGGCCGCCCTCCTGGTCAGGCCCGGCTGGGGGCGGCTCGGGTCGCGGGCAGGGAGTGTGATCGTTCACCTCGACCAGAACCCAGCCGTCGACCGGGCTGTGAACGACGGACAGACCGATCGACCCGCACTCGCCGTACAGCACGGCATTCGACAACAGCTCGCTCACGACCAGGGCCACCGAGTCCAGGGCATCGCCGTCGGTACCCCACTGCCGAAGCACTGCTCCTACCGCCCGCCGCTGGTCCCCGACCTGATATGGCGTCCTGGCCATGTTGGCCACGTACCGCTGGACGTGCCTTTGTGGAGCCCCGTAGCAGCCATGTGCCCTGCTGGTCGCCGACTCTTCACGATCGACAGGTCCGATCAAGCTCGCCGGAGGAAACATGGGCAGTATCACTGCTTTCCTCCAGCCGGAGTAGGCGTCAAAGTCACGCTGTACTGCGCCTCCCTCAGGCGAGCGAAAGGGAGGGAGTCGGTTCTCTGCGTGTCCATTGCGAGGACTTTCACTGGTACCCCTCACTGGCGGCTCAGCCCTAAGGCCCGCCCGCCTTTCTCCAAGAGTGGTTCGTCGTGACTACATATGCCGTCATGACGGATGCCGGTCGTAGCAACCGCATTCTCGGTACGCTCGGGGCCTTCCAGAAGCCCCCGAGCCGTGACTTCAACCTACGCAAGCTGGCGTCACGAAGGGACTGACTGTGGGTACGAGTTGGAGCAGGCACAAATCCCAAGGGGAGGCGTCATGGCCGCAGAAGGCAGCAGAGTCACCCACACAACACTGACTGGGTGCAGTCCTGTCCGCCGATCTCGCGAAGGCGCGGTCACCGGCCACCTTTTCAAGGTCATACGAGAACAGGTCCCGCGCACTCAGGGAGAACTCGCTGAGGCTCTAGGCGTGGACACAACCACAGTTCAGGGCTGGGAGTCGGGCCGCCGCCCACTTACCTCGACGCACGCTGGGAACCTGCGTGCGATTTCACGCACACTGCTACGACTCGGCGCACCCTCATTGATGCTGATGCTTCTTGATGAGGCCGTTGATGCCGACGCGGTGATTGCCCATGCTTTGTCCGGGCCACCAGCACTTGTGGTTTCCCAACATCCGCTTGCTGGATGGGTGTTCACACGCAACACCACCCACATGCTGGCTTGGGCGCTGAACGGCACCCAGCCGGCAGCCCTACCCACCCCTGAAGCGCCCAAGAGGCGGGGACCCTCTCGTTCCTCACCCCTCCTCGCCCCGACCGACCGTCTCGCCTTCTACGACCACATGCGGCGCGCTGCCGAACTCGCCGATCATGTGGGCGAAGATGGCGCACTCCTCCGACGCCAGGCGCTCTACCTCTGCTCGTACGACACCGCCCACGACACCAGGGCCTGGCTCGCCGACATGCGTCGCCACAATCCCGGCCCCCGGTCCGGATGGACACCCCACTGGGCCGATACCCGGTCTGTCGCCGCATCTCTCACCCGTCACGGCGACAGGGAACCGCTGTATGCGTTCATCCAAAACGGCATGGGTGATGAAACCGGAGAGGTCGCGAATCTCAACTACTGGGCCTACTGGTTGGGCATTGACCAACTTCCCCGGCCCGACGACACCTTCATGATCGATCGCTCCGACACCACTTGGGACGGCCTTGCCCTGCTGCGGAAACTCGCAGACCGGCTCTCCCCCGACCTGGCCTGCATCGACCTCAACGCCCACACGGTCTGGGCCTTACTCGCATCGCGCCGCGGGCTCCTCGCAGCCGACCCGCACCTGAACCGCGCTCTTGCCCAGCAGGTCACAACCCTCCTGGATGGCGATTCAATCTCTTCGCAGACCCGGCGCGAGATGGAGTCCGTGCATTACGGTCTGACCTTGCACACCTGATCAAACTGCTGGAGGGGATGGCATGACCGACACCGACAACGCCGCCAACGACACGGGCACCGTTGGGTACATGCTGGAAATGGGCGCCCTCAAGCGCGGCAAGCGCAGTGGCTGGTGGATCGCCGGGGTCAAGGACCCCGAAACGATCGCCGAGCATTCCTGGCGCACTGCGGTGATCGGTGCGGTACTGGCGATGATGGAAGGCGCCGACCCTGCGAGGGTCGCTCTCCTTGCCACCTTCCACGACACCCAGGAAACCCGCATCGGCGACATCCCCTGGATCGGCCGTCGCTACATCGACGTCGCGAAGAACGAGCAGGTCACCGCTGACCAGGTCGCCGACGCCCACCCGTCCGTTGCCGAAGGCATCAAGGCCATCGTCCACGAGTACGAGAACAGCGACTCCCTCGAAGTACTCGTCGCCCACGACGCCGACAAGCTGGAGTGCATGATCCAGGGCCTCGAATATCTCCAACAGGGCTATCCGGCCGCCCAGGAATGGGTGGACTCGACCAGGGCGAAGCTCAAGACCCCCTCTGCTCTTCAGCTCGCCGAGGCCGCTCAGACGATGTCCCTCGCGGAATGGCAGCGCACCTACCTCCGCTGACGGAGTACGACGGGCTGACCCAAGTCCCGCATGCTCAACAACTCTGGGCGTCCGCCGCCGCAGGGCAGGTGGATATTTCCTGTGACAGGCAGGCAGGCGCGGGGTGTTGAGCGGATTGTCCGCAACGCACTCTCGGCTGCGGTACCGTGATCGCGTCATCACCCTCTGTGCGTACGCGCACATGGGGCGGCCCCCGGTGGTGTATCAGCACCGGTCCGGAGGCCTTCACCCACGAGTGGAAACCAGAGTCCACCAGGATGCTTTGGCATGCTATCGCGCCGGTTCGGTGCTACACGAAGGCTTCGCACGACATCGTGCGTCATCCGGGTCTTTGCAGCGACGCGAAGATCCTCCTCCTGTACATCCAGGGGCTCCCCGACGACCGGACGCATCTGCCGCTCAGCGAGCACGCGCGGAAGCTGGGTCTCAAGGGTCGCGCGTTCCAGAGGGCCAAGGAACAGCTCGTCACCCTTGGGTTCGTTCATGAGCGGCGGGTCGCCGGGGAGCGGGGGCTGTGGATCACCCATCAGCTCTTCTCCAACGTTCCGTTGACCGACGCGGATGCCCTCGCCGTGTGGTGGGAGGCGGGTGTCGATGTCGGGATGCCTCCGAGTACGCAGTTTCCGACCGTCGGCCAACCGACCCCTCGGACAAGCGGCCGTCAACTACCGGTAGACGAAGAACGGGAGAAGAACACATCCCACCCACCCACCGAAGCGACCGACGCGGAAAGCGGCGTTCACGACCCGCTGCCCGAAGAGGCCGAGGCCGAAGGGGTGTTGCTCTCGCTACGGCACTCCCATCGCGATCTGCATCTCGGTGTCGCCGAGGCCCGTGCTCTCGTCGGGCAGGCTGTCGAATGGCTGCGGCGCGGGATCTCCGGCGGTGAGCTCAGGCGCGTACTGACCAGTGATCTGCCACCCGGCGGGGTCCGGTCCGCCGTGGGGTTCCTCCGGCACCGGCTGGTGCAGAAGCTGCCCGAGGGGGAGCGCCACGCTCCTGCCGTCCCTGCCGTCCCTGCCGTCCCAGCGGGAGCCGCAGGTGCCGCTGGGGCTACGGGTGCCGCGTGTCCCGAGGCCTCGCTCCCTCGGCCCGTCGCTCCCCGGTACGTTCCCCCGTTGATCACCTGCCGGGGACCCGGGCCCGAGCACGTCTTCCGGTCCATGGCGGGCGAGACCGAGTGCCCGGAGTGCCAACAGGCCGCCGCCTGGGCGCACTGGGCCGCCAGAAGGGCCGCCGACCTCGGCGTCGACCTCGTGGGGGACGCGGCGGCGGCCGTGGACGCCGGGCAGGACCCGGGCGGGTGGCGGGCGCGGCTCGCCGCTGCCGCCTCCGGGGCCACCTTCAGCACGTGACCGGGGCCGCCTTCAGCCGTGGTGGGCCTACGCCCGGCCCACCACCGCCCCCGCCCGGTCGATGCAGATCACGTCGACCGCGACCGGCGCGCCCCGCAGCACCGCCAGGGCCTCGTCGCGGGCGCGGGCCGCCACCAGGTCGCCGAGCGGGACGCCCGCCGCCTCGCACAGGCGGAGTGCCGCCAGCCCCGTGTTGGCGACCGCGACCTCCGCCGCCAGGGACTCGTCCGCGCCGCCGTGGCGGGCCAGTTCGGCGAGGAACCCCTTGTCGACCTGGGAGCGGGCGGAGTGCAGGTCCAGATGCCCGGCCGCGAGCTTCGACAGCTTGGCGAACCCGCCGCAGATCGTGAGCCGTGCCACCGGATGCCTGCGTACGTACTTCAGCACCGCGCCCGCGAAGTCCCCCATGTCCAGCAGGGCGATCTCCGGCAGCCCGTACTCGGCCACCACGGTCTTCTCCGAGGTGGAACCGGTGCAGCCCGCCACATGCGTGTGTCCGGCGGCGAGCGCCACGTCGACCCCGCGCCGGATCGAGTCGATCCAGGCCGAGCAGGAGTACGGCACCACGACGCCGGTCGTGCCGAGAATCGAGAGGCCTCCCAGGATGCCGAGCCGCCCGTTCCACGTGGAACGGGCGATCTCCTCGCCGTGGTCCACGGAGATGGTGATCTCCACATCCCCCGTGCCGCCGTGCTCCGCCGCCACCCGGGCGACGTGTTCGCGCATCAGCTGCCGGGGTACGGGATTCACCGCGGGCTCCCCGACCGCGAGCGGCAGTCCGGGCAGCGTGACCGTGCCCACGCCCGGCCCCGCCCGGAACACCACCCCGGACCCGGGCGGCAGCTTCCGTACCGTGGCCCGTACCAGCGCCCCGTGCGTCACGTCCGGGTCGTCGCCCGCGTCCTTCACCACCCCCGCCATGGCGGCCTGCTCCGGCCCGTCCGACAGCTCCTCCACCGCCAGCGCGAACGCGGGCGTCTGCCCCCTGGGCAGGGTGATGGTCACCGGGTCGGGAAAGGTGCCGGTCAGCAGTGCCGTGTACGCGGCCGTCGTCGCCGCCGTCGCACAGGCCCCGGTGGTCCATCCCGGCCGCAGACCGGTGTGCTTGAGTTGGGCGCTGCGCCCGCCCTGCGGCTCGCTGCTCCGCGGCTCACCGCTCATGGGGGCCTCGCTGCTCATGGAGAGGGACCGTGGTGATGCATGTACTCGTCCTCGGCGGGACGACCGAGGCCCGTCGCCTCGCCGAGTCCCTGGCGGAGCACAAGGACGCGGGCGGGGACATCCGGGTGACCAGTTCGCTCGCCGGGCGGGTGGCCGGACCGAGGCTCCCGCCGGGCGAGGTCCGCGTCGGCGGCTTCGGCGGCACGGACGGGCTCGCCGCGTGGCTGCGGGAGCACGAGGTGGATGCGCTCATCGACGCCACCCATCCTTTCGCCGGGACGATCAGTTTCCACGCGGCCGCGGCGGCCGCCACGGCCCATGTTCCCCTGCTGGCGCTGCGCCGGCCGGGCTGGGTACCCGGGGACGGCGACCGGTGGCACCCGGCCGGGTCGCTGGACGAGGCGGCGGAACTGCTGCCCGCGCTGGGGGAGCGGGTGTTCCTCACGACCGGCCGGATGGGGCTCGCGGCGTTCTCCGGGCTGGACGCGCTGTGGTTCCTGATGCGCTCGGTGGACGCCCCGGAAGGGCCCTGCCCGCCCCGGATGGAGGTGCTGCTCGACCGGGGGCCGTTCACCCTGGACGGGGAACAGGAGCTGATCCGCCGCCACCGCCTCGACGTCCTCGTCACCAAGGACAGTGGCGGCGACGCGACAGCCCCGAAGCTGACCGCCGCCCGCGAGGCCGGTATCCCGGTCGTCGTGGTCCGGCGGCCACCCGTCCCCGAGGGGGTCCCGGTGGCCGCCACCCCGGAGGAGGCCGAGGCCTGGCTGCGCGGTGTGGGCAGACCCGGGACCTCCGGGACCTCCTAGGCCTCCGGGACCTCCTGAGCCTCCTAGGCCTCCGGGACCTCCTGGGTCTCCGGAACCTCCTGAGCCTCCTGGGCCTCCGGGACCTCCGGAACCTCCTGGGCCTCCGGGTACCGCCTCGGCGTCCACACGATCTGCTGCCCGTCGCCGCCCCGCCGCACCCACCGCGTCTGCGACGAGCCCACGATCAGGATGGTCCGCATGTCGACCTCCGCCGGGTCGAGATCGGCGAGCCGCACCGTACGCACGCTCTCGGCCGGCCCGCCGACGTCCCGGCCGAGCACCACGGGCGTGTCCGGCGAGCGGTGTTCGAGCAGCAGGTCGCGTGCCTTGCCGACCTGCCAGGTCCGGCTCTTCGAACCGGGGTTGTACAGGGCCATCACCAGGTCCGCCGTCGCCGCCGCGCGCAGCCGCTCCGCGATGACCTCCCACGGCTTGAGCCGGTCGGACAGCGAGATCGTGGCGTAGTCGTGGCCGAGCGGGGCGCCCGCGCGGGCGGCGGCCGCGTTGGCCGCGGTCACCCCCGGCAGGACCCGTACCGCGATGTCCGCGTAGGCGTCCTGCGAGGCCACCTCCAGTACGGCCGTCGCCATGGCGAAGACCCCGGGGTCGCCGCCCGACACCACGGCCACCCGCCGCCCGCGCCGGGCCAGGTCGAGGGCGAACTCGGCGCGCTCGGACTCGACCTTGTTGTCGGAGCCGTGGCGTGCCTGGCCCGGCCGTACCGGCACCCGGTCCAGATACGTCGTGTACCCGACCACGTCGTCGGCGGCGGCCAGCGCCCCGCGCGTCTCGGGCGTCAGCCACAGCGGCCCGGCGGGTCCGGTGCCGACCACGACCACCTCGCCCGCGCCCGGCGCCCGCTCGGGGCGGGGCGCGTCGATCCGGCTCGGCAGCACGGCGACCGCGAAGTACGGGACGGAACCGGCCTCCACGTCCGCCAGGTCGCCGGTGCGCTCCCCGGCCATCGTGGCGCGCTCCACGTACCGGGCCTCGGGCAGCCGCCCCGACCCCTCGAACGCACGGCGCACCGCCGGGAACGTACGGCCCAGCTTCATCACCACCGCGGAGTCCGTGGCCGCCAGGCGGGCCGTCAGCTCCTCCTCGGGCAGCGTGCCGGGCAGGATCGTCAGGATCTCCTCGCCCTCGACGAGCGGGGTGCCGAGCCGGGCCGCCGCGGCGCTGACCGAGGTGACGCCGGGGATGACCTCGGTGTCGTACCGGTCCGCGAGCCGCTTGTGCATGTGCATGTACGAGCCGTAGAAGAGCGGGTCGCCCTCGGCGAGCACGGCGACGGTGCGCCCGGCGTCCAGGTGCACCGCGAGCCGGGCCGCGGCCTCGGCGTAGAACTCCTCCAGGGCGCCCCGGTAGCCGCCCGGGTGGTCCGTGGTCTCCGTGGTGACGGGGTAGACCAGCGCCTCCTCGATGTGGTCGGCGCGCAGGTGCCCGGCCGCGATGGAGCGGGCGATGGAACGGCCGTGCCGGGCACTGTGGTACGCCACGACATCGGCCTCGCCGATGACCTGGACGGCCCGTACGGTCATCAGGGACGGGTCGCCGGGACCGAGCCCCACGCCGTAGAGCCTGCCCGTCCTGCCCGCCTTGCCTGCCTTGCTCACGCTGTCGCTCACTACTCTTCCTCGCTGGCGATCGCGTTGAGCGCCGCCGCCGCTATCGCGCTGCCGCCGCGGCGGCCGCGCACGATCAGGTGCTCCAGGCCGGACGGGTGGGCGGCCAGGGCCTCCTTCGACTCGGCGGCACCGATGAAGCCGACCGGGACCCCGATGACGGCGGCGGGGCGCGGGGCGCCCTCCTCGATCATCTCCAGCAGCCGGAAGAGGGCGGTGGGCGCGTTGCCCACGGCCACGACGGCACCCTCCATCCGGTCGCGCCACAGCTCCAGGGCCGCCGCGCTGCGCGTGGTCCCCATCTTCGCCGCGAGCTCCGGCACCGCCGGGTCGGACAGGGTGCACACCACGTCGTTGTCCGCCGGGAGCCGCTTGCGGGTGACCCCGCTGGCGACCATGGCCACGTCGCAGAGGATGGGTGCGCCGGCGCGCAGCGCCGTACGGGCGTGGGCCACGGCGTCCGGGGAGAAAGCGAGATCGCGTACGAGGTCGACCATGCCGCAGGCGTGGATCATCCGGACGGCTACCTGGCTCACATCGGCGGGCAGACCGGCCAGATCCGCCTCCGCGCGGATGGTGGCGAAGGACTGGCGGTAGATCGCCGGTCCGTCCTTCTCGTACTGATGCACAGTGCTGTCGCTTTCTTCTTCGTCCAGGGGACAGGGGACAGGGGACAGGGGGACAGGGGGCAGGGACAGGAACGGGGCGGGGACAGGGAGGGGACGGGGCGGGGCTGGCGGACGGGGCTGGCGGACGGGCCATACGTACACGGTCACCGGTGCCGGTGCCGGTGCCGGTGCCGGTACCGGTCAGGCACGGGCTTCGGCGACCGCGGCGGCGAGCGCGGCCGGATCGTCCCGGACCGTCACCGGAGCCTCGCGGCGGTCCCCCCGTACGTGCGAGATCCGGTGCCCGTCCGCGGTGGCCACCACGTCGATCCACTCCCCGTGCGGATGGCCGCACCGGCGTTCGCACCCGGACCAGTACACAGGTAGCCGCCCGAGCGGTCCGACGGCGGCCCCCGCCTCGGCCCGCACATCGGCCAGGGACTTCGCGCAGCCCGGGTGCCCGATACAGGCCCCCACGCCGGTCCAGGGGGAGTCGGGCCCGGTGATCAGCCCGGTGCCGGCGAGGGTACGGAGCGCCTGCGGGGCATCCCGCGAGGGGAGCCCGGGGACGACCACTCCGCGCCACGGGGTGAGCCGCAGTTCGCCGGAGCCCCGGTCCCGGGAGATCCCGGTGAGGAGCCGCCACTGCGCCGGGCCGAGCCGCCCGAGCGGTACGCCGGTACTGAGCGCGGCGCGGCCGTGCGGTCCGGCCACCGCACCCGGGGCCGGGGGACGAGCGGCGCGCGGGCGTTCGCGGTGGACGGCCGGGCCCTGCGGGCGGACCCGCCGCGCGACCTCGTCCGGCAGCGCGGCGCGGGCACCGTCGGGCAGGTCCTTCACCCGCCAGGCACCGGTCTCCCGGGCCAGGCCGAGGAACACCTCGGCGGCGAGGAGCGCGGCGCGGGGACCGTCGGAGGCGGGCAGCCGGAACACCGCGTCGTCGCCCCCGACCCGCAGCAGCGCGCCCGCACCGTCCGCGATCAGGGTCACATCGGCGCCGAGGGCGTCCACATCGCCGCGGCCGTCGTCGAGGGCGAACAGGAAACGGCCCGAGAGCCCCGTCGCCCGCTCGCTCCCGCAGAGCAGCGCGTCCAGCCCGGTCAGCCAGGAACGGATGTCCGGGAGCCCGCTGTCGTCGATCCCCGAGAGCGGCGAGGCGACGATGTTGCGCACCCGCTCGTGCGCTTCGGAGGGCAGCAGCCCGGCCTCGCCCAGCGACCGGGCCAGCTCCGCCCCGCAGCCGGGAGCCAGCCCACGCAGCTGGACGTTGCCCCGTGAGGTGAGATGGAGGTCACCGTCGCCGAGCCGCCCGGCCACCGTCAGCAGGGCCTCGGCCCGGTCGGCGGTCAGCACTCCACCGGGCACCCGGACCCGTGCCAGCGCACCGTCGTCCGCCCGGTGCAGCCTCAGCGTTCCCGGGCAGGCATCGCCACCGCTCGGGACGGCGGAGGCACCCGTGGACCGGGGCGAGAGGGCGGAATCGGACATGGCGGCGAGCATACCGACCGCCCACCCCACGCTTCCTGTGACCTACAACTCCGGCCCCCCGCCGCAGGGAGCACCGGCCCCCGACTCCGGTCCTCAACTCCAGCCCACCGGCCCTCAACCCCAGCCCGCCGGCCTTCCACTCCGGCCCACCAACCTTCCACTCCGGCCCTCCGCCGCAGGGAGCACCAGCCCCCCCCCCGCCATGGCCGGCACCGGCGCTCCGCCACGGCCGGCACCAGCCCTCCGCCACGGGCAGCGCCAACCTTCCGCACCCGCGCCCACCCACTGCGGCACCCCACCCGCTTAGGATGCAGGCGGCGGGCCATACGGTCCGTCATCGCCAGACGGCGACAGGGGAGGAAGCCCGGTGAGATTCCGGCGCGGTCCCGCCACTGTGAGCCCGGCCGACGCAGTGGCCGGGCGAGTCAGGAACTCCCTTCCCCACGCTCTCGGACCGATCCGGTCCGCCTGAGCACAGGGGAGCCCACTTCGACACCGCCCGGGGCGTGGACACCCCGAGGAAGGCCTGACGCAGCATGATCCTGCTCCTGTCGACGTCCGACACCGACCTGCTGAGCGCCCGCGCCTCCGACGGCCCGGTCAGCTACCGCTACGCCAACCCCTCCCGGCTCCCGCTGGACGGCCTTCCGCAGCTCCTGGACGGCGTGGACCTCGTCGTCGTACGTCTCCTCGGCGGCGTACGCGCCTGGCAGGAAGGCCTGGACCAGCTGCTGGCCGCGGGCCTCCCGGTCGTGGTGCTGACCGGCGAGCAGGCCCCGGACGCCCAGCTGATGGCCGCGTCCACCGTTCCCATCGGCATCGCCGCCGAGGCACACGCGTACCTGGCGCACGGCGGCCCCGCCAACCTCGGCCAGCTGGCCCGCTTCCTGTCCGACACCGTGCTGCTCACCGGCCACGGCTTCGAGCCGCCCGCCCCGGCCCCCGCGTGGGGCCCGCTGGAGCGGACGGCCCGGGAGACCGACGCGTCGGCGCCCACCGTCGCCGTGCTGTACTACCGCGCCCACCACATGAGCGGGAACACCGCGTTCGTCGAGGCGCTGTGCACGGCCGTGGAGGACGCGGGGGCCCGCCCCCTCCCGCTGTACGTGGCCTCGCTGCGTACCCCGGAGCCCGAGCTGATCGATGAACTCCGCGCCGCCGACGCCATCGTGACCACCGTCCTCGCGGCGGGCGGCACCCGGCCCGCCGAGGCGTCGGCGGGCGGCGACGACGAGTCCTGGGACGCGGGCGCGCTGACCGGTCTCGATGTGCCCGTCCTCCAGGCGCTCTGCCTCACCAGCCCCCGGGCCGCCTGGGAGGAGAACGACGAGGGCGTCTCCCCGCTGGACGCCGCCACCCAGATCGCGGTGCCGGAGTTCGACGGCCGCCTGATCACCGTGCCGTTCTCCTTCAAGGAGATCGACGAGGACGGTCTGCCCGCGTACGTCGCCGACCCCGAGCGCGCCGCCCGGGTCGCCGGTATCGCCGTACGGCACGCCAGGCTCCGCCACATCCCGAACGCGGAGAAGCGGATCGCGCTCGTGCTGTCCGCGTACCCGACCAAGCACTCCCGCATCGGCAACGCCGTCGGTCTCGACACCCCGGCCAGCGCCGTCGCGCTGCTGCGCCGGCTCCGCGCCGAGGGGTACGACTTCGGTGCCGAGGAAGAGATCCCCGGCCTCGTCTCCGGTGACGGCGACGAGCTGATCTATGCCCTGATCGAGGCGGGCGGCCACGACCAGGAGTGGCTGACCGAGGAGCAGTTGGCACGCAACCCGGTGCGGATCCCGGCGGCCGACTACCGCCGCTGGTTCGCCACGCTCCCCGCCGATCTGCGCGAGGCCGTCGAGCGGCACTGGGGCCCGGCGCCCGGCGAGATGTTCGTGGACCGGTCCGTGAACCCCGAGGGCGACATCGTGCTCGCGGCCCTGCGGCGCGGCAACCTGCTCATCCTCATTCAGCCGCCGCGCGGCTTCGGCGAGAACCCGATCGCGATCTACCACGACCCCGATCTGCCGCCCTCGCACCACTACTTGGCCGCGTACCGCTGGATCGCCGCGTCCGCCGACGACAACGGGTTCGGCGCCGACGCGATGATCCACCTCGGCAAGCACGGCAACCTGGAGTGGCTGCCCGGCAAGAACGCGGGCCTGTCCGCGTCCTGCGGCCCCGACGCGGCACTGGGTGATGTCCCGCTCGTCTACCCGTTCCTGGTCAACGACCCGGGCGAGGGTACGCAGGCCAAGCGCCGCGTCCACGCCACCCTGGTCGACCACCTCGTACCGCCGATGGCCCGCGCGGACAGCTACGGCGACATCGCCCGGCTGGAGCAGCTCCTGGACGAGCACGCCCAGATCGCCGCGATGGACCCGGCGAAGCTCCCGGCGATCCGCGCCCAGATCTGGACCCTGATCCAGGCGGCGAAGCTCGACCACGACCTGGGGCTGGAGGACCGCCCCGAGGACGAGGGCTTCGACGACTTCATCATGCATCTCGACGGCTGGCTCTGCGAGATCAAGGACGTCCAGATCCGCGACGGTCTGCACGTCCTGGGCACCGCCCCGGCCGGCCCGGACCGCGTCAACCTGGTCCTGGCGATCCTGCGCGCCCGCCAGATCTGGGGCGGTACGGCATCCCTGCCCGGTCTGCGCGAGGCCCTCGGTCTCGACGAGTCCGCCGCCACCCGCACCGCCGCCGACGACATCGAGGAGCAGGCCCGCGCCCTGGTCCAGGCGATGGAGGACGCGGACTGGGACCCGGCCGCCGTCGGGACGGTGGCCGCCGGACACCCCGCCGCTGTCGCCGACATCCTCGGCTTCGCCGCGCACGAGGTCGTGCCGCGCCTCGCCGCGACGACCGACGAACTCGCCCACGCCGTCCACGCGCTGAACGGCGGCTTCGTCCCGGCGGGCCCGTCCGGTTCCCCGCTGCGCGGTCTGGTCAACGTGCTGCCGACCGGCCGCAACTTCTACTCGGTCGACCCGAAGGCCGTCCCCTCCAAGCTCGCCTGGGAGACCGGACAGGCCCTCGCCGACTCGCTCCTGGAGCGCTACCGCACCGACAACGGGGACTGGCCCACCTCGGTCGGCCTGTCCCTGTGGGGCACCAGCGCGATGCGCACGGCGGGCGACGACATCGCGGAGGCGTTCGCACTGCTCGGCGTCCGCCCCGTCTGGGACGACGCCTCGCGCCGTGTGACGGGCCTGGAGGCGATCCCGTACGAGGAACTGGGCCGCCCCCGCATCGATGTCACGCTGCGCATCTCCGGCTTCTTCCGCGACGCGTTCCCGCACACGATCGGTCTGCTGGACGACGCCGTACGGCTCGCCGCCTCGCTCGACGAGCTGGCCGAGCACAACTACGTACGCGCCCACACCCAGGCGGACCTGGCCGAGCACGGCGACGAACGTCGGGCCACCACCCGTATCTTCGGCTCCCGCCCCGGTACGTACGGCGCGGGTCTGCTCCAGCTCATCGACTCCCGGGACTGGCGCACCGACGCCGACCTCGCGGAGGTCTACACGGTGTGGGGCGGTTACGCCTACGGGCGCGAGCTCGACGGCCGCCCGGCCCGCGAGGAGATGGAGACCGCGTACAAGCGGATCGAGGTCGCGGCGAAGAACACCGACACCCGCGAGCACGACATCGCCGACTCGGACGACTACTTCCAGTACCACGGCGGCATGGTCGCCACCGTGCGCGCGCTGAAGGGCACCGCGCCGGCCGCGTACATCGGGGACTCCACCCGCCCCGAGACCGTCCGCACCCGCACCCTGGTCGAGGAGACGTCCCGCGTCTTCCGCGCCCGGGTCGTGAACCCCAAGTGGATCGAGGCGATGCGCCGCCACGGTTACAAGGGCGCCTTCGAGCTGGCCGCGACCGTCGACTACCTCTTCGGGTACGACGCGACGACGGGCGTGGTCGCCGACTGGATGTACGACAAGCTCACCGAGACGTACGTCCTGGACCCGACGAACCGGGAGTTCCTCCAGCAGGCCAACCCGTGGGCCCTGCACGGCATTGCGGAACGCCTCCTGGAGGCCGAGTCGCGCGGGATGTGGGCCAAGCCCGACCCGGCGGTGCTCGAAGCGCTGCGCCAGGTCTTCCTGGAGACGGAAGGCAACCTGGAGGGCGAGGACTGACAGGGGTCCGGAGTGATCCGGTCCGGCGGCGGACCGGATCACCGGAGTCGGGCGAACCACCGGCGGTGCCCTCCCCCGCACGGCACAATCGCGTCCATGGGGACGACTGATTCCGGGCTGCAGGAGACCACGGGGCCGATAGCCCTGATCCGCGGATTTCTGGCCGGGGGGGCGACCGGTGTCGCACTGGCGGGCATGGTCTCCGGGGTCGTCCTGGAGCGGGTGCCCCTCCTCCTGCTGGGGGCCGGGCTCCAGGTGGTCACCGTCACGGTGCTGCTGATCGTGGACAGCTGGATCAAGGCCAGGAGGGGGAAGCCGGTCACCCGTACGGCACTCGCGCTGATCGAGGACCTGCGCGCCATCGGGGGCGAGTCGGCGAACGTCCCGGTCAGGTTCGATCTGACGGTGGTCCCGGACGACCGCTCCGCGTACCGGGTCACCACCAGCCAGTCGGTCAACCTGGTCGACCTCCCCACCTACCGGCCACAGGGCATGATCGTGGTCGAGTACCGCCCCGACGAGCCGTGGGAGGTCGAGATCGTCACCCGGCCGGCGCCGGAGTGGGCGCGGCGGGTGGAGACGGAGAAGGCGGACTCGGCGCCGGAGTCCAGCCGGGTGGCCGCTCCGGTCCGGAGCCGGGCAGGCTGCTTCGGCGGGCTCGTGGGGCTTGTGATCGGTGCGGTGGTCGTCGTGCTGCTGTTCCGGGGCGAACTGTTCGCCGACGACGGCCCGGCAGGTTCGAAGCCGTCCTCGTCCTCGTCCACGACCTTCTCGTCGTCCACGACGGTGTCGGGGCCCACGTCGTCGATGCTGGACATCGGCCGGATGCGCGACACCGCCGAATCACTGACGGCGCGGGTCGGTACGCCGACGGTGGCCGACCTCACCATCGACGAGCACCGCATGGCGGTGAGCGGTGAGGCCGGCGGGCCGCAGGACGGAATGCACGCCGTCGACCTGCGGACGCTCCCGTACGAACTCTTCCCCGGCCTGGTGCGCGAGGCCCGGAACACCCTGGGCGTGCGCGACCCCGGGGCCTGGCGCATCGACGTCGAACCGGCATCGGGCGAGCGGGCCCTGACCATCCGGGTGTCGGTGACGGGCGGGGGCGCCAAGGCGTCGCTGGAGGCGGACGCGCAGGGCAGGATCACGAAGCGCCACCCGAACTGAGCGGGGCACGGGACGCGGCGTACGGGGGCACGGGCTACGGCGTACGGGGCACGGGACGCGGCGTACGAGGCACGGGCTGACGGGCACGGGCATGAGTACGGCCCCCGGAATACCATGGACTTCATGGTCCCCGGGGGCCGTCCCCTTCCCGCTCACTGCCCGCCGTGGTGGCGGGCGGTGATCAGTTGGCGTCCACCCGCTCGTGCGGGGGAACGGTCACCGTACGGGCGCCGGGCTTGCCGCCCAGAACGACCTTGCGCAGGGCGCTGTTGTTGGTGAGGTCGGTCTCCTTGAGCCGCTTCTCCGGGTTGGCCAGCACCTGTATGTAGTAGGTGCCGTTCGCCAGGCCGGTGATGTCGAAGGACTGGCCGGGGAGGTCCTGGGTGTAGGTGTCACCGGAACCGACGTCGAGCACCTCACGGACGGAGATCGAGTTCTCCTGACCGCACGCGGTGGACAGGTCGGTGTTGTCCGGGTGCCAGTTGGCGTTCTTCACCGTGTAGTCGACCGCGTCGGTGTTGGCCAGGCAGAAGGCCTCCTTGCCGCTGCGCACGGTCTCCTTCTTGTCGGCCTTCAGCAGCCGGTAGCTGGCGAAGTCGGTGAAGTGCCAGTGCTCGTGGCCGGGGCGCGGGTCCCACTCCATGGTGCCGGTCGGGGTGTAGCCGATCTGCTTGCCGTTGGCGTCGTAGAAGTACTGGTACGCGTCCATCAGCTCCTTGCCCGGAGAGCGGAAGCCGTCCACGACGAGCTTGGCCGGGCCGGCGTTCCACACATTGGCGCTGAAGGCCAGGTAGTCCTTGCCCGGGGCCTCCTCATAACCGTCGCTGACGGTGATGCCGTAGGCGGGCAGCGAACGGAGGTCCGGCTTGGGAACGTCGGGAACGCTCGCCTTGCCGGTCGGCCGCTTCGCGTTGGGCTGCACGGCGGGCGCCTTGCGGGACCCGTCGGTCCGGCCGGGCCCGTCGCCCGCCTGCGCGGATCCGGCGGACTTGAGGGCGGCCTTCTTGATCGCCCACGGCAGGGCGGGCGGCGCGGGCGCGTAGGGCCCGTGACCCACGTTGTACGAGGGACCGGCGCCGCTCGTCGCGGCCGCCGGGGCGGGCGAGCGCATCGCACCGTGCCCCGGCATGCTGTGCCCGGACATGTCGTGCCCGGACATCTTCGACATGTCGTGCCCGGACATCGCGGAGGCGCCCGAGACGCCCTCACCCTCCTCCCAACTGCGCTCGCGGACGGTCACCTTGACGCTCTGGGGCTTGTCCGCCATGCCGAACAGGTCGCGGTAGGCCTTCGTCACGGACACCTTGGCGGTGTACTTCCCGGCGGGCAGCACGACCGGCGTGGAGTAGTAGCCCGCGTAGGTGTTGGACGCCCAGCCGTTCTCGACACCCCAGACCGAGCCGAGGGTGAACGGGTTCACCGGGCAGCTCTGGGGATACTTCGAATTGGCCGGCGCCTCGGGGTGGATACGACCGGACGCGTTGTTCGGACAGAACGCCTCGGTCTTGTCCAGCACGGTCTTCCCGGCCGCGTCCGTGACGGTGATCTTCGCGAAATCGGGCAGCCCCGCGAAGTCCTTCAACAGGCGCTTGGGCAGGGTCTTGGTCCCTGTCTGCTTGCCCTTCGCGTTCCGGATGATCTGCTTCGCGATGATCGGGTCGTTGTAGGACTTACGGTTCACCCTGAGTTCGAGGGGACCGTTCTCGGCGGTGACGTACGTGCCGAGGTCCAGATAGACGCCGGGGTCCTCCTTCCACGAGTCGAGGGTCACGGAAGTGGAAGCGGCGATCAGGCTGAGCTTGGGCGTCGGCTCGGCCTTCTTGGCGTCAGGTGCGGCGGCGACGACGCCCGCGGTCACGGCGATGGCCGCGGCGGCGGCGATCGCCGAACGCGACATGCGGGCCTGGTGGGATCTGGTCATCATTCCTCGTACTTCCGAGTGCCTGATGGGACGTGGACGGACAGCGCCGCACCGGGGCCCGGCCGCGAAAACTGTCTCCCGCCTGTGAGAGATGCGGTACGGCCCCCGGGGTTGTCTGCCGAGGCACGACGCGCCCATCGTTGTCCGAAAGCCAGCCAATGAGGCTGGATCCAGCGGTAGTTGAGCCATACAGGCATGACGTGGAGGGCACGCTCATTCGTCGATCGAACACGAACTCGCAGAATGGGATCCCGTATGCCCTTGATCTTCGTGAACTACCGAACGAACGACGAAGAGGCCACCGCCACCCTCGTGGACAGGGAACTCTCGCGGATCTTCGGGGAGGAGAACGTCTTCCGCGCGAGCAAGTCCATCCGCCCGGGAAGCCGGTACCCCCAGGAACTGCTCAAAGCCGTCCGGCGCACCAGTGTTCTGCTGGTGGTGATCGGTCACAGATGGCTGGAGGCCGGAGGAACCGGCACCCGCGGCGCCCTGGAGGACGAGAACGACTGGACACGGCGGGAGATCGAGGAGGCACTGGAGAACGGTGCGGTCGTCATCCCTCTCCTGGTCGCCGGGGCGAGGCGCCTGCGGTCCGAGGATCTGCCGGTGGCGCTCGGAGACCTTGCCGACTGCCAGTACCGCCGTCTCGACCACCGCAACGCGGCTGCCGACCTGGGGAGGCTGGCGGACGACCTGATCGCGCTGCTGCCGGAACTCGCCACCGCCGCACGGAACCACGGTCACGGAGACGATCACGGGGACATGGACGGCAACGGCACCGCTCGTGCGCGGGAGGGGTCGCGGACGGGGTCGCGCGCGGGGGCGGTCAGCCATCGGCGACGCGGAGGCATGGGAAACCTCAACGGGGACTTCTCCGGGACATTCGTCAGTGATCCCCGGGGCCCGGTGCACACGGGCAGCGGCCACCTCTACGCCGAGCAGCGCCCGGACCGGGGCGGACGGCCTGTGGACGGAGCACGGTGACCGGCGCGGGCGGCACGTGGGTCAGCGATCCACGAGGGCCGGTGAACAGCGGGGCCGGGAATCAGTACGTCTTCCAGCGGATGACCGGCGGGGACGAGCGCCCGACCGGAACAGGTCTCCCACGGCTGAGCATCACCCAGCAGCACCGGCGTCGGCTGGGCAGCTGCTTCGTACGCCCACGGGGGTTCGGCCGGGCAGCCGACCGGCTGGCGGCTCCTGGTGCCGCGGTCCTTGTGGACGGTGCGCCCGGGAGCGGCAGACGTGCGGCGGCGACGATGCTGCTGGAGGGGACATCGGTGCCGGGCGGCCGGATCGAGGAACTGCCGCCGGTCTGGGAGGAGGGCGCTCCCGGCGTCTCGGCGGACGACCGCTGTCTGATGGACCTGTCGCATGTGGGCCTCGCCGGCTACCCCGAGGCCCGGCGAAGCCTCCTGCGCTACCTCGCCCTCGTCGAGCGGTGCGGCGCGCGCCTGGTCGCGATACCTCCGGCGGGTGCGGCGTCGATGCTGGACATGGACCTGTTCCCGCTGGCCGTACGTCTCGAACGGCCCCGTGGGCGGGCGGTGTTCAGCCGGTACCTCCGGGTGCGGGGCGTGGCGTTCGAGCCGGAGCAACTGGACACCGAGTACCTGGCCCACATGTTCGCCACAGCTCCTGTACGGGAGCTGGCCCGCTTGGCGGAGCTGGTCGTTCAGGCGAGGGACGGGGACGGGTACCGGGACGGCGCGGACTTCGCGGCCTGGCTGGACGAGGCCATGGACACCGTGACCGACCGGTCGGCCGAGGCCGCCGGGTACGTACGGCGGCATCGAGGTGCTCCCCAGCGCGCTCTGCTGCTTGCGGCGGCCATGAACAGCGGTGCCGCGTCGCCGACGGTGCTGGACGCGGCCCGCTGTCTGCTGTCCGTACTGAACCACCCGCTGGACCGGACACCCGGCCTCGAACAGGCGGACTTCGGTGAGCGGTTGGAGGAACTGTCTCTCGGACGGGACGACGGCGGGCGGGTGACGTTCACGGCACCCGGCTACGACAGCGCGGTCGGGCGGTACTTCTGGGAGAACTTCCCCGATCTCCGCACGGACTTCCGCGACTGGGTGGGCAGGTGCGTGGAACTGCCCGCATACACGGCGGAGGACCGCGCACGTCTGATCCGCCGATTCGCGGAGCGGACCCTGTCGGCCGCCCGCCCGGATGACCTGTGCCACCTCATCGAGCGGTGGACCCGTCCTTCGGCGGGCGGGCACCTGCGCGCCGAGGCCGCAATGGCACTGGAACTGGGGCTCACCCACGACCCGTACGGTTCGCGGTTCCGGTCCCGGGTCCACGACTGGGCGGCATCCGGGGAGACGTCGCCCGATCTCGCGCGGGTGCTCGTGGACGTAGGCCGACGGCCGGGCTCCTGCGGCACTGCGGAGGCGGCCAGTTCGGCGTACCCGCGGCAGACGGACGGGAACCGCCGCTCCGGCAGGCGGCTGCTCCGAAGCATCCTGCCGAGGAGGCGGCCGGCGGAGACCCCGCCCGGTACGGGGGCGTAGCACGGTTCGCGTATCCCGCCCGGACCCACGGAACGGCGCCCTCTCCCATGGTGCGGGGAGAGGGCGCCGGCTGTGTTGCCGAGGCCGGAGAGGCCCGGACCGTACGTCCTTGGGAGCCGGGCTCTAGTGGCGGGCGGCCGTCACCGGGGGAACCGCCGCGGACCGTTCGATCAGGCCGTTGATCTGCTGGTCCCCGTGGGCGTCCATGGGCATGGAGTAGTCGCCGACGGCCCAGAACCCGCCGTTGGTGCCGGCCGGAGCCAGGTCGTAGAAGGAGTAGGACGGCCACTGGGTGTCGCCGTCGGGTGCCGATGCTCCGGGTTCCTTGGTCCAGGTGGTGCCGTCGTAGTGCCAGAAGACCGGCCCGGCGGCGACCGGATCGGTCTTGTCGTTGCCGGTGACCCACAGACCGCCGCGGCCGTCGGAACTGATCGCGTGGAGGTAGAGACCGGCGAGCGATCCGGTGACGTCCTGCCACGCCGTGCCGTTCCAGTGCGCGACGCTGGGGGCGGGCGGCCCGCCGTCCGCGTCGTCGGCCCATCCGGCCACGTAGACACTGTCCGGGGCTGCCGCAGTGATCTTCGCGGTGTCCGTACCGGCGGGGACCGGGGGCTGGTCCATCAGGGTCCAGGTCGTCCCGTCCCAGTGGTACGTCACCGGGTGGCCGCCGTTCACCGGGTACCGCATACCGGTCGCGTAGGCGTCGTCCGCCGACAGGGCGTCGATGTCCCGGATGTCGACGAGGTGCGGCAGCGTGAAGGTCTGCCAGGCGCCGTCGGCGTACGTGTAGAGGGCGTTGCCGCCCTTGAACAGCCGCCCGGGAACGGCGTCGATCGGGACCTCCGGCCATGAGTCGTCGGCGGGGCCGGCCGTGGGAACGGTGGTCCAGCGCTCGCCGTCGTAGTGGACGAGCGCCTGATCCCTGTTCACCGTTCCGTAGGCCCAGACGTCGTCGGCGGCGACGGCGCTGACCGCCGACCACTGCCAGACCGCGGGAAGCCCCGGGGCAGTGTCCTTGCTCCAGTTCTCCCCGTCCCAGCGCATGATGACGCCGGTCTGTCCCTTTCGGCCGACGGCCCAGGCCAGATCCTCATCGACGGAGGACACGGACATCAGCGACTCGGCCGGGCTGTTCCCGGAGAGCGAGACATCCCAGCCGGGCGCCGTCCCGGCCGCCTGGGCGCCGCCGGCGGTGAGCAGAGTGGCGGCGAGCGTCAGTGAGGCGGCCGCGGTGCGCAAGAGGTGCCGTGCAAGCATCGGTGAGCGTTCCTTTGCGGTGAGAGAGCTCTGTCCGAATGATGTGTGCAGGCCAGAGAGCTACTGGCCGACGAACCAGACTCACGACGGCGCCGAACGGTTGTAACAGGCCAATCCGGTTACAACGCCGGCCAGGGGCGGAAGTCGCGCGTGTTCACCGGGCGGTTGCGCCGGCCCGGAGCAGCACCCGGGACCGGACGATCACGTCACGGAGGCAGGGCGCGGGTCGCCCTGGAAGACCTGGCTGGTGTGCCAGGACCGGTGGCACGCCGCGATCGGGCTCGTGCCCGGCTGGGGGCCGGTCAAGGGGCGGCCGGCGAGCGCCGTCACCTGCGCGCGGGCTGCCGGGCTTCGCCCGACGAACTTCTGCGACACCAGGACGCGGTGGCCTTCGCCGACGCCGAGGACTCCCTTGTCGAACAGCTTGTGATGCAGCGCGCACAGGCACAGCCCGTTGTCGACGTCGTCCGGACCGTCGAACGCCCACCAGCGCACATGCGCGGCCTCCAACCCGACCGGCACCGCGCCGAGTCTGCCGTCGAAGCCGCAGAAGGCGCACTGGTACTCGTAGGCGGTCAGCACCATCTCCCGCATCCGCCGGTCCCGTTGCCGTCGCCCGGCCGGGAGGGGTTCGGACGCCACCGGCTCCAGGTCCAGGCCCACCGCCTCGCGCAGTTCGTCGTGGAGCGACGGCGGGAAGTGCTGATCGAGCAGCACCCGGGTGATCCGGCCGAGCAGCGACGGCTCACGTCGCAGGGCTGCCCGCAGCTCGGGCACCAACCGCCCGGCCGCGCCCGTCGCCCGCAGCTCCAGCACCCCGGTGCCGGGACTGCCGGGTCCGCGATCGGTACGCACTTCCCACACCCCGTCGCTGACCAGATGGTGAAAGGGGTAGGCGGGTGTCGTCCTGTTGGCGGGCCCGTACTCGGCGAGCAGCCGCTTCAGATCCTCCTCCACCCCGCTGTACCGCAACTCGCCGTCGGCATCCTCCCGGTACCGGCCCAGGGCGTACAGGAGCAGCAGGGGCTTGTGGGGAGCCCGTATCCCGTTCCCGGTCCATTGCCTCAGCTTCGCCGCGCGTTCGAGCCAGTCCATGACCGGCGATCGTAGGCGACGTCACCGGGAAGGGGAGCGGGCATCCGACCGTGACGGGGAGGGGCGGCACAGGGAACGCCGAAGGCCCCGACCGAGCTCCGACCGAGGTCCGACCGAGGTCCGTCCGGTTCCCCGGCCGGGGCCTTCGACCATGGCCCGCCGAGCTGGTGGAAGGGGCGGTCGTAGCTGTTCGGCCCGGAATGCCGCCCAAATTCTGTCACGTGCGTTCAATTCGAGGGTCAAGCGGAACGTTCATGGAAACTGTAGATAATTCCGGCAGTGATGGGCGAACTTGAGCCAATCGCGATGCTGCGCGCTGAGCGGCCGCGGCAGTGGGTGAGCAGTCCCTGCGGCTCGATGGGCTGTGGCTGAGGTTCGCCACCCCTGTCGAAGGACCGGCGTCGGCATCCGTTACGACGATTTATCGAACGGGGGTTTTCGGCCCCGAAGCGGAGAGCTCTTGCGGGCCCGATGGCGTCATGCGCATGATGGATCGTGGAAATCGGAACATTGCTTCTGCATGCACAGGTTTTTCGATTCGCGCAAGTGTCTGGTGGTTGAGGGTCGGTCGTCGGTTGAATCGTCCGGCATGGGTGAAAGTCCATTTTCCTGAATTCGAGGGTGAAGCCCCGGCTCGCGTTGCGCGACTCGACCTGGTTTCGAATCGAAAGGGAGTTCAGGAGTGACGGTTAATTGGCCGCCGGCGTACTACACCAGTGAGGAACACTTCACCCTGGAGCAGGAGCGAATATTTGAGCGTTCCTGGCAGTGTGTGGCACGGTCATCGGAGATCGCCGAAGTCGGCTCATTCGTGCGTGTGAATGTGGGAAGGGAGAGTGTTCTCCTCGTACGCAAGGCCGCCGGCGAGATCCGCGCCCTGATCAACCTGTGCCGCCATCGCGGTGCCCAGCTCTGCCTTGAGGACAAGGGGAATTTCGGCGGCTCCATCCGCTGTCCCTATCATGGATGGACCTTCAGCCTCGACGGCCACCTCACCGCAGCCCCCTTCATGCGTGACCTCCCGCCCGAGACGAAGGAGCGGCACCTCTTCACCGCCGGTGTCACCGAATGGCTCGGCTATGTCTGGGTGAACCTCGACCCCGACGCGGCACCCCTGACGGACCAGGTCGGACCGCTGATCCGTGAACGCTTCGGCGATGACGACGTCCCGGGCAACTACGGCTGCGACGAATTGAGGGTTGCCAAGGAGGTGGTCTACGAAGTTCCGGCGAACTGGAAGATTCTCTATGAGAATTTCTGCGAGTGCTACCACTGTTCCACCATGCATCCGGAAATCTGTCAGATTCTTCCGAGTTGGCGCACCGGATACGGGACGGTAAGCGGCCCCGAAGGTCCTCGGAAGCGTGGCTCCGCACTGGCTGAAGGTGCCACCGGTTTCTCGTTGTCCGGAAAAGCGGCGGCGGCCCGGCTTCCCGGTGTGCCGGAAGGCGATGCGCGCACCTTCCACGGGATCCTACTCTGGCCCAATGTGCACCTCATGTTCATCCCGGACCATGTGATGTGTATGCGGTTCGAACCGGTGGGCCCCGACCGCACCAAGGTCGTCACGCAGTGGCTCTTTCATCCCGAGGCCATGGATGACCCCGATTTCTCCCCGGAAGATGCCGCAGCGCTCGTGGATGTCACGGCCCGCGAGGACTTCGAGGCCTGTGTCAGGGTTCAAAGGGCGGCAGGGTCCCAGTATTTCGAAGAGTTCCACACTCCGCACGAGAGCCTCATCATCACGTTCCGGGAGTGGGTCCTGGAGCAGCTGGACGAGAGGGAAGAAAAGGCTTTGGCGATTTAGTGGGGTCGTGCCCACGTGCACCGGGAGAATGATTTCTGTACCCCAGGCGGACACTGTGCCTGGGGTATACCCCGTTTCGCATCACCCCAGAGCCATGTGGGCGCCGAGTCCCAGAATCAGCGCACTGGATACCACGGCGGTGACCTTTCGGCCTCGTGGGCCGGTGATGAAGCGGCCGAATACCGCCCCTCCGCCGGCGAGCAGCAACTGCCAACTCGCGGACGCGGTGACGACAGCCGCGATGTAGACCGTCGATTCTGCCCACGATGCTTCCTGGAGGGCCTGATGTCCGAGGATGAGCGCGACGAAGTAGAGGGCGGGCCACGGGTTGAGCGCTGTGAGCGCCAGGAACATCACGAACGACCGGCGTGGGCTGACGGCCGTCTCCTCAGGTGGCTTCTGGTCCGCGCCGTCCTTCTGCTTCCGCAGTCCGGCAACGGCGATCCGCGCGGCCATCACCGCCAGGACCAGGAAGGCCGCCCAGCGCAAGGGTTCGGAGAAGGGCTGGATCGCCGTGGCCACCGCCGCTCCTCCCATGACGGCGATCACGGCGTAGAGCGCGTCCGCTGTCGTCGCACCGATCGCCGCCGCGGCCCCGACGCGAAAAGAGGTCCGGGCCGTCAGGTTGATCATCAGCACGGCGACGGCTCCCACCGGGATCGCGAGACCGTATCCGGCCAGCGCTCCGGCGACAGCGGAATCGAACACAACAAGCCTCCAGCGGGCTCGGAGCGGTCAGTGTGGGAAGCGGATCCGCACGGGCCCCTGTGCGAGCGTCGATCGTCGTGGGCGCGGATCTTCATTCTCGTCCGGGCGTCCTGACAGCGTCCATGGGAAAGTTCCACACCGTTCCGTTCGGAGAAGCCACATGATCGACCCTCGTCTGCAGGCTCTGCGCGCCCTGCACGCGGAAGGAACCGTCACCGCCGCGGCGGCGGCTCTGCACCTCTCACCCTCTACGGTCTCCCAGCAGCTTCGGCAGCTGTCGGGCGAACTCGGCCTGAAACTCCTGGAACCGGCGGGCCGGAGGGTTCGGCTCACTCCCGCCGCGCTCGCACTGGTCGGGCACGTGGAGGCCATGAACGCCGAATGGGAACGGGCCGACGCCGTCCTGGACTCCCACCGGGAAGGAACCGCCGGCCTCCTGCGGATCACCGGCGTCGCCAGCGCCCTCGCCCGGGTGATCGCCCCGGCGGCGCGGACACTGCGCGACCGGTTCCCGCAGATGGTCTGCCGCCTCGACGAATATCCCGACGAAGACCGCCTCAGCCTTCTGCTCGCCCACCGGGTGGACATCGCCGTAGTGATCGCCGTCTTCGACGTCTCGTCCACGGGAGGTGGCCTCTTCGAACACGTAGTGCTGACGGAAGAACCCCAGGACCTGGTCGTACCCGATCACCATGTCCTCGCCCGCCGCGAATCCGTACGCCTGGTGGACGCCGCCCGGGAGACCTGGATCCAGGCGGGGGACCCCAGGGACCAGCACCCGGTCCTCCTGCACGCCGCGGCAGCCGCGGGGTTCACCCCACGCGTGGCACACAGCGCGATCGACTGGACTGCCGTCGCCGCCCTGGTCGCCTACGGACACGGCGTCTGCCTCATGCCCCGGCAGGCAACACTCCCTCAGGACCTGCCCCTCCGGCGCGTCCCCCTGACGGGCCCGGCGGCCCCCGTACGAAGGCTCCTGGCCTGCGTACGGCCCGGCAGCCGGGCGCAGGTTCTCATCGCGCGCGGTCTGGACGCGCTCCAGGGCGCAGCCATCCAGCAGCCGAGCCCATGGCCGCACACGCCCCCTCGCGCCGCCGACCCGAAGCGGTGAGCAACGTGCTCATCACCTCGGCGGCAGCCGCCACGCCTCGGCGCCCTCGCCCCGCTGGGCACGACGTATTGCCCGGTGAGAGCAATGGCGGAGGATACGAGATTCGAACTCGTGAGGGGTTGCCCCCAACACGCTTTCCACATGTTCGTCTGGGGGGTCGGCGCTGCTCGGGGGTGTCCTGACCGGCGGTGGAGTGGGCCACGGGCAGGTGGTGGACGGTGCTGGACGGGGGTGAATGAGACCAGAACCGAGACCAGGGCGCCGGGTCATACCTTCCTGACGACGATCGTGTCCGGGACCAGCCTCTCCAGGTCGTCCACGTCCGAGGTGAAGACGGTGACCTGCCCCTTCTGCTGGCGTGCGATCACAGCGAGCACGGCATCGATTGCGTACTTGTGACCGTGCAGCTTGGCATCGGTCAGGAGGCGTCGGGCCTGGCGGGCCTCGTCCATTCCGATGTCGGCGACCTTGAGCCGGGAGAGTACCCAGTCCCAACGCTGCTCGGTGGTTCTGCCGTCGTACGCCTCGACCAGCGTCATGGGAGACGTCACCACCTCGGCCTCGCCCCGGGCCGCGAGTTCGAGCCAGGCGATCATCTTCCGATCGCCACGCACGGCCAGGGACAGGGCTTCGCAGTCGAGTACGAAGACGCGCAGGGGCCGCTGCCTCTGCTCAGCGCCCCGCTTCTTCACGCCGCTTCTCCGGCGTTGTGCTGTCCTGTGGCGCGGCGCCGCTCGTGTTCGGCGTCGAGGTCCTCCAACTCGTCGAGAGCTGCCGCACGCTCGTCCTCGGCGACGGGGCCGTGTTCTGCCTGCAGCCAGTCGACCAGTTCCCCCAGGCGGTCTCGGTCCCGTTTGAAGCGCAGCGCCTCGGCGACGTACGCCGACAGGCCCCGCTCTGCCGCCTCCGCACGGATCTCGTCCAGGAGATCCTCGGGAATCGTCACCGTCACCTTCTTCGTCACCATACAAGGGACCATACTCTTGGTGTCGCACTCCTTACCAGTGCGTCGGCCTCCGCCGCCTCCAGCTCCAGGCCGACGGATTCGCACATCTCTACCGAACCCGGGGCGGTTCATACGCAGGCGGGCCGCTCCTGCTCGACGATTGCGTACAGGGTTGCGGCTGGTGTGCTGGATACGGGTGATGCGGAGCGATGAGCAAGGCCCGCGTGTTGGTTGCTGTTCGCCGTTGGCGCACGAATCACTTGCCCGGCACCAGTTCCAGGATGCGGCCGACACGGTGCCAACCGCCGACGACGATCGCGCTTGCGACACGTGTGGAACCAACTGCTGGGCGGTCGTGCGGGCCAGGCTCACGCTGTCCCACTCCGTGTGGATGGACCGATCGTGCCTGGAAGTCGAGGCCGCCGCTTGGCCTCGCTGAAAAGATCTTGGATGAGGTGAGAGCCGCTCGGCCTGGACGCTACCTGAGACCAGAATTGCTGAGACCACGAAACGTCGAAGGCCCCCGCAGCGAGCTGCGGGGGCCTTCGACGTATTGCCCGGTGAGAGCAATGGCGGAGGATACGAGATTCGAACTCGTGAGGGGTTGCCCCCAACACGCTTTCCAAGCGTGCGCCCTAGGCCACTAGGCGAATCCTCCGCGGCAAACAATACAAGACGTTGGGGAGTGCTCGCGAACCTGTTCCCTCGTTGATCGTCCGGGGCGGTTCGGGAGCCGGTGGCGGGGTGGGCGGGGGTGGACCGGAGGGGGTGGGGATCCGCTAAGGTGGGCGTCAGCCCCTCACGTGGCGCTATCTGACTGAACTCCCCCAGGGCCGGAAGGCAGCAAGGGTAGGTTGGCTCTGGCGGGTGCGTGGGGGGCCCTTTGCGTTGTCCGGGCGGGCTCCTGTGGTGTCCGGGCGGGCTCCGCTCGGGGCCGCCGGGCGGTACGGGGCCGGTTGTCGGTCCGTCCCGATAACCTCGTAGGTGTGTCGTCCCTTGCGCTGTATCGCCGCTATCGCCCCGAGTCGTTCGCCGAGGTCATCGGTCAGGAGCATGTCACTGACCCGCTGCAGCAGGCCCTGCGTAACAACCGGGTCAATCACGCGTACCTGTTCAGCGGGCCGCGCGGCTGCGGAAAGACGACCAGTGCGCGCATCCTCGCCCGCTGTCTGAACTGCGAGCAGGGCCCGACGCCGACCCCGTGCGGCGCGTGCCAGTCCTGCCAGGACCTCGCGCGCAACGGGCCGGGTTCCATCGATGTGATCGAGATCGACGCGGCATCGCACGGTGGCGTGGACGACGCCCGTGACCTGCGCGAGAAGGCGTTCTTCGGTCCCGCGTCGAGTCGCTACAAGATCTACATCATCGACGAGGCGCACATGGTCACCCCGGCAGGGTTCAACGCCCTGCTGAAGGTGGTCGAGGAGCCGCCGGAGCATCTCAAGTTCATCTTCGCGACCACCGAGCCCGAGAAGGTCATCGGCACGATCCGGTCGCGTACGCACCACTACCCGTTCCGGCTGGTCCCGCCCGGGACGCTGCGCGGGTATCTCGCCGAGGTCTGCGCCAAGGAGAACAGCGCCGTCGAGGACGGAGTGCTGCCGCTGGTCGTGCGGGCCGGTGCGGGATCCGTGCGTGACTCGATGTCCGTCATGGACCAGTTGCTGGCCGGCGCGGGCGACGACGGTGTGACATACGCCATGGCGACCTCGCTGCTCGGCTACACGGACGGGTCCCTGCTCGACTCCGTCGTGGACGCCTTCGCGGCGGGTGACGGAGCCGCCGCCTTCGAGGTCGTGGACCGGGTGATCGAGGGCGGCAACGACCCGCGCCGCTTCGTCGCCGACCTGCTGGAGCGGCTGCGCGACCTGGTGATCCTGGCCGCCGTCCCCGACGCCGGGGACAAAGGCCTCATCGACGCTCCCGCCGATGTCGTCGAGCGCATGCAGGCCCAGGCGTCCGTCTTCGGTGCCGCCGAGCTGAGCCGCGCCGCCGACCTGGTCAACGAGGGGCTCACGGAGATGCGCGGGGCGACGTCGCCGCGCCTCCAGGTGGAGCTGATCTGCGCCCGGGTGCTGCTGCCCGCCGCCTTCGACGACGAACGTTCGCTCCAGGCCCGGCTGGACCGGCTGGAGCGCGGCGCGTCCTTCGCGGCCCCCGCCGCCGGTCCCGCCGCCGGACCCGCCCTGGGGTATGTGCCGGGGCCGGAGGCTCAGGCCCATGCTCCCGTCGCTCCGGCCGGACAGCCCGGTGGCGGACCCGCCGCGGCCCGTGCGGCGGTACGGGGCGACGCCCCCGCGCCCCCCGCAGCGCCCGCCCCCGCAGCGCCCGCCCCCGCAGCGTTCGCGCCGCCGGTCGCGGCCGAGCCCGTGGCCCCCGCCGCGCCCGCCCAGCAGCCCCCGGCACAGGCTCCCGCGCCCGCCCAGCGCCCCGGGTCCTGGCCTGCCGCCGCCGGTACGGAACAGGCGCGCCGCCCCGGCGGCTGGCCCACCGCCTCCGCGCCCGGCAGCACGCCCCCCGCCCCGCAGAGCGCCGCCCCGGCCCCCGCGCGGCCGGCCGCGCCCGCCGCCCCGGCCCCCGCCGCCCCCGCGCCCGGCCAGGGCATGGTGCAGGGCGCCGCCCAGGTCCGGAACATGTGGCCGGACATCCTGGAGGCGGTGAAGAACCGCCGCCGGTTCACCTGGATCCTGCTCAGCCAGAACGCCCAGGTCACCGGCTTCGACGGAACCACCCTCCAGATCGGCTTCCTCAACGCGGGCGCCCGCGACAACTTCGCGAGCAGCGGCAGCGAGGAAGTGCTGAAGCAGGCGCTCTCCGAGCACTTCAACGCCCAGTGGCGGGTCGAAGCCGTCGTCGATGCCTCCGGCGGCGCCGGAATG
Organism: Streptomyces sp. NBC_00654; assembly: GCF_026341775.1. NCBI lineage: Bacteria > Bacillati > Actinomycetota > Actinomycetes > Kitasatosporales > Streptomycetaceae > Streptomyces > Streptomyces sp. NBC_00654. The sequence goes on along the minus strand of NZ_JAPEOB010000003.1, from coordinate 1,230,258 downwards.
CCCCCGGAGACCGGTGGCGGACGCCCGGCGGCCCCCGCGTACCAGCCCGCGCCCACCGCCCCCCCGTCGTACGAGTCCCGGCCGGCCCCGGCGCAGCAGCCCCCGCAGCCCCACTCCGCACCGTCCGCACCGGCCCACCAGCCCCCGCAGTCACAGCCGCCCCAGCGCGGCCAGGGCCAGGGCCCCGGTCAGGGACCGGGCGCGGAGCACGCTTCCTTCGGTTCGGAACCGCCGCGTTCGGTGGCTCCGGAGGACGACACCCCGGAGGCCGACGACCCGGACCTCGTCGACTCGGCGCTCTCCGGGCACGACCTGATCGTCCGCGAGCTGGGTGCCACGGTCGTGGAGGAATTCACCAACGAGCAGTGACGAGGCCGGTGACGCCTCCCCGCTGTCCACGGACCGGCGGAGACCATGGCGGTCCACGGCCTGGCGGACCTGGAGGATGTCCACGGACCGGCGGCCGTCAAGACCCCCGGCACCCGGCGGTTAGGCTGCACCCGTGAAGGTCCTCGTCATCGGCGGCGGCGCCCGCGAACACGCCCTGTGCCGCTCTCTGTCCCTCGACCCCGAGGTCACCGCTCTGTACTGCGCCCCCGGCAACGCCGGCATCGCAGAGGTGGCCGAACTGCACCCGGTCGATCCGCTCGACGGCGACGCCGTCGCGCGCCTCGCCACCGACCTGGGCGCCGAGCTGGTGGTCGTCGGCCCGGAGGCGCCCCTTGTCGCAGGGGTCGCCGACTCCGTGCGCGCGGCCGGCATCCCGTGCTTCGGTCCTTCCGGCGAGGCTGCCCAGCTGGAAGGCTCCAAGGCGTTCGCCAAGGACGTCATGGCCGGAGCGGGCGTTCCGACCGCCCGCAGCTATGTCTGCACCACCCCCGCCGAGATCGACACGGCCCTCGACGCCTTCGGCGCCCCGTACGTCGTCAAGGACGACGGTCTCGCGGCGGGCAAGGGCGTCGTCGTCACCGACGACATCGAGGCGGCCCGCGCCCACGCGCTGGCCTGCGACCGCGTGGTCATCGAGGAGTTCCTCGACGGCCCCGAGGTGAGCCTCTTCGCGATCACCGACGGCATCACCGTGCTGCCGCTCCAGCCCGCCCAGGACTTCAAGCGGGCCCTGGACGGCGACGAGGGTCCGAACACCGGCGGCATGGGCGCGTACTCCCCGCTCCCGTGGGCCGACCCCAAGCTGGTCGACGAGGTCATGGAGACCGTTCTCCAGCCGACGGTCGACGAGCTGCGCCGCCGCGGTACGCCCTTCTCCGGGCTGCTCTACGCGGGCCTCGCGATCACCTCGCGCGGTGTACGGGTCATCGAGTTCAACGCCCGCTTCGGCGACCCCGAGACCCAGGTGGTCCTGGCCCGTCTGAAGACCCCGCTGGCCGGTGTCCTGCTCGGCTCCGCCAACGGCACGCTCGACCTTCTCCCCCCGCTGACCTGGCGCGAGGACGCGGCGGTCACCGTGGTCATCGCCTCGCACAACTACCCGGGCACCCCGCGTACCGGCGACCCGATCGAGGGGCTCGCGGACGTCGAGGCGCAGGATGCCCCGCACGCGTACGTCCTGCACGCCGGGACCCGGACCGAGGGGGACGCGATCGTGACCGCGGGCGGCCGGGTGCTCTCCGTGACGGCGACCGGCAAGGACCTCACGCAGGCCCGGGAGCGCGCCTACACCGCGCTGGGCCGGATCCGGCTCGACGGCTCCCAGCACCGTACGGACATCGCCAGGCAGGCCGCGGAGGCCTGACCGCCGCCGCGGGGGTCCGATTGCCGCCGCGGAGGTCTGCCCGCCGCCGCGGAGACCGGACCGCCGGGAGGCTTTCGACCCGGTATCTCCGTGGGTTGCGCGCCCCATGTGCGCCGGTGCGTGAGGCGCTTTTGAGCCGCACGCACCGGTGGCACTGCCTTATCAGCGCCCGCACGTCAGCAGCTTTGCCCAAAGCCATTCCATCGAGTGACGACTAGGCCATGCGGATGACGTCCGCCGAGCCCCCAACTAGGGTGCGGCGCAAGCGTTCCGGCACTTGGCCCACCGGCATTGCGATGTCAGTGACGGGTGCCACAGTGGGGGAGTGAGCAACAGCGTCGCGGGGGCAGAGGGGGTGACTTCCGGCCGTGTCAGGTACCGACGTAGGTGAAGAGCTGGGGGCGCGGGCCGCGCGGGCCCGAGCGCTCGCCCTGCTGCGTATCCGCAGCAGGGCACTCGCCGTGGCGATCCTGCCGGCGGCCGTGGCCGTCGTGCTGTTCGCCGCGGCCGCGCAGGGCCATATCGGCGGCGCCGGCTGGGACGCCGTGCGCTGGTCGGTGGCCTGCCTGGCGGTCCTGGTGCTGCTGGTCACCGTCGGCGTCGCGGGGGCCGTCGCCCGCGCGCGGCCCGCGGTCAGCCCGACCGTCGCCGTGACGGAGGAAGCGGCCCCCGATCTCTACCGGCTGGTCCGGGACCTGGCCGACCGGCTCGATGTCCCGGCGCCGTCGGCCATAGCGCTGACCCCGGACTGCGACAGCTGGCTGGAGGACCGTACGCATCCCGCCGCCCAGCCGAAGAGCCGGGCGGAACCACGAGCGTTGGCCCAGGACTTCGCGGCCGAGCGCCGCCGCCGCAGGGTGCCGGCCGCCCCCGTCCTGGTGATCGGCTCGCCCTTCCTGTGGTGGATGCGGGTCGCCGAGCTGCGCGCGGTGCTCGCCCCGGTCGTCGCGGGCACGGCGCCCTCCGCGCACCCCGACATAGCCGCGGCACGCCGGTTCGTGCGCGGGCTCGACGCGGCGGTCGCGGACGCCTCCGCGGCCGGAGCCGGGCCGCTGCGCGGGCTCCCGCTCGCCTTCGTCGGCTGGGTCTCCCGGCTGCTGCTGCGCAGTTGCCGCAGCCACGCCGCCGAGATGGAGCGGTGCGTCGCCGCTTCCGCCTCCATGCGCGCACAGGGTGTGGATTACGGGCTCCGCATCGTCGCCCAGGAACAGGTCGGCCTCGCCTACGCGGGCTGGGACCGGCTGCTGACCCGGGTCGCGCTGCCCGCCTGGCGGATGGGGCGCTGGCCCTCGCGGCTGGACGCGGGCGTCGTCTCCGCGCTCACGGAGCTCTCCCGGCGCGACCGGCTGGCCGAGGGCTTCGCCTCCCGGCTCGGCGAGCGGCCCGCCTGCGATCTCCTGGAAGAACCCGGTACGGCCGACGAGGCGGCCTCGCTGCTGGCCGCCCGGCTCTTCCACGGCGGTCCCGCGGAGAGCGGCCCCGACTGGGCGCCGGTCGACTGGCAGCAGTATCCCGAGGAGGTCGTCGACCGTAAGTGGCGTTCGGAGGCCGCCCGGCTGCACCGGGTGCTCGACTCCCTGGGCGTACCTCCGGTGTCCGCGGCCGAGCCCGGCGGCCCCACCCTGGCCCGGGTCATGGAACACCTCGCAGGACCGGGCGGTACGGGCGAGGAGCTGGCGGCCGGGATCAGTGCCGAGGTCGCCCGCGAGGAGGCCACGGCCCCGCCGGCCGGGGGCGGTGCGTCGGCGCCGCGCACATCGGGCGGCGCGGAACCGGACCCCCTCGACCTCTGGGGCCCCGATCCGCTTCCGCTCTTCCCGCTCCAGCCGCCGCGTACGGGCACGGAGTTGCTCGCCGACCATGTCGCGGCGATGGTCTGCTGCGCGGCCGTGGACACGGCAGGGGCGGCCCCCGGGCTGGACTGGCTGGACGGACCCGCGCTGCTGGTCGACGGCGAGCGCCGGGCGGACCTGGGTACGCCGGTCCTCAGCCTCGTGGAGGACGGCGACGCGGGGCCTTTGCGGAACTGGCTCACCGATCTGGGTGTGCGCTCGGACAAGCCGGTACGCCTGGTCTGAGCAACGGGCCGCTCCCGGGCCGCTCCCCGGCCGCAAGGAGCCGTACGGGGCGGTCCGGGCAGTCTGAGCAGTCCGGGGCGAGTTGGGGCAGTCCCGGGCAGCCCGGCACTGCCCGGGGCGGCAACGGGCCGTACGCGGGCCTCTCGCGGCCGAAACTTGCCCATCCGGCCCGCTCGACTCGCCCCAACTCGCCCCGGATGCCCGCCGGTAGCCGCCCCGGCCCGTGGCGGGCGCCGTCGTGTGCGCCTCCCGGACCGGTCCCGCATCCGCCTTCTTCGCGGCGCGGCACGGATCGCTCCCGGCCCCCAATAACCGGAAGGGCAGGTTCCGTTCACGTCAATTCGCGACGAACGGTGACGGATCGCATGCGTTATGTGATGTGCTGGGGCCCAGTGCTGACATCCAGCCACAAGATTGGCGCACCAACGATGTCCGGGGACTGAGGGAGGGGAGCGGTATGGGGGCGGAGCAGATTCGCCGGGCGGAACACATCCGCCGATGGGAATCGGGTGCCCTCGCGCATGCCGTGAGCGATCCTTTCGGCCAAGGGCCGCTGCCCTGGCTGCGCGGCAGCGAGAACTATTTCGACGACACCGGGCAGGTCGTTCCCTGGTACGCGGACCCGGATCTCGGCCGTGGCGGCGCCGGCGGTGGCACTCGTACGGCTGATGATGTGCACCGGCAGATCAAGGGCTTCGTCTCGCCCAGTGCCGCCGCGCCGGGCGAGGCCATCGACTTCCACATCACCGTGGACCCGCCTCAGCAGTTCTCCGTCGACATCTACCGGATCGGCCACTACGCGGGCGACGGCGCCGCCAAGATCACCACGAGCCCCCGGCTCTCCGGCATCGTCCAGCCCGCCCCGCTGGCCGCCGACCGTACGGTCTCCTGCCACCACTGGTGGATGTCGTGGCGACTGCAGATCCCCGGCTACTGGTCGGTCGGCGCGTACGTCGCCGTCCTGACCACCGTCGACGGCTACCGCTCCCACATCCCCTTCACGGTCCGCGACGACCACCCCGCCGATCTGCTGCTCCTGCTGCCCGACATCACCTGGCAGGCGTACAACCTCTACCCCGAGGACGGCCGTACCGGCGCCAGCCTCTACCACGCCTGGGACGAGCAGGGGCGGCTGCTCGGCGAGCAGGACGCCGCCGCCACGATCTCCTTCGACCGTCCCTTCGCGGGCGCCGGTCTGCCGCTCCACGTGGGGCACGCCTACGACTTCATCCGCTGGGCCGAGCGGTACGGCTACGACCTCGCCTACGCGGACGCCCGCGACCTGCACGCGGGCCGCGTCGATCCCAGCCGCTACCGGGGCCTGATCTTCCCCGGCCACGACGAGTACTGGTCCCTGCCCATGCGGCGCACCACCGAGCTCGCCCGGGACACCGGCACCTCGCTCGTCTTCCTCTCGGCCAACACCATGTACTGGCAGGTCGGCCTCGCCCCCTCCGCCTCCGGGGTCCCCGACCGCCTGCTCACCTGCCGAAAACGCCGGGGGCCGGGAAAGCCGACGCTGTGGCGCGAGGTCGACCGGCCGGAGCAGCAGCTTCTCGGCATCCAGTACGCGGGCCGGGTCCCCGAACCCCGCCCCCTGGTCGTGCGGAACGCGGAGCACTGGCTCTGGGACGCCACGGGGGCCGCCGAGGGCGACGAGCTGGACGGTCTGGTGGCGGGCGAGGCCGACCGCTACTTCCCGCGCACCTCGCTGCCCGAGCACGACAACCGCATCCTGCTCGCCCACTCCCCGTACCAGGACTCGGAGGGGGCCACCCGCCACCAGGAGACCTCCCTGTACCGGGCGCCGTCGGGCGCTCTGGTCTTCGCCTCCGGCACCTTCGCCTGGTCCCCGGCGCTGGACCGCCCCGGCCATGTGGACGCGCGGATCCAGCGCGCCACGGCCAATCTCCTCGACCGGATCTGCAAACGCGACTGACCTGTCGGCCGTACGCCGTGCCCGTACGGGGTCCGGCTCGCACGGTCGGCCGGAAGACAGGACATACCAGGTGACGCGTTCCCCGGCCCGCCCCCCGGCCTGCACCGGCCTGCACCGGCCTGCACCGGCCTGCACCGGCCTGCACCGGCCTGCACCGGCCTCCCGGACGCACCGGGCGGCCCCGCTCCCGGGTCCGGCGCCGGGATACGGGACAATCGGAACCGCTCCTGGATCAACCTACGCGGAGGCAGCGTGTCCGGTTTCGTAGAAAAGCCCGAGCCCGTGCAGGTCTCGGGCCTCACCCACCTGCACACCGGCAAGGTGCGTGACCTGTACCGGAACGAGGCGGGCGACCTCGTCATGGTCGCCAGCGACCGTATGTCCGCGTACGACTGGGTCCTGCCCACCGAGATCCCCGACAAGGGCCGCGTCCTCACCCGGCTCTCGCTGTGGTGGTTCGACCAGCTCGCCGATCTGGTGCCCAACCATGTGCTGTCCACCGAGCTGCCGGCCGGCGCTCCGGCGGACTGGGCGGGCCGCACGCTGGTCTGCAAGTCGCTGCGGATGGTCCAGGTCGAGTGCGTGGCCCGCGGCTATCTGACCGGCTCGGGACTCGTCGAGTACAACCGCTCCCGTACGGTCTGTGGCATCGGCCTTCCCGAGGGGCTCCTCGACGGGTCCGAGCTCCCCGGTCCGATCTTCACGCCCGCCACCAAGGCGGCCGTCGGCGACCACGACGAGAACGTGAGTTACGAGGAGGTCGCCCGGGAGGTCGGCGTCGAGACGGCGGCCCTGCTGCGGCAGACCACCCTGGACGTCTACCGCAGGGCCCGGGACATCGCGCACGAGCGGGGGATCATCCTCGCCGACACGAAGTTCGAGTTCGGCTTCGAGCCCACGGCGGACGGCGGCGAGCGGCTGATCATCGCGGACGAGGTGCTGACCCCCGACTCCTCCCGCTTCTGGCCCACCGCGGGCTGGGAGCCGGGCCGTGCCCAGCCCTCGTACGACAAGCAGTTCGTCCGGGACTGGCTGACCTCGCCGGCCTCCGGCTGGGACCGCGCGAGCGAGCAGCCGCCCCCGGCGCTGCCGCAGGAGATCGTCGACGCGACCCGCGCCAAGTACATCGAGGCGTACGAACTGCTGACCGGCAGCAACTGGTAGCCGCTGGTAGCCGCGTACGACGGACAACGAGAAGGCCCCGGTCCTGAGGACCGGGGCCTTCTTCCGTGGAGCGAACGACGAGGTTCGAACTCGCGACCTCAACCTTGGCAAGGTTGCGCTCTACCAGCTGAGCTACGTTCGCATGCGCCGAAGCGCGTTGCCTACTATACCCATCCTCGCTCCCGTGCGAGACGCACCGCCGTATGACGGTTCTCGGCACCGATCTTCGAGGCGGCGGAGGACAGGTAGTTCCGCACGGTTCCCTGCGACAGCGAAGCCCGTTCCGCGATCTCCGCGACGGGTGCCCCGTCCGCCGCGAGCTCCAGTACTTCGGCCTCCCTGGCGGTCAGCGGAGAGTCCCCGGCGGCGATGGCGTCGGCGGCCAACTCCGGGTCCACGTAACGGTTTCCGGTGTGCACGCTGCGGATGATCTCGGCGAGTCTGCGGGCGCTCACCGTCTTCGGAACGAAGCCCCGCACACCCGCCGCGAGGGCCCGTTTGAGATGTCCCGGGCGGCCGTGGCTCGTCACGATCATGGTCCGGCAGCCGGGCAGCGCGGACCGCAGGGATGTGGCGACGTTCACACCGTCCGCCCCCGGCATCTCCAGGTCGAGGACGGCGACATCGGGCCGGTGGGCCAGCGCCATGGCGATGGCCTCGGGGCCGGTCGCCGCCTCCGCGACCACGACGAGATCGTCCTCCAGGGCGAGGAGAGCGGCCAGCGCGCCCCGGATCAGATGTTCGTCGTCGGCGAGCAGCACCCGTACGGGCGGCGCGGTTGTCATCGTTCCTCCATGAAGGGTTCCTGCGGCGATGACCCGGGACCGGGACCGGGGCCGGGGCCGGAGCCGGGGCCGGACTCCGCACCGGCTCCGGCGGCCCGGGACGCAAGACCACCATCCCCGGATCCCGACCCGGCTCCCGCGTCCGATTCCGGCACCGTCGCGGTCAGCCGGAAGAGGCCGGCTCCCGCCGGTCCCGCCTCCAGCGATCCGCCGAGCGCCGCGAGCCGTTCCCGCAGCCCGGCGAGGCCCGAGCCGCCGCCCGGGGGCCCGAGGGCGGTGTCCGGCACCCCGCCCCCCTCCACGGCCGCCCCGCCCCCCGGCACGGCCGTCCCGTCGCCCTCCACGGCCGTCCCGTCCCCCGCCACGGCCATCCCGTCGTTCTCCACGACCAGGACGGCGGCGCCCCGGGCCGTCGTGAGCCGGATCGCGCACCGCTGCGGGTCGCCGTGCCGCAGCACGTTGGTCGCGGCCTCCCGGACGACCCAGCCGAGCGCCGACTGCACCGGCGGGGCGAGCAGGCCGCCGCTCCGGTCGTCGATGTCGCAGACGATTCCGGCAGCTCGCAACACCCCCCGCGCGCCCAGCAGTTCCGTGCTCAGGTCCGCCTCGCGGTAGCCGCGTACGACATCGCGCACCTCTTGCTGGGAGGTGCGCGCGATCCGCTGCACCTCGACCATCTGGTCCATGGCCGCCGCATGGCCGCGCTGGGCCAGCTCCACCGCCAGCTCGCTCTTCAGCGCGATCACCGCCAGATTCCGGCCCAGCACGTCGTGCAGGTCGCGGCCGAACCGCAGCCGCTCCTCGGCGACGGCGAGCCGGGTCTCCATGTCCTGGGCGTCCCGGAGCTTCGTCATCACCCCCAACGACCACGCGGACACGCGCGTGGTGAACGCGACCAGCCCGCTGCCGAAGACCGACGAGACGATGACGCTCACCACGAACGCTCCATCCGCGCCGGCCAGCGCGGCGCCGCCGCTCAGCGCCGCGGCCACCACGGTCTGGAAGACGAGTGACACCCACAGCGGTACGAGGAGGACGAGCGGGGTGGCGAACGGCACCGCCGAGGCGATGAGGGCCAGTTGCAGCTCGGGGAACTGTTCCACCCCGGTGTACCGGCCGAGGGCCAGCAGCCCGGTGGCGTTCGCGAGGAACAGGACGAATCCGAGGCCGACGAGCCGCCGGCCGACGGTGCTCAGGCCCAGGTACTGGTCGACTGCGCGGGCGGTCAGCCGGGTCCCGCAGAACCCTTGGGCGAGCGCGGTCAGCAACGTCCCGACGATCAGTACGACGGGTGCGTCGGAGGCCCGCACCGGACGGGTCACCATCAGCAGGGACTGGGAGACGGCCGTCAGCCACACCAGCGAGTACAGGGTGCCGCGCGTGTAGAGATCGATCTTGTCGAAGCCGCTGCGGCTCTGCCAGCCCCGCATCCTCGCCCTCAGCCACACGGCACAGCCCTCCCTTTCAGCGACGGGGGTCCCAGCGGAACCACCGCTTCACAGCAAACACCGCGAACACGGTCCAGGCCAGCGCCGTCACCGCCGCCCTGAGCAGGTCACCGTCCTCGGCCCCGCCGAGCCAGCCGGCCCGTACGAGGGTCATCACCCCGGTCAGCGGCAGCAGCTCGCACACCGAGGCGACCCGGTCCGGGAAGACGTCCAGCGGGATGAAGACACCGGAGCCCAGCATCGAGACGAAGAACAGCGGCAGCGTGGTGAGCTGCGAGGTCTGCACCGTACGGGTCAGAGTCGCGGTCGCCGCCGCCAGCGCGGACAGCAGGACGGACCCCACCAGGAGCCCGGCGACGAGCAGGTCCGGCCGCCCCGGCGACCGGAGGTCGAAGGCGAACGTGCCGATCACGACGATCAGTACGCACTGGACGAGGGTCAGGAGCACGGCCGGCAGGGCGGTCCCGGTCAGGATCTCCGGGTCGGAGACCTCGCCCGTGCGCAGCCGCTTCAGGACGAGTTCCTCGCGCCGGGCCACGTACGCGGAGACGAGGTTCAGGTAGATGACCTGGAGCAGCACCATGCCGATGCCGCCGGTCAGGGCCGCCCCGGCGACCGTCAGTCCGGTGCCGCCGAGGTCGATCCGGTCGAGCGAGGACTTGATCGCGAAGATCATCAGGAGCGGCATGAGCAGCGCGATGAAGACGGCCGTCCGGTTGCGCGCGAGAAGGGTCAGTTCCGCCCGCCCGAGCGCGCTCAGCCGCCCAGCGGAGGTGGAGGTGGAGGTCGCGGTCATGCCGTCACCTTGCTCTTCCCTGTGTGCGCGCCGTCCGGCTGTGTGTCCGCGGGGTGCGTGGCCTGTGCGTGCTGGGTCTTCGCGATGTCGAGGAAGGCCTCTTCGAGCGACCCGGAGCGGGCATCGAGCCCGATCAGCCGGACCTCCGACTCCCGTGCCCAGTGCAGGAGTTCGTGCAGGGATTCCTGGAGCGCCGGGGTACGGATCTCGATCCGCCGGCCGTCGGCCGCCGCCCGCAGCGGGAGCGGGAGCCGGGAGGCCGGTACGTCGTCGGGCAGCTCGAACCGGATGCGGGCCGGCTGCCGGGCCGTGACCTCGGCGGTCGTCCCCGTGGTCACGATCCGCCCCTGGTGCATGATGGCCAGCCGGTCGGCGAGCGCCTCGGCCTCCTCCAGGTGGTGTGTGGTCAGCAGCACGGTCGTGCCGTTGTCGCGCAGCGCCCGGACCAGGTTCCAGGTGTCGCGCCGCCCCTCGGCGTCGAGCCCGGTCGTCGGCTCGTCCAGGAAGAGCACCTCGGGCCGGGAGGTCAGGGCCAGCGCCAGGTCGAGGCGGCGCCGCTCGCCGCCGGACAGCTGCTTGACCCGTACCCCGGTCCGCGCGGACAGACCCACGAGCTCCAGGACCTCGGCCCCGGGCCGGGCGCCGCTGGTGCAGGCCGACCACATCCGTACGGTCTCGGCGACCGTCAGATCGGACGGGAAGCCGCCCTCCTGGAGCATCACCCCGGTCCGCGGGCGGACGGCGGCACGTTCGCGGTACGGGTCGTGGCCGAGCACCCGTACGGTGCCGCTGTCGGGGCCGGCCAGGCCCTCCAGAAGCTCGACGGTGGAGGTCTTGCCCGCACCGTTCGTCCCGAGCAGGGCGAACAGCTCGCCGCGGGCCACCGAGAAGGAGATCCCGGACACGGCCTCGAAGCCGCCCGCGTAGCTGCGCCGGACATCGACCGCCTCGATCACGGCGTCCTGTCCCTGTGCCGGTTCTTGTCCCCGTGCCTGCGTCTGCCTCGGTCCCTGTCCCTGTCCCTGTCCCTGCCCGTGGCCACGGCTGCGTTCGCTGTGATTGTCGTCGCTGGTCATGACGTCAGACTCTCGCCGGATCGGGACCGGGAGCAGTGCGCGCTGTCATCACTGCTCATGACAAACGTCATGGGTGCCCGACCGACGGAGAACGGAGAACGGAGAACAGCGAGCGGAGAACGGAGAACAGAGAACGGCGAGCGGAGAACGGCGAGCGGGGATCGGCTGCGGGGATCGGGTCGTGGGGATCCGAGATACGACAAAGGCCCCGATCGGTATCGATCGGGGCCTTTGATCAAGAGCGGACGACCAGGTTCGAACTGGCGACCTCAACCTTGGCAAGGTTGCGCTCTACCAACTGAGCTACGTCCGCATTGCTGCCACTCGGCTTTCACCGGTGGAGCGCTCACCACTCTACCCGATCCAGCGAACCGGTCGGACAAGGTGATGCAGAGCGGGTGACAGGAATTGCACACTGCGCCTTCCCCCTGGAAGGGGGATGTTCTACTACTGAACTACACCCGCACGCTGCGTGGGATTCGGCTTTTCGGCCTTGCCCCTCGGCGTGCTCCAGACTCTAGCCGACCTGCAGGGGTGTCGCGCAAGTCGGCTTCCCGCGGGTGTCGCGGGAAGGGGTCGGGGCGGGCGGCCGACGAGGGTCCCGAGCGGGCGTCGGGACGGGCTCCGGAAGGGGATTCGCGGGGGTTCTCCCCCGGGTGTCCGCCAACTGACGGTCCGACGGGCATCACCCCGGCCATCTCCCCGGCATCCGCCCGGCGTCGCTCTGGGTGTCTCCTCGCGCGTCTCCTCGGCCCCTCGTCGGCCGCCGCTCCGCCCGGATCCCAGCGGCCCCGGTGGCCCACCCGCGATGCCTCGCCGTCGCCCCGCCGGTGCGCTCACCGGCGGAGGGACGGTCCGGCAGGGCGGCGCGGCGCCCTGCCCCGGGCTTACGCGACGCCTCGCCCCGGGCTCAACCGGCGGCGTGGAACGCCTCGTAGACCTTCTTGGGGATCCGGCCGCGGGCCGGCACCTCCATCCGGTGCGAGCGGGCCCAGGCGCGGACGGCCGCCGGGTCGGGGGCGAGTGCCGTGTGGCGGTACGACGTCGGCTTCCTGCCGCTCCTGCCGGCATGCGTCTGCTTGCGGCCGGCCGCCACGTACGGCGCGAGGGTCTTGCGCAGTTTCTTTGCGTTGACGGTATTCAGGTCGATCTCGTACGACTTCCCGTCCAGGGCGAAGCTGACCGTTTCCGCCGCTGTTCCCCCGTCGATGTCGTCGGAGAGCGTAACCACTACGCGCTGAGCCACGGATATCGGTCCTTTCCTACGGCAACCTCGCGACTGGTATGCGCGGATGCCGGCCTTCCGGCTGTTAGGCGGATGTGGATACGGATGTGGATCGACTGACGTCGACTCTTCCGGTGTTCCAGTGTTCCGGGGCAATGCTGTTTTCCCCGGTAATCATTTGTACAGCGGTTGGTGCCGCATTGTGAAGCCCTGCCAATTACATCCGCGTGTCAGCATGCAATCCGGACGTGATTTTTTCCAGGACTTTCCCCGGACGTCCTCCTCGCCGATATCTCCGCGTGATCTGCGTCGCATGATATCTACTCGCGTAGAATTTTCGGCCAGGTACGCTGAGGGGACCCGCGGGGGTCTGGGGAACCCCCCGGAGAAACAGCCGCACCACACCACCGGGAGTGCCAGTGGCACGCGTCGTAGTCGACGTCATGCTCAAGCCGGAGATCCTCGACCCGCAGGGACAGGCGGTGCAGCGTGCACTGCCCCGTCTCGGCTTCGAGGGAATCGCGGACGTTCGTCAGGGAAAGCGTTTCGAGCTGGAGGTCGAGGGGCCGGTCGACGAGGCCGCTCTGGCCCGTATTCACGAGATGGCCGAGACCTTCCTCGCCAACACCGTCATCGAGGACTTCGTCGTGAAGGTCGAGGAGTCCAAGTGACCGCTCGCATCGGCGTCGTCACCTTTCCCGGCACGCTCGACGACCAGGACGCCCTGCGGGCGGTACGGCTCGCGGGCGCGGAGCCCGTATCGCTGTGGCACCGCGACCAGGACCTCCACCAGGTCGACGCGGTGGTCCTGGCCGGCGGTTTCTCCTACGGGGACTACCTGCGCGCCGGAGCCATCTCCCGCTTCTCGCCGGTGATGGAGCCGATCATCGAGCAGGCGCGGGCGGGGATGCCGGTCCTCGGCATCTGCAACGGTTTCCAGATCCTGACCGAGGCGCACCTGCTGCCCGGCGCGATGCTGCGCAACAACCACCTCCACTTCATCTGCCGCGACCAGAAGCTGCGGGTGGAGAACGCGGAGACCGCCTGGACCTCGGACTACTCCGCGGGCCAGGAGATCTCCGTACCGCTGAAGAACATGGACGGCCGGTACACCGCCGACGAGCACACGCTCGACGAGCTGGAGGCCGAGGGCCGCGTCGCCTTCCGTTACCTGGACGGCAACCCCAACGGCTCGCTGCGCGACATCGCGGGGATCACCAACGCCGCGGGCAATGTCGTCGGCCTGATGCCGCACCCGGAGCACGCCGTCGAGCCGCTGATCGGAACCGGTCGCACCGACGGCCTCGGTTTCTTCACCTCGATCATCAAGAAGCTGGTCAACGCATGAGCCTGGATACGGTCAAGCACGCGGCCGAGACCCCGGACACCGAGCAGCCCTGGAAGGAGCTCGGCCTCAAGGAGGACGAGTACGCCCGGATCCGCGAGATCCTGGGCCGCCGTCCCACCGGTGCCGAGCTCGCCATGTACTCCGTGATGTGGTCCGAGCACTGCTCGTACAAGAGCAGCAAGGTCCACCTCAAGCAGTTCGGTGAGAAGGTCCCCGCCAACGACGCCATGCTCGTCGGCATCGGCGAGAACGCCGGTGTGGTCGACGTCGGGCAGGGTTACGCGGTCACCTTCAAGGTCGAGTCGCACAACCACCCCTCGTACATCGAGCCCTACCAGGGCGCGGCCACCGGCGTCGGCGGCATCGTCCGCGACATCCTCGCCATGGGTGCCCGTCCGGTCGCGGTCGTCGACCCGCTGCGCTTCGGCGCGGCCGACCACCCCGACACCAAGCGCGTCCTGCCGGGCGTCGTCGCGGGCATCGGCGGGTACGGCAACTGCCTGGGTCTGCCGAACATCGGCGGCGAGGTCGTCTTCGACGCCTGTTACCAGGGCAACCCGCTCGTCAACGCCGGCTGCATCGGTGTGATGAAGCACGAGGACATCCACCTGGCCAAGGCCTCGGGCCCCGGCAACAAGGTGATCCTCTACGGTGCCCGCACCGGCGGCGACGGCATCGGCGGCGTCTCGGTGCTGGCCTCGGAGACCTTCGAGTCGACCGGCCCGGCCAAGCGCCCGGCTGTCCAGGTCGGTGACCCGTTCCAGGAGAAGCTCCTGATCGAGTGCACCCTGGAGATCTTCAAGGAGAAGCTCGTCGCGGGCATCCAGGACCTCGGCGGTGCCGGTCTGTCCTGCGCCACGAGCGAGCTCGCGAGTGCCGGTTCCGGCGGTATGCGCGTCGAGCTGGACACCGTGCCGCTGCGCGACTCCTCCCTCTCGCCCGAGGAAATCCTCATGAGCGAGTCGCAGGAGCGCATGTGCGCGATCGTCGAGCCGCAGCACGTCGCGCGGTTCATGGAGATCTGCGAGAAGTGGGACGTCATCGCCACCGTCATCGGTGAGGTGACCGAGGGCTCCCAGCTGGAGATCTTCTGGCACGGCGAGCAGATCGTGGACGTTCCGCCGCGGTCCGTCGCCCACGAGGGCCCGACGTACCACCGCCCGTTCGCCCGCCCGTCCTGGCAGGACGCCCTCCAGGCGGACGACGCCGGCCGGCTGGCCCGCCCGGCGAACGGCGCCGAGCTGCGCGAGCAGGTCCTGCGGCTGGTCGCCTCCCCGAACCAGGCCTCCAAGGCGTGGATCACCGACCAGTACGACCGCTTCGTGCAGGGCAACACCGTGCTCGCGATGCCCGAGGACGCCGGCATGGTCCGGATCGACGCGGAGTCGAACCTGGGCGTGGCCATGGCCACCGACGGCAACGGCCGCTACGCGAAGCTCGACCCGTACACCGGTGCGCAGCTCGCGCTGGCGGAGTCGTACCGCAACGTCGCCGCCTCCGGTGCCAAGCCGCTCGCGATCTCGGACTGCCTGAACTTCGGTTCACCCGAGGACCCGGACGTCATGTGGCAGTTCGCCGAGGCCACCCGCGGTCTCGCGGACGGCTGCCTGGAGCTGGGCACCCCGGTCACCGGCGGCAATGTGTCGCTGTACAACCAGACCGGTGAGACGGCGATCCACCCGACGCCGGTCGTGGCCGTGCTCGGTGTGATCGACGATGTCACGCGGCGTACGCCGGTCGCCTTCGCGGAAGAGGGCCAGCTCCTCTACCTGCTGGGTGACACGCACGAGGAGTTCGGCGGCTCGGCCTGGTCCGAGGTCATCCACCAGCACCTGGGCGGCATGCCGCCCAAGGTGGACCTGGGCCGCGAGAAGCTGCTCGGCGAGATCCTCATCTCGGCCTCCCGCGACGGCATGGTCGACGCGGCGCACGACCTGTCGGACGGCGGTCTGATCCAGGCGGTCACCGAGTCCTGCCTCCGCGGCGGGAAGGGTGCCCGGCTGGTCGTGCCGGACGGTCTGGACGCGTTCACCTTCCTCTTCTCCGAGTCGGCGGGGCGCGCGGTCGTCGCGGTTCCGCGCAGCGAGGAGCTCCGCTTCAACGACATGTGCGGGGCGCGCGGTCTGCCCGTCGCCCGCATCGGTGTCGTGGACGGCGAGGAGATCGAGGTCCAGGGCGAGTTCAGCATCCCGCTGAGCGAGCTGCGTACGGCGCACGAGGAGACCATCCCGGCGCTGCTCGCCTGAGCCGCCCGCTGTCTCTGCCCGAAGCCCCCGCCCGGTCGTCGTCCGGACGGGGGCTTCGGCCTTTCCTGTTGTGTGAGATTACGTAATTACGTAAGGTTGAGTCATGGGGCTTGAGGAACGCGTCGCCGAGCTGGAACGGCGGCTCACCGCGCTGGAGGGCGCGGACCGCGAGGCACCGCGCCTCGGGGACGGTGACTTCTGGGCGCTGGAAGGGCTCAAGGCGCAGCTCACCGATGCCGGGGGCGCGGCCGACAGCGGCGGTGTGCTCTACACCGGGGCGGTCAGGCTGCCGGCCGGCGAGACGTACGAATGGCAGTACGGCGCGCTCACCGGGAGCCTCATGGACGCCGACTGGACCGAGAGCGCCGAGTCGTTCGCCGCTCTCGGCCATCCGGTGCGGCTGCGGCTGCTCCGCGAGATCCTCGGAGGCCGGCGCACGGCCGCCGAGCTGGCCGCGCTCGACGAGGTCGGTACGACCGGCCAGATCTACCACCATCTGCGCCAGCTGACCGGCGCGGGCTGGCTGCACACGACGGGACGCGGGCGGTACGAGGTGCCGGGCGTCCGGGTGGTGCCGCTGCTGGTGGTGCTGACGGCGTCCCGGCCCTGAGCCGGCGGCGCCCCACGACATCGCACACCTGACCAACTGGGGGAAGACATGTCCGTCCGCAAGACGCTGATGGTGCTGCACCGTGTGTGCTGGATCGCCTTCGTCGCCATGGCTGTGGCGGGGGTGTTCGCCGGCCATCTGTATCCGTTCTGGCTGACCTTCGTGCCCGCGGCCGCGGCGATCGCGATCGCTCTCCTCCTGAGCCGCACCGGCGCCGTGTCCCGGGCCCGCGAGCCGCACCGCCGCCCGGCCGTGGAGGTCGGCCCGCCGGTGGCCGGGCGCTGGGTCGCGGTCAACAGCCCGGCGGACAAGGTGCCCAGCCACGGCACCCATGTGTACGGACAGGCGTACGCGATCGACATCGTCGCCGAGCCCGGAGGAGAGGCCGACGAGTCCGCTGAAGAGGCCGACATGCCCGGGGGAGCGGCCGACGCGTCCCGGGGAGCGGCCGACGCGTCCCGGGGAGCGGGCGCGTCCGCTCGGCCGCCGTTCCGCTGGGTGTGGCCGATAGCCCGCCGCAACCGTGACTTCCCGGCCTTCGGCGCCCCGCTGCTCGCGGTGGCCGACGCGACCGTCGTCCACGCGAGCCACGGTCAGCGTGACCATCTGAGCCGGAACTCCGGCCTCGGCCTCATCTACCTGATGCTGTTCGAGGCCCCGTTCCGGGACATGTACGGCGCCGGCAAAATCGTCGGCAATCATGTCGTTCTGGACCTCGGCGAGGGTGTATTCGCCCTGTACGCGCATGTCCGGCGCGGGTCGCTCCAGGTGAAGGCGGGGGACACCGTACGGGCCGGGCAGCAACTCGCCCGCTGCGGCAATTCCGGAAACTCCACCGAACCGCATGTGCATTTCCAGCTGATGGACGATCCGGATCTGGATGTGGCCCGCGGAATTCCGTTCACCTGGCGGGGCATCGGCGTCCCGTCCAATGGTGAGGCGTTCACCGCGGGGGAGTCCGTCGCTCCTTCGCCTTCCTCCCCCTCCCCCTCCCGCTCCTCCTCTTCGCCGTCCCCTTCCGCCGCCATCCCGATGAGGCCGGATCCCTCCTGACACCCGGGCCCCGGTGTCGGTGGCGCCCGTTAGTCTCGGCGGTATGCCACCGGCCAAGAAGCGTCTGCGCAGCTACGACCACGCCAGGACGCGCACCGCGGTCCTCGCCCAGTTCGCCCATGTCCGGGAAGCCGTGGCCACGTTGACGCCCGAACAGCTCGCCCTGCCGACCCGGCTCGGGGACTGGACGGTGCGGGATCTCGCCGCCCACATCGCGATGGTGCTCTCCCGCGTCACCGGGAGCCTGGAGCTGCCCGAGCCGTCCGGCCCCAAGCCGGAACTCGCGCTGCTCCAGTGGCCGTTCTCCACCGCCGGGGCGGCCGGACGGATCACCGACGACACCCTGGCGCTCGCCGTGGGCCGCCCCGACCTCGACGCGCTGTACGAGGAGACGGCCGAGCGGTTCGCGGCGACGGTGCCGGCCGACGCGGGGGACCGGCTGCTGCCGACCCGGCTCGGGACCATGCGCCTCGGGGACTTCCTGGTCACCCGCGCCGTCGAACTGATCGTGCACACGGACGACCTGAACGAGGCGGCCGGGCTCGCCATCCCGTACGACCGGCAGGCGCTCGCGGCCTGCACCCGGCTGCTGGCCGACGCCCTCGCGGACAAGGCGCCCGGCGGCTCGGTCGAGGTGCGCGTCCCGCCCTTCGCGGTCGTCCAGTGCATCGGCGGCCCCAAGCACACGCGCGGTACGCCGCCCAATGTCGTGGAGACCGCTCCGCTCACCTGGATCCGGCTCGCCACCGGCCGGGTCGCGTGGGCGGAGGCACTGGACGAGGCCCAGGTCAGCGCCAGTGGTGAGCGGGCGGATCTCGGGCCGCTGCTGCCGCTGATGGGCTGAGGGGAACCGGATCGGCCACTCGTTCCGTCACATGGCCATGCGCACACAACGTATGGCAGTCAGCGTTCTGGCTCTCTTCGCCCTCACGGCCTGCGGTACGCAGACCGCACCCGGATCGGGCAACGGTTCCGGCTCCGCTTCGGGCGGCTCCGGCTCCGGCGACGGAAGCGGCACCGTACGGACGGAGCCGCCCGTCACCGGCACCAAGTGGACGGTGACCACCCTGGTCAGCGGCCGGAACACCACCGCCCTGCCCGCCGACCTGCCGCCCGGCAGGGCGCCGCACCTCACCTTCGGCGAGGACGGCACCGTGGAGGGCAGCCTCGGCTGCAACACGTTCCACGGCAAGGCGACCGTGAAGGGCTCGGCGATCACCTTCGGTCCGCTCGCCACGACCCGCAGGATGTGCGCGGGAGATGCCATGGAGGTGGAGCGGTCCGTCCTCGCGGTCCTGGCCGGGGGAACGACGTACACGATCAAGGACCAGGTCCTGTCCCTCACCGCCCCCGGAGGCAAGGGCCTCGGCGCCTCGGCCGTGGCTCCGGAGCCGGGCAAGAGCCAGGGCTGACGGGGAAGAGCTGGGGCTGAAGGGGAAGAGGCGGGGCTGAAGGGGCCGGGTCCAGGGCCGGGGACCAGGGCGGGGTCCACGGCCGAGGACCGGCCGGCGGCGGGGACGGCAGATGACTCAGGAACCCGTCGGGTACGACAGCAGGCCCGCGTCCGTCTTCTCCCAGGACGCCCGCAGCCCGGCCAGCAGCTCCGGCTCGGCGGACGAGCGGTCGGCCTGCTCCCGGGGATCGTGCGTCAGCCGGAACAGCTGATCGGCGCCCGCCCGGTGCTCACGTCAGCGAGCACGCGCATACGCGCATACGCGCATACGTGCCATACGTGCAGGCGTGCAGGCGTGCGGCACCGACGCCCGGGGTGAGCCGGCGGCGGGGTGCGTGAGGGTTCAGGAGCAGCGACAGATGGCGCTCGACACACGTCCCAGACCGACGTGGCGGCGCTCCACGAGCGTGACCGAACGGTCACCGAGGGGCTGCATGGCCCAGGAGCCCGCCAAGCGGACATGCGCGTGTCAACGCCGGTCTCGCACTCCGGACGCCCGCCCCGCACCGCGGACACCCCACCTCGCATCACCACCGCATCCCCACCCCGCGTGTGAGGCTCACCACGAAACGAGCGTTCGACCGGTGGTCGGTGCGCCGTCGGCGCCGGTTCACCCAGCGCCACGACCTGGCGCACTCCGGCCAGCCGCGGCCGATGGCCGGAACTGGCCGGTAACCGGCTTTTTTTCGGGGTGACGCCCGTGCCCGGTGTCTCCGGGCGCTTTCCGGACACGGCTCGATGATCACTCCGCGTGATCGCGCGAAGCCCCCCGAAACGCCTGCGCCCGACCGCCTCCCGGGGTGTTCCCGGTGCTCCGGCGGCTCTTTGCGGACCGGTCCCGAATTCGGACCAGTGGTCGACCTCGCCTACACTCGGTGTTGTGCCCCGTGGTGATGGACGACTCAACCACGACCTGCTCCCCGGAGAGAAAGGCCCCCAGGACGCTTGTGGCGTCTTCGGTGTCTGGGCTCCGGGTGAAGAGGTCGCCAAGCTCACCTATTTCGGACTGTATGCCCTGCAGCACCGTGGACAGGAGTCCGCGGGCATCGCAGTGAGCAACGGGTCCCAGATCCTGGTCTTCAAGGACATGGGACTGGTCTCGCAGGTCTTCGACGAAACGTCTCTGGGATCTCTCCAGGGCCATATCGCGGTCGGTCATGCCCGCTACTCCACCACCGGTGCCTCGGTGTGGGAGAACGCGCAGCCGACGTTCCGTGCCACCGCGCACGGCTCGATCGCCCTGGGCCACAACGGCAACCTGGTCAATACGGCCCAGCTCGCCGGGATGGTCGCCGACCTTCCGCGCAAGGACGGCCGCGCCACCCAGGTCGCCGCGACCAACGACACCGACCTGGTGACCGCGCTGCTCGCCGGCCAGACCGATGACGACGACAAGCCGCTCACCGTTGAGGAAGCCGCCGCGAAGGTGCTTCCCGAGGTCCGTGGCGCCTTCTCGCTCGTCTTCATGGACGAGCACACGCTGTACGCGGCCCGCGACCCGCAGGGCATCCGCCCGCTGGTCCTCGGCCGACTGGAGCGTGGCTGGGTGGTGGCCTCCGAGTCCGCCGCCCTCGATATCTGCGGCGCCAGCTTCGTGCGCGAGATCGAGCCGGGTGAGCTCGTCGCCATCGACGAGAACGGCCTGCGCACCTCGCGCTTCGCGGAAGCGAAGCCCAAGGGCTGTGTCTTCGAGTACGTCTACCTGGCCCGCCCCGACACCGACATCGCCGGGCGGAACGTCTACCTCTCCCGGGTCGAGATGGGCCGGAAGCTGGCTGCCGAGGCCCCCGTCGAGGCGGATCTGGTCATAGCGACGCCGGAATCCGGCACGCCCGCGGCCATCGGTTACGCGGAAGCCAGCGGCATCCCGTTCGGCGCCGGACTGGTCAAGAACGCCTACGTCGGCCGGACCTTCATCCAGCCGTCCCAGACCATCCGCCAGCTGGGCATCCGCCTCAAGCTGAACCCGCTCAAGGAAGTCATCAAGGGCAAGCGCCTGGTGGTCGTCGACGACTCGATCGTCCGCGGCAACACCCAGCGCGCCCTGGTCCGGATGCTCCGTGAGGCCGGTGCCGCCGAGATCCACATCCGGATCTCCTCGCCGCCGGTGAAGTGGCCCTGCTTCTTCGGCATCGACTTCGCGACCCGCGCCGAGCTGATCGCCAACGGCATGTCGGTCGACGAGATCGCCACCTCGATGGGTGCCGACTCCCTCTCGTACATCTCGCTCGACGCGATGGTCGAGGCGACCACGATCGCCAAGCCGAACCTGTGCCGCGCCTGCTTCGACGGTGAGTACCCGATGGAGCTGCCGGACCCGGAGCTGCTCGGCAAGCAGCTGCTGGAGACCGAGCTGGCGGCCGGCCCCGCGGCGACCGCCGCGGCCGACGCGCTGCGCCGTCCGTGACCCGGACCGGCCGGCAGCCTTCCCACCAGCCCCGTATCTCCACACGAAAGATCCCAGGCAATGTCTGAGACAACAGGTGCTTCCTACGCGGCAGCGGGCGTCGACATCGAAGCCGGTGACCGCGCCGTCGAGCTGATGAAGGAGTGGGTGAAGAAGACGCAGCGCGCCGAGGTCGCTGGCCTCGGCGGCCTGGGCGGTTTCGCCGGCCTCTTCGACGCCTCGGCGCTCAAGCGCTACGAGCGCCCGCTCCTCGCCTCCGCCACGGACGGCGTCGGTACGAAGGTCGACCTGGCGCGCCGGATGGGTGTGTACGACACCATCGGCCACGACCTCGTCGGGATGGTCGTCGACGACCTCGTCGTCTGCGGTGCCGAGCCGCTCTTCATGACCGACTACATCTGTGTCGGCAAGGTGCATCCCGAGCGTGTCGCGGCCATCGTGAAGGGCATCGCCGAAGGCTGTGTCCTGGCGGGCTGCGCCCTCGTCGGCGGCGAGACCGCCGAGCACCCGGGCCTGCTGGGCCCCGACGACTTCGATGTCGCCGGCGCCGGTACGGGCGTGGTCGAGGCCGACCGCCTGCTCGGCCCGGACCGTATCCGTAAGGGTGACGCGGTCATCGCGATGGCGTCCTCCGGTCTTCACTCCAACGGGTATTCGCTGGTCCGCCACGTCGTCTTCGACCGGGCCGGCTGGGCGCTGGACCGCCAGGTCGAGGAGTTCGGCCGCACCCTCGGCGAGGAGCTCCTGGAGCCCACCAGGATCTACTCGCTGGACTGCCTGGCCCTCACCCGTACGACCGAGGTGCACGGCTTCAGCCATGTCACCGGCGGTGGCCTGGCCAACAACCTGGCCCGGGTCATCCCGGACGGCCTGCACGCCACGGTGGACCGTTCCACCTGGACGCCCGGCGCGGTCTTCGAGGTCGTCGGCCGGACCGGTCAGGTCGAGCAGCTGGAGCTGGAGAAGACGCTCAACATGGGCGTCGGCATGATCGCGGTCGTGCCCGCCGATTCGGTGGACGCCGCACTGACGACGCTGGCCGACCGCGGGGTCGAGTCCTGGGTCGCCGGTGAGATCACCGACCGCGGTGCGCACACCACGGGCGCCGAGCTGACCGGCAGCTACGCGAGCTAGGGCGTGTGTCGAAAGTAGCGCCGTCCGCCCGAAGGGCCAGGCGGGACTTTCGACACACGCCCTGGAACCCGGTGCTCCCGGCAGGCTCCGCCTCCGGGCAGGGGCTGCCCCCGAACGCCGGACGGGCGTGATCACCCGCTCCGTCCGGCGGCCGGGCGCTCACGCTCCGTTCCCGGACCGGGACAGCACAGAACCCGGTCCGGGGCAGGCCCGGACCGGGTTGTTGTGTCAGCGCGAGGTCAAGCGCCGCGGCGCTGTGACGACGGACCGGACTGGTCGTCCTCGTCCTCGTCATCGTCGTCGTTGTACAGATCCGCGTACTGTGCGTACGGGTCATCTTCCTCGTCGTCGTCCTCGAACGGCTCAGCGTTCGGTGGTTGACTCGAAGGCGATGCGCCCAGCTCATTGGCCAGACGCGACAGGTCAGTCCCGCCGCTGCTGTACTTCAGCTGGCGGGCGACCTTTGTCTGCTTGGCCTTTGCCCGGCCGCGCCCCATGGCTCGACCCCCTCGGTGACGGGGCTCGACGGCCCCAGAGTCTTGACACGCGTTCATGTTTCAGGACGGACTCTCAGTAGAGAGACCGCGCCCGTAGAGCTTTAACGGTACCTGCTTCCGTGGCCATACGGTACGCCGCCCGTGTCATGCGCCCCGGTGCAGGGTCAGCGAGGAGCCCTGTCCTCCCTGGTCAACTGCGATTTTAACCTCTTCTTGGCGGGCGACCCGCCGACCGGCGTGAGTCTTGTCTCGCCGGTCGGCGGCTCAGCCCTGCCCGGTCCGTGTGAGGGACCCGCATGCCCGTGTGACGGGCTTCTGAACGGCCCGTGACCGGTCAGTGACGGCGGGCTTCGGCCATCCTCTGCTCGGCGATGCGGTCGGCCGCCGCGGCCGGCGGAATTCCATCGACCTTCGCACGTGCGAATATGGCCAGTGTGGTGTCGAAGATCTTCGACGCCTTCGCCTTGCACCGGTCGAAGTCGAAGCCGTGCAGCTCGTCGGCGACCTGGATCACGCCACCGGCGTTGACCACGTAGTCGGGGGCGTACAGGATCGAGCGGTCGGCCAGGTCCTTCTCGACGCCCGGGTGGGCGAGCTGGTTGTTGGCGGCGCCGCACACCACCTTCGCGGTGAGTACCGGGACGGTGTCGTCGTCGAGGGCACCGCCGAGCGCGCACGGGGCGTAGATGTCGAGGCCCTCGGTACGGATCAGCGCGTCGGTGTCCGCCGCGACGGCGACCTCGGGGTGGGGGTCGGTGATCCGGCGCACGGACTCCTCGCGGACATCCGTGACGATGACCTCCGCACCGTCCTGGAGCAGGTGCTCGACGAGGTAGTGGCCCACCTTGCCGACACCCGCGACGCCGACCTTGCGGCCGCGCAGCGTCGGGTCGCCCCACAGGTGCTGGGCCGAGGCCCGCATGCCCTGGAAGACGCCGAAGGCGGTGAGGACGGAGGAGTCGCCGGCGCCGCCGTTCTCGGGGGAACGGCCGGTGGTCCAGCGGCACTCCCGGGCGACGACGTCCATGTCGGCGACATAGGTGCCGACGTCGCAGGCGGTGACGTAGCGCCCGCCGAGCGAGGCCACGAAACGGCCGTAGGCCAGGAGGAGTTCGTCCGACTTGATCTGTTCCGGATCGCCGATGATGACGGCCTTGCCGCCACCGTGGTCGAGTCCGGCCATGGCGTTCTTGTACGACATACCGCGCGAGAGGTTCAGCGCGTCGGCGACGGCTGCCTCCTCGGAGGCGTACGGATAGAAGCGGGTGCCGCCGAGGGCCGGGCCCAGGGCGGTGGAGTGGATGGCGATGACGGCCTTGAGGCCGCTGGCACGGTCCTGGCAGATCACGACTTGCTCGTGACCTCCCTGATCCGAGTGGAACAGGGTGTGCAGGACGCCGTCGGTCACATCGGTCACTGTGGTGACTCCCAAGTACGAAGCGGCGGAAGCCCTCCTGCAGGTGGGGAGGGCCCTGTACCGGCCGGCACGGCCGGTACGGGCAAGAGCGTAAGTCCTACGGAGCCGTAGATCGGCGCCGGTGTGGAGGATCACCCCCCGGGGGAGTACGGGCGTGACACGATTCGCTGCATGTCGGTGGTGTCTTCAGTGTTCGTCCCTTACACGTCCTACCTACGGGTGTACGAGCCGCTCGCCGCGTTCCCGGAGCCCGAACGAAGCCACTGGGCCCGTTACGCACAGCGTCCCTCCCTGCCGACGTACCAGGACGAACTGCGTCGTTCGCTGGCCGACTTGGTGCCCACCCCTCCGGTCGGGGTGCCCGTGCACGAGAGCGGCGACGCGTTCGTGGCGGAGCTGGACGGGGTGGTGTGCGTCTGTCCCTGGCGTACGCGGCTGCGCGGGTGGCTGGCGCTGGAGGAACTGGGGGGACTGTTTCCGGCCACTGTGCTCGACGCGGTGCTGCCGCCGGTGGTCCGGGGGCAGGCGAGCGCGGATCACGAGCGCTGGCAGAAGCGGAATCCGGATGCGCGCCCGTGGATCCGGACCACGGTGTGGCACGTTCCGGTGCGCTGGTTCGTGCTCTTCGCCGACGAGGAGCGGGAGTACCGGGCGTACACGGCCGCGGACGGCGGCGGCGACGGGGAGGGTGACGGGGAGGGCGGTGGCGGTGACGGCGGGCCGCCCGTGCTGCGGTACCGGACCCCGATGGTGCAGGCCCGGCGCAGGCTGGCGCGGGCACTGAGGACGCTGCGCGAGAGCGTCGACGACGGGCCGCTGGCCGAGGGGCTGGTGGATGTGGGCCGCTGGCTGGAGGAGTTCCATCCGCGCGCGCTCGTCGAGCTCGACTACGGCGGCCTGGTGCACGCGCTGCCGGCGGAGCATCTCGCGGCGGACCGGTCGGCCGCGGATGTGACCGAGGGGCTGGCCGCGCTGCGGGACGGTGACAACGACGGGGCGAGCGTGGCGTACGCCCGGCTCGCGGAGCGCTGGCGGGCGGTACGGGACCGCCAGTTCACCAATTGACGTGAAAAGGCGCACAGCGGAATCAACCTGAGTGAAACGGGGCATCCTCCCTTCGGGGCGAATCCGGCCGGGAGGAGGTGACGAGGTGCCGGGGCGGCGCTGAGGCGAGATGCCGGGAGGAACAGCCGGGATTCCGCGGGAACTGACGGGGTGTGAACCTGCGTCCCGTGTGACACGTGGGATGGCTGAGGCGGAAGACTACTCCTCACGGTCTGGGACCTACGTCCCGAACCGGGCCTTTGCCTCAAGCGTGACGGATAGCACTAACGGGGCCCTTGCGCCCATCCCTACTCCTCGTGCCAAAATAGGACAAGGAGTCCGGGGAGGGCTCCATCCGTCCAACTAAGGGCGGAATGCTCAGCATTGCACGCTATGGGGGGTCTGGTGACTCCTGATCGCTCTGTGACTGATCGTCACGGTGGTGTGACTGTCCGCTATGGCATGGTCCATCGGCTTCCGTCGCTGATGAACACCTGGGAGGGCAATTCCATCGGTTTGGCCGAAGCGGCTGGACGGATGGTGTAGTTGTAGTGCCGAGGACAAGCCGTTCGTCCTATAACCGACTCGGCCCGCGTCCGCCATTTCGGGCAACGCGGGTCAAGGTGCAGAATTTAGAGGAAAGAACCGAGAATGTTCGGTTCTCCCGAGGAGGCCGCTCATGACCGCTCGCACCCCTGATGCCGAGCCGCTGCTGACCCCGGCTGAGGTTGCCACGATGTTCCGCGTGGACCCGAAGACGGTCACCCGTTGGGCCAAGGCTGGCAAGCTCACGTCCATCCGCACGCTCGGTGGGCATCGCCGGTACCGCGAGGCAGAGGTCCGCGCACTGCTTGCGGGTATTCCGCAGCAGCGCAGCGAGGCCTGACACACCCCTGTCACGCCGCACCACAACCGGGCTGCTGCCAGGTCCCCCAAACCTCAGCCGCCCACCCATAGCTCCACACGACGGACGCCCGCCCCAACGGGCGTCATGCCTTCGTCAGAGGGCTGCGTCGTTTTGATCGCGCTGGACTCCGCCGGGTCCAGCGCGATCTTTTTGTGTCCGCACTCACACCCGCGCCCACACCGCGCCCACGCTCACACCCGCGCCCGTGCCCGGCCTCCGGGCGGCCCCGACGGCCCGTGCAGAACCGCGCGGTCGGTTCGGTTCGGCTGGCTGTGGGCGGGTCTGCGGGGGAGTGTGGGTGAGCGTCCCGGACGCTCGGGGACAGCTCCGGACGGAACGGTCCGGTAGTACTGGCGCGTAGGTGCAATTGCACATATTAAATTCGCCAGTTGTAGGAAGGGCGTAAAGTCACCCCTTCTGAAAACTACTGCCGTGACTCCCGTCACACTGCCTGAAGCTTGCCAACTACGAGCCTGCCACTGCCGGGAGGCGAAACCACCCGGCCGATGGTCATGTCGGGGCAGGACTTTCGTCCTCGGCCGTGTCCGGCGCCCCGGAGGGTCTCTCCCGGCCCTCCGGGGGCTCGGGCCCCTCCGGGGCCTTCTGGGGCACACGAGGGGCCTCAGGGGCCTCTGGAGGCTCCATGGCGAGCCGCAGCAGGCGGTGGCAGACCGGACAGTGCCGGGTGAGGTGGCGGAAGTCGGAGGCGGCGGCCAGATGGGCCCGCAGTAGCGCGCGGGTCTCGTGCCGTGCCGTGGACGCGGACATACGAGCCACCTCCCGGTGGGCCCGCCGCTCCTCGCCGGGGAAACAGGAGCGGCCCTGCTCTACGGGGTACCCGTGGCAGATGCCGCCGTCAAGACGAACGAAAGCCCGGATCCAGGGGATCCGGGCTTTCGTCTACTGCGGTCCTGACGGGATTTGAACCCGCGGCCTCCACCTTGACAGGGTGGCGAGCACTCCAAACTGCTCCACAGGACCAGGTTTTCGCTGCCTGCCTCGCGGCTGGCTGCGAAACCAGACTGTACAGGAGGTGGGAGGTCCAGGTCGACTTCACTCCTGGTGGTGACTCCGTTACGCCGCCGGGGCGGCCCGGAGCCGGGCCCGCGGCCCGGCCCGGAGCGCGCCCCCGGTCACGGGGCCGCCGCGTCGATCGCCTTCACGATCCGCTTGTCCGAGACCGGGTAGGCCGTGCCCAGCGCGTGTGCGAAGTAGCTGACCCGCAGCTCCTCGATCATCCAGCGGATGTCCAGCACCTCCTGCGGAACGGGCCTGCCCTGCGGCAGCTGTTCGAGCAGCCAGGCGTACTCGTCCGCCATCTCGTGGACCTTCTCCATGCGCGTGGTGTCGCGCTGGACGGCCGTCGGCATCTGCTGGAGCCGGCGGTCCACGGCGACCAGGTAGCGCATGAGGTCGGGCAGCCTGCGCAGCCCGGTCGCGGTGACGAAGCCGGGCGGCATGAGCCGGGCCAGCTGGTCCCGTACATCCGTGACGTTGTTGACCAGCGTCAGGCTGTTGGTGGACTTCAGACGGCGCTCGCAGGCCTGCCAGGCCGCCAGGATCTGCTGCACCTGGTCGATGGTGCGGACGGTCAGGTCCACCAGGTCGGCGCGGACCTTGTCGAACAGCTTCCGGAACGACTGCTCGTCCCAGGCCGGACCGCCGTGGGCGGCGATCAGCCGGTCGGCGGCGGCGGTCGCGCAGTCCTCGAAGAGCGCCTGGACGGAGCCGTGCGGATTGCGGGACAGGGCCAGCTTCTGCTGGTTGGTCAGCCGGTCCGAGGCGAACTTGGCGGGGTTCACCGGAATGTTCAGCAGGATCAGCTTCCGGGTACCGCGCCACATCGCCTGCTGCTGCTCGGCCTCGGTGTCGAAGAGCCGTACGGCGACGCTGTCGCCCTGGTCGGTCAGCGCCGGGTACGCCTTGACCGGCTGGCCGGCCCGCCGGGTCTCGAAGACACGGTTCAGGGTGCCGATCGTCCAGTCCGTGAGGCCGGAGCGCTCGATGGACTCGCCCGAGGGGCCCGCGGTCGCCGCGGCGGCCTTGGAGAGCGCCTGGCGGGCCTTGGGGCGCAGCTGGAGCTTCAGTGCCTCCAGGTCCTTGTCCTCGGCGACCTTGCGCCGCCGTTCGTCGACGATCCGGAACGTGATCTTCAAGTGGTCCGGGACACGGGTCAGGTCGAAGTCGTCGGCCGTGACCGGGACCCCGACCATCCGCTGGAGCTCACGGGCCAGCGTGAACGGCAGCGGCTCCTGGAGGGGCACGGCGCGGTCCAGGAACTTGGCCGCGTAGTCCGGTGCGGGGACGTAGTGGCGGCGGATCGGCTTGGGCAGTGAGCGGATCAGCTCGGTGACCACGTCCTCGCGCAGCCCCGGGATCTGCCAGTCGAAGCCCTCGGAGGTGACCTGGTTGAGGACCTGGAGCGGGACATGGACGGTCACACCGTCGGCGTCCGCACCGGGCTCGAACTGGTACGTCACCCGGAATTTGAGCTTCCCCTGCCGCCAGGAGTCCGGGTAGTCGTCCTTGGTGACGGCCCCGGCCTTCTCGTTGATGAGCATCGAGCGCTCGAAGTCCAGCGCGTCCGGCTCGTCACGGCGCTTGTGCTTCCACCACGAGTCGAAGTGCGCTCCCGAGACGATGTGCTCGGGAATCCGCTGGTCGTAGAAGTCGAACAGCGTCTCGTCGTCCACCAGGATGTCGCGGCGCCGGGCACGGTGCTCCAACTCCTCGACCTCGCCGAGGAGTTTGCGATTGTCATGGAAGAACTGGTGGTGCGTGCGCCAGTCGCCCTCGACCAGGGCGTTGCGGATGAAGAGGTCGCGCGAGGCCTCCTGGTCGATACGGCCGAAATTGATCTTGCGCTGGGCGATGATCGGCACCCCGTAGAGCGTGACCCGCTCGTACGCCATCACCGCCGCCTGGTCCTTCTCCCAGTGCGGCTCGCTGTAGGTGCGCTTCAGCAGATGCTGGGCGACCGGCTCGATCCACTCCGGCTCGACCCGGGCGTTGACCCGCGCCCAGAGCCGGGACGTCTCGACCAGCTCGGCGGACATCACGAACCGGGGCTGCTTCTTGAACAGCGCCGAACCGGGGAAGATCGCGAACTTGGCGCTGCGCGCGCCCAGGTACTCGTTCTTCTCGGTGTCCTTCAGCCCGATGTGCGACAGCAGCCCGGCCAGCAGCGAGGTGTGCACCGCCTGCTCGGGGACGCCCTCGTCGGCCTTGGGCTCCTCGACGGTGATGCCCATCTGCTTGGCCACCGTACGCAGCTGGGCGTAGATGTCCTGCCACTCGCGGATGCGCAGGAAGTTCAGGTACTCCTGCTTGCACATCCGGCGGAAGCTGGAGGAGCCGCGCTCCTTCTGCTGCTCGCGGATGTAGCGCCACAGATTCAGGAACGCCAGGAAGTCGGAGGTCTCGTCCTTGAACCGGGCGTGCTGCTGATCGGCCTGCGTCTGCTTCTCCGAGGGCCGCTCGCGCGGGTCCTGGATGGAGAGCGCGGCGGCGATCACCATGACCTCGCGGGCGCAGCCGTTGCGGTCGGCCTCGATGACCATGCGGGCAAGCCGCGGGTCGACGGGCAGCTGGGAGAGCTTGCGTCCCAGCGGTGTGAGCCGCTTCGAGGCGTCCTTCTCGGCGGGATCCAGCGCGCCGAGCTCCTGGAGCAGCTGGATGCCGTCGCGGATGTTGCGGTGGTCCGGCGGGTCGATGAAGGGGAACTTCTCGATCTCGCCGAGGCCCGCCGCGGTCATCTGGAGGATGACGGAGGCCAGATTCGTCCGGAGGATCTCGGGGTCCGTGAACTCCGGCCGGGTCACGAAGTCGTCCTCGGAGTACAGCCGGATGCAGATGCCGTCCGACGTACGGCCGCAACGGCCCTTGCGCTGATTCGCGCTGGCCTGGGAGATCCGCTCGATCGGGAGCCGCTGGACCTTGGTGCGGTGGCTGTACCGGGAGATACGGGCGTTGCCCGGGTCGATCACGTACTTGATGCCGGGGACGGTCAGCGAGGTCTCGGCGACGTTCGTCGCGAGAACGATCCTGCGGCCGGTGTGGCGCTGGAACACGCGGTGCTGCTCGGCGTGCGAGAGCCGCGCGTACAGGGGGAGCACCTCGGTGTGCCTGAGGTTGCGCTTGTTCAGCGCGTCCGCCGTGTCGCGGATCTCCCGCTCGCCGGAGAGGAAGACCAGGACATCGCCGGGCCCTTCCCCGTGGAGTTCGTCGACGGCGTCGCAGATCGCGGTGATCTGGTCCCGGTCGGGATCCGCGCTGTCCTCTTCGAGGAGCGGACGGTAGCGCACCTCGACCGGATACGTACGCCCGCTGACCTCGACGATCGGCGCCTCGCCGAAGT
The DNA here is from genome assembly GCF_026341775.1 of Streptomyces sp. NBC_00654. Taxonomy (NCBI): domain Bacteria; kingdom Bacillati; phylum Actinomycetota; class Actinomycetes; order Kitasatosporales; family Streptomycetaceae; genus Streptomyces; species Streptomyces sp. NBC_00654. The sequence goes on along the minus strand of NZ_JAPEOB010000003.1, from coordinate 1,199,521 downwards.
GCCGGGCGAAGCGCTCGGGGTCGATGGTCGCGGAGGTGATGACGACCTTCAGGTCCGGGCGCCTGGGCAGCAGCCGGGCCAGATAGCCGAGCAGGAAGTCGATGTTCAGCGACCGCTCGTGGGCCTCGTCGATGATGATCGTGTCGTACGCGAGCAGCTCGCGGTCCGTCTGGATCTCGGCCAGCAGGATGCCGTCCGTCATCAGCTTCACGAAGGTCGAGTCCGGGTTCACCTGGTCGGTGAAGCGGACCTTCCAGCCGACGGTCTCGCCGAGCGGGGTGTTCAGCTCCTCGGCGACCCGCTCCGCGACCGTGCGCGCCGCGATCCGGCGCGGCTGGGTGTGCCCGATCATGCCCCGGACGCCGCGCCCCAGCTCCATACAGATCTTGGGGATCTGTGTGGTCTTCCCGGAGCCGGTCTCCCCGGCGACGATCACGACCTGGTGGTCGCGTATCGCCTCAAGGATCTCGTCCTTCTTCTGGCTGACCGGAAGCTGTTCCGGGTACGACAGGGCGGGCATCCGAGCGGCGCGCCCGGCGAGCCGCTCGGCCGCCTTCCCCGACTCGGCCGCGATCTCGTCCAGCACGGACTGTCGGGCCTCGGGCTTGCGGATCCGGCGGGCACCTTCGAGGCGACGGCCGAGCCGGTGCGCGTCACGGAGCGAGAGCCGGCCGAGCTGGGACTGGAGATCGGCAAAGGAAGTAGACATACGGGTCCCAGGATCTCACCCGGGCCCGAGGAGTGGCGAACCCATTTCGCGCGGACTGCGTCACCTTCCCGGTGACCGCGGGAGCGGTGGCGGTCACGGCACGTACCATTTCGGGCAACTGAACGCGTGCCCCGCAGGATTCTCCAGGAAAGGCCGTCCCCGTGTCCCGTACGCAGTGGTGCTGCCTGACGGCGGTGCTCGCGGTGGTCCTGGGGCTGTTCTGCGGACCGGCGGCGACGGCGGTCCCGGCCGCCCGGGACACGGCGGTGGCCGTCCCGGCGGTGGCCGTCCCGGTGGGGGTGGCGGCAGCGGTCTCCGATGCCGGCGCCGATGCCGATGCCGGCGTCGATGGCTCCACCGCCGTGCCCGACGTCTCCGCTGCCGCCGGTGACACCGCGGTCCTCGCCGGTGAGGACCGCGGCGGCTCCGGCATCCCGGGCTGTGGCAAGAAGCGGAGCCACGACGGCACCGAACCCGCCGCCCCGGTCCGCGCCCGCGCGCCGAACGACCAGGCGCCCGGCCTCGTCCAGTGGGGCCTGCCCGCGGCCATCGGCCAGGAGCCGGCCCGCGCGCTCGTACGGATACGGCTGTGCGTCCCCGCACCCGCCACGCCCACCCCCGTCGAACTCTCCGTGCTGAGGGTGTAGCAGCCCGCTGCCCCGCCCCACCCTGCCCTTTTCTTCCGCACCATCAGCACGGAGTGCCGCATGCCCACGCCCCACCGCACCCGCTCCACCTCCTCCTCGTCCTCCTCGCGCTCTTCCTCGTCCGCCAGGAAGCCACTGATGTACGGCGCCGTCGTCGTCATCGCCGCCGGGCTCCTCGGCTTCGTCTCGTACCGCGCCACCACCCCCGACTCCGGCTCCGGCGCTTCCGCCTCGGCACCGGCCGCCGAGGTGTCCACCGACCCGGCGGAGGGCGTCTACCCCGAGCTGGCGAAGCTGGCCCGCCGCGACGCGGGCGACAAGCTGGCCCAGGGCCGCGCGGACGCCCCGGTCGTGCTCATCGAGTACGCCGACTTCAAATGCGGCTACTGCGGGAAGTTCGCCCGCGACACCGAGCCCGAACTGGTGAAGAAGTACGTCGACAACGGCACCCTGCGCATCGAGTGGCGCAACTTCCCGATCTTCGGCGAGGAGTCCGAGGCCGCCGCCCGCGCCGCCTGGGCCGCCGGACAGCAGGACCGCTTCTGGCAGTTCCACCAGGCCGCCTACGCCGAAGGAGCCAAGGAGAAGGGCTTCGGCAAGGACCGGATCAAGGCGCTCGCCCAGCAGGCCGGGGTGAAGGACATCGACCGGTTCATGACCGACCTGGACGGGTCCGCGGCGCGCGCCGCGGTCGGCAAGGACCAGGAGCAGGCGTACAGCATCGGCGCCACCTCCACCCCCTCGTTCCTGATCAACGGCCGCCCGATCGCCGGAGCCCAGCCGATGGAGGCCTTCACCCAGGCCATCGAGGAGGCGGCGGAGCAGGCGAAGAGCGCCGGCACCGGCAACGCGGGGAACTCCGCGAAGTGACGGCGGACATCGGCTACTTCGCGGCCTTCCTCGGCGGGCTGCTCGCACTGGTCAGCCCGTGCAGCGCTCTGCTGCTCCCGGCCTTCTTCGCGTACTCCATCGACTCCACCTCGCGCCTGCTGGCCCGTACCGGCATCTTCTACGCCGGTCTGGCCACCACCCTCGTCCCGCTCGGCGCCGCCGGTTCGTACGCGGGACGGCTCTTCTACAGCCACCGCGACGCCCTGGTCATGGGCGCGGGCTGGCTGATCATCGCGCTCGGCGTCGCCCAGATCGTCGGGCTGGGCTTCGCCTCGCGGCGGATCGCGGCCCTCAGCGGCCGGATCCGCCCCACCACCGCGTTCTCGGTCTACGCCCTGGGCGCGGTCTACGGCCTGGCCGGATTCTGCGCGGGTCCGATCCTCGGCAGCGTCCTCACCGTGGCGGCCGTCAGCGGCAGCCCGGTCTACGGGGGGCTGCTGCTCGCGGTCTACGCCCTGGGCATGGCCGTACCGCTCTTCGTGCTGGCGCTGCTCTGGGAGCGCTTCGACCTCGGCCGCCGCGCCTGGCTGCGCGGCCGTACCTTCCGGCTCGGCCGCTTCGAGCTGCACACCACGTCGCTGCTCTCCGGGCTGTTCTTCATCGGCCTCGGCGCGCTGTTCCTGATCTACGACGGGACGACCGCGCTGCCCGGTCTGCTGAACGTGGACGACTCGTTCGCGGTCGAGCAGTGGGCGCAGCGTCTCGGCGAGCGGGTGCCCGATGGTGTGCTGCTGGGGTCCGTGGTGGCTGTGGTGCTGCTGGTGCTGGGCGTACGGGCCTGGCGGCGGCGGAACGGCGGCACCACCGGTACGCCGGAGCAGAAGGAAGGCGCCTGACACGGCGAAGGCCCCGTCCGGTGGACGGGGCCTTCGGGTGGTGGCTGGGGCCGGGATCGAACCGGCGACCTATCGCTTTTCAGGCGATCGCTCGTACCAACTGAGCTACCCAGCCACGCAGCGCACAAGGGCTGCAGCGGTCCTGACGGGATTTGAACCCGCGGCCTCCACCTTGACAGGGTGGCGAGCACTCCAAACTGCTCCACAGGACCAAGCAATGTGCGAGACGAGTCTCGCACACGGTAAAGCGTGCCCCCAACGGGATTCGAACCCGTGCTACCGCCTTGAAAGGGCGGCGTCCTGGGCCACTAGACGATGAGGGCTAATTGGCCCACCTGTTCGCTTTGCAGCGCGTCGGGGACGTGAGAAGCATATGGGATGCGGGGAGCTATCGCCAAAACGGTTTACCGGGAGGTCGCGACGGGCGTCGGCGAGGGTCCCCCGTTCTCCAGGTTCTCCTGTGGAAGATGGCGGCTGACCTCGGCCGTCGTCAGGCCCAGACCGCCCAGGGTGATCTCGTCCCAGGCCTGCAGCCGGCGGGTGGCCCGGTCCATATAGAGCACCGAGGCGCGCACCTTCTCGGGCTTCTCGTTCTGCACCGCGCGGAGCCCGCCGCCGCCCGTGGAGCCCTCGACCTTCAGCCGCGTACCGAGCTTCAGGAGTTCGTTCACCCGGTGGTGCACATGCCCGGCGAGCACCAGCGGGACCGTGCCGTCGGTCTCCCGGGCGGCGTTCGGGTCGTGGGCGACCGCGATGTCCACCGGGGTGCCGGCCCGCTTCTGGGCGCGGATGGCCGCGGCGAGCCGGACGCCCGCCGCCCGTTCGGCCGCCCGGCCCTCGGCGGGGAGGGAGCGGTCCGGGGTGAACTGCGGATCGCCGGTGCCGGAGATCCGCAGCCCGGCGACGCTCACCGCGCTGCCCTCGTCCAGGACACGCACGTTCTCGAAGCCCTTCAGATAGTCCTGGGTGACCGTGGAGTCGTGGTTGCCGCGGACCCAGACATAGGGCGCGCCGAGGTCGCGGACCGGGTCCAGGAAGCCGTTCTCGGCGGCGCTGCCGTGGTCCATGGTGTCGCCGGAGTCGATGATCACGCCGATCTCGTACTGCTCGACGAGGGAGCCGATGATGTGCCAGGCCGCGGGGTTCAGGTGGATGTCGGAGACGTGCAGGACGCGGATGGTGCCGGGGTCCGGGCGGTAGACGGGGAGCGTGGACGTGGCGTCGTAGAGCTTGGTGACATTGGTGACGAGCCGGGCCAGTTCCCGCTGGTAGACATCGAATTCGGTGACGATCGAGCGGGCGTCGCCGACGACCGAGGGGGCGCTGGACAGCAGTCCGGAGAACTGCGGCTCCAGGACGGACTTCGGGTTCCAGGTGGCGTACGCGCTGACGGCGGACGCGGCCAGGAGTGTCAGCGCGAGCCCTCCGGCGGCCAGGGCGCGGCGGGGGCGGCGGTAGACGGCGAGGCCGAGCGCGGTGGCGCCGGAGACGACGGCCACGCAGGAGCGCACGGCCAGCTCGCGAGTGCCGGTGGCGACGTCCCTGGCGACCTGGTCCTGGAGGCCGGAGAACTGTTCGGGGTGGTCCACCAGGGTCTGGGAGCGCCCGGGGTCGAGGCGGTCGACGTCGACGTCCAGCCGGAGCGGGGCGACGTGCGAGTTCAGCTCCAGGGCGCCGAGCGGGGCCACGTTGATCTTGCTGCCGCCGGCGAGGGAGGGGCGCAGGGTCATGTTCGTGTCCATGGGCCCGACCGGGGTGCGGACGCTGCCGACGATCAGGAGTCCCAGCCAGGCACCCAGGACGACGACGGTGAGCAGGCCCAGGGCGCGGAGGTACGGGTTCGGAGCGCCGGCGAGCGGGTCGGCGGGGTCCCCGGGGGAGCGGAGGGGGGTGTGGAAGGGGCTGCGGAGGACGCTGCGGAGGGAGGTACGGGGGTGGCGCTCGGTTCGGGGGCGGTGCCGGGTGCGGGCGACTGCGGCACGGAACGGGTCGCGGGCCATTGGACCCGTATGCCCCGATACGGCGCCCGCCATGCGGGGGCATGGCCGCAGGCCGCGGGCCCACCCCGGCGGACTCCCCCGTTCGGGTCCGTCATACGTGACAATGGCGGGGTGCTGGAGATGACGCGGGAGCAGTTCGAAGAGCTGGTGAGCCAGGCTCTTGACCGGATTCCGCCGGAGCTGACGCGGCTGATGGACAACGTCGCGGTGTTCGTCGAGGACGAACCGGACCCCGGCGACCCCGAGCTGCTCGGGCTGTACGAGGGCACCCCGCTCACGGACCGCGGTGAGTGGTACGCCGGAGTGCTGCCGGACCGGATCACCATCTACCGGGGTCCGACGCTGCGGATGTGCGAGTCCCACGAGGACGTCGTCGCGGAGACCGAGATCACCGTGGTCCACGAGATCGCCCACCACTTCGGCATCGACGACGAGCGGCTGCACGCGCTGGGCTACGGGTGAGCGGTCCCCGTTCCGGGTGGCGGCCCGTCGGCGACGGCGCGATCAGCGGCGGTGACGGCGCGGTGGACGGCGATGGCGATGGTGATGGCCGCGGAGGCGGTGACGACGGCGCCGGCCCGTCCGGGCAGGCGAGGGTCCTCGGGGCCGTCGCGGCGGGCGGGGCGCTGGGCGCCGTGGCGCGGTACGCGGCCCTGCGGCTCTGGCCGGCCGCCGACGGGGGCTTCCCGTGGACCGTCCTCGTCGTCAACGTGACCGGCTGCGCCCTGATCGGCGTCCTGATGGTGCTGGTCTCCGAGCGGGGCGCGGCCACCGGTCCGCTGGTGCGGCCGTTCCTCGGGGTGGGGGTGCTCGGCGGGTTCACGACCTTCTCGACGTACGCGGCCGATGTGTCGGGGCTCCTGGTGCGCCAGGAGGTGCCGCGGGCCATGGCCTACGCGGCGGCGACGGTCGTGGGCGCGCTCGGCGCGGTGTGGGGCGCGGCCGCGGCGACCCGGGCTCTGCTGGGGCGGCGCGAAGTCGGGCGGCATGAAGGCGGGCGGTCCGAAGGCGGGCGGCGCGGATGAACTGGCTGCTGGTGGTGATCGGCGGTGCTGTCGGGGCGCCGTTGCGCTATCTGACGGACCGTGCGGTGCGGGCGCGCCACGGCGAGGGGCTGCCGTACGTGTTCCCGTGGGGAACGTTCACCGCCAACGCGGCGGGCAGCCTGCTGCTCGGGGTGCTGACCGGGGCCGCGGTCTCCGCACATACGTACGCCCTGCTGGGCACGGGGCTGTGCGGGGCGCTCACGACGTACTCGACCTTCTCGTACGAGACGCTGCGGCTGGCCGAGGGCGGCCGGGCCTTTCTGGCGGCCGCGAACGTGCTGGCGTCCCTGCTGGTGGGGCTGGGGGCGGTTTTCCTGGGTGCCGAGCTGGCGGGTGGATTCGGCGTCTGACGGGGTGTGGGGAGGGCGTGCGCCGGGGCGCGAGGCGGGCGGGCCCGGGGTGTGACAGGAGGCGCTGCGGGCCGGGCGGGTGACGGCGCGGGCGTGTCTCCGGCGGGGGTCGGGGAGTTGGGCACGGCGCCGCTCCTTTTGCGGCCCTGTCGTCGTGCGTCCTCGCGGTCCCACCGCGTCGTTCCGTCCGGCCGTCGCTTCCGGCCGTTCCGCGCGGCTGCTCCACTCCGCCGTCTCCTCGCCCCGGAGGTATCACCCGTGCGCCATCTGTCCGCTCCTGTCCGCTGGGCCACTGTCACCGCGCTGACGATCGCCGCGTCCACCGGCTGTATGAGCGTCGGCGACGACGCCGCGCGGCCGGGGCCCTCACGGTCCGCCGACGAGAAGGGCGGGGAGGACGGGCCGGGCGGTGGCGCGGTGCCGGACTCCGGCCGGGCCGGCTCCGGCGGGCGCCTCGCCCACACGCACTCCGACCGGGAGGTCCCGGGGGAGCCGGACCCGGACGCCTCGGGGGCCACGTCCTCGCGCGCGCCGCAGGGTCCGCGCCCGGCCCCCGGCAGCCCGCTGCCCACCCGGGTCGGCCATCTGCCGGCGCCGAGCTCTTCCGTACCGGGGCCCGGGGAGTCCCCGCCGCAGGTCACCCCGGAGCCGCCGGGCCCCTCGCAGCCCGGCCCCGGACCCGACCCCGATCCGGAGCCCCCGCAGCCCTCGGAACCGCCCACGCCACCCCCCTCGGCCTCGCCCGCCGCACAGTTCCGGACCGATGCGATGAGAGCACCGGTGCGCCCGGAGTCGCTGCGGACCCCGGAGGCATCACCGCAGGTGGGGCCGGTGTAGGGCGGCCGGGGGAGGGGGTGGTTTGCGCAATGTGGGTGAGGGTGCGTATGGTGGTAGATCGTTTGATCCCATTGCCCGGCGCCGACACAGAAGAGCGCCGTGTGGCGCGTACTCTCCCTTGCCGTGGCTGGACCGCATTGAGGCGGTCGAAATTGCGAATCACGGAGTTACGGGCGCGTGCCGAGACTCCGGAAGGTTTCGCATTTCGCATGTCAATTTCCAGTTCTGACCACACCGTCATGCCCGAGAGCGTCGACAACGCCGAGCTCGCTGAGCTCGCCGAGGCCGTAGTGGCCCAGGCTTCGCAGGCATCCCAGGCGGCTCAGGCCGAGGTGACCGTCGCCGACACCACCCCCGTCGCCGACACCACCGCTGTCACGATCACGACCCCCGTCACCGTCGTGGACGTCGTCGAGGCCGAGGCACTGGCCGAGGCATCCGCCGAGGTCGCCGACGCCAAGGCATCCGCCGACGCCTCCGACGTGCAGGCCGGCGACGACGAGGCCGAGGCCGACGCCGAGCCGACCGTCACCTTCGGCTCGCTCGGACTGCCCGAGGGCATCGTCCGCAAGCTCGCCCAGAACGGTGTGACCGCCCCCTTCCCGATCCAGGCGGCGACCATCCCGGACGCCCTGGCCGGCAAGGACATCCTCGGCCGCGGCCGTACGGGCTCCGGCAAGACCCTCTCCTTCGGTCTGCCGACCCTGGCCGCGCTGGCCGGCGGCTTCACCGAGAAGAAGAAGCCCCGCGCCGTCATCCTCACCCCGACCCGTGAGCTCGCGATGCAGGTCGCGGACGCGCTCCAGCCGTACGGCGATGTGCTCGGCCTGAAGATGAAGGTCGTCTGCGGCGGTACGTCGATGGGCAACCAGATCTACGCGCTGGAGCGCGGTGTCGACGTCCTCGTCGCCACCCCGGGCCGGCTGCGCGACATCATCAACCGGGGCGCCTGCTCCCTGGAGAACGTCCAGGTCGCCGTCCTCGACGAGGCCGACCAGATGTCCGACCTGGGCTTCCTGCCCGAGGTCACCGAGCTGCTCGACCAGATCCCCGGCGGCGGCCAGCGCATGCTCTTCTCCGCCACCATGGAGAACGAGATCGGCACCCTGGTCAAGCGCTACCTGACCAACCCGGTGAGCCACGAGGTCGACAGCGCCCAGGGCAACGTCTCGACCATGTCGCACCACGTCCTCGTCGTGAAGCCGAAGGACAAGGCGCCGGTCACGGCCGCCATCGCCGCCCGCAAGGGCCGCACGATCATCTTCGTCCGTACCCAGCTGGGTGCCGACCGCATCGCCGAGCAGCTCATCGACTCCGGTGTGAAGGCGGACGCGCTGCACGGCGGTATGACGCAGGGCGCCCGTACCCGCGTTCTGGAGGACTTCAAGAAGGGCTACGTCAACGCCCTGGTCGCCACCGACGTCGCCGCCCGCGGTATCCACGTCGACGGCATCGACCTGGTCCTGAACGTGGACCCGGCCGGTGACCACAAGGACTACCTGCACCGCTCGGGCCGTACCGCCCGTGCCGGCAAGTCCGGTGTCGTCGTCTCGCTGGCGCTTCCGCACCAGCGCCGCCAGATCTTCCGCCTGATGGAGGACGCGGGCGTCGACGCCTCGCGCCACATCGTCCAGGGCGCGGGCGTCTTCGAGCCGGAGGTCGCCGAGATTACCGGCGCCCGCTCGCTGACCGAGGTCCAGGCCGACTCCGCGAACAACGCCGCCAAGCAGGCCGAGCGCGAGGTCGCCGACCTGACCAAGCAGCTGGAGCGCGTCCAGCGTCGTGCCGGTGAGCTGCGCGAGGAGGCCGACCGCCTGGTCGCCCGCGCCGCACGCGAGCGGGGCGACGACCCGGAGGCGGCGGTGGCCGAGGTCACCGCCGAGGCGGAGGCCGCGATCGAGGCCGCCGTGTCCGTGCCGGAGCAGCCCGTCGTGCGCGAGGAGCGCCGTGACGAGCGCGGCAACTACGAGCGCCGCGACAACCGCCGTGACGACCGCGGCGGCGACCGCGGTGGATACCGCGGCGGCAACGACCGCGGTGGCGACCGGGGCGGCTTCCGTTCCGGTGGCGGTGACCGTCGTGATGACCGTGGTGGCGACCGTGGTGGTCGTTCGTTCGAGCGTCGGGACAACGACCGTCCGTCGTTCAGCCGTGACCGTCGTGACGACCGCCCCTCGGGTGGCTTCCGTTCCGGTGGCAGCGACCGTCGTGATGACCGTGGTGGCGACCGTGGTGGTCGTTCGTTCGAGCGTCGGGACAACGACCGTCCGTCGTTCAGCCGTGACCGTCGTGACGACCGCCCGTCCGGTGGCTTCCGTTCCGGTGGCAGCGACCGTCGTGATGACCGTGGTGGCGACCGTGGTGGTCGTTCGTTCGAGCGTCGGGACAACGACCGTCCGTCGTTCAGCCGTGACCGCCGTGACGACCGCCCGTCCGGTGGCTTCCGCTCCGGCGGCAGCGACCGTCCGTTCAACCGTGACCGTCGCGACGACCGCCCCTCGGGCGGCTTCCGCTCCGGCGGCAGCGACCGTCCGACCGGCCGCCGTGATGACCACCGTGGCGCCAACACCGGCACCAACACCGGTTCGTTCGGCCGCCGCGACGACAAGCCGCGCTGGAAGCGCAACGGCTGATCGCGTATCGCTGACCTGCTGAGCCGCGGCTCGGCAGCTCGGCCGACCTGCTGAAGCGGGCCCGTCCTTCACGGACGGGCCCGCTTTCTTTTCCTTTCCCACACAAGCGGAACAGCTGTTAATATCCGGCGACTTGTCTGGGGGGTGCGGACAGGCACGCGCATGCGGGGCGGGGCCGGGGGGCCTGCGGCTTCCGGTCCACGGACGGGCGTGCCGACCGGCCGATCGTTGCCTGATTCATCGTTCTCGTGGTGTTCACGGCGGCTGCCGTTCTCGTCGCGTCCGTCGCGTCCGGCGTGTCCACCGCGTTCGCCGTGTCGGGCCGCGCGATGCCGCACACCCCCTTGACTTCTTCCGGAAGAGGGGGCTCTTTTCGTGGTTCGACATCCACGTGGCGGCACGGCGCTGGTGACTCTGGTGGTGCTCGCGGCCGGGGCCGGTGCGGCGCCGAACGCCGGTGCGGCCGGCGCCGTCGTCTCCGTCCCCGCCGCCGTCGCACCCGCCGACATCACGATTCCGGTGGAGATGCGTACGACACCGGGCGTCAGCAGCGTGATGAACGCGGGGCCGACGGGCTTCCTCCACCTCAGCGCCGGTCCGGGCGAACGCCGGCTGGAGTGGACGACGTACGACGGATCGAGGACCCGGCCGGTCGACGCGCGCGGCAACGATCCGCAGGTCGACCCGGTCGAGTTCTTCGGCAGCGGTTCGGACACGGTGGCGCTGCCGGCCGTCGGAGGCGGCGATGTCTCGCTGCGTGCCATGCCCGGCGCCGACCAGACGAGGGTCACCGTCCCGTCCGGCCAGCGCTACGTCATGACGGTCGGCGAGACGGTCGTCACCCAGGTCGGGTCCCGGCCCGGCGGGCCCGCGACCGGGCTGCATCTGCTGACCGCGGACGGCACCACCACCGTGGACCGTCCGGTGACGGGAGTGCCCGACGGCGCGGAGATCGACAGCGGGCAACGGGCCGGGGCGCGGGGATTCCTGCGCGCTGTCAGGGTGCCCGGCGAGGAGCGGGACAGATACGGGTGGGTGGACCTGGCCACGGCACATATGACCCTCCTGCCCGAGGACACGTCCGGGACGCCCGTGGTCGCCGGGAACCGCGTGGTGGTCCATGGGCCGGAGAACGGCGTACGCCTCTATGAGGCGGGGAAGTTCGACGACTCGTTCAAGGTGGTCAGGATGCCGGGGAGGTCGGCGGTGATCCTCGGCGCGGTGGGCGACTCGCTCATCGTCGCCCGGCACGATCCCGCCTACGGTCCCAAGAAGATGGACGCCGCCCAGTGGCGTATCTCCGCGGCGCCCTTCGACGGCTCGCCGGAGCGCGAACTCCTGGCCCGCGCGGTCAAGGACCGGCTGGTGACGCGCCCGGACGGCGGGATGGTCGTCATGGGCGGGGCATCCGCCCTGGACTACGGATTCCAGGCCATCACGGCGCTGCCCTCCGGTGAGGTGCGCGTGGCCAAGGCGCTCCCGATCGCCCCCGTGCCGATGGCCACCCAGCGCCTGCTGGTGGACGACGGGCAGGTCACCTCGGTCGAGTACGGGGACGAGCGCACGGCGGCCTACACGTACGGGCTCACCTCCACGGCCCCGGGCCATGGGCCCCGTACGGACCGCGGAAGCCTCCAGGGCAGCCTGAAGACCTGCGGCGGCATGCAAACGTACTGCCCCGAACTCGTGGCCACCGGCGACGGGCGTCTCGTCCATGTCAGCGCCACACCGGACTGGCACGGAGCGCTCTCCGTGGTGGACGGCAAGGGGACCTTCCCGGGCGTGCAGTGGCCGACCGGCCTCGTGGCCGCCCCGGGCGGCAGCATCGACGGAGCCCTCGTCCGGGGCGCCTCCGGAAACCTCGTCCTGGTCAGGGGCAGGCCGAAGGACAACGCCCCGCAGAGGCTGCGGGTCATCGACATCGACAACGGCACCGTCGTCCGCGACGAGCCCGACACTCCCGCGGCCCTGTGGGGCGACACTCTGTGGACGTCCGCCCCGCCGGTCGCGGGGAAGCTGACGCTGACGGCGCGGCAGGTGCGCACCGGGGCGAAACTGACGACGGCGACCGTCGGCAGCGGCTGCACCGACGTGAGCGGCATCCAGGCGGTGGGGGAGTGGCTGTTCTGGCGGTGCTACGTCCCCGGCGCCCTGCACGAGGCCGCCGGGGTGTACAACACGCGCACCCGGCAGCACACCTCGCTCGACCCGATCGCCCAGTACGGTGAGGCCCGGCTGGGACAGGGGGCCGTACTGGTGGCGGACGGCGGCCAGGTCACCCGGTACGACGTGCGGGGGGCCACGGCCGTGCGGTATCCGCTCGGTTCCGGACGCCTGCCCTCGCTCGACGTCCGCACCGGAGACATCGCCTTCCGGGCAAACAGCGGAATCCGGGTGCTGCGCGCCGGGGCCCCGGTCCCCCCGCTCACCTCCCCGTACAGCGTGGTGACGGCGACGGCCGAGACGGACGCCACTCCCGTCGCCTGGCGCGGCCAGTGGTGGCTGTCCAGGCCCGTGGGGTCCTGGACCCTCGATCTCCGGAGCAGGGCGACCGGCCGTACGGTGGCCACCCGCTCGGGCGGAGCGGCCGACCACTCCCTCGCCGCGTCCTGGGACGGCCGTACGGCGGCGGGCGGCCTGCTGCCCAACGGGGCGTACACCTGGACCCTGACCGCGCGTCCGGCGGACGGCGCGGGGGCCGCGGCGGTGACGACCGGGGCGATCCGGCTGACCGGCGGGTCCGCGGTGCTCCGCGACCACTCGGGCGACGGTTTCGCGGACGTGCTGACACTGAACTCCAAGGGCTCGTTCACGCTGCAACGCGGCGACGGGGCGGGGAAGTTCTCCGGGAAGACCAGCGGTTCGGGCTGGCCGGCGTCCGCCCTCGCGGTTCCCTTCGGCGATCTCGACAACGACCGGTGCAACGACGTGCTGGTACGGATGCCGGACGGCGCGCTGCGCGGCTATCGGCCCGGCTGCGGGAAGGCGCTGACGCCGAAGTCCCCGTACACGAAGCTGGGCACGGGATTCCAGGCGTACCGGACGCTCACCTCCCCCGGTGACCTGACCGGCGACGGGCGGGCCGATCTGCTGGGCTGGAAGAAGACGACCGGGGATGTGTACCTGTTCCCGGCGAGGAGCAACGCGACCCTGGCCCCGGGCCGCAAGATCCGCTCGAAGTGGACGTACACCAGGATCGTGGGTGTGGGCGACCTGAACGGTGACGGGCACGGCGATCTGCTGGCCACGGACAAGTCGAAGAACGTGTGGCGCTACTACGGCAAGGCCTCGGGCCAGTTCGGCTCCCGGGTGCTGATCGCCAAGAACTGGGGTGCCTCGTACGACGCGGTCGTCGGCGTCGGGGACATCAGCGGCGACGGCAAGGCCGACCTCCTCACCAGGGACACGTCCGGCCGGCTGTTCCGCGTCAACGGCAAGGGCAACGGGACATTCGGCGGGCGGACGCAGATCGCGTCCGGCTGGCAGGTGTACAAGGGCGTGTTCTAGAGGCTCGTCCGCCAGGGATCGCAGGACAGCGTTCGGAGCCTTCGGCCGGCCCCGTCCCGTCCACCCCGAAGGGGCGGGGCCGGCCGGGACATGCCGGGGCAGGGCCCGGGGCCCGCGGTACGCGGTACGCATGTCGTGCCCCCGGTGAGGGAATCGCTGGGGGCATGACAAACGACTCACCCGCGCCACAGGCGGGACCACCGGGACCGTCCACGTCATCCGCCTCGTCCGAACCACTCGTACCGTCCGCGTCGCCGCCCCCGTCCGGACCGCCTTCCCCCGGATCGCCGCCCCCGTCCGGACCGCCCTCCCCCGGATCGCCGCCTTCCCCCGGATCGGACGAGGCGCGGCTGGCCGAACTCGGCTACACCCAGGTCCTGGCCCGCCGGATGTCGGCCTTCTCCAACTACGCCGTCTCGTTCACGATCATCTCGGTGCTCTCCGGCTGTCTGACGCTGTATCTGTTCGGGATGAACACCGGCGGACCCGCCGTCATCACCTGGGGCTGGGTCGGGGTCGGCCTGATGACGCTGTTCGTCGGGCTGGCGATGGCGGAGATCTGTTCGGCGTACCCGACCTCCGCGGGCCTGTACTTCTGGGCCCACCGCCTCGCCCCGCCGCGCTCGGCGGCGGCCTGGGCGTGGTTCACGGGCTGGTTCAACGTGCTCGGGCAGGTCGCGGTCACCGCCGGGATCGACTTCGGGGCGGCGTCCTTCCTCGGGGCGTATCTGAACCTCCAGTTCGGCTTCGAAGTCACGCCCGGCCGGACGATCCTGCTCTTCGCCGCGATCCTCGTGCTGCACGGCCTCCTCAACACGTTCGGCGTCGGCATCGTGGCGTTCCTCAACAGCGTCAGCGTCTGGTGGCACGTCGTCGGTGTGGCCGTCATCGTCGGCGCCCTGACCTTCGTACCGGACTCGCACCGGTCGGCGTCGTACGTGTTCACCGAGTTCGTCAACAACACGGGGTGGGGCAGCGGCTTCTACGTCGTGATGATCGGCCTGCTGATGGCCCAGTACACCTTCACCGGCTACGACGCCTCGGCGCACATGACGGAGGAGACGCACGACGCCGCCGTGGCCGGGCCGCGCGGCATCGTCCAGTCCATCTGGACCTCCTGGATCGCCGGGTTCGTCCTCCTGCTCGGCTTCACCTTCGCCATCCAGTCGTACGAGGGCGCCCTCAAGTCCCCGACCGGCGCCCCGCCCGCCCAGATCCTGCTGGACGCCCTCGGCGCCACCACCGGCAAACTCCTGCTGCTGGTCGTGATCGGGGCCCAGCTCTTCTGCGGCATGGCCTCGGTCACCGCGAACAGCCGCATGATCTACGCCTTCTCCCGCGACGGCGCCCTCCCGTTCTCCCGCGTCTGGCACACGGTCAGCCCGCGCACCCGGACCCCCGTCGCGGCGGTCTGGCTGGCCGCACTGGGAGCCCTGGCCCTCGGCCTCCCGTACCTGATCAACGTCACCGCGTACGCCGCCGTCACCTCCATCGCGGTGATCGGCCTCTACATCGCGTACGTCATCCCCACCCTGCTCCGCCTCCTGCGCGGCGACGACTTCGCCCGGGGCCCCTGGCACCTCGGCCGCTGGTCCCGTCCGATCGGCATCGTCGCGGTGGCCTGGGTCGTGATCATCACGGTGCTGTTCATGCTGCCCCAGGTGTCCCCGGTCACCTGGGAGACCTTCAACTACGCCCCGATCGCGGTCCTGGTGGTGCTCGGCTTCGCGGCGACGTGGTGGCTGGCCTCGGCCAGGCACTGGTTCCTGAAACCCGCCGGCACCGCCGGGCCCGCTGCCACCAGTGGCAGCCCCGACGCCCCTGCCACTTCCGGCAGCCTCGACGCCCCTGCCACACCCGAGAGCCCCGGCGCACCTGCCACCCCCGGCAGCCCCGGCGTCTCCGGAACCACCGGCAGCGGTGATGCCCCGGATCACCGGCGCACGATCCCCCACGAATCCCCGCAGTGACCCCATCCTGACCGCCCTCCGACCGGGACGACAGCCCCCGGCACCCGATACCGGATCGGCTGCCGGGCTCCCGGGGGCTATGCTCGGGGGTGATGTGCCAGGGGCCGTTAGCTCAATTGGTCAGAGCAGCGGACTTTTAATCCGTTGGTTGTGGGTTCGAGTCCCACACGGCCTACCGAGCGCAGGGGAGGGGCAACCCTCTGAACTGCGGTGGGGCGCCCCGATCGGTTTCGGCCGGGCGGGGCGCTCCGTCGTAGCTCATCTCGGTGCCGGCCCCGGTGGCGTGCGGAAGTACGCGAGGGAAAAGAGCTACGCCTCGGCTCCGAGGCTTCCGGCGCTGATGGTCCCTCGTAGGACGTGGGCGATCTCCTCGGGCTTGAGGTCGATGCCGTCGAGCCCCTCCATGGTCAGCGGGACCTCATCCAGCGCGTACTCGCCGCGGCCTTCGGCGCTGAACTCGGGTCCGGTGCGGTCGTCGAAGGACCAGGTCGTGATGCGGGCGAGGTAGAAGAGCTGGCGCTCGTCGTCGGACTCCATCGTGTGGAGGAGGCGGATGATGTCGGCCTTCCCCGCGATCTCTTCGTGGATCTCCCGGTGGAGGGCGGCCTCCCGGGACTCGTCGCTGGGTTCGACGCCGCCGCCGGGCAGGACCCAGTATTCGGGGATGCCGGGCCTGGTGCGGCGGATGACCAGCATCGTGTCGTCTGCGGTGACGAGGACGGCACGGACTCGTTCGATCATTTCCCTTTTTCTCCTTGCTTGTTGATGGTCTCAGTGCAGCAGCCG
The DNA here is from genome assembly GCF_026341775.1 of Streptomyces sp. NBC_00654. Classification (NCBI taxonomy): domain Bacteria; kingdom Bacillati; phylum Actinomycetota; class Actinomycetes; order Kitasatosporales; family Streptomycetaceae; genus Streptomyces; species Streptomyces sp. NBC_00654. Next base: position 1,183,309 of record NZ_JAPEOB010000003.1, on the reverse strand, counting down.
GCCGCCGTCGACGTGGACGGACTGCCCCGTGATGAACGAGGCGGAGGGGCCCACGAGAGCGGCCGCTGCACCACCCGCCCCACCATCTTGGGGATCCTCGTAGAGGGTGCCGGGCCTCGCGCGTCGGTGTGCAGGATTCGGCGGGTGGGCTGACGTCCGTGTCGGATTTCTGCCGGAAGTCCGGCAGCAATCGGTGTTTGACTGCGTGCATGATCAGTACACAGGCGGACAAGGCCTGCCTCTTCCGCTCCCTGCACACCCCGGCCGCGCCTCTCGCGCTCGCCAATGCCTGGGATGTCGCGAGTGCCCGGGTCATCGAGGACGCAGGCGCCTCGGCGATCGCCACGACCAGTGCCGGCGTCGCCTGGTCGCTGGGTTCTCCGGACGGTGACGTCCTCGCCCGGGACCGGGCGCTGGAGCTGATCGGCCGGATCGCCGCCGCCGTCTCGGTTCCGGTCACCGCCGATATCGAGGGCGGGTACGGCGACGACGCGGGCGGCGTCGCCGAGACCGTCGTCGGGGTGCTCGCGGCGGGTGCCGTCGGCGTCAATATCGAGGACGGCACCCGCTCCCCGGCCGAACTCGTCGAACGGCTGGCCTCGGCCCGGCGGGCCGCCGACGGGGTGGGGGTGGACCTGTTCCTCAACGCGCGGATCGACACCTTCCTGCTCGGGCTCGGCGCTCCCGACACCCGCCTTGAGGAAACCCTGTCCCGGGCGCACATGTACGTCGACGCCGGTGCGGACGGCATCTTCGTGCCCGGTGTTGCCGACGCCGACGTTGTCGCGGCCCTGGCCAGGGACATCTCCGTACCGCTGAACGTCATGGCCGGGCCCGGGAGCCCCGCTGTCGGTGAGCTCGGTGCCCTCGGCGTGGCTCGTGTCAGTCTTGGATCGGGCGTGGCACAGGCCGCCTACGGTGCCGCCCGTCGAGCCGCGCGGGATCTCTTCGGCTCCGGCGGATACGGGTCCCTCGCCGAAGGCGTGGCCTTTCCGGAACTCAACGCGCTGCTCTCGGACTCCCGCTGACTGACCGGGTGACCGACTCGGTCCGGGCTGGGCGACGGCCAGGTGTCGTGTGTGCAGCCGCTCATCACCCCGGACGCGGCCGGTTCGTCATCCGGCCGGGATGTCCGCAGGGGCGACGCGGTCCACCGCACGCCCTGTCCTCTGCGCACCCGATCCCTTGCGGGCCGGGGCGATTGACTGTCCGTCCGATCGGTCGAGGTCGCATCCGCCGGATACGCTGGCCGGTCCGATCTGTCGAAGGAGACTCATGGACATAGTGGTGACCCTGGTTCTGGGCGTTCTCGGAGCGGCGGTCTACCTGCTGCCGTCCCTGATCGCCTTCAACCGCCGGACGGAGAACCGGTGGTTGGTCCTGGTCATCAACGTGCTCTTCGGCGCGACGTTCCTGGGTTGGGTGCTGGCGCTCTTCCTGGCCCTGCGCAAGGCCAAGGTGCCCACCACGGCGTGACTCCGGTGCCGCCCCGCGTGCCACGGGCGAAACGAGAACAGCCCCTCCCGCGTGTCCGGGAGGGGCTGTTCTCTGTGCGCCGGGGGTGAGTTGAGTGCCCTTGGGTGTCCGGAATCCGTCTCGGCCGCCGCCTTGCGGCCCTATGCTTCTACAGGCGTGTAGATGAAGTCCGGGACGGCTCGGACTTCCTGCTTCGCCGTGCGCGCGAGCAGGCCGGTCGTCGGCCGATCGCCGTGCCGGAACCGTCGCGCGCACCATCCATCCGCACTCCGTAGGAGGACCGTCATGGCTTCGATCGACCTGGACAAGGTGCTGGACAAGGCGTGGGCGGACAAGGGCCTGCCGGAGATCCTCGCCGCCCCCGTGTCCGCGCTGAGGGGGGTCTCGGACCGGGACGGCGAGCTGCTTCAGGAGGCGTTCGGCGTCACGTCGGTCGCCGATCTGGCCGACCTGAAGTACGCGCGCTGGGCGCAGGCGCTGGCCGCCCTGGACACGGCCTCCAAGTAGGCGGCGCGGGAAACCGCACGCAGAGAAAGAAGGAGTGAACGCCACGATGGTGTTCAAACGGCTGCTCGGCTCGCTCGGTGTGGGCGGGCCCACGGTGGACACGGTTCTCGACGCGGGCGCGGTGCTGCCCGGCGGCAGCCTTGCCGGGCAGGTCCATCTCAGGGGCGGCGACGCCGACTTCACCATTGAGGGGATCACCCTGGAGCTGGTCGCCAGGGTGGAGGCCGAGCACGAGGACGGTGAGCACGAGGGCGTCGTGGTCTTCGACCGCGTCGCCGTCGGCGGGAACTTCCGCCTCGCCGCGGGGGAGGAGCGCAGCGTTCCCTTCGGCATGACGCTGCCGTGGGAGACACCCGTCACCGAACTCCACGGCCAGCAGCTCGGGGTCGTCCTCGGTGTGCGTACCGAACTGTCGGTGGCGGGGGCCAGGGACAAGGGCGACCTGGACCCGCTCGCGGTGCGTCCGCTGCCGGTGCAGGAGGCCGTGCTCGAAGCCTTCGGGCAGAGCGGCTTCGGCTTCAGGTCCGCCGATCTGGAGCTGGGGCGGATCCGCGGTACCGACCAGCGGCTGCCCTTCTACCAGGAGGTCGAGCTCACGCCCCCGGCGCGCTACGCGCACGCCCTCAACGAGATCGAGGTGACCTTCCTCGCGCACCCGGGCGGGATGGAGGTGATCCTGGAGGCGGACAAGCGCGGTGGCCTCTTCACCGAGGGACAGGACGTGATCACCCGGTTCACCGTGAGCCACCAGGATGTCGGTCACCGTGACTGGAACGCCGAGATCGATGCCTGGATGAGCAGGCTGGTGGAGCACCGGGAGTCGTACGGTTCCCACGGGGCGTACGGGCACCAGGATCCGTACCGGGGCGGCCGGTTCGGCGACGCCGGACATCAGCACGGTGAGCGTCACCATGGCGAGGAGCACGGCCGGCGCTCCGGACCGGGTATGGGCACGGTCGTGGCGGCGGGGGCGGCCGGACTCGCCGTCGGCGTCGTCGGCGGAATGGTCGCGGCGGAGGTCGTCGACGAGGTCGGCGACTTCTTCGAAGGCGACGAGGAAGAGGACGACGAGGGCTGAGGCCGTTTCGTCGCCCCTGATAGCTTCTACGTAAATGTAGAAAAATCGGTCGTCCGGGCGCTCCGTCCGGTCCGGACGGCCCTACACATACGGAGTTCTCATGGCCCTGTGGGACCGTTTCAAGGAATCTGCGTCGACGATGCAGACCCAGCTCATGGCGAAGAAGAACGACCTGAAGAGCGGCGCGTTCCGGGACGCCAGCATGGCGATGTGCGCGCTCGTCTCCGCCGCGGACGGCTCCGTCGACCCGTCCGAGCGGCAGCGCGTCGCCCAGCTCATCGCGTCCAACGAAGTGCTCCAGAACTTCCCCGCGGACGACCTTCAGCGCCGCTTCGACGACAACCTCAACAAGCTCGCCGCCGACTTCGCCTTCGGCAAGGTCAGCGTGATGCAGGAGATCGCCAAGGCGAAGAAGAAGCCTGCGGAGGCGCGTGCCGTCATCCAGATCGGCATCGTCATCGGGGGCGCCGACGGCGACTTCGACAAGGACGAGCAGGCGATCGTCCGCGAGGCGTGCTTCGCGCTCGATCTGCCGCCGCACGAGTTCGACCTGTAGGCACCGGAGAGCCGGGAGGCCGGGGGTTCGGGGCCGGCAGGCCCAGGGGCCGGGACGCCGCAGGCCCCGTAGCTGGGGAGGCCTGTATGGCCGTCGCGCCGCCTGTTCCGGCCCCGCACCGGTTACAGCCGTCTGTTCCGGCCCCGCACCGGTTACATCGGTGTCGCCGCGTGCAGGACGAGATAGAGCGTGATGGCCGAATTCGCGGAGGACAGCGCCGATACGGTCGTGCCCGCCGCCGCTCCCCAGGCGGCCAGCCCCACCGTGGTGAACACGGAGGGCCATACGCGTGCGGCGGGGGCCGGCCCGAGCAGGGCGGCCATCCGCCGCGGCACCGGCCCGACCGCCGCGAAACCCGCGAGCGTGGGGATGGGCGCGCCGCGTGAGATCAAGGCCGTCTTGCCGATCGCGCGGGCCACGGTGCGCCGGCTGCCGACCGCCGCGGCCGCGTCCTCGTCCGCCCACCGTTCCGCCGTGTAGATCACGGCGGTGCGCAGCGGCCGCAGAAACGGGTTGGCCCGCGCGGCGATCTGCACGGCCAGCAGGAAGCGGTGGTGCCGGCCGGACAGATGGGCACGCTCATGGGCGAACAGGGCCCGGCGCTCCGGGGCGCTCAGACCGGCCAGCATGCCGGTCGTCACCACGATCCGGTCGCGCCGTCCGCCCGGCAGCGCGTACGCGTACGGCGTCTCGTCCGGCAGCACCACCACCGGCCTCGGGGGCAGCCACGCCAGTGCCTGGCCGGCCCGGCGCCGTACGCGATGGTGCCGCCACACCGTCCGCGCGCACGAGGCGAGCACGGCGATCAGGGCGGGGATGGCCACCTTGCCCGCCACCTCGTCGTACGGCAGTGCCTCGCGCACCTCCGGATCCGACCAGGCGTCCGGCAACGGGTTGCCCGGCAGCTGCGCCGTACCGACGACCATCAGCAGCGCGAGACACAGCGTGCTGCACACCGCGAGGACTGCGGCGACCGCCGTCAGCAGCAGGGTGGCGGCGCGCGGATGCAGATGCTGCTCGGCCAGGCGCGCGATGGGCCACGCGCTCAGGGGCAGGACGAGCGGCAGGAAGACGAACACGCCCATGTCGGTCAGTCTTCCGCGTCGTCGGCCGCCTCGGCGAGCAGGCCGCGCAGCAGCTCCTCGTCCCCCGGGGACAGGGTGGTGACGAAACTGGCCAGGACCGCCTCGCGGTCCGACTCCCCGTCCAGCACCTTGCGCATCCGCAGTGCCGCGAGCCCGGCCTCGTCGGCGGCCGGTGTCCAGGCGAAGGACCGGCCGGTCCGCTCACGGGCCACCGCGCCCTTGGCGTGCAGACGCGTGAGGATGGTGATCACGGTGGTGTACGCGAGGTCGCCGGTGAGCCGTTCCTGCACCCAGGCGGCGTTCACCGGGCCCGGTGCCTGTCGCAGCGCCGCCAGCACCAGCGATTCCAGCTCTCCCTGGCCACGGCGGCGGGGATGCCGGACGGCACCGTCCTGGTTCCGGTCGGTCATGCCGTCTCCCTCCCGCCTCGTGGCCCGCACACCGCTGCGGGGCGGTTCATCGTACTGGCCGGAAGCGCCCCGTACCGGCCGACAGCTCTCCCCCTGTTTTCTACAGTCCTGTAGATTTCGAGACTGTTACCGGGACCCGGGCAACGGACCCGGCTCCTTTGCACGGCACATACGCGGGATAGGGGTACGACATGGGTGTCAGCCTGGCCAAGGGCGGCAACGTCTCGCTCACCAAGGAGGCCCCGGGGCTGACGGCCGTACTGGTCGGTCTCGGCTGGGACGTCCGCACGACCACCGGCACCGACTACGACCTCGACGCCAGCGCCCTGCTCGTCGACGAGGCCGGGAAGGTCCTCTCCGACCAGCACTTCGTCTTCTTCAACAACCTCACCAGCCCGGACGGCTCGGTCGAGCACACCGGCGACAACCTGACCGGCGAGGGTGAGGGCGACGACGAGGTCATCAAGGTCAACCTGGCCGCCGTACCCGCCGATGTGGCGAAGATCGTCTTCCCGGTGTCGATCCATGACGCCGAGAGCCGCGGCCACAGTTTCGGCCAGGTGCGCAACGCCTTCATCCGCGTGGTCAACCAGGCGGGTGGCGCCGAACTCGCCCGCTACGACCTGTCCGAGGACGCCGCCACCGAGACCGCCATGGTCTTCGGCGAGCTGTACCGCAACGGTGCCGAGTGGAAGTTCCGCGCCGTCGGCCAGGGGTACGCGAGCGGGCTCGCCGGTATCGCCAAGGACTTCGGCGTCAATGTCTGACCTGTTGTAGCGGGCAGCGAGCCGAAGGGCGCGGGGCGCCGGACGCGGGGTGCGGGCCCACGCTTCCGGCGCCCTCGTTCCGTACGGCCCCAGCCCCCGCAGCTGTCCTGTGCGTCCCGTGCGTCCTGCGCGTCTCGTACATCTCGTGCGTCTCGTCCTTCACGGCCACTTCAAGAGAGCGGATCCCGGTGTTCGGAATCAGCGAACTCGCCATACTCCTGATCGTCGTCCTGATCGTCATCGGCGCGAAGAAACTCCCGGACCTGGCCCGCAACGCGGGCAAGGCGGCGCGCATCCTCAAGAGCGAGGCCAAGGCGATGAAGTCCGAGGGCTCCGCCACCGGCCCGCAAGCGCAGCGGACAGCCCCCGGCGTCATCCGGGCCCAGCCGGTGGACGGTGCCGGCGTGCGGCCGGGTGACGGTACGGGCGGCGGACCTGCCCGGCCCGTCTGAACCTGTCAGCATCACCCGTACGAAGTCCATGCGTACGAAGCCCATCCGAACCAACGAAGAGGCGGCACATGTCCGTAAACCTGACCAAGGGTCAGCAGATCAGCCTCAGCAAGTCCGACGGCGGCGCCCTGACCGTCGTACGGATGGGACTGGGCTGGAAGGCCGCGGCGCGCAAGGGGTTCCTCGCCCGGCTCACCGCCCGCGAGATCGACCTGGATGCCTCGGCGGTGCTCTTCGCCGAGAAGCAGCCGGTGGACGTCGTCTTCTTCCAGCATCTGGTGAGTGACGACGGTTCCGTACGCCACACCGGGGACAACCGTGTCGGCGGTGCGGGGCAGGGCGGCGACGACGAGTCGATCGTCGTGGACCTTCAGCGCGTCCCCGTCCACATCGACCAGATCGTCTTCACCGTGAACTCCTTCACCGGCCAGACCTTCGAAGAGGTCGACAACGCCTTCTGCCGGCTGGTCGACGAGACCAACGGGCAGGAACTGGCCCGTTACACCCTCACCGGAGGCGGCCGTCACACCGCCCAGATCATGGCCAAGGTGCGGCGCAGCGGTACCGGCTGGGAGATGGCGGCCATCGGAAGCCCGGCGAACGGCCGTACCTTCCAGGACCTCATGCCTTCGCTCACGCCTCACCTGTAGAGCATCGGATGCGAGGCCTCGGCGGTGAAGCCTCAGGTGTGAACCCCCGCCTCTGAAGCCTCACCTCGTATCTACGGCCTCTTCTGTGACGAGGCGGGGGTGGCGGTCCGTGGGGTCGGTCAGGCCCCGGCCACCTGGTTGCGGAGCGTTCCGATGCCCTCCACCTCCACCTCCACCACGTCGCCGGGGCGCAGGAAGCTGTCGGAGAACAATCCGGCGCCGCTCGGCGAACCGGTGCAGATCACGTCGCCCGGTTCGAGGGTCAGATAGTGCGAGAGGTACGAGATCAGCTCGGGCAGCCGGTGGATGAAGCTGCTGGTCCGGTCGTCCTGGCGGGGTTCGCCGTTGACCCGGGTGCGCAGCCGCAGGTCGAGCGGCTCACCGAACTCGTCCGGGGTCACCAGGCACGGGCCGAGGGGCTTGAACGTGTCGAAGCTCTTGGCGACGCCGATGGAGGCGGTCGGGTCCCCGGACATCGCACGGCGCTGGATGTCCCGGGCGGTCACGTCGTTGGTGATCGTCAGACCCGCGAGATGCTGTCCGGCGTCGGCGGCGGACACGGCTGTCGCGGTGCGTCCGATGACCGCGGCCACCTCGCCCTCGTAGTCGACCCGGGTCGCCGCGACCGCCGGGAGCACGATGTCGGCGCCGGGCGCGATCACGGCGGAGCCCGCCACGACCTGGAAGTTCGGCTCCTCGGGGAGGGCGAGAGGACCCCGCCCCATGGCGGCGATCATCTCCAGCGCCTCCGTCGCGTGGCTGCGGTAGTTGAGGCCGACGATGAGCACCTTGCCCGGCCGGCCCACCGGTGCGTGCACCCTCACCCGGTCGAGCGGGGTGCGGCCGGTGACCGGCGCCGCCCCGGCCGCTTCGATGCCGGGGCCCCGCAGGAGCGTGTCCAGGTCCGCGAAGGGCAGATCGAGCAGGGACAGCTCTCCGGGACTGTCCTCCCTGGCGATGCCCAGATCGGTGCTGTACAGACGCATCACGAACCCCTTTGTCCGGCCGGCCGACACTCTTGTTTCAAAAGCAAGAGCCTTCTTGTTTCAGAGTCAAGATGATGGGCGTCCGCTCGTCAAGAGGTGTTCACCGGCCGTGACCGGGGGTTCGGGGTATTCGGCATAGGCTCTTCGGCATGCCACGTAACCGACAGCAGATCCCCAAGGCCGAGCGCGAGGCCGCCATGGTCGAGCACGCATGGGAGCTCTTCGCGGCCAAGGGGTACAAGGCGACCAGCGTGGCCGAGGTCGGCCGGGCGGCCGGGGTCGCGGCCAATGCCGTGCGCTGGTACTTCCCGACCAAGGACGACCTGTTCGCGGCGGCGATCGACCGCTTCTTCGCGCAGGTGCGTGCCCGGGTGGAGGCGGATCCCGTGGCCGGCGGCGACCCGCAGCGCGAGCTGGTGACCCTGCTGGCCGACATGGAGCCCTATCGGGGGCTGCACCGGGAGGCGTACGAGCGGATAGTCGAGTCGAAGGCGCTCGGCGAGACCTATGCCCGGATGCAGGAGTGGCTGGAGGAGCGCCTGCTCGCGGCCATCGCGACCCGGCTGCCCGAGGGTGCCGACGTCGGGCTCGTCGCGGACACCGCGCATGTGCTGTTCGAGGGGCTGCTGGTCAGTGTGCGCAGAAGCGACCGTGAGACCGGTGAGCTCGTCGAGCTGCTGACCGAGGCGCTGGTGGCGGCCGCCACCGCGCGCGCTGTGAGCTGACCCGCCCCCACCTGCTCTGGCCTGCCGCCACTTGCCTCGGCCCGCTCTGGCCTGCCGCCACTTGCCTCGGCCCGCTCTGCCCGGCCCCGCTCTGTTTGGCCCCGCGCTGAAGGCCGCCGCGCGCTGAGTGCTGCCCTGCCTCGACCCGCCCCGGGCGCCGACGGCCGCTTTCCGTGCATCGTCACCCATCTCCCGTACGCCATGAATGCCGCGACCGCGACCGCGACCGCGACCGTCCCCGACGACCGGCGGCCGGCGGCCGGTGACCGGCCGCTTTCGCGTGCCCGCGACGGGGCCCGTCCCGTTCTCTTGACTGCCGCACAAGAGCGTCCCTATGCTCCTCTTGTATGGCAGCCAAGAAGGCTGTTTCTGCCCTCGATGAGGAGGTTGCTGTCATGGCTTCTCCAGGCAAACTCGCCCACATCGTCTTCCGGACCGGTCAGGTTCCAGAGATGACGGAGTGGTACGTACGGGTCCTCGAAGGCCGCGTCACGTTCTCCAACGGCTTTATCGCCTTCCTCACCTACGACGACGAGCACCATCGGATCGCGCTCGTGGGTACCGGGGCGTCGGAACGGCCGGGTGAGTCGCACACCGGTCTGCACCACGCGGCTTTCACCTACGACACGCTGGGTGACCTGTTGGGCACCTACCGGCGGCTGAAGGCGGACGGGGTCCATCCGTTCTGGTGCATCAACCACGGGCCGACCACGTCGATGTACTTCGCCGACCCCGACGGCAACCACATCGAGCTGCAGATCGACAACTTCGCCACGGAGGCGGAGCTCGACGGGTGGTTCCGTTCCGGGGCCTTCGCCGACAACCCGATCGGGGTCGAATTCGATCCGGACGAACTGGTCCGCCGCTTCGAGTCGGGTGAGCCCTTCGCGGAACTGGTCAAGCAGTCATGACCGTGACCGGCACCCCCGTGGTCATCGTCGGTGCCGGCCCCGTGGGGCTGGCCACCGCGCTGGTACTGGGGCGGCACGGCGTACGCAGCGTCGTGTGCGAGCGGTACTCCGGTGTCAACCCGCACCCTCGGGCCCACGTCGTCAACACCCGGTCCATGGAGCTGCTGCGGGCCTGGGGCGTCACGGACGCGGTGCTCAGGGACGCGGTCGCCCCGGAGTGGACGCACAACATCCGGTGGAAACAGACCTTGTCCGGGCGCGACCTCGGCCGCATCAACCTGGCCGATGGCCCCGCCGAGGACATTCTGCGCCGCATCGACGCGTCCCCCGAGGTGCTCACCTCCTGCGCCCAGGACCGCGTGCAGCAGCACCTCCTGGACGCGGTGCTCGCCCAGGGCATGGCCACGCTCCGCTACGACACCACCGTCCTCGACGTGACCGACCGGGGCGGCGACGTCGAGGTGGCGGTGGAGAGCGGGCAGCGGCAGGAGACGATCAGGGCGCGCTACGCGGTCGCGGCCGACGGGGCGACCGGCGTGATCCGCGACGCGCTCGGGATCGGGCTCGAAGGGCCGCCGGTACTGGGCCACCAGCTCAACATCTACTTCCACGCGGACCTGTCCCCCTGGACGAGCCGTGATCCCGCGCTGCTGATCTGGGCGATCAACTCGGTCTCCCCCGGTGTCTTCATCGGGATGGACGGCGACCGCCGGTGGACCTTCCAGCGGAGCTTCGACCCGGCCACCGAGTCACCGGCCGACTATCCGCCCGAGCGGTGCGCGCAGATCATCCGCGACGCGGTCGGCGTGGACGAACTCGACGTGGAGATCCGGGCCGTGGGGCCGTGGACCATGGCGGCGCGGACCGCGGAGCGCTACCGCAGCGGCCGTGTCTTCCTGACGGGCGATGCCGCGCACCAGTTCCCCCCGACGGGCGGGCTGGGCATGAACACCGGCCTCGCCGACGCGGACAACCTCGCCTGGAAGCTCGCCGCGGTGATCAACGGGTGGGCGCCCGAGGACCTGCTCGACAGCTACGAGAGCGAACGCCGCCCGGTCGCCCTGGACAACGCACGCCACAGCGTGAGCAACGCGCTCAAGATGGCTGACGCCGGCATCGGACCGGACACCGGCAGCATCGCCGCGCGCCTCGAAAGCCCGGACCCGGAGGTGGCGGCCGAAGCGCGCAGGCGGCTCGCGGCGGCCATCCCGGTCCAGCGGCCGCACTTCGACGCGCTCAACCAGGAGATCGGTTACGTCTACGGGCCCGGCCGGCCCGTGGACGGAGCGACGGACGCCCCGCCCTCCGCGACCGACTTCCGCCCGTCCGCGGTGCGCGGTGCCCGGCTCCCGCACGCCTGGGTCGAACGGGCCGACGCCCGGGTGTCGACGCTGGACCTCCTGATCCCCGGCTTCACGCTGATCGTCGGGCCCGCCGGCGGGGTCTGGGCCGACGCCTTCGCGGCGGTGGCCGAAAACGTGCCGTCGCACACCGTCGTGGTCGGCCGGGACGTCGTCAGCACCGACGGCACCGGACTGGAACAGCTCGGCATCCCGGCGGACGGAGCCGTCCTCGTCCGGCCCGACGGACACATCGCGTGGAGCAGCGCCGAGGGAACCTGCGAGGACTCCCTGAGCGCGGCGCTGTACGAGCTGCTGACCGCGAGCCGGGCCGCCGCCTAGACCGGGCCGCCGCCTGGACCGGGCCGCCGCCTGGACCGGGCCGCCGCCTGGACCGGGCCGTGGCCTGGAGCGGGCGTCGTCCGTTCAGCAGCACAGCTGTATTCCGGTACGAAACGTGCACAGGGGCCCGGCAGGCGGTGAGCTCGCCGTCCGCCTGGCCCCCTCTCGCACGGCCCGTACGCCGTTGACCGCCGATGTCATCGCGGGAGGAAAGCACATGGACCACAAGGACAAGAAGGACCGCACAGGCCACGCGGATCACGCCGGTCTCGACGACCGTACGGACCGCGACGACCGTACGGAGACGCCGAAAGCCGCGCGCCCGACGCTTCAGGACCGGTACGTGCGCGAGGAGGGCAGCCTCCACCTCACGGGTATCCAGGCGCTCGCCCGGCTGACCCTCGACCTGCGCCGGGCGGACCGCCGGGCCGGGCGCCGTACCGCCGCCTTCGTGTCCGGCTACGAGGGCTCGCCCCTGGCCGGCTACGACATGGAGCTGGAGCGCTGCCGGGAACTGCTCGACGAGTACGACGTCGTCCTCCGGCCCGGTGTCAACGAGGAACTGGCGGCCACGGCGGTCCAGGGGACACAGCTCGCGGCCATGCAGCCGGACAAGCGCGTCGACGGCATCACGGGCATCTGGTACGGCAAGTCGCCCGGACTGGACCGGGCGTCGGACGCCCTGCGGCACAACAACCTGATGGGTACGCACCCCGACGGCGGTGCGCTCGCCCTGGTCGGCGACGACCCCGCCGCGAAGTCCTCGACGGTGCCCGGTGCCTCCGAACTGCTCCTGGCCGACCTCGGGATTCCCACGCTCTACCCCTCCGATCCGCAGGAGGCGCTCGACTTCGGGCTCCATGGCGTCGCCATGTCGCGGGTCAGCGGACTGTGGGTGGCGCTGAAGATCGTGACCGCCGTCGCCGACGGTTCCGGCACGGTCGACGTGGGCGCCGGGCGCGTCTCGCCGGTCGTACCGGATCTCTACGTCGACGGCACCCCGGTCCGGCACGCCGTGGCCGCCCGGATGGTGCAGCCGGCCCTCGGCGAACTGGAACGGAGCAGGGACGGCGCCCGCCTGGAGATCGCCCGGCGCTACGCCGCCGTCAACGGCCTCAACCGGATCACCCGCACAGGACCGGACGACCGCGTCGGGATCATCGCCCCCGGCAAGACCTATCTCGACCTGCGCCAGGCGCTGACCGGCATGGGACTCGACGACGCCGGACTCGCCCGGCACGGCGTCCGCCTGCTGCACCTCGGCATGATCCATCCCCTCGAACCGACGGTGGTCGAACGGTTCGCGGCCGGACTGCGCCACATCGTCGTGGTGGAGGAGAAGCGCCCGCTGATCGAGACGGCGGTCAAGGATCTGCTCTACGGCACCGAGGCCATGCCGACGGTCTCCGGCAAGCGGGCGGCGGACGGCAGCGCCCTGTTCCCGTTGGACGGAGAACTCGACCCCGACACGATCGCCGCACGGCTCGCCCCCACGCTGGCGGCCCTCGGCGTGCGGGCTGCGGGTACGCAGACCGGGGGAGCCGGGGGCGCCAAGGGCGCGCGTCCGCTCCTGTCGCTCCTGCCGCTGGTGACCCGTACCCCGTACTTCTGCTCCGGCTGCCCCCACAACCTGTCGACCAAGGCGCCGAAGGGGTCGACCGTCGGCGCCGGTATCGGCTGCCACGCCATGGTCACGCTCATGGACCCGGCCCAGGCCGGAGACGTGATCGGCATGACGCAGATGGGCGGCGAGGGCGCCCAGTGGATCGGCATGGAGCCGTTCCTGGAGCGGAACCACCTGATCCAGAACCTCGGCGACGGCACCTTCCACCACTCCGGGAGCCTCGCCGTCCGGGCAGCGGTCGCGGCCGGGGTGAACGTCACGTACAAGCTGCTGTACAACTCGGCGGTCGCCATGACCGGCGGGCAGCAGCCGGCCGGCGTGATGACGGTGCCCGCCATCGCCGGGGGACTCCTCGCGGAGGGGGTCGCCCGGATCATCATCACGACCGAGGACGTGAAGCGGTACCGGAAGGTGAAGCTCCCCAAGGGCGTACGCGTCTGGCACCGCGACCGGCTGACCGAGGCGCAGGAGACCCTCGCGGCCGTCCCCGGCGTCACCCTGCTGATCCACGACCAGGAGTGCGCCACCGAACTCCGCCGCAAGCGCAAGCGCGGGCTCGCCCCCGATCCCGTGGAACGGATCATGATCAACGAGCGGGTGTGCGAGGGGTGCGGCGACTGCGGCCGTAAGTCCAACTGCCTGTCGGTCCAGCCCGTGGAGACGGAGTTCGGCCGCAAGACGCGGATCGACCAGTCCTCGTGCAACAAGGACTTCTCGTGCCTGGCCGGCGACTGCCCCTCGTTCCTCAGCGTCGTCCCGGCCAAGGGGAAGTCCGGTGCGGCCCCGGGGAAGCCGGGGGCGGCCTCAGGCAGGTCCGGTGCGGCTCCGGGGAAGTCCGGTGCGGCCCCGGCGGCCCGGACCGTCCCGATGCCCGACGCCGCCGACCTGCCGGAGCCCGTGGGCACGCCCACCGCTTCGCACACCACACGGATCACCGGGGTGGGCGGTTCCGGTGTCGTCACCCTGGCGCAGATCCTGAGCACCACCGCCGCACTCGCCGGACGCCATGTCAGGGCCCTGGACCAGACCGGGCTCGCGCAGAAGGGGGGCGCGGTCGTCTCCGACATCAAGATCACGGACGAACCCACCCTGCAGGCCGGCAAGGCGGCCGAGGCGGAGTGCGACCTCTACCTCGGCTGCGACCTGCTCGTCGCGGCGGACGCCGGGAACCTCGCGGCGGCGGCCCCCTCCCGTACGGTCGCCGTCGTCTCCACGGCGGAGGTCCCCACCGGGCAGATGGTGATCGACCCGCAGGCGTCGTTCCCGGCCGCCGGACCGATCAGGGACCGTATCCGCGAGGCCACGCGCACGGCCGTGTTCCTCGACGCCCGGCACCTGGCCAACACCCTGCTCGGGGCGGACCAGTACGCCAACCTGCTGCTCACCGGCGCGGCCCACCAGTCCGGCGCGCTGCCCCTGCCCGCCGAGGCCGTCGAGGAGGCGATCGCCCTCAACGGGGTGAAGGTCGAGGAGAACCTGAAGGCCTTCCGCTACGGCCGCCTGGCCATCGCCGACCCCGCGGGGTTCGCCGAGGCCCTGGCGGCGGCGGAGGGGCCGAAGGCTCCCCGGCAGTCCGTGTCCGCCGTCGCGGCCGGGCTGATCGCGCAGGTCGGCGCGGCACCGGGCTCGGAGCTGGCCCGGCTGCTCGACGTCCGGGTGCCCGACCTCATCGCGTACCAGAACGCCGCCTACGCCACCCGCTACACCCAGTTCGTCGAGCGGGTGCGGCGGGCCGAGGAGGAGAAGGTCCCCGGCTCGGCGGAACTCACCGGGACCGTGGCCCGGCACCTGTACAAGCTGATGGCGTACAAGGACGAGTACGAGGTGGCGCGGCTCTCGCTGGACCCCGCCGTGGAGCAGGAGGTGAAGGACCGCTTCGGGGAGGGCGCGCGGATGTCCTACCGTCTCCACCCGCCGGCGCTCCGGGCGCTGGGCATGGAACGGAAGATCGTGCTCGGCCCGTGGTTCAAACCGGCGTTCCGGCTCCTCGCCGCGATGCGCCATGTCAGGGGCACTCGGCTCGACCTGTTCGGCGCGGCTTCCGTACGCCGTACGGAACGGGCGCTGATCACCGAGTACGAGGCGATGATCACGGAGATCTGCCGCACGCTGAGCCCGGCGGATCTTCCGTCGGCCGTGGAGGTCGCGTCACTGCCCGACGTGGTGCGCGGGTACGAGGACATCAAGATGGCGGCGGTCGTGGAGTACCGCGCGAAGGCGGACGAACTGATGGGCCGTTTCGCCGGACGGGAATCCGCCCCGGCGCACGCGGGCACGCGCTGACGCCCTGGGACGTACGGCCGGGTGAGCGGGTGCTTTCGCCCGCTCACCCGGCCGCTACCGCCGGCTTTCCTGCCGGTACGGTGCCCGGCTCACCCGGCCGGTACGGTGCCCGGCTCACCCGGCCGGTACGCACAGCCCGGCTCTCCTGCCCGTCCGGTGCCCCGCTCACCCGGCCGGTTCGATGTTCTGGTTGGCGTGGAACAGGTTGTGCGGGTCGTACCTGTGCTTGATCTCGGCCAGCCGGTCGTAGTGGTCGCGGTAGGTGGCCCGGACGCGCTCCTGACCCTCCCCCGCGCCGATGAAGTTCACGTACGCACCGCCCATGGAGTACGGGTGCAGTTCCTCCCAGTAGTCCACCGCCCACCGCCGGATCGCCGAGGCGTTGGCCGGGTCGGGGTCGATACCGCCGATGACCCCGGACCAGACGGCGTCGCGGTAGGCCCACGCGGTGTCGTCCGGGGGGACCCGGCCGGCCGCCGCGTCGACCGGGTAGAGGTGCATGGTCGTCAGATCGGTGGGGAGATTCTGGGCGTACTTGGCGTGCACGTCGATCGCCTCCTCCGTGATCCGGTCGAAGAAGGCCCCGCGCCAGTACCACTGGAGGCCCTTCGGGATCAGCTCGTCGAACATGGTCTGGAGCACGGGGTAGGGCATCGGCGTCGTGAAGTGGAAGGCGGGCGGGCCCGGTTCGTTCACGGCGGCCAGGGCCTCGTCGAGACCGTCGGGGTCGCCGGTCGAGCACCAGACGACACCGCACATCGGCAGGCCGTGGATCTCCTCGGGGAAGGGCGGGCCCGGTGGGACGGTCAGCGTGGCGAAGAAGCCGTTCAGCTCGTCCGGTGCCTCGGGCAGGAACTCGCGGTACCACCGCAGCACTTCGTGCATCAGGTCGAGCGGCCACAACGTGATCGCGACGCCGACGGTGTCCACCGGGTGGAGCCGGAAGCGGAACGAGGTGACGATGCCGAAGTTGCCGCCGCCGCCGCGCAGCGCCCAGAACAGGTCGGCGTTCTCGGTCCCGCTCGCGGTGACGAAGCTGCCGTCGGCGAGCACCACGTCGGCGGAGAGCAGACTGTCCACGGTGAGCCCGTACGCGCGGGTGAGGTGGCCGTGCCCGCCGCCGAGCGTGAGGCCGCCGACGCCGGTCGTCGACATGATGCCCGCCGGGGTGGCGAGGCCGAAGGCGTGGGCGGCGTGGTCGAGGTCGCCGAGCTGGGCGCCACCGCCGACCTGTGCCGTCCTCGCGGCCGGGTCGACGCGCACGCCGCGCATCGGCGACAGGTCGATGGTGACCCCGTCGTCCACCAGGCACAGGCCCGCACCGCTGTGTCCGCCGCCCATGACGGCCGCTTCGAGACCGTGCTCCCGTACGAAGTCGACCGCGGCCATGGCATCGGCCGCGTCGGAACACCGCACGACAGCCGAGGGCCGACGATCGATCATGGCGTTGTAGATGGTGCGCGCCTGCGTGTAGTCGGGGTCCTCCGGGCCGATCACCGGCCCGCGCAACGCGGTTCTCATGGTTTCGAGCGTGGCACCGTCCATGGCCTTCTCCTCGGGATGGCGCGGACCGCGACACACACCCGGCTGCTTCCCCCTGCCGTCTGTCGGTGATCGGTCGGTCGTACGCCGGCGCTTCGGCACCCCGAGAGCCGCGGGCGTCGTCGGACACCGCAAGGCTGTATCACCAGCCTCTCCCCGGTCGACGGGTCCCGCAATTCTCCGGCTCCCCGGGCACGGCCGATCTCCCTGGGCATGGCCGGTCTCCCTGGGCATGGCCGGTCTCCCTGGGCATGGCCGGTCTCCCTGGGCATGGCCGGTCTCCCTGGGCATGGCCGATCTTCCCGGGCACGCCGGTCACCCCCGGCGGTGGCCCTCGACGATGCCCGCGAAGCCGTCGAGCAGCGGTCCCAGTCCGAACTCGAACAGCACGTCCAGGTCCAGGTCGTAGCCGTCGGCGAGGGCGGTGGAGACCTTCGCGAAGACGGGGTAGCGGGCCGATCCGGCGAGCGCGCGAAGGGATTCCACCTGACCGGCCATCCATTCGTCCTCGCTCTGCCCGGTGGCCGCCTCGGCCTGGGCCTCCTGCTCCACGCTGACGGCGAGGCCCTGGACATAGCTGTAGAGCAGCACATGGACGTCCATCATGGTGGCCGGCTCCAGCCCGTGGCCGTCCAGCGCACTGAGCGCGCACTCCGCGTGGACCATCAGGTTGGGCAGCACCAACGGACGCGAAAGCGGTGCGAGTTGGGCCAGCCACGGGTGCCGGCGGTACACGGTCCAGAGGGTCCGGGCGCACAGTTCGAGCCGGGCGCGCCAGCCCTCGGGGGGTGTCGCGGGATACGTCTCCTCGCCGAAGGCCGTGTCGGCCATCAGCAGGACCAGGTCCTCCTTGCTCTTCACATACCGGTACGGGGACATCGCGGCGACCCCGAGCCGCGCCGCGACGCCACGCATGGAGAGCGCGGACAGACCCTCGGTGTCGGCGATGTGCATGGCGGCACGCACGATGCGCTCGCGCGTCAGCTCATGGTCGGGGGAGGGGGAGCCGGGGGAGACGGAGGGGGAGCCGGGGGCTCTCGGGAGGGGCGCGGGAGACACAGGGGCCGCGAGAGGCGCGGGAGGGGAAGCGGAAGCGGTCGCGGGCGCGCGCCCCGCGGCCACCACCGTGCCGATCCGTGGGCGGGTCTCCACGTACCCCTCCAGGCGCAGCGTGGTGAGCACCTTCGTCGCGGTGGCCAGGGCGACGCCCCAGTCCTTGGCGATCTGCCGGGTCGAGGGGACCCGGTCACCCGGGGCGAGTTCACCGGCGGTGATGCGGCGACGGATCTCACCGACGATGCGCCGGTACGGGGGCTGGGTTTCCGCGGTCATGCCCTGCTCCTCCTCTTTCTCTCCCAGGCGGCGTTCTTCTTTTTCGGGCGCTGGGGCTGTACTAGTGCAGAGGCTAGCAGGAGAGAAGGCGGAAAATCGCGGCCCTGCACTAGCTCAGGTGCGGAGAAGTGTGCTTGGCAGGCGTGCGCGTACGCCGTACATTCAGTGCGCGTACACCGTACGAATCGGTGGCGCGGACAGCCACAGGACCGAAGGGGTTCCGCCATGAAGAACGTCCTCATCTCCGGCAGCGGTATCGGCGGCTCGGCACTCGCCCGGCTGCTGGGCGAACAGGGCCGTACCGTGACCGTCGTGGAGCGCGCCCCCGCCCCGCGCCGGGGCGGTCAGGCCATCGACATCCGCGGCGTCGCCCTCGATGTCGTCGAGCGGCTCGGGCTGCTGGACCGGGCGCGCGGCGCCCGTACCAGGATGCGGGGCATGTCCGTCCTCGACGGGGACGGCAACGAGATGCACCGCTCCACCGAGTCCACCTTCAGCAGCGGCCGGCTCGACAACGGCGACATCGAGGTGCTCCGCGAGGACTTCGTACGGATGCTGCACGAACGCGTCGGGGACGGGGCGGAGTTCCTCTACGGGGACAGCATCACCGCACTGGAGGAAGCGGAGGAGGGGGTGCGCGTCACCTTCGAGCACGCCGCCCCGCGCACCTTCGACCTGGTGGTGGGAGCCGACGGGCTGCACTCGGGGGTGCGGCGGCTGGCCTTCGGCGCCGAGGAGCGGTTCATCCGTCATTTGGACATGCACATCGCCATCTTCGGCGCGGACAACTTCCTGGGCCTCGACAACTGGCAGGTGTGGCTCCGGGAGGGGACGGCCGGGTACGGCATCTATCCGGTGCGCGACAACACCGAGCTCCGGGTCACCTTCGGCTTCGGGGGCGGGCCGCTCGGGCCGGAAGCCCGGACCCAGGAGGCGTACCGGGCGCTGGTCGCCGCGCACATGGCGCCGCTGCGCTGGGAGAGCGACCGGCTGCTCAAGGCGCTGCGCGAGGCGCCCGACTTCTACGCCGATGCCGTGGCCCAGGTGCGGATGGACCGCTGGTCGCGGGGGCGGGCGGTGCTGCTGGGCGACGCCGGGTACGGGGCGTCCGTGCTCTCCGGGCAGGGCACCGGCCTGGCGCTGGTCGGTGCTCAGGTGCTGGCGGACGAACTGGCGCGGGCGGACGGTGACCACACGCTCGCGTTCGCGCGGTACGAGGAGCGGATGCGTCCGTTCGTCACGGTCAACCAGGCCCTCGTCGAGGGGCGCGGCGAGGCAGGCTCTCCCGCGTCCGAGGAGGCTCTCGACCGGGCCAAGAACGCCATCGTGCTGGAGGTCTGACGTGCCAGGTGGTCAGGAGTGCGTCCGGCATGCCGTAGAGTTGCATTCAACGACGCGGGGTGGAGCAGCTCGGTAGCTCGCTGGGCTCATAACCCAGAGGTCGCAGGTTCAAATCCTGTCCCCGCTACTGAAGGACCGGGCCCGGTACGCATACAGCGTGCCGGGCCCGAGTCGTTTCCGGACCGTGTGCCGGATCCACCGGGTCCATGGGTGCCGTATCCGCCGTATCCGCAGGGGCCGTGACGCGTACGAGCGCGGCGGCCGGTGGTGGCGCTCGCTGGGCGCGGCGGGGCAGAGGAGATGTATGCCGCCGATCCGCGTTTCGCGAAGAACTACGATCGGTACGGGGACGGCACCGCCGCCTTCGTACGGGATGCGCTGACGATCTACGCGGAACTCCGGCTCTCCGACTGACCTCCGGAGGCCCCGGCCCCGCACGCTCCCCTCTTTTGGCCGATGAGGAGTCGCCGCACGGCGCGGCTCCGGCAAGCCTGGACGGGGCGCGGTACCGTCCGCAGCCGTGGATGGACCGGGCAGGAGTGCACAGGTGGGGAAGCGGGACAGGCGGCGCGGGAGACCTGCCGGGCTGCCCCGCGCCCGGAGCCGTTGGCGGTCGGCCTTCCCGGTGCGCGGGCGTGTGGTCCCCTCCTTCGGTTTCCCGGCCCGCCATGGTGGCCGGGGGCCGGCCGGAGGCGTCGGGGCCCGCCGGTTCGTACGCGCGCTGCCCGCCCTGATGATCGGCGGCGGGCTGCTCTTCGACGTCGGGACCCCGCCGACCTTCACCGCCGTACCGCTGTTCGTGGCGGCACCGCTGATGGCCGCCCCGTTCTTCAGTCTGGCCAGCACCGTCCGGACCGGCGTGGCCTCGGTGCTGGCCGTCTTCGCTCTGCACCTGTACGCGGGGACGCTGACCCGGGCCGCTCCGGTCACCGAACTGATCACCGTGCTCACGGCCTCGGTGCTCGCCCTCGTCATCAACGGTGTCGTGCGGCGCGGCAACGAGCAGCTGGCCTCGGCGCGCTTCATCGCGGAGACCGCCATGCGGGCCGTGCTGCCGACCCCGGACGACCGGATCGGCGGACTGCATGTCGCCGCACGGTACGAGGCGGCCCAGGCGGACGAGTTCGTCGGCGGTGACCTGTTCGCCGTGGCGGACACCCCGCACGGCGTACGTCTGGTGCTCGGGGACGTACGGGGCAAGGGGCTCGACGCGGTCGAGGCGGTGGCGGTGATCATCGGGGCGTTCCGGGAGGCCGCCGAGCAGGAGCGTTCGCTGGAGGGGGTCGCCCAGCGGCTGGAACGGGCGCTGGCACGGGAGGGGACCCGGCGCGGCGGGCTCGACGCGATGGAAGGGTTCATCACGGCGGTGCTCGTCGAGATCCCGCCCGGCTCCCTCTCCTTGCGCATCGTCAACCGGGGGCACCCCGAACCGATCCTGCTGCACGCGGACGGAGCGCTGGAGGTGCTGTCGCCGACCGTGCCCGCGCTGCCGCTCGGGATGAACCTGGGTGCGTGGCCGGACCGGGCCGACGAGTGGGGTCTGCCGCCGGGGGCGACGCTGCTGCTGTTCACGGACGGCCTCTCCGAGGCGCGGGACGCGTCCGGGGCCTTCTACGATCCGGCGGCCCGGCTGCGGGGCCGGATCTTCCCCGGGCCCGAGGAACTGCTCTCCGCGCTCACCGACGATGTCCGGCTGCACACCGGCGGCCGGTCCACTGACGACATGGCACTTCTCGCGGTGGGAAGGCCCGCTGAGGGACAGCCGGAGCGCCGGACGACCGTGAGGATCGTGGGCCGGGGCGATGAATGAGCGGGACGTGCGGGCGTGAGGTGCGGACGGGGACGTGGACGGATGTGTGGACGGATGTGTGGACGGACGTGTGGACGGACGTGTGGACGGGATCCGTGGTTGGAGCGCGTGCCGGTTGCCGGGCGATACCACCGTACGTAATCGAAGGACACCGCTCCGCATAACATTTGATGCAATGTCAGAAATCAAGTAGTGATCAAATCGTGCTCTGCTCGTCCGATTCGGGATGGTTGCATCACGTAAGTCCAGGCCGAAGTCGCGAACGATCACTGGGAAGAGCTTGGAATAGGACCCGTCCGTCTATTAACGTTCGATAACGCAGCGCGGTCGTCCCAGTCGTCGCAAGAGGCGGCACCGTGCGCGAGCGCCGAATCCCGCAAGGGAACCGGGGAACCACCTACATGGGGTGAATCGGACACCTGCGTCTCGTCAGAGGCGGAGGGGCCCGTAGGAGACCTTCCTGCTCCGAACCCGTCAGCTAACCCGGTAGGCGAGAAGGAAGGAAAGGAGTGCGCCCACGTGGCGTCCAACAAGCCTGCCCCCGAGGCCCCGTCACCCTTCGCCACCGGCAACTTCGGTGACTCGGACAGGACCTGGGAGGAATGGAATCCCACCGAGGAGTCCATCCGGCCCGTGCGCGGCAGGCACCGCGTAGCCAAGCAGCGGGGACTCGCCCGTAGCTCCACCGTCCTCGGGGTCGGTGTCATCGCGGCCGTCGGAGCGGGCGGCATGGCCACCGCGCAGAGCAAGCCGCCGGTCTCCATATCTCTTCCCGATTCCCTCGCGGCCAGTCTCCCCGACGCCAAGTCCCTTCCCGGCGTGGGTTCCTTCCTGTCCGACGACGAGGACAAGAAGCCGGTCGCGACCGCACCGCTCACCTCCGCGGGTATCACCGACGCCGAGGCGGAGCAGGGCACGACCGACCCGGGCGAGGCACTGCGCGCCCGCATCCTTCAGCAGGCCGAGCAGCAGCAGGCCAGCGCCGACGCCGAGGCCAAGGCCGCGGAGGAGAAGGCGGCAGCCGAGAAGGCCGCCGCCGAGGCCAAGAAGCAGCAGGACAAGGCCGAGGCCAAGGCCGCCGCCGAGAAGAAGAAGGCGG
Source organism: Streptomyces sp. NBC_00654 (assembly GCF_026341775.1). Classification (NCBI taxonomy): domain Bacteria; kingdom Bacillati; phylum Actinomycetota; class Actinomycetes; order Kitasatosporales; family Streptomycetaceae; genus Streptomyces; species Streptomyces sp. NBC_00654. Next base: position 1,160,993 of record NZ_JAPEOB010000003.1, on the reverse strand, counting down.
AGGAAGCGGCGAAGAAGAAGGCGGAGGCCGAGCGCCTCGCCAAGCTCGCCGCCAGCTACGCGCTGCCGACGTCCTCGTACAGCATCACCTCGACCTACGGTCAGTCCGGCACGATGTGGTCCTCCGGCCACCACACCGGCCTCGACTTCGCGGCGCAGAGCGGCACCCCGGTCAAGGCCGTGCACAGCGGCACCGTGAAGTCCGCCGGATATTCCGGCGCGTACGGCTACCGCACGGTCCTGGTGCTCGATGACGGCACGGAGATCTGGTACTGCCACCAGTCCTCGATGAACGTGTCGGCCGGTCAGAAGGTCAGCACGGGCGACACCATCGGCCGTGTCGGCGCCACCGGCAACGTCACCGGCGCCCACCTCCACCTGGAGGTCCGCACCCCGGGTGGCTCGGCCATCGACCCGATGAGCTGGCTGCGCAGCAAGGGGCTCACGGTCTGAGAACCCGTTGGGTGACCTCCGGCCGGAGGCCACCCGGCAGGCTCCGAGTCCCGCCCCGGCACCGCGCTTCCCCTGCCCCAGCGCCGCGTTCCCCCCGCGCCCTCACCGGGCGCCCCCGAACCCCGGCAGCCCTGACGCACACCCCCCGACGTCAGGGCTGCCGGTCCGCTGTCATGGAATAGCGCCCCCGGGTGCTCTCGTTGAACTCTTCATGACTTCTGTGACTTCTCTGCGCCCGCTCGGTTCCTCCGGCCTTCAGGTCTTCCCCCTCGCCCTCGGCGGCAATGTCTTCGGCTGGACGGCGGACGAGGCACAGTCCTTCGCGGTGCTGGACGCGTACGCCGCGGCGGGCGGCAACTTCATCGACACCGCCGACTCCTACTCCGCCTGGGTCCCCGGCAACGAGGGCGGCGAGTCGGAGACCGTCATCGGCAAGTGGCTCGCCTCGCGTGCCAACCGGTCCGACATCGTCGTCGCCACCAAGGTCGGTGCCCACCCCTCGTACAAGGGGCTCTCCGCCACCACCATCAGGGCCGCCGCCGAGGAGTCGCTGCGCCGGCTCGGCACCGACCACATCGACCTGTACTACACGCACTTCGATGACGAGACCGTCCCGGTCGAGGAGATCATCACGGCCCTCGACCGGCTGGTGAAGGACGGCAAGGTGCGTGAGATCGCCGCCTCCAACATCAGCCCGGAGCGGCTCCAGGCGTCCCTGGACTTCTCCGAGCGCGAGGGCCTGGCCCGCTACGTCGCCCTCCAGCCGCACTACAACCTGGTCTCCCGCGACACCTACGAGGGCGCCCTCCAGGACACCGCGGCCCGCGGCGGGCTCGCCGCCGTCCCGTACTTCGCGCTGGCCTCGGGCTTCCTCACCGGAAAGTACCGTCCGGGTACGTCGGTCGACAGCCCGCGGGCCGAGGGCGCCGGCCGGCACCTGGAGTCGGAGCAGGGCCGCAAGGTGCTGGCGGCGCTCGACACGATCGCGCGGGAGCGCGAGGCCGAGATCGCCACGGTCGCCCTGGCCTGGCTGGCCGCGCGGCCGACCGTCGCCGCACCGATCGCCTCCGCCCGCACGGTCGAGCAGCTGTCCGCGCTGGTCGCGGTGGCCGGCCTGCACCTGACGGACCAGGAAATCGCCGCGCTCACCGAGGCGTCGGCCTGATCCACGGCGGGACCGGTCCGGCACGCGGTGGGCCGGTCCCGCCGACCGGGCCGGGGCGCGTGCCGTCCCGGTTACTGCGGGGGACGCAGATACGGGTTGGCGCCGCCGTACTGCTGGGGCGGGGTCGCGTGCGGTGCGGGCCCGTACTGCTGGGGCGGGAACTGACCCGCGTACGGCGGTCCCGCGTGCCCGTACCGCTGCGGACCCGGCGTCGCGTACGGATACGGCTCCGGATACGGATACGGCCCCGGATACGGGCCCGGGGATGCGTACGCGTGCGGGTGCTGCTGCTGCGGGAACTGCCCGCCGTACGGCGCGGCCGGGCGGCGGGGGTGCGTGTGCAGTCGGCCGGTCGCGTGGGCCGCGTACGTCAGAGCCGGACCGGCGATCTCCCGGCGCTGCCACAGGTGGTGCAGCAGCTCCCGCTCCCGCCCGGCGAAGTCCGGGCCCGCCGAGTCCAGGCGGGCCCTGCGGCGCAGCCCGGCCAGGGACGTCGCGAACGACTCGTACTCGGCGACCGCCCGCGCCGCCGCCCGGCCGCGGGCCCGGTCGGGGTGGCCGTGCCAGTGGCGGGCCAGATCACGGGCCATGCCGCGTGCCCGCATCGAGGAGAGCGCGAGCGGTTCGGCCGGGGTCAGCCAGCCCGCCGCCGCGTACGCGGGCAGCTCGGCGGAGAGCGTACGCAGCTCGCGCCGGCGCGTGAAGACGGCCAGCCAGGTCACCAGCCCGAACGCCGGGACCATGAAGATCCCGTACACCACGTAGAAGCCGTACGGGCCGAACGCGGAGGAGCCGTTCCACAGGGCGTGCATGCCCATCGCGAGGAGCAGGCCCAGCGCCGGCAGCAGGATCCGGCGGACCCGGTGGCGGCGCGCGCCCACGGCGGCGAAGCCGAAGCCGATGCCGGTGAGCACCGTGAACAGCGGATGCGCGAACGGTGACATCACGATCCGGACGAAGAACGTCCCGGCGGTCATCGAGCCGAGCCCCGTCACCCCCAGCTGCTGGTCCTCGCCGAAGGCGTTGCCCAGATAGAGGATGTTCTCGGTGAAGGCGAAACCGGTCGCGGTGAATCCGGCGACCACGATGCCGTCGACGATGCCGCTGAACTCCCGCCGCCGGAACAGGAAGATCAGTAGTACGGCGGCCGCCTTGGCGCTCTCCTCGACGATCGGGGCGATCACGGTGGCGCCGAGGGTGTCGGCGCCCGCCGGGTCGGCGGTGGCCGTGGCGATCCAGCGCGTCGCGAACGAATTGGCGATGATCGCGACGAGCGCGGCGGCACACGCACCCCAGGCGAAGGAGAACAGGAGGTTGCGCCAGGGGCCCGGTTCGACCCGGTCCAGCCAGCGGAAGGCCGCCATCAGCAGCGGCACGGGCAGCACGGCCAGCCCCAGCCCGACGAGGAATCCCTCCGAGCCGGTCTGCTCACGGACCAGGGACAGGATCACCAGCCCGCACAGCGCCAGCACGACGATCACCGCACCGGCGCGGAATGCCTTGCTCCGCCACACCATGCCGACGCGGCGCGGCCGGTATCGCCACTGGCCACGCTCCGGAACGGCGCCCAGGATCTCGCCGAGCCGTCGCTCCTCGAGAACCGGGACGGCCGGCTGCGGCTGCTGGTGCTGCACGGACCCGTCGGACACCCCATGACCCTAACGACCGGGACTGACACCTGACCATCCGCGCCGGGGCACACGGCCGGTTCGCAGCGTTCACCGCCCGGCCGCCGACGGTCCGGCCGCCGGCGCGTGGTCCGGCCGCCCGCCCGCGGTCACGGCCCGCCCGCGGTCACGGCCAGGCCGCGGTCACGCCGACGCTCAGCGCTTCAGACGCGGGCGAACAGCAGGTCGTGGACGACGTGCCCCTTGTCCAGTCCCTGCCCCTCGAAGCGGGTCAGCGGTCGGAACGCGGGCCGTGGGGCGTATCCGCCGTCCGCCCGGGTGTTCTCGAAGAGGGGGTGCGCGGTGAGGACGTCCAGCATCTGCTCCGCGTACGGCTCCCAGTCCGTCGCACAGTGGACCACGGCGCCCGGCCTGAGCCGCTGGGCCACCAGGTCCAGGAACTCCGGCTGGATCAGCCGCCGCTTGTGGTGCCGCGCCTTGGGCCACGGGTCGGGGAAGTACACCCGGAGCCCGTCGAGCGAGTCCGGCTTCAGCATCTCGCGCAGCAGGATGACCGCGTCACCGTTGGCCACCCGTACGTTGGACAGGCCGGCCCGGTCCGCGAGCCCGAGCAGATTGCCCTGGCCGGGGGTGTGCACATCGACGGCGAGGATCCCGGTGCCCGGGTCGTCGGCCGCCATCTGCGCCGTGGCCTCGCCCATGCCGAAGCCGATCTCCAGGACGACCGGCAGTCCGTCGAACAGCTCGGCCGTGTCCAGGACGCGCAGCCCGTCGATGTCCAGGCCCCACTTCGGCCACAGCCGCTGGAGGGCCTCCTCCTGACCGGTGGTGACCCGGCTGCGGCGCGGCTGGAAGCTGCGGATACGGCGTTCGTGGTGGGAGCCCGCCGGATCGGCGGCGGGCCCGCCGGGGAAGCGCGGCTCCTGACGGAGCCTGCGCTGCCGTTCGAAGGAGGCCGCACGCCGGGCAGCCGCGTCGTCGGCGGCACTGACATCGTCCGTGGCACTGACATCGTCCGTCGCGCCGACGATGTCCGCGGCACTGACGTCGTCAGCGGCACTCACGTCGTCGGCCGCACCCGGAGCACGGGGCGCGTCGGACGCGGGGGACTCGTCGGAGGCACGGGAAACGTCAGGAGCGTCCGCGACGTCATGGGCGTCGGGGACATCAGGCGTGGGGTTCAGAGGCTGCTCAGACACAATGACCCGATTCTACGGCGGGTGGCTTCCACCCCGTGCCGCGTGCCCGCAGCAGTGCCCGCCGTGCCACCTCCCTGCCGATGGGCAGCGAGGCCGTGGCGGCGGGGGACGGGGCGTTCAGCACATGCACGGTGTGCGGGGCCTCGCGGATCAGGAAGTCGTCCACCAGCGTGCCGTCCCGCAGGACCGCCTGGGCCCTGACCCCGGCGGTCGACGGCCGCAGATCGTCCTCGGTCACCTCGGGCAGCAGTCTCCGCACGGCCAGGGTGAACGCCCGCTTCGACAGCGAACGGTGCACCTCGCCCGCCCCGTACCGCCAGTGTCTGCGGGCGATCCGCCAGGACCCCGGCCAGCTCAGCGTCTCCAGGAGCTCACCGGGGCGCACGACCGGCCAGCCGTACCCCTCCCGGGCCAGGGCGGGCACCGCGTTCGGTCCGACGTGGACGGAGCCGTCGACACCCCGGGTCAGATGCACCCCGAGGAACGGGAACGCCGGGTCCGGCACCGGATAGACCAGCCCGCGCACCAGCTCAGGCCTGGCCAGCTCGTAGTACTCCCCCCGGAACGGCACGATCCGCACACCGGGGTCGTCGCCCGCGAGCCGCGCCACCCGGTCGCATTGCAGCCCCGCGCAGTTGACCAGCACCCGGGCCCGGACGACCAGCCCGCTCGCCGTCCGCACCGCCACACCCCAGGGACGCCGGTCGATCGCGGTGACCTCCGCCCCGTAGCGGACGATGCCGCCGGCGGCGGTGACCTCCTTCGCGAACCGTGCCGCGACCGCCCCGAAGTCGCACACCCCGGTCGTGCCGACGCGGATCGCCGCGAGTCCGCGCACACGCGGTTCGTACTCCGCGATCTGCGCCGGGCCCAGCTCCCGCACCGGCAGTCCGTGCTCCCGGCCGCGCTGCACCAGGCCGTGCAGCCGGGGCAGCTCGCACCGCTCGCTCGCCACGATCAGCTTGCCGGTCACCGCGTGCGCGATGCCGTGCTCCGCGCAGAAGCCGGCCATCTCGGTGGCGCCCCGCACCGCGTAGCGGGCCTTGAGCGAACCGGGGCGGTAGTAGACGCCGCTGTGGATCACACCGCTGTTGCGCCCGGTCTGGTGCCGGGCCGGGCCCCGCTCCTTCTCCAGCACCGTCACCCGGGTGCCCGGAGCGGACCGCGTGATCGCATACGCGGTCGACAGACCGACGATCCCGCCACCGATCACCAGCACTTCGCAGTCGTACGCCGCGTGCGTCATCATCACGCCACCTCCCACCCCGATAGTGCACTGACCCACTGACAACCGGCTCAAACCCGGACCGGGCAGGGCGTGGCACACATCCCGCACCGCGGACCGGGGCGGAGGCCGGGATCAGACCGGGGCCACCAGTAGCGGACGGGCGCGTTCGCGCAGCTCAGCGACGCGCGGCTCGTCGCCGTACGGTTCGAGCCGGTGCAGCAGATCGCGTACGTACTCCGTGGTCCGCGCCGAGGAGATCCGGCCCGCCACCTCGACCGCGCGGGTCCCCGCCGCGCACGCCGCGTCCAGATTGCCCGACTCCAGCTCGGCGACCGCGGACACGACGAGCCGCAGCCCGTGCGAGCGGACGAACTCCTCGGTCGGTTTGGACAGGGCCTGCTCGGTGAAGCGCCGCACCTGCCGGGGCGCCTTGAGGTCGCGGTAGCACTCGGCGGCGTCGGCAGCGAACCTGTCGTACGAGTAGAAGCCCAGCCACGACGGGTCGGCGTCGCCCGCCCTGGACCGCTCCAGCCAGCCCTCGGCGGCCTTGAGGGCGGCCCCCGCAGCCGGTGCGTCGCCCGCCTTCGCGTGGGCCCGCGCTTCCACCAGCCGGAAGAAGCTCATGGTGCGGGCGGTGGCGAGGCCGCGGTTGCGCTCGACGGCCGCCTGCGCGAGGTCGACCCCCTCGTCGGCGAAGCCGCGATAGGTCGCCTGGAGGGACATCGAGACCAGGACATATCCGCCGAGCGGGACATCGGCGGCGGCCCTGGCCAGGCGCAGGGCCTGGATGTAATAGCGCTGGGCGGCTTCCTGCTGCCCGGTGTCGAAGGCCATCCACCCGGCGAGCCTGGTCAGTTCGGCCGAGGCGCCGAAGAGGGCACGGCCCACCTCGTCGGTGTACGAACCGAGGAGCAGGGGCGCGGCGTCGACCCGTAAGCACTCCGGAACCATCGAGGAACGCCAGTCCCCGCCACCGTACTTGGAGTCCCAGCGGCGCGCGTCCTGGGCGGCCTCGCGCAGCTTGGCGACATCGCTGTGGCCGACCCGCAGCGGCGAGGCGTCGGCCGCGGACTCCGGGCCGGGCTGCACGGGCACCGACCCGACCGGCACGGACAGCCCCTGCGCCCCGTGTGCGAGCAGTGCGCCGGGCACGCCCGGCACGGCGGTCGAGCCGTGTGCCCTCTGCGCGCTCTGTGCGCCGTGTGCGCTCTGCGCGCCGAGGATCGCGGCACGGGCGGCCGTCGAATCCCGCGCCACCGACGGATCGGCGGGGGTTATCAGCCATCGGGAGGCGGGGGTCGCGTACGCGCTGACCGCGAACGACCCCGCCAGGGATTGCCAGATTCCGCCGCCGCCCCGCCGCCCGGCGAGATCCAGCCGGTACAGCTCGGTCGCCGACCGCACGGCTTCGCCCACGTCGCGCGGGAAGGCGAGCCCGACCTCGGGCGCCGGGTCGGCGTCCGCGAGCCCGATCTCGTGCAGCGGGACCGGCCGGCCGAGCTTGGCGCCGATCGCCGCGGCGATGAGATGGGGCGCGGCGCCCTGCGGCACCATGCCCTTGGCGACCCACCGGGCCACCGAGGTCTTGTCGTAGCGAAGTGTCAGACCGCGCTGTGCTCCGAGGTCGTTGACCCGCCGGGCCAGCCCGGCGTTACTGATTCCCGCGAGGGCGAGAACCGTGCCGAGCTTCTCGTTCGGCCCGCGTTGCTCCCTGGACATGCGCCACCCCTCGACACACAGACAGCCGCCGCGTCACCGAGGACGGCGCGCGGCATTCGTACCGATGCCTCCCCAGGTTCGAACCCCGTCACTCCGGCCGCACACGCATTTGGCCGAGCCCCGGGGAATATGCCGCCCTGCTGGGAACATCAGTAAACCCAGCGTAGTTCGCCGCATCCCTACCGTTAAGGGGCGGGCGTCCCTATGGCGGGATTGTTGTCCGTGCGGGCGGTCGGTGTTCGATTCCCGGCCGTGTGCCGGGCGTGATCGTGCGTGCACCTGGTGTGTGGCTGTGCGCCCGGCCGTGCGCTCTGGCCCGGCCGGGTGCGGGAGCGCTTCCATGGATGCTGCGTGGGTCGGCCCGCTGGACTGGACTCAGTGGGCTGGGGGATGCCGCCGCCCCATTCCCCGCGGGCGGCGGACCGGTCCGGGAGGTGAGGCCCACCTCCCGGGCTGTGCGTGGAGCCGCTCGGCGCGGGGGTGAAAGCGGACGATCGCCGGTTGTGGCGCGCGCCGAGAATGGCTCAATGACGACGGTCGGGTGAGGCTCTGGTCAACGGTCCGACTATGGCTGGATCTCGACCGCTCGCCCGGGTGGTCAACCGGGCGGCCGGAACGCCGTACCGGCCATTCGTGGCTGACGCTCCGGCTCCGCAACACCCGGAAGCCCGCGTTCCGTTGCCAGTGCGCCGCAGTTCGCGCCCCGGAGGAACGGCCGGGCCCTTGCCAGGGGCGCATGCCCTTCCGGTGTGCGCTGCCCGTACCCCCTCCGGCCGGCCGTTGTCGTGGCAGCATGTCCCGCAGCGGCGTCCCGTTCTCCCTGTACGCCGCTTTGTCCACAGCCTGTGGAGGCGGCGATGCGTTGGTTGGTGGGGTGGAGCAGTATCGCCGCGAGCTTCGGCACCGTGGGCGCGGTCGGCGCCGGCGGAGAGGGGCGCACGGTTCACCCCGTGGGGTCCCAACTCCTGTGGGGGGACCCGGATCCGCTCTGGGCGGTGGGCGACTGGCGGCCCGACGAGATCCGCGTCATCAACGCCCCGACCCCCGAGGGCGCCCCCACCACCCGCCTCGCCGTCCTCGGCTGCTGCGGGGCCACCGACGAACAGCTGCGCGTCGGACTGCTCGCCGCCCGCGGCGGGGCGATGCGGCATCTCACCGCCTGGCCGGGCAGTTACACCGCGGTCGTCCAGATCGGCCGCCGGATCACCGTGGCCGGGGACCTGGCCGGAGCCCGCCCCGTCTTCCACACCCCCTGGGCCAACGGCACCGCCTACGCCACCGCGGCCCTCCCCCTCGCCGACCTCATCGAGGCCCAGCTCGACATCGGACACCTGGCCGCCCTGCTCGCCTGCCCCGAGACACCGGAGGCGCTGGGCGACGGCACCCCGTACGTCGGCGTGAAGCGGGTCCCACCCGGGCACGCGCTGATCCTGCGCGAGGGCTCGCGCGAGATCACCGGATACGAGGCCGTGGCCTCGCTCGCCGTCGCGGCACCCCAGGCCGACCCGGTACACGCCGTGGAGGGCGTACGGGACGCACTCGTCGAGGCCGTACGCGCCCGGCTCACGGCCCCGCGCCACGCCCCCGAGACCCTGCCGCCCGACCCCGGCCCGGTCCCCGGCATGGGCCCCGCCGAACGCCGCGCGGCCCGCGGCGCACCCGTGCCCGGCATCGGCGCCGACCTCTCCGGAGGCAGCGCGTCCGCCACCCTCGCACTGCTGGCCGCCGGACTGCCCGGTCTGCCCGGCACCCTCCTCGGCCACGGCACGGAGGCGGGGGAGCGGCTCCTCGCGGTCACCTTCAACGACCTCACCACCCGCGACCACGAGGACGAACTCGAACGCGCCCGCGCCATCGCCGCCAACCCGCGCCTGCACCACGTGGTGGTCCCGGCGGGCGAGGAAGCGCTGCCGTACGCCGGTCTGCTGGAGAACGGCCCGATCACCGACGAACCGGCCCCCTCCCTCGTCGTCTCCGAGCGCCACCGCCGCCGTCTCGCCGCCGGCAGCGCCGACCACCTCGTCGGCCATGGCGCCCGGCAGGTGCTGGACGCGCACCCGGCCCGCCTCGCCGACCTGCTGATGGACCGGCGCAGACGGCACCTGCTGCGCCCCGTCGCCGCCCTCACCAAGGCCGAGGGCGCCACGGCGCACTCCCTGTTCGTCCCGCTGGCCCTCTACCGGGCGGCCCGGCGCCTGGCCCGTACGTCGTACCGCACCGGCCTCGAAACGGCGGCCGGACTGCTGCCCGACGCCAACCGGTACGCCCCCGACCTCGACACCCCCGCCGACGCCTCCCTCGCCGCCCTCGCCTGGTCGCGCCCCGGGCCCGCGGCGCGCTGGCTGACGGGGGAGGCCCTCGCAGAAGTATCGGTTCGCCTTCAGGAGGCGGCGATCCGGCCGAACTCCGCGCAGCGACCTGGGGAGGCCCGCGCCCGCGCCGCGCTCGCCCGCGGCGCCGCCGGCCACCGCATCCTGGAGCAGGCCGCCGAGGTCCGCAGCCAGCGCGTCCACGCCCCGTTCCTCGACAACCAGGTCGTCCGGGCCGCCCGCGCCGTTCCCGAATCCCTCCGCGTCCAACCGGGCGCACGGGCCGCGATCCTGCGCCGGGCCCTGGCGGGCACGGGCATCCACGACCTTCCGCCCGGCTGGGGAGCGCCCTCCCAGGCCACCTCGGCCGCGGCCACCCGCATCGGCCTGCGCACCGCGCTCCCCGAGCTGATGGCGCTGTTCGACGCCCCGTTGCTCGCCGACGCGGGGCTGGTCGAGGCCCGCGTCGTACGCAAGGCGCTGCGCGCCGCCTCCGAGGGGGAGCCCCTTCCCCTGGACGGCCTGGCCGACCTGGCCTCCACGGAACTCTGGCTGCGCCGTCTCCTCGGACGCCGGGGCACCTGCTGGACGGGCACGGCGGCCCCGCGCCAACGCGCGGTGGCGGGCGGAGTGGTCCCTTCCAGGCGAACCCTTCAGCCGTGACCGCACGCGGTGCGGTTCACCGCCCCGGGCTCAGCGGCAGCTGATCCTGGACTCCGCCCAGTCGGCCAACGCCACCCCGCCCAGCGGCGACTGCGCCTCCACGACGAGCCGGATCGTGGACTGGCCGCCGATGCCGACATTCACCGGAACGGCGGGATCGCCGCCCTCCATGACGGGGGACTGCCACAGCCGGACCCCGTCCCCGTCGAGGACGGAGAAGCGCACCGAGCCGTGCCCTCTCGTCAGATCGTCGATGCCGGCCATCGCCTCGTAACGGGTGCACTCCCGGTTCAGCTGGATGATGACCGAGGAATTGGCGTGCACGGTCACTCCGGGCGCGTACCGGGTGGAGGCGATCGACAGATTCGGGCGCTGCCAGAGCCAGCTGCTCTCGCCGAACACCACCTCCGGATCGACGTGGTCCCCCAGCAGGGTGTAGCCGAGCTCACTGACCTGGTAGACGGTCGGATCCGGCGGTACGGGGGGCGTCGGAGTGGGAGCCGGGGGCGGGGTGGGCGCGGGCGGCTTCGGCGCCGGAGGCTCGGGCGCCGGAGGCGTGGGCTTCGGCGTGGCCTTCGGCGGAGAAGGCGGAGTGGGCTTCGGCGTCGGCTTCGGCTCGGGCGGCGGGGCCGGGGCCGGTGGCACGGGCGCCGCCGGCGGCTCGGGCTTCGGCTCGGGCGGCGGTGGGGGAGCGGGCACCGCGGGTGCCACCACCGGCGGCTTGGCCACAGGCTTCGGCTCCGGCTTCGGCTGGTCGTTGCCGACCAGTGCCCAGGCCAGCCCGGCCGCCGCCGCGACGGCGACCGCCGCGGCGATCCCCGCCTTCGCCGGTGCTCCGAGCCCTTCCGCCGCGGCTCCCCCGGACGCTCCTGCGGACGCCCCATTGCCGGTCGCCGCGGCGGCGACCCCGACTCCGGTCGCGCCCGCCGCACCACCCGCCACGATGCCCGCGGCCTTGAGCGAGTACCCGACGGCGAACCATCCGATGACCGCGACCGGGAGCAGCGCCGGAATCCCGGCGTTCACATGGTCCAGCTCGCCCGCGGCGATCCGGCACTTCGCGCACTCGTCCAGATGCTTGCGCAGCCCGCGCTCGGCCCGCATCCGCAGCCCGCCCCGGGCGTAGGCGCCGAGCCGGTCCGCGTACTGGGCGCAGTCGCCGCCCGTCACGAGCGCCTGGCTCACATGCGCCTGGAGGTAGGCCTGCTTGAGCCCTTCGCGGGCCCGGCTGGCCAGTACGGCCGTGGCGTTGGCGGTCAGGCCGAACAGCGGGGCGACCTCGCTCGGCGACTCCTCCTCCACGGTGGTGTGCCAGAGCACCGCCTGCCAGCGCTCCGGCAGACTGCGGAACGCCTGCATGGCCATGGACTGTTCGGCCTCGTGCATCGCCAGCACATCGGCGCCGAGGTCGAGGGTGTCGTCGTCCGACAGCTCCGACGTACGGACGGCCTGCGCGGCGAACACCGCGAAGTCGTCGACCAGATGCTCCCGCTTCGCGCTCTTCGTCCAGGCGGCGGCGACATGGCGGACAGCGGTCATCAGGTAGGCCCGGACGGCTTCCTGCGGGCCCTTGCCGCCGCGCACCGCCTGGAGGGTCCGCGCGAAGACCTCGGCCGTCAGGTCGTCGGCGGTGTGCGTGTCCCGGCAGCAGCTGCGCGCGTAGCGGCGCACCGCGCCCGAGTGCCGCCGGAACAGCTCCTCGTAGGCGTGGTCGTCACCGGACCGCATGCCCTCGATCAGCTGGGCGTCGGACTGTCCGGCATCGCCGGCCCCGCCGCGGCCCTCCCGCTGCGGCGGAACGGCGAACCCGGTTCCGGCACCACCGCCCGCGGGCCCGCTGTCCGGGCCGGCCATGGGGCCGCCCGCCACGGACCGGCCCTCGACGGACGAGGGACTCTCCACCTGCGCGGGCCATGGGCCGGGCAGGACGGTACAGCCCTCGGCGTTGTCCTCGGTGTCGTCCGACGAGTGTCCTGGGCGGGCCTGGCTCGGCACCTGCCCCATGGACGGCCCACCGGCCGCCGTGCCCCCGGCCGCAGTGGCGATCCCGTCGAGCGACTCTTCCTGTTGCCCGTCACCGCTCATCGCGGAAGCCCCCGTATGCACCCTTCGGACCGAACTCCGAGCAAGAGTGCCACACGGCCCGAAGGCGGCGAACGCTGAGTCCCGCCAACCACTCATCCGGGGCGTTTTCCCGAATGGGAGCACTAGACATCCCCCTTTCGGGGAATGCTTCACCGCGATTTCAGCCGCCGCGGGCCGGACCAGTCAGCGTCCACCCGACCGGCCGGACCGCCCGACGGACCGCCCGACGGGGCCGGCCGACGGACCGACGGGACCGGCCGGGCGGACAGAGTGACGGGGCCGGCCGGCCGGACCACCCGGCCGGACCACCCGGCCGGACCACCCGGCCGGACCGGTACCCCTTACGCCGGGCGGGACCGCAGCCCCTCCAGCAGGATGTCCAGCAGCCGTGTTGATGCCGCGGCCTGCTGAGCGGCGTCGGGCAGTGAAGGGGCGGCCGTGGCGATGACCAGGAGCACATCGGCCACCGTCACATCACCGCGCAGCTCACCCGACTCCCGCGCCCGGTCGACCAGACGGCCCACGACCTCCAGCAGTTCGGCCGCTCCCGTGTCGTCGTCGTCGAGACCGTCCACGGCGACGGAGCGCTGCGGGACCACCCGGAGATCGGGCTGCCCCGCACTCTGCCGCTGCTGCGGAACACGCCTCTCGTCGACGGCGTCACCGGACGCCGTGCCCAGGACGGGAGCCGGGCCCGGCTCGTCCGTGTCGACCCCGACCCGCAGCACCTGCGGCGGCAACAGCCGTCCCGCACCCGACGCCACGGACGTCCGCAGGAAGCGGGAGAGAGCCGACCAGGGCTCCTCCTCCAGCCCCAGAGCGGTGCGCGCCTGCTCGGTCAGCCGGGAGGTCTCCTCCTCGGCTATCCGGCGTACCAGCACGTCCTTGCTCGGGAACCGCCGGTAGACGGTGCCGACGCCGACCCTGGCCCGACGTGCCACGTCCTCCATCGGAGCGCCGTATCCCAGCTCGCCGAACACTTCACGCGCGGCTCGCAGGACATGCTCCAGATTGCGCTGTGCGTCCACGCGGAGCGGCGCCGAGCGTCCTGTGACGCCGGTCCCTCCGGCCGAAGAGACCGCCGCGGCCGTGCCGACCGGTCCGACCGGTCCGGCAGAACTCACGGTTCCGACCGCTCCTACCGCGCTCAGCCGCCCGTTGCCCTCGGCCGAGGACGAGACAGCAGCCTGCCAATGCGAATCCTGAATGTGCATAACTTCCCCCGGTTATGACGTCTCCCCCCGGAGACTTCCCCGCCGTGTCAGTCGGGGAGCGGATCACACGTCATCCGAACCCGACACCCCGACGGGTTACGAACATAGTTGAGCCCGGGTCAATTCAGAAGGGGGTAGTTCCGCACGGAGCGCCCCCCGATCGGAGCAAGGGCCGGGTGGTTCCTGATTCCGCCCCATCCCAGCACCCCCTCCGCAAGGCCTGACCTGCGCGGCTGCCGCATCCGGAGGTACGCCGAACCCGATGGATCGTCAGGATCCTCCGGTCACACAATTTGCCGGGGCTGTGGACAAACCCCTGTCTCCGTTGCGTCATGGGGTGGTGATGGCTCCAGATACCCGGGGAACGCCCCCCGGCACCCGGCCAGGTGTACGCATTCTCGTCGTCGGCGGCGGCTACGTCGGGATGTACACAGCGCTGCGTCTCCAGCGGAAGCTGAAGCAGAGACTGAAGAGCGGTGACGCCGAGGTCGTGGTCGTCACGCCCGAGCCGTACATGACGTACCAGCCCTTTCTGCCCGAGGCGGCCGCCGGGTCGATCTCACCGCGCCATGTGGTCGTGCCGCTCCGCCGCGTCCTGGACCACTGCAGGATCGTCATCGGTGAGGCCGAGAGCATCGACCACGCCAAGCGGACCGCCACCGTCACCACCCTCGCCACGCAGGAGGACGGCACCGGAGCCCTGGAGATCCCGTACGACGAGATCGTCATCGCCCCCGGCTCCGTATCGCGCACCCTCCCGGTTCCCGGCCTCGCCGAGTTCGGCATCGGCTTCAAGACCGTCGAGGAGGCCATCGGCCTGCGCAACCACGTCATCGAACAGATGGACATCGCCTCCGCCACCCGTGACCCCGCCATCCGCGACGCCGCCCTGACCTTCGTCTTCGTCGGCGGCGGCTACGCGGGCGTCGAGGCACTCGCGGAGCTGGAGGACATGGCCCGCTACACCTCGCGGTACTACCACAACATCAAGGCCACGGACCTGAAGTGGATCCTGGTCGAGGCCTCCGGGCGCATCCTCCCCGAGGTCGGCGAGGCGATGGGCGGATACGCGGTCCGCGAGCTGCGCGGCCGCAACATCGACGTACGCCTCGAAACGCGCCTGGACACCTGCGAGGACCGGGTCGCCGTCCTCAGCGACGGCTCCCGCTTCCCGACCCGCACGCTCGTGTGGACCGCGGGCGTCAAGCCCGCCCCGCTCCTGGCCGCCACCGGCCTGCCGCTCACCGAACGCGGCCGGCTCCGGTGCACCACCACGCTCGGTGTCGAGGGCAGCGAACACGCCTGGGCCGCGGGCGACGCCGCAGCCGTACCCGACCTGACCGCCGCCGCACCGGGCGCGGAAACCGCGCCCAACGCCCAGCACGCGGTGCGCCAGGCCAAGGTCCTCGCCGAGAACGTCCTCGCGACGATCGACGGCCGGCCGCTCACGGAGTACCGGCACGCGAACGCGGGATCGGTCGCCTCGCTCGGTCTGCACAAGGGCGTCGCCCATGTCTACGGCCGCAAGCTGAAGGGCTATCCGGCCTGGCTGATGCACCGCACGTATCACCTCAGCCGGATCCCCACCTTCAACCGGAAGGCGCGCGTTCTCGCCGAATGGACGCTGGCGGGGCTCTTCAAGCGCGAGATCGTCTCCCTCGGTTCGCTGGAACACCCGCGGGCCGAGTTCGAGATCGCGGCGGGCGGTACCGGAAACCGCCCCCGTCCGGGCGCTGGACCGCCGGACCGCGGCACCGACCCGCCACCCCCCGGAAGCAGCCCTTCCGCGGGCGACGGACCGCCGAGGACGTCCGGCTGAACAGCCACTGTCAGTACGGTCGGTCACACTGGACGTGTGACCATAGGTGGGCCCACACCTGCACAGAGTGACCCCGGCCGGCAGTGACCAACAGCGACCAGCATCGACGCACCAGCAGCACGATGAGGCCCGGCTGCGCCTTCCCGGGGGTCCGGCCCCCGGTACCCCCGACCCAGGCAGAAGAAGCAGCCCGCCCGAGCGGACCAGACCGACACACGAGGCCAGAAATTCCGTGAACTTCACGCGTTGGAGCGCCCGCCTTCCCGGAACGCAGCGTCGCGCCGCCGCGCGGGACGACCGCAGTCCCGTGCCCGCGGCCCGAGCCGAGTACGCACAGCCGGAGAGCCGGTCCGCCCCGCCCGACGGCGAGTCCGCCCCGCCCTCCGGCCCGTCCCCCGAAGGCACCCCGGCACCCGGGGCCGCCCTCCCCCTCGCCCTCGACGATCTGTCGGCCCGCGACATCCTCGGCAGGCTTCCCGCGCCCGTCGCCCTCCTCCACGGCCCCGACCACCGCGTCGTGTACGTCAACGACGCCTACGAGGCCGCGTTCGGCCCCCGCCCCTGTGGAGTCCCCGCCGCCGAGGCCATGCCCGAGCTCGCCGAGGTCGGTGTCCTGCCGCTGATGGACCAGGTGTTCCGCAGCGGCACGCCGCGCACGGTCAAGTCGCGCAGGACCGCGGACGGCGGCTCGTACACCGTGACCTGCACCCCGGTGGCCGCCCGGGACGGGGAGAGCGCGGAAGAGGGCGCAGCGGGAGAGAAGAAGGCGAAGGAGAGGACGAAGGAGAGGACGAAGGAGAAGGACGGCGCGGGCAAGGGTGTGGGAGGCGTGCTCGTGCACGCCGCCGATGTCACCGACCACGCCGAGGCCGCCGAACGGCTCCGCACCAGCGAGCGCCGCCACCGCGAAACGGCCGTCACACTCCAGTGCTCCCTGCTCCCGCAGGAGCTGGAGCAGCCCGACGACCTGCGGATCGCCGCCACGTACCAGCCCGGCGGCACGGACGCGGCCGTCGGCGGCGACTGGTACGACGTCATCACCCTGGGCGCCGGCCGCACCGCTCTGGTGATCGGGGACGTGATGGGCCGCGGGGTCCGCGCCGCCGCCGTCATGGGCCAGCTGCGCACAGCCGTACGGGCGTACGCGCGCCTGGACCTCCCGCCCCACGAGGTTCTCCAGCTCCTCGACGGACTCGCCGCCGAGATCGACGCCAGCCAGATCGCGACCTGCGTCTACGCGGTCCACGACCCCAACGAGGGCCGGCTCGTCTACGCCTCGGCGGGCCACCTCCCGATCCTCGTGCGCGACGAGGACGGCACGGTCCACCGGGCGGCCGACCCCACCGGACCGCCGCTCGGCACCGGCGGCTGGGTCCATACGTCGGACACGATCCCGCTGCCGCCCGGCTCCACCGCGGTCCTCTACACCGACGGTCTGGTCGAGCGGCGCAGCGAGGACATCGATGAAGGAGTGGAGGCCCTGGCACGGGCGCTGTCCGGCGCCAAGGGCTCGCCGCAGGTGGTCTGCGACCGCCTGATCCGCTCCCTCGGGGTGACCGCGGAGCATGACGACGACGTGGCGGTCCTGGTGGTCCAGCACCCCGCCCGCACCGGGTCGAACGCGGAGCTGTTCCACAACGCCGCACTCGACCTGCTCGGCGGCATAGAGGCGGCCCCGAGGGCCCGCGCCTTCGCCACCGGAGTCCTGACGTCCTGGCGCTTCCCGGTCGAACTGTGCGACCTGGGCGTTCTCGCCGCGAGCGAGCTCGTCGCGAACTCGCTCCAGCACGGCACCCCGCCGATGCGTCTGGGCCTGCGCCGCACGGACCGCCGGCTGATCATCGAGGTGACGGACGGCGACGACCACCTGCCGCGCCGCCGCCGGGCCGAACCGGCCGACGAGGCGGGACGCGGCATCTCGATCGTCGCGACGATCGCCTCGTCGTGGGGCAGCCGCCGCACACCGGGCGGTGGCAAGGCGGTCTGGTGCGAGTTCGCGCTGCCTCAGTGAGCGGCGGCGGGCGCCGCGGCGGGCTCGGTCTCCGGCACGGACACAGCCACCACCCGTGAGGGCACCGCGGCGAGCGAGGGCTGGTCCTGTACGGGGGTGAGCCGACGGCCCAGCCGCAGTGCCAGCACGGTGATGCCCAGCGAGAACAGCACGAACGTCACGATGTACGGACCGTGCAGGGCCGCCCCCATCGGCCCGCCCACCGCCGGACCGACCGCCAGCGCGAGCTGCTTGCACAGGGCGAACGCCGAGTTGTACTGCCCGACCATCGACTCCGGCGCCAGATCGGCGACCAGCGGGGCCACGGTCGGCGACAGCATCGCCTCACCCAGCCCGAACAGGGCGTACGTCGAGATGAACGCTGCCGTCGCCATGGTCTGGCTGCCGTGCCCCAGCCCGGCGTAGCCCGCCACGATCCAGGCGAACGCCCAGATGAGCCCGACCCAGGCGATCACCCGGCTGCGCCGCCGGCGCTCCACCAGCCGCAGCACGACGAACTGCGCCACGACGATGACGGCGGTGTTGGCGGCCAGCGCGATACCCAGGGTCGAGGGGTCGATCCCGGCGGCCTCGGTCCCGTACGCCGCGAGCCCGGACTCGAACTGTCCGTAACAGGCGAAGAACAGGACGAAGCCGAGCACGCACAGCTGGACCATCGCCCGGTGCGAGAGCAGCGCCCGCAGCCCGCTCTTGGCGGCGGCGGTCCCGTCACCCGGCCGGACGCCGGAGAGGGAAGCGGGACGGGCCATCCGCACGGTTCCCGCGACGACGCCGAGCACGACGAACATCACGGCCTCGATCCCGAACAGCAGCGTGAAGCTGTCGGGCCTGCTCGTGTCGACGATCTGCCCGCCGACGAGCCCGCCGAGGCCGAGGCCCAGGTTCTGCAGGAAGAACTGCGTGGCGAAGGCGCGCGTACGGGTGGCGGTGCTGGAGCACCAGACCAGCATGGTCGCGAGCGCCGGCTGCATGACCGCCGTACCCGCACCGAGGATCGCCGCCGACAGTACGGCGGTGGGCACACTGCTGGAGAAGCCCAGCGCCACGGCGCCCACGGACGCCAGACCGGAGGCGAGGACCAGTACGGGCAGCGGCCCGCGCCGGTCTATGGCCCGCCCGGTGAATGGCAGTACGGCCAGTGCTGCCATGGCGAAGACCGCCAGCACGACTCCCGCCGTACCGGCACCCAGATCCCGCACCTGCGCCACGTAGACGTACAGATACGGAACGGTGAACCCGAGGCCGAACGCGCTCAGCGCGCTCCCCACCTGGATCCGCCGCAGCGCTGCGCCCATCTCCCTGGTCACACTCACCTACCTCAAGATCTTGAAGGAATCAGACTCGAAGACTTTAGCACTAAAGTTAGAACCTTAACAATGTAGATCGAAGGACTTCGATGGTGAGGAAGGGCATGCCATACTGCCCGCCATGTCTGACACCACCGAGCAGCCCGGCCCCCAGGAGCCGAGCCTCGACGAGCAGATCGCCGCCTACCAGCGCGAGTTCGGCGACCTGGAC
Organism: Streptomyces sp. NBC_00654; assembly: GCF_026341775.1. Classification (NCBI taxonomy): domain Bacteria; kingdom Bacillati; phylum Actinomycetota; class Actinomycetes; order Kitasatosporales; family Streptomycetaceae; genus Streptomyces; species Streptomyces sp. NBC_00654. The sequence continues at coordinate 1,141,983 of NZ_JAPEOB010000003.1, read as the reverse complement.
CCCCAGGTCGAACAGGTCGTCTCGGCCCTCGGCCGACTGAACCGGCGCATGAACGTCGCGTACGGACGACAGGTCGCCGCCCTCGGCATCAGCAACGCGGAGTGGGAGGTCCTCAAGACCCTCGTCCTGGCCGGCACGCCCTACCGCCTGGGCCCCGGCGAACTCGCGAAGCGCCTGGGACTCACCCCGGCGGCCATGACCCACCGCATCGACCGCATGGCGGGCGAGGGCCTGGTCACGAGGGACAGGGACGAGAACAACCGGGTCCGCGTCATCGTCGAGCTGACGGACGAGGGCCGTACGAAGTGGCTGGAGGCGATGCGCATGGCCTCCGACTTCGAGGAGGACCTCCTCCAGGACCTCTCCGGCGACGAGCGCGGAGTACTGGGCGAGATGCTGATCCGCCTCCTGCGCCGCGTGGAGCACGCCCAGCCGGACGCGGGCGGCCGCCTCACGGACCTGGACTGAGGGCGGCCGGCGGTGCGCATGGGCGGGGTTGACACGACCCCACCCGATCCGTAAGGTTCTTCGAGTTGTCACGGGGCCGGAACGGTTCTGCGACAGCCGATCCCGCCGCGAACGCGGCAACCAAAACTCAGCACGGTCTCCCACTCGGGAAGATTTCGGCATGCCGGAATTCATTTCGAGGCTCGATTATGAGTCGCCGGGAGAATCCGCTAGAGTTTGAGCGTCGGAACGGCCCAACAGCCGGGAAGACAAACCCCGCTGACTGGGAATCAGGCCCGAAAGGATCTGATAGAGTCGGACTCGCCGGAAAGGGAAACGCGAAAGCGAAGAACTGGAAAGCGAAAAGAGCTTGACCCGCTTCGACCGGGAATCGGACACGAAAGAGTCTGATAGAGTCGGAAACGTAAGAACGAAGGGAAGCGCCCGGAGGGCCCCGGTGAAACGGGACCGAAGGAAGCGTCCGTTCCTTGAGAACTCAACAGCGTGCCAAAAGTCAACGCCAGATATGTTGATACCCCGGCCTGCTTCGGCAGGTTGGTGGTTCCTTTGAAAGTCCTGCCGGGCCTCACGGTTCCGGTAGGCAATTACACAGCGAGGACGCTGTGAACGACTGGTCTTATTCCGACCGGTCGTTCCGCTCTCGTGATGTGTGTCCCGATTACGGGAAAACATTCACGGAGAGTTTGATCCTGGCTCAGGACGAACGCTGGCGGCGTGCTTAACACATGCAAGTCGAACGATGAAGCCCTTCGGGGTGGATTAGTGGCGAACGGGTGAGTAACACGTGGGCAATCTGCCCTTCACTCTGGGACAAGCCCTGGAAACGGGGTCTAATACCGGATAACATTCCTGCCTGCATGGGCGGGGGTTAAAAGCTCCGGCGGTGAAGGATGAGCCCGCGGCCTATCAGCTTGTTGGTGGGGTAATGGCCTACCAAGGCGACGACGGGTAGCCGGCCTGAGAGGGCGACCGGCCACACTGGGACTGAGACACGGCCCAGACTCCTACGGGAGGCAGCAGTGGGGAATATTGCACAATGGGCGAAAGCCTGATGCAGCGACGCCGCGTGAGGGATGACGGCCTTCGGGTTGTAAACCTCTTTCAGCAGGGAAGAAGCGAGAGTGACGGTACCTGCAGAAGAAGCGCCGGCTAACTACGTGCCAGCAGCCGCGGTAATACGTAGGGCGCAAGCGTTGTCCGGAATTATTGGGCGTAAAGAGCTCGTAGGCGGCTTGTCACGTCGGATGTGAAAGCCCGGGGCTTAACCCCGGGTCTGCATTCGATACGGGCTAGCTAGAGTGTGGTAGGGGAGATCGGAATTCCTGGTGTAGCGGTGAAATGCGCAGATATCAGGAGGAACACCGGTGGCGAAGGCGGATCTCTGGGCCATTACTGACGCTGAGGAGCGAAAGCGTGGGGAGCGAACAGGATTAGATACCCTGGTAGTCCACGCCGTAAACGTTGGGAACTAGGTGTTGGCGACATTCCACGTCGTCGGTGCCGCAGCTAACGCATTAAGTTCCCCGCCTGGGGAGTACGGCCGCAAGGCTAAAACTCAAAGGAATTGACGGGGGCCCGCACAAGCAGCGGAGCATGTGGCTTAATTCGACGCAACGCGAAGAACCTTACCAAGGCTTGACATATACCGGAAAGCATCAGAGATGGTGCCCCCCTTGTGGTCGGTATACAGGTGGTGCATGGCTGTCGTCAGCTCGTGTCGTGAGATGTTGGGTTAAGTCCCGCAACGAGCGCAACCCTTGTTCTGTGTTGCCAGCATGCCCTTCGGGGTGATGGGGACTCACAGGAGACTGCCGGGGTCAACTCGGAGGAAGGTGGGGACGACGTCAAGTCATCATGCCCCTTATGTCTTGGGCTGCACACGTGCTACAATGGCCGGTACAATGAGCTGCGATGCCGCGAGGCGGAGCGAATCTCAAAAAGCCGGTCTCAGTTCGGATTGGGGTCTGCAACTCGACCCCATGAAGTCGGAGTTGCTAGTAATCGCAGATCAGCATTGCTGCGGTGAATACGTTCCCGGGCCTTGTACACACCGCCCGTCACGTCACGAAAGTCGGTAACACCCGAAGCCGGTGGCCCAACCCCTTGTGGGAGGGAGCTGTCGAAGGTGGGACTGGCGATTGGGACGAAGTCGTAACAAGGTAGCCGTACCGGAAGGTGCGGCTGGATCACCTCCTTTCTAAGGAGCATTTCTTACCGGGCCTTTTGGTCTGGTCAGAGGCCAGTACACCGGCGAATGTTCGGTGCTGGTTGCTCATGGGTGGAACGTTGACTACTCGGCACGACAGGTTGTTTTTCACTAGTACTGCTTCGGCGTGGAACGTGGGGAGGGATCGGTCGGGTCGGGCACGCTGTTGGGTATCTGAGGGTACGGACTCGTTTGAGTCTGTCCTTCGGTTGCCGGCCCCAGTGCACTCACCTGTATGGGTGGGGTGATGGGTGGCTGGTCGTTGTTTGAGAACTGCACAGTGGACGCGAGCATCTGTGGCCAAGTTTTTAAGGGCGCACGGTGGATGCCTTGGCACCAGGAACCGATGAAGGACGTGGGAGGCCACGATAGTCCCCGGGGAGCTGTCAACCAAGCTTTGATCCGGGGGTTTCCGAATGGGGAAACCCGGCAGTCGTCATGGGCTGTCACCCGCTGCTGAACACATAGGCAGTGTGGAGGGAACGAGGGGAAGTGAAACATCTCAGTACCCTCAGGAAGAGAAAACAACCGTGATTCCGGGAGTAGTGGCGAGCGAAACTGGATGAGGCCAAACCGTATGCGTGTGATACCCGGCAGGGGTTGCGCATGCGGGGTTGTGGGATCTCTTTTTCACGGTCTGCCGGCTGTGAGACGAGTCAGAAACCGTTGATGTAGGCGAAGGACATGCGAAAGGTCCGGCGTAGAGGGTAAGACCCCCGTAGCTGAAACATCAACGGCTCGTTTAAGAGACACCCAAGTAGCACGGGGCCCGAGAAATCCCGTGTGAATCTGGCGGGACCACCCGCTAAGCCTAAATATTCCCTGGTGACCGATAGCGGATAGTACCGTGAGGGAATGGTGAAAAGTACCGCGGGAGCGGAGTGAAATAGTACCTGAAACCGTGTGCCTACAAGCCGTGGGAGCGTCGCTGTATGTGCTTGCACATGCAGTCGTGACTGCGTGCCTTTTGAAGAATGAGCCTGCGAGTTTGCGGTGTGTTGCGAGGTTAACCCGTGTGGGGAAGCCGTAGCGAAAGCGAGTCCGAATAGGGCGATTTAGTAGCGCGCTCAAGACCCGAAGCGGAGTGATCTAGCCATGGGCAGGTTGAAGCGGAGGTAAGACTTCGTGGAGGACCGAACCCACCAGGGTTGAAAACCTGGGGGATGACCTGTGGTTAGGGGTGAAAGGCCAATCAAACTCCGTGATAGCTGGTTCTCCCCGAAATGCATTTAGGTGCAGCGTCGTGTGTTTCTTGCCGGAGGTAGAGCACTGGATAGGCGATGGGCCCTACCGGGTTACTGACCTTAGCCAAACTCCGAATGCCGGTAAGTGAGAGCACGGCAGTGAGACTGTGGGGGATAAGCTCCATGGTCGAGAGGGAAACAGCCCAGAGCATCGACTAAGGCCCCTAAGCGTACGCTAAGTGGGAAAGGATGTGGAGTCGCAGAGACAACCAGGAGGTTGGCTTAGAAGCAGCCACCCTTGAAAGAGTGCGTAATAGCTCACTGGTCAAGTGATTCCGCGCCGACAATGTAGCGGGGCTCAAGCGTACCGCCGAAGTCGTGTCATTCGTACATATATCCCCAACGGGAGTACGGATGGGTAGGGGAGCGTCGTGTGCCGGGTGAAGCAGCCGCGGAAGCGAGTTGTGGACGGTTCACGAGTGAGAATGCAGGCATGAGTAGCGATACACACGTGAGAAACGTGTGCGCCGATTGACTAAGGGTTCCTGGGTCAAGCTGATCTGCCCAGGGTAAGTCGGGACCTAAGGCGAGGCCGACAGGCGTAGTCGATGGACAACCGGTTGATATTCCGGTACCCGCTTTGAAACGCCCAGTACTGAATCAGGCGATGCTAAGTCCGTGAAGCCGGCCCGATCTCTTCGGAGTTGAGGGTAGTGGTGGAGCCGATGAACCAGACTTGTAGTAGGTAAGCGATGGGGTGACGCAGGAAGGTAGTCCAGCCCGGGCGGTGGTTGTCCCGGGGTAAGGGTGTAGCCCGTGTGGTAGGCAAATCCGTCACACATATAAGGGTGAGACCTGATGCCGAGCCGATTGTGGTGAAGTGGATGATCCTATGCTGTCGAGAAAAGCCTCTAGCGAGTTTCATGGCGGCCCGTACCCTAAACCGACTCAGGTGGTCAGGTAGAGAATACCGAGGCGTTCGGGTGAACTATGGTTAAGGAACTCGGCAAAATGCCCCCGTAACTTCGGGAGAAGGGGGGCCATCACTGGTGATCCGATTTACTCGGTGAGCTGGGGGTGGCCGCAGAGACCAGCGAGAAGCGACTGTTTACTAAAAACACAGGTCCGTGCGAAGCCGTAAGGCGATGTATACGGACTGACGCCTGCCCGGTGCTGGAACGTTAAGGGGACCGGTTAGTGCACTTTCGGGTGTGCGAAGCTGAGAACTTAAGCGCCAGTAAACGGCGGTGGTAACTATAACCATCCTAAGGTAGCGAAATTCCTTGTCGGGTAAGTTCCGACCTGCACGAATGGCGTAACGACTTCTCGACTGTCTCAACCATAGGCCCGGTGAAATTGCACTACGAGTAAAGATGCTCGTTTCGCGCAGCAGGACGGAAAGACCCCGGGACCTTTACTATAGTTTGATATTGGTGTTCGGTTCGGCTTGTGTAGGATAGGTGGGAGACTTTGAAGCGGCCACGCCAGTGGTTGTGGAGTCGTCGTTGAAATACCACTCTGGTCGTGCTGGATGTCTAACCTGGGTCCGTGATCCGGATCAGGGACAGTGTCTGATGGGTAGTTTAACTGGGGCGGTTGCCTCCTAAAGAGTAACGGAGGCGCCCAAAGGTTCCCTCAGCCTGGTTGGCAATCAGGTGTTGAGTGTAAGTGCACAAGGGAGCTTGACTGTGAGACCGACGGGTCGAGCAGGGACGAAAGTCGGGACTAGTGATCCGGCAGTGGCTTGTGGAAGCGCTGTCGCTCAACGGATAAAAGGTACCCCGGGGATAACAGGCTGATCTTCCCCAAGAGTCCATATCGACGGGATGGTTTGGCACCTCGATGTCGGCTCGTCGCATCCTGGGGCTGGAGTCGGTCCCAAGGGTTGGGCTGTTCGCCCATTAAAGCGGTACGCGAGCTGGGTTTAGAACGTCGTGAGACAGTTCGGTCCCTATCCGCTGTGCGCGTAGGAATATTGAGAAGGGCTGTCCCTAGTACGAGAGGACCGGGACGGACGAACCTCTGGTGTGCCAGTTGTCCTGCCAAGGGCATGGCTGGTTGGCTACGTTCGGAAAGGATAACCGCTGAAAGCATCTAAGCGGGAAGCCTGCTTCGAGATGAGTATTCCCACCCTCTTGAAGGGTTAAGGCTCCCAGTAGACGACTGGGTTGATAGGCCAGATGTGGAAGCCCGGTAACGGGTGGAGCTGACTGGTACTAATAGGCCGAGGGCTTGTCCTCAGTTGCTCGCGTCCACTGTGTTAGTTCTGAAATAACGAACGGCCGTGTGTGTTCCGGTGTTGGTTAATTTCATAGTGTTTCGGTGGTCATTGCGTTAGGGAAACGCCCGGTTACATTCCGAACCCGGAAGCTAAGCCTTTCAGCGCCGATGGTACTGCAGGGGGGACCCTGTGGGAGAGTAGGACGCCGCCGAACAATTTTTCCGGGAAAGCCCCGTACCGCAAGGTACGGGGCTTTTCTGCGTTCACCACCAGGACGTTCCACCACCCGTATCCGTACTCGCAATCCGTACCCGTGGCCGCACTGCCCTCTATGCCGGGGTGACCAGGCGGGTGTCGTACGCGAGGATGACGGCCTGGACGCGGTCCCGGGCTCCTGTTTTGGCGAGAATGCGGGTGACATGGGTCTTCACCGTTGATTCGGCGAGATGGAGGCGGGCCGCGATCTCCGTATTGGACCAGCCCTGGCCGATAACCGTGAGGATTTCCCTTTCCCGGTCGGTGAGGGAGGCGATCCGGCGGTCGGTCGCCGTGGGGTCGCCGGGTGATGCCGGGAGATGCTGTACGTAGGTGTCCAGCAGCCGACGGGTGAGGCTCGGGGCGACCACCGCGTCGCCGACGGCGACCGCGCGTATGCCGGAGAGCAGCTCCTCCGGGAGGGCGTCCTTGACGAGGAAGCCGCTCGCTCCGGCACGGAGGCCGTCGTACGCGTACTCGTCCAGGTCGAAGGTCGTCACGATGAGGACGCGGGTGGGGGTACCCGACCTGATGACGCGGCGGGTGGTCTCGATGCCGTCGAGGCCCGGCATACGGATGTCCATCAGGGCGACATCCGGGTGGTGCTGGGCGATCAGATGGAGCGCCTCGGTGCCGTTGGAGGCTTCGCCGACGACCGTCATGTCGTCCTGGCTCTCCAGCAGCATCCGGAAACCGAAGCGCTGCAACGGCTGGTCGTCCGCGATGAGTACGGTCGTCACGGGGAAGCGTCCTCCAGGGGAAGGCGAAGTCGTACCTGCCAGCCGCCGTCCGGCAGCGGGCCCGCGTCGATTGTGCCTTCGTAGAGCGCGGCGCGCTCCCGCATACCCGCGATGCCCTGGCCCTGGTGCGGGATTCGGGACGGCGGCGCCGGGGCGGCGGGCGTGGGCCGCCCGGTGACCGCGGCAGGCAGGCCGGTGTCCGTGATCCGCGTTTCCAGGTCCGTACGGCTGTAGGCGAGGGTGACCGCCGCCGACAGTCCGGGGTGGGCGGCGGCGTGCTTGAGCGTGTTGGTGAGAGCCTCCTGCACCACGCGGTAGACCGTCAGTTCGCGGCCCGGGGTGAGGGATTGGGCGCGCGGTGTTCCGTGGATGTCCAGGTGTACGGGCAGGCCGGCGGCACGGACGGCGGCGATCAGAGGTTCCAGGTCGTTGAGCGTCGGCTGGGGCGCGCGGTCGACTTCGGGATGGTCCTCGCGCAGGATGCCGAGCAGGCGGCGGAGTTCGGCGAGGGCCTGCCTGCTGGTGGTGCCGATGGCCTCCAGGGCCTGGGCCGCGCGCTCGGGAGACTTCGCCGCCGCATAGGCCCCGCCGTCCGCCAGCCCCGTGATGACGGAGAGGTTGTGGCCGATGATGTCGTGCATCTCGCGTGCGATGCGGGTGCGTTCGGCGGCCGCCGCGAGGCGGGCCTGCTGGTCGCGTTCGTGTTCCAGCCGGTGGGCCCGCTCGACGAGGGCCTCGGTGTAGTCCTTGCGGGTGCGGACCGCGATGCCGAGCAGGGCGACGAAGGCGAAGCCCCAGAGGTAGGAGACCAGTTGCTGGTTCCACACCTCCGGGATGCGCGCCGCCCCGGCCACGGCCGGGGCACACATCAGCAGGCCGGCCCCGGCAAGGGTCCTGAGCGGCAGACGCAGCGCGATCTGGAACGCGGGGATCAGCTGGAGGAAGGCGGCCTGGACGACGGCGCCGGTCCAGATGTTGACCAGTGACACCGGTGCCATCAGGACGAGTACGGCCACCGGATGCCTGCGCCGCCACAGCAGCGGCACCGAGAAGCACAGGGTCATCAGCAGGACCAGCGGTTCGGGCGCCTCCACGTCTCGGGCCACCGTGCGCCAGCCGCCCGAGGTGAAGTCGATCACCGCGACCAGGACCCAGAACGCGGTCACCAGGACGTCCCAGACGGCGGGCCGGCGCCGGTCGAAGGCGCGCAGGCGGTGCAGTCGGCCCTGGATGTACCGGGTCAGCGGGGTGGTACCCGTGAAGCGGTCCTGATCGCGCCCGTCCACCTCCCCGTCCACCTCCCCGTCCACCTGCCGCTCCGGGCGCCGCAGGGCTTTGGTGGCCGGCCTGTGCCGCGTACCGCCGTCCGGTTCTGTGCGTGCCTCGTTGTCCGTCACCGGGCCATCCTCGTCCGTGTCCTCGTCCGTGTCCGTGTCCGTGACCGTGTTTGTGTTCGTTGCGCGGCAGCCCTCGTCGTGGTGCCGGGTGTCCGTTGTCAGGCGTCCCGGCGCCGCAGCAGGAGAGCGGCGATGCCCAGTACGGCCGCTGCCCACAGGCACAGGGCGAACAGTGCCGTTCCCGGGGAGGCGGCGTCCGGGAGCGGGGTGGCGGAGCCGAGTGCCCCGGCGGCCTGGGTGGGGAAGTACCTGATGGCGCTCTCGACGGTCTCGTACGGGATCATGCCCAGGATCTCCGGGACGATCATGACTCCGCCGATGAAGGCGCCGATCGCGCCGGGTACGGAGCGGAACAGTGCGCCGAGACCGAGCGCGATGAGGCTGAGCAGCGTGATGCCGGCGGAGTTGCCCGCCACCGCTCGCAGCACGCCCGGATCGCTGAGGGAGGCGGCTTGGTCGGTGTCGTGGAGGAAGAGCTGTGCGGCGGAGAAGGTGATCAGCGCGGTCACGAACATGACCGAGAACGCTGAGGCGGCGAACACCGCGGCCTTCGCCCACAGGACGGGGAGCCTGCTCGGTACGGCGGTGAGCGAGGCGCGGATCATGCCGGTGGAGTACTCGCCCGCGGTGACCAGGATGCCCAGGACCGCGATGCAGAGCTGCCCGAGCAGGGTGCCGTAGAGGGTCAGGATGACCGTGTCGACATCGGAGTCACCGCCACCGGATGTGTAGGTGCCGCCCATGATCAGGCCGATACCGAGGACCAGGGCGGACGCCGAGACGACGGTGACCCAGGTGGAGCGCAGGGACCAGAGCTTGTGCCACTCGGAGCGCAGGACACGGGCCGGGGTGATGCGGTACGGGAGGCGTCCGGCGGGGGTGGTGGGGACGGGCGTGGTGGTGCCGGGGCCGGTGGGTACAGGGCCGGTGGGGACGGGGCCGGCGGTGTCGGTGGTCGTCATGCTGCGGCTCCGGTCGCGGGAGTGGCGGCTCGGTACTCGACCGATTCCTGGGTGAGGTCCATGAACGCCTGTTCCAGGGACGCGCTCCCCGGCGTGAGTTCGTGGAGCGCGATTCCGTGGGCGGCGGCGACGCGGCCGATGTGTGCCGCGTCCGCGCCGCGGATCTCCAGTTCCTCGGGGGCGTCCGGCCGTGCGGTGATCCTCGTGCCGGGCGCGGTGAGGAGTGCGCGCAGCGCGGCTGCCTGTGGGGTGACGACCTTGACGTGGGCTCCGCCCGCTGTGCGGATCAGGTCGGCGACGGTGGTGTCGGCGAGGAGGCGGCCCCTGCCGATGACGATGAGGTGGTCGGCGGTGAGGGCCGTCTCGCTCATCAGATGCGAGGAGATCAGGACCGTACGGCCCTGTGCGGCGAGGGACTTGAGCAGCGTGCGGATCCAGAGGACGCCTTCGGGGTCCAGACCGTTCACCGGCTCGTCCAGGATGACGGTGGCGGGGTCGCCGAGCAGGGCGGCGGCGATGCCCAGCCGCTGGCCCATGCCGAGCGAGTAGCCCTTGATCCGCTTGTGTGCGACCTCGGTGAGGCCTGCCAGGTCGAGCACGTGCTCGACGCGGCCGCGCGGGATGCCGTGGGTGTGTGCCAGTGCCATCAGGTGGTTGAAGGCGGACCGCCCGGGGTGGACGGACCGGGCCTCCAGCAGGGCGCCGACCTCGGTGAGGGGTGCGGCGTGGGTGGCGTAGGCCCGCCCGCCGATCGTGGACCGGCCCCGGGTCGGCGCGTCCAGGCCGAGCAGCATGCGCATCGTGGTCGATTTGCCAGCGCCGTTGGGGCCGAGGAAGCCGGTGACGGTACCGGGGTGGACGGTGAAGTCGAGGCCCTCGACGACGGCCTTGTCCCCGTACCGCTTGGTGAGTTCGTACGCCTTGATCATGCCGTCGACGCTACGGAGCGGGCGGGCGGTGGTCGTCCGACCGGGGGCGGGATGCCGGCGCGCGTGTAGTACCGGGGTACGACGCGAGGGCGGCGCGGGGTACGACGTCGGCGCGGCGGCGAAACGGGTTTGCCCGGACGGTGTGCGGGAGTCCAGGATCGGCCCATGGACTACGTGATACGCCCCGTGCTGGCCGAGGAATGGCCGCTGGCCAGGGAACTCCGCCTGGCTGCCCTCCAGGACCCCATGGCGCCCCTCGCGTTTCTGGAGACGTACGAGAGCGCCCTCGGGAAGCCGGACGAGTTCTGGCAGGGCAGGACGGCCGACGCCGCCGCGGGTGTGAACGTGACGCAGTTCGTGGCCGAGGCGCCCGACGGCGCGTGGGTGGGGACCGTGACGGTGCTCGTCGAGCGGCCGGAGGGCGAGGCGCGCTTCGGGGACGCCCCCGAGGTGAACCAGGGGCATCTGGTCGGTGTGTTCGTGCGGCCCGAGGCGCGTGGTACGGGTGTGACCGACGCGCTGTTCCGGGCGGCGGTCGACTGGGCCTGGTCGCTGTCCGAGCCGTGGCTGGAGAGGGTGCGGCTGTATGTGCACGAGAACAACCCGCGGGCCGCCGCCTTCTACCGCCGGTTCGGTTTCGTACCATCCGGGCAGACCGTCCCCATGCCCGGTGGTGCGAGTGACCGGGAGCCGGATCAGGAGCCCGATCTGGAGCTGGAGTACGTCCTCGGGCGGTAGCGGGGTGTGTTCCTCCGCTATCCGCGGCCGGTGGCGGGCAGTTCGAGGTGCTGCCGCCAGCGGGCGCGGCCCTGTTCCTGTGAGCGGAGCAGGACCAAGGTGGGCATGCCCTGGTCCTGACCGGTCGCCAGCAGCTCCGGGAGCTGGGGAAGGGGAGCCACGGCCGCGACGTCGTCGAGGACGAGCGTCATTGGTGGGTCGAGCCGACCGTCGGATGACCGTGCGGCCATGCGGCGGCCGTGCTCGACCACGTATGAGGTGAGCGCGGTGAGGAAAGGCATCGCGCCCGGCCGGTGGCGGGGATCCTCGATGGGTTCGCCCACCGCATAGAGCGTTCCCCCTTCGGCCCCGAATGATTCCAGCGCGAGTGAATCCGCTCGGTTTGCCGTGCACGCCTCGCGGATGTGGACCGAGGACAGGGCCGAAAGGGCCCGTACGGTCAACTCCTGGGCCACCTCGCGGCGTTCCGGGTAGGCGGTGAAGGCGGACTCCAGCAGCCCGGCGAGTCCGGAGGCGGCCTTGGGGTGCGTACGGAGCAGGCGCACCGGTTCGTGGGCGCTTCCGCCGAGTGCCCAGCGGTGCACCTGGCGGAAGGGGCGGCCGTCCACCGCGGCGGCGTGCAGCCAGCACTGCAGCAACGTTTGTGCCGTGTCGGCCGTCGCCGCGTCGATCCGGGCCTGCGGCCTGACCGGCGCGAGGAGCGCGGCGGCGCGGGTGGCGGCCACTTCGGGCTGCTCGCAGCCGGTGGTGGGCGACCAGTGCAGGCGGGACGGGGTGTCGCAGAGGTGGCCGGGGTCGTAGACGTGTACGGGGCCGAGTTTGCCGCGGGCGTCCTTCGTCTCGGCCCAGACGGTGGGGTCGGAGGTGACGACGAGCACGGGGCCGTCGGCGTCGCGGATGGCCTGGACGACGGCGGGGCGGCGGGTGGCGGCGGGGGCGTAGAGCAGGAAGGGAGCGCGGGGGGAGGGGAGGACGGTGGGAGGCGTGGGCTGCGCGAGCGGCGGGTGGGGCATGGGCGCTGCGGGGGGCGTGGGGGTCGTGGGAGCCGTGGGGGCGCTTTCGGTCGCCGCGGTCGGGGTGTTCGCCGATGCGCTCGGGGTGAAGGCGGTGGCGGACGGGGTGGTGACGGGTTCCGCGGGGGTGTGTTCGGTGTGTACGGGGGCGGCCGGGGCTTCCTTGCCCTCCGGCCCTCCTCGGCCGCGTACGGACGACGGGGCCGGGGTGTCGTGCACCAGGCCCATCCGCTCCTCGCGGCGCCGCTGCCGTACCGCGCGGCCGCGGGCCACCACCCCCAGTACGAATACCGTCAGCACCAGCAGCACCATCAACTGACCGATCAACAGGCCCCAGAAGAGCCCGTACCCGGAGAGCTGGGCCGGTGGCGTGTGCGGCCAGGCGCCCGGCAGGTCGTTCGGTGCCGCGATCAGTTCGCGCAGGGCCTGCGGGGTCCGGGTGAATTCCACCCCGTCCGGCCAGGCGCCGTGTGCGAGGAGTCCGGCCAGGCCCGTGGACGTCCAGGCCAGCAGGGTCAGCGCGACGAAGAAGCCCAGGAGGCCGATCAGCAGGCCGTCCGGGATGCCGCCGCCGCTTCGTTCGTCCTCGCGCCCACGTCCCGAACCGTGCGCTGCCTGGCGTGCCATGTCATGCCACCGTTGACTCGGACGACTCGTTCAGCCGTTGCTGGTTCTCGATCCGGGCCGCGCGTTGCTCCGCCTCCAGCTCCGCGGCTCGTACGTCCTCGGGCAGCAGGTCGGTGTCGGAGCCCTCGGTCATCGCGCGGTCGGTGAAGACCAGGGGGCGTTCCGCTTCGGTGATCAGGTGTTTGACCACCTGGACGTTGCCGTTGACGTCCCAGACGGCGATGCCCGGTGTCAGCGTGGGAATGATCTCGACCGCCCACCGGGGGAGGCCGATGACCCGTCCGGTCGCTCTCGCCTCGTCGGCCTTCTGGGCGTAGATCGTCCGGGTCGAGGCCATCTTCAGGATCGCCGCCGCCTCCTTCGCCGCCGCACCGTCCACCACGTCGCTGAGGTGGTGGACGACGGCGACGAACGACAGGCCGAGCCGCCGGCCGAACTTCAGCAGGCGCTGGAAGAGCTGGGCGACGAACGGCGAGTTGATGATGTGCCAGGCCTCCTCCACCAGGAAGATGCGTTTCTTCCGGTCGGGCCTGATCCACGTGTGTTCCAGCCAGACCCCCACGATCGCCATCAGGATCGGCATGGCGATCGAGTTGCGGTCGATGTGCGAGAGGTCGAACACGATCAGCGGGGCGTCCAGGTCGATCCCGAAGCTCGTGGGGCCGTCGAACATGCCACGCAGGTCACCGTCGACCAGCCGGTCCAGGACGAGTGCGACGTCCAGTCCCCAGGCCCGTACGTCGTCTATGTCGACGTTCATCGCCTCGGCCGATTCGGGCTCGGGGTGGCGCAGCTGTTCCACGATGTCCATCAGGACCGGCTGGCGGTCGGCGATGGTCTCGTTCACATAGGCGTGCGCGACCTTGAGCGCGAAGCCGGAGCGCTCGTCGAGCCCATGGCCCATCGCGACTTCGATGATCGTGCGGAGCAGGGCGAGCTGGCCGGTGGTGGTGATCGACGGGTCGAGCGGGTTGAGCCTGATGCCGCCGTTCAGCGCCGCGGTCGGGTCCAGGCGGATGGGAGTTATCCCCAGCTCCTGGGCGATGAGGTTCCACTCGCCGACGCCGTCCTCGCCCTGGGCGTCCAGGACGACGACCTGGCGGTCGCGGAAGCGGAGCTGGCGCAGGACGTAGGTCTTCTCCAGCGCGGACTTGCCGTTGCCGGACTCGCCGAGGACCAGCCAGTGCGGGGCGGGGAGCTGTTGCCCGTACAGCTGGAAGGGGTCGTAGATGTAGCCCTTGCCGGAGTACACCTCGCGCCCGATGATCACGCCGGAGTCACCGAGGCCGGGGGCGGCGGTGGGCAGGTAGACGGCCTGGGCCTGGCCCGTCGACGTACGGACGGGCAGCCGAGTCGTCTCCACCTTCCCGAAGAGGAAGGCGGTGAAGGCATCCGACAATGCGGACAACGGGTCTCGCATGGCGTGACTGCCCTCTCTCTCGGGTTCCGGTCTCGGTGGAGTCGGTGGGTGGCGGTGGGGTGGGAGTGGTGTCGGTGGTGCTCGGGGTTGGGGCTCTGGGCTCTGTGCGCTGGGGTTCTACGGGCTGGGTTTCTGGGCTCTGGGCTCTGTGCGCTGGGGTTTTGTGCGCTGAGGGTCTGGAGGTGGGTCGGCGGGGCCGCCGGTCAGCGGCGGATGCCTGTCGCGAACGGCAGGGTGTTCACGAAGGCCCGGTGGTGTTCACGGTCGCACCACTCCAGCTTCAGATAGGACTTGCCGGCCGAAGCCCGGATCGTCCGCTTGTCCCGGGCGAGGGATTCGGGCGATCGCGACGACACCGTGATGTACCCCACCAGGTTCACCCCGGCCGCGCCGCTTGCCAGATCTTCACCCCGCTGGTCGAGCCGCCCGTGGGCGGCGATGTCCCGGGGGTCGACGGTGCGGTTCATCTTGGCCTGACGGCTGGCCTCGGCCTCGTCGTTCGTCTTCTCCGTCAGCATGCGCTCGATGGCGACCTCGGTGGGTTCGAGGTCCATGCAGACCGCGACCGTACGGATGACGTCGGGAGTGTGCACGAGGAGCGGGGCGAGGAAGTTGACGCCGACCGGGGTCATCGGCCACTCCTTCACCCAGGCCGTGGCGTGGCACCAGGGCGCGCGGGTCGAGGACTCACGGGTCTTGGCCTGGAGGAACGTCGGCTCGACCGCGTCCAGCTCGGCGGGCCAGGCGTTGCGCTTCGTCATCGCCTGGATGTGGTCGATGGGGTGGTCGGGGTCGTACATCGAGTGGACGAGCGAGGCCAGCCGGCTCTGGCCGAGCGGCTGGCGTACCCGGATGTCGGCCTCGGCGAGGCGGGCGCAGATGTCGGTGAGCTCGCGGGCCATGACGACGGCGAGACCGGCGTCGCGGTCGAGCCTGCGGCCGCCCTGGGGACGGGCGGCGCGGGCGATGGCGTGGCCCTCGGCGGCCAGTTCTCGGCTGTAGTGCATACAGGCGACGAGATAGGCGCGGTGCTGCTCGCTGGAGGTGGAGACCATGGACTGGAGCTGGTCGTAGGACTCCTGGAGCCAGCCGGGGGCGGTCTTGTCGCCGCGCTGGGCCACGTCCTTGGCGTGCGCGTCGGGGTCGGCGGGCAGCGTGCGGGCCAGCATCTGGAGGCGGGTCACGAAGCCGTCACCGTTGGCCACGTGCTTGAGCAGGGTGCCGAACCGGTCGACCAGGGCTTCCTGGTCCTCGCTGTCGCGGAGGCCGACGCCGGGCCCCTCGATCTCGATGGCCGCGGTGACCGTGCGGCGGTCGGCGTGCAGGAGTACGGCGATCTCGTCGGGGCCGAAGGGGGCCGCGAGCCAGCTGATCCGGCCGATGCCGGGCGGCGGGCCGATCTCGACCTCACGGCCGTCGGCGCTGACGCCCGCTTCCATGGCGGAGGAGCGGTACGCGGTGCCGCGGCGCAGGGACCGCTTGAAGCTGCGGTTGATCTCGAACCACTTGTAGAACGTGCGTTGCTTGTACGGGACGTACACGACGGCCAGGGCGAGCATGGGGAAGCCCATGAGCAGCACGATCCGCAGGGACAGGACGGGGACGATCAGCCCGCTCATCATGCCGAGGAACGCACCGGCGATGATCAGGGCGATCTCGCCGGTCTCGCGGTTCTTGCCGACGATCGCGTTCGGCCGGGCGCGGCCGATGAGATACGTACGGCGGGGCGTGATCGTGTGGGACTGGGTCGTCAACGCCCTCCACCTCCTGTGCTCGTGTTACCTGTGCTGCCTGAACCGCCCCGGGAGGAGCGGCTGCTGTGGGGGGTGCCGGAGGTGGGGCCGGATCCGCTGCGGGGCGAGGGCGCGGAGCCGCCGCCTCCGCCGGTGCTGCGGGAGCTGTGCGCGGCGACACCGCCGCTGACGGGGTTGGAGGGGCGGGCGCCGCCTCCACCGCCGCCGCTGTTCTGGTCGTTGCGGCCGCTGTGGGTCTTGATTCCCTGGGAGACGAGGGCGGCCGGGGAGCTGATCAGGGCGGCGGCCTGGGCGCCGTCGGTGGCCTGCTTCCGGTTGGTGCGGGCGCCCTGGATCTCGTCGCCGAAGCCGGGCACGAAGCGGTAGATCATGGCGGAGGCGAAGATCGCCAGCAGGATGATCGCGAGGCCGGAGACGACGGCGGAGAAGGCGTCCGGGCCGTCGTCCTCGGAGAGCGCCCCGGCCAGGCCGAGCACGATGACGATGACCGGCTTGACCATGATCACCGCGATCATGATGCCTGCCCAGCGCCGGACGTGGCCCCACATGTTCTTGTCGACGAGGCCGGAGTACACGACGATGCCGAGCAGCGCGCCCACGTAGAGCAGGGCGGCCCGGATGACGAGCTCCAGCCACAGGACGCCGGCGGCGAGGATCGACACGAGCGAGACGACGATCAGCATGATCGGCCCGCCGCCGATGTCGGTGCCCTTCTTGAGGGCCTCGGCGAACGACCCGAAGAAGACATCGGTCTGACCGCCGGTGGAGGTGGCGATGACCTCGGTGACGCCGTCGGTGGCGGAGACGATCGTGTAGAGGATCAGCGGTGTGAACGCGGAGGCGAGGACGGTCAGCCAGAGGAAGCCGACGGCCTCGGAGATCGCGGTGGTCAGCGGAACGCCGCGGATGGCGCGCTTGGCGACGGCGAGCAGCCACAGTACGAGGGTGAGGATGGTGGAGGCCGCGAAGATGACGGCGTACTGCTGGAGGAACTTGGGGTTGGTGAAGTCGACGTTCGCGGTGCTCTTCACGGCCTCGCTGAGCTTGCCGACGATCCACGCGGCGGCGTCGGCGCAGCCCTTGGCCAGGGAGGAGAGGGGGTCCAGGGAGTCCGTGGTGGGGGAGAGGGAGCGGGAGCCCCCGGTGCTGGCCTTCTCCCCGTCCTCGCAGTAGTCCTTGGCGAGGCCGACGATGAGGTCGCACGGGTTGTCGCTCTTGCTCGGCGACGGGCTGGGGGTCGGCGTCGGTGTAGGTGTGGGCGACGGGGCAGCGGATGCCCGCGAGGCCAGCAGGATGACCGTGGCAGGAAGGCTGCCCAGGACCGTGGTGAGTGACAGTGCACGGAAGCGACGGCTATCGGGCATAGGTGAACCCTCCATATCCTTCGACCGCTCCGGCGATCTCGTCGGCGGTCGATGCCCGGTCGCCGCTGTTGACCGGCGTCGGACCCTCTGCCTGGGACGACGACTCGATCTTCCAGTCGCCCCCGACCCACTTGAGCTTCTGGGAGATGGTGACCCACGTCTCGGTGACGGGCTTGGTGGAGCCTTGGCCGGCCATGCCGACCAGGCCCGTGCACCACACCTCGACGGTGGCCGTGTCGCCGCTGCGCGCGACCACCTTGGTCCCCACCGGTACGGTCCGGGAGACGAACGCCAGCCCCGCGGGGGTACTGCCGTCGGCGTTCAGCCCGACGTTCCTGTAGAAGTCCGGGGAGTAGGCCCGGTCCAGTTCGGCCTGCAGAGCGCCGACGACCGCGGGGACGTGTGTGGCTTCGATGATGCCGCGACGCGCCTCGGTGTCGAACATCTCCGCCGATCCCAGCGCCACCGCGTAGTTCGCCGCCGCGCTCTGCGCCCCCTGCTCGTCATGCGCGAAGCCCGAGGCGATCGTTCCGGCCGCGCTGTCGGTGCCCGATACGGGCTTGGTGCCCGTGGCGGCGGTGGAGGTGGCGCCCTTGGTGCCCGGCTTCTTGCTGTCGCCGGTGGCCTCGTCGTCGTTGCCGCCGCCCCGGTTCGCGAAGGCGATGGCCGCGATGAGGAGGACGACGATGCCGACGACGGTGACCAGGGAGCGGGAGTTGCGGGCGGGCCGGCGGGGGTGCGGGGCGCCGGTGTCACTGTCGGGGAGGCGCGTACGGGTCTGCCGGGTTCCGCCGAGGGTGCTGTACGGGTCGTCCGTGCGGCCGCCCTGGTCCTTGCCGCGGTAGTCGTGGTCGTCGCCGGGACTCATGCCGCGTACGCTCCCTCGGTCGTGTGCGGATCCGCGCAGGACGACGGTAGCTGTGCTGGTTGCCGCTTGGGCGCGGTGTGGTGACTCGACATCAGGGAGACGCAACCTCAGCCGGTGGGCACGACGGGCGGATGGTGGGGGGTGGGCTGGGACGGCCCGGGTGGGGGACGGGTGCGGAAGAGCGGAGGCAGGGCCGTCCGACGGGCGGTCAGACAGCCATGCCGTACACAATGGTGAACAAGGTGCCCAGCGAACCGATGATGAACACTCCGGTCAGGCCCGCCACGATCAGGCCCTTGCCCTGTTCCGCGCTGAACGTGTCGCGCAGCGCCGTCGCCCCGATGCGCTGCTTCGCCGCGCCCCAGATCGCGATGCCGAGGCAGAGCAGGATGGCGATCGCCATCACCACCTCGATCATGATGCGCGCCTCGTTGCCCAGCGTCCCGAACGGCCCCCAGTTCGGGGCGATTCCGCCGATGATGGTGGTGATGTCGCCCTTTTCAGCTGCCAGGATCATGTAAGTCACCGCCCCTGTTGGGTAGTTCGATGCCCGCGCCGAACCGCCCGGGTCACCTTCTATCTTCGCTGATGAAACCGCGTCCGCACGACGCCTTCCCGGGTCTCTTTACCCGGATCTCGCACGTTTGACCGGGACAGCCACCCTGACCTGCGGCTCATGTCCGTTTTCACGCGCTTGTGCATAGTCACTCTGTGTACCACGCGAGGTGACCACGGACAACGACGATGGCGGTGGGTTCCCGATACGGTCGCAGCGTTGGCGGGGCACGGGGTGTTCGTATGCGCCGTTCGAGAGCCGTCGGTGCGCCGGTCGGCTTCGCGAGGGATCCACAGGTTGCGGGGGGTTCACGGTTGTGGGGGAATCACAGCACGGTCCTGCCGGGGCGCGGCGGGAGCGGCGGTGTTCTCCAGCGCCGAGGTGGCCGAAAATCGCACCAGGTGCCGTCGAACGGAAAAGCTCCGGACTCCGCCAGCCGCGCCACCCGCTCACCCTCGGAGCGGATGGCCACGGCTTCCCCGGCCGACCAGTAGGCGGGATGCCCGGTCTTCTCGGCGAACGACCGCTCGTCCTTCCAGCGCCAGGTCCGGTCGGGAGCCACGGTGATGTCGAGTTCCTGGTCGACCACGTCGATGTCCTCGCCGCGGCGCACGCGGTGCTCCAGGTTCACGTACCAGCCGCGGAACCTGTGCCGTCGGCCGAAGAACCAGAACACCGCGTGACCGGCCCCGGCCGGCTGGAGGATGAGTGCGCTGCCCATGGGCCACCGGTCCGCCCGCACCGCGTATCCGCCGGCCGGTCGGTCCTGCGGCGGGATGTCGCGGAGGTGTGCGCCGCCCGGCAGCTCGGTGCGCCACATCGGTGTGCCGGTCTCCAGCCAGACCAGCCGGCCCGCCTCCGTACGCTCGACGAGCCGTACGGGTACGGAGGAACTCAGGTGACCGCCGATGAAGAGGTTCCAGCGGAGTATCCGGCCCGGGGCGTCGTCGTCCATCGGGGAATCATCCCGCGAGGGTCCCGTGCATGTCCTTCGTCATATGCCCTTCGTCCGTCCCTCGTCGGCGCCCTGGGTGCCCCCCCCGGTCATGCCTCGGTCCCGGCCGGGGCTTCGAGCAGGGCCAGTTCGTCGGCCGTGAGCCGGAGCGCGCCCGCGGCCACGTTGTCGGCGAGGTGGTCCGGGTTGCCGGTGCCGGGGATGGCCAGGACGTGCGGGCCGCGGTTCAGCGTCCAGGCCAGCCGGACCTGAGCCGCCGTCACGCCGTGTGCACGGGCGATGCCGAGGACCCGGCCGTCGTCGCCCGTGCCGCCGGCGCCCGCCTCGCGGCCCGCCCCGGCGATGGCGAAGAAGGGGACGAAGGCGATGCCCCGCACACCGCAGGCGTCCAGGAACTCGTGCTCCTCGCGCGGTGCGCCGACCGCGTACGCGTTCTGGACGCAGACCACCGGCGCGACGGCCAGGGCCTCGGCGAGATGATCGGGGCGGGCGTTGGAGATCCCCAGGTGGCGGATGAGCCCGGCCTCGCGCAGTTCGGCCAGCGCGCCGAAGTGTTCGCTGATCGACCCCGTCGTCTCCTTACGGGGGACGCGCAGATTCACCACGTCGAGGTGGTCGCGGCCGAGCTGGCGCAGATTCTCCTCGACCTGTCCCCGCAGCTGCTCCGGACCGGCCCAGTGCCAGTCCCCCCATGTGTCGCGTCCGGGACCGACCTTGGTTGTGATGACGAGGTCGTCCGGGTAGGGGGCCAGTGCCCGGTTGATCAGCTCGTTGGCCGAGCGCAGCGGCGAGAAGTAGAAGGCCGCGGTGTCGATGTGGTTGACGCCCAGTTCGACCGCCCGGCGCAGTACGGCGAGGGCCCGGCCGCGGTCGCTGGGGGTGCCGTCGGCGTTCTCCGTGAGGCGCATCGCGCCGTAGCCGATGCGGTTGACCGACAGGTCGCCGAGCTGCCAGGTGCCGGACGCGGCGGCTGCCACCGGTGGTGGCCCGGCCGGCGCCGTTGAGTCGTTCTGCTGTGAGGACATCAGCGGATGATGGCACGAGTGGGCGCGCGGCCGGACCCGTGCCCGTACCGCATCTGCGACAGCCGGGGGGAACTCAGTTTTCGGGGCTTTCGGGGCCTGCGGGGCTTTCGGGGCCTGCGGGGCCTGCGGGGCCTTCGGGGTCTGCAGGGTCTGCGGGGTCTTCGGGGTCTTCGGGGTCTGTGGGGCGGGTGTCGGTGTCGCCGTCCGCTTCGATCTCGGCGAAGTGGTCGAACTCGCCGGCCAGGACACCCTTCACGAACGCCTCCCACTTGGTCCGGGTCGTCGTGACCACCGTGGCGGGGTCGCTGGTCTCCCGGAGGTGAATGAGATCGCCCCCCTGTCCTTCGGCGACCTCGATCCAGGGGCCGGGACCCTCCGGCTCGCCCTCGGGGGCGGCGCGGATCCAGCGGAGCTCGTCGGGGAGCGGCCGGTCAGACATCGTTCCTCTTCTCCTTGACGGCGCGGACGAGTGCGGCCCAGGCCGGGGGAGTGGCGTGGAGTATCGCTCCGCCGGGGTCGCTGGTCTCGGTCAGATGGACGGTGCCGCGGGAGGCGGCTATGTGGACGCAGGCCTCACCCTGGGCGCAGTAGGAGGACTTCTGCCAGTGGTACGTGGCCATCGGTGTTCCCTTCACAGTTCCTGGGCGATCCCATGGATGAGGTCACGGGATTCGGCGTCGCCGAGTGCCGTCTCGCCGAGCCGTTCGAGCAGCAGCCGGTACTGCGCGAGCTGAGCTTCCGAGTCGATGAACACCGGGCCGTGCGACTGATCGAGCTGCGCGGTGTCCAGGGAGGGCACGAGGCCTTGGACGTAGTACACGGACTGGCCGGACCCCGGGTAGTACGTGTTCGCGAACGGGATCACGCGCATGGTGAGGTGATCGAGTTCGCTCGTCCTCAGCAGGTGCAGGAGCTGAGCGCGCGCGATGGCACGGCCCCCGTATCTCATGCGGAGAGCGGCTTCGTGAATGAAGGCCCGGTACGGGACGGCGCCGGTCCGGTAGAGCACAGCCTGACGCTTGATCCGGTAGGAGACGCGGTGCTCGATCTCCGGCGGTGAGATCTCGGGTACCGCCTGCCGATAGATCTCCCGTGCGTGATCGACGGTCTGGAGCAGGCCGGGAATGTGGATGCTGTGTGCCGCGTGCAGGGCCGTGCCGTGATGCTCGATCTCGGCCAGGTCCAGCAGCTTGGGCGGCATGATCTCCCGGTACTCCTCCCACCAGCCGCGCCGACGGTCACCCGTCATGGCGACCAGCGCCTCGATGAGCGCCTGATCGGAGCAGGAGTAGATGCGGGCGGCGACACGTACGCGGTCGGCGCTCACTCCGAACCGGGCCACCTCCACATTGCTCAGCTGGCCGGGGCTCGTGCCCAGCAGGTCGGCGGCCTGTGTGGTGGTCAACCCCGCCCGCTCGCGCAGTCTCCGCAGCTCTGCCCCGAGGCGTGCGCGCCGAGCTGTCGGTGCGGCTCTGCCTGCCATCGCGAACTCTCCCCAGACGCCTGTTGAGTTGGGCTGTCACTCACACGAGTGGTTCAAAGCAAGGATTCCGCCCATTCGATGCAAGGAATCCTTGCTGGAGTCTAGTCTCTGACTCAGGCCACCAGCCCGGAAGAACCCCGCTCGACGGAGCGGCCAGGTCACTGGGCATCGACTGCGTCGCAGCTCACTCAACCAACATCCCTCCGTGAACGGAGACTTCCATGGCCATGGCCACCGTAGCGCCGCCCTGGGCCTACACCCTCCAACTCCCGCAGGATCCCCGCGGACCGAGCATCGCGCGGGCCACGCTCCGCACCGTGCTGCGCGTGCATGGGATGGGCGACCTCATCGACACCGCCGAACTGCTGACCGGCGAGCTGGTCACCAATGCGTACAGGTACTCCTCGGGGCCGTACTCACTCCGACTGCGCAGGGCAGGAAGGAGCCGGGTCCGGGTCGGTGTCTGGGACACCAATCCTGAGATCCCCGCCCCGTTCAGCGGCTGCCTGGAGGAACCGTCCGCGCTCGCCGAACGGGGGCGGGGTCTGCTCCTGGTTCAGCAGTGCGCGGACAGCTGGGGCGCGTATCCGATGGGCGGAGGCCTGCCGGAGCAGAGCGGGAAGCTGCTGTGGGTCGAGTGCTCGGGGAAGCCTGAGAGCGAGGAGGACGAGCTCTCGTGCCCGGAGGAGTAGCAGCCGCGGCGGACCGGCGAATGGCCGATGTCCTCGGGCAGAACTGCCCGTTCGGGTGAAGTGGCCACCCATCCCCGTTGCTTCCGGGCCCTGACGCGGCAAGGCCCCACGTGCCGTACAGCACGCGGGGGAGCGGCGTGTCGCGTACATCCGATTTGGCACAGTGCCGCTCCACGATCAAGGAGCGGGGTGAGCTGGGTGGGTGACCGGCAGCGGTTGAGCGATCTGGCGGCGGGGCCGGGGGTCGGCGGCAGCGCGGAGCTGAAACACAGTGGCGGGCCTTGGACCCGGGCGGCCGGGGGTGCGGAAGCCTTGCGTACGCACATGGGGCCGGTGCATTCCGAGTTGGCGACGGCGCATGAGGGCCTGATGGCCGGTGCCGGTGCCGGTGCCGGTGCCTGTGGGCTGGCGGCGCTGGCGGAACTTGGCGCTGTACGGGACTCGTGGGAGCGGCGGATCGAGGCCGCGCGCGGTGAGTGCGGGAGTCTCGCCGCGAAGCTGCGGGCCGTGGCGCGGGCTCAGGGCGAGACCGACGAATCCGTGAAGTCCGCTTTCGCTCCGGTGGCGAGAAGCGGGAGCGGCGGCATGGGTGAGGGCGTGAGCGGGGGCGGTGCGCGGTGAACGGCGCGCGCGGGGCGTCCACCGCGCTCACGTGGGCGACGTTGCGCGAGGTGAAGTGCGCCGAGTTGGAGGGCGCGGCCGATGGCTGGGGCAAGGCCGGAAACCGGGCCGACGCCGCACGGGACCGGATCGACAAGCAACTCCTGAACGGACTCCGCACGACGCAACAGGGCGAGGCGGCCGAGGCGGCGGTCGTGAGGCTGCGCCAACTGGCCCGGAACTTCCAGTACGTCTACACGGAGTGCGGCCTGCTGCGTACTGCGCTGAACAGCCTGGCCCATGAGATGAAGGCCCAGCAGCGGGCGTTGCAGGACGCGCTGGATGATGCGGCGGCGCTGAAGTTCACCGTGCACGCGGACGGTTCGGTGACGTACCCGGCGGCCGGCGAGGGGCTGATCGACGGGACACCACTGCCGGGCGGCACTGCGTCGGGAGTGGTCATGCCGGGGTTCCTCGCGCCGTCCGGACTGGTCGCGCCCAACCCGAACACGGCAAAGGCGCAGGACATCGCAGACCGGGTGGTGCAGGCCGTGCGCGCGGCGGCCGAGGCCGACTGGAGATACGCGGGCATCCTGCGGAAGCTGAAGGCGGAGGAGGGACTGCGGGTCCCGGACGCGGCGTGGACGGACGCGGCGGCGGACGCGGCCGCGGTGCGGAATGCGGCGGGGGGCTACCTGAAGGAGGGCATCCCGTACGACGCGACTCCGGCCGAGCGCAAGGCGTGGTGGGCCGGCCTGACGGACGAACGGCGCGAGGAGTACCTCGCGGTGTACCCGGATCAGATCGGCAACCTGGACGGGATCCCGGCCCTCGTACGGGACGCGGCCAACCGGGACAACCTGCGGCTGCTCATCGGCAAGTTGGGCGGCCGGGACGACGAGACGGCCGTGACGCAGCTGGCGGCGCTGAGGGAGATCGAGCGGCAGTTGCAGGCCGTCCCCAAGGCCGGGGATCCGCCGATGTATCTGCTCGGCATCGGGGACGAGGGAAACGGGCGCGCGATCGTCTCCTACGGGAACCCTGATACGTCGCGGAATGTGGCGGCGTATGTGCCGGGGCTGAACACGTCCTTGGATGAGGAGTTCGCCAAGGGGGACCTCAAGCGAGCCAAGGATACGGCCTTGGCCGCCCGTGATATTGATCCGTCCAGCGCGTCGATTGCGTGGCTCGGATATGACGCCCCGCAGATCCCTGAAAGGGGTAGCAAGACAGGGAATTTGGCGATCTTGGGAGAAGGGCGTGCAGAGAATGGGGGTTTGGCGTACGGGCAGTTTATGCGCGGGCTGGAGGCAACCAACGTACATAGCGATCCGCACATGACGGCTATTGGGCACTCGTACGGTTCCCGCACGGTTGGTTCTGCGGCCCAGCAAGGTGGAGGAATTCCTGGTGTGGACGACATCGTGCTGGTCGGGAGTCCAGGGGTGGGAGTGGATCGTGCTGAAGACCTGGGGGTGGGGGAGGGGCACGTGTTCGTCGGGGCGGCGAAGCATGACGTGGTGACTGAGGTCCCGTCGAAGGTGCAATACATCGCTGGCATGGTCGGTCTCGGCGTTGCAGGGCCAGTCGGTGCGCAAGCCCTCGGGGACGCCGTCGATCCTGGCGACGATGACCTCTGGTTCGGAAAGGATCCGGCAAGTAGGTCCTTCGGAGCCAGGCGCTTCGCCGTGGACGATGGACCGAGACTTATCGGCACCGACGGCCTATCCGCTGATGCTCACTCACAGTACTTCGACCCTGAACGAGATGCTGCATCGGCTGACAGTATCGCCCTCATTACTGCCGGGCATTCTCATCGGGTGAAACTTGAGGAGCCGCGTTGAATTACCGCCTGCGAAGTGTGGCAGCAGTTTTCCTCATTGCTTGTGCGCTATCTGGTTGTGCGAGTTCGGAGAGGTCCGATATGGACATGCAGGGTGCGGCGGAACACGCTGATTCGATGCTTGACGCAGTGCTGGAGAAAATCCAGCCGAGTGTTATGTGGACTCACGGCCCTACGACCGTTGGGAGTTGCGACGTATCTCGAAGGCGCGTGGTGATGACAGTTGTGTCTCCCGTGCGCCGAGGGAGCCTGCTGGGTCTCGTGGATCGCTTCTGGCGGTCCAACGGCTACCGCATGACAGCCGTTAACAACGATGCGGAGTTTCCAGCGGTTTATGCCCAGACCGAGCAGGGGTTCGGGGTGAGCCTTCGATTCGGCGGGGAGGGGCAGGCGTTTCTCCAGGTCGACACCCCCTGCGTCCAGGAGTCCGAGGTGGCCGACTCCACCAGCAGGGCCACCGCCCCCACCTACGAAGGCATGGAGCACATCCCGCGCCCCAACATCCGCGATGGCTTCTGGTCCGCCGGGGCCTCGGTGGCCCGGTCGGTGGGCTCTTCATGACCGGAGCAATCCATCTCAACTTGCCCAACGGGCAAAGTTTTTGAGCCCTGCATTGGGCCCTGGGGCCCATGCTGCGTCCCCTGCCGCTGTGGTCGCATACGTGGAGTGATTTATCTGTCGCTGCGCCGCCCACTCACAAGGTAGGGGACTGGTCTTGTCTGGCATACGAGGAGTCGCGGTTCCGGGCGGCGTTGATGTAAGCGCTGTCACGGTCCGTACGGGCAGGCAACCGATGCCACGCCCACTGCAGGCGGTGCTCATTCTCGTTCAAGTGCTCCTCGTGGCAACGATCGTGGGTGGGATCGACGTGCTGTCGGTCGCCGCCTCGGTCGACGCGGTCGATGGGCATCTGATCGGGATGCTTCTGTACGCCGCCCTGCCCGGCATCACCGGATTCGTGCTGTCTCTGTATGCGCGTACGGGTGGCGTCGGGATCTGGCGGGGCCTTCTCGCCGTGCATGCCTGGTTCATGCTCGGTGCGTTGGCCACGCTCAGTGGTGAAGCCGGTTTGCAGGGTGTGACACGGCTGGTGATTCCCGCCGTGGTCGTCGTACTGCTTACACGCACCGAAGTGCGTGCCTGGTTCCGGCTGGGCAAGGAAGAGCGGGCCGAGCACCGGCCGTTCAGTGTTGCCCGGATGGTGAAGGCGCGCCGCGACAGCGGCCAGAGCGCCTTGGAGTACCTGGGAATGGTCCTCGTGGTCGTGGCCCTCGTCGGCGCGATCACGGCGACGGGTATCGGCGGGTCGGTGAGTGGCCGGCTTCAGAGCGCGATCTGTGAACTGACCGGAAGCTCGTGCTCCGCTCCGGGTACCGATGTGGTGGCCGGCGGCGGGTCGGGTTCCGGGGGAAACCAGGGCGGTGAGGGTTCGGCCTCCGGCGGCGCGGGCTCCGAGGGTTCGACCGTCACGGGTGGCATGACCACCGGCGGTACGGATGCCGGGGGTTCGGCCGCTTCCGGTGGGTCCGGCTCCGGTGGGTCCGCCGCTTCCGGTGGGTCCGGCTCGGGCGGCGCAGGCGGCTCGGGCGGTACCGGTGGCGCAGGCGGAACTGGTGGTTCCAGTGGCACTGAAGGGTCCTCCGCGTCCGGTGGGGACGATTCCGCTACGCCGGTCGACGCGGGTAGATCCAATGGCGGCGGGGGCAACGGGCCGGGCAACGGTTCGGGCAGCGGCTCCGGCGGCGGTGACTCCGAGGGCGGGTTCTTCGACGGCTTCCTCGGCGACGGGCTCGGCGGCGATGTCAGCGGCGTCGTCGACGCGGTCCTGAACCCCGTCGAGAGCGGCAAGGGCATCGTCGACCAGTGGACCAAGGACGCCCAGGGCGCGAGCGACAAGTGGGACCGGGGCGACTTCATCGGCGCGGCCTGGGACGTGAACAAGGCCGTCGGTGGCGGCGGTGGCGCCGGGATGGGGCTGCCGGGCTCCGGAGGCCGTGTCGATGCCGAGGTGAAGGAGGCCGAGCGTGGCTTCCTCAACGACCGGATTCCGGAGAACGGCACCGCGGCCCAGCGCAAGTCCTGGTGGGACGGGCTCTCGGAGGAGCAGCGCGAGCGGTACATCGAGCTGAGCCCGGACCGGATCGGCAACCTCGACGGTATTCCGGTGGCGGCCCGTGACGCGGCCAACCGCAAGAACCTCCAGGACCTGATCGGGAAGCTGGAGAAGACGGACACCGAGAAGGCCAAGAAGCAGCTGGCGGGCCTCAAGGAGATCGACCGGCAGCTGAAGGAGAAGCAGCAGCCGCCGATGTATCTGATCGGCATCGGGGACGAGGGCAACGGGAGGGCCATCGTCTCCTACGGCAACCCCGACACATCGAAGAACGTGTCGGCGTACGTACCGGGGCTCAACACCTCCCTGGACGAGGAGTTCGCGAAGAACGACCTCGGCCGCGCCCGTGACACGGCCATCGGCGCCCAGGGGTACGACGAGTCCACGGCGTCGATCGTCTGGCTCGGGTACGACGCTCCGCAGCTGCCGGACAGCGACGGTGTGGGCGGGTACTTCGCGGTGATGGGCAGCGGTCGGGCGGAGAAGGGCGGTGCGGCCTACAGCGACTTCATGGGCGGCATCGCGGCCACCAACCAGAACAAGGACCCGCATGTGACGGCGATCGGCCACTCCTACGGCTCGCGCACCGTCGGTGCCGCGACGCAGCGGGAGGGCGGGATTCCGGGGGTCGACGACATCATCCTGGTCGGCAGTCCGGGGGTCGGCGTCGACCACGCCGTGGACCTCGGGGTCGGCAGCGGGCACGTCTTCGTCGGAGCCGCGCGCAACGACCCGGTGACCAAGCTCCCGTCCAAGACCCAGGTCGCGGTGGGCGCGATCGGTCTGATCACGGGTGGCCCCGGTATCTCGTACCTCGCGGGAGACCTGGCCGATCCGGGCGACGACGACCTCTGGTTCGGCAAGGACCCGGCGAGCAAGGCGTTCGGGGCCCACCGGTTCCCCGTGGACGACGGCCCTGCGGTGATCAGCGGCAGTGGTGTCAGTCTGGAAGCGCACTCGCAGTACTTCGATCCCGAACGGGACGCCGTCTCTGCGGACAGCATCGCTCTGATCGTGTCGGGTCACTCCGACCGGCTCAAGATGGAGGAACAAAGGTGAGGCGAAGGTTCCCGATCGTTGCGATGGCCCTGGCTTTCGGGCTCGCCCTGTCCGGCTGCGGGACCGAGAGCATGCGTCAGTCGGACGGAGGGAAGAAGAGCGGCATGGACATGCAGCAGGCCGCCGAACGTTCCGACGAGATGCTCGACGCGGTCCTGAAGGGGATCGAGCCGGAGGTCGAGTGGGCGCACGGCCCGACGACCACGCGCGCCTGCGGGGTGACCCGCAGGCGGACCGTGATGACCATCGTGTCCGCCGAGCGCCGTGAGATGTTCCTGGACCGGGTGGAGACCTTCTGGCGGGACAGCGACTACCGGATCAAGGCGGTCAACAACGACGAGGTGTTCCCCGCGGTCTACGCCGTGACGAAGAGCGGGTTCGGCATCAGCGTCAGTATCCGCGGCAAGGGCCAGGCCTTCTTCGAGGCGGACAGCCCCTGTGTGAAGGAATCGAAGGTAGCCGACTCCACGTCCGAGCCGAACGGCAAGGCGTACAAGGGGGTCTACCCGTTGCCCCGTCCCAACGTGCGCTCCGATTTCTGGTCCGCCGGAGCTTCCTGATGACCGGTCAGCGCCCCCGATGACCCGAACAAGTCGCACACACCCGCGAAATCGGCCGTGAACCGCGCTCCGATGGGGGATGGTTGAGGGGTGCGGAAATATTGGATGGTCGGTGGGATCGGCGTCGGGTTGGCCATGTGCTTCGTGGCGCTGCTCGTCGTCGGTACGTACTCGGCCGCCGCCGGGATCGCGGGTGCCGGCGGCGGCGCTGTCGGGCTGGCCAAGGGCGCTGTTCCGGCGCGCTACCAGCCCCTGGTGCAGAAGTGGGGCAATCTCTGTCCCGCCATCAACCCCGCTCTCCTGGCCGCGCAGCTCTACCAGGAGAGCGGGTGGAACCCCAAGGCGCAGAGCCACGCGGCCGCGCAGGGCATCGCGCAGTTCATCCCCGGTACGTGGGCCTCGCACGGGATCGACGGGGACAAGGACGGCGACCGGGACGTGTGGGACCCGGCCGACGCGATTCCCTCGGCCGCCTCGTACGACTGTGAGCTCGCCGGGTATGTGAAGAAGGTCCCGGGCGATCCCACCGACAACATGCTGGCCGCCTACAACGCCGGCGCCTACCGGGTGATCAAGGCGGGCGGGGTCCCCGGGATCGAGGAGACCCAGAACTACGTCAAGATCATCCGGACCCTGGAGAAGAGCTTCGCCAGGCCCGTGGGCCGCGTCGAGCCGTCCCGCCAGGCGGCCGCCGCCATCCACTTCGCGCAGGGCCGCCTCGGTACGCCGTATCTGTGGGGCGGGAACGGGACGAAGGAGCAGGGCGGCCGGTTCGACTGTTCCGGGCTGACCCAGGCCGCGTACCGGACCGTCGACATCGAACTGCCCCGGGTGGCCAACGACCAGTACAACGCCGGGCCGCACCCCTCGCGGGACGAGCTGCTGCCGGGTGACCTGGTGTTCTTCTCCGACGACCTGACCAACTCGCGGGCCATCCGCCACGTGGGGCTCTACGTCGGGGGCGGCTACATGATCAACGCTCCGTACACCGGGTCGGTGATCCGGTTCGACAAGATCGACACGCCCGATTACTTCGGTGCGACCCGGGTCACCAAGGACGGGGCCGCGGCACTTCCCACGGACCTTCCCCAGGCCTGACGGTCATGGGCCTGACGGTCACGGGCCTGGCGGTCATGGGCCGGCAGGTCACGGGCCGTCCACGCCTGGCGGAGAGTCGGCCGTGGCCGGAACTCTCTGTGAAGCCTGGGCCCTGAGCTGCGACAACGAGTCTCTCTTCGATAACGTCATGGTGATCATTCGGTGGAGAGCGGAACGTACACGGTTGGCGGGCCGTTCCCTGGACTGGGACGGCCCGTGCACTGACCATGCGGGCGGCGGTCCGGACGTCGTGCGACAGAGCCGTCGCACGGTGACGGGACCGCGGGGCCGGACCCGCGATATCCGCATCGCATCGAACACGGGGGTTCGACCAATGCGGCGTGCACGGACGCGCGTCGCGGCAGCAGACAAGGCAAGGGGCCGCAGCAGATGGCTGGACTCGCACTCGATGGGTCGAACCCCGACGTCAGCCTGCTCTACGACATCAATGGGCTGGCGAAAGCCGCTCCCACCTGGTTCGACCGGGTCATGGAGTTCGTCGGTGAGTACGGGATCATGCTCGGCATGGTGCTGGTGGCCCTGTGGTGCTGGTGGAGCGTTCGCCGGCGCGGCACGGTCGAGGACTCGGTGACCGCTGTCGCCGGCCTCGTCTGGGCGCCGCTCGCCGCCGGGATCGCGCTGCTCATCAACATCCCGATCAGGGGGTTCGTGGAGCGGCCGCGTCCGTTCAACGACCACGACGGACTCGATGTGCTCGTGAAGGGCAAGACGGACTTCTCGTTCGTCAGCGACCACGCCACCATGGCCATGGCCATCGGTGTCGGACTCTTCGTGGCCAACCGGAAGTTCGGGTTCGCCGCCCTCGGCCTGGCGCTCGTCGAAGGGTTCTGCCGTGTCTACATGGGCGTGCACTACCCCACCGATGTGATCGGCGGCTTCGCCCTCGGCACGGCCGTGGCCCTGCTGCTCGCGCCGCTCGCCATGGCCTTGCTGACCCCGCTGGTGACCGCCGTCTCCCGGTCGGAGCGCATCGGTGTACTCGTACGGTCCCGGCGCCCCGTCGCCGGTTCCGCCGAGGGGCGCGAGGACGCGCTCGGGATTCCCGAGCCGCGGCCGGGGTCCGGACGCGGCGCCGCGGGGGAGAAGGACCTGGCCGCCTGACCGCCTGACCGCCTGACCGCCGGGGCCCGGAGGCTCTGGGCCCCGGGGCCCTTGGGCGTGAAAGGCTCCGGAGCTCCTGGCGTCAAGGGCCCCTGGGCCCCTGGTGTCAAAGGCTCCGGAGCTCCGAGGTCCCGGAGCTCCGAAGGCCCGGCGTCTCACAGCGCGTGGGGGAAGGTGAACAGGCCCGCCGGGTCGTACTGCTTCTTCAGGCGTGACAGTCGGTCCGTCGCGGTGCCGTAGTAGGCCTTCCGCCAGTCCGTCAGCAGGGGGTCCGGGTAGTTCTGGTAGGCCTCACCCGATGCGTACCGGCGCAGCGCTCCATAGGTGTTTTTCAGCCACTCCTGTTGCGCGGTGCCGGGGCTGTCGGGGCGCCAGGAACCGATGTACTGGGCGAGCATCCGTGAGCCGCGGTGGACGAACGCGGTCTCCTGCCGGCCGACCCGGTTGATGGCCCCGCCGAGCGCGGTCAGCGAGAGGGAACCGCCGCCGCCGCCCTGTTCCCGCCCCGCGCCGATCCGGGTGAACGCCTCCGTCCGGTCGATCAGGACGCGCAGGCCCGCCGGGGGGAGCGAGCCGGTGAAGAAGTCGGAGGCGGCGCTGTACGTCTCGCGCTGGAGGGCCCCGTCCGCCGTACGGCCCGGTGTCGTACCCGGCAGATGGCACTGCGCGTCCGTGAAGCCCGAGCAGCCCGCGTACACGAGCATCGCCTCCTGGTAGCTGCGGCTGCGCAGCGATACGGAGGAGGCGGAGGCGCCGATCCGGTCGGCGAGGCGGTCGACGGCGTTCTGCAGGTCCCCGTACGTACCGAGGCTGAACGCGGCGACCGTGAGGGTGGGGGTGGCGCCGCCCGGCCCCGCGGCGAGGTGGGCGGAGGACCAGATCTCGTCCGGCTGGTCCGGCCCCCATGACTGCCAGGCGGCGAGGACCGCCTGCGCGCGGGACCAGGGCCAGCTGAGGTAGGCGCTGACCGTACGGGGGGCCGGCCGGGTGCGGAAGCGGAGTTCGGTGACGACGCCGAAGTTGCCGTTGCCCGCGCCGCGCAGGGCCCAGAACAGGTCCTGATGGCGGGAGGCGTCCGCGGTGACCGTCCGGCCGTCGGCCGTGATCAGTCTGGCCGAGGTCAGGCTGTCGCAGGTCAGGCCGTACGCGCGGGAGGCGACGCCGTGCCCGCCGCCCAGCGTGAGGCCGGAGATGCCGACCGTGGGACAGGAGCCGCCGGGGATCGTCCGGCCGTGCCGGGCCAGGCCCCGGTAGACATCGATCAGCCGGGCGCCCGCGCCTATGGTGCTCCCGGTGCCGTCGCGCTCGACCCGGGCGAGCGAGGAGACGTCGATGACGAGGCGGCCGTTGCCGCTGGACCAGCCCGCGTAGGAGTGACCGCCGCTGCGTATCGCCACGGGGGTGCCGGTCGTACGGGCGAAGGCCAGGCACTCGCGGATGTCGTCCTCGTGTTCCGCGTACGCCACGGCCGCCGGTTTCAGACCGTCGAACCGGGTGTTGTAGAGCTGTCGGGCCGTGCCGTACGCGGAGTCGCCGGGCCGTACGAGGGGTCCGTCCAGGCTGCGGGCCAGGGCCGGCCAGTCGGCGGGGGAGGCCGGGGCGGAAGCCGGCGGGGCGGGCGTGGTGGGGCGGGCGGTGGCCGGGGCGCCGCCGGGGCCCGGGTCGGAGCCCCCGCCGGTCGGCCCGCCCGCGCCGGGGCCGTTGTCCGAGGCCTCGCAGGCGGTGGCGGCGGCGGTGGTGAGCGCCGCGGCCAGCCCGGTGCCCAGCACGGTGCGGCGGCTCGGCGCGGTGGGGGCGTTCATGGGACCTCCGGATCGGGGGACCGCCGGGGCGGAGCCTCCGGCCGGAAACATGCGGCTGTCCGGGTGCGTGCGGGGAGTCGGGGAGTGCCGGGGCGTCAGGGCGCGGCGAGGTGCTGTTCGGCGTCGCTGCGGGCCCGGTCCCGTGATCTGCGGGCCGGTCCCGACCAGCCGCAGCTGCAGCGGGCCAGGCAGAACGAGCCCCGTTCGACCGTCGAGGTGCTGTGCCCGGCGCCGCCCGGCAGGGGTGCGGTCAGCCAGGGCGCGAGGGGCGTCGCGGCGGGGGATGCCGCGGTGACGGGGGTGTGGGTGGGGGGTTCCTCAGGCACGCGTCCACGGTACTGGGGGCGGCCCCGATGCGGGAGGGAGCGGGCCGATTGCCCGGGGCGGCGGGGAGGGGCGCGGCGGGGGCGCGCCGGGGCGGCGTGACGGGGGACCGCGGTGGTCGTTATGCGGGGCGGGTGAGGGCTCGGTCGGGCAGTAGTCGTTGAGGGTTGGCAGGCGATGGTGGTGCGGCAGCACAGGTGTGGAGGCAGGGCCCGGACGGTCCGCGCCCTGGCGGTGGCGGGTGTGATGGCGGTGTCCGTCGGGTGTTCGGGCGGCGGCGAGGGCGACGAGGGGCCGGCGGCCGGGGGCGGCGCGGTCTCGGCGGGACGTCCCGCCGATGTGCTCGGGCAGGCGGCCGATGTGCTGGCCGAGTCGGGCGGCGCCGAAACGCGTACGTCGATGGAGACGGCGGTCGGCGGGACCCGGGTGACGATCA
This sequence comes from Streptomyces sp. NBC_00654, assembly GCF_026341775.1. Classification (NCBI taxonomy): domain Bacteria; kingdom Bacillati; phylum Actinomycetota; class Actinomycetes; order Kitasatosporales; family Streptomycetaceae; genus Streptomyces; species Streptomyces sp. NBC_00654. The sequence continues at coordinate 1,108,169 of NZ_JAPEOB010000003.1, read as the reverse complement.
GGGGTCAGGGGATGTACGACTTCCGCAGGCAGCTCGGGGAGATCAAGGTCGTGCTGCCGAAGGACGCCGCGGGGGGCGAGGGGCACCGGCCGATCACCGAGCTGCTGGCCCCCGGGGCCCTCTATATGAAGAACCGTGGAGCCGGAGTCCCCGACGACAAGTGGGTCAGGGTCGATACGACGGCTCTGGACGACGGCAATCTCCTCACCGGCGGGGTCACCGATCCGATGGCCGCGGCGGAACTGCTGCGCGGTGCGCGCGGGGTGACGTACCGAGGGGAGACGGAGCTGGCCGGGGTGACGGTGCACCACTACCGGGGCACCGCCGACCTGGGCCGCGCGGCGCGGGCGGCCTCGCCGCAGTCGCGCGGTGCGCTGGCCGCCGCGGCGAAAGGGTTCCGCAGGGACGCCGTCCCCTTCGACGCCTATCTGGACGAGGAGGGGCGGCTGCGCAAGGTGCGCCACCGTTTCACCTTCGCCGCCGAGGGGCCCGAGGTGACCGTCGTGTCGACGATGCTGCTGTACGGGTTCGGGGTGCCGGTCACCGTGATGCTGCCGGACGACGACGACATCTATACGGGGGAGATCCGGCAGGGCTGAAAGCCGAGCGCCCCGCCGAGCCCGGTCCCGTCAGGTCCGCCCGGTTCCGCCAGGTCCGCCCGGTCCCGTCAGGCCCGCCCGGTCCGCGAGCCCGGTACGTGCGCGCGGTATGCGGGGTCCGGTTGGGTGGCCGAAATGGTCCGTCCGTGCCATGCACATCGACTCTCCCGCTCCCTACGCTAGGGGCAGGTGCGCCAAGGGTCGGCGACGGCAGAGAGAGGTGACGCAGGTGGTGACGCTCAGCGCTCCGAACGCTCAGGACCGTGTGGCTCTCGCCGAGATCGAACTGTGCGGCGAGCTGATGATCGCGGCCTCGGCCACCCGTGAGGAACGCCTCAGTCCGGACCGTATCGACGAGGTGCTCGACGTGCGCGGAAGCGTACGGGGAGATGGGCGGGCGGACGTACGAGGAGACGTGCGGGCGGACGCGCCGTGTGCCGGGCACCGGGCATCGGTCCCCCGGCAGGGCTGCCGCCGGGGGTGACATCCCGCACGTCGCGGTTCCTCGTCCACCGGCTCACGTACGGAGCAGACGGGCGATCGCCTTCGTGGCCTCCTCGACCTTCGCGTCGATCTCCTCGCCGCCCTTGACCGAGGCGTCGGCGACACAGTGGCGCAGATGCTCCTCCAGCAGCTGGAGCGCGAACGACTGCAGGGCCTTGGTGGAGGCCGAGACCTGAGTGAGTATGTCGATGCAGTAGACGTCCTCGTCGACCATGCGCTGGAGGCCGCGGATCTGGCCCTCGATCCTGCGCAGGCGCTTGAGGTGCTCGGCCTTCTGGTGGTGGTAGCCGTGGATACCGCGGTCGTGGTCGGTGACGGCCTCGGCGGTGCCCGCCGCGCCGCTTTCCGTGGTCTCGGTGGTGGTCATCGCGTCCGTCATTGCGTCCTCCCGTTGTCCTCTGAGCTGTGTCTTGTCTGTGTCGTGCCTGCGTCTTATCTGCGTTCGATATACCCCTGCCCGGTATATCGTAACGAATCCAGCCGAAACGTGACCGGGGGTCCGTGCTGATCACTGTGCCTGATGGGCGACACTGAGAATGCCGGTTAGCCGTGGCCGGATGATGCGCCTAGCATCAGCCTGACCGAATCCAAAGCACCCCGAGGACCCCACGTGCGCTTTCGTCTGACCCCCAGGGAGACGAGCTTCTACGACATGTTCTCCGCGTCTGCGGACAACATCGTCACGGGCTCGAAACTCCTCATGGAACTGCTCGGGGCGGATTCTGCCTCCCGAGTCGAGATCGCGGAGCGTATGCGGGCAGCGGAGCACGCGGGGGACGATGCCACCCACGCGATCTTCCACCAGCTCAACTCCTCCTTCATCACGCCGTTCGACCGCGAGGACATCTACAACCTCGCTTCGTCGCTCGACGACATCATGGACTTCATGGAGGAGGCCGTCGACCTGGTCGTGCTGTACCAGGTCGAAGAGCTCCCCAAGGGTGTCGAGCAGCAGATCGAGGTCCTGGCCCGTGCGGCGGAGCTGACCGCCGAGGCCATGCCGAGCCTGCGGACCATGGAGAACCTCACCGAGTACTGGATCGAGGTCAACCGTCTGGAGAACCAGGCCGACCAGATCCACCGCAAGCTGCTCGCCCACCTCTTCAATGGCAAGTACGACGCCATGGAGGTTCTGAAGCTCAAGCAGATCGTGGACGTACTGGAAGAGGCGGCTGACGCGTTCGAGCACGTCGCCAACACCGTGGAGACCATCGCGGTCAAGGAGTCCTGAACCTCGTGGACACCTTTGCGCTGATCGTGACCATCGGTGTCGCGCTCGGCTTCACATACACGAACGGCTTCCACGACTCGGCGAACGCCATCGCCACCTCGGTCTCCACCCGGGCGCTGACCCCGCGGGCGGCCCTGGCCATGGCCGCCGTGATGAACCTCGCGGGTGCCTTCCTGGGCCAGGGGGTCGCCAAGACCGTCAGCGAAGGCCTCATCGCCACGCCCGAGGGCCAGAAGGGGATGGGCATCCTGTTCGCGGCGCTGGTCGGCGCGATCATCTGGAACCTCGTCACCTGGTACTACGGCCTGCCGTCCTCGTCCTCGCACGCGCTGTTCGGCGGCATGGTCGGTGCGGCGCTGGCCGGCGGGACGATGGTGCACTGGGACGGGGTGCTGGAGAAGGTCGTCATCCCGATGTTCCTCTCGCCGATCATCGGTCTGGTCGTCGGCTATCTGGTGATGGTCGCCATCATGTGGATGTTCCGGAACGCCAACCCGCACAAGGCCAAGCGCGGCTTCCGGATCGCGCAGACGGTCTCGGCGGCGGGCATGGCGCTCGGGCACGGCCTCCAGGACGCCCAGAAGACGATGGGCATCGTCGTGATGGCGCTCGTCATCGCCGATGTCGAGGGACCGAACGACGAGATCCCGGTCTGGGTGAAGATCGCCTGTGCGCTGATGCTCTCGCTCGGTACGTACGCGGGCGGCTGGCGCATCATGCGTACGCTCGGCCGCAAGATCATCGAGCTGGACCCGCCGCAGGGCTTCGCGGCCGAGACGACCGGTGCGTCGATCATGTTCGGCTCGGCGTTCCTGTTCCACGCGCCGATCTCCACGACGCATGTCATCACCTCGGCGATCATGGGTGTCGGTGCCACCAAGCGGGTGAACGCGGTGCGGTGGGGCGTGGCCAAGAACATCATCCTCGGCTGGTTCATCACCATGCCGGCCGCGGCGCTCGTCGCCGCGCTGAGCTACGGCGTCGTGGTGCTGCTCTTCGGCTGAGAGCCGATGCCCGGCGCCGCCCTGTTGCCCCGCCGTTGACACGTGCTACCCGGCGGCCGTACGGAAATGGGTCCGCCCCCGTTCTCTCTCCGGAGACCGGGGGCGGACCCTTTTGCCTTGTGGTGGCACCGCCATGCAGCACCGCAAGGCCGTCCGGGGGTTATCCGAAGCGGCCGGAGATGTAGTCCTCCGTCGCCTGGACCGACGGGTTGGAGAAGATCCGCTCCGTCTCGTCTATCTCGATGAGCCGGCCGGGCTTGCCCACCGCCGACAGGTTGAAGAACGCCGTGCGGTCCGAGACACGGGCCGCCTGCTGCATGTTGTGCGTCACGATGACGATCGTGAAGCGCTCCTTCAGCTCGCCGATCAGGTCCTCGATGGCGAGGGTCGAGATCGGGTCGAGCGCGGAGCACGGCTCGTCCATCAGCAGGACGTCGGGCTCGACCGCGATGGCGCGGGCGATGCACAGACGCTGCTGCTGCCCGCCGGAGAGGCCGGAGCCCGGCTTGTTCAGGCGGTCCTTGACCTCGTTCCAGAGGTTCGCGCCGCGCAGGGACTTCTCGACCGTGTCGTTCAGCTCGCTCTTGCGGTAGCTGCCGTTCAGACGCAGGCCCGCCGCGACGTTGTCGAAGATCGACATGGTCGGGAACGGGTTCGGGCGCTGGAAGACCATGCCGACCGTACGGCGCACGGTGACCGGGTCGACGTTCGAACCGTAGAGGTCCTCGTCGTCCAGCAGCACCTTGCCCTCGACGCGGCCACCGGGGGTGACCTCGTGCATCCGGTTCAGGGTGCGCAGGAAGGTGGACTTGCCGCAGCCGGAGGGACCGATGAAGGCGGTCACGGAGCGGGGCTCCACGGTCATCGAGATGTCCTCGATGGCCTTGTGGCTGCCGTAGTAGGCGGTCAGTCCGCTGATGTCGATGCGCTTGGCCATGGTGAGAATCACTGCTTCTTTCGGGAGGTCGCTGGTGGCCGCGTCAGCGACCGGTCTTCGGGGCCTTCCAGCGGGCGATGCCGCGGGCCACGAGATTGAGGATCATGACGAAGGCGATCAGCACCAGGGCAGCGGCCCAGGCACGGTCGTACGAGGCGGGCTCGCCGACCTTGTACTGCTCCCAGATGTAGAAGGGGAGCGAGGACTGGGCGCCTTCGAAGGGGTTCGGGTTGATCAGCTGGCTGCCGAAGACCAGCAGCATGATCGGCGCGGTCTCCCCCGCGATACGGGCGATGGCGAGCATGACGCCGGTCGTGATGCCACCGATCGCGGTCGGCAGGACCACCTTCAGGATGGTGCGCCACTTCGGGATGCCGAGGGCGAGGGAGGCCTCGCGGAGCTCGTTGGGGACGAGCTTGAGCATCTCCTCGGTGGAGCGGACCACGACCGGGATCATCAGGATCGTCAGGGCCAGCGCGCCCATCAGGCCGGAGGGCTGGAGCTCCGCCATCAGCATGATCGACAGGATGAAGAGGCCGGCCACGATGGACGGGATACCGGTCATCACGTCGACGAAGAAGGTGACGGCCTTGGCGAGCGCGCCCTTGCCGTACTCCACCAGGTAGACGGCGGTCAGCAGGCCGAGGGGGGCGGAGATCGCCGTGGCGATGCCGACCTGCTCCAGGGTGCCGATCAGCGCGTGGTAGACACCGCCGCTGGCCTCGGAACCGAGCACTCCCGCCATGGAGTGGGTCAGGAAGTAGAAGTCCAGGCGCTCGGCGCCCCGGCTGATGGTCGTCCAGAGCAGCGAGGCCAGCGGAACGACGGCGATCAGGAAGCAGACCCACACGACGCTGGTGGCGAGGCGGTCCTTGGCCTGGCGCTGGTTCTCGACGACGGTGGTCACCACGTACGAGATCGCCAGGAAGAGCAGGGCGGAGACCAGCCCCCACTGGGTGCGGCTGTGCCAGCCGGCGGCCACGCCGATTCCCACACCGAGGGCGAGGGCGACGGCGGCGAAGCCGAGCGGGGCCAGACGGGGCAGGGTCCTGCTGCTGAGGCTGTTCTTCGGCACGGTCGTCACGGGCTTCGGGCGTTCCTGGACGCTGGTCGGTGCGTGGCTCATGCGTTGGCCCCCGAGTATTCCTTGCGGCGGGCGATGATGAGCCGGGCCGCGCCGTTGACCAGCAGGGTGAGGACGAAGAGGACGAGTCCGGAGGCGATCAGGGCGTCGCGCCCGAAGGCGTCGGCCTCGTCGAACTTCGCGGCGATGTTCTGGGCGAACGTCCCGCCGCCCGGGTTCAGCACATGCAGCGAGATCAGGAAGCTCGGCGACAGGACCGTGGCGACGGCCATCGTCTCGCCGAGCGCACGGCCCAGTCCCAGCATCGACGCGGAGATCACGCCGGAGCGGCCGAAGGGCAGCACCGAGAGGCGGATGACCTCCCAGCGGGTGGCGCCGAGGGCGAGCGCGGCTTCCTCGTTCATCTTCGGGACCTGGAGGAAGACCTCGCGGCTGACGCTGGTCACGATCGGAAGGATCATGATGGCCAGCAGGATGCCGACGGTGAAGAGCGAGCGGGCGACGCCGACCTCGGTCTTCTCGAAGATGTACGTCCAGCCGAGGAACTGGTCGAGCCAGAGGTTCAGGCCTTCGAGGTACGGCACGAGGACGAGCGCGCCCCAGATGCCGTAGACGATGCTGGGGACCGCGGCGAGCAGGTCGACGACGTACGCGAGGGGCGCGGCGAGCTTGCGCGGCGCGTAGTGCGAGATGAAGAGGGCGATGCCGACGGCGATCGGAACCGCGATGATCATCGCGATGACCGAGCTGACGACGGTGCCGAAGAGCAGGACCGCGATACCGAAGACCGGCGGGTCACCGGCCGGGTTCCAGTCGAAGGTCGTGAGGAAGTTGCCCTCGTTCTTCGAGATGGCGAGGGCGGCGCGGTAGCTCAGGAACACGGCGATCGACGCCATGAGCACGAGCAGCAGAATGCCCGAGCCCCGCGAGAGGCCCAGGAAGATCTTGTCGCCCGCGCGCCCGGTGGACTTGGCACGGGTCCGGGGCGCCGGCGGGGCCGGTGGTGTGTCTATCGGTGTGGTGGAAGCCATGGTCTTTCCGGTCTGTGTGGGGGAGCTTGCGCTCCCCTGGCGGCGGTGCACCGGATGGGTCGGGCGTATGGGGGGAGTGGTGGTGCGGCGGGCCGGTCCGGAGGGGTGCGCCGGGCCGGCCTGCCGCGTGTCATGTACTGAGGCGCGGGTTCCCGTACCTCAGTACGTGGTGCTGCGGTGTCGCTCGTACGTGGTGCTGCGGTGTCGCTGCGTCAGGAAAGGCTGCCGATGGTCTCGCGGACCTTGGCGTTGATCTCGGCGGGGATCGGGGCGTAGCCGGCGTCCGTGAGGACCTTCTGGCCCTCGTCGGAGGCGGTGTAGGTCAGGAAGGACTTGACCGTGCCGAGGGTGTCGGCCTTGTTGCCGGAGTCGCAGACGACCTCGTACGTCACCAGGACGATCGGGTAGGCGCCCTCGGCCTTGGTGGTGTAGTCGAGGTCGAGCGCCAGGTCCTTGCCGGTGCCCTTGATCTTGGCGGCGGCGATGGCCTTGGAGGCGTTCTCCGAGGTGGCCTTGACCGGGGTGGCGCCACCGGTGTTGATGTCGACGGTGGTGATGTTCTGCGAGGAGGCGTAGGAGAGCTCGAAGTAGCCGATCGCGCCGTCGACCTGCTTCACCTGGGCGGCGACGCCGGAGGAGCCGGACGCGGCCTGGCCACCGGGGGCCGGCCACTTCTTCTCGGCCTCGTACTTCCAGTCGCTCGGGGCCGCGGCGCCGAGGTACTTGCCGAGGTTCTGCGTGGTGCCGGAGTCCTCGGAGCGGTGGAAGGCCTGGATGGCCTTGTCCGGCAGCTTGGCGCCGTCGTTGAGCTTGGCGATCGCCGGGTCGTTCCACTTCTTGATCTTGTTGTCGAAGATCTTGGCGAGCGTGGGGGCGTCCAGCGTGAGGCTGTCGACACCCTCCAGGTGGAAGCCGATCGCGATCGGGCCGCCGACCATCGGGAGGTTGATGCCCTGGCCGGTCTTGCAGGTCTTCTTCGAGTCGGCGACCTCTTCGGGCTTCAGCGCCGAGTCGGAACCGGCGAAGCCGACGGTGCCCTGGTTGAAGGCGATGATGCCCTCACCGGAGGAGGAGGACTTGTAGTTGATCTCCACATCGGAACAGGCGGCCATGTAGTTTTTGACCCAGAGGTCCATGGCGTTCTTCTGCGCGCTGGAGCCGGAGGCGCGCAGCTGGCCCTTGGCGTCGTCGCACTTGATGTTCGACGCCGCGTTGGTCTTGCCGCCGCCACCACCGGTGCTGCCGTCGCCGCTGTTGTCGTCCGAACCGCACGCCGTGAGGACCAGGGCGCCGGAGACGGCGAGGGCACCGAGCGCGGTGGCACGAAGCCGGTTCTTGCGCTGAAGCTTCACTTTCGGGTGTTCCTTCCAGGAGCCGCCGTGGTCTGTTCGTTCTACGACGGCGTGCGATGAGGAGTGGTGTCGCGGCTTGGCGCCGTGCACCGTGTACGTCCGAAATTAGGCAGAACAGGTGAAGCGGCCTACGGGAGAGAGTGAACGGAAGGTGAACCGTGTCGGACAGGCGGGGGGCGATGTGCGGGGCGCCTGCCTGCGGGTCTGCCCGGGGCGGCGAAAAGTGGAGGAAAGGGCGCACAGGAAGAGCTGCCCGGTGCGGTGGTGGCGAAAACGGTGGGGCTGGGGTGGTGAAGAGGGCAGCGCGGGGGTGGTGAAGCGGTGGTTCCGGGGCGGTTGGAAGCGGTGGGGCCGCGGTCGCGGGGCCGACGTCAGGTGCGGGCTCCGGTGCGGGCTCCGGTGCGGGCCCGGGTCAGACGTGGGGGAGCAGCTTCAGGAACGCGTCCAGCTGGTCGCGGTCCCGGTCGCGGGTCAGGCGGTCGCGGGTCGCCGCGGGGGAGAGCCAGGCGAGGCGGTCCACCTCGTCGTTGGGGACGAAGGCGCCGCCCGTCGCCTCGGCCGCCCAGTACGCGACCTCCTTGGGCCGGCCGTTGACCATGTACCGGGACGTCGGGAGCCGGTCACCCGGGGCGCAGTGGTGTCCGGTCTCCTCCAGCACCTCGCGCAGGGCGCCGTGCAGCGCAGCCTCGCCCCGTTTCAGCTTCCCCTTGGGAAACGACCAGTCGTCGTAGCGGGGCCGGTGGACCAGGCAGATCTCCAGCCCGCCGCCGTACGGGGAGCGGCGCCACAGGACGCAGCCCGCCGCCAGCACGGGCGCCGGGCCCGTGCCGGTGGTGCCGGTCCGGTCGGGCGCCGGGCCCGTGCCGGTGGTGCCGGTCCGGTCGTGCGCCGGGCCCGTGCCGGTGGTCATGGTGCGGTCACGGCCGCCGCGTACGGCCAGGCCTCCCGGAACGCCCCGCGCGCCGCCTCCACCCCGTGCCGCTGGTCCGCGTGGAGCACCCCGAGGGCGTACGCCGTCGCCGGGGCGATCCGCGGGGTACGGGCCGCCGCTGCCGCCGCCGAGGCCGCCTCCGCCGCGTCCCGGTGCAGATCGAGGGCCTGACCCGCCCCGGCCAGGACCGGATCGGGGGCGCCCAGGACCACCTCGTGCGCGTACCGGTGCAGCCGCAGCAGCAGGCGGGCCTGGTGCCAGGGCGCGTCCTGCGCCTCGTTGTACGGCTCGGCGCTCTCGTCGGGCGGCAGCGCCGCCACCGCACCGAGCAGCCGCTGCTCGGCCCGTTCGGCCGGCTCCAGGAGCGCTACGGAGACCGGAGCCGCGGTTCCGCCGGCCAGCGGGACCTCGGAGGCCAGCAGCGCGACGGCGTCGGCGACCGCGTGGAAACGGGAGGAGCCGAGCGCCTGGAGGGCCGCGGAGTGGGCGCGGGTCCGGGCCAGCGTCAGCTGGCGCTCCAGGAGTGCTCCGGCGCGCGCCGCCCCGACACCCAGCGCGGCCCGCTCCTGCCCGGCCGCTCCGGAGGACGAGCCGGAAGACGAGCCCGAGGACGCTCCCGGGGACGAGCCCGGGGCGGTGGGCGGCGGGGCCGTGGCGCTGCCACCGGCGCGGGCCGGGGGCAGGGAGGCGCCCGAGAGCCGGTGCAGGGCGTCGAGCAGCCGGACGAGCCGGGTGGAGTAGGCGTGCTCCCGGGCGAGCGTGCCGGAGAGCCAGGCCAGTTCCGTACGGAGCTGGTCGGCCCAGACCGGGTCGAGCACGCCCCGGAAGGTGTGCAGCGAGCCGCTGATCCGGCGGGCGGAGCGGCGCAGCGCGCTCGCGGCCTCCTCGGCCCCCCGTGCCCCGGGGTCCGTGGGGGCGCTGTGCTCGCGGTGCAGGCGCAGGCTGCGCAGGAAGTCCGCTGCCTGCGCCCGGAGATAGGGCGCGAGGACCGCTTCCGCGGTCAGGTCCGCGGGGGCCTGCGTCGTCGTCTGGTGGTCAGGGCGTCGCACGCCGGCGCCTCCGGGCATCAATGAGCATTTCCTGTACGTGCCGCAGCGGCTGGCCGTCCGCGTCCATGGCGTGCCGGGTCCAGTTGCCGTCGGGACCGAGGTGCCAGGAGGCGGTGGTGTCGGCCATACCGGTCTCCAGGAGCCGGCTGAGCGCGGCGCGGTGGGCGGGGTCGGTGACCCGGACCAGTGCTTCGATCCGGCGGTCGAGGTTGCGGTGCATCATGTCGGCGCTGCCGAACCACACCTCGGGTTCGCCTCCGTTGCCGAAGGAGAAGACCCGTGAGTGTTCGAGGAAGCGGCCCAGTATCGAGCGGACCCGGATGTTCTCGGAGAGGCCGGTGACACCGGGGCGTATCGCGCAGATGCCGCGTACCCAGATGTCGACCGGCACGCCCGCCTGCGCGGCCCGGTAGCAGGCGTCGACGATCGCTTCGTCGACCATCGAGTTGACCTTGAAGCGGACGTAGGCGGGGCGCCCGGCGCGGTGGTGGGCGATCTCCTTGTTGATGCGGGCGATCAGTCCGTCGCGCAGGGACTTCGGGGCGACCAGGAGCCGGCGGTAGGTCTCGCGGCGCGAGTAGCCGGAGAGCCGGTTGAACAGATCGGAGAGGTCCGCCCCGACCTGCGGGTCCGCGGTGAGCAGACCGAGGTCCTCGTACAGCCGGGCGGTCTTGGGGTGGTAGTTCCCGGTGCCGACGTGGGAGTAGCGGCGCAGGGTGTCGCCCTCCTGGCGGACGACGAGCGAGAGCTTGCAGTGGGTCTTCAGCCCGACGAGGCCGTACACCACATGGCAGCCCGCCTCCTCCAGCTTGCGGGCCCATTTGATGTTGGCCTGCTCGTCGAAGCGGGCCTTGATCTCGACGAGCACGAGGACCTGCTTGCCGGACTCGGCCGCGTCGATCAGGGCGTCGACTATCGGGGAGTCGCCGGAGGTCCGGTACAGCGTCTGCTTGATCGCCAGGACGTCCGGGTCGCCCGCCGCCTGTTCCAGGAACGCCTGGACGGAGGTGGAGAAGGAGTCGTACGGGTGGTGGAGCAGGACGTCGCGTTCGCGCAGGGCGGCGAAGATGTCGGGCGCCGAGGCGGATTCGACCTCGGCGAGATCGCGGTGGGTGCCCGCGATGAACTTGGGGAACTTCAGCTCCGGCCGGTCCAGCGACGCGATGGCGAACAGGCCGGTGAGGTCGAGCGGTCCGGGCAGCGGGTAGACCTCCGCGTCGGACACCTTCAGCTCGCGGACCAGCAGGTCCAGCACGTACGGGTCGATGGACTCCTCGACCTCCAGGCGGACCGGCGGGCCGAAGCGGCGCCGCATGAGCTCCTTCTCCAGGGCCTGGAGCAGATTCTCCGCGTCGTCCTCCTCCACCTCCAGGTCCTCGTTCCTGGTGACCCGGAACATGTGGTGGGCGAGGACCTCCATGCCCGGGAAGAGCTCTTCCAGGTGGGCGGCGATGATGTCCTCGATGGGGACGTACCGCTGCGGGGACGCCTCCAGGAAGCGGGTCAGCAGCGGCGGCACCTTGACCCGGGCGAAGTGGCGGTGGCCGCTGACCGGGTTGCGTACGACGACGGCGAGGTTGAGCGAGAGCCCCGAGATGTACGGGAAGGGGTGCGCCGGGTCGACGGCCAGCGGCGTCAGGACCGGGAAGACCCGCTGGCGGAAGAAGGTGAACAGGCGGGCCTGCTCCTTCTCGGTCAGCTCGGGCCAGCGGATCAGCTGGATGCCCTCGTCGGACAGGGCGGGCGCGATGTCCTGCTGGTAGCAGGCGGCGTGCCGGGCCATGAGTTCGCGCGACCGGGTCCAGATCAGGTCGAGGACCTCGCGGGGCTGCAGCCCGGACGCGGAGCGGTTGGCGACGCCGGTGGCGATACGGCGCTTGAGCCCGGCCACCCGGACCATGAAGAACTCGTCCAGGTTCGAGGCGAAGATGGCGAGGAAATTAGCCCGTTCGAGTACGGGGGTCGCCGGATCCTCGGCCAGTTCGAGGACGCGTTCGTTGAAGGCGAGCCAGCTGCGTTCCCGGTCGAGGAACCGGCCCTGGGGAAGTTCGTCGCCGTCCCGGTCGGGTTCGTACGCGTCGGCGTCGGCGTCGAGGTCGGGATCCAGGTCGGCGGCGGTGGAGAAGCCCACGTTGTTGGACGGGGAGGTGGCATGCGGCCGGTGCGCGGCGAGGGAACCGACGGACGGCTGGACGGGCTGGGCGGGGACCTCGGAGCTGGGCTGCTGGCTCATGTATCCATTCTTCCGCGCGGAAGGGCCCCCAGGCGCGTCGGAGCCGGGAAAGATCGCGGAAGGCCCGGGGAATCCGCGTTCGGTTCCGGGCTTCGGTCCGGGTCCGTTTCCGCGGTCGGGGCCGTGCTCGGTTCCGTGCTCGGTTCGGGGCGCTCTCCCGGGTTCCTTCCGGGCGACTCTCCCGTTGCGGGGGGTGGGCACAGCTGGCTGCATCCAGCGAGGGTCGCAAGCGTGTCTGAATGGCCGGTAACGGCGACATGACATGCAGGAAGCGGTGTGCCTGCCGGTGGGCCCCGCCGGCCGGCTCCGTGAGGTCTCCGACGGGTCCCGCCGGGGGACCTGTGGTTTCTCTCCGACGGGTCCCGCCGGGAGACCTGCGGGACCTCCGGTGGGTCCAGCGGGAGACCTGCGAGACCTCCGGTGGGTCCCGGCGGGAGACCTGCGGGGTCCCCGTCCGCCCACACCGTACGCGCCCGCCGTCCGGGCCCACCCCGTGTGGGGCCCGGACGGCGGGCGGGGAGCCGGTGGCCCCTCTCAGCCGTGCAGGCGGCGCAGCACCCGGAAGGCGGCGAACACGGCCAGGGCGGCGACGGCGAGCAGGATGCCCGTCTCGACGAGCTGGAGGGGCCAGAAGTGGGAGGCCGGGTGGACATCGGTGAACGGGGTGACGCCACCGCGCTCACGCATGCACACGGACAGATCCCCGCCGGGCGTTCCCGCGCCGGCGCAGTCGTTCCAGTACACCGCCCTGCCGGAGGCGGTCAGCATGCCCGAGTCGATGAACCAGGCGAAGTCGTCCGGGCCCCGCTTCCCCGAGAGCCGGGCGACCGGCCAGAGGTGCTCGCGCAGCTGCGTCAGGGTCACGGCGACGGCGCCGACCAGGAGCGCGGTGATCCCCATGGCCGGCAGGGTGCGGCGTACGAGTACGGCGACGAGCGCGCCGAGGGCCACGGCCAGCAGGGCGTATCCGAGCGTGACCGGGCCGCTGCCCAGATAGACGCTGCCCTCGTACCAGCGCAGCCCCCAGGAGAACGGGTTGTGCTGGAGGCCCGTCCAGCCCCAGCGGTACACGGGCACCACCACGGCGGTCGCGGCCGTGGCCAGAACCACCGGGACGGCGATGCGCACGGTCAGCCACCGGGAGGGGGCCACCGACTGGGTCCACGCCATCCTGAACGTGCCGCTCTCCAGCTCCCGGGCGATGAGCGGGCCCGCGACGAGGATGCCGAGCAGTCCGGCGAGCAGCAGCGTCACGTTGCCGCCGTCGGCGAGGAACGTTTCGGCGCTGGTGCGTGCGTAGGTGGGCTGGTACACGTCGTCGCCGCAGGCGGTGATGTCCCCGTCGGGGCAGCGCTCCTGGCCGGACGCGGCCGCGACCCAGATCCGCAGTGCCACGACCGCCCCGATACCGAGCAGGAGCAGCGCGCCCGCCGTCCAGAGGGGGCGGCGGTGCACGCGGAGCAGGACGCGGACGGGGCCGGAGAGCGGGCCGTCGACGCGTGCGCCGCCAGGTGCGCCGGTGCGTGCTTCGTCGGCGTGCGTGCCGGGTGCGCCGGGCTTTCCGGGCTTGCCGGGTTCATGCCGGGTGAGGGTGCTCATGCCGAAGCCACCGCCTCTCGGGACATGGGGGCCGCCGCGCTCGGGGTGAGCAGCGGTGGGGCCTCGGGTGCGCGGAGGTGTGCGAGCAGCAGTTCCTCCAGCGAGGGTTCCGTGATGTCCCAGGCGGTGTCGTCCACCGGGCCCTCCTTCCGTACCAGTGCGGTGAGCTGACGCCCCGTCGTGCGCGATTCGATGACGGTGTGCGGGGCCAGGTCGCGGACCCGGCCGGTGAGCAGGGCGTGCGCGGTGACGATGTCCTCGGTCTCCCCGCCGAGGCGGATCCGGCCGCCGTCGACGAGCAGGAGGTAGTCGCAGGCGCCCTCCAGTTCGGTGAGGATGTGCGAGGACATCACGATGGTGGTGCCGTGCTCGGCGGCCTCGGCCATCAGGACCCCCATCAGCCGGTGGCGGACGAGCGGGTCGAGATCGGCCATCGGCTCGTCCAGCAGCATCAGTTCGGGCCGTTTGCCGAGCGCGAGGGCCAGCGCGAGCCGGGTGCGCTGACCGCCGGAGAGCGAGCGGACCCTCGCCTCCCCCGGGAGGTCCCCGACGACGCGTTCGGCGGTGTCCGGGTCCCAGGACGCGGGGTTCAGCGCGCGGCCCGCCCGCAGGGTGTCCCGCACCGTCAACTGCGGGTACAGCGGCTTCTCCTGGGCGACGTACGCGATCCGGTTCCGGGCCTCGACGGGGGAGGAACCCAGGACGCGCAGCGTGCCCTCGTCCGCCCCGCGCAGCCCGGCCGTCAGCGCGAGCAGTGTGGACTTGCCGGCCCCGTTGGGCCCGACGAGCGCGCAGACCCGTCCGGCGGGCAGCCGGAACGTGCAGTCGCGCAGGGCCCATCGGCTCTTTCGCCCGTACCTCGTACCGAGGCCGTCCGCCTCGATCGCAGCGCCTGTCATGAGTGCTGGTCCCCCTCGAATGTGCTGTCCAGTACGGCGGTGAAGAGCGCGATCGCGTCGTCCTTCTCCAGCCCGGCCTTCCGGGCCCTGCGCGTCCACTCGGCGAGTTCGGCGCGCAGGGGTGCTTCGGTGCCCGCCGCGGCGCTCCCGAGGGTCCGGCGGACGAAGGTGCCGAGTCCACGCCGGGCCTCCACCAGCCCTTCGCGCTCCAGTTCGCGGTAGGCCTTGAGCACGGTGTTCGGGTTGATGGCCGTCGCCTCCACCACCTCGCGGGCGGTGGGCAGCCGGTCGCCCGGTTCCAGGACGCCCAGACGCAGGGCCTGTTTGGTCTGCTGGACGATCTGGAGGTACGTGGCGACGCCGCTGCGCCGGTCGATACGGAACTCGACCGCTGCGGACTCTGCCATGTGCACCACCCTTTCACTAATTGAGTAGTGAAAGGGTGGTGGAAAGAAGGGGCGGCGTCAAGTGACGCCGCCCCTCGGTGTTCTGAGCCCCCGTCGGAGCCCGCCCCGTATGCCGGGACTTCATGCGCTTGGGCGCCCTGTACGCCGGGCCCCTGAGTGCCGGGACCCGTACGCCGGGGCCCCGTATGCCAGGACCCGTATGCAGGGACCCCGTATGCCGGGACCCGTACGCCGGGACTTCGTGTGTCAGGACCCGTACGCCGGGACTTCGTGTGTCAGGACTCCGTGCGGTACATCAGGTCCACCTCATGGGTGGTGAACCCCATCCGCTCGTACACCTTCAGCGCCGCAGGATTGTCGGCGTCGACGTAGAGCATCGCGGTGGGCAGCCCCTCGGCGGCCAGATGGCGCAGCCCGATCGCGGTGAGCGCCTTGCCGAGGCCGCCGCCCTGCGCGTCGGGCAGGACGCCGACGACGTACACCTCGCCGAGCTGCTCCCGCGCGTGCACCTTCGTCCAGTGGAAGCCGATGAGCGCGCCCGCGCGCTCGGCCAGGAAGAAGCCCTTCGGGTCGAACCAGGACTCGCCCTTGCGGTCGTCCAGGTCCCGCTGGGTCAGCGAACCCTGCTCGGGGTGGTGCGCGAAGGCGGCGCTGTTCACGGCGAGCCAGGCCGCGTCGTCCTGTCCGGGCACGAAGGTGCGGACGGTGACGCCCTCGGGCAGGACCGGCTCGGGGATGTCGAGGGGGATCAGTGTGCGCCGGAGCTGGCGCAGCTCGCGGAAGAGGGAGAGGCCGAGGACCTGGGCCAGATGCCGGGCGGCGGAACTGCCCCCGTGCGCCCAGGCCCGCAGCCGCTTGCCGGTCGCGGCGAGCAGTGCGGCGCCCAGGGCCCGCCCGTGGCCGTGGCCCCGGTGCGCGGGGTGCACGACGAGCTCGGCGGCCGGGGCCTCGACGGGGTCGGTGTCCTCCAGCTGGGCGTACCCGGCGAGGACGCCGGCGCTGGTCAGCAGGAAGTGGCGTACGCCCGCGCGGTGTCCGCCCCGGAGCTGGAGCCGCCCCTGCTCGGAGACCGCCTGCCTGCCGTCGGACCGGGCCGCCTCGCCGAGCAGGGCGAGAACGGCTTCGGCCTGTGCGGGGTCGAGTGCGTCGAGGGTCTGAATCTCGCGTCCGGGGGCGGGGAGCGGTACGTCAGTCGTCATGCGTACGAGCGTACGGCGGCGGGCGTGCGAGGCGACGGCACCGAGGGGAGATCCGGCGGTGGTTCCGGCGGTATATGGGGGCCATGTGGGCGCTATCGACCGATAGGGGAGGTTTCTGACGGCACGGCAACCAGCTCGTAACCTCGAACATCTGTTGCGCTACGCGCGTTGACCCTAGGCTGCGGCACGCAGGATTCACGATGTGACACCACAAGGGGACCGATGTCAGCGACTCCGCAGAAGAACCGTGCGTCCCGGCGGGTGCTCGCCGCCGCGGCCGGTCTGGCCACCGTGGGCGCGCTCGTCGCCGCGATGCCGGCCGGCGCCCAGGACCGGGGCAATGGCCACGGACATGGCCACGGGCACGGGCACAAGCCCCGCACCGTCGATGTGCAGCTGCTGTCCTTCAACGACCTCCACGGCAATCTTGAGCCCCCGGCCGGTTCCGCGGGCACGGTCTCCGAGACGCAGGCCGACGGCACGGTGAAGTCGATCCCCGCAGGCGGCGTCGAATACCTCGCCACGTCGCTGCGCGAGGCACGCGAGGGCAACCGCTACTCCGTCACCGCCGCGGGCGGTGACATGGTGGGCGCCAGCCCGCTGATGTCGGGGCTCTTCCACGACGAGCCGACGATCGAGGCGCTGAACAAGCTCGACCTCGATGTGACGGCGGTCGGCAACCACGAGTTCGACGAGGGCTCGGCCGAGCTGGCCCGCCTCCAGAACGGCGGCTGCCACCCCACCGAGGGCTGCTACGAGAAGGGCAAGAAGTTCAAGGGCGCGGACTTCCCCTACCTCGCGGCCAACGTGACGAAGGAGAAGACCGGCAAGCCGCTTCTCAAGCCGTACACGGTGTGGAAGAAGAACGGCGTCAAGATCGGCTTCATCGGGGTGACCCTGGAAGGCACGCCGAACATCGTCACCGCCAACGGCGTCAAGGGCCTGAAGTTCCACGACGAGGTCGAGACGATCAACAAGTACGCCAAGGAGCTGGACCGCAAGGGCGTCAAGTCGATCGTCGCGCTGATCCACGAGGGCGGGGCCCCCGCCTCGACCTCGTACAACTACGACTGCGACAGCCCCGGCGCCGGTGACGGCATCTCCGGGCCGATCGTCGACATCGCCAAGGGCATCACGCCCAAGGTGGACGCGCTGGTCACGGGCCACACCCACCAGGCGTACGTGTGCACCGTCCCGGACCCGTCGGGCAAGCCGCGCATGGTCACCTCGGCCTCCTCGTTCGGCAAGGTCTACACCGACACGACGCTCACCTACGACCGTCGCACCAAGGACATCGTCCGTACGTCGGTGAAGTCCGCGAACCACGTCGTCAGCCGGGACCAGGCCAAGGCCACCGACATGACGAAGCTGATCGCCCGCTGGAACGCCCTCGCGGCCCCCATCGCCAACAAGCCGCAGGGCTGGATCACCGCCGACATCAACGGCCGCGGCGCCACGGCCCCCGAGAAGCCGCTCGGCAACCTGATCGCCGATGCCCAGCTGGAGGGTCTGGCCCCGGCCGACAAGGGCGGCGCCCAGATCGCCTTCATGAACCCGGGCGGTATCCGCTCGGACCTGGTCCACAAGGCGTCCGGCAGCGAGGGCGACGGGGTGGTGACGTACGGCGAGGCGTTCACCGTCCAGCCGTTCACCAACATGATGAACGTGGTCGACCTGACCGGCGCCCAGGTGATCGAGGCCCTTCAGCAGCAGGTCAGCGGCTCCAACGAGGCCAGCCCGAAGATCCTCCAGGTCTCCCGGGGTCTCACCTACACGCTGGACCTGACGAAGACGGGCGCGGCCCGCGTGGCCGCCGACACCATCAAGCTCAACGGCGAGGCGATCGACCCGGCGAAGAGCTACCGGGTCGCGATGAACGAGTTCCTCGCGGGCGGCGGCGACGGCTTCGCGGCCCTCGGCAAGGGCACGAACAAGCTGGTCGGCGCGTCGGACCTGGACGTGTTCAACGCGTACCTGGCGGCCCACTCGACGGCGGCCGCTCCGCTGGCCCCGCCGGCCACGGACCGGATCACGATCGTGCAGTGACTTCCGTACGCGGGTGAGCGCGCGTGAGTGAGTGAGCGCGTGAGCGAGTGAGTACGCGGGTGGGGGCGGTGGGCCGGATGGCCCGCCGCCCCCACCTTCTTGGTCTCCGGACTCCGCGGCCACGACGTCGCCGGCACGGCCTACGGGCACGGCCTACGAGCGGGGCCTTACGGACGGGGGCCGCTCTCGATGCGGCCCTGCTCGACGAGGTGCTCGTAGGCGTCGGGATCCTCCAGGCCCTCCCCCTGAAGCAGGGCGACGGACCAGGGGATCGGGCACGGCGGCGCGTGGTCCGGGTCCGGGCACAGCATCGCGGAGATGCGTTCCTTGAGGTCCTCGGCCTGCTGCGGAGTGGCGTAGACGCCCAGCCGCACTTCGTACACACGGGGAGCTTCGGACATCGCTCGCGCCTTTCTGCCCGGGGACAAAAAAAGGGGGGCGATCCGGTCCGCTCCCCTTTTTTTTGACGTTACCAGGTGCGCTTCGCGTCGCAGTGGCGCTTGTAGTGCCCGGCCGGGACGGGGATGTTGCGCGCCGCGTCGTCGATGGCCGCCTTCTCGGTGTTGCCCGTGCCGTCGGCCCTGTCGTACCTGATCGCGTTGTTGTCGCTGATCCGCACGATCTGGCACTGCACCGTCGCATGCCAGACCCTCATGATCCCCACTGCGGCGGAGGCGCCGGGGACGGCTGAGGCGGTGGGTGCGGTGGGTGCGGCGGGGGCTGAGGCGGCGGGGGTGACGAGACCGCCGAGCGCGAGGGCCATGGCGCCGGCCACGAGCACGCTGCTGAGCTTCTTCATGAGGGTTCCTCCCTGACGATGCTGGTGCGGGAACACCCGACCGGCCCACCCCGGTGGCGGCGGCCCGGCGGTGCCTATCACGCTCGCATCCGCACGCGTCGGAACGTGCTCCCGCCGGGGCGGTTGGCAGCCCTCTGTCAGGTGTCTGCCGTCTGCCAGTCGGGCGACCGCGTCCTCCCGCCGCGAACCGCGGCTCCGGACTTCGCTACGTACCTGGCACAACCGGCAACGGTCGACAACCGGCAACGGTCGACAACCGACAACGGTCGACAACCGACAACGGTCAGGTAGGAGAACTCATGGCGCACGACACAGCCGACCCGCCCCTCGTGGGGCAGCGCGACAATCCGTCGCTGTCGACCGTGGTGGGGACCGAGCTCGCCCGCAACAAGAGGGGATTCGTCCTCTGGTACCACCTGCTCGCTCCCGTGATCATCACCATCCCGCTGTTCCTCGGCTCCCTGGGCTCCTCCGAGGCGAAGGCGGGGCAGACCTTCGAGGTCTTCCGCAATGTGACGCTGGAGTTCTGGGGCGTGCTGGTGCCGATGACCGCGGGCCTGGCCGCCGCGCTGTCGGTCCGCGCCGACCAGGACGCCTGGCGGCTCCTGCTGTCGTACGGGGTCCCGCGGGGGCGGTATTTCGTCGGCAAGGTGGCCGCGCTGGGTGTGCTGGGGTTCCTGTCCTCCTGCGTGCTGCTGGTGATGCTCTCGATCGGGGCGCTGATCAGCGGCGACTTCCCGGGCGGCATGGGCATGGTGGTCGCGGCGGTCTATCTGCCCTGGCTGGTGGGCCTGTCGATGACGGCGCTGGCCGTGCTGGTCTCGTTCGTGTGGGGGATGGGTCCCGGGATCGGCGTGGGCATCGCCGGGCTGCTGTGCGGCGCGCTCGTCTCGGACAAGGACTTCTGGTTCGCCGTCCCCTTCGCCTGGCCGATGCGGGTGGTGCTGCCCCTGGCCGGGATCGGACCGAACGGAGTGCCGCTGCCCGAGGGGAGCCCGGTCACCGCCATGTCCGCCATCCCGCTCGCCGTGGGACTGGCCGTCGTGCTGACGGCGGCCCTGCTGCTCATCGGCCGTGTGCACATGCAGCGAAAGGAGATCTGACCATGACCGTGTACGAATCCCGGCCGGAGACAGCGGCGCTGACGATCCGCGGGCTCAGCAAGCGCTACGGTTCCCGATACGCCCTGGACGGGGTGGACCTCACTGTGCGGGCGGGCGAGGTCTATGGACTCCTCGGACCGAACGGCGCCGGCAAGACGACGCTCATGAAGGCTCTGCTGGGACTCCAGCGGCCGACAGCGGGCACCATCGAGATCTTCGGCAAGCCGGTGGGACGGGATTCACTGGCGGACGTCGGGGCCCTGATCGAAGTCCCCGGCCTGTGGCCGACACTGACCGGTGACGAGACGCTGAGGGTGCACACGAGGCTGCGCTGTGTGCCCGAGGAATGGATCGAACCGGCGCTGCGCCTGGTGAAGATGACCGAGGCGCGCGGCCGGCGGGTCTCCTCGTACTCCCTCGGAATGCGGTGGCGGCTGGGCATCGCCGTCGCGCTGCTGGCCAAACCGCGGCTGATCGTCCTGGACGAGCCCACCAACGGACTCGACCCCGTCGGTATCCGGGAGATGCGCGGAATCATCCGCTCCCTGGCCGACGAGGGCGTCGCCGTCCTGATCGCCAGCCACCAGCTGGCCGAGGTCGCGCAGGTCTGCGACCGGGTGCAGGTGCTGTGCGACGGCCGCACCCGGTACGAGGGCCCGCTGGCCGGGCTGGCCGTCGACGGGGATGTGGAGGTCGGATTCTTCCGGCTGCTGGAATCAGTCGACGCGGGAATCCGCTGACCGCCCTATGGCCTCCGTGGACCGGCGGGGGCCATAGGGCGGGCCCTCACGCGGGCCATCGGCCCGGCCGGCGGCCGGACCGGGGAGCAGGAGACGCGGTGGCGGGTTCGGGCCGATGGCCAGAGACATCAGTTCGGTGCGGCTGCGGATGCCCAGATCGTCGTAGAGCTTGCGGATGCGGCGGTACATGGACCGCTCCGAGCAGTAGTAGGTGCGCGCGATCTCGGACACGGTCATCGAGGTGCGGAGCAGTCGCAGGAGGCCGGTGTCCGAGGTGGTGGCCGGGGCTGTCATGGCAGGCTGCGGTGGCCTGAGGTCGAGAGCGAACCGCTCGTCGTCGTGTCGTACGCCGATGTCCGGACATCGGTGTTCGGCCGCGTGCCGCGGCACATGGTCCCGGGCCGCTTCATCGCCGTGGGCATGCTGAGGGATTCCGTGCTCCTGGTGCCCCTCGTGCCCCTTGTGCCCCTTGTGTGCCTCGTGTTCGTCGTGGCCCTGGTGGTCGGCGTGGGCGAGATGGAGCCGGACGGCGGACATGGTCATGCGGTGCGCGCGCAATTGCGCGTACAGCATGTCGACCTGGCTCTCGCCGGGAATGGCGAGATTGAGCACGAAGCTCGCCCCCGAACGGATCGCGTAATACGTGCGATATCCCGTGACATCGTCGGTCACCGCGATGAGCAGGGACAACGGATGCCGTACCCGCACGGCGCGCAGCCCCTCGGCCTGGAACTCGCTGGCGACCGGTATGAGGACGGGAAGACAGAGCACCGTCCCGGGCGCGGTCAGACACGCGTCGTCCACGAAGTCGACGTGGTCCAGGCCGGAGCGGATGGTGCTGAGAGTGGCGGGTGGTGAGTCGAAGTGCTCCCTGAGCCCGGAATGGACCAGGACGTGCAGCTTGTCAGCGGTCGATGCGCGCTGTTCCAAGGTCGTGCCCCCGTGATTCTCGGTCGTGCTGGGCCCACGTCAGCTCACTCGTGGGCCCACTTTTCGTCGTGCGGTTCGTGCCTCTCGTGTCTTGTGTGCGCCGTGGTCGGGGTGAAGGACGGGTACACCCAGGAGATGTAACCGTCCCGGGTCGTTCATGAGGCGATTCCGCAGAGCTTCAGGGTCCTGCTGAGCAGCGGGCCGATGCTCACCGGGTCGCCGCCGTCGCCGGAGATCCGAACGGGCCCCAGGTCCGGGTAACCGGCGCTCTCCGCACGGTCGTTGAGCGCGTAGGTCGTTCCGTCGGGGACGGTGACGACCGCCTGGTCGCCCTCGCGGCACTCGGCCGTGGCCTGCTCGACCGTCAGCGGCCAGGTGTATCCGAGGTTCTTCTCGCTCATCTGCTGCTTGGTGGACGTGGGGCTCGGCAGCGGTACGGGAGTCTTGGTGGCCGGTTCGGCGCGGCCACCGCCCCCGCAGCCGGCCAGGCCGATCAGGGTCACTGCCGTCAGGGCCAGACAGGCCAGGGCGTGTGGGGACCGGGTGGTGGAACGCCGGGTGCTCGGGGTGTGCGGGGTGCGCGCGGTGTTCGGGGTGTTCGGGGTGTTCGTGGTCACGTGGTCACTGCCTCACTGTGGGTGGGTGCTGGGTCGCGCCGTCGGCGCGGAGCAGGGCGGCGTAGCCGTCTTCGAGTGACGGCTCGACGGGCCGGGCCCCGGCGGGCGGGGCGGTCGTCACGATGCGGTATTCGGTCCCCTCGGCACGGGTCACCGCGCTCACCACCTCGGCGCCCGGGGGCGGGCCGGTGTCCGGGCCGGTGGGCCGGTACACGAAGGTGCGCCCGGCCGCCTGACCGACCAGGTCGGTGGTGGTGTCGTGGAAGACCAGCCGGCCGGCCGCGAGCACGGCCACTTCGGGGCAGGTCTGGGCCACGTCGTCGAGGATGTGGGTGGACAGGATGACGGTGCGGCCGTGTCCGAGACCGGCGAGCAGGGTCCGGAATCGCATGCGTTCGTGCGGGTCCAGGCCGGTGGTGGGTTCGTCGATGATCAGCAGGGACGGGTTGCCCATGAGGGCCTGGGCGATGCCGACCCGTCGCTTCATGCCGCCGGAGAACCCGGCCAGCCGCTCGCCGGATCTTTCCTCCAGGCCGACTTCGGCGATCCGCGCGTCGACCTGACGTCGTCGTTCGCGCTTGTCGTGGATGCCCTTGAGCACGCCGATGTAGTCGAGGAACTCGCGTGTCGTCAGGTCGGGGTAGAGGGACAGCTCCTGCGGGAGGTAGCCCAGGGTGCGCTTGGCGGCGCTGAGCCCGGCGGTCGTCGACAGGTCGTGTCCGGCCACGTGCACCCGGCCGGAGGTGGGGCGCAGCACACCGGTGAGGATGCGCAGCAGTGTGGTCTTGCCCGCGCCGTTCGCGCCCAGCAGCCCCACGGTGCCGCTCTCGATGTGCAGGTCGACGGCGTCCAGCGCGCGGCGGCCGCCGCGGTGCACCTTCGTCAGTTGCTCGGTGGAGATGTTCATGAGGCTCCGTGTCGGCTGATGCGGGAGACGAGACGGCCCAGCGCGTAGCAGGCGGCGGCCGTCGCGAGGACGAGTGCGACGTTCACCAGTGCGGTGGTGTCGCTGACGGCGGGACGCAGGACTCCGGTGCCGTCCCGGGCCGCCCACACCTCGGGTGCGTGGGCCCAGGCGACCATCGGATAGCCGCCGAGCGGGGACAGCACGGTGCCGGTCACCGTGGGGATCGGCGAGAAGCCCGGCGGGAAGTGGCAGGCCCACAGCCACACCAGGGCCGTGACGGCCCGTGCGGCGGCCACCGGCAGCAGCACGCCGAGGAGCCCGGCGAAAGCGGTGGCCAGCAGTGCCGCGGGGAGTACGGCCGTCAGCAGCGATACCGCCGCCGAGCCCAGGGGCGTCGCGGAACCGGCGAGTGCCGAGACGACGGCGGCGTACGCCAGGAAGAGAACGGCGACCGGGGCGAGCGCGGTGAGCAGCGGTCCGGCCAGGGCGCCCGCCGTCCGCGCGAGCGGCCCTGCCGGGGTGGCGGCCAGCAACTCGGCGGTGCCGCGCGACTCCAGGCTCCGGCGCAGTCGGTCCGCGAGGGCGAGGCCGACTCCCAGGGTGCAGAAGGAGTTGACGAGCACGGCGGCGGCGCCGACCCGGGTCGCCGGGTCGGCGGAGCCGGTGACGACGGGGGACGTGGCGGCCAGGAGCAGACTGAGCAGGGCCAGCGGCAGCACCGCCCCCCACACGATCCGGCGGCGGGCCGCCATCAGGGCCTCGTACCGCAGGGTCCACAGCAGAACCATCAGGCCTCCTTGTCGCCGGAGTGCGCGCCGATGGGGCGGAGTCCGGCGCCGGCCCGGCCGCCGGAACCCAGCGTGCGCAGGGACGCCGCGGTCAGGCAGCCGCCGATCAGCAGCGCGGGCAGCGCCTGCCCGGCCCCGTCGGCCACCACCCGGTCGACCAGCAGCAGCTTGGCCAGCACCACCGCCACCACCAGCCCGGTGGCGGGTGCCGCCGAGCCGGACCGGACCGTCGCCCACACCGCGCCGCCGCTGAGCAGCACGGTCAGCCCGGCCAGATTGAGCAGGGTGCCGGGGAGGTCGAGGGGCTGTCCGGCGGCCGTCACCGTCGTCACCAGGGCGAGCGCGGCGACGGCCGTGACGGCGGTGGGCCAGGCGAGCCGGCGGGCGACGGTGCGGGGGTAGGGGGTGGGCAGGGAGAGATGCAGCTCCAGCAGCGGCTCGCGCGCCACCACCGCCGCACAGGCCAGAGCCGCCGCGGCGGGCAGCGCGCAGGAGAGCAGGGCCCGGCCGAGCACCGTGGCGCCGTCGAGGCCCACGGCCGCGACGCAGGCGAGGAGCGCCGCCAGGACGGGCAGGGCGACGGCCTGTTTCCCGCACCGGCGGACTTCGTGGGTCCACCAGGTAGCAGCGGTCATGTCGTGGCTCCTTTCGTCGCACCCACGCCGGCCCGGCGAGCGCGGCGTGACCTGCCGGTGGCAGCACACCCCGTACGTAGCGGAACGGCCACGAACGGTTCACGGCACCGGCCGGACGCTCCGGCGGGCCGGACGGCCGGACGGACGGACGGGGAGCCTTCCAGCCCGACTGCCCGCCGGCCCGACTCCCCGCCGGCCCGACGGACTTTCAGCCGGGCATTCGGGCAGCCGGGCATTCGGGCAGTCGGGCGGCGATACACGCAGCCGACCGGGCAACGGACTCTCTACGCGGGCCGGGACGCCGCGCTGTCCCCGAACGACCGCATCGTGGCCGCGGCCCAGCCCAGCAGGGCGACGGCGAGTGCCAGGCTCCACGGCGTCGTCGCGAGCAGGGCGTCCAGGAAACCGGCGAACGGGGTGGTGACCCCCGACAGCGGCCCGCCCACGAGACCCAGCAGCCACAGCGCCGCGCCCGCCGAGGCTCCGGCCGCGGTCGAGAAGCGGACCGACAGAGCCAGCGTCAGCGATGCGGCCAGCAGTGATTCGCCGAGCCAGCTCGACACCACCGGCCACCAACCGGGCCCCGCGACCAGCGCCGAACAGCCCATGGCCAGCGCCACATCGACCCCGAGCACCACGGTCAGCCGGGAGATGAAGACCACGGCGGGGGACACCGGCAGGGTGAACAGCAGCTCCCGCCTGGGGTCCCGGCGGGGCGAGGCGACCATCAGCGCGCCGAAGACCACCAGCAGCACCACCACCGCGCCGAAGAGCCGCGTCCCGAAACGATCCTGCGCGTCGGCCGCCGCCAGCACCGCCGCTCCGACGAACCCGGCGGCGCTGAGCGGTGCCCAGCTCCTCGGCATCAGCAGGGCCTGACGCAGCACGAGCTGCCCCGCCGTCCGCCAGGGGAGCGCGGCCCTGCGGCGCACGGGCACGGCGTCCGCACGAGGGGCCCGCTCGGCCGGGCCGGCCAGCGCCGGGCCCAGCAACGCGTCGAAGGACGGTACGGCGAGGGCCTGTTCGGCGGACTCGGTGCGCAGCGCCGACCGGATGTCCTGCCACACCGCGCTCCGGTTGCGGCAGGCGGCACATGTCTCCAGATGCCGCAGCCGGCGCTCCTCGTCGGGGCCGTCGCCCGACGGATGCGCCAGGACATCGTCCGTGAGGTGGTCTGTCATCGTCGTCCCGATCCTTCCAGCCGCGTGGCGGCGAGCATGTGGCTCAGCCGTCTGCGCGCTTGAGACATCCGGCTCTTGACGGTGCCCACCGGGATGGCGAGCGCGGTGGCCACCTCCGGGTAGGCCAGGTCCTCGACCAGGACCAGGGCGAGCACCTCGCGCAGATGTCCGGGGAGAGTGCGGACGGCTGTCAGTAACGCGGTGCGCTCGGCGTCCCGCACGATCTGGTCCTCGACGCTGGACGAGGGATCCGCCACGTCGTGGGCCTCGGCCAGGTCGACCAGCTGCGGCCGGGACTTGCGGAGCTGATTGTGGGCCTGCCGTCTGGCCACGCCCATGAGCCACCCCCGTACGGAGGACTCGCCCCGGAAACCGCCGGCCGACCGCCATACCGCGAGCCACGACTCCTGGAGGATCTCCTCGGACACTCCCCGGTCCGAGGTGAGTCTGCCGATGAGACGCAGCATGGCGGCAGCGTGCCGATCGTAGAGGGTACGCAGGGCTGCCTGGTCGCCCTGGGCGACACCGGTCAGCAGAGCTTCGTCCGAACACACACCACGTACGTATCCATAAACGCCTGGTCGGTTCACGCCTTACGACGGAATTCTTCGGATCAGGACGAATCCGGGCAGAACTGCCGTCGTTCGGAGACCGGTACTGACAGCACTGCCAGGACTGCCAAGCCGCACCGACCCCGTTGTTCCGGCCACCGGACACGTGGTTCGGTGAATCGTGGGTCGCGATCCACGAGCATCCGCCGCGGCCCACGAGCATCCGCTTCGATTCCTATGAAGGAGAGAGCATGGGTATCAAGGATCCCGCTCGGACGGCCAACGACTCGGGGCTGTTCGACCTCGACCTGGAGATCGGCGTGGAGCAGTCCGTCGCCGGCCCCGCCATCACCAGCATCTCGTACTGCACCCCGGGGTGCACCAGCGAGGGCGGCGGCTCCGGCTGCAGTCACTGCTGCTGACAGTTCAGACCCGTGGGGCCGGGCCTCGATCCGGCCTCACGGGCACAGCTCCCGGGCGTGAGGTGCGGACGAGATGGAGGACATCTGTGGGGGAACCGTCCCAGGAGACACCGTCGTCTGAGGAGTCACCGCACAAGGCAACACCGCTCAACGCAACACCGCTCAACGCAACACTGCCCAAGTCGGCACCGCCCAAGTCGGCACCGCTCAAGGCAACACCGTTCAAGGCCAGAGACGTCTTTCTGTACCGCGCTCCTCTGGCACCGGACGCACCCGGTCTACCCCTCCCCGGCGCAGGCGGCCCCCACGATCTCGCCGCCTGCGCCGAACTCCTCGCCGCGGTCCCCGCCGACCGGCTGCTGACCGAAGCACTCGATCTGGCTTCCCCCAGCCTCAGTGCCATGGTCGCGCGCGTCGCCGAGCGCGGCGCCGCCGGAATCCGGGCGGGCCAGCTGCGCCGGGCCGCCCTCGCCGTGCTGCGCTACGACATCAGGATGCGTACCCGGCCCACCCCCTTCGGGCTGTTCGCGGGGGTGGCGGCCGGGCAGTTCGACGCCACCGCCAAGGTCCGGCGGGGCACCGCGCACCGCACCCGTACGCATGTGGACATGCAGTGGCTCACCAGGATCGGCCACCGCCTCGAACGCGACCCGGCCGTGCTGTCCACCCTGACCGTCCAGGCCCACCAGGCCCTGATCGGGCGTGGGGACCGGCTGGTCCTCACCGCTCCCTCGACGAACGGCGTACGGCTCGACGACAGCGGCGAGGGCCGCTGCACGGTGTCGGTCCGCCATACCCCCGTCGTCCGGCGGGCCGTGGCCGAGTGCGCGGCCCCGCTGCCGTACGGCGAACTGGTCCGGCGCGTCGAGGCGGCCTTCCCCGGAGCCCCCGTCGAGCGGATCCACCAGCTGCTCGGCGAGCTGGTGCGTCAGGAGATCCTCATCACCGGGCTGCGTCCGCCGCTGGCCGGTGACGACCCGCTGCGTCATGTCCTGGACCTGTTGGCCCAGGTCACGGGGGCGTCCGAGGACACCCGGCGTACGCACGAGGCGCTGCTGGAGGTCGACCGGGAACGACAGCTGTACGACGCCCGGCCCGTCGGCGGCGGCCACGCCCACCTCGCCCGGCTGCTGCGGACGGCGCGGTCGGTGGAGCCGGACGACACACCGCTCCACATCGACACGCGCCTCGACACCGTGCTGCACCTGCCCCACGCGGTGCGCACCACCGTCGAGCAGGCCGCCGGTGCGATGTGGCGCCTGTCCCGCCCCAAGCTCGGGCTCTTCGCCCTGCGCGACTACCACCGCCGCTTCCTCGACGTCCATGGAGCCGACCGGCTGGTCCCCGTGCTGGAGCTCCTCGACGAATCGACCGGCCTCGGAGCCCCGCCGGGCTACGGCTGGCCCAACAGCGAGGCCCCCGTCACCCCGCCCGACGACCCGCGCACCGCCCGCCGGGACCGGGCGATGGCCCGGCTGGCCGCCACCGCGCAGCGCGCGGGCCTGCGCGAGGTCGTCCTCCACGACGCGGACCTGGACGAGCTGTGCCACGACATCGCCGACCCCGCGGACCTCCCCAACTCGTGCGAGGTGACGGTGCAGGTCGTCGCCCCCGGTGTGGAGGCGCTGGACCGGGGCGACTTCCGGGTCTTCCTGTCCCCGTCGCCCGGCTCGCACCGGGCCGGGGCGACCTTCGCCCGGTTCGCGGACCAGCACCCCGACTGGCGCCCGGGGTTCGCCGCCCTGCACCGGCACAACCCCGTGCACATCCAGGACGCCGTTCCGGTCGACCTCGCCTTCCGGCCGCGCTCGGGCCGGGCCGCCAACCTCGCGCACACCACCCCGGCCACGGGCCGCCGCATCGCCGTGGGCGTCCCGGACACCCCGGGTGTCGAGGAGCTGCGGCTGACGGACATCGGGATCGGTGCCACCCTGGACCGGCTGACCGCCGTGCACCTGCCCACCGGCCGTGAGATCGTCCCGGTGCTCGGCAACATGATCAGTGCTCCCGCCCAGGCGCCCAACGCCGTCCGGCTGCTGTGGGAGATCGGACTTGAGGGCCAGCGCCTGTGGGAGCCGTGGAACTGGGGGCCGCTGGCCGACGCGCCCTTCGTGCCGCGCGTGCGGTACGGCAGGTTCGTCCTGGCCTGTGCCGTCTGGCGGCTGGATGTGATCCGCGCTCGGGCCGAGTCGGTACGGGCACGCCGCGGCGAGGCGGCCCGGGGCACGCGCGGGGCGGAGTGGGACGACGCACTGCACGACTGGCGGAGCGCGTGGGACGTACCCGCCCGCGTCCTGGCCGTCACCGCCGACCAGCGGCTGCTCCTCGACCTCGACCAGGCATGGCACCGCGAACTGCTGCTCGACCAGGTCCTGCGGCATCCCGATCTGGTCGCCCAGGAAGTCCCCGGCGAGTACGAAGGCTGGCTGGACGCCCCGATCCCGGCCCCGGACGCCCCGATCCCGGCCCCGGACGCCCCGATCCCGGCCCCGGACGGTCAGCGCGCCCCGGACGGTCCGTGCGTCCCGCGTCCCGGGCAGCACACCTCCCTCGCGGGTCACACCTCCCTCGCGGGTCACACGGCCGAGCTGGTCGTCCCGCTCACCCGTCGCGAGACCGGTGCGCCCCGCCGCCGCCCGTACGCCGGACAGCACCGGCCCGGACGAACAGCGCACGGCCTCGGCGGCGAATGGCTCTACCTCAAGCTGCACGGCTCCGCCCGTACCCAGGACGACCTGCTGCGCGACCACCTCCCCGAACTGATCACGCTGGCACGGGAGAAGGGAGCCGATGGCTGGTTCTTCATCCGCTACACCGACGACAGCGGCCACCACCTGCGGCTGCGGCTGCACGGCGACCGGCCGCACGCGATGTGGGGCGAGGCCGCACCCGCGGTCGGTGAGCTGCTCCACCGCTGGCAGCGCGAGGGGCTGCTGCGGAGCCACTCCCTCGCGCAGTACGACCCCGAGTGCGAGCGCTACGGCGGGCCGGCCGCCCAGCGGCTCGCCGAGCAGGTCTTCCAGTACGACAGCGAGGCCGCCCTCGACCTGCTGAGGCTGGCCAAGGACCCGGGAAACGACTACGGCGTCGACGACCTCGCGGCCATCTCCTGCGCGGCGCTCGCCCACGCCTTCGGCCCCCCGGCCCCCGGAAACCCCCTGGTGACCGAGGACTGCGGTGACGACGGCGCCACGGCCTGGCTTTCCATGACCGGCGCGCGCTCCGACCTTCCCGCCGCGTTCCGCTCCCGGTCCGCGCACTGGCGCCGCCTCATCGACCCCTACGGCGGCTGGCCCGCCCTCTCGGCGGACCCGGGCGGGGCCATGGTGCTCGCCGCGCTGGCCGCCCGCGATGACGCCGTGCGGGAACTCGCCGATGCCGTGAGCACCTCGGGCGGCACCTCGGGCGGCACCCCTCAGGGCCGGGTCGTCGGCAGCCTGCTGCACATGGTCTGCAACCGCCTGTTCGGAGGCTCGGGCGCCCGTGAGATCACCGCGCTCGGCATCGCCCGGGGCGCGGTGCAGGACCACCTCAACCGCCGGAGGCACCAGTCATGAAGGCCACCACCGACGTACGCCCGCACGAAGCCGTCGCCCTGGTCGCCGACCGGCTCGCCGATCCGGAGCGGGTCGCGGCGGTCGCCTCCCGCGACGACAACCGCGACCCCGTCTACGACGCGGTGATGTGGGGCCCGCTGACCCTCGCCAACGGGCTGCCCGGCATCGCCCTCCTCTACGGCGAACTGGCCCGCGGCGACGACGCCTGGCGGCCCGTCGCCCACCGGCACCTCGCCGCCGCCGGCCGTGCCATGAGCACCGCCCCCCGCCACGGTCTCTTCTCCGGCCCGGCCGCACTGCTCGCCGCCGCACAGACCTGCGCCGGGCCGCAGGGACACTACAGCGCGCTGCGCCGAAGGCTGGCCGGATGGGTCGCGGAGGACCACAGTGAGCGGCTGCGCGCCTTCGGCACCCGCGCCGCATCAGGAGCGAAGGGCGTCGACTGGGCGGCGTACGACCTGATCAACGGGCTCTCCGGGACGACCCGGCTGCTCCTGGACTCGGCCACCGACCCGGCCGAGACCGGCCCCGAGGTGACCGCCGCCCTCGCCGCCTCGCTCCGGCACCTGACCCGGATCACCGAGCCGGTGGTGATCGACGGCCACGAGGTGCCCGGCTGGTGGGTTCCGGCCGAGCGCCAGATCGGCGAGCGGGACCGGAAGGAGTACCCCCACGGGGACTTCAACCTCGGTATGGCACACGGCATCGCCGGTCCGCTCGCGGTGCTCTGCTCGGCGTACGAGGCGGGGCACACGGGGACGGACATCCGCGACGCCGTCCACCGCGTCGCCGCATGGCTGCTCGGCTGGACGCTGCACGACGAAGCGGGCCCGTACTGGCCCGCGCGGGCGGCCTGGGAGTGGGAGGTCGCCCCGCACCGGCCCGCCGAGCTGTTCACCCGTACCGCCTGGTGCTACGGCACCCCGGGTGTCGCCGCCGCCCTCTTCCGCGCGGGACGGGCCATGGGCCGCCCGCAGTGGTGCGCGGCGGCCGTCGACGCGCTCCGGGCGGCGCTGCGGCGGGACGAATCGCTGTGGGCGATCGAGGGCGCCACCGTCTGCCACGGGTACGCCGGACTGCTGAGCGTCCTGACCCGGGTCGCGCACGCCACGGACGATCCGGAACTGCGCGCCGGGTGCCGCAGGCTGACCGACAAGGTGCTGGGCTGCGCCGAGGAAGCGGCACCGTTCGGATACCGCCACCTCATGCGCTTCCCCGCCGCGGCCCGTTCACCGGTCCCGCACCGGGCCGTGAACACCGCGGGCATGCTGGAGGGCGCCGCGGGTGTGGCACTCGCCCTGATGCCGCCCGGCGAAGGCCCGTTGCCGTGGGACCGCACACTGGGGCTGGCATGAACGGGGCCGACGTGAACGGGGCCGGTGCGACCGTGGCCGACATGAACGGGCCCGGCGCGAACAGCTCCGGCCGGACCCATGCGGAGACGGCCACGTCGGAAGCGCCGGCTGAGCAGGCACCCCTCGCTTTCGAGATCAGCGATCTGGTCGTGCGCTACGGCAAGGTGACGGCGGTCCACGGTGTGTCCATCAGCTCCCCGCCGGGCCGCATCACTGCCCTGCTCGGTCCCAACGGGGCGGGAAAGTCGAGTCTGTTGGGGGTGCTGTCGACAGCAGCACGTCCCGACGGAGGTACGGTCCGGATCTTCGGCCATGACGTCCGGGAGGCGGCCGTGGCCGCCCGGCGCCGCCTCGGACTGGTCTTCCAGGAGCGCACCCTCGACAAGGAACTCTCCGTCGAGCGCAACCTCTGGTTCCACGCCCGGCTGTTCGGTATGAAGCGCGCGGACGCCCGGTCCAGGATCACGCTGATGCTGGACCTGTTCGATCTCGCCGACCGTCGCCACCAGAGCGTCGAGGAACTGTCCGGCGGACTGGCCCGGCGGGTGGAGATCGCCCGTGCCCTGCTGCACCGGCCGGGGCTGATCGTCCTGGACGAGCCCACCAACGGTCTGGATCCGGCCGCCCGCGCCACCGTGTGGGAGGACCTGCTGCGGATGCGCGACGAACTGGGCGTCACGGTTCTGTTCGCCACGCACTACATGGACGAGGCGGAGTACGCCGACGAGATCGTCATCCTTCAGCAGGGCCGGATCGTCCGGCACGGCAGCGTCGACCGGCTCAAGAGCAGTCTCGACTCGTCCCGCATCGTGGTGACCTGCGCGGACGACGAGGCAGCCGCCCGCCAGTTGCGGGCGGCCGGTTTCGAGGCGCTGATCGGGCCGGCCGGGGTCGCGGTGCACTGCGTCGACCCCGAGGCCCGGATCGCCGCGGTGGTCCGGGCCCTGGATGTGCCCGGACTGACCGTCTCCGTGCACCACCCCTCGATGAACGACGTCTATCTGGAGGCGGCCGAGCAGGACGGCCCCCGGGCACGGCGGGAAAGGACGACGGCGCCATGACCAGGACGAACACGACCGTGACCACCACGACCGTGACCACGGCGACCTCGACGGCCGCCGCCGCCCCCACCACAGCCGTCTCCGCACCGTCCCTCGCCGCCGGGGACGCACCGCTGAGAGTGGCCCTGCGCGCGATCGCCGTCATCGCCCACCGGGATCTGCTGCGCCAGGCCAAACGGCCGGGCGTGCTCCTCAGCCAGGCCGTGCAGATCCTCTTCTTCGTCCTGGTCTACGCGGTCGGCTTCAACGGGATGATCGGCGCGGTCGGCTCGGTGTCGTTCAGCGCGTACGTCTTTCCCGGAATCATCGGCATCCAGGTCGTTTCGATCGGCGTCGCCTCCGGTCAGTCGTACGCCTGGGACCGCGAGTACGGCGTCCTGCGCGAACTCCTCGTCGCCCCGGTGCCACGGATCTGCCTTCCGCTGGGCAAGGTCGTCGCGGGTGCGGGGATGGTGACCGTGCAGAGCATGCTCATGCTCGCGTTCTCGCCGCTGATGGGCGTGCCGCTGACCACCGCCCGGTTCGTCCTCGCCGTCGGCTGCTACGCGCTCGCCGCGACGGTCTTCAGCGTCATCGGTCTGTGCCTGGCCACGGTCGTGAAGCGTGTGCAGACCCTCCAGGCGACCGTTCAACTGGCCATGTTCCCTCTGCTGTTCCTGTCCGGGTCGGTCTTCAGCGTGCAGGATGTGCCCGGCTGGCTGGCTTCGGTCATGTACCTCAACCCGATGACGTACGCCGTCGACCTGGCGCGCCAGACCCTGCTGGGGGGCGGTGGGGTGCTCCCGTGGCTGATGGACCTGGGCGTGCTGACCGGGATCCTGGTGGCGGTCCTGGCACTGCTGCGGGTACGGAGCGGGCGGTGAGCGCCCCGGCGGCCGAGGGCGACGGCCCGTACTGGCCCCCGGTTCCCGCGCATGCCCGGCGTGAGGCCGCGTGCGGGGCGGCGGTTCCTGAGCCGGATGCCTCCGCGGGCCAT
Organism: Streptomyces sp. NBC_00654; assembly: GCF_026341775.1. Lineage (NCBI taxonomy): Bacteria > Bacillati > Actinomycetota > Actinomycetes > Kitasatosporales > Streptomycetaceae > Streptomyces > Streptomyces sp. NBC_00654. The sequence goes on along the minus strand of NZ_JAPEOB010000003.1, from coordinate 1,074,442 downwards.
GTGCTGGCAGGCGCGCTGCGCTGGTTGGAAGAGTACGTGGAGTGGTTCGCGGCGCCCCGCTGGGAGGAGTACCTGCCCCGTCGCCCGTTCCGTCCCGGACCACTCCTCGAACTGCTGGGCTTGGTAAGGCTGTTGGACCGTTCTGGTCTGGTACCCAAGGAGGCGGCGCTGCCGAGCCGCGCCCTGGATCTGGCGGCCCGCGCGGCCGGGGAGGCGGAGTTCGGGCAGGGGCTGCGCCGGGGCGACGAACTCTTCCCCTACCACCTCAATCTGATCGCGCTGCTCGAAACGCTCGGCCGCCCGCAGCCGGAGGCACGCGCCGTGTGCCAGGCGCTGCTCGCGGCCGATGCGGGCGGTCACACCAGGGCGTACCGTCCGGTCCTCTCCCAGGTGGAGCTGCGCTATTTCGTCGACCGGGGAGGATTCGCACCCCCGGCAGCGCTGCCCGCCCTCGACGTGCTGCACTGCCGGAGCATCGCGGCCCTGGGTCCGGACGTCCTCCAGATGACCGGGGACGAGACGTACGCGCTCACCCATGTCCTCTTCTACGTCACGGACTTCGGTCGTACGCGGCGGCTGCTGGGCGGCCCCGGGGAGGTGGCTCGGCTCCGTGAACCGATCCGGGTACTGCTCGGCGTCCACCTCGCGCGGGGGAGCCTGGACCTCCTCTCGGAGCTGCTGCTGTGCGCGGGTGCCCTCGGCGGCCGGGGCGACGACGACCCGCTGGTGCGGGAGGGCTGGCACGCACTGGCCACCGCGCAGCGGCCGGACGGGGCGGTACCCAGTCCGGTGCACCGTCCCGAGGTTCTGTCCGGGCTCACGGGCGACCGGGCGGCCGCCTATCTCTTCGGCACGTGCTACCACACGACGCTCGCGGCGGCCCTGGCCGCGGCAGCACGGGAACGGCGGCAGGGAGCGGCCCGGAGCGCCCCGGGAGACCCCCGTCAACAGGTCCCCCCTTCCCTCCCCGTGCACGCTCCCCGGGCGGACCGGGAGGAGATCCGCCACTGGGCACGCAGGGCCGCGGCCCTGCCCCGGACGGGTTCCCCGGACATGCGCGAGGCATGGTCCGCGCGGCTCGGCCCGTTGCTCGCGCTCGCCGTGCAGGCGCGCGACCAGGAGGTGCTGGCGGAGCTGCTGTACGCCGCCGGGTGCCTGGGCCGTGGCGACGACGCGCTGGTCCGCAGGGCGTCCGCGCTGCACGCCGCCCGGGACCCGGGCCCCCGCACACCCGGACCCCGGTCCGGCTGACGGCCTCCGCCGGACTGCGCCTCGGGCGAGGAAGGCCGCAAGCGCGGCGTCGTCATCCGCGCGGCACGCTCCTCCGGGGCACGGCCCACGGCCACGGGTCACGGTCACGTCCACGGGTTTACGGGTGCGGCTGCCCGGTCTGCGGCCTGTGGAGGTAGAACAGCTCCGGGTCGCCTTCGTCGAGGCCGTGGACAAGGCCGGCCGGGCTCCAACCGGCGCGCTGGAGCAGCCGCTGCATCGGCTGGTTGGAGACGTTGGTCGAGGTGAACAGCTTCGGGGTCGTGCACGAGGCGGCGGCGGAGTCCAGCAGCCGCTGTCCGACACCCCTGCCCCGGGCCGAAGGCGCCACCATCAGCATCGTGACGAAGCCCTGCTCGAAGAACGTGTACTCCACCACGCAGTAGCCGAGCGGCCCGGACCCGTCCTCCGCCATGACCGCCAGGCCCTGCCGGCACCACTCCCGGATGCTCGCCCGCCGGTGACCGTCACCTTCCACCGCGACCGTGTCGATCCCGGCGAGCGCTTCCGCATCCGAATCGTTTGCGCGGCGCACAACCATCTCGCCGATGTTCACTGCGTCATTCATGGACGGATACTTTCACTTCTCACCAGGAGCCCGACCTGAAGGCGGCAGGACATGACGGATCTTGAAACAGCGCGGCTCATACTCCATCCGCTGAGCGACGACGAGGCCCGGGAACTGCTGGCGGCCGGATCCGAGGGGCGGAACGGGCCCGGTGCGCGGGCCGGCTGGGCGGAGGGGTACCCCATGGACGGGGACGTCTCCGCAGCCAGGAAGTTCCTGGGCTCCCGCACGGAGGACGGGGTCGTCCGGCATCCGGGTGCGTACGAGATCCGGCGGCGCGACGACGGGGTGGCCATCGGCGGTGTGGATTTCCACGGGCCCGCCGACGAATCCGGCAGCGTCACGATCGGCTACGGCCTTGTTCCCGCGGTTCGGGGCAAGGGCTACGCCTCCGAGGCGCTGCGCGCGCTGCTGGAGTACGCGCGTACGAGCGGCATCGCCGCCCGGGTGAAGGGCGACGCCGACCACGGCAACACCGCGTCCCAGCACGTCATGGCTGCCGCCGGGATGCGGCGGGTCGGGGCGGACGAGCGGGTGACGTACTACGAGATCTCCTGGGGCGACGGAGCGCCGACGCGGGGCCGGGACGAGGTGCGGCCATCCGGCGCGGCCGGGAACGAGGTCGGCCACGCGTGACGGCGTCGCCTGCGGCGTGTCGATCGGCTCGCCCCCGCGCCGGCTGGGGGTTCTCCCGCGCCGGGATGTCCGGGTGGCCGGGCCGCGGCGCTCCCGCCCTGTTCCTCTGGTGACGTGCACCCGTCATAATTCGGGGGCTGCTCACCCACACGGCACACGGAGGCCCTTCCGCATGAGCCCGTACACCGGTACCCGCAGGAACTTCCTGGCCGGCGCCCTCGCCGTCTCCGCCACCGCCCTCGTCGGGGTCGCGCCCGCCGTCGCCGGGACGCGTACGACCCGTACGGCTCGCACTCCGCAGGACTGGATGGGCTCCATCCCCGACGCGACCGCACTCCAGCGCCTCACGATCCCGGGCTCGCACGACTCCGGCGCCCGGTACGGCGGGCCCTGGACCGAGTGCCAGAACACGACGATCGCCGAGCAGTTGAACAGCGGCATCCGGTTCCTCGATGTGCGCTGCCGGATCACCGGGGACTCGTTCGCCATCCACCACGGGGCGTCGTTCCAGAACCTGATGTTCGGGGACGTCCTCGGCGCGTGCTGGGACTTCCTGGCCGAACGGCCGGGCGAGACCGTGCTGATGCGGGTCAAGCAGGAGTACTCGGAGGAGAGCGACGCCGCGTTCCGGCGCGTCTTCGACCTCTACCTCGACACCAAGGGCTGGCGGCCGCTGTTCCGCCTCGATTCCACGCTGCCCACGCTGGGCGAGGCGCGCGGCAAGGTGGTGCTGCTCGCCGACAACGGCGGGCTGCCCGGGGTCAGGTACGCCGATCCGCAGGTCTTCGACATCCAGGACGACTACATGGCCGAGCCGTTCGGGAAGTACCCGAAGATCGAGGCCCAGTTCCGGAAGGCGGCCGAGCAGCCGGGCAAGCTGTTCATGAACTATGTGAGCACCGCCGCCCTGATGCCGCCCCGCTGGAACGCCGACCGGCTCAACCCGCAGGTGCACTCCTTCCTCGACGGCTCGGGGACCGCGGGCTGGACGGGCCTCGGCATCGTCCCGCTGGACTTCCCCGCGACCCGCTCCGGCCTGGTCGAATCCCTGATCCGGCACAACCCGGGGGCCTGAGGGGGCCTGAGGGGGCGGGCGTTGCGGCCGCCGAATTCCGCCGACGCCCCTGAGCCGACGCCCCTGAGCCGCCCCCCGGTCAGAGCTCCGGAGGCGGTTGCGGTGCGCCCGGCAGGCGGATGGCGGCGACCGTGCCGGGGCCGTTGTCCGGGGGCGGGCTCAGGGTGATCTCGCCGCCCGCCTGCTGGACCGTGCGGGCCACGATCGACAGGCCCAGGCCCGAGCCGGGGAGCTGGCGGGCCGAGGGGGAGCGCCAGAAGCGTTCGAAGACGTGGGGGAGTTCCTCGGCGGGGATGCCGGGGCCGCGGTCCCGTACCGTCAGCTCGCCGCGGTGCAGCACCACATCGATCGTGGCGCGGGGCGGGCTGAACTTCACCGCGTTGTCCAGGACGTTGACGACCGCCCGCTCCAGGGCGGCCGGTTCCGCCCGTACGTACCAGGGGGCCAGCTCCGACGTGATCGTCAGCTCGGGGCCGCGCAGCCTGGCCCGTCGCAGGGCGGCGCGGGTGATGTCGTGCAGGGCCACCACTTCGAGCCGGCCGGGCTGGGCGGCGTCGGGGCGGGCCAGTTCCTGGAGGTCGCCGATGAGGGAGGCCAGCTCCGCCATCTGCGCCTTGACCGAGGTCATCAGGGCCTTGCGGTCGCCCGGCGGGATCGCCCGGCCGGTCTCGTCGCTGCGGGCGAGCAGTTCGACGTTCGTACGGAGAGAGGTCAGCGGTGTCCGCAGCTCGTGGCCCGCGTCCGCGATCAGCCGGGCCTGGAGGTCGCGGGAGGTGGCGAGCGAGGCGGTCATGGAGTTGAAGGAGCGGGACAGGCGGGCGATCTCGTCCTCGCCCTCGACCGGGATGCGCACCGTGAGGTCCTCGGTCCGTGCCACGTGCTCCACGGCCTCGGTCAGCTCGTCGACCGGGCGCAGCCCGGACCTGGCGACCCAGAGCCCCGCCGCGCCCGCCCCGAGGACACCGATGCCGGAGACGACGACGAGGACCCAGGCGAGGGTGGAGAGAGGCGCGGTGACCTCGCTCAGCGGGCGGGCGACGGAGACGGCGAGCTGGTTGCCCGCCGAGCCGGCCCCGACCACGGGCAGCTTGCTGGTGTAGACGCGCATGTCCGCGCCGTCGTCGTTCTCGGTCGTGTGCAGGATGTCGTGCACCCGTCCGGCCGCCACGGCGATGTCGCCGGGCTGGGCGGGGATCGGCGTGGTGTTCGGGGCCGGGCAGTAGGTGCCGTTCGCCGCGACGAGCTGCACGGTGTACTGCCCCGGGAACTCCTGGGCGGGCAGCTTGCCGCCGCTCAGGCACGCGGTCAGCAGGTCCCGCATCTTGTCGTTGTCCATCTTGGCGCTGCGCAGCGAGTTGTCGAGCTGGCTCTCCAGCTGGGCCTTCGTCACGAACCAGCACGACGCCGCCACCGCGGCCACCGCCACCGCCACCGCCGTCGCGACCAGCAGCGCCAGCCGGGAACGCAGCGGAAGCGCCCGGAACCGGCGCACCAGGCCCGTCACCCCTCACCGCCGCCGGAGCGCAGCGCGTATCCCACGCCCCGTACCGTGTGGACCAGGCGCGGTTCGCCGCCCGCTTCCGTCTTGCGGCGCAGGTACATCACGTACACGTCCAGGGAGTTGGAGCTGGGTTCGAAGTCGAAGCCCCAGACCGCCTTGAGGATCTGCTCCCGGGTGAGCACCTGGCGCGGGTGGGCCAGGAACATCTCCAGGAGCGTGAACTCGGTGCGGGTCAGTTCGACCCGGCGGGTGCCGCGGGTGACCTCGCGGGTGGCCAGGTCCATCCGCAGGTCGGCGAAGGCCAGGACGTCGTTGTCGGTGACGTCCGCGCCCGCCGCGGCCGCGTAGGAGCTGCGGCGCAGCAGGGCCCGGATACGGGCGAGGAGCTCGTCCAGTTCGAAGGGCTTGACCAGGTAGTCGTCGGCACCCGCGTCCAGGCCGGTGACCCGGTCGCCGACCGTGTCGCGGGCGGTGAGCATGAGGATGGGCGTGGTGGTGCCGGTGGACCTGATGCGGCGGGCGGCGGTGAGTCCGTCCATCCGGGGCATCTGGATGTCCAGCACGATCAGGTCGGGGGCGTACGCCTCCGCCTTGGTGAGCGCGTCGTAGCCGTCCACGGCGACCTCGGTGCCGTACCCCTCGAACGCGAGGCTGCGCTGCAGGGCCTCGCGCACGGCGGGCTCGTCGTCGACGATCAGGATGCGCTGCGGATCGTCTTCGGCGTGGCTCATCGCTGCTCGTCCTCTGTTCGTTTCGTTCCGGCCCGACGTGGCACCTGGTGCGGTACCTGGTGCCCGGCTCCGGAATGTCCGGTACCTGATAGGGAAAGTATCCGGGGTGTACGACGCATCCGGGGTGTTCGGGCGTATCCGGGGCGGTGCGGCTCGCGGAGCGCGTCAGGAACCGTTGCCCGCCCGCAGCGTGTCGAGGTCGGCCTTGACCGTGTCGACCGGGATGGCGAAGCCGAGGCCCACGCTGCCCGCGCCGGAGCTTCCCGCGCTGCTCGCCGAACTCGGGGAGTACATCGCGGAGTTGATGCCGATGATCTCGCCGTTCATGTTGATCAGCGCACCGCCGGAATTGCCGGGGTTGAGCGAGGCGTCGGTCTGGAGCGCCTTGTACGTGGTCTTCGAGCTGCCCGTGTCCCCGTTGAACTGCTGCCCGCCGAACTCGAACGGCCACTGGCCGGTGCCGCCGCGCTGCTGCTGACCCTGGCCGTAGTCCTCGTCCTTGGCCACGGTGACATCGCGGTCGAGCGCGGAGACGATGCCGCTGGTGACGGTGCCGGTCAGGCCCTCGGGGGAGCCGATCGCCACGACCTGGTCGCCGACCTTCACCGAGGAGGAGTCGCCGAGCGTGGCCGTCTTCAGTCCGCTCGCGCCGTTGAGCTTGATGAGCGCGAGGTCCTTGTCGGCATCGGTGCCGACCACATCGGCCGTGTACGTCCTGCCGGTGGAGAGGGTCACCTCGATCTGGGAGGCGCCGGAGATGACGTGGTTGTTGGTGATGATCTCGCCGTCGGACGTGATGACCACACCGGAGCCGGTGGACTGGCCCGCCGTCGAGGCCGCGCCGATCTCGACGATCGCCGGGGAGACGGCCGCCGCGACGCCGGAGACGGTGCCCGCGCTGCTCTGCGAGACGGTGGTGCCGTTGACGGAGCCGGAGGAGCCGGAGCCGTTCGGCCCGCTGTCGGTGAGCTGCCCGATCAGGGCCGCGCTGCCGCCGCCGACCGCCCCCGCGGCGATCGCCACCGCCACCAGCAGCGCGACGGGCCGCCGCGCCCGGCGCGCGGCACGCCCCGGCCGGCCGGAGTCGCCGGGTGCGCCGCCGGGCTCGCCGCCCGGCTCGTAGGAGGGCGGCGGCGGGTAGGACGTCGCGCCGTCGCCGTACGAGGGGTACGAGTGGTACGTCGGGTACTCGCCGCTCGGGCGGTTGCTCTCGGTCATGTCTACGAGAGTGGCCAGCGAACATGAGAAGAGGCTGAGTACGTCCTGAGAAGCCCGGCAGAACCTCGTATGTCCCAAATAAAGGCCGCCGGGCGCACGCCGGCGCAACCACCCTGCCACCGCAGCGCACGGACAGCTTCAGCGGCTCCCCGCGGCGCGGACAGTCTCAGCGGCCCCCGCAGTGCGGAATCCCGCCGGGGCACGGCCTCAGCGGTCTCCCGCTGCCGGCTCGCCGCACCCGCACGAGCGCCGCACGACCAGCGCCGACGGGAACTGCTTCAGCCGCTCCCGGCGTGAGCCCGAGACCCGCAGCGAGTCGTCGAGCACCAGGTCCACGGCCGCTCGCGCCATCGCGGGACGGTCCGAGTGGACGGTCGTCAGCGGCGGGTCGGTCAGACCGGCTTCCTTCACGTCGTCGAAGCCCGCGACCGCCAGCTCCCCGGGCACATCGATCCGCAGCTCACGGGCCGCCCGCAGCACCCCGATGGCCTGGTCGTCCGTCGCGCAGAAGATCGCCGGGGGCCGGTCGGGCCCGGACAGCAGCCCGAGCGCCACCTCGTAGGCGTCGTACCGGTTGTACGGGGCCTGGAACAGCCGGCCCTCCGTCGAGCGCCCCGACTCGTGCATCGCCCGCCGCCAGCCCTCGACGTGGTCGGCGACCGGGTCGCCCACCGCCGGGGTCGACTCGGTGCCGCCGAGGCAGGCCACGTACGCGTTGCCGTGCTCCAGCAGATGCCGGGTGGCGAGCTGTGCGCCGCCGACGTCGTCCGTGACGACCGCGACGTCGTCGATCGCCTCGGGCCGCTCGTGGAGCAGGACGACACGGGCGTCCCAGGCCTCTATCTCGGCGGCGGCCCGCTCGCTGGGGCCCTGGCTGACCAGGATCAGCCCGGAGACGCGCATGCCGAGGAAGGCCCGCAGATAGTGGACCTCGCGTTCGTCGCGGTAGTCGGAGTTGCCGACGAGGACCATCTTCCCGCGTTCGGCGGCGGCCTGTTCGACCGCGTGCGCCATCTCCGCGAAGAACGGCTGGCGCGCGTCCGGCACGATCATGCCTATGAGGTCGGTCCGCCGCGAGGCCATCGCCTGGGCGACCCGGTCGGGCCGGTAGCCCAGCTCCTTGATCGCTGCGAGTACCCGCTCGCGCGTGGCCGGGGCGACCGGCCTGGGTCCGTTGTTGATGACGTAGCTGACGACCGCGGTCGACGTCCCCGCCAGTCTCGCCACATCGTCCCGCGTCACCTTGGCCACGCGCGGCAGTCTACGCGGATGGACCTACCTCTTGGCAGCTCGGACCGGGGCTTCTTTCCCGGCCTCGGAATCGTGGGACTGCCCCGAACGGGCTACGGGTCCGTCGGCCGCCGAAACCGCCGCCCGGATCCTCGCCGCCCGGTCCTTCGCCTCCTGGGCCTTCGCCTCCTCGGCGGCGGCCCGCTCCACCTTCTCCGGGGCGACGAAGCGGTAGCCGACATTGCGCACGGTGCCGATCAGCGACTCGTGCTCGGGGCCGAGCTTGGCGCGCAGCCGTCGTACATGGACGTCGACGGTCCGCGTACCGCCGAAGTAGTCGTACCCCCAGACCTCCTGGAGCAGCTGGGCGCGGGTGAAGACGCGGCCCGGGTGCTGGGCGAGGTACTTGAGCAGCTCGAATTCCTTGAAGGTCAGGTCCAGGACCCGGCCCTTCAGCTTGGCGCTGTACGTCGCCTCGTCGACCGAGAGGTCCCCGTTGCGGATCTCCATCGGGGAGTCGTCGGAGGTGATCTGCTGCCGCCCGGTGGCCAGCCGCAGCCGCGCCTCGACCTCCGCCGGGCCGGCCGTGTCCAGCAGGACGTCGTCGATGCCCCAGTCGGCGGTGACGGCGGCGAGACCGCCTTCCGTGACCACGAGGATCAGCGGACAGCCGGGTCCGGTGGACCGCAGCAGCTGACAGAGCGACCGCACCTGCGGAAGATCGCGGCGCCCGTCGATGAGGATGACATCGGCACCGGGGGTGTCGACGAGAGCGGGGCCCTCGGCGGGGGCCACCCGCACGCTGTGCAGCAGGAGGCCGAGGGCGGGGAGCACCTCCGTCGACGGCTGGAGTGCATTCGTGAGAAGCAGCAGTGAACTCATCGCCGCCCACCTGCCTGGTCAGTCGGTCGATCGTCTTGCACGGTTCGCTCGCCCATTACGTCGGTCCTCCTCGTTCCCTGCGAGAGGGGCACTCCCGGGTCGGACCCGGGGGAGTATGCGGCACTGCTTCGTACGGTCATGCGGCTTTACGGATGCGGTCCCGCGCCCTGGGACCGCTGAGCTTGTCGAAACGTCTCCGTAACAACACGCGGAAAGCACAAAAGGACCCGGGGGCTGCTTTGCCCGGATCCTGTTCGCAGCAGAATAGCCCACATGAGTTCTGTGTCCGAGGGCCGATTCCTGAGTTCTTCTGTTTCCTTCCTCACGCCGAACCCCCTTCGCGCCACATTGCTGACCGATGACGGGGTCCCCCTCGAAGCGGTGTACGAACCGTGTACGGCGGGTGCCGGGGCGGCCGGGAGCGGGGCCGGGACCAGGGCCGGGAACGGCGCGCGGACCGATACCGCGATGGTCGTCGCACATGGGTTCACCGGCCATCTGGACCGCCCGGCCGTGCGCCGGGCGGCACGGGTGTTCTCCCAGCGTGCGGCCGTGATCACGTTCTCTTTCCGGGGCCATGGAAGGTCCGGCGGGCGTTCGACCGTGGGTGATCGCGAGGTGCTGGATCTGGCCGCCGCGGTGGCCTGGGCGCGCTCGCTGGGGCATCGGCGGATCATCACGGTCGGGTTCTCCATGGGCGGCTCCGTGGTGCTCCGGCACGGTGCGCTGTATACGGCGGATCCGGCCGGAAAATCCGTCCGGGATTCGCCCCGGGATTCCGTCCAGAATCTGATACGCGACAGTACGGCTGTTCGAGCGGCGGAGTGTGCGGAGTGTCAGGTACCAGCGCTTGAGAGGCACGCAGAGGGGCACGCGGAGGGGCACGCGGAGGCGCACGCCGACGCGGTGGTCGCGGTGAGTGCTCCCGCGCGCTGGTACTACCGGGGTACGGCCCCGATGCGCCGTCTGCACTGGGTGGTCACCCGTCCCACGGGCAGGCTCGTGGGCCGGTACGGATTCCGTACCCGTATCGCCGACGAGGACTGGGACCCCGTACCGCTCTCCCCGGTCGGCGCGGTCCCGCTGATCGCGCCCGCCCCGCTGCTGATCGTGCACGGCGACCAGGACCCGTACTTCCCGCTCGACCACCCGCGGATGCTCGCCGAAGCCGCCGGGGAGGGCGGCGCGGACCTGTGGCTGGAGCGGGGGATGGGGCACGCGGAGAACGCGTCCGACGAGACGCTGCTCACGCGCATCGCCGACTGGGCGGCCGCCACGTGACCCATCATGGACAGCTGACGCACGACGAAAGGGGTGGCGCCATGGCGACGGGGACGATCCGTTACTGGGCTGCGGCCAAGGCAGCCGCGGGGACGGCGGAGGAACCGTACGCGGCGGCGACACTCGCCGAGGCACTCGCCGCGGTGCGCGAACGGCACCCCGGCGAGCTGACCCGGGTACTGCAAAGGTGTTCGTTCCTGATCGACGGTGACCCCGTCGGGACCCGCGGCCATGAGACCGTACGGCTTGCCGAGGGCGGCACGGTCGAGGTGCTCCCGCCGTTCGCAGGAGGGTGAACCGCAGACCATGAGCAGCAGCAGTAGCAACAGCGATCAGCAGTATCCGCAGCCGTACGGTGAGCAGCCGTACGGGCAGGCCTACGGTGAGCAGGCCTACGGGGATCAGTCCTACGCGGAGCAGCCGTACGGCCAGTCCTACGGGGACCAGGCCCACGCTGACCAGTCGTACGGCCGGCCGTACGCGGGGGAGCAGCCTCAGCGGTACGACGGTCAGTCCTACGGTGCTCCGGCGTACGGCGACCCCGCCCACGGGCAGCCGCAGCAGCCGTACGGTGATCAGGCCGCTCCGTACGACGCCTCGTCCCCCTGGCCGACGGGGCAGTCGGAACCGGGGGCCTTCGACCAGGGGGCGACGCAGACCTGGCAGGCGCCGACCTGGGACACCCAGTACCAGCCGACGATCCAGCCGGTGCGGCAGCCCGTGCAGCCCCCGGCACACCAGCAGCCCGTGCAGCACCAGGTCCAGCAGCCCGTACAACCCCCGGCACACCAGCAGCCCGCGCAGCACCAGGTCCAGCAGCCCGTGCAGCAGCACCCGGTCCAGCAGCCCGTGCAGCACCCGGTCGCAGCCCCGGCGCCGTACGCCGCCGATGCCGCGTATCCGCCGCCGCAGGGCGCCTCGGGCTCGTATCCGCTGCCGCCCGAGGTGCCGGACACCTCCCGTACGGCGCCCGCGTCCGCCCCCGCACCGGCTGCCGCGTCCTCGGCGGCGCTCGACGCCTCCGGGTTCAGCGCGCCCACCACCCTCGGCAACAGCCGGATCACCGACGCCCAGCGGGCCCGCGCCGAAGGGCGCTCGCCGATCATCGCGCCGGGCATGCAGCCCGCGGCGATCACCGCCGGGCTCGGTCTGCTGCTTTCCCTCGGTGCCGCGATCGGCCCGTACGCCCTGCTCGTCCCCCTGGTGCTGCTCCAGGCCGTGACGGCCGCCGGATGGTTCCGGCTCAACGGGATGTGGCCGGCCCGCCAGGGCATCGCGCTCGCCTTCGCCGGCGGGCTCGCCGCCGATGTGGCCCTGCTCGCGGCGGGCCGGGAGAACGGCCCCGGCGCGCTCCTGGGCACCCTGGGCATCTGGGTGCTGCTCACGGTCGTCCTGCAACTGCGCAGCCACGCGGGGGCCGACGAGCGGATGTACGGGCTGATGGCCACGCTCGTGTCGGCCGCCCTCGCCGTGCTCGCCGGCGGGCATCTGGCGGCCGTCCCGGACGCCGTGACGGTGGGCGGGGTGGCGGTCGCGGCCGCGGTGCTCGTCAGGGCGCTGCCGCTGCCCGGTGCGGCGTCGGCCGTGATGGCGCTGCTCGCCGCCGCGGGGGCCGGTGCCGTGATGGGCGGCTTCACGGACTTCGGGGCGAAGGGCGCGTTCCTCGGGCTCGCGGCGGGCGTCTGCGCGCTGATCGGGCTGCGGGTGGCGAGCTACGACTACCCGTCCCGGTTCGTCCACATGACGGCTGGAGTGGCGCTGCCGCTCACCGCTGCCGCTCCCGCCGTGTATCTGATCGGCCGTGTGATCGGCTGAGGCCCGAAGTGGGAACCGATCGGGGGTTTCTGATCGTCGATCACCCCGGGTGTCCCGTGCGGCCGCAGTAGGCTCACGGGCCCAGGGGCCGGTCGGGCCCCACGGGGGCCCGGTCGGGTCAGGGTGGGGGAGCAACGGGCATGCGAGCACTGCGAATACTGCTGATCGTCCTGGTGGTGCTGGGCGGCGTCTTCGTCGCCGTCGACCGTGCCGCGGTGTACTTCGCGGAGTCGGAGGCCGAGGGCCGGGTCCGGATCAGCGGGGGCAGCGCGGGCTCCACGGACGTCTCGATCAAGGGTTTCCCGTTCCTGACGCAGATCGCCGGTTCGCGGCTCGACCGGGTGGATGTCGGCCTCACCGGCATCACCACCAGCGCGGGCGGCCGGGTGATCCGGATCAGTGAGATGCGGGCCCAACTGCTCGACGTGAGGATCGGCCCCGGCTACTCCAGCGCGACGGCCGCCCGCGCCACGGGCACGGCGGTCGTCAGCTACCAGGACCTGACCTCCGCGGCCAACGAGGGCGTCGCCGTCGAGTACGGCGGCAAGGGCAAGGTGAAGGTCACCGGCACGGTCGACATCCTCGGCCGCCCGCTCTCGCGCAGCGTGCTCTCCACCGTCACCCTCGTCGACGGCCGGACCATCCGGGTGCACGCGGACAAGGTCCCGGGTGAGGGCATCCCCGGCCTGGAGGACATCGTGCGCGGCAAGACCGACTTCGAGCGGAACATCGGCGGGCTGCCGGACGGTCTGAAGCTGGAGAAGATCGAGGTCACCCCCGACGGCCTGGAGATCTCGGTGACCGGTTCGAACGTGGCCCTCGCCGGCTGACACGGCCCCGGGCCCGAGGGCGGCGGGGAAGTGGTCCGGGAGGCGGAGGGGCGATGCGCCCGGCGGCCGGTCGCCGGGCGGTGGCGGCGCACGCCCCGGCCCTGCCGCATCCCTGATGCGGATTCCCGATCCCCGATCCCTGCTCCAGGTCTCTGATCCCTGCTCCAGGTCCCTGATCCAAATACTGAGACGGTCACGTCCGGTCCTCAGATGAACCCGGCACCCACGTCGCCGGCGCCCCGTCCTCGGCCGTCGGCCATCGCTCCGGAGTCTCGCATCACGGACGATCCCGTCTCATAATTTGACACGACGGTGACATCTCCGCCCGTACCTCCCTACGATCGGACGCATGAAGCGACAGGCGGATCTCACGAAGCGGCGGGCAGTAGACCTGTGCCGCGTCGCCGCCATGCTCTGTCGCACCTTCTGAGCGGGACGTCTTCAGCGTTCTGCTTTCCCCGGCCCTCGGACCACCGTCAGGGCCGAGCCAGTGCTACGTACGCGCCCCGCTCCGCGCATCTGCGCGTACACCCCGCGCCCGCACTCCGCATCACCCCGCCGCAGACTGCCCCGGAGGAGAACACATGAGCCGCAGTGACGTCCTGGTAGACGCCGACTGGGTCGAGGCCCACATCGACGACCCGAAGGTCGCCATCGTCGAGGTCGACGAGGACACCTCGGCCTACGAGAAGAACCACATCAGGAACGCGATCCGGATCGACTGGACCAAGGACCTCCAGGACCCGGTCCGCCGTGACTTCGTCGACCAGGCCGGCTTCGAGAAGCTCCTGTCCGAGAAGGGCATCGCGAACGACACGCTCGTCGTCCTGTACGGCGGCAACAACAACTGGTTCGCCTCGTACGCGTACTGGTACTTCAAGCTGTACGGCCACGAGAACGTCAAGCTTCTCGACGGCGGCCGCAAGAAGTGGGAGCTCGACTCCCGCGACCTGGTCGACACCGTTCCGGCCCGCCCGGCCACCTCGTACAAGGCCAAGCCGCAGGACGAGTCGATCCGCGCCTACCGCGACGACGTCGTGGCGGCCATCGGCAGCCTGAACCTGGTCGACGTGCGGTCGCCCGACGAGTTCAGCGGCAAGCTGCTCGCCCCGGCCCACCTCCCGCAGGAGCAGTCGCAGCGCCCCGGCCACGTGCCGAGCGCCCGCAACATCCCGTGGTCGAAGAACGCCAACGACGACGGCACCTTCAAGTCGGACGACGAGCTCAAGGCCCTCTACGAGGCCGAGAAGGTCGACCTGGCGAAGGACACCATCGCGTACTGCCGCATCGGTGAGCGCTCCGCGCTCACCTGGTTCGTGCTGCACGAGCTGCTCGGCCAGGAGAATGTCAAGAACTACGACGGTTCGTGGACCGAGTACGGCTCCCTCGTCGGCGTGCCGATCGAGCTCGGCGCCGCCAAGTAGTACCGCAGCGCAGTTCCGCGACACGGTTTCCGCGGGACCGCTCGACCGATCAGCAGGACTTCGACCAGAAGGACAGAACACCATGTGTGGAGCACAGGCCGGCGGCCCCGACGCTTCGACGATCAAGCCCGGTGAGACCACCATCCAGGGCAGCGTGACCCGTGACGGCGAGCCCGTCACCGGTTACGTCCGTCTGCTGGACTCGACCGGCGAGTTCACCGCCGAGGTCCCGACCTCGGCGACCGGACAGTTCCGCTTCTACGCGGCCGAGGGCACCTGGACGCTTCGCGCCCTGGTCCCGGGCGGCAGCGCCGACCGTACGGTCGTGGCGCAGACCGGTGGCCTCTCCGAGGTCGCGATCGCCGTCTAGGACACACGCCCTAGTTCCGGCAGACGCGACGCACGCACCGCGCGACGCACGCGCGGCGTACAACGCGCGACGCAGGACCGGCCGAAGGGCCGCACCCCAGGGGGTTGGACGCCACCTGAGCAGGGGTGCGGCCCTTCGCGCCGTCCGGTGGCCGGTGGCCGTACCCGGTGCGCGGCCCGGGTACGCGCGCTCCGGGCCGCGCACGCGCTCTGGGCCGCGCACGGAACCGGACCTACGCTGGAGGTATGTACGCCCGGCGCCGTCGCGGCTATTTCCTGATGATGGGCGGATGCATCGTCCTCTTCGTCTCCGCCTGGGCCGTCGTACGCCTCTGGTCGATGCCGGTAGCCATCGGGATGTGCTTCGTCGCCATGGTCATCCCGCCGGTCGCGGCGATGGTGGCGAACCGGCGCGGCCCGGAGGACCGTTGGTGGGACGACCCGTCCGGCGACCCGAAGTCCGACGAGTGGTGGGACGAGCTCGACGGCAAGAAGCGCCGCCGGTAGGAATGCCTTCCGGCGGACGGGGGAGCCCTCAGTAGACGAGGGCCTGGGTGTCGTCGGCCATGGCTTCCTGTACGAAGACCTGGGCGCCCGCGATCCGTACGCCCTCCAGCAGGTCCTTCTCGGTGAGGTCGCGCCGCGTCGCGCACTGCGTGCAGAGCGTGACGCGCCCGCCCGCCAGGATCGAGTCGAGCAGGTCGGGGAGCGGCGCGGCGTGCGGCAGTTCGAACTCGGCGGCGCGACCGGGCAGGGCGAACCACGAGGACTCCCCGGTCAGCCACAGCGAGACCTCCACACCACTGGCGACGGCCACGGCCGCCACGGTGAAGGCCTGGGAGCAGCGCTCGGCGGATTCGGCCCCTGCGGTCACCTTGATCACGAGCTTCTTCGGCATATGCCGAACTGTAATCGGAGTGCGTGCAACCTCCCCCTGCACCTGTGGGTCAGCTGTGTGCGCAGTATTCGGAATCTGCGCCTCAGGTCTCGTGGGGGGACCCCTTTTGGAACTGAACGACACCATTCCCGACGTTCCGGCGGAGCCACCTTCCGCCCCCGTCGCTCCCGCTGTACCCGCAGTTCCCGCTGTACCCGCAGTTCTTGCTGATTCCACTGTTCCCGACAGCCCCGTACGGCGGCGTCCACGCGGCCGTACGACGCTGCTCATCGCCGCCGCCGCGCTGCTCGGCATCGCCGGAGGTGCCGCCGTCGGCTACGGGATCCAGGCCGAGCGCGCCCCGACGCCGCTGGCCGCACTGTCGCAGCCGGGTCTCGGCTACCCGGCGAAACCGCTGCCCGCCGACAAGGTCCCGGGCCCGCTTCCCGTGGCGCAGGACCGGCAGGTCAGGACGGACGGCGATCTGCGCAAGCTGCTGATCGACCGGCCCAAGGGGGCCGGGAAGGCCGGGCTGGGCCTGCGGGCCGACGACGGCTGGATCGCGCTCGACACGTACGCCCTGACCTTCAAGTCCGAGAACTACATGTTCGAGACGCTGGCGGGGGACGACCTCCGCCGGATCGCGTCCGCCTCATGGCGGCAGGGACAGTACCGGGAGACGCTCGTCAACCTCGTTCAGTTCCGCTCCGCCGCGCTGCTGGGCGCCGAGGCGTACTTCAGCGGCCAGGTGTCGTACATGCCGTCCGAGAGCGAGGGCGCGGGCAACGAGGGCGATCCGATCAAGGGCAGCGGCGAGGGCCGGTACTACGTGTACGACGTCGAGCGGAAGGCGGGCTACCTGCCGTCCTACAAGGCCAGAGCCCTGGCCCGGCGCGGCGACATCGTGGTCGACATCCATGTGTACGACACCGTGCCGATCAGCAAGAAGGACATCCGGAAGCTGGCCGAGCGACAGCTGGAGCGGCTGTGAACGACGAGACGAACCCCTCCGGGCGTGGCACCAGGGTCCGGCGGCTGATACTCACCGTGCTGCCGTTCGTCCTGGTCCTCGGTGCGGTCGGCGGTGCCGGCGCGTACATCAAGAACACCGCGGACACCGCGGACCGCACCGTCGCCACGACCCTCTGGGCGGAGACCGGCGACGAGCCCGGCAAGGACCCGGCCGCCGGGGCCGACCGGGGCCGGGCCACCACCGAGCTGAGCAAGCTGCTGCTGCCGGTGCCCGGGGCCTACCGGCTCGGCCCGGACATCGCCGAGTTCGGCAACGACAGCGAGAGAAGCGGCAAGAAGGCCACGGCCGCGATGAAGGAGATGGGCCGCGGTCTGGCGGGCAAGCAGCGCCGGGAGCTGGACAAGCGCATCGACCGCCTCCGCATCCAGGGCATCGCGCAGCGCTCGTACGTGTCGATGGCCAACGACCTCGTCGTCGAGATCCAGATCTCGAAGATGCGGGACACGAAGGCCGTCCACGACATGTACGAGGGGCAGACGGAGCTGCTGGACGCCATCGGGAGCTTCCGGAAGGGCCCGAAGATCCAGGGTCACAAGAAGGCCGCCTGCTACCGGCTGCCCAAGGACAAGGACAAGGACAAGGACAAGATCGACGGGATGCTCTGCTTCGCGTACGACGGGGAGGCGCTCGTCACGGTCGCGGCGAGCGGCACCGATCCGTTCAGCACGTCCGACGTCGCCGCCCTCGTGAAGGACCAGCTCGACCACATCAAGTCTCCGGGGGAGTACGTATGACCGAGCAGACGGAGACGGAGACGGAGACGAAGGCGGTGACGGCGGCGGAGGCGGAGGCGGTGACGGCGGAGACCGAGGCGGAGGCGGAGGTGCCCCGGCCGGACCCGCGGCCCAAGGCCCCCCGCCGCGTTCTGCGGGCCGTGGCGCGCTGGACCGCCGCCGTGCTGGTGCTCGGCTCGGTCGGCACCGGCACGGCCCTCGGCCTCACCGCGATGGACCGCACGGACGTACCGGGGCTCGCCACCGAGGGCGACGGGCGCTGGGACTACCCCGAGCTGACGCTGCCCGCGCTCCCGGCCGGTGCGCTGCGCCCCTTCAGCGACGGCAACCCCGCCGAGGTGCACCACGCCGACCTGCGGGAGCTGCTGCTGCCCGCCCCGGCCGGAGCGGTGCCGGACAAGAAGCTGACCGGGGACTGGGTCCCCACCGGACAGTTCGTCGCGGAGTACGAGAAGGGGAAGCGGGACGAGGTGTCCCAGCTGATCAAGGACTCCGCGCTGCGGCACATCGCGGCCCGCGGCTGGACCATGCCGGACGGCACCGCGTCCCGGATCTATCTGCTCCAGTTCAACTCCGGAGCCTTCGCGGGCGAGCTGCGCGACGACCTGGGCATCGGCGTCGAGGCCGGTACACCGCTCGCCGGAACCGACGGGATGGAGTTCGACGAGACCTGGGACGCCACAGCGGTGGTGCCGGGCGTCCTCTCGTACACGTTCACCGAGAAGGCCCCGTCCGACGGTGAGCACGTACGCCAGTCGTACGCCGTCGCGGGCGACACCCTCGCCCTGGTCATCCACACCCGGAAGGGCGGGAAGGAGGCGGCGCGCGTCCCGTTCCAGCAGACGCTGATACTCCAGAACCAGCTGCTCGGCTGAGACCTGAACGAGAGGGCCGGTCCCCTACCCATTAGGCTGGGGACCGGCCCTGTACCGCCGTATATCGCTCGTTCCGAGGAGCCCCCGTGCTTGAGGCATTCTTCTCCGCCCTGCTGGTCCTGGTCTGCGTCGGTGTGCTCGCCTTCGCCGGTGTGACCGTGAAGAAGCTGTACCAGGGCCAGCGCTGACCCTCGTCGAACTCCGCCGCTCCCTCACAGATCGTCTGAGACGCCCATGATCTCGATTCCGTCCGACCTCCACCCGGACCTCGTTCCGCTGGCCTTCCTCCTGGGCAACTGGGCGGGCGCGGGGGTTTCCGACTTCCCCGGTGCCGAGAAGTGCAACTTCGGCCAGGAGGTCACCTTCAGCCACGACGGCCGGGACTTCCTGGAGTACGTTTCGCACACCTGGGTGCTCGACGACGAGGGCAACCAGGTCCGGCCGCTGGAGACCGAGTCCGGCTACTGGCGCATCGACAAGGACCGCAAGGTCGAGGTCGTCATGGTCCGTGACCAGGGCATCGTCGAGATCTGGTACGGCGAGCTGGCCGACCAGAAGCCGCAGATCGACCTGGTCACCGACGCGGTGGCCCGGACGGCGGCCTCCGGCCCGTACAGCGGCGGGAAGCGGCTCTACGGGTATGTGAAGAGCGACCTGATGTGGGTCGGCGAGAAGGCGACCCCCGAGGTCGAGCTGCGCCCCTACATGTCGGCGCACCTGAAGAAGGTCGTCACGCCGGAAGAGGTCGCCGAGATGGCGCGGAACCTCGAGGACATGCCCGACGACGGCATCGCGTTCTTCAAGTAGTCCCGGGGAGGGACGGCGGTTCCGGGGACGGCGGTTCCCGAGTCCGGCAGTTCCCGGGGGCTGCGGGGAGGTGCTCATCCGGACCTACACTGGCCGTGTGGTGAGCACCGACTGGAAGACCGATCTTCGGCAGCGTGGCTACCGGCTGACGCCTCAGCGCCAGCTTGTCCTGGAGGCCGTCGACACGCTGGAGCACGCGACGCCCGACGACATCCTCTGCGAGGTGCGCCGGACCGCGTCGGGCGTGAACATCTCCACCGTGTACCGGACCCTGGAGCTCCTGGAGGAGCTCGGACTGGTCAGCCACGCCCACCTCGGGCACGGCGCCCCGACGTACCACCTGGCCGACCGCCACCACCACATCCACCTGGTCTGCCGGGACTGCGCGGACGTCATCGAGGCGGATGTCGACGTGGTCGCGGAATTCACCGCGAAGCTCAGGGACACCTTCGGCTTCGAGACGGACATGAAGCACTTCGCGATCTTCGGCCGTTGCGACGGCTGTGCGGCGAAGGCGCAGCGGGCGGCGGAACAGAAGCCCGAGAACGCCGACGAGCCCGGCAGGGCCGGGAAGGCCGACGAGCTCAAGAACGCCGGCAGGGCCGAGAAGGCCTAGGGCTCAAGGCCGAGGCGGCTTCCCGCCGCCGGGTCGTAGGCTGGGCGCATGAAGAGCCCCCTGCTGTCCCTGCCCGGCGCCGTCCCCGCCGAGGGCCGCGACGAAGGTGTCGCCGCGCACTACGGCGATCTGTTCCGCGAACAACGAGCCCTCGCCGACGGCAGCGGTCTCGTCGACCTGTCGCACCGGGGCGTCGTCACCGTCAGCGGCGACGACCGGCTGGCCTGGCTGCACCTGCTGCTCACCCAGCACGTCAGCGAGCTCCCCCCCGGCCAGGCCACCGAGGCGCTGATCCTGACCTCGAACGGGCACATCGAACACGCGATGTATCTGGTCGACGACGGCGAGCGGGTCTGGATGCACGTCGAGCCGGATACACAGGGCGAGCTCATCGCCTATCTGGACTCGATGAAGTTCTTCTACCGGGTCGAGGTCGCCGACCGTACCGACGACATCGCCGTCGTCCATCTGCCGGCCGGTTCCATCGCCCAGGCGCCCGAGGGCATCGCCGTACGGGAGACCCCGCACGGCCGGGACCTGTTCCTGCCCCGTGCCGATCTGGAGGAGTACGCGGCCGGCCACGGTCCGGTCGCGGGCATCCTGGCGTACGAGGCACTGCGCGTCGAGGCGCACCGCCCGCGCGTCGGCTTCGAGACCGACCACCGCACCATCCCGCACGAGCTGGGCTGGATCGGCTCCGCCGTCCACCTCCAGAAGGGCTGCTACCGGGGCCAGGAGACCGTCGCCCGCGTGCAGAACCTGGGGAAGCCGCCGCGCCGGCTGGTCTTCCTGCATCTGGACGGCAGCGAGGTGCACCTGCCCGGACACGGTACGCCGGTGCGGCTGGCGGCCGACGGGGCGGAGGGCCGGCAGCTCGGCTTCATCACCACCTCGGCCCGGCACCACGAGCTGGGGCCGATCGCCCTGGCGCTGGTGAAGCGGAACGTGGCGGTGGACGCGGAGCTGATCGCGGGGGACACGGCGGCGGCCCAGGAGACGGTCGTCGAGCCGTAGTTCGCCAAGCCGGGCCGAGCCGAGCCGAGCCGAGCCAAGCCGAGCTGGGCTGAGCCGAGCCGAGTCGAGCCGGGCCGAGTTGACCCGGGCCCAGGCTGACCCGGGCCGGGCTCGACCGAGTTGTGCCGCGCCGTACTGATCTGCGCCGTGCCGTGCCGCGCGGTCACACCTCGATCAGTACCGTGAACGGCCCGTGGTTCGTGAGCGAGACGCGCATGTCCGCGCCGAACCGGCCCGTCTCCACCTGTGCTCCGAGCGCCCGCAGCTGCGCCACGACCTCATCGACCAGCGGCTCGGCGATCTCGCCGGGCGCGGCGGCGTTCCAGGTGGGCCGGCGGCCCTTCCGGGCGTCCCCGTAGAGAGTGAACTGCGAAATCACCAGGAGGGGGGCATTCACATCCGAACAGGACTTCTCGCCCTCCAGGATGCGCACCGACCAGAGCTTGCGGGCGAGCTGCGCCGCCTTCTCGGGTGTGTCCCCGTGGGTGACCCCGACCAGCACACACAGTCCTTCGCCGACGATCTCGCCGACGATTCCGGTCTCCGGCGAGCCGTCCGCGGCGCCTGCCACGGAGACGCTCGCGCCGTCCACTCTCTGTACCACTGCACGCATACAGACCAACCTATCTTGGGCTGAACGGGTACAGAGCACCTGCGTGGGCACCCCGCCAAGTGGCACGATGCACGATGTCGGTGTGCCGACGCACCGGTCGAGGGGACGGAACAGCATGAGTACATATGGAGCCGGACAATCTCCCGGGGCCGTACCGGTGCCACGTGCCAGCACCATGCGGCCACCCGTGCAACGGAGCCTGCCGGGGCAGTCAGGACAGTCAGGACAGAGCCCCGCGCCACTGTGCCTGCCCGGTCCGGGCGGCGCGGCCGCCGCGTCCGTACCCGAACAGGGCCTGCTGCCGCCGGTCGTGGCCGTTCCCGGGGCGGACGGGCCGGCCACCGGGCGGGTGCCGGCCGGTTTCGGCGGGCTGCGGCTGCCGGAGCTGCGGACCCTGCGCCGTGACGCGCAGCGCGACGAGGCCGACCTCAGCTACGTACGCCGCCTGGTACAGGGCCGGATCGACATCCTGCGGGCCGAGCTGGCCCGCCGCCGGGACCCGGAGGCGCCGGTGGTGGACCGGCTCTCGGAGATCCTGGCCGACGCTCCCTCGCAGCACCGCACCTCCGCCCGGCACGTCACGCTGACCACGCCGCGCAGCGACGAGTACCGGCGGCTGGCCGCGGAGACGCTCGCCGAGGTCGAGCTGTCCGATCTGGACGCGCGGACCGACGAGGAACTGCACTCGGCGATGGGACGGCTGGTCCGCTATGAGCAGCAGGTTTCCCGTCGTCGTCACCAGCTCCAGCGCACCGCTGACGATTGCAGCGCGGAGATCGCCCGCAGGTACCGTGACGGGGAAGCACAAGTAGACGACCTGCTCGCCTGAAGCGATCCTTCCGGGCACGGGTCCCGCCCCCCGTCCCCGGAAGGCCCACCATGACGTCCACCGGCGCCACCGCTGCCACCGCCGCCACAGCCGCCACCGCTCCCGCCCCGCCCGTGCTGGCCGAGGTCGTCCGGTCCGGTTTCGTCGAGGGCCATCACCGGGGTTCGCTGGTCCTGCTGGCCGCCGACGGCAGTGTGGAGCGGACCTGGGGCGATCCGGCCGCGCCGGTCTTCCCGCGCTCGTCCAACAAACCGATGCAGGCCGCCGCGATCCTGCGGGCCGGGCTCGACCTGTCCGGGGAGCGCCTGGCCCTGGCCGCCGCGAGCCACTCCGGGGAGGACTTCCACCTCGCACTCGTACGCACGGTGCTGGCCGAGCACGGGCTGAGCACCGACGACCTCCGGACCCCGCCCGACCTGCCGCTGGACCCGGTGGAGGCGGAGGCGTACCTCGCCGCCGGTCACGTCCGCGAGCGGATCACGATGAACTGCTCCGGCAAGCACGCGGCGATGCTGGCGGCCTGTGTGCTCAACGGCTGGGACACCGAGACGTATCTCGACCCCGCCCATCCGCTCCAGCGGTTGGTGCTCCAGGTGGTCGAGGAGGCCTCGGGCGAGAGCGTCCCGGCGGTCGGTACGGACGGCTGCGGGGCGCCGCTGATGGCGATCGGTCTGGTCGGGCTGGCGCGGGCGTTCCGGTCGTTCGTGCTGGCGGAGCCGGGAACGGCGGAGCGCCGGGTCGCGGACGCGATGCGCGCCCACCCGGAGTACGTCGCGGGCACCCGGCGTCCCGACACCTGGCTGATGCGCGAAGTGCCGGGCACGCTCTCGAAGATGGGCGCGGAGGCGGTGCAGGCGGTGGCGCTGGCGGACGGCCGGGCGCTGGCCTTCAAGATCGACGACGGTGCGACGCGGGCGCTCGGCCCGGTGCTGGCCCGCGCGCTCGAACTGCTCGGCGTCGACGCTCCGGTGGTGTCCCGGATCGGCCGGGCGCCGCTGCTGGGCGGGGCGGCGGAGGTCGGCGAAATCCGCGCGACATTCTGACGGACGTGTGTCTAGCGTGGGCGCATGAGCCTTGAGGTCCGCACTGTCACCGCGTCCGAGTACCCCGACTGGCTGCGCGCCGTGTCCACCGGTTTCCTCCGTACGGCGAAGGCGACCGAGGAGGAGATCGCCGGCCGGCTGGCACACACCGATCTGTCCCGCGTGCGGGGGGCGTTCGACGACGGGCGCTGGGTGGCGACGTTCCGCTCGTTCGCCCAGGAACTGACCGTCGTCGGCGGCGCCACGGTGCCGGCCGACGCGGTCAGCGGGGTCACGGTGACGCCCACGCACCGCCGCCGCGGGCTGCTGAGCCGGATGATGGCCGCGGACCTGGCGGCGGCGAAGGAGCGCGGCGAGGTGGTCGCGACCCTGGTAGCGGCCGAGTACCCGATCTACGGGCGGTACGGGTTCGGTCCGGCGACCTGGGCCACCCAGTGGGAGATCGACGTCCCGCGGGCCGGGCTGGACCCCCGCTGGGCGGGTCCGTCCGAGGCGGACGGCGGGGGCAGGATCGAGCTGATCGACGGCGCGGAGGTGCGCAAGCTGGGCCCCGAACTGCATGCCCGCTTCGCGGCCCGCCGGCCCGGTGCCGTCAGCCGGGACGAGCGCTGGTGGGAGGTCAACACGGGCACGGTCCCCTCCGCGCACACCGCCTGGACCGAGCCGTTCTACGCGCTCCACCGTTCCGCCGACGGCACCGTCGACGGCCTTGCCGCCTACACCGCGGACGCCAACTGGGGTGACGCGAAGCAGCCGTTGAACAAGGCGACGGTGAAGGAAATGATCGCGGTGACCCCGCGGGCGGAGCGGGCGCTGTGGCACTTCATCTGCTCGATCGACTGGATCACCACGGTCCGCTCGGACTTCCGCGCCCCCGATGACCCGCTGCCCCTGTTCCTCCCGGACCCCCGCGCCGCCCGCATCGTCACCCAGGTGGACTGGCTGTGGGTGCGTGTCCTGGATGTGGTCCGCGCCCTGGAGGCCCGTGGCTACGAGGACGAGGCGGGCCTGGTGCTGGACGTCCAGGACTCCGCGGGCCTGGCCGGGGGCCGCTTCCTGCTGGAGGTCTCCCCGTCCGGGGCGAGCTGCACCCCCACCACGCGGAGCGCCGATCTGACCCTGGACGTACGGGAGTTGGGCACGCTCTACCTGGGTGACGAGTCGGTCCAGCGGCTGGTCGCGCTCGGCCGGGCCGAGGAGCACCGCACCGGCGCCGCCCGGTCGGCGGACCGCGCGCTGCGGACGGCGCGGCGCCCGTGGTGCCCGGACAGCTTCTGAGGCGGGGCGGCTTCCGTCCTGTGGCTCATCGGGTCCGCAGCCTGAACAGCACCCCGGAGAGCCCCACCGCCACCACCAGGATGCCCGCCGCCCAGGCCAGTGCGACCCAGGGGGCGTTGCCCACCGGCTGGTTCAGCAGGAGTCCGCGCAGGGACTCGATGGCCGGGGTGATCGGCTGGTGGTCGGCGAAGCCGCGCAGCCAGCCCGGCATCGAGTCGATCGGGACGAACGCGCTGCTCGGGTACGGCAGGAACGACATGAAGAACGTGAACCCGCCCGCCGCCTCCGGGGTCCTGGCGAGCAGGCCGATCGCCGCCGAGATCCAGGACAGCGCCAGGATGTACGCGAGGAGTACGGCGGCCACGGCGAGCCAGCCCGCCCCGGTGGCCGCCGGGCGGAAGCCGATCAGTACGGCGACGCCGAAGACCAGGGTGGTGGAGACCAGGTTGCGCACGGTGCTCGCCACGACATGTCCGGCCAGCACCGGCGTACCGCCCACGTCCAGTGAGCGGAACCGGTCGATGATGCCGCCCTTCATGTCCTCGCTGACGGCCACCGCCGTGGTGGCGGAGCCGAAGCCGGCGCACAGGAGCAGGACCCCGGGAACGACGTACATGACGTACGGGCCGTGGTCCGCGCCCGTGTCGATCGCGCCGCCGAAGAAGTAGACGAAGATCAGCATCAGCATGACCGGGAGCATCATCGAGGTGATGACGGCGTCGATGTTGCGGCGGCTGACGCGCAGGCTGCGGGCGCTCATGACCGCCGCGTGGGTGAGCACTCCGGGTGCGTCAGACATGGGCCGGTACCTCCGTGGTGAGGGCCAGGAAGACGTCGTCGAGGGTGGCGCTGTGCACGCTGAAGCGCGCCACTTCGGTGCCGGCGGGGTCGATCTCGTCGAGCAGGGCGCGGACATGGGCCGCCGTGCCGTCGGTGGGCAGCCCGAGGGTGAGCGTCCCGGGGGAGTGGTGCACGGCCCGGCCGGCCAGCCGGAGGTAGCCCTCGTGGCTGGTGAGGACGAGGTCGAGGCGGTGCCCGGCGACGCGCGACTTGAGGGTGTCGGCGGTGCCGTCGGCGACGATCCGGCCCTTGTCCAGGACGGCGATCCGGTCCGCGAGCTGGTCGGCCTCCTCCAGATACTGCGTGGTGAGCAGGACCGTCGCGCCGCGGGCGGCGAGGTCGCGCACGACCTGCCAGAGCTGTTGACGGCTGCGCGGGTCGAGGCCGGTCGTGGGCTCGTCGAGGAAGAAGACGCCGGGCTCGGGTGATCCGACCAGCCCGGCCGCCAGGTCGAGGCGGCGGCGCATGCCCCCGGAGTACGTACGTGCCTGGCGGCGGGCCGCGTCGGTGAGGTCGAAGCGGGCGAGGAGTTCCTCGGCCCGGTGCCGTGCGGCGGTGCGCGGGAGGCCGGTCAGCCGGGCCATCATGCGCAGGTTCTCCTCGCCGGTCTGTGTCTCGTCGACGGCGGCGAACTGCCCGGTGAGGCTGATGGTGCGGCGCACCCGGGCGCGGTCGGCGACGACGTCGTACCCGGCCACGCGGGCGGTGCCGGAGTCCGCGGTGGTGAGCGTCGCGAGGATGCGCACGGTGGTGGTCTTGCCCGCGCCGTTGGGGCCGAGCAGGGCGAGGACGGTGGAGCGTTCGACGCTCAGGTCGATGCCGTCCAGGACCCGTACCGCGGGTTTTCCGTAGGACTTGGTGAGGCCGTGGGCCTCGATGGCGGGCCGTGAGCCGGCGGGTGCGCGGTTTCCGCGGGCGCCGCCGTTCCCGGTGCTCCCGCCGCTGCTTCTGCTGCTTCTGCTGTTCTCGGCGATCATGGCCGGTCCCCCTTCTGTGTATGTCATACGCGTTACTGTGTAAGCATTACGCAAAACTAGAATGGTGGTCAAGCGGGGGGCAGGGGTTCCGGAAGCGGAAAAGGGGATTCGATGGCGGAGAAGAGTGGCGTGCCCGGAGGCAGTGACCTGCCGCCCAGCATCGAGGCCGCCTGGGGGCTGCGCGAGCGTCCGGTCAAGGGCCCCAAGCCCGGTCTGAGCCTGGAGCGGATCGTGGACGCGGCCGTGGCCGTGGCGGCGGCCGAGGGGATCGCGGCGGTGTCGATGGGGCGCGTCGCCAAGGACCTGGGCGCGTCCACGATGTCGCTCTACCGGTACGTCTCCGCCAAGGACGAGCTGTTCGTCCTCATGCAGGAGGCGGCCATGGGGCTGCCGTCGCCGCTGCCCGCCCTGGAGACCGGGGCGGGCTGGCGCGAGGCGATCGGCCAGTGGGCCCGGTCGCAGCGCGAGATGTACCACCGGAACCTGTGGATGCTCCGCATCCCGATCGCGGGCCCGCCCGCGAGTCCGCACTCGATCGCCTGGTGGGAGCAGGGCCTCCAGGCGCTGGAGGGCAGCGGGCTGGCGGAGGGCGAGAAGATCTCCGTGATCCTCCTCGTCGGCGGTTTCGTGCGGAACGAGGCGCTGCTGATGAGTGATCTCGCCGCCGCCGTCGAGGAGCGCGGCATTCCCGCCGAGGAGGTCATGGCGGGGTGGGAGCGCACGGTGAAACGGCTCGCCGACCCCGTACGGCATCCGTCGCTGTCCCGACTGCTGGAGGCGGGCGTGATGAGCCAGCCGGACGAGCCCGACCACGAGTTCACCTTCGGCCTCGCGCGGGTGCTGGACGGGGTGGAGGTGCTCGCCCGGCGCGCGGACGCGAACCGGGCCGAGGAAGGGACTCCCGGCGCCGTGGGCGACGGCACGGACGTCAAGGCCGCTTGAGGTCAAGGGCGTAGGCTGCGTGGTCATGGGTGGAGAGAAGGCCGAGAGCGGCGAGAAGTCCGCGACCGGGCAGAATGCAGCGGCCGGGGCGGTGGCGCGGGAGCCCGCCGGACTGCGGGAGCGCAAGAAGCAGCTGACCTATCAGGCGGTCTCCGACGCCGCGATCGCGATGTTCCTGGAACGGGGCTTCGACAAGGTCTCGGTGGCGGAGGTGGCGGCCGCCGCCGATATCTCCAAGCCGACGCTGTTCCGGTACTTCCCCGCCAAGGAGGACCTGGTCCTGCACCGGTTCGCCGACCACGAGGACGAGTCGGCCAGGGTGGTGACGGGCCGGCCGGCCGGGGAGACCCCGCTGGACGCCCTGCGCCGGAACTGCCTGGACGGGCTGGAGCGGCGCGACCCGGTGACCGGGCTCTGCGACGTCCCGCAGGTGCTCGCCTACCAACGGCTGCTGTACGGGACGCCGTCCCTGGTGGCCCGGATGTACGCGTACCAGGGGCGTTCCGAGGCGGCGCTCGCCCGCGCCCTGGGCGACGGGACGGCCGAGCGGCTCGCCGCCGGACAGATCGTCGCCGTACTGCGCATTCTGGCCATGGAGAACTGGCGGCGGATCGACGCGGGGGAGAGCGCGGAGCAGGTGTACGAGTCGGCGGTACGGGCGGCCGAGCTGGCGTTCGCGCAGTTGAGGACGGGGCTGGAGTAGGCGGGGGCGGCCTTCCGGGCGGCGCGGTGCCCGGCTCCCGGGCGGGAGGGGTGCCCGCAAGTTCCGTGCGGGAGCCCCGGCCGGGAGGCCCGTGCGGGAGGGGCCCGAGGGGTCAGCCTGCCAGCAGCGCGGTGGCCAGCTCGTCACGGCGGTCGGCCAGCCAGGCCTGATGCCGGTCCCAGCGCCCCCAGCCGCCGCCCTGCTCAAGTGCCTCCGCATACACGGGATCCCCGCCCGCCACGCGCCGCTCGACGAAGGCCCGGCACACGCCCGTCGCCTCTTCGATCACACGCGGCAGCGCGGCCCGGTCCGCCCGTCCCAGCCCGTAGCCGTCGGCCAGCACCCGGAGCCGGTGCGCCCGGTCGAGGCCGTCGCGGCCCGACATCGGCACCCAGTAGCGGGCCGTCATCGCGACGTCCCACAGCGGCCGGCCGGGGGCGGCCTGGTCGAAGTCGATGAGGGCGGCGGCACGGCCGTCGCGGAACACCACGTTCTCCAGGCACACGTCGTTGTGGCACAGCAGCGCCCCGGCGGCGCCTGCGCCCTGTGGATCGGCCAGCTCGGCGGACCACCCGGCGGCGGCATCGAGGGGGAGGCCCGCCGCGGCCGAGTGCAGCCGCCGGAGCAGGGCACCCACCGAACGCAGCGCGCCGTCCGTCCACGCCCACGGCGGGTGCGGCGGGACCGCGACGTCCCCGGGCACGTACGAGAGGCGTTCGCGGCGGCCGGAGCCGGTGATTCCCAGGGGTACGGGAACCCCGTCGAAGCCCTCGGCGGCCAGCGCCCGGAGGTGGGCGTGCAGGGCGGCGGCGTGCGGCGGGGCGGGCCGCTCCACGATGTCGCCGTGCCGGACGACGGCCCCGGCGTTGGCCATCCCGCCCGGCATCACCTCGCCGCCCATGTGCCCTCCTCCGCCGTGCCGTCACTGGCCGCGTCCTGCGGAGCGTCGTCCAGCACGGGGCCCAACGCACGCTCCAGGTCCGCGGGTTCACGGAAGAGTACGCCGGTCATCCCCAGCGCGACGGCGGCAGCGATGTTCTCCCGCCGGTCGTCCACGAACAGACACCGCTCCATCGGTACGCCGGCCCGCGCCGCCGCGATCTCGTAGATGGCCCGGTCCGGCTTGGCCACACCCTCCGCGGCGCTGCTCACGATCTCGTGGGCCAGATCCGTGAGCCCCAACGAGGCCAGGTCGTCGTCCAGTTGGAGGGACGCGTTGGTGACGAGCACCAGCGGGACGCGGGCCCTGGCCCGCCGCAGCAGCGAGACCACCGCCGGGTCCGCCCGGAACGGTGCCCGCGCGAGCGCCCGGCCCAGTTCACGGGCCCACGCGTCAGGCCTGCGGCTTCCCGCCCCGGCACCGCCCGCCCCCGCCGTCGGCTCGTCCGTCACCGGGTGGTCCGTCACCGGCTCGTCCGTCACCGGGTGGTCCGTGCCCCGGCCGTGCGCCCGCCGGCCGGCCGGGAGGTCCATCAGCCCCCGGGCGATGGCCTCCACCCATTCGTCCGGGGTGATCCGGCCGAGGAGCAGGGGCAGGTCGACCTCGGGGGCGTACGCCACCTCCGTCGTGGTGCCCGCCGCCAGGCCCGCGGCCCGTTCCAGTTCGGCCAGCCCCGCCAGGTCGTAGAACCGGATCACGTTGTCCAGATCGCACAGCACCGCGTCGAAGGGGGCGTACGGGGCGCCCGCCTCGGGCGGCGATCCCGTTGAGCAGGGCCACATCCCGGGCTCCGTTTCAGATCGTTCGCGTAGGTGCTCGCATCGTAAGGGCTGTCCCGCAATCCCTGGCGGGCGCGCGACGACAGGCCGTACCGCCCCCCGTTTCACCCGGCTTCACTCGGCGCGCTGCCATCCGGCGGTGCGTTCCGGGAGCGGGAACATCGTGCTCAGGCGGGGCAGTCGACGGGCCGCTTCCTCCGTGTGCCGTACGTCCCACGCCTCACCGTCCGGCTCGGGGTTGCAGGGGTGCTCGATGCCCTCGGCGTCCAGTGCCGCCTCCAGCCCCTCCTCCTCGCCCGTCAGCTTCTCGTACGCCCCGGCCGCGACGTAGTCGAGGCCCTCCCACTCGGGCCACTCGTCGTCCGGCCAGGCGCTCAGGGGCCGGCCGGCCAGCCGGCGCAGTTCGGCGATGTCCGCCAGCGCGTCCGGATCGGCCACCACCTTGTGGAAGTCCTCGCGGCCGAGGCCCACCACCCAGAACTGGAAGTACCAGAAGCTGTCGTCGGAACACGAGCCGCCGAATATCTGCTCGGCGGCCGCCCACATCTCCCAGGTGTCGACCCGCTGCCGGAGGCGGTGCAGCTGGATCTGGAACCGCACGACCTCGCGCAACGGCCGTTCGGCGAGCCGGTCGCCGAGCAGTTCCTCGCGTTCGTCACGGCCGGTCGCCCGCCGCCGCGAGTCCTCGATCAGCGCCCAGAAGTCCTCGAAGCTCTCTTCTTCCATGACCGCACTGTGCCAGCCGGGTATGACAGTGACTCAGAGCACCGGACGCAGAGCACCGGACGCAGAGCACAGGGTGGCGGTGCCGGGCGCGGGCGTAGCGTGAACGGCATGAGCCTCGAACGTGCCGCCACCCGCACCTCCGTCGCGACGCTGACCGCTCTGGCCGGGCTGCACGTCGCCTGGGGGCTGGGTTCGTCGTGGCCCCTGCCCGACCGGGAGTCCTTCGCCGACGCGCTGGCCGGCCGGCCGTCCCCGCCCGGCCCGGGGGCGTGTTTCGCGGTCGCGGGGGCGCTGGGAACCGCCGCCCTCCTGGTCGCGGGGCGGCCCCGGCGCACCCCGGCGCTGTCCCGCCTCGGCGCGGCCGGTGTCGCGGGCGTACTGGCACTGCGCGGCGCGGCCGGGCTCTCGGGCCGTACCGACCTGCTGTCCCCGGGCTCGGCCTCGGCCCGCTTCCGCCGCCTCGACCGCGTCGCCTACTCGCCGCTGTGTCTGGCGCTGGCCGCCGCCACGGCGACCGCCGTCGGGACGCGCGGGACAACGGCGAAGTAGCGCCGGGGACGTGGCGGGCCGGGCTCAGCCGGTGGGGGCGCCGAACCACTCGGGCAGCCGGCCGAGCAGCTCCCGCTGGTCCTCGCCGACCCACGCCACGTGGCCGTCCGGCCGCAGCAGCACCGCGGGCACGTCCAGTTCCTCGCTGACGTCGACGATGTGGTCGACCCGGTCCGCCCAGCCCGCCACCGAGAGCCGGCCGGTCCGGTCGAGCAGCAGCCCCCGGCCGCCGTGCATCTGCCCGTAGAGGTGGCCGCGCTTCAGCCGTACGTCCCGCAGCCGCCGGCCGAGCAGTTCGTGTCCCTCGCCGAAGTCGTAGCGGACCGCGATCGCGGAGATCTTCTCGATCAGGTACCGGTTCACCTCCTCGAACTCCATCAGCTCCGACATCAGCCGGCGCACCGCGCGGGGGCCCGGCTCGGTGGACAGCAGCTCGATCTGCGCGCGGGTGTTGTCCAGTACGTCGGCGGCCACCGGGTGCCGTTCGGTGTGGTAGCTGTCCAACAGCCCTTCCGGCGCCCAGCCGTTGACCTCGGCGGCCAGTTTCCAGCCGAGGTTGAACGCGTCCTGGATACCGAGGTTGAGCCCCTGCCCGCCGGTCGGCGGGTGGATGTGGGCCGCGTCGCCGGCCAGCAGCACCCGGCCGGTCCGGTAGCGCTCGGCCAGCCGGGTGGCGTCGCCGAAGCGGGAGAGCCAGCGCGGTGAGTGCGCGCCGAAGTCGGTGCCCGCGAGCTTCCGCAGCTGCCGCTTGAGCTCCTCCAGGGTCGGCGGGACCGTGCGGTCCTCGGCCGTCCCGTCGGCGGGCACGATCACCCGGTACGTCCCGTCCCCGAGGGGCATGGTGCCGAACCGCATCTGTGTCCTGCGGACTTCGGCCACCGTGGCGGCCAGCGTCTCCGGCGACACGGTCAGCTCCACCTCGGCCAGCAGGGTCTCGACCCTGGAGGGCTCACCGGGAAAGCCGACCCCGAGCAGTTTGCGTACCGTGCTGCGGCCGCCGTCGCAGCCCACGAGGTAGCGCGAGCGCAGCGCCGTACCGTCGGCCAGCTCGGCGGTCACCCCGTGCTCGTCCTGGCTCAGGCCGACCAGCTCGCGGCCGCGCCGGATCTCGGTGCCCAGCTCGACGGCATGCTCGGTCAGCAGCCGCTCGGTGGTGAGCTGCGGGATGCCGAGGACGTACGAATGCGCGGTGTCCAGCCGGTCGGGCCACGACGTGCCGAGCCCGGCGAAGAAGCCGCCGACCTCGTACTGCCGGCCCAGCGCGAGGAACTTCTCCAACAGACCGCGCTGGTCCATCACCTCGACGCTGCGCGCGTGCAGGCCGAGGGCGCGCGAGCGCCGGTTCGGCTCCGCCATCCTGTCCAGCACGAGCGCGCCCACACCGTGCAGCCGCAGCTCGCCGGCCAGCATCAGCCCGGTAGGCCCGCCGCCGACCACGATCACGTCAAACATGAAATCCCCACCCGTTCAATGAACCGCATCGTGCCGGCTGCTCCGCTCCGCGCGAGTCCCGCCATCGGGGCAAAAGCACTCGTACTTCGCGAATACCTGATTTCCTCAGGTTCCGGCTTCGGTTGGGGATTCTGCATCATGACCGGGGTCTTGCCGCAAGGCCCCGGGTGCGCTATACGTTGAGAGTGGCAAGGAGCGAGCGATCTCCTTGCCTTTTGTTTTTTCCCGTCCACCGCGAGGCGACGGGCGAGCCCCTTCCGGTCCCCCCGGCACGCCGCTGCTCCGTGCGGGTGGTGGGCGACTGCTCCGTGCGGGTGGCAGGCGACACTATTGCAAGCACCTGCTTGCAATAGTTAGCAGACCTGTTGCAGTATCGAGTCATGGCATCACTCAACGTCGGCAATCTCGGCGAGTACCTGCGCGACCAACGACGCGCGGCGCAGCTCTCACTGCGGCAGCTCGCCGATGCCGCCGGGGTGTCCAATCCCTACCTCAGCCAGATCGAGCGCGGCCTGCGCAAGCCCAGTGCGGAGGTTCTGCAGCAGGTCGCCAAGGCACTGAGGATCTCCGCCGAGACGTTGTACGTACGGGCCGGGATCCTCGACGAGCGGGAGCGGGAGGAGCTGGAGACGCGGGCGGTGATCCTGGCCGACCCGTCGATCAACGAGCGCCAGAAGAACGTGCTGCTCCAGATCTACGACTCCTTCCGCAAGGAGAACGGGTTCGAGCCCGATCCCGAGCCCGGGTCCGATGCCGGTACCGACGCAGCCACACACCCTCACAGCTAGTTCTGATGATCCGGGAGGACCACAGTCATGGCCATCACCGATGACCTGCGCAAGACCCTCACCGACCCCACCCCCCTCTACTTCGCCGCCGGTACGGCGGACCTGGCCGTGCAGCAGGCGCGCAAGGTCCCGGCGCTGATCGAGCAGCTGCGGGCCGAGGCGCCCGAGCGGATCGAGGCCGTACGCAACACCGACCCCAAGGCCGTGCAGGAGAAGGTGACCACGCAGGCCAAGGAGGCCCAGGCCACCGTGCAGGCGAAGGTCACCGAGGTGTTCGGATCGTTCGACACCGACCTGAAGAAGCTGGGCGAGAGCGCTCAGGACCTGGCGCTGCGCAGCCTGGGCGTGGCCGCCGAGTACGCGGTCAGGGCCCGTGAGACGTACGAGAAGGTCGCCGAGCGCGGCGAGCAGAGTGTGAAGACCTGGCGCGGTGAGACGGCCGACGAGATCGTCGAGATCGCCGCCGTGGTGGATGCCGGGCCGAAGGCGAAGCCCGCGGCCGGGCCGGCGGCGGGTCCCGCGTCAGCCGCCAAGCCCGCGCCCGCCGCGAAGAGCGAGCCGAAGGCCGCGTCTGCCACCACTGCCAAGCCCGCTGCCACCGCGAAGCCTGCCACCACCGCCAAGCCCGCTGCCACGGCGAAGCCCGCCTCGGTCAAGCCCGCCGAGGCCAAGGCCGCGCCCGCCCGGAAGGCGCCCGCCCCGCGCAAGCCCGCGGCGAAGAAGCCCACCCCGCCCGCCGGGAAGTGACCCCGGGCGGTCCACGCGGAGCCGTCGGCCGAGTGGCCGGGGCGCGGACCGGGCACCTATACCGGTGGCCGGTTCGTTCTCCGGGTAGCTTGGCCGCAGGGCGCCCATCCACTCACTAGGCGGTAGACACCATGTTGCTCACAGGTTTCGGCACACTCGTCGGGCTGCTCTACCTGGCCATGCTGGTGCTG
The DNA here is from genome assembly GCF_026341775.1 of Streptomyces sp. NBC_00654. Taxonomy (NCBI): domain Bacteria; kingdom Bacillati; phylum Actinomycetota; class Actinomycetes; order Kitasatosporales; family Streptomycetaceae; genus Streptomyces; species Streptomyces sp. NBC_00654. The sequence continues at coordinate 1,040,260 of NZ_JAPEOB010000003.1, read as the reverse complement.
GCCGTGATCGCGCTGTTCTTCGCGGTGACGGCCCGCGAGGACGCCTACCGTGCGGCGGACAAGCAGAAGAAGTCGTTCTGGCTGATCATTCTCGGCATCACGGTGGCCGTGAACCTCTTCGTCCCGATGCTGTTCCTCCAGCTCGCGGGCACGGTCGCGTCGATCGTGTTCATGGTCGACGTACGGCCCGCGCTCAAGGCGGTCTCGGGCGGCGGCGGCCGTCGCGGCGGGTCCAGCAGTGACGGCCCGTACGGCCCCTACAACGGCGGGCGCTGAGCGCTCGCCGCGCGGGTGGACGCCGGTACGGGGCGGGAGCGCGGTGCGCTGCCGCCCCGTCGGCGTATCCGCTCCTGGTCGCGGTCGAGCAGCAGCACCGCCACGTCGTCGGTCAGCTCGCCGCCGTTCAGTTCCCGCACCTGCGTGACCGCCGCCTCCAGCAGTTCCTCGCCGGCCAGCCCGCGGTCCAGCTGGCCGTTGATCATGGCGACCATGCCTTCCTGACCGAGCCGCTGGGTGCCGGTCGGCCCGACGCGGCCCTCGATCAGCCCGTCCGTGTACATCATCAGGCTCCAGGAGCCGCCCAGTTCGACCTGGCGTCGCGGCCAGCGGGCGCGCGGCAGCAGACCCAGGGCCGGGCCGCCGTCCTCGTACGGGAGCAGCTTCGCGTCCTGTCCGCGGCGGGCGATCAGCGGTGCGGGGTGGCCCGCCAGGCAGAGTCCGGCGCGGCGGCCGTCGGGGGAGATGTCGACGGTGCAGAGCGTCGCGAAGATCTCCTCGCTCTCCCGCTCGTGCTCCAGGACCTGCTGGAGCGTGGAGAGCAGTTCGTCCCCGCACAGTCCCGCCAGCGTCAGCGCCCGCCAGGCGATGCGCAGTTCGACGCCGAGCGCCGCCTCGTCCGGGCCGTGTCCGCAGACATCGCCGATCATCGCGTGGACCGTGCCGTCGGGGGTGCGGACCGTGTCGTAGAAGTCCCCGCCGAGCAGGGCGCGGCTCCGGCCGGGCCGGTAGCGGGCGGCGAAGCTCAGATCGGAGCCGTCCAGGAGCGGGGTGGGCAGCAGTCCGCGTTCCAGCCGGGCGTTCTCCTGGGCGCGGAGACGGGACTCGGTCAGCTGGTGCTGGGCGATGTCCGCCCGCTTGCGCTCCACGGCGTAGCGGATGGCGCGGCTCAGCAGCCGGGCGTCGAGTTCGTCCCGGAAGAGGTAGTCCTGCGCGCCGACCCGTACCGCCTCGGCGGCCAGCTCCGCGTCGTCCTCGGCCGTGAGCGCGAGGACGGCGTGCCGGGGTGCGATCCGCAGTACGTGGGTGAGCGCCGTCAGCTCGTCCGCGCGCCCGGAGGGGGCTTCCGGCCCCGTCCCGGTGTCGCTGTGGCGCGCCTCGGCGCTCAGGGGCAGGGGCAGGGCCAGGTCCAGCAGGATGCAGTCGACGTCGTCGGTGAGGAGCCGTTCCGCCTCGGTGAGATTGCGGGCGGTACGGATACGGACCCGGGTCCCGGCCGACAGTTCGGGTACGGCGATGGTGCCCGCCGGGTCGTCCTCGATCACCAGAAGGGTGAGGTCGGCGCCATGGGTGGTCTCCGCAGCGGGAACGGCACGGTGCTGCGGTACGGGTACGGGCATCGGTTCGGGTTTCCTTCCCTCCCCCCGAGGGTGCGGCGGGACGACGATCGACGACCTGCCAGACGGGGACCATAGCGGTCCGTGGCAGGGGAACGGAATGGCGCGCGGGGATCGGCCACTGTCATATGCGCAGCCATAAGCCGCGTCCCGGCACGGATCCGGCGAGATGCGCCGCCCCGGGGCGGGGGCGGAGGCCATGACAAACATCACGCGCCGTGGGGCCGGGGCGTGGCCCCGCTCACGTGGCCCCGCTCACGTGATCCGGTCGACGCGGCCGGCCGATTCGTACGGCGGACACCGGCAGCGGCTCCGCGCCGCTGCGCCAGTGCCGCCACTCGTCCGGCGTGGACCCCCGTACGTCCGCGGCGATGTCCCGGACCCGGACCCGGACACGGACCCGGACCCGGACCCGGACCCGGACCTCGTGCCCGGCCCCCGGTCCCTACTTGTCCGGTCCCTACTTGTCCGGGCGGACCACTCCCAGGATCCGCATCGAGCCCGCGCCCGCCAGTGTGACGTTCCGGCCGGGGCGCGGGGAGTGCACGATGGCGCCGTCGCCCACGTACATCCCGACGTGGCTGGCGTCGCTGTGGTAGATGATCAGGTCGCCGGGGCGCATGTCCTTGATGTCGATGCGCGGCAGTTGGCGCCACTGCTCCTGCGAGGTCCGCGGAATCGGACGCTTCGCCGCCGCCCAGGCCTGTGAGGTCAGTCCCGAGCAGTCGTAGGAGTCGGGGCCCTCGGCGCCCCAGACGTACGGCTTGCCGATCTCCCGGGTCGCGAAGGCCACCGCCTTCTTGCCGCTCGCGCTCGCCTCGCGGTTGATGTCCTTGAGCGCGCCGGAGGAGAGCCACGCGGTCTGCGCCGTGTACTCGGCCTCCTGCTCCAGCTTGAGGAGCCGGGCCAGTTCCTTCTTCTCCAGCTGCGATTCGAGCTTCTTCGCCGCCTCGATCTGCGCGTTGATCTTCTTCTTGGCCTTGGCCTGCTTGAGCCGGTTGGTTTCGAGCTTCTGCCAGTTGAGGCTCGCGTCCTGGGTGTAGGTCTCCAAGTCCTCCTGGGTCCTGTTCAGTTCCGCCAGGACCTGCTTGGAGGCCTGCTGGCCCTGACGGACCTGGTTGACCCCGTCCAGGAAGAGCTGCGGGTCGTCACTGAGGACCAGTTGCGCACCCGGCGGCAGCCCGCCGTTGCGGTACTGCTCGCGGGCCTGGGCGCCCGCCTGGTTCTTCAGCTCCGCGATCCTCGCCTGGCCGTCGACGATCGCCTTGGCCAGCTTGACGATCTCGCCGGACTGCTTCTCGGTCTGCTCCTCGGCGAGGTTGTACGCGTCCGTCGCCGCCCCGGCCTTGCGGTAGAGGGTGTCGATCTCCTGGCGGACCTCTTCGAGGCTCTTCTTCCCCGGCTTCGGGGGAGCGGTGGGGGAGGGCTCCGGAATCGGTGCGGCCATGGCCTGGACCGGCGCGGTCAGCACGGCCAGCGCGCAGACCAGAGCGATCGCGGCAGCGGCACAGTGGCGTCGGTTCACAAGCTCCCCCTCCGGGCGAATGCAACAAAAGTCAGGTATCGCGCATATGACTTACCGTCAGTAACTTCTCGGCAACGTCGCGATCGTGCCATGTCACCCCGTAAAGCAACAGGGCCCGACCGCGGCTGACACGTCACACCCCTCTGCCAAACCCCCTGTCACACCCCTCTGTCAAACCCCCCTGCCACACCCTGCCCCGGCTGACGCACGTCCCGTAGATACGGGACGAACGATGAGTCGGCGACGTTCCCGGGAGCGGCGATCTGCGGTGTGCCGCGCGGTTCAGCCCCCGCCGGGGCGCAGGGCGGTCCACGGCACGGTGATCTCGCCCTGCCGCCACCGGCGTACGCCGTCCGTCGTCGGCCAGTCGGTACGGAGCGCGCGCACGGCCGCGATCCAGCGCTGCCGGGCGCCCAGTGAGGCGTACGGGGCGGCGGAGGCCCAGGCCCGGTCGAAGTCGCGGAGGAAGGCGTGCACCGGCTCGCCCGGAACGTTGCGGTGGATCAGTGCCTTCGGCAGGCGCTCCGCGAGATCGGAGGGGCGCTCCAGCGAACCGAGCCGGGTCGCGAAGGTGACCGTCCGCGGGCCTTCCGGCCCCAGTGCCACCCACACGTGCCGCCGTCCGATCTCGTCGCAGGTGCCCTCGACGAGCAGCCCTTCGGGGGCGAGCCGCGCACACAGCCGCTCCCAGACCTCGGCGACCTTGTCCTCGTCGTACTGGCGCAGCACGTTCGCCGCCCGGATCAGCTGAGGCCGCTCCGGGAGCGGGATCTCGAAGCCGCCGTGGAGAAAGGTGAGCCCGTCGCGTTCGTACGGCTTCGCCGCGGCGACCCGGTCCGGGTCGATCTCGACACCGGCCACCGAGGTGCGCGGCTCGACGGTGCGCAGGCGCTCCAGCAGCTCTACGGCGGTCCAGGGGGCGGCGCCGTAACCGAGGTCGACGGCGAGGGGGGAGGCGGCGCGGTGCAGGGCCGGGCCGTGCACCGCGGCGATCCAGCGATCCATACGGCGCAGCCGGTTGGGGTTGGTGGTCCCGCGGGTCGCGGTGCCGATGGGGCGCTGGCGCATGCACCGAGCGTATGTGACGGGCGGGGGCGGGCCGACGGGTGGACGGGCGGGGGCGGGCCGGCGGGTGGACGGCCGGTCGTCCCGGACCGCTTCCGGTCATTCATACGTAATTATTTGGCAAAGCGGAAATGAAAGGTGAGATTCCGCTGTTCTCGCCCTTCGGAGGGACCGCGTGCCCCTTCGAAGGCATGCCCTGAGCAAGGAGGAACGGACGACGTGAGTCAGTACGTCTCTCGGCTCGGCCCCACCCGTGTGGCGCCGCGTATCAGGTTCCCCGGAGGCTTCCCCGGATCGCACCGCAAGCCGCGCCGTATCGCGATGCTCTCCGTGCACACGTCCCCGCTCCACCAGCCGGGTACCGGCGACGCGGGCGGGATGAACGTCTACATCGTGGAGCTGGCCAAGCGCCTCGCCGCGATCGACATCGAGGTCGAGATCTTCACCCGGGCCACCACCGGCTCCCTGCCCCCGGCGGTGGAGCTGGCGCCCGGTGTCCTGGTCCGGCACGTCGACGCGGGGCCGTACGAGGGTCTGGCCAAGGAGGACCTGCCCGCCCAGCTCTGTGCCTTCACGCACGGCGTGATGCAGGCGTGGGCCGGTCAGCGCCCCGGCCACTACGACCTCGTCCACTCCCACTACTGGCTCTCCGGCCAGGTCGGCTGGCTCGCCGCCCAGCGCTGGGGTGTCCCGCTCGTCCACGCCATGCACACCATGGCGAAGGTCAAGAACGCCGCGCTCGCCAAGGGGGACACCCCCGAGCCGGCCGCCCGGGTCATCGGCGAGACCCAGATCGTCCGCGCCTCCGACCGGCTGATCGCCAACACCGCGGAGGAGGCCGACGAGCTCGTCCGCTTCTACGAGGCCGACCCGGCGGCCGTCGCCGTCGTGCACCCCGGGGTCAATCTGGAGCGCTTCCGTCCGGCGGACGGGCGTGCCGCCGCCCGTGCCCGCCTCGGTCTGCCGCAGGACGCCCTGATCCCGCTCTTCGCGGGCCGTATCCAGCCGCTCAAGGCCCCCGACGTGCTGCTGCGCGCGGTGGCCGTGCTCCTGGACCGCGAGCCCTCACTGCGTACCCGGATGGTGGTGCCCGTCGTCGGCGGTCCCAGCGGCAGCGGGCTCGCCAAGCCGGAAGGTCTGCAGAAGCTGGCCGCGCGCCTGGGCATCGCCGATGTCGTACGGTTCCACCCGCCGGTCGGGCAGGACCAGCTCGCCGACTGGTTCCGGGCCGCGTCCGTGCTGGTCATGCCCTCGTACAGCGAGTCCTTCGGGCTGGTCGCCATAGAGGCCCAGGCGGCCGGCACCCCGGTCGTCGCGGCGGCGGTGGGAGGCCTTCCGGTGGCGGTACGGGACGAGGTCAGCGGTTTTCTGATCCCGGGGCACGATCCGGAGGCGTACGCGCGGGCGATCGGCCGGTTCGCGGACGCGCCCGGACTGGTCGACCGGATGGGTGCGGCGGCCGCCGCGCACGCCCAGTCGTTCGGCTGGGACACAGCGGCTTCGGCGACGGCCGACGTGTACACGGCCGCGATGTGCGACCACCGTCGCCGGGCCCGGACCCACCACGGCTGAGGGCCTGACCTTCCAGGCCGGGACGGACCTTCCAGGCCGGACCTTCCATGGCTGGGGCCCGGACCTTCCCCGGCGGGGCCCTGACCTTCCCCGGCGGGGCCCTGAGCCCTTCCCCGGCTGAGGGCTGCCTCCGGCGGCGTACGAGATGCGTGCGCCCGTCTCCTCTGTCGTACGCTCGCCCCATGGCTGACGTACCCGACGAGACAGCAGCGGCGCAGGTCATCGAAGCGACCCTGAACGAGGCCGGGCTCGAATGGGAGAGCCCGGGATCCGGCAGCTACGTGGTGAAACTGCCCGGCACCCGCAAGCTGTCCACCACCTGTTCCCTGCTCGTCGGGAAGCACTCCCTCTCCCTCAACGCGTTCGTCGTCCGGCATCCGGACGAGAACGACGCGGCCGTCCACCGCTGGCTGCTGGAGCGCAATCTGCGCCTCTTCGGCGTGAGTTACGCGATCGACCCGCTCGGCGACATCTATCTGGTCGGCAAGCTTCCCCTCTCCGTGGTCACACCGGAGGAGCTGGACCGGCTGCTGGGCACCGTCCTCGAAGCGGCGGACGGTTCGTTCAACACACTTCTGGAACTGGGCTTTGCCAGTGCGATCCGCAAGGAGTACGCCTGGCGGGTGTCGCGCGGCGAGTCCACGCGGAACCTCGACGCGTTCACCCATCTGATCCAACGCCCGTCCGCCCCCTGACGAATTCGGCGAAGCGGCGGTCATTCTCCTGGCCGTGCCCCATGTCATGCCCACCGCCACCGCAGGTATGACCGTCGTGCCACAGGCGTGGAGGCTGCTCAGGGTCGTGGTGATCATGGAGCGAACAGGGGACGGGGCGGAGGGCGGGTGGCAGGCGGTCCCCACAGCGTCTTCACAAGTCGATCACAGCAGAATCACGATCATGCCGGGTGGGCGGATATTCCGATGTTCGGACAGGTGTCCGATCGTAGGCTGTGGCGTACTGCGACGGTGCGTCCCGGTGGCGTGACGAACTGCCGCACGGGGGCCGTGCCGTTGCTCCATGAGACGGAGAGATGAACCATGCGCGCCACCGCTGTACGCCGTACCGCCCTCGCCGCTTCCGTGGCGTCCCTTGCCCTGCTGGCCACGGCATGCGGCGGTTCGTCCGATGCGTCGGGCTCGGACGGCAAGGGCGGCGGCGCGAGCGGTGCCGCGGCCGGGGACGGCGCCGGGCGGAAGCCCGCCGTGAAGACCCTGACCGCCGCGGAACTGAAGAAGGCGTCCCTGGTCCAGGGCGACGTCAAGGGCAACAAGATCGCGCAGGCGGGCCCCGGCGACCAGGTGAAGGCGGGCAGCGTCACGGTCGACAAGAAGGAGTGCGAGCCCTTCGCCCACGCCTACCTCGGCGTCGAACAGGGCGAGCCGGTCGCGCGCACCCAGCGCACCGCCGTCAGCGAGCCCAAGAAGACGGACAAGGGCACCTCGCTGGAAGACCTCGCCGAGATGCCGGAGGGCGACGCCGAGGACGCGTTCGCCGCGGCCTTCGACCTGACGTCCACGCTGGTCTCCCTCTCCTCGTACGAAGGTCAGGGGGCGCCGGAGACCCTGGCGGCCGTGCGCGAGTCCGCGGCCAAGTGCGGCGGCGGGTTCAGCATCACGATGGACGGGGACACGCAGAAGGTCGCCGGGCTCACCGAGGAGAAGGTGACCGGCGGGGACGAGGCCATCGGCTGGACGGTGACGAGCGAGAGCGAGGGCAAGCAGGTCCCGTTCAAGCTGGTGGCGATGCGCCGGTCGGGCACGTTCGCGACGTTCGTCTCCTTCAACCTGGCCGCGACGGGCGGCAGGGCCGAGGGCTTCGAGCTGCCGACCGCGATCGTGACCGCTCAGGCGGCGAAGCTCTCCTGAGCCGGGACCAAGGGCGCGCCCGTGCCGTTGGCCTGACGTCGATTCAGGGCAGCGGCACGAGCCGGACGACGGTGACGGTCAGCACGGAACCGGAGACGTAGTAGAGGACGATGGCGCCGAAGACCGTTGCCTCGCGCCGGTCGTGCTCGCTCTTGACGGCGGACGACCCGTGTCCGTACGGATCGCTCCCCAGGGTGCGGGCCATCTCGTCCCGGAAGGACTCGCCGTCCCTCATCTTGGCCAGGGTGTCGTCGGCGGGCGGTGCATAGGAGATGCGGAAGCTCAAGCTACGCTCCGCCTCTCGGCCTCGTCCTGCGCCAGCCGGTCCAGAATCCGTTCGGCCTCGGGATCGGGCACGGCCTCCAGCATCCAGTGCCGCATCACGGCCTGGATCTCATGCACACCCGCCTCGTTGATGGCGCGGTCGAACTCCTCGCGTCTCTCCTCGGGCAGGGTGGCCCGGATGTCCGGAATGCTGTTGGGCACCTCGACTTCGGTGCCGCCGACGAAGGTCTTCAGGGACTCGCCCATGACTGATCTCCCCGATCTCCTTGCCCTTGACGCCCGGTTGGCCCGCTCCGGCGCTCGCTGAGCGCGGGAGTGGGGGACACGCTATCGGGTGGCGGTGACACCCGGTCGAACGGCGAGGGAACGTGCCCGGCTGTCAGTGGGTGCCCGTACATTTCCGGTATGGCTGAGAAACCGAGCGACCTCTGGCGCCGACAACTGACCGAGGAGGCGGCCGGACTCGCCGCCGGCACCCTGACTCCGGAACACGCCTTCGCGACACAGCTGTTCCCCGAATCCCTCGTGACCGCGACGGACGAGACCCTCGACTCCTTCGAGGCCGGGATACGCACCCTGGGCACGCCCTCGGACGACGAGATTCTCTCCGCGGTCGAGCGCGTGGTCCTCGCTCTGAACGCGGTCAACGAGGCCCACGGCGGAGCGGGTTACGAGACGGGCGAGCGCGAGCTGCTCTGCGAGTACATCGACGCGACCCTCACGGAGAGCGGTGTCGATGTGACGGCACTGGCCGAACGCAACGGGATGGACCGGTACGAGATCACGGACGAGTGGCGGGAGTGGTAGACGGGGCGGCTTCGCCGCGGCCGGGAGGACCGGCCGCGGCGAAGCCGTAGGAAGGGCCCCTGCCCCGTGACTACTTGACGTCCACGAAGTCGCCGGCGGAGGTCACGGCCGGGGTGGTCGAGGTGCCCGCGAACTTGTAGCGGAAGTAGCCGTCCGCGGACGCGGTGACCGTCGCCTTGAGGGAGCCCGTCGAGGACGAGGTGACCGTCTTGACGTCGGTGTACTTGGTGGAGGTCTTCTTGCGGTACTGCAGCGTCACCTTCTGCTTGGTGTAGCCCCTGTACGTGTGGGTGTCCCAGTTGGCCCGGGACAGCAGGCCGGTGACGGTGAGGGTCTTGCCCTTCTTGACGGGCTCGGGCGAGGCGTTCGCGGTGAGCCGCGAGTTGCGCTGCACCTTGAACGTGGTGGCCGCGTCCCGGTGGATGTAGTTGGCGTCGTTGGCGGAGACCAGCGTGCCGAGCTTCCAGGTGGCCGCCGCGCTGTTGCCGACGAACCCGGTCGACGCCTGCGGGTCGAACGTCAGCGTGCCCGTGCAGGTCGAGGTGGTGGCGCTCGCCTTGACGCACGTGATCTCGTCGTCCCAGATCTGGGCGTAGTTGGGCGTCGGGCCGAAGGCGCTGATGTACGTGGTCCTGGCGATGCCCGAATTGTCCGAGGCGGTCACCGAGACCTTGGCGGACACCACCTTGGTGGTGCCGACCACGACCGGCTTGCCGCCGTTGATGACGACCTTGTCGATCGTGATGTCACCGCTGCCGCCGTCCGCCGCCTGGGCGGAGGTGGCACCGACCGCGCCGGCGACCAGCGCGAAGGTGGTGCCGAGCAGGGCGATACGAGTGGTTGTGCGCATGAACGTCCCCCCACGGGATTCCTTGGTCGATCAAGGGGAGCCTACGGCGTTGGCCAACGGTTCACCACGCGGTTGTTCGACGCCGCCCGCGCGGGCCCGGACCGAGGCGGGCCCGGACCGAGGCGGGCCCGAAACGCACGAAGGCCCCTGGTCCCGCACCGGCGGTGCGGGACCAGGGGCCTGATCGCGGTCCCTACTTCTTCTTGCCCTGGTTCTTCACGGCCTCGATGGCGGCCTTCGCGGCGTCCGGGTCGAGGTACGTGCCGCCCGGCTTCAGCGGGCGGAAGTCGGCGTCCAGCTCGTAGGCGAGCGGGATGCCGGTCGGGATGTTGAGGCCCGAGATGTCCTCGTCGGAGATGCCGTCCAGGTGCTTGACCAGGCCGCGGAGGCTGTTGCCGTGGGCGGCGACCAGGACGGTCTTGCCGTCGAGCAGGTCCGGGACGATGCCGTCGTACCAGTACGGCAGCATGCGGACGACGACGTCCTTGAGGCACTCGGTGCGCGGGCGCAGCTCCGGCGGGATCGTCGCGTAGCGCGGGTCGTCGCTCTGCGAGAACTCGGTGCCGTCCTCAAGGGCCGGCGGCGGGGTGTCGTACGAGCGGCGCCAGAGCATGAACTGCTCCTCGCCGAACTCGGCGAGCGTCTGCGCCTTGTCCTTGCCCTGGAGGGCGCCGTAGTGGCGCTCGTTCAGGCGCCAGGAGCGGTGGACCGGGATCCAGTGGCGGTCCGCCGACTCCAGGGCCAGCTGGGCGGTGCGGATCGCGCGGCGCTGGAGCGAGGTGTGCAGGACATCGGGGAGCAGACCGGCGTCCTTGAGCAGCTCACCGCCGCGGACTGCCTCCTTCTCGCCCTTCTCGGTGAGGTTGACGTCCACCCAACCGGTGAACAGGTTCTTCGCGTTCCATTCGCTCTCGCCGTGGCGGAGGAGGATCAGCTTGTACGGTGCGTCGGCCATGAGCCCGAGCGTAATCGAACCCCCTCAGCCTCCGCGCGCCCGGCCACAGGGCGGACAACGGACGCCGACCGGGGTGGCGGGGCGGGGCGCCGGGCCGGGTGGCCGTGGCCGACGTGGCGGCCGGGCGGTGTGACGTTTGACGGTCGGCGTCAATCGAGTAGCGACCGGGAACCCGCTGTTCGTAATGTTCGGATTGCTTCCGGGACTCTTACCGGCGGCCCCTGTTCCGTACGTCCCCGGGGGGGGTACCCGCATGTCTGTCGCCGGTCTCAGAAAAGCCGCACACGAGACCGTGTCCGGGCTCCCCAGGGAGTTCTGGTGGCTGTGGACCAGCACCCTGGTCAACCGGCTCGGGGCGTTCGTCGCCACGTTCATGGCGCTCTATCTGACGATGGACCGCGGCTACTCGGCCTCGTACGCCGGGCTTGTCGCCGCGCTGCACGGGCTCGGCGGGGTCGTCTCCTCGCTCGGCGCCGGAGTGATGACGGACCGGCTCGGGCGGCGGCCCACCATGCTGATCGCCCAGACCTCCACCGCGGTGTCCGTGGCGGTGCTCGGATTCATGGAGCACCCGTTCGCGATCGCCGCCGTCGCGTTCGTGGTCGGCATGGCGAGCAACGCCTCGCGCCCCGCCGTGCAGGCGATGATGGCCGACATCGTCCGGCCCGAGGACCGGGTGCGGGCCTTCTCGCTCAACTACTGGGCCATCAACCTCGGCTTCGCGGTCTCCTCCGCCGGGGCCGGCTTCATCGCGGAGTACAGCTACCTCGCGGGCTTCATCGGCGAGGCCGCGATGACCCTGTTCTGCGCCGTCGTGGTGTTCCTGAAGGTGCCGGAATCCCGGCCGGAGCAGGCACCGGCGGCCGGCGGGGCGAAGCCGGGGAAGGACGACGGGGTGCGGATCGGGACCGTGCTGCGCGACGGGCGGTTCATGGGTGTCGTCGGGCTGTCGTTCCTCGTCTCGCTGATCTTCCAGCAGGGGTACGTGGGCCTGCCCGTGGCGATGGGTGCGGACGGGCTCTCCAGCTCCGACTTCGGTACGGCCATCGCCGTCAACGGTGTGCTGATCGTCGTGCTCCAGATCCCCGTCACCCGCTTCATCGAGCACCGCGACCCGCGCCGCCTGCTGATCATCTCCGCGCTGCTGGCGGGGTACGGATTCGGGCTGACCGCCTTCGCCGGGTCGGTCGGGGTGTACGCGCTGACGGTGTGCGTCTGGACCCTCGCCGAAATCGTCAACGCCCCGATCCAGACCGGCCTGATCGTGCAGCTGTCACCGGCTCAGGGGCGCGGCCGCTACCAGGGCATGTACACGATGTCGTGGGCGGTGGCCGCCCTCATCGCCCCACTGATGTCGGGCGTCGTGATCGACCGCTACGGCGCCGCCTGGCTGTGGGGAACCTGCGCGGTGCTGGGCACGGTGGCCGCGTTCGGCTACTGGCTGCTGATGCGGAACCTTCCGGGGGCGGCGGGCGCCGTTCCCCCGGCGCCGGTCCCGGCCGGGGAGCCTTCGGCCGGCACCGCGCCCGCAGGAGTGGTGGTCGCCGGTTCGGTGCCTGCGGGTCCGGTGCCTGCGGGGGGTAAGGATGCCGAGGCCGCGCCCGCCGGGGGAACGGCCAAGGATCTGGCGGCCGGGCAGGCGGGCTGAGGACGGTCCCTGAACCGTCCCCCCGTACGCGCGGCGGTGCCGCGCGGCGGAAGAGTTCCGCCGCGCGGCACCCGTTGACGCGCGGGCTCAGCCGGAGCAGCCGCCGCACTGGCACGGGCCGCCGGACTGGCAGCCGCACCCGCAGCCCGAGCCGCAGCCGCAGGCGCCGAGCACGGTCAGGCGCACCACATCGGTCGGTGTCTCCTGCTGGGGTTCGGTCGTGGGGGAATCGGCCATGGTTCCTCCTCAGGGCGTACGGCTGGGCGGCACACGGCCAGGAGCGCCGCCGGGGACGTACGCCAGGTGCGCACGCCGGGGACGTACGGCATGGCGTGCCGCCCCCACCCCATTGCATGCCCACCCCGGCAGGCGCATCAACGGCGCATACGCGCAGGAACAAACGTGCGACCACGGCGCGCCGGAGGCGCCCCGCTTACCCCCGACCCGCCGTACGCGCCCGGTACTCCGCGCCGCGCGCTCCTGCCGCACCCCGCCGGGCGGCTGCCGCCGTACCCCGTCGCCTCCCCTCCCGTACACCTGTCGCAGGTCCTACACGCCGTCCACCGGGGCCGCCGCCTGGATCTCGTCCGCGTGCTCGCCCGTCACCAGGTAGACGACGCGCTTGGCGACCGACACCGCGTGGTCGGCGAAGCGCTCGTAGTAGCGGCCGAGCAGGGTCACGTCGACGGCCGTCTCGATGCCGTGCTTCCAGCGGTCGTCCATCAGGTGCTGGAACAGGGTGCGGTGCAGCAGGTCCATCTCGTCGTCGTCCTGCTCCAGCTGGAGCGCCAGGTCGACGTCCTTGGTGATGATGACCTCGGCGGCCTTGGCCATCAGCCGCTGTGCGAGCTGGCCCATCTCCAGGATCGTGGCGTGCAGGTCGTGCGGTACCGCGGACTGCGGGAAGCGCAGCCGGGCCAGCTTGGCGACATGCTGGGCGAGGTCGCCCGAGCGCTCCAGGTCCGCGCTCATCCGCAGCGAGGTGACCACGATCCGCAGATCCGTGGCCACGGGCTGCTGGCGGGCGAGCAGGGCGATGGCACGTGCCTCCAGGTCGTGCTGGAGGTCGTCGACCTTCTGGTCGGCGGCGATCACGCTCTCCGCGAGCTTGAGGTCGGCGTCGAGCATGGACGTGGTGGCCCGCCCGATGGCCGACCCGACGAGCCGGGCCATCTCGACCAGGCCTTCGCCGATGGAATCGAGTTCCTCGTGGTAAGCGTCACGCATTGAAGTCTCTCCAGTTTCTTGGACCGTCCTGGGGCCGGGCTCTGGGCCGTCCCCCACGCTCCCACGGTGCGTGCGCAACGCGTCCGGATCCGGCCCCCGAAGTGAACCGGTACTTGCTCCTCGGTGAACTCTGGGCGACGAGTGTTCGAGATGGCACCCGGATGGCTGGGAGAGTGTCGGCGCACCCGCATAACCTTGAAGCATGGACGTGAACGCGGCGGTCGCCGCAGCTGCAGCGATCGCCGGGCTGTGTACCGGTGTGATCGCCATGCTGGCGTTCCGCTGGAGCGAGCGCGACCTGAAACGGCCCACGCGTACGTCCCTGCGGCCCGACGGCAACGCCGCACTGCCCCCGGGAGTGGACACGGTCCTCTCTGTGCTCAGTTCTTCCGCCGTCGTGCTCGACGAGAGCGACAGCGTGGTCAAGGCCAGCTCCGCGGCGTATGCGCTGGGCCTGGTCAGGGGCGGACGCCTGGCCGTCGAGGCGATGCTCCACATGGCCAGGGACACCCGGCGCGACGGGGAGATACGACAGGTCGAGCTGGATCTGCCCCGGCGCGGTACGGGCCGGGGCGAGGCGCTCGCCGTCTCCGCCCGGGTCGCCCCGCTGGGCTCCCGGCTGGTGCTGCTCCTGGTGGAGGACCTCACCGAGGCCCGCCGCATAGAGGCGGTACGGCGCGACTTCGTCGCCAACGTCAGCCATGAGCTCAAGACGCCGACCGGTGCGCTCTCGCTGCTCTCCGAGGCCGTCATGGACGCTTCCGACGACCCGGAGGCGGTGGAGCGGTTCGCCGGCCGGATGCAGATCGAGGCGACCCGGCTGACCAACCTCGTACAGGAGCTGATCGACCTCTCCCGGGTGCAGAACGACGACCCGCTGGAGGACGCCGAACCGGTCCGGGTGGACGAGCTCGTCGCCGAGGCCATCGACCGCTGCCGCCAGCAGGCGGGCTCGAAGCAGATCACCATGGCCTCGGGCGGCACCGCGGATCTCTTCATATGGGGGAACCGCGGCCAGCTCGCCGCGGCGCTCGGCAATCTCGTCGAGAACGCCGTCAACTACAGCCCCGCCCGCACCCGCGTCGGCATCGCTGCCCGCCGCATCGCCGCGCCCGGCGGGGACCTCATCGAGATAGCCGTGACCGACCAGGGCATCGGCATCTCGGAGAAGGACCGCGAGAGGGTCTTCGAGCGGTTCTACCGCGTCGACCCGGCCCGCTCGCGGGCCACCGGTGGCACCGGTCTCGGCCTCGCCATCGTCAAGCACGTGGCCGCCTCGCACGGCGGGGAGGTCACCGTCTGGAGCTCCGAGGGACAGGGCTCCACCTTCACCCTGCGACTGCCCGAATCGGGCGTCGTACGGGAGCGCACCACCGGCGGGCCGCTTATCGTCAACGGTGACGACGAGGGCTCGTACGAGACCGATACCTTCGAACCATTCCCCGCCCCGGAGGCTCTTCCGTGACCCGAGTGCTTGTCGTCGAGGATGAGGAATCCTTCAGCGACGCCCTGTCCTACATGCTGCGCAAGGAAGGCTTCGAGGTGGCCGTGGCGGCCACCGGCCCCGACGGTCTCGACGAGTTCGAGCGCAACGGCGCCGATCTCGTCCTGCTCGACCTGATGCTGCCGGGCCTGCCCGGCACCGAG
This sequence comes from Streptomyces sp. NBC_00654, assembly GCF_026341775.1. Classification (NCBI taxonomy): domain Bacteria; kingdom Bacillati; phylum Actinomycetota; class Actinomycetes; order Kitasatosporales; family Streptomycetaceae; genus Streptomyces; species Streptomyces sp. NBC_00654. The sequence continues at coordinate 1,025,201 of NZ_JAPEOB010000003.1, read as the reverse complement.
GTCTGCCGCCAGCTGCGCGGCCGTTCCAACGTCCCGGTGATCATGGTCACCGCCAAGGACAGCGAGATCGACAAGGTCGTCGGGCTGGAAATAGGAGCCGACGACTATGTGACCAAGCCCTTCTCCTCGCGGGAGCTGGTCGCCCGCATCCGCGCGGTGCTGCGCCGCCGCGGTGAGCCGGAGGAGGTCACCCCGGCCGCTCTGGAGGCCGGCCCGGTCCGGATGGACGTGGACCGCCACGTCGTCACGGTGTCCGGCGGCAAGGTCGACCTTCCGCTCAAGGAGTTCGACCTCCTGGAGATGCTGCTGCGCAACGCGGGCCGCGTGCTGACCCGTATGCAGCTGATCGACCGGGTCTGGGGCGCGGACTATGTGGGCGACACCAAGACCCTCGACGTCCATGTGAAGCGCCTCCGCGCCAAGATCGAGCCCGACCCGGGGGCGCCGCGCTACCTGGTGACGGTGCGGGGCCTGGGGTACAAGTTCGAGCCGTAAACCGACCTCCGGCATCGCTCATGCGGCATCGCTCATCCGGCATCCGGCATCCGGCATCCGGCATCCGACACGCGCGATGCGCGACACGCGTGGCGTGTGGTGCGTGACGTCTGATGTGTGACGCGTGACATGCGAAGGGGCGCCTCCCGGCCGGGAGGCGCCCCTTCGCATGTGTGTGCCGGTGGTCCGACCGCCCTCGGACCTACGAGGCGGTGGCGGAGTCCGACGGCGTGCTGGAGGCCGGCGTGCCGGACGGGCTGTCCGAGGGCACGCCCGGGGTCTGCGAGCTCTCGCCGGACGGCGTCGGGGACGTCTGCGTCGGCTTCGGCGAGGGCAGCTCGGGCAGCGAGCTCGGGCCGAACTCCTCGAAGAAGGTGGTCGCCGGTACGACGGTGGCGCCGAGCCCGATGTCGCCGGTGCGGCTGAGCTTGAAGACGACCTGCTGGACGTTGCCGTTGCGGGTGGCCTCGCGGCCGTTCTCGATCACGGCGGCGGCGTTGCCCTTGCCGCCGATGATGACCCGGCCACCCGCCGGGACGATGATCGGGCCCTTGCCCTCGGCGGCGTGCAGCTTCACCTGGGCGTTGGAGCCCGGCAGCGTGATGGTCTCCAGGATCTCGCGCTTGTCGCCGTCGTTGAACAGCGTCGCCGAGACCACGGCAGGGCCTTCGGCGTCGTGCTCGGGCTGCGTGATGACGTTCGCGTTCTGGATCTTGATGCTGTCGACCGAGGTGGCCGCGTTGTCCGGCCTGACCTGGAGCGTCTGCGCGTCGTTGCCCGCGCTGCACGCGGACATCGAGGCGATCGAGAACACGATGGCAGTGGCGGCGAGAGCGCCGTGTCGAAGGCTGCGGCTCACGGCGGCGGCAACTCCTTGAACGTGTCGGACTGCGGGCTTCGGACTCTGCGGACCCCAGCGCGGGCAGTGTAAAGCCGCCCTAAGTGTGTGTCAGCGAACTCAGGCTACCGAGCCGCCGCTTCCGCCCCGCACCCGACCCGCCCCCTGGGCCCTGTCCGAACGGAATCCCGCCTGTCCGCGACCGCCTGCCCACGTGCCCGCCCGCTCGTGCCGCTCGTGCCGCTCGTGCCGTCCGCGTCGCCCGTGCCGTCCGCCCGCGTCGCCCCGCCCGGTGCCGTTCGCCCGCGTCGCCCGTATGCCCCCGTGGGCCGCTCCGTGCGACTCGTGGGAGTGGCTACGGGGACACTCCGGGCCGTTCCGGAGGCCCCGCGGGGATTCGCGGGGATTCGCGGGCCGTTCACATTACGGGGGTGATCAATTTCCCGGACCTTGGCGTATTCCTTACACATAATCCGTGCGAGGGGCCGCCGTTGATCAAATTCATTGACGATCACCCCTTAGGTCCGGACGGGTGATCGATCTCCGAACGGAGTACGTAAAGTTCACCACCCGGAACCCGGCAAAACGGGACGTTCAACCCGTTCGGAGGGGGTCTCGGCGGGTGTGACGCGTGTGTTTCGCGTCGGCTGCACAGTGGCTCCGACCTGCGAATACCGCGTTCCGGAAGCCTTCCGCAGCACGTTCGTGTCGCTGTTGTCAAGCCCCGAGATATGCCCTGACCTGCGAAAACGCCATTCAGGAGATGCGGTTCTCGTGTTACTCTGGATAGCCACGGAAGGGGTACCTGTCACATGACGTTCAAGGTTGGCGACACCGTGGTCTATCCCCATCACGGGGCCGCGCTGATCGAGGCTATCGAAACTCGCCAGATCAAAGGCGTGGACAAGACCTACTTGGTGCTCAAGGTCGCCCAGGGCGACTTGACGGTTCGTGTGCCGGCGGACAATGCGGAGTTCGTGGGCGTGCGCGACGTGGTCGGGCAGGACGGGCTGGACCGGGTCTTCGAGGTGCTGCGCGCGCCGTACGCCGAAGAGCCGACGAACTGGTCCCGTCGCTACAAGGCAAATCTCGAGAAGCTCGCCTCCGGCGATGTCATCAAGGTCGCCGAAGTGGTGCGCGACCTGTGGCGTCGCGAGCGTGAGCGCGGACTCTCCGCAGGTGAAAAGCGCATGCTCGCCAAGGCCCGCCAGATTCTGGTGAGCGAGCTCGCACTCGCGGAGAACACCAACGAGGACAAGGCCGAGGCTCTGCTCGACGAGGTCCTCGCGTCCTGAACCGGATCGGATCACACCGGTCGTAAGAATGTGCAGCGGCGCCCGCTGACCAGCCGAATCAACGGCTTGTCGTCGGGCGCTGCGGCATGTTCCGGCGCGGTTACCCATGCGTATTCCCCAGGGGTGGCCAGGTGCATTCGGGAGCCGCGCGGTCCGCGGATGCCGGCCGTTCATGAGTGCCGTTCATGGGCCGTCTGATCCTGAACCGGTGCGCCTTCTCTTTTTGGCCAAACCGCTACGGCGCAATTCGGCCATGTCGGAGGCAAAGACTGTGCTGGTCCGCCCCCGCCAGTTGTTCCCGGCTACCGTCCCCCAGTAGCCGACCCCGAGTCGCACGGCGACCGACTCGACCGGGTGTCACGGAAGGGGCCCGGATCAAGTCAGGTCGTCACGCCCGGCTCGCTGGGGCCATACCCATGTCGGCCGTGGAAACAAACCTGCCGAAGCTTCGGAGTACAACCGATGTCATCCATGTCACCGCCGCCCGATGAATCGCGCCCGCACCGCACCGCCGCGGTGATCCCCGCGGCCGGCCGGGGCGTGCGGCTCGGCCCGGGGGCGCCCAAGGCGCTCCGCGCGCTCAGCGGTACGCCCATGCTGATTCACGCGGTCCGCGCGATGGCCGCCTCCCGCGCCGTCTCCCTGGTCGTGGTCGTCGCGCCACCGGACGGCGCGCCCGAGGTCAAGAATCTGCTCGACGAGCACGCCCTGCCCGAGCGCACCGACTATCTGGTGGTGCCGGGCGGCGAGACCCGGCAGCAGTCCGTGGCACTCGGCCTCGCCGCGCTGCCCGAGGACATCTCCATCGTCCTGGTCCATGACGCGGCCCGCCCCCTGGTGCCGGTCGACACGGTGGACTCGGTCGTCGAGGCCGTACGCGACGGGGCGCCCGCCGTCGTCCCCGCGCTCCCGCTCGCCGATACCGTCAAGGAGGTCGAGCCCGGAAGGCCGGGGGAGCCGGAGCCGGTGCTCTCGACCCCCGTACGCGCCAGGCTGCGTGCCGTGCAGACGCCGCAGGGCTTCGACCGGGACACCCTGGTGCGGGCGCATGCGGCGGTCGCCGTCGACGGTGAGGGGGCGACCGACGACGCGGGCATGGTGGAACAGCTCGGGGCGCCGGTCGTCGTCGTTCCCGGGCACGAAGAGGCATTCAAGGTGACCCGGCCGCTCGATCTGGTGCTGGCCGAGGCGGTACTCGCACGCCGGAGGGCGAACGATGGTTTCTGAGAACACCGGGGGCGCACCCGCGGCCCCCGTCATTCCGCTCGTCGGGATCGGTACGGACATCCACGCCTTCGAAGAGGGCCGCGAGCTGTGGTGCGCGGGCCTGAAGTGGGAGGGCGAGGGCCCCGGTCTCGCCGGGCACTCCGACGCCGACGTGGTCGCGCACGCCGCGTGCAACGCGCTCTTCTCGGCCGCCGGTCTCGGCGACCTCGGGCAGCACTTCGGCACGGGGCGGCCCGAGTGGTCCGGCGCCTCCGGCGTCACGCTGCTCACGGAGGCGGCCCGGATCGTCCGGTCCGAGGGCTTCGAGATCGGCAACGTGGCCGTCCAGGTCGTCGGCGTACGGCCGAAGATCGGCAAACGGCGCGAGGAAGCGCAGAAGGTGCTGTCCGCCGCCGTGGGCGCGCCCCTCTCGCTCTCCGCCGCGACTTCCGACGGGCTCGGCTTCACCGGGCGCGGCGAGGGCATCGCGGGGATCGCCACGGCGCTGGTCTACCGCGTGGGCTGAGAGGGGCAGGCGGGCGAGCGGGGGCAGGCCGGGCTGACGGAGAGGCGCGGGGCCGGACACGTACATACAGGTGCCGGCCCCGCATCGGCCTCGCGTCGGCCCCACCCCCGCACACCCCGCACACCCCGCATCAGCCCCCGACCTGCGCCTCCGCAGCGCCCGCTGTGGCCCCCGCGCCCGTCTGACCTGCCGGTCCTCCCCGGCTCCACCCTTGTTGCACATCGCTTGCACGTACGCTGGTACGGCAGGTGATGTGCCGTACGAAGTGAGAGTGAGGGCCCGGTGGTGAGCACGACCGCGGTGATGACCGGTACGCCGACGACGGAAGCGGACGGCTACGTCCTGCGGACCGCCGCGGCGGAGGATGTCGACGGGGCCAGGGCCGTGATGCTCGACACCGTGTACGGCGACCTCAGGTCCGGTTACGTACCCCGCTGGCACGGCGACATCATCGATCCGGCCGCCGCCTATCTGGGACCCGCCCGCTGCACCCTGCTGGTCGTCGAGCACGACGGCGAGATCGTCGCCACGGGTGCCGTGCGCGACCGCGGGCCGCAGGCGCCGCCCAATCCGCAGTGGGTCGCGGACCGCTTCCCGTCCGGGTCCACCGCCCAGCTCTGCCGGATCTACGTACGCCCCGAGCACCGCAGGCACGGGCTGGCCCGGCGGCTGGTGCGCGAGCTGGCGCGGTTCGCGGCGGGGGCGGGCGGCTACACCTCGCTCTACCTGCACACCGATCCGGCCGTCCCCGGTGCCGAGCCGTTCTGGCGCTCGCTCGCCCACGAGGTGTGCGACGAGCGCGAGCTGCCCGGCGGCGGCCAGGGCATCATCCACTTCGAGCTGCCGATGCCCGCGCCGTCCCCCGCGTACTCCGGGGACAGCACCCCCACACGTTAGATGACAATCGTTTTCATATAAGGTCGCTGCCATGCCCACGTCCCGACGCCGTCGCTCCACGCTGCCGCTGGCCCTGTCCGCGGCAGCCCTTCTCGTCCCGCTCGCCACCGCCTGCTCCGGCAGCTCGCCGGACGGCTCCGGCGCGTCCGGGGGCGGGCAACGGCTCCGGGTCGTCATGGCCTTCCCGCCCGCCCAGGCCATGTCGCCGTACGGGGACGACGCGGTCACCCTCAGCCGGCTCGCGGTCATCGAGGGGCTCACCACCCTCGACAGGAACGGTGGGGCGAAGCCCGCGCTGGCCGCCTCCTGGAAGCAGGACGGCGCCAACGCGTGGACGTTCACGCTCCGCGACGCCGAGTTCCAGGACGGCGACAAGGTCGACGCGGCCGCCGTGGCCCGCTCCCTGAACGCCGCCCAGGCCGCCTCGCCCAGGCCCCGGGTCCTCAGCGACACCCGGATCACCGCCACCTCCCCGGACGCGCGCACCGTACGGATCACGACGAAGACCCCCGACCCGCTGCTGCCCCAGCGGCTGGCCAACCCGTCCCTGACGATCCTGTCCGCGGGCGCCTACCGCGACGGGAAGGTGAACCCCGCCGGGCACGCCACCGGCCCCTTCACCCTCGCCGAGGTCAACGGCGCGGTCAGCGCCACGCTGGAGCGCAACGACGCCTACTGGGGGGACCGGGCCGAGTCCCCCGGCGTCGACGTGACGTTCGTCGCCGACGGGACCGCCCGCGCCAACGCGCTGCGTACGAAGGCGGTGGACGTCGCCGAGTACGTACCGATCTCGCAGGCCTCGCTCCTCGGGGACCCGCTCGTCCACGAGTTCCCCTCCGCCCGCACCAACGGCCTCTCGCTCAACACCGCTCGCGGCGTCTTCGCCGACCCGGCCATGCGTGCCGCCGCCCGCGAGTCCATCGACTCCGAGGCCCTGGTCAAGGGCGTCTACGAGGGCCGCGCCGACACCGCGCGGGGGCTGCTCGGCCCCGGCGTCCCGTGGGCCGCGGCCGACCGCACCGCACCCGTGGACCGGGCGGAGGCCGCCACTGGGGCCGAGGTCGCGAAGACCGGCGAGATCGTCCTCGCCACGTACACCAACCGGCCCGAGCTCCCCGAGGTCGCCACGATCGTCCAGCAGCAGCTGGAGAAGCGCGGCTTCACCGTCAAGCAGGTCGTCCGCGACTACGCCCGGCTGGAGGCCGACGCGCTCGCCGGGAAGTACGACGCGTTCATCCAGGCCCGCAACACCCTGCTCGACACCGCCGACCCGGTCTCGTACCTCGCCTCCGACTTCACCTGCGACGGCAGCTTCAACATCTCCCAGCTCTGCGACGAGCGCGTCGACGCCGACGTGGACAAGGCCGCCTCCCTGGCCGGCACCGACGCCCGCCACCGGGCCGAGATGACCGCCGAGGCCCGCATCCTGGGCGCCGACGCCCTCGTCCCGCTCGTCCACGAACGCTTCGTCCAGGGCTACGACGACAGCCGCGTCGAAGGCGTCGCGCTGGACCCGATGGAACGCACCCTCATCACCGCCGACACCCGCGTCGGGTGACCGGGTGAAGTACCTCGCGGGGCGGCTCGGCACTCTTCTGGCCGTCGTCGCGGTCATCGGGCTGCTGCCCCGGCTCACCGGAACCGATCCGGCCCTGACGATCCTGCACGCCCGGTACGCCGACCGGCCGCCCACCCCCGAGACGCTCGACGCGATCCGCGCCGAGACCGGGCTCGACGGCGGACCCCTGCACGTACTCGGCGGCTGGCTCGGCGGGCTGTTCCACGGTGACCTCGGCGAATCCTGGGTCTCCGGGCAGCCCGTCGCCCCCGACGTGACGTCCGCGCTCGGCGTCTCCCTCACCCTGATGGGCGTCTCGCTCGCCGTCGCCGTGGTCCTCGCCCTCGCCCTGAGCGCGGGCACCCTGCGGCGCGGGGCGGCGCGCCGGATCGGCCGGGACCGGGCGGGGGTGGGCGCGGCGGTGCTCGCGGCGCTGCCGGAGTTCCTGATCGCCGCGGTCCTGGCCACCGTGGTCGCCGTACAGCTCGGCTGGTTCCCGGCGCTCGGCTGGGGCGCCCCGGACCAGCTCGTCCTGCCCGCCCTCGCCATGGGCATCCCGGCGGGCGCGCTCCTGGGGCGGCTGCTGGACGACGCGCTGCCCGCCGCGTTCGCTGAACCGTGGGCCCGTGCCGCGACCGCGGCCGGTCTGCCCGGACGCCGCATCGCCCGGCACGCCCTGCGCCGTACGCTGCCGGGGCTGCTGCCCCAGCTCGGCCTGACCGTCGTCGGGCTCACCGGCGGGGCCGTCGCCGTGGAGACCCTGTACGCGATTCCGGGCCTGGGCGGTACGGCCCTGGCCGCCGCCCTCGCCCAGGACCTGCCGGTCCTCCAGGCCTGCGTCCTGCTGCTGCTCCTGCTGGGTGTCGCGGCCGGACTGGCCGCCCGTCTCGCGTCCCGCGCCGCCCTCGGCCGGGCCCTGTCCGACGGCGCCCTGCCCGCGCTCGTCCGCCCTCCGCTGCCCGCGGGCCGTCCCGTCACGGCGGCCGCCGTACTGCTGGCCGTGCTCCTCGTCGCGGTGACCGTCGCCGGACTGCTGCGCGATCCCCTCCACGTCGATGCCGCCGTCCGCCTCGCCGCGCCGTCCACCGCGCATCCGCTGGGCACCGACTCGCTCGGCCGCGACGTTCTCGCCCGGCTCGGCCACGGCGCCGCCCGTACCGTCCTGACGGCGGTCGCCGTCGGCGCCGTCACCCTCCTGCTGGGCCTGGTCCTCGGCGCGCTGCGCGCCGGAGCGCTCACCGAGACCGCCAACGCGCTGCCCGCGGTCCTGACCGGCCTCGTGGTCGCGGGTATCGCGGGCCCCGGCCCCTGGGGCGCCGCCGCGGCCGTGGCCGCCGTCGCCTGGGCCCCGCTCGCCGCCCACACCAGCGCGCTGTACGCCCAGGAGCGCGCCGCCCCGCACGTCGCCGCGGCCGTCGCTCTCGGAGCCGGCCGATGGCATCGGCTGCGCCGCCACGTCCTGCCGGGCGTCCTGCCCCCGGTCGTCCAGCACGCGGTCCTGCGCGTCCCGGCCGTCGCGCTGGCCCTCGCCTCCCTCGGCTTCCTCGGCCTGGGCACCCAGGCCCCCGCGCCGGAGTGGGGCCGGATGCTGTCCGAGAACATGCCGTACGCGGAACGGGCCCCCTGGTCCGTCCTCGCCCCCGCCGCCGCCCTCGCCCTCCTCGGGGCCCTCGCGGTACTGACCTCGGCGGCGGTACGGGGCCGGGGGCCGGCGGTTCCCGAATGACGGGCGCGGGCACGGCGGACACCGGTGCACGGGCCGAGGGGCACACCGGGACAGCCTTTTACCTTCAGCCGGCAGGGCCTGTTCGTCGTCGGTGGCGCGCTCACCGACCGCTACCGCCCCGCCCCGTGGTCCTGGCCGCCGGTCCTGTGGACGGTGCTCGCCGCCGTCCCGCTGAGCGGTGGCGCCCCGGCATTCACCCTTCCGGCGGGCCGGAACGGGAAGCAGCGGGACCCTGCCGTGGTTGGCGGGTAGGAGCGGAACCGACAGCCAGCCCATCAGGAGGACGTACGCCATGACCGCCGAACTCTCCGAGGACCTCAAGAACCTGCTCGACACGCCCGTCTTCGTCACCATCGCCACCATCCAGCCCGACGGCAGCCCGCAGCTCTCGCCGGTATGGGTGAAGCGGGACGGCGACGACGTCCTGATCTCGACGACCCTGGACCGCCGCAAGGAGAAGAACCTGCGCCGCGACCCGCGCGTCACCGTGGTCGTGCAGCCCGCCGACAACCCGTACGCGTACGCGGAGATCCGCGGCACCGCGACCGTGACCACCGACGGCGGCCAGGAGCTGATCAACGAGCTCGCGCAGAAGTACACCGGCAAGAAGTACGCGGAGTTCAACCCGAGCTCGGTCGACGACGCCCCGCGGGTGGTCGTGCGGATCACCCCGCGCAAGGTCGTCGGGCGCATCTGAGCCCAGCTCCGGCGGCCCTGCGGCCCGCTCCGGCGGCGGCCCCGCGGCCCGCCGGGACCCCGCTCCGGCCGTCCGCGCGGGCCGGCGCCGCACATCCCAATATCAGAAAGTTGTCCCCGCGATCCCCAAGGGGTCGCGGGGCACTGGTGCGGGCCTACTACCCTTGAGGCGTGACTATTCGCCTGCATGACACCAGCGCCCGGCAGATCCGTGACTTCGTCCCGCTCACAGCGGGCTGTGTCTCGATCTACCTCTGTGGCGCCACTGTCCAGGCGGCCCCCCACATCGGGCACATCCGGTCGGGGCTGAACTTCGACATCATGCGCCGCTGGTTCACCTACCGCGGCTACGACGTCACGTTCGTCCGGAACGTCACCGACATCGACGACAAGATCATCAGCAAGTCGGCCGAGCAGGGCCGCCCCTGGTGGTCGATCGGCTACGAGAACGAGCGCGCGTTCAACGACGGCTACGACGCGCTCGGCTGCCTCCCGCCCACGTACGAACCGCGCGCCACCGGCCACATCACCGAGATGATCGAGATGATGAGCGGCCTGATCGAGCGCGGGCACGCCTATGCGGCCGACGGCAACGTCTACTTCGACGTCCGCTCCTTCCCCGGCTACCTGGAGCTGTCCAACCAGGACCTGGACGACCTGCGCCAGCCCACCGGCGAGGGCGAGACCGGCAAGCGCGACCAGCGCGACTTCGCCATGTGGAAGGCGAGCAAGCCGGGCGAGCCCAGCTGGCCCACCCCGTGGGGCCGCGGCCGTCCCGGCTGGCACCTGGAGTGCTCCGCGATGGCGCACAAGTACCTCGGCACCGCCTTCGACATCCACGGCGGCGGCATCGACCTGATCTTCCCGCACCACGAGAACGAGATCGCCCAGGCCAAGGCCTTCGGCGACGAGTTCGCCAAGTACTGGGTGCACAACGGCTGGGTCACCATGTCCGGCGAGAAGATGTCGAAGTCGCTGGGCAACTCCGTGCTGGTCAGCGAGATGGTCAAGGCCTGGCGCCCCATCGTGCTGCGCTACTACCTCGGCACCCCGCACTACCGGTCGATGATCGAGTACAGCGAGGAGGCACTGCGCGAGGCCGAGTCCGCGTTCGCGCGGATCGAGGGCTTCGTCCAGCGGGTCACCGAGAAGGCCGGGGAGACCGTGCCCCCCGCCACCGAGGTGCCGCCCGCGTTCGCCGAGGCGATGGACGACGACCTGGGCGTGCCGCAGGCGCTCGCGATCGTCCACACCACCGTCCGGCAGGGCAATTCCGCCCTCGCCGCCGACGACAAGGAAGCCGCCGTCGCCCGCCTCGCCGAGGTCCGGGCCATGCTCGGTGTGCTCGGCCTCGACCCGCTCGACCCGCACTGGGCGGGGGAGGCGGACCGCGGCGAGGACCTGCACGGTGTCGTCGACACGCTCGTACGCCTCGTCCTCGACCAGCGCCAGTCGGCGCGCGTCCGCAAGGACTGGGCCGCCGCCGACGCCATCCGCGACCAGCTCAACCAGTCCGGTCTCATCATCGAGGACAGCCCCAGCGGCCCCCGGTGGACGCTCGGACCGCGCTGAGCACCCCCTCTCGGCACCGGCCTGACCGGCGCAAATGTGCCGCCCGGCCGTCCGGGCGGCACACTTTCATTACGTACGTACTTCTGAAGCAACGAAACAGGTAGGTCATGGCCGGGAACAGCCAGCGCAGGAACCGCCGCACGTCCAACAAGAAGGGCATGCAGGTCGGCAGCGGTGGCCAGCGACGCCGTGGTCTCGAAGGCAAGGGACCGACGCCGCCCGCCTCCGCCCGCAAGGGACACAAGAAGAACCGGGTGGCCAACGCCCAGGCCAAGCAGGCCGCCGCCCGCCGCCCCGCGCCCCGGCGCGGTGGCGTCAAGGGCACCTCGGAGATGGTGGTCGGCCGCAACCCGGTCTACGAGGCCCTGCGCGACGGCGTCCCCGCGGTCACCCTGTACGTCCAGCAGTACATCGACAACGACGAGCGGGTCCGCGACTGCCTCAAGCTCGCGGGCGAGCGCGGCAACATCAACCTGATGGAGGCCCCGCGCCCCGAGCTGGACCGGATGACGAACGGCCTGAACCACCAGGGCCTCGTCCTCCAGGTCCCGCCGTACGAGTACGCGCACCCGGAGGACCTCACCAAGGCCGCGTACGACAACAACGAGGACCCGCTGATCGTGGCCCTCGACGGCGTCACCGACCCGCGCAACCTCGGCGCGATCGTCCGCTCCGTCTCCGCGTTCGGCGGCCACGGCGTGGTCGTCCCCGAGCGCCGCGCGGCCGGTATGACCGCCGGTGCGTGGAAGTCCTCGGCCGGCACGGCGGCCCGTACACCGGTCTCCCGCGTCACCAACCTGACCCGCGCCCTGGAGGGCTACCAGAAGGCGGGCCTCACCGTCGTGGGTCTGGCCGCCGACGGCGAGCACACGGTCGAGGACCTGGAGCAGCTGGCCGGTCCGGTCGTCATCGTGATCGGAAGCGAGGGCAAGGGCCTGGGCCGCCTCGTCGGCGAGACCTGCGACTACCGGGTCCGGATCTCGATGCCGGGCGGCGCCGAGTCGCTGAACGCCGGTGTCGCGGCGGGCATCGTGCTGTACGAGGTGGCGCGCCGCCGGGCGTGAGCCCACCGCGTTCCCTGGTTCCGGCCCCGTACGTGTCACGGGGCCGGAACCGACGCGGGGGACCCGGGCCCGTGTGCCGGACCCGGCCCCGCGCGCCGCGTCGGGCCTGACGCGCCGAACACAGTTCCTAGATGCCCGAGTTTGGCACGATCTTGACGGGTCTCGGACACATCGGGCCCGTCAAGGCAGTGTCCTAACCACACATCACTCGGTTAGATGAGTGTGGACACCAGAACGCCTCGGTTCGACGAGCAACCCGCCCTGAGCATGACCAAGGTGGACAGCGACCCCGCGCAGGTCATCGTCAACCACGCCAGCTTCCGGGTGCAGCTCGCCCCGGGCCAGCGCACACGGCTGCGCGGTGCCCCCGTGGGCACGGCCCGCATCCCCGCCATGAGCGGCTCCGGCGGCCGTCGGCGGGCGCCCGTCGTCTGGAGCGGGAGGTCCGCCCCGGGTGACCCGGGGGCCACCGGCCTCCTCCAGGCCGTACGCAATTCCACCGCCGGACAGTTCGACGGCGGACTGGGCGGGGAGTTCGGGGACGGCCGTGCGGCGACGCAGGTCATCCCGCGCCTCGACGAGACCCAGCCCAACCCCGTACTGACGCCGCCGAGGCCCGGACACGGCAGCGGGCCGCTGCTCCCGCCGATGCGGCAGGCCGTCGGGGCGTTCGATCCGGTCGACGACGGGCCGGACGGGCCGGGCGGACCCGGGGGTTACGACGACGAGTACGACGACAGCCCCGCCGCCCGGGACCGCCGCCACGGCAACGACCCGGTCCGGCACGCCTATTACCCCGGCCGCCGGATGAATCTGGGCGTCGTGCTGCTCCCGATGCGCGTCCTGCTCGGGTTCATCTCCATCTACGCCGGCATGGGCAAGCTGTGCGACCCCGTCTACTTCGACGGCGGCGAGCGCGGCTCCATGGTCAAGTGGCTGAACTCGCTGCACCCCTGGGCCCTGGCCGATCCCCTCCGCGACTTCGCCCTCTCGCACCCCGTCGGCGCCGGCCTGACCGTCGCCTTCCTCCAGGTCGTCGTCGGTGTCCTCACCGTCCTCGGCCTCTGGCAGCGTGTCTCCGCCGTCGTCGGAGCGCTGCTCTCCGCCGCCCTGCTGGTCACGGTCAGCTGGCGCACGGTCGCCGTCTACGACGCACCCGACATCATCATGCTGGCCGCGTGGAGCCCGCTGATCATCGCGGGCGCGCCCGTCTACTCCGTCGACGCGCGCCTCGCCGGGGAGGCCTGGCGCAGGCTCGGCCCGCGCTCGGAGATCTGGGACCTGCGCCGTCGTGTGCTGCGGCGCGGCACGGTCGTCGCCACGGTGGTCGTCGGCCTCACCCTGCTGATCGGCTCGATGCTCGGCGGCGCCGTACGCTCCACCGAGGTCGTCACCGTCCCGGGCCCCCACGACAACCCGACCAACCAGCTCCCCGGCATGCCGCTGCCCGGCGAGTCCACCGGCGGGCGGAAGGCCTCCCGCACCCCTGACGAGCGGCACCCCCAGCCCTCCCGCTCCGGTGCCGCCTCGACGCCGTCCAGCAAGGAGTCCACACCGGGCACGGACAGCGTCCGCGAATCGGGGAACGCGGCCGGGGCGGGAACCCAGCCCAGCCAGACCCAGGGCACCGGCCAGCAGCCCCCGCAGCAGACGACCCCGCAGCAGCCCCCGTCCAGCAGCGCGGGCCCGACGTCCTCCGGTTCCACCGGAACGGGCGGCGGCTCCACCGGCGGCGGTTCGGACAGCGGCGGCTCGTCCGGCGGCGACGGCGGCGGTGGCTCGGGCGGCGCCGGCCGGAACCCGATCGGCGGCCTGCTCGGCTGACGGGCGGGACTGCCACCGGCAGGACGGCGGACACAGCGCCAGAGCGAGGGGCGGGCACCGAATCCGGTGCCCGCCCCTCTGCGCGCCGCCCTCTCCGTAGCTTTCTGAGCAGCTTTCCGCAGCTTTCTGAGCAGCTCTCCGCGCGGGGTCCTCCGCGCGACCCCCCTCCGCGGCTCTGTCAGCCCGTCTGGGCGCCGAGTTCCTTCGCGGCCTCGGTGAGGTCCTTCGCGGTGTCGATCGCGCGCCAGTAGGCCCCGTGCGGCAGCGGGTACCCGGCGAGGCTGCGTTCCCGGGCCAGCCGGGGGAACGTCGTCCGCTCGTGGTCGCCCCGGTCGGGCAGCAGCTCCGTGAACGCGGGCGAGAACACGTACACGCCCGCGTTGATCAGATACGGCGAGGGCGGCGACTCGATGAAGTCCGTGATGTGCCCGAACGCGTCCGTCTCCACCGCGCCCCAGGGAATCCGGGGCCGGGCCAGCGCCAGGGTCGCCGTGGCGTCGCGCTCGGCGTGGAAGGCGGCCATCTCGCGCAGGGAGAAGCGCGTCCAGATGTCGCCGTTGGTGGCGTACCAGGGCTGCCCCGGGGCGGGCAGCCGCGCCGCCGCGTACTTCAGGCCACCGCCGCGGCCGAGCGGCTCCGTCTCGACGACGGTCGTGACGCGCAGCGGGAGATCGGCCGAGGCCAGCCACTCCTGGAGGACCTCGGCGAGATGGCCGCAGGAGACCACGGCGTCGGTGACGCCCTCGGCGGCCAGCCAGGAAAGCTGATGGCCGATGATCGGGGTCCCGGTTCCGGGGATCTCGACCATCGGCTTGGGGCGGTCATCGGTGTACGGGCGCAGTCGCGAGCCCTGGCCACCCGCCAGGATCACTGCCTGCGTCGGATACGTATGCATGTCAGGCACGATATGCGGTGCCCGTACGGTCCGGCTCAGCTGAACTGTGCAACACCCGAGGCGAACGAGGTGTCGCAGACCGGGCGGGAGAAGCGGTGGGCGCGCGTCGGGCCGTACTGCTCGACGGCCGCCTTGCCCAGCGCCTTGGCGATGGACATGCAGTGCTGGGCGAGCGAGGGGCGCTGTTCGACGGCGCGCTGGAGATCGGTCAGCGCGGCGGCCGGGTCCTTCTCCTGGAGTTCCACGAGCAGCTTGTCGCGCAGGACGTCCTGCGGGGCACGCGGCTTGGCGCGCTTGGAGATGGTCTCCGAAGCGGCGGCCAGCAACGGGGATTCGTTGTTCTGCGCCGCCCACGGAACGCGGGTCACCGCGAGGGTTCCGGAGAGAACCATGACGACGGGCAGGACGAGAGCGAGAGTTCGGCCGATTCGGCGCGCGGTGTGGGTCACGCAGGCGAGCGTAGCGGGGAGTGAGGAATTGACGACATTCCGTCACTCATGTGAGGGATGGTTCGAGGCGGTCATTCGAATTAGCGGTTGACGGACCGGGGGGAAATGTCTCGTCCGGCAGGGTATTTCGAGCCATCCGCGAACGAAACGCGAGCACGCCGCGTACGACGCGAACGGCCCCGCACCCTCGAAGGATGCGGGGCCGTGCGTACGGCGTGCGGGATCAGCCGGTGAGGCGCTCACCGGTCGAGGTCGCGAAGACGTGCAGCTCGTCCGGGCGCGGGACGACGTGCAGCTCGGTGCCCTTCTCCGGAACGGCGCGGCCACCGACGCGGACGACCAGGTCCTTGTGCTCGCCACCGACCTGCGCGGCACCGTAGACGAAGCCGTCGGCGCCGAGCTCCTCGACGACGTTGACCGAGACGGCCAGGCCGGCGGGGGCGTCCGAGGAGTCCTTGGTGAGCGACTTCGCGGCGGCGCCACCGTGCTCGACGATGTCGAAGTGCTCGGGGCGGATGCCGACCGTGACGGTCGTGTCGCCGCGGTCGGCGGCGGCGGTGAGCGCCTCGCGGGAGACCGGGACGACGCTGTTGCCGAACTTCACGCCACCGTCGGTGATCGGGACCTCGATCAGGTTCATGGCGGGGGAGCCGATGAAGCCGGCCACGAAGAGGTTCGCCGGGCGGTCGTACATGTTGCGCGGCGAGTCGACCTGCTGGAGCAGCCCGTCCTTGAGGACCGCGACCCGGTCGCCCATGGTGAGGGCCTCGACCTGGTCGTGGGTGACGTAGACGGTGGTGATGCCCAGGCGGCGCTGGAGCGACGCGATCTGCGTACGGGTCGAGACGCGGAGCTTGGCGTCGAGGTTCGACAGCGGCTCGTCCATGAGGAAGACCTGCGGCTCACGCACGATGGCACGGCCCATCGCGACACGCTGACGCTGACCACCGGAGAGCGCCTTCGGCTTGCGGTCCAGGTAGTCGGTGAGGTCCAGCATCTTGGCGGCCTCTTCGACCTTCGCCCGGATGTCGGCCTTGTTCACACCGGCGATCTTGAGCGCGAAGCCCATGTTGTCCGCGACGGACATGTGCGGGTACAGCGCGTAGTTCTGGAACACCATGGCGATGTCCCGGTCCTTCGGCGGCAGGTGCGTGACATCGCGGTCACCGATGCGGATCGCGCCGCCGTTGACGTCCTCAAGACCCGCGAGCATGCGCAGGGAGGTCGACTTGCCACAACCGGAGGGACCGACGAGGACGAGGAACTCACCGTCCGCGATGTCGATCTCGAGCTGGTCCACGGCCGGCTTCGTGGAGCCGGGGTAGACGCGGGACGCCTTGTCGAACGTGACACTGGCCATGCTGATTCTTCTCCTCCACCGGCAGGAACGTGCCGGACGATCCGAGTAAGGAGTGGTCTGGTCCACTTGAGTGGGCCCGATGTGACGCTACCTGGCGTTTTCGAATCTGTCAGTAGTCCTGGTCACCCGGAATATCTCGTCCGGTCCCCGCGCGTCGTTGGATACACTGCTCCGGCACGCCTCCTTAGCTCAGTTGGCCAGAGCAACGCACTTGTAATGCGTAGGTCGTCGGTTCGAATCCGACAGGGGGCTCCGCGAAAGCCCAGCTCAGATGCGCTCTGAGCTGGGCTTTTCTGTTGGGCGGGTGCGGGTGCGGTGTGCCTGGTGGTCGGCCGGGGGTGTCAGTTGAGGGTGTCGGGGTCCGGGCCGGTGCGCATGTCGCGGTCCAGGCCGGCGAGGGCGTCCATCTCCCGGGGGGAGAGCTCGAAGCCGAAGACGTCGAGGTTCTCGCGGATGCGGGCCTCGGTGACCGACTTGGGGATGACCACGTTGCCGAGTTGGAGGTGCCAGCGCAGGACGACCTGGGCCGGGCTCCTGTCGTGCCGGGCGGCGATCGAGGTGACCGCCTCGTCCTGGAGTACGGCGCCCTGGGCGAGGGGGCTCCAGGCTTCGGTGGCGATGCCGTGGCGGGCGTGGAATGCGCGCAGTTCGCGCTGCTGGAGGCCCGGGTGGAGCTCCACCTGGTTGACCGCGGGGACGACCGAGGCGTCGGCGAGCAGGCGCTCCAGGTGTGCGGGCTGGAAGTTGGAGACGCCGATGGCCCGGGTGCGGCCGTCGGCGAGCAGCTTCTCGAAGGCGCGCCAGGTGTCGGTGTAGAGGTCCCGGGCGGGGGTCGGCCAGTGGATCAGGTACAGGTCGACGTGGTCGAGCCCCAGCTTGTCGAGGGAGGCGTCGAAGGCGGTGAGCGCCGCGTCGTAGCCCTGGTCGGCGTTCCAGAGCTTGGTGGTGATGAAGAGTTCGTCGCGGGCGAGGCCGGACTCGGCGAGCGCCCGGCCGACTCCCCGCTCGTTGCCGTAGATCGCGGCGGTGTCGATGCTGCGGTATCCGGCTTCGAGGGCGGTGCCGACGGCGGCGGTGGTCTCCTCGTCGGGGACCTGGAAGACGCCGAAGCCGAGCTGCGGCATGGTGACGCCGTTGTTCAGGGTGAGGGTGGGGGTGGGGGTGGAGTCCATGACGTTCTCTTCTCGGTGCTGCGAGGGGGGAGTGGTGCGTTGAGCGCCTTACCAGCGACCACAATAATTGCATGCGCGGGCTATTCGCAAGCGCGGCATACCGGCGTAGGTCTCATCGCGTGTGACGGAGGGGCTGTCCCGGAACATGGTCCGGAGCGCGAGTTCCCGGGCTCGTACGGAGGGACGCGTCGACATGACCGCCACCGCCACCGTCCCCGCACTGACCGCCCTGGCGCAGGGCTGGTGTGCGCTGTCCCCGGCGGGCGCGGAGGGCGTGGCGGCACCGCGTGGGGAGCCGGCGGTCAGGCTCCGCGCCAGAGCTGTGAGGGCTCCGAGGGGTCGCAGGTCGTGGTGAGGAATCCGATGCTGCTCGCCATCTGGAGGCAGGTCCTCTCGGCCACGTTCATCAGGGTGTGGCCGTTCGGCCGCGTCGCCCCGATCCGCCAGGTCTGCGACTCGGAGCCGTTGCAGGTCTCGATGGAGAGCCCGGCCGGGCCGTTCGCCCGCAGGCACTTGCCGGTGCCCTGGCTGACGAGCTTGAACATGCCGTCGGATGTGGCCTTGTACGTCCACCGGTAGTACAGGGTGACTCCGTTGTGGGCCGGCTCACCGCACACCTCGTTGCGTACGTCGCTGCCCCCGAACGGCGAGGCGGAGTCCGCGAGGCATCGGCTCATGGACGCGTTCTTCAGGTACCGCTGCCCCGTGGGCGCGGTTGTCTGTCCACCGCCGGAACCGTCCGACCCGCCGGAGCTGCCCGAACCGCCTGAGCCGTCGGACCCGCCTCCGTCACCCGAACCGCCCGAGGGGCCGCCGCCGTTGCCGGAGCCGCCCGAGGGGCCGGCGTCGCCCGCGCCGCCGCCGTCCTTGGCGCCGCCGCCCTCCGGTGCGCCGGAGGAGGCGCCCGGCGTGGCGGAACTCGCCCCCGGCTTGGCGTCCGAGGGGCTGGGGGACGGGGGCAATGGTGCTCGGTGCGCGGCCGCCCGCCGCGGACTGGGAGGGACCGGCGGTGGCCGACGGTGTCGAGCCGCCCGGGCCCGCGCCCTGCGGGGCGCCGATCCGGTAGGGCCCGAGCGCCAGGGTCAGTGTCGTGCCCACCGTCACCACGACGGGGAGTGCGACGAACAGCACCCGGGTGCGGCGCTCGCGCGGCGCACGGGCGGCCTTGCCGGTCGTGGCGGCCCCGGGCGGACCGGGTTGCGCGACGGGTGCGGGAGCGGGCACCGCCGCAGCTGTCGTCCCTCGCTCCGGCTCGGCCTCCTCGATCAAACTTCGGCGTGGCGCGGGCGGTCGACCAGAGCAGGCTGACCAGGACCGGCATGATCATCGGGACGCCCGCCTACATGGCGCCCGAACAGGCCGTCGCGGACCGCGAACTGACGGGCGCGGCCGATGTGTTCGCCTTCGCCAGCCTGCTGCTCTTCGCGGCGCTGTATATAGGTGATTTGGCGTGGATGGGAGGGGTCCGTGACGGCTCGTCGGACTACGGCCCGCACCGCCCGGCGCGGACGGTCCGGGCGGGAGGCCGCGGACACGGCTCAGCCCCGTCCCGCGATCCGGTCCGCCGCTCTGGCGAGCGGGTCGGTGGCGAGCCGCGGGGAGGCCGACTCCCGGCGGTCGGCGGCGCGGTAGGCGGCGTACATGCCGTGGACGCCGAGCCACCGGAAGGGTTCAGGTTCCCAGCGTCGGACCTTGTGGCCGACCCAGGGCAGGGCGGTCAGTTCGGTGGGGCCCGCCTGGCCGGAGTCCTGCTGGATCAGGTCGCGCAGGGTACGGGCGGCGAGGTTGGCGGTGGCCACGCCGGAACCGACGTAGCCGCCCGCCCAGCCGAGGCCGGTGGAGCGGTCCAGGGTGACGGTGGCGCACCAGTCGCGGGGGACGCCGAGGACGCCGGACCAGGTGTGGTCGATCCGGGTGCCCGCCGTGGTGGGGAAGAAGCGGACCAGGAGGTCGCGGAGGGCTTCGACGGTGGCGGGCCGGGTACGGGCCGCGTCGTTGACGCGCGCCGCGGCGGAGCCGTAGCGGTAGGGCACGCCCCGGCCGCCCAGGGCGATACGGCCGTCGGCGGTGCGCTGGGCGTAGACGTACGCGTGCGCCATGTCGCCCAGCGTCTCGCGGCCCTCCCAGCCGATGGTGTCCCAGACGGACGCGGGCAGCGGTTCGGTGACGATCATGGAGGAGTTCATCGGGAGCCAGGTGCGTCTTTGGCCCTTGAGGTTCGCCGTGTAGCCCTCGGTGCAGCGCAGGATGTAGGGCGCGCGGACCGTGCCGTACGGAGTGATGGCGTGCTTGGCCTTGATCTCGGTGACGGGCGTCGACTCGTGGATCGTGACGCCGAGGGCCTCCACGGTGTCGGCGAGTCCCTTGACCAGCTTGGCCGGGTGCAGCCGCGCGCCGTGCGGGGTCCAGGTGGAGCCGACCGCTCCGGTGACCTTGACGCGCTCGGCGGTCTCGCGGGCGCCGCGCAGGACGCGGTCCGTCTCGCCGAACGCGATCTCCACGGAGTGGAAGTCCTTCAGACGGGCGAGCTGCGCCGGTGTGTGGGCCACTTCCAGGACGCCGCCCCGGTGGATGTCGGCGTCGATGTTCTCGTCGGCGGCGACGGTGATGACCTCGTCGACGGTGTCGTTCATCGCCTTCTGGAGCCGGACCGCCGCGTCGTGGCCGTGGAGCTTCGCGTACCGGTCGCGCCCCGCGATGCCGTTGTAGAGCCAGCCGCCGTTGCGCCCCGAGGCGCCGTAGCCGCAGAACCTGGCTTCCAGCACGGTGATGTTGAGGAAGGGGACGGCCTTCTTGAGGTAGTACGCCGTCCAGAGTCCGGTGTATCCGCCCCCGACGATGCAGACGTCCGCGGTCGCGTCGCCGGGCAGGGGTTCGCGGGGGGCGGGAGTGCCCTCCTGCGCGTACCAGAACGATATGCCGCCGTTGACGGTACTGACGGTGCTCATGATGCCCCTGGGGTGTCCGCTGTGCGCCGAGACTCTGTGTGACGGGACGTTACTGCGCGACAGGGGTTCTCGTCTTGTGCGCGGTACGCGAACCCGGCGGGTTGCGGGTCAGCGGGTAGCAGGCGAGGCCGATCAGTACGGCGGTGAAATGGCCCAGGTCGGTGAAGGTGCGGCCGGTGACGAGCGGGATGCCGTAGAAGACGAGGACGGCGAAGGCGTACACGTACCGCCAGGGCGGACGGACCCGGTAGGTGAGGACGGCGACGACACCCGCGAGCGCGTAACTGACTCCGACGTCCAGGGTGTTGGCCGCGGACTGCGGTGCGTGCCCGTGCCGGATCGCCCAGGCCAGGACGCCCTCGCTGACCAGGGTGGCGAGGATGTGGGCGGCGGCGGCCACGCCGAGCCAGCGCAGGGTGCCGAGCCAGTGTTCGGCGGTGGCGTGGAAGACGGTGAACAGCACGGCGTACGGGAGCCATCGCCCGCCGTCGATCCACAGGGCGCTGGTGACGAGGACCCGGACGGGGTTCTGCGACAGCTCGTGGATGTTGGTCGAGCGCTGGCGCAGGAAGTCCTCCTCGAAGTCCGGTGACATCCGGTGCATGACGACGGTGGTGACGAAGAGGACCGTCAGCCAGAGGTACGTGCCGGGGGCGCCGGTGACCCAGCGGCGCACGGCGGTGAGGGCGGTGGTGGTCTTCGCGGGACCGGGGCCCGCACCGGGGGCGGCCGCGGTGTCGGTGGCGTCGGCCCGCCCGTGGCCCGGCCGGTGGTTTCGGGGCATAGCCGATTGACCCACGGCCTACGATCCCGAGCGTGATCGACATTCCGGATGAGCTGATCGATACCCAGTCCACGTACAACGGGGAGGCCGGGCGGGCGTTCATCGCCGCGCTGCCGGGGCTGGCCGCCCGGTTCCTGGAGGAGTGGGGGCTGCGGCCGGACGGCGCGTCGATGTCCGGCATGTGCGCGCTGGTGCTGCCCGTGGTGCGGGAGGCGGACGGGTGCCCGGCCGCGCTGAAGCTTCAGATCGCGGACGAGGAGACGGCGGGGGAGCCGGTCGCGCTGCGGGTGTGGGGCGCGGCGGGGGCCGGGGCGGTGGGGCTGCTCGGCCATGACCCGGTGACCGGCACGCTGCTGCTGGAGCGGCTGGACGAGCGCCGCCCGCTGTCGGCCGTGGCGGACGCGCGGGAGGCGGTGCGGATCCTCGCGGAGGTACTGGCCCGGCTCACCGCCGTACCGGCGCCGGACGGGCTGCGGGGGCTCGGGCAGATCGCGGCGCGGATGCTGGACCGGGTGCCGGGGGCGGTCGGGGCGCTGGCGGAGGAGTCGGAGCGGCGGCTGCTGACCGACTGCGCGGCGGCGGTACGGGAGGTGGCGGGCGAGCCGGGCGGCCGGCTGCTCCACTGGGACCTGCACTACGACAACATCCTGGCCGGCCGGGCGGAGACGGGCCGGGCCCACGAGTGGGTGGCGCTGGACCCGAAACCACTGGCCGGGGACCCCGGCTTCGAGCTGTTCCCGGCGCTGGACAACCGGTTCGACGCGGCGGAGGTGGGGTGGCGGTTCGACGCGCTGACGGAGGCGCTGGGCATGGACCGGGACCGGGCACGTGCGCGGGCCTGGACGCTCGGCCGGGTGCTGCAGAACGGGCTGTGGGCGATCGAGGGCGGGCAGCGGCGGCTGTCCGGGGACCACGCGGAGATCGCCCGGCAGCTGCTGGCGCGCCGGGGGTAGGCGGGGGAGCGGGCGGACCGGTACGGGGCGGACCGGGGTGGGGGCCGGGGCGGGCGCCTGCTTACGCTGCCCCCATGATTCGTACCGCTACCCCCGCTGATGTCCCGGTCATCCACGCCATGGTGCGCGAACTGGCCGAGTACGAGAAGGCCCTCGACGAGGCGAACGCCACCGAGGAGCAGTTGCACGAGGCCCTGTTCGGCGACCGGCCCGCCGCGTACGCGCATGTCGCGGTGGCGGACGGTGGGGGCGACGGCGAGGTGGTCGGATTCGCGCTGTGGTTCCTCAACTTCTCGACCTGGCGCGGGGTGCACGGTATCTACCTGGAGGACCTGTACGTACGTCCGGAGCGGCGCGGCGGCGGTCATGGGAAGGCCCTGCTGACGGAACTGGCGCGGATCTGCCGGGAGCGGGGTTACGAGCGCCTGGAGTGGTCGGTGCTGAACTGGAACGCCCCGTCCATCGCCTTCTACGAGTCGCTGGGCGCGCGGCCGCAGGACGAGTGGACGGTGTACCGGCTGACGGACGGGGCGCTGGCGGAGCTCGGCGCGAGCTGACGTCGGGAGCCGGCGGTGGGCACCGACGTCGGGAACCGGTGGCGGGAGTTGCCGGCGCGCGGGCGTGCGCGGGGTTCCGGTTCTACGGTTCCAGGACGACCTTGCCCATCGTGCCGCGGGTTTCCATGGCGCGGTGGGCCGCGGCCGCTTCGGCGAGCGGGTAGCGCTGGACGGAGGGGCGCAGCCGGCCGGCCGCGGCCTCGGCGAGGGCCAGGGTCTCCAGGGCGCGCAGTCCGCCGCCCTTCTGGACCATGGCGGGGCCGAGCACGCTCTCGGACGTGATGCCGCGTTCGGCGATCTCCTCGGGGGTGAAGGTGAGCGGGCCGCCCTTGTGGAGGTCCTCGCCGGACCAGCCGAACACGATGTGCGCCCCGCCCGTGCCGAGGAGGTCGACGGCGGCGCGGGCGGTGACCCCGCCGACGGAGTCGTAGACGACGGTGGCGCGGCGGCCGATCCTGTCCAGGTGGGCGCGGACCCGGCCGGGCCAGTCGGGGAGCGTGTAGTCGACGGCGAGGTCGGCGCCGTTGGCCTCGACCCGGGCGACCTTGGCGGGGCCGCCCGCGAGGCCGATGACGGTGGCTCCGGCGTTCTTGGCGTACTGCACGAGCAGGGTGCCGATGCCGCCCGCCGCGGCGGGGATGATGACCACGGAGTCCGGGCCCAGCTCGGTGAACGCGAGGATGCCGAGGGTCGTGCGGCCCGTGCCGATCATGGCGACGGCCGCGGCCTCGTCGAGTCCGGCCGGGATCTCGTGGAGCCGGTCGGCGTCGGCGACCGTGAGTTCGGCGTAGCCGCCGGGGGCCATGCCGATGTGGACGACGACGCGCTTGCCGAGCCACGCGGGGTCGGTGCCCTCGCCGAGCGACTCGACCGTTCCGGCGACCTCCCGGCCCGGGATCGTGGGCAGTTCCGCGGCGGCCGCGTACGGGCCGGTCATGCCTTCGCGCAGGGCGGCGTCGAGGAGGTGCACGCCGGCCGCGGCCACGGCGATCCGTACCTGGCCGGGGCCGGGCAGGGGGTCCTCGGCCCATTCGTGGACCAGGTTGTCGGCGGGGCCGAAGGCGTGGAGGCGGATGGCTCGCATGGTGGTCTCCCCGGAGTCGTGTGCTGTGGGCGCTCCCCACTCTGTGACCTCAAGTGCTCTTGAGGTCAACCCGGTTCCCGTTCGCCTGCCGGTCGGGCGTTGTCAGTGGTGTGCGTCACGATGGGGTCATGGCAGGAAGTGCGGGCAGGACCAGAGGCAAGAAGGACACCCTGACGGCGGCGCGTCGGCCGGAGGTGCGGCTGCCGCCGCTCGTTCCGTACGACGGGGTGGGGCTGGAGCCGGACGGGGACTACGACGGTGTGCGGTTCGAGGCGGTGGACCTCGCCGACGAAGCGGGTCCGGGGGCCCGCTTCATGGACTGCGCGCTGGACGGCTGCGCCCTGGACCGTACGGAGCTGGTCAGAGCCCGCTTCATCGACTCGGTGCTCACGGGGGTACGGGGTGTGGGCACCGATCTCGCGGGGGCTTCGCTGCGGGATGTGGAGATCGTGGACGCCCGGCTGGGCGGGGTGCAGCTGCACGGCGCGGTGCTGGAGCGGGTGGTGGTGCGCGGCGGGAAGATCGACTACCTGAATCTGCGGAAGGCCCGGCTGAAGGACGTCGTGTTCGAGGGCTGTGTGCTGTCCGAGCCGGACTTCGGTGAGGCGCAGCTGGTGCGGGTGGAGTTCCGGGACTGTGTGCTGAAGCGGGCCGACTTCAGCTCCGTACGGATGGAGTCGGTGGACCTGCGGACGGTTGCGGAGCTGGATATCGCCCGGGGTGTGGAGCGGCTGGCGGGTGCGGTGATCAGCCCGGCTCAGCTGATGGAGCTGGCACCCGCGTTCGCCGCGCAGATCGGGGTGCGGGTGGAGGCGTGAGGACGCCGCGGGCCGGGCGGTCGCGCGGCCCGCGGGTGGTCACAGGCGGGGGAAGCGTGCCTGGAGGTCCCAGATCACGGGGTTCTCGGTGAGCCCGTCGTGCATGTCGCCCAGGTCGGCGATCAGGTCGTGCAGGAAGTCGCGGGCTTCGCGCCGCAGGAGGGAGTGGCTGAAGGTGAGCGGCGGTTCGTCGCCGGGCATCCAGTCGGCCTCGACGTCGACCCAGCCGAAACGGCGCGCGAACATCATGCGGTCCGTGGACTCGGTGAAGTCCAGCTCGGCGTACTGCTCACGGTGTGAGCGGTTGCCCCGCGGGTCCTGGTCGATCCGCTCGACGATGTCGCACAGCGCCCACGCGAAGTCGAGCACCGGAACCCATCCCCAGGCTGTGGATACTTCACGGTCCGCCTTGGTGTCCGCGAGGTAGACGTCACCGGAGAACAGATCGTGCCGCAGGGCATGGACGTCCGCGCGGCGGTAGTCGGTCTGCGGGGGGTCCGGGAAGCGCCGGGAGAGGGAGTAGCCGATGTCGAGCACGTGGTCGATGGTGTCATGCCCGATGACGGGGGACCGACACGACCGGGACAGCCCCTACGGCAGCAGCCGCTGTTCCTTCGCCACGGCGACCGCGCCCGCGCGGGTGTCGACGCCGAGCTTGTCGTAGATGCGGCCCAGGTGGGTCTTGACCGTGGCCTCGCTGATGAACAGGGCGCGGGCGATGTCCCGGTTGCCGAGCCCCTGCGAGAGCTGGCCCAGGATGTCGAGTTCGCGCTCGGTGAGGGTGGGCAGCGGTTTGCGCATCCGGGCCATGACCCGGCTGGCCACCGGCGGGGAGAGCGTCGTGCGGCCCTGGGCCGCCGAGCGGATCGCGGCGAACAGTTCCTCGGGGCGTTCGGCCTTCAGCAGATAGCCCGTGGCGCCCGCCTCGATCGCGCGGGTGATGTCCGCGTCCGTGTCGTACGTCGTGAGGACCAGCACATGCGCGGTGCCGGCTCCCGGCTCGGAGCCGGCCGCGGCGATCCTGCGGGTGGCCTCGACTCCGTCGATGCCCGCGCCCAGCTGGAGGTCCATCAGGACGACGTCCGGGGCGAGTCCGGCGGCCAGGGCGACGGCCTCCTCGCCGCTGCCCGCCTCGCCGACGACCTCGATGTCCGGTTCGCTGCCGAGCAGGGCGAGCAGCCCGGCGCGTACGACGGCGTGGTCGTCGCAGAGCAGGATGCGTACGGTCGCGGTCATGCGGATTCCTCCGGGGCGTTCTGCGGTACGGGGGTGAGGGGGACCGCTGCCGACAGCACCGTTCCCTCGCCCGGTGCCGACTCGATGGTGAGCGTTCCGCCGAGCTGCCGCACCCGGGCCCGCATCGCGGGCAGCCCGTGCCCGCGCACACCGGCCGGCGGGCGGAGCCCCGGAGCGGGCGGGCTGAAGCCGCGGCCGTCGTCGGCGATGTCGAGGACCACCCGGTCGTCCAGGTGCGTCAGGGTCAGCCCGGCCGCGGTCGCCCCCGCGTGCTCCCGTACGTTCGCCAGGGCACCCTGGGCGATCCGCAGCAGCGCCGACTGCACCCGGTCCGGCAGCGGGGTGTGCGCGGTGCCCTCCACGTGGCAGCGGACGGCGAGTGCGCCCTGCGCCTGAGCCGTCTCACGGGCCGCGAGCGCGTACAGGGCCGCCTCCAGGCCGCCGCCCTCCGCCAGGTCGGCCGGGGCCAGATCGTGGACGAAGCGGCGGGCCTCGGCGAGATTGCGTTCCGCGATGCCGGTCGCCGTCCGGACGTGCCGGCGGGCGGCGGCCGGGTCGTTGTCCCAGGTGCGGTCGGCGGCCTGGAGCAGCATCTGCTGGCTGGAGAGGCCCTGTGCGAGGGAGTCGTGGATCTCCATGGAGAGCCGCTGACGTTCGGCGAGGGTGCCTTCGCGGCGCTCGGTGGCGGCCAGTTCGCGCCGTGTGCGCAGCAGGTCGTCGATCAGTTCGCGCTGCCGTGCGGCCAGTTCCCGTTGGCGTACGGCCTGACGCCGCATATGGACGAAGACGGCGGTGGCCACGGCCGCGACGGCGGGCGGGGCGAGCACCAGATTCGGGTCGAAGCCCGTCGCCAGCCGCAGCTGCGCGGCGACCACGAACGCGGTCAGCAGGATGACCAGGGCGATCGCGGCGCGCGGCGGAAGCAGCCGCAGCCCCGTGTAGAACAGCGGTACCGCGCACCACGCGAAGCTCGGCGCGAGAACGACCAGCACCATCCACACGACGACGAGGACCCCGAGCCAGGTCAGCCTGCGGGGTGTCGGGCGCGAGCCGAGGACGGGGCCCAGAAGGTAGAGCACGGCGAGGGTGACCGACAGCGCGATGACCCACGGTGTGCGGTCCTCGCCCGGGTGCCGCATCAGGAACCGGCTGAGCGAGGCGCCGAGCAGCAGGAAGAACGCGGCGTGCATGAGAAACGCGAGCCATCGCGCGTCGGGGTCGGGGCCGGCGGCGTACCGGCCGGCGTCGGGGTCCGGGCATGGGCCGGCGGCGTACCGGTCGGCGTCGGGGCCGGGGCCTGGGCCGGGGTCGGCGGCGTACCGGCCGGGGGGCGTCGGCTCGCCGTGCTGCTGCACCTCGTACCTCGCACTTCCTGCCGATGGCGATGGATCCGGCGAACGGCCTGCCGACTTCCGCCGACTTCCGTCGGCCTCTGATGACCTCTGCTGACCTGCGCAGACCTTTCCATGGTGGCCCGAAGCGACCACCCCCGCATCAACCGATCGGCCGATGGGGCCGTCAGCCGAGCCGCGCGTCCGTTCCAGCCGGTATGCCGACGGTGCGGGCCCGGATCCGGCCGGAGGATCGACATCAGAGCGAAACGGCGACCGGCCCGCTCGCCCCGCAGAGCCACCGGAGCCCCCGGGGCCACCGGAACCACCAAGGAGCCCACCATGAAGAAGATGTCGCTGCGCACCCGCGTCCTGACCGGTGCCGTTGCCGCCGCCGCCCTGGGTGCCGGAACCTTCGGCGCGATGTCCGCGAACGCCTCCACTCCGGCCGCCGCCCCCGCCGCCGCCGTCAAGGCCGACACCGCCGACCGGAACCTCCAGCAGAGCACCCACCTGACCGTGGCCGCCGCCACCAAGGCCGCGCAGGCCACCCTCGACGCCGCGCAGAAGGAGAACCAGCGCGTCTCCGTCGCCGTCGTCGACCGCAACGGCAACACCATCGTGACCCTGCGCGGCGACGGCGCGGGCCCGCAGTCCCCCGAGTCGGCCGTGAAGAAGGCGTACACCGCCGTCTCCTGGAACGCGCCCACCTCCGAGCTGGCCAAGCGCCTGGAGCAGGCCCCGAACCTGAAGGACATCCCTGGCACCCTGTTCCTCGCGGGCGGTGCCCCGGTGCAGGTCAAGGGTGCCCCGGTGGCGGGCATCGGCGTGGCCGGCGCCCCCAGCGGCGACCTCGACGAGAAGTTCGCCGAGGCGGGCGTCGCCGCACTCGCCAAGTAACCGCACCCACGTACGTACGGAGAGACGCATGAACGCCCCCGATCACGACCTGCTCACCGCCGCACGCACCGGCGACACCGACGGAGTGCGGACCGCGATCGGGGGCGGCGCACGCGTCGACGCCCGGAACGAGGAACTGCGCACCCCGCTGCTCCTCGCCGTCCTCGGCGACCATGTGGAGGCGGCCCGGCTGCTGGTGGCGGCGGGCGCCGACCCCGATGCCCAGGACCGGCGCGAGGACAGCCCCTGGCTGGCGACCGGTGTGACCGGAAGCGTCGCGATGCTGCGTGCGCTGCTTCCGGCGGATCCGGATCTGACACTGCGCAACCGGTTCGGCGGCATCTCGCTCATCCCCGCCGCCGAACGCGGCCATGTCGCGTACGTACGGGAGGTGCTCCGGGCCACGGACATCGACGTCGACCACGTCAACCGGCTCGGCTGGACCGCCCTGCTGGAAGCCGTGATCCTCGGTGACGGCGGCCGGGCGCACCAGGAGATCGTGGAGCTGCTGCTGGCGGCCGGGGCGACACCCGGTCTGCCGGACGGTGACGGCGTCACCGCCCTGGAGCACGCCGAGCGGCGCGGCTT
Source organism: Streptomyces sp. NBC_00654 (assembly GCF_026341775.1). Classification (NCBI taxonomy): domain Bacteria; kingdom Bacillati; phylum Actinomycetota; class Actinomycetes; order Kitasatosporales; family Streptomycetaceae; genus Streptomyces; species Streptomyces sp. NBC_00654. The sequence continues at coordinate 996,429 of NZ_JAPEOB010000003.1, read as the reverse complement.
CGTGGAGATCGTGGCACTGCTCCGGGACGACCGGTGACCGGGGAGAGCGCGCGGACCGCCGGGGAGGGCGCGCGGAAGACCGCCCGGAGGAGCGCGCGGAAGGGCGTCCGCCGGACGGTACCGGCGCTCGCGGCCGCCGCCGTGCTCGCCGGATGCGCGACGGACGCGACGGGTACGGCCGACGACTCGGCGAGCGACAGGGCGAGCGACACGGCACCCGGCTCGGCGGCCGGCTCGTCCGGTGCGGCGAAGGACTCCGCCTCGCCTGCCTCGCCCGCCTCGCCCGCCCCGGACGGACCCGGCAGGACCCCGCGCGGCACCCTCCTCGTCGCCGACTTCGGCAGCGACACCGTGACGTTCGTCGACCCGGAGCCCGGCGGGGGCCGTGGCCCGATCGCCGAGGTGAAGGCCGGCACCGCCCCGTACGGGCTCGTCGTCGGTGAGGACGGGCGGGCCTGGGTGGCGACCGCGGAAGGGGTCGCCGTCATCGACACCGCGACCCGGACCCGGTCGGCCCTCGTCCCGTACGAGACGGAGAGCGGCCCGGCCACGACCGGCGAATACCGGGGCGGCGGCATGGGCATCGCCCTCGCCCCCGACGGCAGGCACATCTACGTCGGCGTCAACGTCCCCGGCGGCGACGGGACGCTGGAGATCATCGACACCGCGACCCGCGAGGTGACCGCCACCGTGCCCGTCGGCCGCCGCCCCTTCGACGTGGACGTCTCGCCCGACGGCCGTGAGGTGTACGCCACCGGCCACGACTCCTTCGATGTGACGGCGGTGGACACGGGGACGCTGGAGCCGCGGCGGATGGAGGTCGCCCCGTACGGCACCGAGGGCGGTCTCGGCTCCTGGCTGAAGCCGCACTACGCCGTCGTACGCCCGGCGGACGGAAAGCTGCTCCTGCCCTTCGAGGGCGAGCGGCTCGCGGTCCTGGACCCGCGCACCGGCAAGGTGCGGATCGAGCGGATGACCGCCGACACGCACCAGCACGGAGCGGCGCTCGCCCCCGACGGCACTCTCCTCGTCGTCGGCACCGGCCCGATCGCCGCCGATGACGAGGCCCCCTCCCTCACCGTCCGCACCCCGGACGGCGAGGAGCGCGTCGTTCCGCTGGAGGGACCGCACGAGGACGTGGCGGTGTCGCGGGACGGCCGTACGGCGTACGTCACGGGAGGCTTCACCCGCGACGGCTACTGGAACGGCATCACCGTCGTCGACCTCCACGACGACGGGGACGGGTACGCCGCACCGGTCCGGATCGACGCAGGTGAACGTCCCCTGGGCATCGCCGTTCTCTGACCGCCCGCCGACTCCGACATTCCGCACATAGGATCATCGGTGTGGATCAGCGAACACCGGCACGGCGACCCCCGGCCCGGCAGCCCGCAGCCCGGCATCCCGCGGCAGGGCGGCTCTCGGCAGGGCAGCCCGCGGCAGGGCGGCGAACCCCCGTACGACGCACCATGCCCGTCGTCGCGCTGACGCTCGCGCTCGCCCTCCTCGGCTCGGCGTGCACGGGAGGCGGCGGCGGGGTGACCGGCACCCCCGGCGCCGCCGGGCTGCGCGACCCGTACTTCCCCAGACTCGGCAACGGCGGCTACGACGTCACCCACTACGGCCTGACGCTCGACGCCGACCCCGTCGCCCACCGGCTTCGGGGGACGGCCGAGATCACCGCCCGCGCCACCCAGGACCTCAGCGCCTTCCACCTCGACCTCGCCGGGCTCGATGTGGAGAGCGTCACCGTCGAGGGGCACCCGGCCGCCGTCAACCGCGCGGGCAAGGAGCTGACGCTGCGTCCGGCCGCCGCTGTCGAGGACCGGCTGCGCAAGGGCCGCACGTTCCGTACGGTCGTGCGCTACTCGGGCTCCCCGCTGACCATCACCGACGCGGACGGGTCAGAGGAGGGCTGGCTGCGGACGGCGGACGGTTCGGTCGCGCTGGGCGAACCGGCCGGTTCCCCGGCCTGGTTCCCCGGAAACCACCACCCGAGCGACAAGGCCTCGTACGACATCGAGGTCACCGTGCCGAAGGGGCTGACGGCCGTCTCCAACGGGGAACTGACCTCACGTCGCACGGCCGGGGACCGCACCACGTTCAGCTGGCACACACCCGAGCCCATGGCGAGCTATCTGGCCACCGTCGCCATCGGGAAGTTCGACACGAAGGAGTCCGTCACCGCGGACGGCGTCGCGGTGTTCACGGCCGTGGACCCGGAGGTGGCGGAGGCGAGCGCCCCGGCCCTGGGCCGGCTCGCCGAGGTCATGGAGTGGGGGGCGGAGAACTTCGGCCCGTACCCCTTCGGCTCCACCGGCGTGGTCATCGACCGCCGGGACGACGCCGGGTACGCCCTGGAGACCCAGAACCGGCCGTACTTCCCGGGTCCGCCCGACACCGGGCTCCTCGTCCATGAGCTGGCCCACCAGTGGTTCGGGAACTCCGTCACGCCCCGGACCTGGCAGGACATGTGGCTGAACGAGGGCTTCGCGACGTACGCGGAGTGGATCTGGCTGGAGGACTACGAGGACATCCCGGCTCAGGACAGCTTCGACGAGGCCTTCGAGGACGACGACAACTGGGCCTTCCCGCCCGCCGAACCGCCGTCCGCCGCCGATCTCTCCGAGCCGCCGGTGTACGGGCGCGGGGCGATGGTCATCCATGAGATCCGGCTGGCCCTGGACGACGACGAGGCGTTCTTCGACCTGATCGCCGGGTGGGCGAAGGCCCACCGGCACGGCAACGCCTCCACCGAGGACTTCACCGCGTACGTGGAGGAGGAGAGCGGCCAGGACCTGACGGAGCTGTGGGACACCTGGCTGTACGGCGAGAGCCGGCCGCCCGAGGGCTGACCGGCTCCCACCGCATGTCACTCACTCAGCAGCCGTGGAACAGCCGCTGACCGTCCCGCTTCACTTCACTTGACGTTGACGCCGGTCCACGCGTCGCCCACGGCCTTGAGCTCGGCGCTGTCCGCGCCGAACAGGTCGGTCGCCGCCTTCTCGGTCGCGACGCGCGCGCCCGCGTAGTCGGTGGAGGACGTCATGTAGACGGAAAGGGCCTTGTACCAGATCTGGTAGGCCTTCTCGCGCCCGATACCGGTGACCGTCGAGCCGTCGGCGGTCGGGGAGTCGTAGTCGACGCCGTTGATCGTCTTGGCGCCGCTGCCCTCGGACAGCAGGTAGAAGAAGTGGTTCGCGACACCGGACGAGTAGTGCACGTCCAGGTCACCGACGCCGGCGTCCCAGTAGTCGGCCGAGCCGCCGTCCTTGCTGGGCTTGTCCATGTAGCGCAGCGGGGTGCCGTCGCCGTTGATGTCGATCTTCTCGCCGATGAGGTAGTCCCCGGCGTCCGTGGTGTTGTCCGCGAAGAACTCCACCGAGGTGCCGAGGATGTCGCTGGTCGCTTCGTTGAGGCCGCCGGACTCGCCGAAGTAGTCCAGGTTGGCGGTGGCCGCGGTCAGACCGTGGCTCATCTCGTGACCGGCGACATCGATGGCGGTGAGGGCGCTCTTGTTGTCGGCCCCGTCGCCGTACGTCATGCAGAAGCAGCTGTCGTCCCAGAACGCGTTGACGTACGCGTCGCCGTAGTGGACCCGGGAGTAGGCGGCCTTGCCGTCGCCCGCGATGCCGTCGCGGCCGAGCGCGGTCTTGTAGAAGTCCCAGGTCTTCGCGGCGCCGTAGTGGGCGTCGACCGCGGCGGTCTGGCGGTCGTTGCCGGTGCCGTCGCCCCAGGTGTCGTCGTCGTCGGTGACGAGGTCGCCGGTGCCGCTCTCGCCCTGGTTGAGGTCGTACGTCTTGTGGCCGCCGCGCTCGCCGTCGGTGAGCTCGAAACCGGAGTCGCCCTGGGTGGTGGTCAGTTCGACCTCACCGCTGTACTGGCTGTTTCCGGTGCCGGTCTCGATGGCCTCGAAGGAGTGCAGCTTCTTGCCGGTGATGGCGTCCGTGATGATGTGCAGCTTGCTGGGCGTGCCGTCCTTCTGCACACCGGTCTTCACGGTCTCGAACGCGAGGACGGGCTTGCCGCTGCCCGCGAAGATCACCTTGCGCGCGGCTGCGGCGCTCTTCACCTTCGGCGTGGTCGACGGCACCGATATCGGCGCCTTGGTCGCCTTGTCGACGCTCTTGAGCTTGCCGTTGCCCGCGACGTGGGTGACCAGGTCGCCGCCGAGGACCGGCAGTCCGGCGTAGGTGCGCTCGTAGCGGGTGTGCACCGTGCCCTGGGCGTCCTTGATCACATCACGGACGATCAGCTTTTCCCGGCCGCCCAGTCCGAGGGCCTCGGCCGCCGAAGCCGCGTCCGCCTGGGCGGACTTGATGGCCGTGCCGCGCTGCGCCGCGGTGTTCACGCCGAGCGCGGAGGCGGAGACGGAGGCCGTACGCGACGAGGAGTCGCTGTCGCCGGGAGTGGCGACGGCCGAACCTGCCTGCACGCCCGCGACCACCATGGCGGCGACCGCCGCGAGTGCCGCGGCACGACGGGTGTTCATGTGGGGGTTCATGTGTGTTCTCCGTTGGTCGTCCTGTGGGGGGACTACGAGCGGAGAGCGTGCCACCGAATGACCGTCTTTGACGGTGTGCTGACAATTGCCTCACAAGTTTTTGACCAGTTCTTGTCCGACTGGGGTACCTGTGTGTCCGTTATTCGGTGGACTTGGGAGGGTGCAGCGATGTGCGCAGGATCGTGCAGGGGCGGCCCAGTTGACGGTCCGGCCGATGACCGATGACTTCGTAGCCGAGCGCGGTCCAGTAGGCGAGCGCCCGGGGGTTGTTCTCCAGGACCGCGATCCGTACGCCGTCGCGCCCCGCCGCGCGGAAGCGGTCCTCGACGAGCCGGGCCAACTGGCGCCCGTACCCGGAGCGGTGCTGCCCGGCGTCGACCATCAGGAGCCCGATCCACGGGTCCGGGTCGGCCGGGTCCGGATGGTGGGCGAGCGTCACGGCGACGCCGACGAGGGCGCCTTCCGCGCGGGCGAGCAGCACCTCGGCGTCGGGGTGGGCCAGTTCGTCCGCGAGTGCGGCGGCGACCTGCTCGGGGCGGATGTCGTCCGGGTCCGGGAAGTCGCCGCTCAACTGCTGGAACGCCCGGTTGGACGCGTAGAGCGCGGTGAGTTCGGTGAGCAGCGGACCGGGGATGTCGTGGGGCCCCGCGCCGAGACCCAGCGGTTCGATGATCATGCGGCGCACCCTACGCGCCGCCCACGGGCTCCCGCCGTCGTCGCCGACGTCACGCGCTTTCCCCGCCGGCGTCGATGGCACGCGCCCCCGCCGCCGGCACCGACGGCGCACGGGAGCCCCCGGCCGGGGTGGTGGCCGGGGGCTCCCGTGGAATGGTCAGGAACGCGTCAGAGGTTGACGCCGAAGTCCTGGGCGATACCGCGCAGGCCGGAGGCGTAGCCCTGGCCGACGGCGCGGAACTTCCACTCGGCACCGTTGCGGTAGAGCTCGCCGAAGACCATGGCGGTCTCGGTGGCGGCGTCCTCGCTCAGGTCGTAGCGGGCGATCTCGGTGCCGCCGGCCTGGTTGATGATGCGGATGAACGCGTTGCGGACCTGGCCGAAATTCTGGCTGCGGTTCTCGGCGTCGTAGATGGAGACCGGGAAGACGATCTTGTCCACGTCGGCCGGCAGACCCGCCAGGTTGACGTTGATCTGCTCGTCGTCGCCCTCGCCCTGGCCCGTGACGTTGTCACCGGTGTGGACGATGGTCTGGTCCGGCGTCGACTTGTTGTTGAAGAAGACGAAGTGGCCGTCGGAGACGACCTTCCCCGCCGGGTTGACCGCGATCGCCGAGGCGTCGAGGTCGAAGTCGGTGCCGGTGGTGGTGCGGACGTCCCAGCCGAGGCCGACCGTGACGGCGGTAAGGCCCGGTGCCTCCTTGGTGAGCGAGACGTTGCCGCCCTTGGACAGGCTTACTGCCATGGGAAGTCCCTTTCCTCGTCGTGTACGGGCTTCGTGCCATCACGAAAGCTACCGTCACCCGTCATAACGCAGGCAATGGACCACGAGGTTCCTGGTCCCTTTACTTTCTTTGCCGAGGTTCCGACGCAATGCGTCGCACGCGTATGGCAAAAGAAGGTGACGTACGGGCCGCGGGGCGGGGAACATGGGTGTCATGTCCGGGCCCTATGTCATCCGCGGTTCGGTCTCCCTGCCGGAGGCCGAGCTCATGTGGCGTTTCTCGCGGTCCTCCGGGCCGGGCGGTCAGCACGTCAACACCAGCGACTCCCAGGTGGAGCTGCGCTTCGATCTGGCGGCGACCGAGGCGCTGCCCGAGGTGTGGAAGGCGCGGGCGCTGGAGCGGCTGGCGGGCCGGCTGGTCAACGGCGTGGTGGCGGTACGGGCCTCCGAGCACCGTTCCCAGTGGCGCAACCGTGAGACGGCCGCCGTACGGCTCGCCTCCCTGCTCGCCGAGGCCACGGCGCCGCCGCCCAAGCCGCGCCGCAAGAGCAGGATCCCGCGCGGGATCAATGAGCGCAGGCTGCGGGAGAAGAAGCAGCGCGGGGACACGAAGCGCGGGCGCTCGGGCCGCGACTGGTAGCGAGGCCGCCACTCGGGCCTCGACTGGTAGCGAGGCCGCCACTCGGGCCGCGACTGGTAGCGAGGCCGCCACTCGGGCCTCAGCCCGGCCTCAGCGGAGGCCAGGCCAGGCCTCAGCCCGTCGGCCCTCAGTCCAGCTGGCGGTAGCGCCCCCTGAAGTACGTCAGCGGGTCGCCGTCCGCGCTCGGCAGGGCCGCCGTCATCACCCGTCCGATCACCAGCGTGTGGTCACCGGCCAGGACGCGCTGCTCCGTACGGCACTCCAGGGTCGCCAGCGCTCCGCCGACCAGGGGGGCGTTCGTCACCTCTCCCCGGACGTAGGGGATGTCCTCGAAGAGCAGCCGGTCGCTGATCCGGCCCTTCATGGCGAACCGGCCCGCGATGTGCCGCTGGCTGCCCGCCAGTACGGAGACGGCCCAGAGCGGCTGCTCCGCCAGCAGGTCGTCCATCCGGGAGTCGTTGCGCAGGCTCACCATCACCAGCGGCGGGTCCAGGGAGACCGACATGAAGGCGGTCGCCGTCATCCCGACGTCCTCGCCCCGGCCGTGCTCGTCGAGCGGTGGCTCCTGCGCGGTGACCAGCACCACTCCTGCGGCCAGCCGCGCGAGGGCGGCACGGAACTCGTCGTTGCTCACCCCCTCAGCATGGGGGACGGGTTCGGGGCGCGGGGAAGGGGGCTTTGTCTGCAACACACCGTGCACGCTAGCCGCGGGCGCCGGACGGCCGCATCGGGCCAGGGGACCAGCCGGGTCCTAGGACTCCGGAACGACGAGGACTGGAGGGGGCCGTCGGGGGCACGCTGCCGGAGCGGGGGGTCTGTGCCGGGGGTCTGTGCAACGTACAGATTTGCGTTCAAGAAAACGATGAGAGGGTCCGGGGAGTCACTGGGAACCCTTCATCACCTGTTGTGACTTGAGTCACAGAGTCCAGTATTTGTTGACCCTGTGTACCGAGTGCACAGCTCACTGTGATTCAGTGAGCGTGACACTACAACAAGTACGTCGATATGAAACCTGGAGTTGCTGTCGAGGTCTCGGGGAGTGCGAGCAATGGAGGCCGAGTCGGAACCGTACGTTCGTCTTGCGACCATGCGGCAGCTGCACCAGGCCGTCGCTGATCTCAATACGGCGCGGAGTCTGGCGGACACGCTGCAGACCGTGGCCGACGGCATCGTCGCCGGTCTCGGCTACGAACTGGGCTGTGTGAACCTCGTCCGGCCCGACGGCGACCTCGTCATCGCCGCCTTCGCGGGCAACGCCGCCGCGGAAGCCCTGATCACCGGACGCGTCGGCTCCCGCGCCTCCTGGGAGCGCAGGCTGACCATGGGGGAGGCCTGGGACGAACTCCGGTTCATACCCCACACCGAGGGCTGGGTCCTCCTCGACGACGACGTACCGCAGTGGCACACCGAGGGCCCCGAGCCCCGCTTCGAGGACGAGTGGCACCCCCTGGACCGGCTCTACGCCCCGATGTACGCGTCCGGCGGCAAGCAGGATCTTCTCGGCGTCATATCCGTCGACCGCCCGCGCAACGGGCGCCGCCCCGGCGCCTGGGGGCGCGAAGCCCTCCAGATGTATGCATCACAGGCGGCGATTGCGATCAGTAACGCTCGCCTCCGAGCAAATATGCAGCGCGCCCTGGTCAGACTCGAACGGGAGCAGCAGGCGCTGCGGGCCAGCGAGGAGTCGTTCCGCCAGGCCTTCGAGTACGCCCCCAGCGGGATGGCGATCGCCGAGATGGGCGGGGACCAGCACGGCAGGCTGCTGCGGACGAACGACGCCCTGTGCCGCCTCCTGGGCCGTCCCGCCTCCGTGCTGCGCCGGTACTCCTTCGCCGACCTGGTCCACCCCGAGGACATCGGCACCCTGCTGCGTACGTCGGCCGAGGGGGGCAGGGCCGAGCTGCGGCTCGGACGCAGGGACGGCACGTACCTCTGGGTCTCGCTGCGCAACTCCGTCGTCGCCGACACCGCGGACGGCCCCCGCTTCCTCCTCACCCATGTCGAGGACATAGAGGAGCGCAAGCGCAATGAGCTGAACCTCGCGCACCGTGCCTCGCACGACGCGCTCACCGGGCTGCCCAACAGCGCCGAGCTCCGGTCCCGGCTCAGCGCCCGGATCTGCGAGCGTCCGCATTCCACCGCGACCACGGCGATCGAGGCGCTGGACGCGGCGTACGGAGACGTCGAGTCCTCCCGGGCGCAGGGCTTCCAGCCCGACGGCTACGAGTCGGACCCGGTGCCGGGGGTCGGCCCGTACGACCACCATGTGCACACGGCGGCTCCGGACGAGGAGAAGGACGACGGGGCGAAGGGGCTCGCGGTCCTCTTCTGCGACCTCGACGGCTTCAAGTCCATCAATGACCGTTTCGGGCATCACACGGGGGACGCCGTGCTGATCGAGGTGGCCCGGCGGCTCACCACCTGTGTGCGCGACGGGGACACCGTCGCGCGGCTCGGGGGTGACGAATTCGTCGTGCTCGCGGACGGACTCGGCGCGGCGGACGCCGCCGACCTGGCCGTACGCCTGCGGAACGCCATCATCCCGCCGATCCGGGTGGACGGCAGAGCGGTCCGGGTCGGGGCGAGCTTCGGCATCGGATGGGCCGAGTGCGGCATGACGGTGGAAGAGGTCCTGCGCTCCGCGGACCAGCGGATGTACGTGGAGAAGCGGTCCCGGTCGAAGGTTCACCGCAGGGCCGGATGACGTTCACGGAACGGTTTCTCCCGGGCTCCGCACCCGCTCGTGCCGCCGTACCGGAAGGGTCACGGGAAATTCGGCGGGTGCTCCGTTCAAGGTAGGCTCGGCCGGTCGGCGACGGCTGGCGACATGGTGAGGAGTGACCCAGGGATGACGGCCGGAAACAACGGCGCGAGCAAGCCCGAGGACGACGATCCGTTCGGCTACCTGTACGCGGACGGACAAGCGGCAGGCGCCCAGCCGCCCGGACAGGGAGGCTACGGCTACCCCGGTCCGGCCGCGCAGCCCGGCGTGCCCAGAACCTCGTACAACCAGGTGCGGACCGTCGGCGAGCGCCAGTACGGGCAGCAGGTTCCGCACCAGCAGGCGTACGGCCAGCAGCCCCCGCAGTACGGTCAGCCGAACGGGCAGTACGCGGCCCCCGAGACCTATCCCGGTGGCGGACCCACCGCGCAGGTCCCGCGCCAGGGCGGCAACGGCGGCGGCAGGAACGGCGGTCCCGGCCGGGGCGGCCCCAACACCAAGGCCCTGCTGATTGCGGCGGTCGCCGTGGTCGCGGTCGTGCTCATCGGTATCGGCGTCGCCCTGGTCAACGGCGACAACGGCGACAAGAAGAAGAACGAGGCCGGGACGACGCAGGGGCCCGCCGGTGAGGTCAAGGAGTCCCCGAAGGCCGAGAAGTCCAAGAAGCCGGAGGCGCCCGCCGAGCTGCCGAAGCAGGACGCGGCGACGCTGACGCTGGGCGGATCGGCCGTGACCGAGAAGACGGTCAAGGGCGCGCAGGGTGCCGAGGGCGCCTACATCTCGGGCTTCAACCAGGTCGGCGCCTCGGCGACCTGGAAGGCGAACATGCCGGACTCCGGTGAGTACGCCCTGACCGTGCGCTACGCGATTCCGGCGGTCGACGCCTTCGCCACCCTCACGGTCAACGGCAAGGCGAACTCCCAGCCGATCGGACTGAAGAACTTCATCAAGTCCTCCGACCCGGAGTGGGAGAAGAACTGGCAGACCACCTGGGCGCCGGTCACCCTCCAGAAGGGTGACAACGAGATCAAGATCTCGTGCGAGGACGGCAACCAGTGCAACGTGATCCTGGACTGGGTCGAGGTCACCCCGCCCAAGGCGTGATCCGGAGCGTTCAGAGCGTTCGGCGGCGCCGCCTCCGGCGCCCGTACCACAGCGGAGACGACCGCTGCGGGACGGGACCGGGGCGGCGCCGCTCGGTTTCCCGCGCTGCCCCGTTTCCCGCCCTGCGGCAGCGGCCCAGTGGGCGTCGGTCCGGCTGACCGTCAGCCCGTCAGCCGCAGGAAGCCCGCCACCGTCCCGGCCATCGCCTCGCGGGCCGGGACGAGGTACTTGCGGGGGTCCACGCCCGTCGGGTGTTCGGCCAGGTACGCCCGTACCGCGCCGGTGAACGCGGTGTTCAGGGCCGTGCCCACGTTGATCTTGACCATGCCCGAGGTGACCGCCTGCCGGATCTCCGCGTCGGGGACCCCGCTGGAGCCGTGCAGCACCAGGGGGACCGGGACCGCGTCACGCAGACGGGTGATCAGGGCGTGGTCCAGGGCGGCGGTGCGCTCGGTCATCGCGTGCGAGGAGCCGACCGCCACGGCCAGGGCGTCCACCCCGGTGCCGGCGACATACGCGGCGGCCTCGGCCGGGTCGGTGCGTACACCGGGGGCGTGCGCGTCCAGCGGGGCCTCGCCCTCCTTGCCGCCGACCTTGCCCAGCTCCGCCTCGATCCACAGGCCGCGCTCATGACCCCAGCGGACGGCCTCCGCGGTGGCCTTCACGTTCTCGTCGTACGGGAGCTTGGAGGCGTCGAACATCACCGAGCCGAAGCCCTCCCCGTGCGCCCGGTGCAGCAGCTCGACGGACTCGACGTGGTCGAGGTGGAGGGCGAGCGGTGCGGTGGAGGCGCGGGCGACGGCGGCGGCCGCGGCGGCGACGGCGGAGAGCCGGCCGCCGTGGAACTTCACGGCGTTCTCGGAGATCTGGAGGATCGCGGGCGCACCCGCGCGCTCCGCCCCCGTCGCGATGGCTTCGGCGTGCTCCAGCGTGATGACGTTGAAGGCGGCGATCCCGCGACCCTCGGCCTGTGCGGCCGAGACGAGTTCACCGGTGCTGACGAGCGGCATGATGCCCCCTGCTTGCTGTTGTGCTGAGTGGTGCTGGACTCCCGCGTCGCGCCCCCGGCGTCGTCCGGGCCCGCGTACGTCCGGGCCCGCGTCGTCCGGTCCGCGCGGTTCAGGACGCGGGTGCGAGACGTTCGATGCCGACGCGCGGCAGCAGCTCGGCGTAGGCCGGGCCGTCGAACTCCCCGGCCGCCGGGGCCAGCACGGTCGCCGTCGACAGTGCCACCGCCCTGGTCAGCCGGTCCGGCCAGCCGAGGCCCTCCGCGACGCCGGACAGGAGTCCGGCCACCGCCGAGTCGCCCGCGCCGGTCGGGTTGCCCTGCACGGCGGCCGGCGGGGAGGCCCGCCAGACGCCGTCGGGGGTGGCGGCGAGCATGCCGTCCGCCCCCAGGGACGCGATGACGCTGTGGGCGCCGCGGCGACGGGCGTCACGGGCGGCGCGCAGCGGTTCGCGGGCGCCGGTGAGCTGGGCCAGCTCGTCGGCGTTCGGCTTGACGAGGTCGGGGCGGGCCGCGATGCCGCGGCGCAGCGGTTCGCCGCTGGTGTCCAGCAGCACGGGGACCCCGGCGGTGTGGCCGAGGCGGATCAGTTCCGCGTACGCGCCGACATGGACCCCGGGCGGCAGGCTGCCGCAGAGGGCGACCGCGTCCGCTCCGGTGAGCAGTTCCCGGTACGTTCCGACGAGGGCGGCCCATTCACCGGCGCCGATCTGCGGTCCCGGCTCGTTGAGCTGGGTGGTGTCGCCGGTCGAGCGGTCGACGACGGCCAGCGTGCGCCGGGTGTTCCCGGCGACCGTGACCAGGGCGTCGCGCGGGGCGGGGGCCGCGGAGCCGGTGGGCGGCGTCCCCGGGGCCGTACCCGCGAGGAGTTCGCGCAGCACCGCGCCCGTGCGGCCGCCGGCGAAGCCGGTGACCACCGTCTCGTGGCCGAGCGCGGCGAGCACCCGGGCCACGTTCAGCCCCTTGCCGCCGGGGCGCTCCGATATCTCGCTCACCCGGTGGCTGGTGTGCGGGACGAGCGCCGGAACGGCGTACGTCACATCGAGCGCGGTGTTCAGCGTGACGGTCAGGATCATCTGCGCCGCCCCCCGATCCTTGGTGCCTCGGCCCTTTGGTGCCTTGATAGAACGCGCTTACTTCCGGTGAAGCCAAGCCTTGACGATCATGCCAAAGAGGCGGCGGTCGGCCCAGTCCTCGGGGCCAACCGCCGTCTCTTCGTTACGTGCTCGGCCTGTCGGCCGGGGCGGGTGGTTTCACCCGTTCTGCGGCTTGATGATCCATTCGCCCTTGCGCATGACGCCCTTCAGCGCGAAGTCCGCGTCCAGGACCACCAGGTCCGCGTCCTTGCCCGGGTCCAGCGAGCCGACCCGGTCGTACACGCCGAGCAGCCGGGCCGGGTTCGCGGAGATGGACCGCACGACATCGTCCACCGGAATCCGGTCGATCGTGACGGCCCGCCGGAACGCGGTGTCCAGGGTGAGCGTGGAGCCGGCGATCGAGCCGCCCTCGACGAGCCGGGCGACCCCGTCCTTGACCTCGACCGCGAGCGGGCCCAGCTGGTACTGGCCGTCGCCGAATCCGGCCGCGTCCATCGCGTCGGTGATCAGCGCGACGCGTCCGGCGCCCGCATGGTGGTACGCCAGCTCCAGGGCCGCCGGGTGCAGATGCGTACCGTCGTTGATCAGCTCGACGGTGATCCGCTCGTCCTCCAGGAGGGCGGCGATCGGGCCGGGGGAGCGATGGCCGAGTGCGGGCATCGCGTTGTAGAGGTGCGTGGCGACGGTGGCGCCCGCGTCGATGGCCTCCACGGTCTGCTCGTACGTCGCGTCGGTGTGCCCGATCGCGGCGATCACCCCGTGCTCGGCGAGCAGGCGTACGGACTCGATGCCGCCGGGCAGTTCGGTGGCGAGGGTGAACATCTTCGCCGTACCGCGTGCCGCGTCCATCAGCTTGCGGACCTCGGCCGGGTCCGGGTGGCGCAGCAGCTCCTCGCTGTGCGCGCCCTTGCGGCACGGGGAGATGAACGGGCCCTCGAAGTGGACGCCGGCCAGGTCACCCTGCTCGACCAGTTCGGAGAGGATCCCGGCCCGCTGGGCGAGGAAGTCCATCTCGCCGGTGACGGTGGAGGCCACCAGGGTGGTGGTGCCGTGCTCGCGGTGCGTACGGATGCCCGTGAGCACCTCGTCCACGGTGCCGGAGGTGAAGGAGGCGCCGCCGCCGCCGTGGTTGTGCATGTCGACGAATCCGGGGACCACCCAGTGGCCCGTGAGGTCGACGGTCCGGGCGCCCTCCGGCGAGCTGCCGGAGATCCGGGTGCCTTCGACGATCACCCGGCCGTTCTCGACGGTCCCGGTGGGAAGTACCACCCGGGCCCCTGCGAGAACTGTGCTGTCTGCGCGTCCGGCCATCAGGCGGATACCTCCGTGGCGAGTAGATCCCAGGCGAGCAGCCCTGCGCCCAGGCATCCGGCGGTGTCCCCGAGGGCCGCCGGGACGATGTGGGGCAGTTTCTGGAACGTGACACGTTCCTCGACGGCCGCACGCAGTGGTGTGAACAAGGTTTCCCCGGCTTCGGCGAGACCGCCACCGATGATGAGCATGCTGGGGTCCAGCAGCGTGAGCGCGGTGACCAGGCCCGCGGCGAGCGCGTCGACCGCGTCCAGCCACACCTTTTCCGCCCGGGGGTCGCCCGCCTCGACGGCCTTCGCGCAGTCCGCCGCGTCCGCCTCCGGATCGCCCGACGCGGCGGCCCAGGCCTTGGTCACCGCGGACGCGGACGCCAGGGTCTCCAGACAGCCGCGCTGGCCGCAGCTGCAGTGCGGGCCGTCGGGCCGGACCACGAGGTGGCCGATCTCGCCCGCGTAGCCGTGGGCACCGGCCTCGATGGAGCCCGCGATCCCGATGGCCCCGGCTATCCCGGTGCCCAGCGGCACGAAGAGGAAGCGGTCCGTGCCCCGCCCGGCACCGATGCGTCCCTCGGCCAGACCGCCGGTCCGGACGTCGTGGCCGAGCGCGACGGGTACGCCGAGCCGTTCACCGAGCAGCGCGCGCAGGGGTACGTTGCTCCAGCCCAGGTTCGAGGCGTAGAGCAGGACCCCGTTCTCGGCGTCGATGATGCCGGGCACGGCGACCCCGGCGGCGACGGCGCTCTCGCCGAAGTGCTCCTCGCCGTACGCGCGCAGTTCCGCGGCGAACGCGAGGATGGATTCGACGACGGCCTCGGGACCACGCTTGCGCCCGGTGGCCCGCCGGGCCTGGTGCAGCAACGTGCCGTCGGTCCCGACCAGCGCGGCCTTCATTCCTGTGCCGCCCACATCGAGGGCGATGACATGTCTCACGGGAGACAGTTTCGCCCGCCGACCCCCGATAGGTCTAGTCCACTAGAGTGGTTTGTTGCGCATCCATACAAAATCACTGGTGAGGGCGGCCCGGGTTGTCCCCCTTGTGTGCGTTGCCGAAGCGATACGCCGGTGGTGTAGACCTCCTGGGCGTAGATGGTGGAAAATCGCTGTTCTTCCGGATGGCGTCCGTGCGGGTGCCGGATTCGCGGCCGTGGTGAGGCGCGAAAGCAAACGGGACGCCGGTGCGATGTGACAGGGGTGCCGCGAGGCGCCGATGTCCGTGACCGACGCGATCGAGCGCGTGCAATCGATGGGGAGGGCGGGACTGTGCAGCGGCGCTTCATGGGTCTGACCGCGGTGATGGCCGCATTCGGAATGACCGCGGCGTTGACGGCGTGCGGGGGTGATTCCGGCTCGGGGGACGTCACGCTCGAACTGGTGGCCGCCGATTACGGCACCAGCGCGGCCAACACCTCCGAGAAGTACTGGAACGTCCTCGCCGAGGGCTTCGAGAAGGCCAACCCCGGCATCAAGGTCGACGTCAGCGTGTACCCCTGGACGGACGTCGACCGCAAGGTCGCCGAGATGGTGAAGGCGGGCAGGGCACCGGACATCGCCCAGATAGGGGCGTACGCCGACTACGCCAAGTCCGGCAAGATCTACACCGCCGACCAGATGCTCGCCATCCGCACCCAGGCCAACTTCCTTCCGGTGCTGAGCGAGGCGGGCAAGGTCCGGGGCAGGCAGTACGGGCTGCCCTTCGTCGCCAGTACCCGGCTGCTCTTCTACAACAAGAAGCTCTTCGGGCAGGCCGGTCTCGGCGCCCCGAAGACCTGGGACGACATCCGGCGCAACGCCTCGGCGCTCAAGCAGCGCGGTGTCAGCTACCCGTTCGCGCTGCCGCTCGGCCAGGAGGAGTCCCAGGCCGAGACCATGATGTGGCTGCTCAGCGGGGGCGGCGGCTATACGGACGATGTGGGCGCGTACAACATCGACTCCGAGAAGAACGTCGCCACCCTCCAGTGGCTGAAGGACAACCTGGTCGGCAAGGGGCTCACCGGCCCCGTCGAGCCCCGCGAGCTCGACCGGGCGAAGGCGTTCGAGGCCTTCACCAAGGGCGATGTCGGCATGCTCAACGGGCACCCCACGCTGATGCGGAAGGCCGAGGCGAAGGGCATCGACGTCGGCATGGTGCCGCTGCCCGGCATCGACGGCCCCACCCGGGGAACGATGGGCGTCGCCGACTGGATGATGGGCTTCAAGCAGAACGGCCACCGCCGTCAGATCGGCACGTTCTTCGACTACGCGCACTCCGACAAGAACGTGCTGGCCTTCGCCGACGAGTACGACATGCTGCCGGTGACCGGCAGCGCGTCCGCCGTGATGGAGAGCGACGCCGCGCACAAGCCGCTGCGGGACTTCCTGGCGGCGCTGCCGAACTCGCAGTTCTACCCGTTCGCCAAGACGTCCTGGGCCCAGGTCAGCGAGGGCGTCAAGAAGAACATCGGCGACGCGGTCGCTCCCGGCGGCAGCCCCCGCAGCGTGCTCGGCGCGATCTCCAGCGCGGCGACGCGGGCGGAGAGCGCGGAGTAGCGGGCGCACAGGCGTGCGGGGCGGGGGGCGGGCAGCGGACCCGGTGGCGGTGTCCGGGGTGGGGATTAGGTTGGTTGATATGACCGTCCCCGAGAAAGGCCCCGACGACGACGTGCCGGTCGGCGACGTGCCGTCCGGCGATGCGGCGGTCGGCGACGTGCCGTCCGGCGACGCGCTGTCCGGCCGGGACCGTGCGCTGCTCGCCCTGGAGCGCCGCTCCTGGGCCGGTCCCGGGGCGAAGGAACGGGCGATCCGCGAGGAGCTGGGGATATCGCCGGTGCGCTACTACCAGCTGCTGAACGCCCTGATCGAGGACCGCCGGGCGCTGGAGGAGGACCCGGTGACGGTGAATCGGCTGCGCCGGATACGGGACGCGAGGCGGCGCCGGCGCTGAGGTGCTGTCCCGCCCCGGGAGCGCTGCCGAGACGCTGTCCCGCCGCCCCCCCTCGGAGCCCGCCCCCCCTCGGAGCCCGCCCCCCCCCGGAGCCCGCCGCCGCCGGGACCCGCCGCTCCTGGAAGCGCCTCGGCGCCTAGGCACCTCGGCCCTCCGGGACGGGCTTGTGAGGCCCCTCGGAGCACCGTGCGCTATAGGGTCGGCGTATGGGCAGACACCCCGACCTCCTGCCGGCCCCGAGCACTCCGGCCGGCCGTGAAGGCCTCGCCGCGATCCTCGCCCGGCCCGACCGTGCGGTCGTCGCTCTCGACTTCGACGGCACGCTCGCCGACATCGTCCCGGACCCCGAACAGGCCCGCGCCCACCCCGGCGCCGTCCCCGCGCTCGCCGCACTCGCCCCCAAGGTCGCCTCGGTCGCCGTGATCACCGGGCGCCCGGCCGGCGTCGCGGTCCGCCACGGCGGCTTCGCGGGAGTGCCGGGCCTCGACCACCTCGTCGTCCTCGGCCACTACGGCGCCGAGCGCTGGGACGCCGTCACCGGCACCGTCCACGCCCCCGCCCCGCACCCCGGCGTCGCCGCCGTGCGCGCCGAACTCCCCGGAGTGCTCCAGGAGTTCAACTCCTTGCACGGCACATGGGTGGAGGAGAAGGGGCAGGCGCTCGCCGTCCACACCCGCCGCGCCGCGGACCCGCAGGCCGCCTTCGAGTCGTTGCGCGGGCCCCTTGGGCAGCTGGCGGACCGGCACGGCCTGATCGTCGAACCGGGGCGCCTGGTGCTGGAGTTGCGCCCGCCCGGCATGGACAAGGGGGTCGCGCTGGCGGAGTACGTACGGGAGCTGGACGCCGAGTCCGTGCTGTACGCGGGCGACGACCTCGGCGACCTCGCGGCGTACGCGACCGTGGAGAGGCTCCGCACCGAGGGCGCGGACGGCATCCCCGGTCTGCTGGTGTGCAGCGGCAGCGCCGAGGTGCCCGAACTGGCCGAACGGGCGGACCTGTCGCTGCCGGGCCCGGAGGCCGTCGTCGGCTATCTGGCGGCCTTGGCACAGCGCCTGTAGCGGGGCTCCCGGCCGCGCGCCTGCCCGCTTCCGTCCGCGTTCCGGCCGCCTCTGCCCGCTCCCCGTCCGCGTCGCCGCCCGGCGTCCCGCCCGCCCTGCGGCTGAGTGCCGTACGCGGCTCAGCCGCGCAGCGCCTCCAGCTGGTCCAGGAACCACTGCTGCGGTGGCAGCGCGGTCGCCGCGGCGGCCAGCCGCTCGGTGCGTCCGGCCCGTTCGCCGCTCTCCATCGACAGCGCCTCGTGCAGGGCGTCGGCCGTCGCGGTCACGTCGTACGGGTTCACCACGATCGCGTCGGCGCCCAGCTCCTCGTACGCCCCCGCCTCCCGGGACAGCACCAGCGCGCAGCCGTGGTCGGAGACGACGGGGATCTCCTTGGCGACCAGGTTCATGCCGTCGCGGATCGGGTTGACCAGCGCCACGTCCGCCAGCCGGTAGGCGGCCAGCGAGCGCGCGAAGTCGTCCTTGACGTGGAGGACGACCGGGGTCCAGCCGGGGGTGCCGTGGGCGGCGTTGATCTCGTCGGCCAGGGTCCGCACCGCCGCGGTGTACTCCCGGTACACCGCGAGGTCCTGCCGGGAGGGGTAGGCGAAGGCGACGTGGACGACCCGCTCGCGCCACTCGGGGCGCTCGTCGAGCAGGGCGCGGTAGGCGTGCAGGCCGCGGACGATGTTCTTGGAGAGCTCCGTACGGTCCACCCGGACGATCGTCCTGCGGTCGCCGTCGCCGCCCACCTGCTTCCGCAGCGCGGCCATCCGCTCGTCCACGTCCGCCTCGTGCGCCCGCCGCCGCAGGAAGTCCGCGTCCGCGCCGAGTCCGTGCACCCCGATGCGGGTGCGGCCCGTGCCGCCCAGGATCTCCGTACAGCAGCCGACGAAGGCGTCCGCCCAGCGCCGGGTCAGGAACGCCGCGCGGTCGGCGCCCAGGATGCCGCGCAGCAGCTGCTCGCCGATGTCGTCGGGCAGCAGGCGGAAGTAGTCGACGGGGGCCCACGGGGTGTGCGAGAAGTGGCCGATGCGCAGGTCGGGGCGGAGTTCCCGGAGCAGGCCGGGGACCAGCGCGAGGTGGTAGTCCTGCACCAGGACGGCGGCGCCCCGCCCCGCCTCCTCGGCGAGCGCCTCGGCGAAGGCCCGGTTGTACGCCTCGTACGAGGCCCACTGGCGCCGGAACTCCGCGTCGAAGACCGGCTCGACGGGGGTCTGGTAGAGCAGGTGGTGGACGAACCAGAGCACGGAGTTCGCGATGCCGTTGTACGCGTCGGCGTGCACGTCGGCGTCGATGTCGAGCATCCGTACGCCCGGCTCGGCGACCCCGCGCCGGACCGCCTCGCGGTCGCCGTCGCCCAGGGCCGCGCACACCCACAGCTTGTCGTCGACGGCGCTCAGCCCGGAGACGAGACCGCCCCCGCCCCGCTTCGACGTGAGCGAGCCGTCCTCGCTCAGCGCGTACGACACCGGGCCGCGGTTGGACGCGACGAGAACCTGGGCAGCGTGCTCGGAGACCATGTAGCGGAACCTAGCCCTTCCGGGAAGCCGTCAAACGCGAATCGTCGGGCGGGGCGCCACTGCGGCCACTCGGGTGCGTCACCGTGCCCACTCCCGCGCGCGCCGCTGTGCCCGCCCTCCCCTACGTCACCGTGCCCACTCCCGCGCGCGCCGCTGTGCCCGCCCCCCTACGTCACCGTGTGTCACGCCGCGCGGTGCGAGGCGTACTCCGCGATCTCCCGCATCGGCGGCCGCTCCTCCGTGTCCACCGCATGGGTGTGCGGGACGAAGCCGTTCTCGCCCCGTTCGAACTGGGTGAGCGCGGGCCGCACCAGATGTCCCCGGGAGAGCCGCAGTTGCGCGGTGCGGTAGATCGCCGCCGCCATCCGGCCCAGCGCCTGACCGTCCTGGTGGCGGTGCTTGCGGACGCCGACGTCGACCTGTGCCAGCGCGTCCAGGCCCACGGTGTGCAGCGCGTCCACGAGCAGCCCCAGCTCCACCCCGTAACCGACGGGGAAGGGCAGCCGCTCCAGCAGGGAACGCCGCACCGCGTACTCGCCGCCCAGCGGCTGGACGAATCCGGCCAGCTGCGGCCAGTGCAGATTGAGCAGCGGGCGCGCCACCAGCTCCGTCACCCGTCCCCCCTGACCCGCCGTGTCGCCCAGGGGGCGGTCGTACATCGCCTTGACGAACTGCACGGACGGGTCGGTGAGCAGGGGGCCGACGATGCCGGAGACGAAGTCCGCGGAGAAGTCCTTGAGATCGGCGTCGACGAAGCAGACGATCTCGCCGCTCGTCACGAGGAGTGAGCGCCACAGGACCTCGCCCTTGCCGGGCAGGGCCGGTATTCGGGGGAGGATCGCGTCCCGGTGGACCACCCGGGCGCCGGCGTGGCGGGCGGCCTCGGCGGTGGCGTCCGTGGATCCGGAATCGATCACTACCAGTTCATCGACGAGCCGGACCTTCTCCATCAGCTCGCGCCGGATCGTCGACACGATCGCCCCGACCGTCGCCTCCTCGTTCAGCGCGGGCAGGACGACGCTCACGCTCGCCCGGCGCGGATCCCCGGCGCGAGCGGTGATGAGCCGGTCCAGCGGGCGGTCGGCTGCCGACCAGGAACGCCTGGTCAGCCAGCGTTCCACCTCTTCCAGCACGGTCGATACTCCCTGTGTGTGATCCATCTCGCGGTTCGGACGACTATCTCAACGGTCCGGTGCTTCGGTTACAGTCTTGAACAACGCGGATGACCGTCGCATGTCGGGGTCCGTCCGCCAATAAACGCCTGGATCGAAGATTCCAGTGCCACAGCGCTCATCCAGAGGGACTGAGGGAACGGCCCGTTGAAGTCCCGGCAACCCTCCCGCCGACCGTTGAGGTCTTGGTGGGGAAGGTGCCAATTCCGTCTTGTGGCGAAATGCGCCGCAAGGAAGATGAGGAGAAAGGGACCTCCGCCATCATGGCTGTTCAGGCTGTTGCTACATCCACCGATTCTTCTGTTTCGTCCGTGGATCTCGGTCCCGCCGCAGCACTTTCCTGCCGCGAGTGCGGCGAGCGTTTCGCCCTCGGCCCCCTCTTCGCCTGCGCGTCCTGTTTCGGGCCGCTCGAAGTGGCGTACGACCTGCCGAGCGGTACCCCCGACGAGCTGAAGAAGCGCATCGAGGCCGGGCCGAACAACATCTGGCGCTACGCGCCGCTGCTGCCGGTACCCGCCGACGTCGCGGACAAGCCCAACATCAACCCCGGCTTCACCAAGCTGGTCAAGGCCGACAACCTCGCCCGTGAGCTGGGTGTCACCGGCGGTCTGTACGTCAAGGACGACTCCGGCAACCCGACGCACTCCTTCAAGGACCGCGTCGTGGCCATCGCCGTCGAGGCCGCCCGCGCCTTCGGCTTCACCACCCTGTCCTGCTCCTCCACCGGCAACCTCGCCGGCGCGGTGGGCGCCGCCGCCGCCCGCGCCGGCTTCCGCTCCTGCGTGTTCATCCCGCACGACCTGGAGCAGGGCAAGGTCGTCATGGCCGCGGTGTACGGCGGTGAACTGGTCGGCATCGAGGGCAACTACGACGACGTCAACCGCTTCTGCTCGGAGCTCATCGGCGACCCGCTCGGCGAGGGCTGGGGCTTCGTCAACGTCAACCTGCGGCCGTACTACGGCGAGGGTTCCAAGACGCTGGCGTACGAGATCTGCGAGCAGCTCGGCTGGCGGCTGCCCGACCAGATCGTCATCCCGATCGCGTCCGGCTCGCAGCTGACCAAGATCGACAAGGGCCTCCAGGAGCTGATCAAGCTCGGCCTGGTCGAGGACAAGCCGTACAAGATCTTCGGCGCCCAGGCCGAGGGCTGCTCCCCGGTCTCCACCGCCTTCAAGGCCGGCCACGACGTGGTGCGGCCCCAGAAGCCGAACACGATCGCCAAGTCCCTGGCGATCGGCAACCCGGCCGACGGCCCGTACGTCCTGGACATCGCCCGCCGTACCGGTGGCGCCGTCGAGGACGTCGACGACGAGCAGGTCGTCGACGCGATCAAGCTGCTGGCCCGTACCGAGGGCATCTTCGCCGAGACGGCGGGCGGGGTGACGGTCGGTGTGACGAAGAAGCTGATCGAGGCCGGGCTGCTCGACCCGACGC
Organism: Streptomyces sp. NBC_00654; assembly: GCF_026341775.1. NCBI lineage: Bacteria > Bacillati > Actinomycetota > Actinomycetes > Kitasatosporales > Streptomycetaceae > Streptomyces > Streptomyces sp. NBC_00654. The sequence continues at coordinate 974,562 of NZ_JAPEOB010000003.1, read as the reverse complement.
TGACCACCGTCGTCCTGAACACGGGCGACGGCCTCAAGACGCTGGACGCGGTGGCCGCGACCTCGCAGGCGACCGCGACCATCCGGCCGAGCCTGGACGCGTTCCGCGAAGCCGGCCTCGCCGCCGCCCTCTGACCACCCCGAGACCGAAGGAAGGCACCCCTATGAGCGTCAAGGTCCGTATCCCCACCATCCTCCGCACCTACACGGACGGCCAGGCCGAGGTCGCGGCGGAGGGCACGATCCTCTCCGAGGTCATCGAGTCCCTGGAGGCGAACCACCCGGGTATCGCCGCCCGTGTCCTGGACGACCAGGGCAAGCTGCGCCGCTTCGTGAACGTGTACGTCAACGACGACGACGTGCGCTTCGAGGGCGGCCTGGAGGCGGCCACCCCGGACGGCGCCGGCATCTCGATCATCCCGGCCGTCGCCGGAGGCTGACGACTTCGCCGTGTGACCCCTGTTGCCCCCTCCGCGAGAGAAGCGGAGGGGGCAATTCTGCATGGTTGAGCACGGTACAGTTGGGGAAGCCCCCTCCGCTGCCCGTGTCGCCCGCATATGAGAATGCGCCCGGCCACGATAAGAAGCAGCCAATATGGTTGAGCACCTTGCGTCATAAGTGCCCTTTGTCGGGCCCGACTTGCCCGGGAATCCCATGTATTCCTCATATTCGCGTGTTCAGTCATGCCCAGAATTCTCGTCCGATTGACCTGTTGCAGAGGGCAGTTGGACAGATACATTCGGCCGCGGTCGACGCGCTACGGCGCACACAACCTCTCCTGTCGGAGGGTGAGTTCTGACCCGGGCCCGCGAAGTGCGGTCCTGTGCAAGGGCCAGTAATAGGGGAGTTAGGCATGGCTCAGGGCACCGTCAAGTGGTTCAACGCGGAGAAGGGGTACGGCTTCATCGCGGTCGACGGTGGTGCGGATGTTTTCGTCCACTACAGCGCGATCCAGATGGACGGGTACCGCACCCTCGAAGAGGGTCAGCGAGTTGAATTCGAGATCTCGCAGGGCCAGAAGGGGCCGCAGGCGGACATGGTCAAGCTCGCCGTCGGCTGAGCTCGGCGCGGTCGGCCAACGACACCACTCATGCACTGAGGGCCTGTACCCCCTGGGGTACAGGCCCTCAGTGCGTCCGCGTCCCGCCCGGTGGTCCGGGGGGCGCGTGCGCCCCCGTTCCGGGCCTGCGGGGTGTCCACAAACCGTGGCACCTGCTTGCACTCGCAGGGGTCGAGTGCTAATCATTGGCGTTAGCACTCTCCAGGTGAGAGTGACAGAAACTTGGACCGGGCCGGTGAGGCCCGCAGGCGCGGTGGGGCAAGGAACCACCGGGCAGGCAGGCCGTCCGTCGCGGGCGCCACTCGGTCCGGAGAAATCCACCCCTGTCCGGGAGGACCACTTCACATGGCCAAGATCATCGCGTTCGACGAGGAGGCACGGCGCGGTCTCGAGCGCGGGATGAACCAGCTCGCCGACGCCGTCAAGGTCACCCTCGGCCCCAAGGGTCGTAACGTCGTCCTCGAGAAGAAGTGGGGCGCGCCCACGATCACCAACGATGGTGTTTCCATCGCCAAGGAGATCGAGCTCGAGGACCCGTACGAGAAGATCGGTGCGGAGCTGGTCAAGGAGGTCGCCAAGAAGACGGACGACGTCGCCGGCGACGGTACGACCACCGCCACCGTTCTCGCCCAGGCGCTCGTCCGCGAGGGCCTGCGCAACGTTGCCGCCGGTGCCAACCCGATGGCGCTCAAGCGGGGCATCGAGAAGGCCGTCGAGGCCGTCTCCGCCGCTCTGCTGGAGCAGGCCAAGGACGTGGAGACCAAGGAGCAGATCGCTTCGACCGCCTCCATCTCCGCCGCCGACACCGAGATCGGCGCCAAGATCGCCGAGGCGATGGACAAGGTCGGCAAGGAAGGCGTCATCACCGTCGAGGAGTCCCAGACCTTCGGGCTGGAGCTTGAGCTCACCGAGGGTATGCGCTTCGACAAGGGCTACATCTCGGCGTACTTCGCCACCGACATGGAGCGTATGGAGGCGTCGCTCGACGACCCGTACATCCTGATCGTCAACTCGAAGATCGCCAGCGTCAAGGACCTGATCCCGCTGCTGGAGAAGGTCATGCAGTCGGGCAAGCCCCTGCTGATCATCGCCGAGGACGTCGAGGGCGAGGCCCTGTCGACCCTGGTCGTCAACAAGATCAAGGGCACGTTCAAGTCCGTCGCCGTCAAGGCTCCGGGCTTCGGCGACCGCCGCAAGGCCATGCTCGCGGACATCGCCATCCTCACCGGTGGCACCGTGATCTCCGAGGAGGTCGGTCTCAAGCTGGAGAACGCCGGCCTGGACCTGCTCGGCCGCGCCCGCAAGGTCGTCATCACCAAGGACGAGACCACGATCGTCGACGGTGCCGGTGACAGCGACCAGGTTCAGGGTCGCGTCAACCAGATCCGTGCCGAGATCGAGAACTCCGACTCGGACTACGACCGCGAGAAGCTCCAGGAGCGCCTCGCGAAGCTGGCCGGCGGCGTGGCCGTCATCAAGGCCGGTGCCGCGACCGAGGTCGAGCTCAAGGAGCGCAAGCACCGCATCGAGGACGCGGTGCGCAACGCCAAGGCCGCCGTCGAGGAGGGCATCGTCGCCGGTGGTGGCGTGGCGCTGCTCCAGGCCTCGGCCGTCTTCGAGAAGCTCGACCTGACCGGTGACGAGGCCACGGGCGCCAACGCCGTGAAGCTCGCGCTGGAGGCCCCGCTCAAGCAGATCGCCGTCAACGGTGGTCTTGAGGGTGGCGTCGTCGTGGAGAAGGTCCGCAACCTGCCGATCGGTCACGGCCTCAACGCCGCGACCGGCGAGTACGTCGACATGATCGCCGAGGGCATTCTCGACCCGGCGAAGGTCACGCGCTCCGCTCTGCAGAACGCCGCGTCCATCGCCGCGCTCTTCCTCACCACCGAGGCCGTCATCGCCGACAAGCCGGAGAAGGCCTCCGCGGCCGCTCCGGGCGGCATGCCGGGCGGTGACATGGACTTCTGATCCTTCCCGGGAAACCGGAGGATCGGACCTGTCCGACATACCGAGGGCGGCACCCCCTGCGAAGGGGGTGCCGCCCTCGGGCGTTCTCGGCTGCCGCCGCATGCTGGGTACGGGCGGGCGGCAGGGCAGTAGGGCGGCAGGGCGGGACGGCCGGACATCCGGCGGGACGGCCGGACAATCCGGTGGGACGGCCGGACAATCCAGTGGGACGGCCGGCGTGGGGCGGGCGTGGTCGACTTCCGTCCGCTGATGGTGATTTCGGTGGGCGAGCGAGGGGGAGAGCGGATGAGTCCGGCGACAGAGGCGGACGGCGGCGCGAGCATCAGCGGTACGACGGGTGACGCGAGCATCAGCGGTACGACGGGTGACGCGAGCATCAGCGGCACGGCGGAAGACGCGAGTATCAGCGGCACGGCGATCGCCGGCGGCGGGGAGGGCGGCGCGGTGGACGGCGCGAGCATCAGCGGTACGGAGGACGGCGCGACGAACAGCGCATCCGGACAGCCCACTCCCCTGCGTCTCCTCCTCGGCCGGGTCCGGCCGCACTGGCGGCTGCTCCTGTGGGCCGGTCTGCTGTCGCTCGCCGGTTCCGGGGCGGGCCTCGTCATGCCGCTCATGGCCAAGTACGCCGTCGACGCGTTCGCCGAGGGCGACTCACCGGCCGCGCCACTGATCGCGCTCACCGCGGTCGTGGTGGCCGGGGCCTGTCTGTCGGCGTTCGGCCGCTACCTCATGGCCCGTACCGGGGAGGGAGTCGTCCTGCGCGCCCGCACCCAACTCGTCGGCCGCATACTCCGGTTGAAGGTCCCCGCGGTGGACCGGCTGACCCCCGGCGACCTCCAGTCCCGGGTCACCAGCGATACGACCCTGCTGCGTACGGTCCTGTCGAGCGGCATGGTCGAGTCGGTCAACAGCGTGCTGATGCTGCTGGGCACGCTCGCGTTCATGGCCTACATGGACGCGGTGCTCCTCGGGGTCACCCTGCTCGTCATCCTTGTCATCGGTGCCGTGACCGCCCTCCTGATGCCCCGGATCCAGCGCGCCCAGCTCCGGGCCCAGGAGTCCGTCGGTGCGATGGGCGCCGCTCTCGACCGGGTGCTCCAGGCCTACCGTACGGTCAAGGCGAGCGGTGCCGAGGAACGCGAGATCGCCCTCGTCGCCGAAGCGGCGCGCCACGCGCACGACCGGGGGGTGTCGGTGGCCCGTTGGTCGTCGGTCTCCGACGTCACGATGATGATGTCCATCCAGCTGGCCTTCCTGGCCGTACTGGGTGTCGGGGGCGCCCGGGTGGCCTCGGGCTCGCTGGAGGTCTCGGCGCTCATCGCCTTCCTGCTGTACCTGTTCTATCTGATGGGTCCGATAGGCGGTCTCGTCGAGGGCTGGACCGGCCTGCAGAGCGGCCTCGCCGCCGTACGCCGGATCGATGAGGTCGAGTCCCTGCCCGGCGAACCCGGCGAACCCGGCGAACCCGGCAAACCCGGTGAACCCGACGGACAGGCGGCGGCCACAAGGGTTCTGCCCACGCCCGGCACGCCCGGCACGCCCGGCACGCCCGCTACTCCGCTCGGCGTCAGCTTCCGGGACGTCGCCTTCGGTTACGGGGACGAGCGCGCCCCGGCCCACAAGAGCGTCACCTTCGATGTGCCCTCCGGCGGGCTCGTCGCGCTGGTCGGGCCGTCCGGCGCGGGCAAGTCCACCGTGTTCAGCCTGCTGGAACGGTTCTACGACCACGACGCGGGCACGATAACCGTCGACGGCCGGGACATCCGTGACTGGCCGCTGGCCGAGCTGCGCGCCTCCCTCGCGTACGTGGAACAGGACTCCCCGGTTCTCGCCGGGACCCTCAGGGAGAACCTGCTCTTCGCCGCTCCCCGGGCCACGGAGGACGAGCTGCGCGTGGCGGTCGAGCGCACCCGGCTCGACGACCTGGTCGGCCGGCTGCCCGACGGACTCGACACGGCGGTCGGCCACCGGGGCGTCACCCTGTCCGGCGGCGAGCGCCAGCGGATCGCCATCGCCCGTGCCCTGCTGCGCAAGCCGCGCCTGCTCCTGCTGGACGAGGTGACCTCGCAACTGGACGCCGTCAACGAGCACCGGCTGCGCGATGTCATCCTCGAACTCGCCGAGGAGACCACGGTCCTGGTCATCGCCCACCGCCTGTCCACCGTCGTGCACGCGGACCGCATCGTGGTCCTGGAGGACGGCCGGGTCCGTACGGCGGGGACGCACGAGGAGCTGGTGGAGTCCGACGGTCTGTACCGCGAACTGGCCACCACCCAGCTCACGGCGGACGCCCGCTGACGTCGCACGAGCCAGGGCGGCAGAGCCCAACGGCCCCTATGGGAGTGCCGTGCTGACCGCGTCGACCGCCATCATCCACAGGGGCTGACCACCTGTTCCGAAGGCCGCCGACAGCGCGTATCCGATCGCCGCGTCGAGCGGTTCGACCGGGACCCCCGCCCGCCACTCGGCGATCACCCGCCTGTCGCCGTCCGACGAGAAGTCGCCGAGGTGCTTCCCGTCGCGGGTCAGCCGGCTGCTCGGGACGGAGTCGGGAACCAGCCGGTAGGACGTGCCCGCGTGGGTGACATCGACCCGGTAGGACCGGCGGCTGAGCCTGCCCTTGGCGGGCAGGACCGTGGCGTCGTGGCCGTCCACCGTGAGCGTGAGGTGTACGGGGTCGCGGGTGCCGATGACGATGTGGTCGTCGGCCTCGGCGCCGGGTGCGCGGGTGAGGGTGATGCGGGGGATGTTCTCGCCGCTGACGACGAGCGTCCGACCGTGCTCGCCTTCGAGTTCGACGGATATCTCCCCGTAGTGGTCGTCCTCGGTCGCGGCGGGCTCCGGGGTGTTGGCGTTGGCGTCGGGCACGGGCACGGGGGCGGCGTCGGGCATCGAGGTCCTTGGTCCTTCGGTCGTACGGCCTGGGTGGGGGGTGCGTGGGTGGGACAACTGACCCTCCACCCCATCGACGGTGAAGAGCGCTCGGATCTCGACACTTGAGCTTCGGGATGTCTCCGTGCGTCCGGACCCGGTTTGGCAACTCACTGTGACATATGTGCGTTTGCTGGAACTGCGCCTCTTCCGGGCTCGCCGCGCGTTGGACACGCTGGGTAGGCATTTTCGTCACTCAGCGTGGAAGGTGTGCAGCATGGATTCGACGGAGCGGCGCAAAGCGGCGGCGGAGAGAGTACGGATGGCGGAGGACACGGTGGAGCGGCTGAAGGGGGGTCTCGCCGGGGTCGGTGTGACGCTGCCTTCGCTGCGGATCGACCCTGTGTCGTGTGCCGGGAACGAACCGGTTCCGCTGGTCGATCTGGGCCGCTGCAACCTCGACACGGCCTTGCGGCTGTGCAGGGTGCTGGCGGAGAAGGAGAGCGGGTATGACGGGTGAGGACAACGAGCCGTGTACGCCCGAGCCGTGTACGCCCGAGCCGGGATCTTTCGCGGTGGACGCCCGCGACGGACGGGTGGGCCGCGTGATGGGCCGGGTCGGACCGTACGTACAACTGCGGCCGCCGGGCGGTGGCGCGGAGTGGGACTGCCCGCCGGAAGTGGTCCGGCCGGCGCCGCCGGGCGTGGTGCTGCGGGCCCGGGTGACGGAGATCAACAGGGAGGGGCAGCTGCCGCGTTGAGAGCGGAGGGGCGTCGGCCCGGTGCTCGATAGGCTGCCGCCGTGATGACCGGTGCGGGACAGCGGGCGGGTGCGCGGGCAGCGCGTCGCCTGGCGGAGATCGGCGGCTTTGTGATGCGGCCGGGACTGAGCGAAAGGGAGTTCGGCCGCATCGAAGCGGAGTACGGAATCGAGTTCGCCGACGACCACCGGGCCTTCCTCGCCGCAGGGCTGCCCGTCGGGTCCGCGTCCCCTCCGGAGGAGGGCGCGTCCGCGCGTCAACCCTGGGTGGACTGGCGGGACGGTGATCCGGCGGACATCCGCGACCGGCTGTCGTGGCCGGTCGAAGGGTTGCTGTTCTCGGTGGAGCACGGCTGGTGGTACGGGGACGCCTGGGGACCTCGTCCTTCGGAACCGGAGCGCGCCGTGGCCGTCGCCCGTGGCGAGCTGGCCACGGTGCCGCAGCTGATTCCCGTGTACTCCCACCGGTACCTTCCGCCGGGCCGGGGGGCGTACGGCCACCCGGTCCTGTCGGTGTCCGGCGCCGACATCATTTGCTACGGGCGGGACCTGTGGGACTACGTGGCCCGTGAGTTCGTGGGGTGGGACGCGGCGGAGGGCGACGCCTCGGACGTACCGCCGAGTGTCCCCTTCTGGGCGGACCTGGTGAGTTGATGGGGCGACCCATGACCCGTGGCAGTGGCAATGGCAGTGGCAGTGGCAGTGGGGGTGGCGGCGGGAACGGGAATGCCCGGGGCCGGGTGGCGGTGTGGGTGGCGGGCGCCGTGTGCGCGGTGATTCCGCTCGCGCTGCATGTGGTGGGCGGCTACTTCGTGCTCGGCGCGCTGCTGACCGAGTCGGAGGGCCCGTGGGACCGGTCCGTGACCGACACGGTACGGACGTGGGGCGCGCTGGCCGTGGTGACCGAGCTTCTCGCGGCGGCGGCGACAGCGGCGTTCGTGGGGACGCGGCGCCTGCGGCGTTGGTGGTTCGGGGTACCCGCCGTGCTGATTCTGGCCGCGGTGGTGCGCATGGTGTTCGCGCCCGTGCCGTGAGCCCTGTGAGCCCGGTGGGACGGGGTGGGCGCCGGGTGTCTCGGTGGACATGCCGGACGGCGGACCCGGCCCTTCTTCAGGAGCGGACCCGCCGTCTCGGGGTGGCGCGGAACAGGCCGATGGATCACATGATGCGGAAGGCGTCGTAGTAACCGCCGACCTGTGCGTGATAGCCGGGATCGGCTGTGTGCTTGTGCCGGTCGAACTCCGGCGCGTCCCTGATCTGGTCCTTGGTCAGGTCCACGAAGACCCTTCGGTCCTCCGTGTCTATGTGCGTGACCGTGCCAGCAGGGAGCAGGACGTCCTTGCCGAAGATCCACACCCCGGTGTCGACCACAAGATAGGCGGATCCGGCATCGTCGGAGTGCTTGTCGACCTTGCCGATACCTCCGTCGGTCGCCTCGACCGAATATCCGGTCAGATCGGCCCCGGCGGTGTGTCCGCTCGAAGGCCGGTAACCCCACAGGGTGTCGCTCATGAAAAGGCTCCTTTCCGGACGGTCCAATTCGGCGTGAGAGCCCCAGGGAAAGGGTGGTGAACGGCTCTCGATTCATCGGGTGCCCGGGTCCGGGGGTCGCATGCGTGATTGTCGTGATCCGTGCGATCCCGGTGATCCGTGCGATCCGGGTTCACCCGCGTCTGTGCTGGTGAGGCGCGCCTACCAGCGGTACCACCGGCCGCGCCTGCCGCCGCTCGCGGCCGGGCGGACGATGAAACCTATCGCCCAGATCACCAGCACGATGATGGCGATCCACCACAGCGCCTTAAGTGCGAAACCGGCACCGAAGAGAATCAGGGCGAGCAGAAGAACGAGTAGCAGGGGAACCATGTATATCAACCTCCGAAACACCGGGTGCCCTCGAAGACGTTCCCTAAACGCTCACCGTGCACAAGCTCGTCGGTGGCCTCGTGCAGGATGCGGTTGGCGCGCTTGGTCCCACACCACATTCATGGATCGGGAGGAGTGGACGCTGTCCGTCGCTCCAGAGCCCCACCGGACCATCAGCATTGCGAAGGCCATCTTCGTCCCTCGCCGCGTCTCGAACCTACGGAAAATGCTCAGCGTCGCCGCTCGTCGGAACCGAACCCCCGGCCCGAGCCGGGATTCATGTTGAAAGCGCGTACGTCATTGCGTATCTGTTGCGCCCGCTTCGTGGCATCCTGCTCGATGAGCAGCCCCTCGATGTTTTCCGTACCTTTTCCACGATTTCGTCGCGCAAGGATGAAGACGCACCATCCGGCCAGGCTGCCCATTCCTACCAGAAGCCATGTGTATGTTCCCATGATTCCCCCCATTTCGATTTGCTATTCATTTTGTGAGCGGAGGTGGCATGTCTGCCACATAATATCCTTTGGCGGGTTCCGTCAAAAGCGCGCCAGCGGGAGGATTTTAGGCCATTGGATCGAACGAATTCAGACATCAGAACGGCAAGCAGGGCCGAGTTCGCGGTACGGCAACGACACTCTGTGACGTGGTGTGTCCGGGATCGTTGATCGGCTCGTGCCCGAAGAGATGGCTGACGGTTGGCCAGATGCGTTCGGCGGCTTCTTGGAACCGTCACACGGCCTTGGTGAAGTGAGCTGGCGAGGCGTGACCGGTGTGACGATTCGGCTGTTCGCCAGGGTGTGGGGTGCTCGACCGTGGATCGCGTACGACGACTTGTGGGCGTTGACCGAGCCGTTGCCGCCCTCCGTGGTCCGAGCGGTCGCCGGGGCCACGGCGGTGCCGGACCGGCTCTGCCCGCAGGGCATCTGTTCGCCCTCCGAAACGACCTCGCCGGGCAACACTTGCCGTTGGGGCTGGGGCTGGGGCTGGGGCTGGGGTTCGGCTCGGGGCAGACGTGCCGGCGCTGCTTGGGCGACGCGCCGAGCATTTATCACTGCGCCGATTCGAGAGCATGGAGGATGAGTGACCGACGAACCACAGCGGCAGGGCCGGATACGCCTCGCACGGCAACGGACGACGCCGAACCGCGTCCGGCCGCGGCAGCGTGAAGCACCGCCCGAACCGCCGCCGGGGTCTGGAACCTCACGGACACGGAGAGCCTCGCGACGCTTACGCCCGACCAACTGGGCGCATTTCCTCACGGTTGTGGGCACGGCACTGGCTGCCGTCGCCGCCATCGGAGGACTCTGGGCCCAGGCTGTCGCGTCGTACTGGGGCCAGGAGACAGCCAAGGACCAATTGTCCCAGTCCAAAGACGACAGCGAGCGCGAGAAGCGAGATCAGGCGTCGAGAGTGACCTACTGGTTCGAGGAGCGACTCGATATTCGTGAAGAAACGAAGCTCCATGTGATGAACAGGTCACCCGATCCGGTCTCCAATATCACGGTCAGGGTCACCTACCCCCCGCATGATCCTGGTGCGCGGGAAGAATATGTCAAACTGGAAAGTCTGGCCCCTTGCAGCGAATATCATTACACGCTCGCGCCCGGGCCGGGGCAGGAGGAGCTATCTCCGGGTGGGGCGCCCGCGTGGGTCAACGGTTACCCCGAGGGGGCCACGTATGTGACCTTCACCGACAGCAATGGGAGATCCTGGAAGCGGACACCGGCAAGGCTTCACGAATATCGCGAGAGTGATCTCGATAAGATTATTGTTTCGGAATTCTATTCCAGCGGAAAGCCGGATGAAGTCACCGAGACCGACACGTGCGCGGGCGAGAAGAAGTAGCAGCATTCCGAATCCGGTTAACCCGGCCCCCCGGAAATTCCCCCAGAGCTCGTCACGCGATCTTGCTGGCGGGCGGTGGCCGGCTCGGGGGTGCTGTTGAAGAGGCGCGAAGGAACAGCCTCCCGGGCCCGGCGGCGGCGCCGTGACCGTACGAACCGGCAACGGCACCGGGCCACGCGCTGAGCGCGACCCGGTGCCGTAGTCGTACGGGGGCTGATCAGACCCCGGCGGGTTCCTTGGCCGGGGAGCCGGGGCCCGTCTCGGGGCCGGTGCCGGGGGACGTGGCCGGGGCGGTGGCGGGGCCGCCCGTGGCGGTGACCGTGGACGCGGCGGGCTCCTGGGAGACGTTGAACTCCGTCAGCAGGTCCTTGCTGAAGCCGAAGAAGTACGTGGCGACGAACCCGGCGACGTAGCCGACGAGCAGGCCGCCCGCGTAGATCGCGATGGTCGAGCCCAGGCTGTGGTTGCCGTCGAGCAGCGGGAACAGGGCCCAGCCGGACGGGCCGATGGCCGTGGAACCGACCGTGTCGCCGAGCTGGTTGAACAGGCCGACGAAGCCGCCGCCGAACGCGCCGCCGACGCACGCCGTGATGAACGGGCGGCCCAGCGGCAGCGAGACACCGTAGATCAGAGGTTCGCCGACGCCGAGCAGACCGGCGGGGAGAGCGGACTTGATGGTGCGGCGGATCGACTCGTTGCGCGGGAGGCGGAAGTAGACGGCCATCGCCGCACCGACCTGGCCCGCGCCGGCCATCGCGAGGATCGGCAGCAGGACCGTGTAGCCCTGCTGCTCGATCAGGGTGGTGTGGATCGGGATCAGGGCCTGGTGCAGGCCCAGCATCACCAGCGGCAGGAAGAGGCCGCCGAGGACGAAGCCCGCGCCCGCACCGCCGTTGGACAGCAGCCAGTCGGCGAACGTACCGATGGCGGAGGACACCTCACCGGCCACGTACATCAGGCCGAAGATCGTCGCCAGACCGGAGACCAGCACCGTCAGGGTCGGGGTGACCAGGACGTCCAGGGCCTCGGGCACCCAGCGGCGGCACCACTTCTCCACGTACACCGCGAGGACCGCCGCGCCCAGCGCGCCGAGCACACCGCCCTGTCCGGGGGAGAGGGTCTGGCCGAACGCGTCGATGTTCGCGACGCCCGGGAAGACGATGATCGCCGCGACCGCACCGCCCAGGATCGGCGTACCGCCGAACTCCTTCGCGGTGTTGTAGCCGACGAACACCGCGATCAGGGCCATGAACCCGGAGGCGATCGCGGCGAGCGCGGGGGTGACGGAGGGCAGCCACTCCAGGTTGACCAGGAGACCGTTGAGGCCGGCGATGATGCCGCAGCCGATGAGGGCCGGGATCAGCGGGACGAAGATGTTCGCGATCTTCCGCAGGAAGAGCTTGAACGGTGTGGCGTTCTTCGCCTTCTGCTGCGCCTTGATCGCGGCGCCCTGCGCGGCGAGTTCGTCGGCGGAGACGGGGCCGGTCGCGGGGGCGGGCTCCGGGGCGGCGGCCCGGCCCTCCTCGACCAGCTGCTCGAACTCCGGGGTGACCCGGGCGACCGTGCCCGGACCGAGGACGATCTGGTACGTGTCGTCGTCGACCACCCCCATGACGGCGGGCAGTGCCTTCAGGGCCTCGTCGTCGACGAGGGAACGATCGTGCAGACCGAGGCGGAGCCGGGTCATGCAGTGGGCGATGGAGCTGACGTTCGCGGCGCCACCGACGAGCGGCAGGATCGCGGCGGCAGTGGCGCGGTTCTTGTCTTCTGTGGCCATGGTGCGTGGTGCCTTGCTGTGCGGGGGTGCGGGAGTGGTGCCGGGTGGGTCAGGTGGTGCGTACGGCCGCGAGGGCGGCGCGGAGGTGACCGTTCGATTCGGTCAGGAGTGTGGCGGCGGTGGGCCCGTCGACCTGGCCGAGGATGGTGAGGATCGCGTTCTTCACCTCGCCGCCGGTGGCGGCGAGCGCGGCCTCGATCTCCGGGTCGGTGGCGCCGGTGGCCAGCGAGACGATGCGGCGGGAACGGGCCCGCAGCTTCTCGTTGGAGGCGCGGACGTCGACCATCAGATTCCCGTACGTCTTGCCGAGCCGGATCATCGTGATCGTCGAGATCATGTTGAGGACGAGCTTCTGCGCCGTACCGGCCTTGAGGCGGGTGGAACCGGTCAGCAGCTCGGGGCCGACGACGACCTCCAGGCCGTGTTCGGCGGCGGCGCCGAGGGCCGAACCTGCGTTGCAGGACAGGCCGATGGTCAGGGCGCCCAGTGCACGGGCGTGCTCGACGGCGCCGATCGCGTACGGGGTGCGGCCGGAGGCGGAGATGCCGACCACCGTGTCGTCCGGGGTCAGCCGCAGCGCGTCCAGGTCGGCGGCGGCCAGCTCCTTGCTGTCCTCGGCGCCCTCGACGGCCTTGACCATGGCGGACGGGCCGCCCGCGATCAGGCCGACGACCTCGGACGGGTCGGTGTTGAAGGTGGGCGGGCACTCGCTGGCGTCCAGGACCCCGAGGCGGCCCGCGGTGCCGGCGCCCGCGTAGATGAGCCGGCCGCCGCGTGCCATGCGCTCGGCGGTGGCGTCGATCGCGGCGGAGATCTCCGGCAGCCGGTCGGCGACGGCGGCGGGGACGGTGTTGTCCTCGCCGTTCATGATCCGCGCGAGTTCGGCCGTGGGCAGCTGGTCGATCTCGGCGAGCTCGGGGCGGAAGGCCTCGGTGGTGAGGGTGGCCAGCTCCGCGCGCAGCTCGCCGTAGCCGTCGGGAGAGGCGTTGGTGTGGGCGTCGGTGGTGGAGGTCATGGAGAGCGGCTCTGCTTTCTCGGTCTCGTACGGTTCAGCGGCTGCGGGGGCTGTGGCGGTGGGCGAGCGCCTCGTAGGAGGCGGCGAGTGCGGGGGCGGCTGTCTCGTACGTTCGCTGGGCGACCCCTATGAACAGGCAGTCCACGACGAGGAGCTGGCTCGTGCGGCTCGACATGGCGGCCGGCCGCAGCTCGCTCTCGCGGGCGGTGGACGTGGTCAGCACGTGGTCCGCGTACTGCGTGACCGGGCCGTCGGGCCGTCCGGTGATCGCGACGGTCGTCGCCCCGTGGTCGAAGGCGACCCGGAGCGGCTCGATGACGTCACTGGTCGACCCGGAGTGCGTGATGGCGATGGCCACGTCGCCGGAGCGGAGCTGCACGGCGTTGGTCACCGCGAGGTGCGGGTCCATGTGGGCGTGGGCGATCAGCCCGATACGCAGCAGCTTCTGCGCCAGGTCCTGGCCGACGAGCGAGGACGCCCCGACGCCGTAGATGTCGATGCGGCGGGCGGTCGACGCGGCGGCGACGGCGGCCCCCAGCTGTACGGTGTCCAGCCCGGCGGCGGTGTCGGCGAGGGTCTGCTGCTCGTCGTAGGCGAGCTTGGCGACCACCTCCGCGATCGGGTCGTCGACCGCGATGTCCGCGGTGACGGACGGCGCCCGGCCCGACTCCTGGTGCGCGGCGAGCCCGGCGAGCGCGAGGCGCAGGTCCCGGTAGCCGGGGTAACCGAGGAGCCGCGCGGTGCGGACCACGGTGGCCTCGCTGGTGCCGGTGAGCTCGGCGAGACCGGTGACGGTGAGGGCGGCGCATCCCGCCGGGTCACCCGCGACGGCTTCGGCGACACGCTGCATGGAGCGGGTCATGGAGGGCGCGAGGGTCCGGACCTTGGCGGCGAGGGCCGCGGGGGCGGGCGGAGAGTCGCCGCTGAAAATTTCCTTCACGTCACTAGTCACTCTTGAAAGATATTTTCAGTCCCCCGGTCCGTCAACCCCCCATTGGCCCTGCCTCTGGGGGGACCTTGGTCCCATGGCGGTGGTGGGTGCGCCGCCCGTGGGGTGGGTGGGTGCTGGCCGCCTCGTAAGGCGAGAGTCGCCTTCATGCCTCAGCTGATGGCGCGGGAGGTGGCGTTGCCGCGGGCCGCCGGGACCCGCTGTGGAATAACCGGCGGTGAAGGCCGGTGAAAGGGAACCACCTGGCCACTGGTCCTGGACATCGAGGCCACGCTGATTACCTGCCACTCCGAGAAGGACCGAGTCGCCCCCCCCGGAATGCGGCTTCGGCTTCAACCCCACGGTGGGCTTCCTGGTCAACGCCACAGTCATGGAGTCGATCGAGGCGCCCTCGCTCCGGCGCCGAACCTCCCCGAACCCAGGAGCTGGTTCGTTCCGACCCTTCACATCCGCATAAATCCAGTATGCGGACGTCCCTCCCACTTGCGATGCACCGCATCCGATGCCGCGCGCTGATCCGCCAGGGATTCGGAGTTGCAGATCGCGGAGTTCTGGCGGGGTAAAGCCCACGGTTGCGTGACCCGGTGCTCCCGGGCCGCCTGTTCCAGATGGACCAGGCAGGTGTGGCCGCCGTCGACCAGATGCTCGGCGGGCAGCAGCCCGCGGCGCTTCAGCCGGGTCTGGACCATGATCTGCCGCAGGGCCTGGACCCGGGGACCGGACAGGTGATCCGCCGCATGTTCCCCGACCTGCTCCAGCAGCCGGACGACGTCGCCGCCTGTGGCAAGGATCCTGGTCTTGGGGCGGGTGGGGTTCTTGCCCAGACGGACCGGGCGGCCGTAACGGCGTCCCCACTCCTTGTCCACCAGGTCGGCGAGCAGGCGCGGAGCGGTGCTATCCAGCTCTTCCGGCGCGGCGCGGACGGCCCCGGTGACCAGTTCCAGCCGGGTCAGGTCGCGCACCGCGGCCAGAAGGTGGGTGGAGTCCGTGTGCTGGGTGGTGCGCTCGCGGACGAGACCGGCCTCCTTCAGGCGCGCAAGCGCGAGGTCGAGGAGACGGTCGGCTCGGCCGCCCTCGGTGAGACGCTCGCGGAAGTCGGCCAGCACGCTGTGGTGGAAGCCTGGACCGTCCAGTTCCATGGCCGGCGCGTATGTGAGATCGATGCGGCAGCGAACCGCCTCGGCCGCCTGCCGGTCCGACAGGCCGAGCAGGAACTGCAGCACACTGACGGTGGCCAGCTGGGCGGGCGAGAGCCCCGGGCGGCCGTCGCGGGGGTACCAGTCGGCGAAGTCCTCGTCACGCCACAGCCCGCCCAGGTGGTTTCTCACCCACATCGCCGTCGTACCACCCGGGTTGCCCGCTCGCGCCATCTACGCGGTCAGAGAAGGAACTTGCCCACCACAACGGGCACGGAGCGACAACGGGCACCCCGACAACTGCATCGGTCCTCGGACAGAACCGAGCATGCCCGTTGATCATGCTGCCCCACCGGGGATCCTCAAGATCCCCGACAGAGTCAAGTTGGAGGGACCGGATCTACGTTCTCCTGTCGAAGCTCTGCGGCAGGCTACCCACTTCCCATAGGTCATCCAGGCGCTCTAGAAACGCATCAAAATCGGCCTGCAACGCCCTCCACTGATCCATTGAAAGCGAATCCAGTGGGTCATTAAAATTGATCTCACCCAGGTCTGGGCCAGTCCAGCCCTTAAATCTCCTGCACGATGCGCACCACGCGTATGTGATCCGAGTGGGGCGTTGCCGCATACTCGAACGATGGATGTACATGCGCACGGATTTAACGCCGCACGCCGGACAAGCGCGCTCCGATGGGTCGTCTACAAATCGCGGACCCGCCAGCAACTCCTCCTGTTGCTGCCCACTGAATTCTCGCATTGAACCCCTACCTTCTCTGGCGGTGGAATTTCTCGAGCATCTGTTGCCCGTACCCCTCGGCGGCTTCCTCTGATCCACCCCAAGGATTACCTGACTTTCTAGTCAACTCGAAATGCTTGTGATGATAAATTTCATGATTGACCGTTGCGACAGCTTCGTCCAGATCACGCAAACCAATATCAGAAATCTCGATCAGTGGAAGACCTCGGGGGCCAACCATCGGATACCCGTCCAGCGTGTGTGGACTATTTCCGAACGCGACGCCGTCCGGTGTTCGAATTGTAGGTTTGTGGACAATGTCATATTCTGATACCGGAATTCCTGCGCGTCCCAGTTCCATCTTCAATTGGTCAATGCTTACAGCGGGGCCGCGCTGCCCGCCAGGTCGATTCTGAGATTCACCACGATGAGTATCCCGCTGTCCGAGGTTGCAGTCCGGGGCAAGGCCAAGAGGATCGGACCACGTGTGGGGGTTACTCACGTATGCCACGGGATTAGGGGCAGGTGCGAGGCCTAGTGGATCCGTGGATAAATAGCGAGAAGTTTCCGGATCGTAATAGCGGTGAACATTATAATGCAATCCTGTTTCAGTATCGTGATATTGACCCGGGAAGCGCAGCGGGGTATGTGCGGTCGCTTTCACATTCCGGGTGGTAGCACCCCAAAGGGTCGATCGACTTCGCCAGGCAATGTGACCCCGCTCATCGATGAGCTCCGCCGGGCTACCGCTTAGATCTGTGACAATGCTGAAGAATCGGTGATCGATTGTGGTCTGGGAGACATCATCGGCCGTGATGCGCTCGGTTTGAGCGATGGGTCGCAGGCCGTGGTAATCCCAGGTAAGGGTGACGGGGTGACTCGGCTGCGTGGAGAGTGTGGACTGTTCGCACAGGGTGGTGCCGTCCCATGCGAAGGCGGTTCGTTCCAAGATGGACTCATTGTCCGCCGCCAACTTTTGCTTTGAGAGGCGGCGTCCAAGGGGGTCATACGCGTACTGCCAGAGCGTTCCGTCAGGTGTGGTAACGGAAGTGAGTCGGTCTTCGGTATCCCATTCGTATTGCCATGTGTCGGGTTTGCGCGAGAGTCGAGTCTTCTGACGGAGGGTAATGCGGCCGAGCGCGTCGTGTTTGTAGTGAACATCGCCGGCGCGTGTGATCGTTGTGCCGGAGTAGGTGCGCGACCCTCTCGCCTCTCGGCCGGGGTGCGACGTAGGCCAGTGCGCCTCTGTTTGGCTGCCCATTTCGTCGTACGCGTAGCTCTCCGTCCATCCCGCTGCCTGGACGCTGGTGACACGACCTGCCGGGTTGAGGTTGAAGAGCTTCGTGCCGGCCAGTTGGTCGGTGATGCCAGTCACGTGGCCATCGGCACGGTAGGCGTAATCGCGGCATTGGATGCTGCGGCCAGCTCCGATGACCTGCTGGGAAGTGAGGCGGCCCATCGAGTCGAACTGCGAGGCCAGACTCACGCTGTCGCCAATGTGCCGGGCAACCTCCCGACCCGCCGCATCGTGTTCGAAGCTGAGGATGCGGCCCGAGGTGGTGAGTGAGGTGCGCCGTCCTGCGCCGTCATATGCCCAAGTGCTGACCGCGCCACTGGGGGTGGTGCGGCCGGTGCGGCGTCCGAGCCGATCGTACTCGTACGACATCTTCCGGCCGTTGACGGTCTCAGACCGGAGACGTCCGTAGCGGTCACGCAGATACGTGATGGTGGCGTCCGCGTTCACGGCCTCGGCGAGCTGGTCGGAGAGGTCGTAGGAAAAGGTGGTGACGGCACCTGCGGCGTTCTTGCAAACGATCCTGTCCAGCTCGTCCCGCTCATAGCGGATGACCTGGCCGAGGGCGTCGGTGCGCGCAATCAAGCGGCCCGCCGCGTCGCGTTCATAGGTCAAGGTGCGGCCGTCGAAGTCGGTCTCGGACATCAGGTGGCCAGCCGAGTCATAGACGTAGTCCCAGGTCAGGCCCTGCGGGTTGAGGACCTGGGTGAGGCGGAGTTCGTGGTCATGGGTAAATTCGAAGCACACGCCGTCGGGGCCGGTACGGGACGTCATGAGGTCGAAGTGCGTGTACTCGAAGCGGGATACGGCGCCCATGGCGTCGGTGTGGGTGAGGCAGTTGCCCTCTCCGTCGTACGTCCAGGACTGTGTGGCGCCGTCCGCGTCGGTTCGACGGGACAGCTTCCCCTCAACTGTCCACTCAAGGCGGGTGACCGCGCCGAGCGGGTCGATCACGGTTACCGGGCGGCCGAACGCGTCCCGGATGAGGCGGGACTTGGCGCCGAGGGGGTCGGTCACCTCGAGTGGGAGTCCGGCCGCGTTGCTGCGGAAGTATGTCGTGTTGCCCAGCGCGTCCGTCACGGAGGTCGCGTGGCCGCGCTCGTTGTAGGCGGTGCTTGTCACGGCGCCGGACGGGGCGATGACAGCAAGACGGTTGCCGCGCTCGTCCCACTCCTGGCGGACCACGGTCCGGTCCGGGTTGGTGATGCGGACCGGCAGCCTCAGGTCGTTGTATTGTGCGAGCATTTCCCGACTGTCCGGGCGCACCGCAGCGGTCAGCTGCCCTGAGTCGTCGTATTCGAAGCGGTTGGCGCGGCCGAGCGGGTCCGTGCGGGACAGCAGGCGGTTGTAGCGGTCGCGTTCGAAGCGGGTGATCGCGCCCAGTGGATCGATCTCGGCAACTACCTGGTAGGTGTCGTTGACGACGTAGCGATGGACGGCTCCGGTGCTGCTGGTGACGGTCGTGACCCGCATCCCGCTCTCGGGATCTGTACCGTCGTAATCCAGGCGCAGGGCCATGTGACCTGCGGCCCCGCCTTCAGCGATACACCGGTCCTGGTCGTCGTAGACATAGTCGTACCGGCTGTTGTTGGTGTCGGTCCAGGAGGTGACCCGGCCACGGTCGTCATAGGTGAACCGGAGCGGGAGCCCCGACGAGTTGGTGACTTCAGTGAGGTGGCCGTCGGCGTAGTTGTAGCGGAGGATCTCCTGGGCGTTGCCGTCCGGTGCGGCGCCTGCGAGGTGAAGTGCGGTGATCCGGCCGTCGCTCGTGGTGAGTTTCAGGTGATAGCCGGCACCATGGACGATTGAGACCGGTGCACCGGCCTCGTCGTACTCGAATTGGATCCAGTTGCCGTTGCGGTCGTCGATCTGAGCCAGGAGCGCGACATCCGCGGTGCGCGGGCTGAAGTGCCGTGTTCGGCCCCTGTCCGGATCGGTGATCGTGTAGTCGCCTGTGGTGTCCAGATCGAGTGGCCAGCGCGGGCCGTGGCTCGGCATGACCGGTACACCCGGGGCAGGGTGCGGATAGGACAGCAGCAGGCCGTCCTCGCATACGAAGACGACGCCCTGGGAGTCGATCTCCAGCCGCTGGTCAGCCGTGGAAGACCAGGAGGGCCCGAACCACCGCCCC
This sequence comes from Streptomyces sp. NBC_00654, assembly GCF_026341775.1. Classification (NCBI taxonomy): domain Bacteria; kingdom Bacillati; phylum Actinomycetota; class Actinomycetes; order Kitasatosporales; family Streptomycetaceae; genus Streptomyces; species Streptomyces sp. NBC_00654. The sequence continues at coordinate 955,155 of NZ_JAPEOB010000003.1, read as the reverse complement.
GCACGGTAGTCGGAGGCGACCCGACGGCGGAAGACCAACGGAAGAGTTCCCGGCAGGGCGATGTCCGTCTGCGGCAGGTACATCGTTCCCGTGGTCAGATCGACCGGGTCCGTGGGATCCTTCTCCACCCCTTTGTCAGGCTTCGATGATTTCGCTGGGTTCTCGACACCCTTGCGAGCAGCGCTCTCCGCCCCGTCCCTCAGCCCGTGGCGAGCGAGTCCCTTGAGGACGCCCCCGCCCTTCGTGCCTGCCAGTTCGGGGACGAGTCGGCCGATGAATTCGGAGGGGTCGCCCTTGGCCGCGTCCCAGGCGTTCTTGAGTGCCCGGTCGGGGTTGGTGGCGGTGGAGACGAGGCCGGCGAGCGTGGTGTTGACACCCTTGTAGTACTCGGCCGGGTGCGTCAGGTTGTAGGGGTCGGTCGGGTTGACCGAGCGGATGAAGTTCACCAGCCCCGCGGTGCCCTTGATGACGCCGCCGCCGAAGTGGGCCAGCTCGATGCCCTGGCCGACCCCGTAGTCGTAGAACTCCTGCTTGGCCCGGTCCAGGCCGGTGGGCTCCTTCGGGGCGTGCGCCATCGCAGCGGTGATCGCGCTCTTGGCCGCTTCGGCAGCGTCGTTACGCGCCCGCCGGGCGTGCCCCAGCATCTCCTGAGCATGCTGCCGTTTGGCTATGCTCGGATCGGTGAACGTTCCCGGATGCGGGAGCGGATGATCGGTGTTGCGCACCGCGTTGTACGCCTCGGCCTTCTCACGGAACGCGGCAGCGGCCGTCTCGTGGTCGTGCTTGCCCTCCTTGTAGAGGGCGATCGCCTCACCGGCCTTGCCCTGCGCGCTGGTGACCGTACCGGCGTATGTCTCCATTGCGGTTGCCGCGTCCTCGAACGCATCCGCTGCACGCAACCAGTCTGTGGGCAGGGTCTCGAACTTCGCCCGGAAGGTATCGGCGGCCACACCCTTCCAGTGACCGGAGTCAAGCTTCTTCATCCCGCCGCCGACGAGATCGAACGCCTTCTGGAAGTCGCGAAGGTTCTTCACCGCCGCGGCGATCTTCTCCGGCCTGCCGTGGATCAGCTCATTCGCTTCCTCGCTCTGCCCGAGCTGCTGCTCCCCGACCTCCACCCCCAGCGAGGAGGCGGTTTCATCGCCCCAGTCCTCGACCTTGTCCGCCCACTCGTCGGCACCGACCTTCTCCAGACCGGAGCCGAGCACATCGGTGCCCTTGTCGATCCCCTCGCCGACGATCTCCTTGCCCTTGTCGACGAGATCGCCGGCCCCGTCGTAGATGTCTCCGCCGAGCTTCCCCCAGTCCACCATCAGTCGCCCTGCCCCCACCGCGGCTGCTCAGACTGCTCGATCGTCTCCTGTGACGGATCGAGCTTTTCCTTCAGCGTCTCGTCCATCGCATCGCGCCGCTCCGGGGAGATGAACCCGGAGTTCTCCCACGAGTCGAGCAGCGCGTCCTCCGCGTCATACGTGGTGTCCCGCCACGTCTGTCCCGCCTCATCATGAGCCTCGGCCATCGAGTCCCAGCTCCAGTCCGGGCTGTCGTACGGGGACTGCTTGCTGATCGTGTCCCAGCTCATGGCCTTGACGTCGTCCTCGGACAGGTGCGGATTTCCGTTCACGGAGTTCACACCGACCTTGAACGAGTCCTTGATGTACTGCTCCTGCTCGGCGAAGGAACCCGCCGACAGCCCGACTCCCTGCGCGAAGCCGTTGCCCTTCTGTGTGAGGGCCCGCACACCCCACTCCCAGCGGTTGCAGAACGTCTCGAACTCCGACGTCAGCCCGCCGTGCCCCAACTCCAGCCCCGACAAAGCAAGATCAGAAAACCCCCGACCCGTCGACGCCTCGCCGATGAACCCGAGCTCCTTCAACTCCGCATGCGCCAGATCGATCCCCTTCGCGATCGCAGCCAACGCCTCCGGCGGCACATCAAGATCAGGACTCTCCCCGCTCACTGCATCCCCCCGAGATCCACCGCAACCGCATCCGGCACGACGCCCGCCACCGGCGGGAACAACATCCCGCCGTCCACACTGCCCGCGTCCAGCGCCACCCCCGCAGGGCCCGGCAGCATCGGCACCATCACATCCAGCAACCGCGCACCCAGCACCGCCTGGTACGCCCACTCCCGCTCGGCATCCCCCCGGGCTTGTGCGAACCTGGCCAGCGCCTCCTCGTCCGAGAACGCACAGATCCAGCGAACCCCGTTCTGCTCCGCCGACCACAGATCCCCGTCGGCATCCAGCGGCACCAGCACCGCCGTACGCCGGAACTCGCCCAGCAACACAGCAAACTCAGTCCGAGCCGCCGCCGGACCGTCGTCCGGCGCCATGGCAGGGGCCGGGTCCGGTGCCTCATGCAGTGCGGAACGCGCCTCGTCAGCAGGCCAATCGGCCAAGTCGGCGATCCTCGAACGCCGGGCAGGCGGCTCTGCTATGTCATCCCCGTTATCGAACACGCGTTGAATGCTGTCACGGCACGCTTTCCGAGAGCAACGAACAAAAATGGCCAGCCGGTCGTGGTCCGGACCCGGCCCAGCTCCACGCACGCACAGGTGGCCTGTAAACACCCCTCGGAAATACTCCGCTGAGCCCCTGGGCCCTCTTTCGCTCCGAAACCGGGCAGAGGGTGAGCGCCGGACCGGGGCGGCAGGTACCGTGGCGGCGCCGGAGCAGTTCCGTGACGTCGATGCCCGCATGAAGGAGAAAGTGACCGATCTCGGAGAAGAGGCTTGGGCGGACGCGCTCGTGATGTACCGGCAGTACACGATCATTGCCGTCACACGGCGGGAGAACGAAGAGTGGTGGTACGACGTTGCGTCGATCATGCGGGGTGATGCGCAGGACCCTCGGGGGTGGCAGTCTCTCGACCATGACGATGGCCAGGACGAACGTTGGGATGACCCGACGTTTCCTTTCGCGCCGCCTCCGGCGACGCCGGAAGACGTGAACGTGTGGCAGTCGCGTGTGAAAGAGATACCGCGAGTCTCCATTGAAAGATTCTTGGTTGTGCTCGCAACCAGTTATCTGGACGTCAAACGTGAACGGGACTTCGACCGGAAAAGGCCCGAGATGGAGCACCGGGCTCGTGTCATCCTGTCCCGGTTTCCGTTGGGAACCCGGTTCTATGCGAACACCGGGTGCGGGGCTGAGGAACCGGACTTCTACCTCTCGCCCCCGACTGGGGGTAACCCCTGCAGCCAATGGGACTGGGACGCCGGACTCATTGCTGTGTCCGACGCAGAAGTCGGCTTGGTCTGGTCATTCGACGCCCGCTGATCGCCCATCGAACCGAGGGCGCCGCGCTCACCTGTCCCGCGATCTATCTCGACCCCGGGAAACTGCCCCGCTGGTCTCGCTGCGGGTATCCGGGTTGCACGCTTGCACCGCGGCCTGGTGGATCAGTCCAGCCGACTTATGAACGTGCGCCACGCGTCGGGAGTGAAGGTGATCACGGGGCCGTTGGGGCGCTTGCTGTCGCGGACGGGGACGAGGTGGGGGATGCTGTCGGTGACTTCGAGGCACTCGTTATTGCCGCCGCTGTACGTGCTGGTGCGCCAGCTCGCCTCCGAGAACTTCGGCGTACTGCGGTGTGCGCTCTTCATGCTCTGTGCTCCTTGGCCCGGCGGTGGATGACAGTGCGGGACTCTGTCGGCGAGAGCGCGGACGTGCGCGCGGCGTCGAACAGGTCTTGGTAGCGGGAGACATCTGCCTCTCGCTCCAGCCACATGGAACCGGACGGGTTGTCCGCCAGTACCACGTCGAGCGCTCCCTCCTCGGGAAATCCCAGCACTACGTACGGGCCGAACATACTCGCATGGGCTCCACGGGAGAACGGCAGCACCTGAACAGTCACGTTGGGGTTCTCAGAGCTGGCCAACACGTGCTTCAGCTGCGCGTTCATGACTGCTGCGCCACCAACCTGCTGGAGGAGGACAGCCTCGGAAAGTACGGCCCACAGGTGCAACGGCTGATCGCCCGCCAGACGTTTCTGCCGGGCAAGGCGCACTTGGACGAACTTGTCGATCTCATCCGCTGTCTCCCACTGCCGGGAGGCCACAGTCACCGCTTGAATGTACTCAGGGGTCTGTAGCAGTCCAGGGACGAGCTGCGCCTGAAAGGTGCGGATCGAACCCGCCATTGCCTCCAGGGCGATGTAGTCCCGGTACGTGTCGGCGAGGACCGACCCGTACTGGTTCCACCACCCTTCCCTGCGCCTGCGGTTGGCCTTGCGCGCGAGCGAGGTCAGTCGGTCTCGAACCTCGTGATCCGAGACCTGGTACGAGTGCAGCATGGCTGTCAGGTCGGGGAGGCGGACCGCGACGCGGCCATTCTCGATCCGGCTGATCTTGCCCTTGGTGCAGTCGAGCGCCTCTGCCGCTTGGGCAGTGGTCAGTCCGGCGGCCTCCCGCAACCGGCGTAGCTCATCACCAAGTTGGCGCCCAAGAACGGTTGATGGGGTGGCGGTGGTGCTCTTCGCTTGCATGCGAACACCTCTATCAAAGTTGCTCCTGCAATGAAACAGGGTTACTCGAAAGGGTGAAAAACGGCATGGCGTTGGTCGGCAACGTTGCAGAATCGCGTGCGGCTCATCCATTCTGCTGGGCATGGGGGTTGCCTCGTTCGACGCGAACTGCCCCTATCTGTGGGGGATTCCGACCAGACGTCGACCTTCTTGGAGCTGCCGTGGCTACACCGAACGAAGTGACCTTCAGGCTCTCTCGCTGCCACAGCAGCGTTCCCCGGGCGCGAGCTGTGCTGCGAGCAAAGCTCGGGGAGTGGCGGGCCGGTCAGGCAGCCGCAGCAGATGGTGAGTTGGTGCTCTCCGAGCTGGTGACCAACGCGCTGCGGGTGCCAGTGCCCGGGGACCGGCTGGTGGGCGTGCGCATCGAGTGTCGGGGGAGGGGCGAACTCCTGCGGCTGGAGGTGAGCGACGCGGGGGCGGGCCGGCCGGAGGTGCGGCGGCCGGGCGGGCTGGACAAAGGCGGGCGCGGGCTCCTGCTCGTCGAGACCCCGGCCCATCGCTGGGGCGTGGATGAACGTCGGGCCGGGATCGGCAAGACGGTATGGGCGGAGTTGCTGGCACCCGGTATCGACCCCGCACCCGCGGAGGTGGAGATCGCGGCGGTAACCGTCAGGCCCGGGCAGTGCGTACGTGCCTGGGGTGCCTGGCACACGGTCCGTGCGGTCCGGAGCGAACGGTACGCATCGGGAGGGCTCGCCGTCATCATCGTCCTACGCGACGGTGGGCCTTCCTTGCGCCTGGATGCTGCGGAGCCGCTGACCGTACGGGCGACGGCGGTCGCCGGGGGGCGGGTGCAGCCTATTGCCGGTTCGGTGATCCCATCGTGAAGGCGCTGTGGAAGAGGTTCCTTCAGCGGCACGCCCGCCACGCCCGCCACGCCCGCCACGCGCACCACACCTACCGCACCAGGCCGCGATTCTCGGGCACCCTGAACAGATGGTCGGCGGCGAACTGGTCGTGATCAGCAACGCGGGCGAGCCGGTGGCGAGGGCGCTGCGCCCACGGCCGAAGGTGCAGAGGCCCGGCCGTGGTTCGCTGCGGGGCCATATCCGTATCCCCACCACCTTCGACGATGCGCCCGTCTCAGTGGCTGACGCTCTCGGGATGCGCTGATGCGTCTTCTGCTCGATACGCGCGTGGTCATGTGGTGGCTCGACGACTCGCCGCAGCTGTCCTCATCGTTCAAGGAACTGCTGGACACCGAGCCCGCTGTGTACGTCAGTGCGGTGTCACCGTGGGAGATCACCGTCAAGCAGTTCCTCGGCAGGTTCGAGGGCCCGGGAGACCTGGCTGAGCGGGTGCGCGATCTCCAGTTCAGGGGCCTGCCCATCACCGCCGCACACGGAGTACGGGCAGGCCGGCTGCCGATAGTGCACACCGCCCCCTTCGACCGAATACTGATCGCGCAGGCGCAGGCCGAAGAGATGGTCCTGGTCACCCGGAACCTCTGGATCCCGCAGTACGACGTGCAGGTCATGTCGGTCTGACCTGCACGACATGCACGGAACACGCTGCCCCCAGCCGCCTCCGCCTGCGTCCTCCCCGGCCGGACGCCGGGACCTACCGCGTCGGCGGGGGACAATGGCTGCATGGAGCTGAACCCCCTGGAGCAGGCACTGCACACCGCACGCGCGCTGGTCATGGCCGATCTCGCCGCGGGCGATGTCGCCGAGGCCGAGATCGTCTCGCTCGTCGAGGACGCGGTGACCCATCGGCGCTGGTGGGTGGAGCAGTGGCCCGAGGGGGCGGAGTTCGTCGTCGGGCTGATCGCTCAGGATGTGCAGGACGCGCTGCTGGAGCGGTACGGGCGGTGGCCGCTGTGTCCCGTGTGTGTCGAGGACGGGCCGCACGCGCTGGACGTCGAGCCGGAACTGGGGCCCGACCCGCACTGGGTGTGCACCAAGGCGACCGTGATGGTGGCGCCCGTGGGGGCGCTGAGCGGGGTGTCGCGGCGGTGACCGTCTATATCGATCCGCCGGACTGGCCGGGGCACGGGCGGCTCTGGTCGCACCTGGTCAGCGATGTGTCGTTCGAGGAACTGCACGCCTTCGCCGCCGTGATCGGCTGCCCGCCCCGCGCCTTCGAGCGGGACCACTACGACCTGCCCGAAGCCCGGTACGCGGACGCCGTGCGGGCCGGGGCGCGGGAGATCGGGTCCAAGGAGCTGGTGCGGCGCCTCACTGCCGCGGGGCTGCGCAGGCCGAAGGGGCGGCCGGCTCCGGAGTAGCGGGGGCCACGTTCTTCGCCACCAGCAGGGACGACCGGGAGCCGGCCCGCTGGAGCCGGAGCGAGACGACCACCGCCGCCAGGGCCAGGACCGTCATCGCCGCGCCCGCCCAGGCCGTGGCCTCGTAGCCGAAGTCCGCGTCGATCACCGTGCCGCCCAGCCACGGGCCGCTCGTGTTGCCCAGGTTGAACGCGGCCGTCGTCGTCGCCCCGGCCAGCGTCGGGGCCGCGCCCGCCACGTTGAACATCCGGGCGTTGAGCGCGGGGGCCGTGAAGAACGCCGAGAGGCCCAGGAGGAAGGCCAGCGCGACCACCATGATCTGGCTGGAGGCGAACAGGGCCAGCGCCACCAGGAACACCGTCGACGCCGTCACCCCGCTCAGCAGCACCCCGAACAGGTGCGCGTCCGCGACCCGGCCGCCGATCGTCGTACCGATCACCGCGCCGATCCCGAACAGGCCGAGGATCCACGGCACCCAGCCCGATTCCAGGCCCGCCACATCCGTCAGCAGCGGCGCGAGGTAGCTGAACGCGCAGAACACGCCGCCCGCCGCCAGCGCCGTGATCACGATCGACAGCCAGACCTGCCGGTCCCGGTAGATCGACAGCTCCTGCTTCAGTTCGGGCTTCCGGTCCGGCAGCGGGATGTGCGGGATACGCGTCGCGACGCCGACCAGCGCCACCGCGGACGCCGCGCCCACCGCCCAGAACGCCGACCGCCAGCCCAGGTGCTCACCGAGGAACGCCCCGAGCGGCACGCCCAGCACGTTCGCGATCGAGAGCCCGCCGATCATCACGGCCATCGCCCGCGCCCGCGCGTTCACCGGCACCATCGCGATGGCCACCGCCGCCCCGACCGCCCAGAAGCCCGCGCACGCGAACGCGCTCACCACCCGTGAGACGAACAGCACCTCGTACGTCGGAGCCAGCGCACCCGCGATCTGGCCGAGGCCGAAGACCGAGATCAGGGTGATCAGCGTCGTCTTGCGCGGCAGCCGGAGCGTGCCCACGGCGAGCAGCGGTGCGCCGATCACCATGCCGATCGCGAAGGCCGATATGAGAAGTCCGGCACGGGGAATGGACACGTTCATGTCGTCGGCGATGGGCGGCAACAGCCCGGACAGCATGAACTCGCTGGTGCCGAGGGCGAAGACCGAGAGGCCGAGAATGTATACGGCCAGCGGCATGGGGGCGCGGCGGGAGGCAGAGTCGGGCATGACAGGGCCCAACGCCGGTCATGCCCGTTGCATTCCCGCCTGTCTTCCCCCTCGGACACCTCTTGTGTGGGTTCGGACACGTCCTGCGCGGACGGCAGATCCGGTGTGGGTTCGGACACGTCCTACGCGGACAGCAGCTCCAGCTCCGTCGTCAGGTTCTGCCGCGCCCTCGGCTCCCACTCCGCTCTCCCGTGCGGCGTACGGAACAGCCTCGGCAGCTCCAGCAGCTCACGCAGCACCGCCGCCCGGCCCTCCCGGAACGCGTCGTCCGGCACGAACCCGTACTCCTCGCGCACCTGCGCCGCGTACGTCCCGTACTCCTTCGGGCCGCCCGCCAGGACCGCCAGGTCCGCGTCGCACAGCACCTCGCCGTTGCGGTCGCCGGGCGCCGGGTCGTGGGTGACCGTGAGCCGGACCAGCCGGGCGACCTCCGCCGTGACGGACTCGGGGACGCCCGCCTCGGACAGCGCGCGCTCGGCGAGCACCGCGCTGCGCTCCTCGTTCTCCGTGCGGTCCGGCCGGTACACCGCGTCGTGGAACCAGGCCGCCAGGCGTACCGCGGCCGGGTCCTCCGCGTGGCCGGCGAGTGTGTCGACGCGGTCCAGGACCGCTGTCAGATGGGCGGTCGTGTGGTACCGGCGCTGCGGTTCCGCCCAGCGGGCCAGGAGGTTGTCGGCGTACGGCAGCGGATCGGGGCCCGGAGCCCCGGACCGGGCGGCGGTGAGCGCCTCCCGCCAGCGGTCGCGCAGCGCGGCGGTACGGGCGTCCTCGTCGGATCCGGGCGGCGTCGTGTCGGTCATGGGCCCGACCCTAGAGGGTGCCCCGCGGCCGGGCCCGGGGAGCGTGCGCGTGGATCAGCCGGTCGGCATGTTCTTCGGTTCGTCCACGCAGGACAGCGAGGAGATCTCGTCCTCCGTGGGGTGCGCCTCGTCCCGTTCGCTCTTGGGGAGCTGCGGCAGATTGTTCTCGACGTCACGGTCCCAGTCAGGTCCGCTCACATAGTGCTTGAGGGCGTCGCGCAGCTTCTCGCAGTCCTCGCGGTGCCCCTTGACCATCGCGATGCCGTAGTCGTTGGGCTCGCCGAACTTGATCTCCGGCACGACCTTGAGTCTGCCCCGGTAGTGCTCCATGAATCCGTACAGGATCAGCTGGTCCGTGGAGACGGCGGACACATGCCCGTCCAGCAGCGCCTGCACACAGGTGCGGGCGTCGGTCTCCCGGCGCAGGCGGATGTTCTCGTACGCCTTGCCGCTCAGCTCGGTGTCGGAGGTCGTGCCCTTCCACACACAGACCTGCTTGCCGTCGAGGTCGGACAGTTCCTGGATGCCGGTGTCGCCGTCCGCGACGAGGACGCCCTGCTGCGTGGAGGCGTACGGGCCCACGAAGTCGAGCCCTTCGCCGCCCTTCGCCTCGGTCTGCATGCGCTTCGGGGTGATCGAGAACGTGGCGGCGACCAGATGTATGTCCCCGTCGTGCAGGTCCCGCGTCCGGTTCTTGGACTGGACGGGGATCGGCCGCGGCGAGTCGTACCCGAGATCCCGGAACAGGGCGTCGATGACCGTGATGTCCAGGCCGTTGAACTCCCCGTCGTGCGGGGAGTAGCTCGTACCCGGCTGATCGCTCTTCGAGCCGACCCGGGTGTCGTCGTTCAGGATGGACTCGGTGCCGCATCCCGAGAGGCTCAGGGTGAGGAGCGCCGCAGGGACAAGGGCCAACCGTCGGTACCGTGCTGCTCCGGCCATGGGGTCCCCCAGATGTCGTGTGTGCGTCAGCCGTTGTGCAGGGTGCCGAGCGCTTTCTCCAGACGCATGGGGCACCGTGAATCGCTCGTCACGTCCAGGGTGAATTCCACCGGGGTGCCCCGGGTGCCCAGCGTGAAGTCCCGTTCGGACCGGGCGGGTACGGACTCCATGCGCGGTGTGACGCTCGCTGTCCTCGCGGTGATGGTCGCCGTGGCCCGGTGGACACAGGCCGGTTTGGCGGGGTTCTCCTCGCTGATCGTCAGGGCGAGGCGCAGCCGGTCGCGGCGGTCCTCGGCGGCCGGTGCCGCGACGATCAGGGTCAGCGTCCGCCTCTGCACCCCGTCGAGCGGCTGTGTGCCCACGATCTCGATGTTCACCGGCACCTGGCTGTTGCCGGCCAGGGCTTCGAAGCTCACCCAGCTCAGCAGGGAGAACAGGAGCGAGGCCAGCGGCACCCACAGCAGCCGGCGGCCGGGCCTCTTCCCCGGCCCGTTCCCGGCCCTGTTCCGCTGTCCGTCCCCGTTCCGCAGTCCGTCCGCGTTCCCCTTCCGCCGTCCGTTCCCGGCCCCGTTCCTCCGCCGTTCCGTGCCGCCGGGCCGGGTGAGGTGGCGTACGGCGCCGAGCGCGGCGGCCGTCAGGAACAGCAGGAACAGCGTGAACCAGCCCGCCTGTCCCTCGAAACCACCGGAGGGCCAGCCCAGCACCGCGTACACCACCACGAAGCAGACCGGCACGAGGAGCAGCCAGCCGGCGACGGGCGAGGCGCCCATGCTGATGATGTTCTGTGTGAGGGAGTCGATGTGGGTGGCCGCGATGCTCTGAGGGCCGGTGGACTGCGCGGAGTCGCGTGAGGGGCTCCCGTGGCCCGGGGTGGTCATCTCTGGTCCTGCGGTGGCTGCTCCCCGCCCACGATGACGGTGTTGATGTGGTTGGCGGCGATGGAGTAACGGCCTTGCGCGATGGCCTTGTTGTGCGTGATGTGCGTAACGGGGGCGGGAGCGGGGACCCCGGAGACCCGGTGCACATGGCCCACCAGGTGGTCGGCGTCCAGCTCCCGGGAGGGGCCGCGCAGCCAGGCGGTCACGGCCTGGGCGAGTTTGCGCCGCTCCTCCTCGTCGAGGCTGTCCAGCAGCGCGTCCAGCTCGTCGGCGCGTTCGGCGTCGAGCCCGCTGTCCGTTCCGTGTGCTCCCTGCGTGGGCGCGCCCGCCGGATCAGTGGCTTGTTCTCCCCCTGTCTCCCGGTTCCTGGAGACGAGGCGGCGGAAGAATCCCTCACCCGCGGTCACGGTCTGATCCGCGATGCGGTCGGAGGCCGAGGTCAGCACGGCGGAGCCGAACATGGTCGCGGCGCTGGTGAAGGCCGGTGCAAGTGCTGTGGCAATGCTGATCAGTTCTGACACCTGGCACCCCGTGTGTGGTCAGTTATCTGTCAACAGGGCCATGGTAGATGCGCGTTCACCTAGTGGGCAGAGTGTTGTGAGCCAACCCGGGAGTTCGTACGGTCCGTACGCGGCGCGTGGGGTCAGTGGCCCGGCAGGGTGTCCAGGGCCAGGGCGGCGAACGGGACGACGTACGTGGCGGGGAGCGCGGGAGGCATCGGGGTCACTCCAGGGGCGGGTACGCCGGAGAGGTGGGCCGACGGGGTTCGGCGGCCGGGGGGCCACTGGGCTGTGAGCTGTTCCGCGACCGGGGGCCACTGGGCTGTGAGCCGTTCCGCGGCCGGGCCTACTGGGCCGTGAGCTGTTCCGCGTACGCCTCCGCGAGCTGGCGGCGGGAGTCCTCCAGGTAGAAGGCGAGCAGCCGCTCGGCGCCCGCCGCGTCGCCCTCGGCGAGCCTGTCCGTGATCTCTCGGTTGCGGGTCAGATAGGGCTCGTGGAAGCGGCGCGGGTCGGCCATCACATGGAAGGCGAGCCGCAGCTCGGCCAGGACGTTGCGCATCAGCTCGTCGGTGCGCGGGCTGCCGGCCAGCCCGGCCAGGGCCTGGTGGAAGCGGATGTTCGCGGTCGAGCAGGCCGCCCAGTCGTCCGCCAGGGCGGCCTGCTCCCCGGTGGCCACAGCGGCTTCGACGTCCGTCACGTCGTACGGCGGCTCGCCCAGCGCGCGCAGGGCCGCGCACTCGACCAGCAGGCGCACGCGGTAGATGTCCACCAGGTCGTCGACGGCCAGTATGCGGACGAAGACGCCCTTGTTCAGGCGGTGTTCCAGGAGGCGTTCGTGGGAGAGCAGCCGGAACGCCTCGCGCAGGGTGTTCCTGGAGACGGCGAGCGCACCGGCGATGGACTCCTCGGAGAGCCGGCTGCCCGGTGGGAAACAGCCTTGCGAGATCCGGTCGCGCAGGATGGCGGCGACGCGTTCGGCGGTGCCGGAACGGGCCGGGGAGGCGCTGTCGGCGGCCAGTTCGGAGAGATCCGGCGTGCCGGTCCGCCCCGCCGTTCCCGCCCCTGCCCCTGACGTCGCGCCTGCCATGCCCCGCCCCTGCTTGTCGCCGTGTTCCGCTGTGTGGTGTGGTGCGTGTGCTGTGTACGCCCAGTGAACCGTACGGGTGTCCCGTTCCCCGGACCGGGCCTTGCCGGGTTGTTGAACAATCGTTAGCGTGCGCCCGTGATGATGGATCTCAACGCGGATCTCGGTGAAGGCTTCGGGCACTGGACCCTCACCGACGACGACGCGCTCCTCGCGTGTGTCACCAGCGCCAATGTGGCCTGCGGCTTCCACGCGGGCGACGCCTCCGTGATGCGGCGGGTCTGCGACGCGGCGGCCGAGGGCGGCGTACGGATCGGGGCCCAGGTCTCGTACCGGGACCTGGCCGGGTTCGGGCGTCGCTCGATGGATGTGCCGGCCCCCGAGCTGACCGCCGAGATCGCCTACCAGATCGGCGCCCTGCGGGTCTTCGCGGAGGCGGCCGGTTCCACGGTCTCGTACGTCAAACCGCACGGAGCCCTCTACAACCGCGCGGTCTGGGACGACGACCAGGCCGCGGCCGTCGTCGAGGGCGTCCGGCTCGCGGGCGGCGGCGGCCTCGCCGTCCTCGGCCTGCCCGGCTCCCGGCTGCTCGCCCACGCCGCGGCCGCGGGGCTGCCCGCCGTCGAGGAAGCCTTCGCCGACCGCGCGTACACCCCGCGGGGCACTCTGGTCCCGCGCGGTGAACCCGGGGCGGTGGTGCACGACGCGGACGAGGTCGTACGCCGCAGTGTCGGCATGGCCGTCGAGCGGGCGGTGACCGGAGCCGACGGCAGCCGGATACCGGTCGCGGCGCGCTCGCTGTGCGTCCACGGGGACACCCCGGGCGCGGCGGCCCTCGCGCGCCGGGTGCGGACCGCGCTGGAAGAGGCGGGCGTCGCGGTGCGGGCCTTCGCGTGAACGGGGAGCGCGAGGCACCCGGAGGGGCCGGGGCGTTGGGAGTGCCGGGAGCGTTGGGAGTGCCAGGGGCAGCGGGAGTGGTGCCCGGGGCGCGTGAGGCGGCTCCGGTGCCCGGGGAATCCGGGGCGCGTGAGGTGTCCGGGAAGTCCGGCGCGCAGGCGGCTCCCGGGGAATTTGGGGTGCGGGCGGCTCCCGGGGGATCCGGGGTGCGGGTGCTTCCCGCCGGGCGGCGGGCGTTCCTCGTCGAACTGGCCTGCGGCGAACACGCCGAGGCCTTCCACGCGGAGCTGCTCCGCCGCCGCGCCCGCGGTGAACTCCCCGCCGTCCGCGAGATCGTCCCCGGTGCCCGTACGGTGCTCCTCGACGGCATCGCGGACCGCACGGGTGACGCCCTGGCCCGGTTCGCCCGCGACCTCGCCTCCTGGCCGATACCGCCGCTGCGCCGCGAAACGGGCGAGGCGGTGGAGATCCCCGTCGTCTACGACGGCCCGGACCTCGCCGAGGTCGCGGCGGTCTGGGGCGTCGCCGTGGACGAGGTCGCGCGTATCCACTCCCGTGCCGAATTCCGGGTGGCCTTCTGCGGCTTCGCGCCCGGCTTCGGCTATCTCACGGGGCTGCCCGAGCAGTTGCACGTGCCCCGGCGTACGACCCCGCGCACGAAGGTCCCGGCCGGGGCGCTGGCCCTCGCCGGGCCCTATACCGGGGTCTACCCGCGCCCCTCGCCCGGCGGTTGGCAGCTCATCGGCCGGATGCCGGAGCCGGGCGCCCTGTGGGACCCGGCCCGCGAACCGGCCGCCCTCCTGGGGCCGGGCACCCGCGTGAGGTTCGTCCCGGCGGGGAGTGCGGTGGAGCGCACGGCTACGGGGAGTGCGGTGGAGCGCACGGCCGCGGGAACGACGGCGGAGCGTACGGCCGAGACATGCCCATGACCCCTCACACGCTCGACGTGATCCGTGCCGGTGCCCTGACCACCGTGCAGGACGAGGGGCGGACGGGCTGGGCGCACCTCGGTGTGGGGCGGGCCGGAGCCCTGGACGCGCCCGCCGCCCGGCTGGCCAACCGGCTGGCCGGCAACCCGCCCGGCGCGGCCGTCCTGGAGACCACGGTCACCGGCTGCGCGGTCCGCCCGGCCCGGTCCGTGGTGGCCGTCGTCGGCGGTGCGGGGTGCCGGGTGACGGTCGACGGCAGGCCGGTGGCCTGGGGCGCCCCCGTCCGCGTACCGGCGGGTGCGGTCCTCGACGTGGGGCCCGCGCTGACCGGGCTGCGCGGCTATCTGGCGTTCGCGGGCGGCCTGGTGCCGGAACCGGTGCTGGGCAGCCGCTCGGCCGACCTGCTCTCGGGGCTCGGGCCCGCGCCCCTGCGCGACGGGGACGTACTCCCGCTGGGTCTCCCACCCGGCCCCCCGGGGGCGTACGGGCTCCCGCTCCCCGACGCCGTGCCCTGGCCCGCCGCCCCCACCGAGCTGGTGCTCCCCGTGCGTCCGGGCCCCCGCCACACGTGGTTCACCGAAGCCGCGCTGCGTACGCTCACCACCGCCGCGTACCGGGTCTCGCCGCACAGCAACCGCATCGGCCTGCGCACCGAGGGACCGGCCCTGGAGCGGGCCCGCGAGGGGGAGCTGCCCAGCGAGGGGCTGGTGCTCGGGGCGATCCAGGTGCCGCCGGACGGGCGGCCCGTGGTGTTCCTCAACGACCATCCGACGACCGGGGGTTACCCGGTCGTCGGGGTCGTGCCGGAACCCGCGCTCCCGGCGGCGGCGCAGGCCGTGCCGGGAACGCGGGTCCGGTTCGTCGTGGGCGGATAGCCCTGGGCGGACAGTCGGCGGCGTCAGGAGTCCCGAACGCTCAGGAGTCCCGAACGCTCAGGAGGTTCGACGCTCGGGAGTCCCCAACGCTCAGGAGGCCTTGAAGCCCCGCAGTCGCAGCGAGTTGCCGACCACGAAGACCGAGGAGAAGGCCATCGCGGCCCCCGCGATCATCGGGTTGAGCAGTCCGGCCGCGGCCAGCGGCAGGGCCCCGACGTTGTAGGCGAAGGCCCAGAACAGGTTCGTCCGGATGGTGCCGAGCGTCCGGCGCGAGAGCCGGATGGCGTCGGCGGCGGCCCGCAGGTCGCCCCGTACCAGCGTCAGGTCACCGGCCTCGATCGCGGCGTCCGTGCCGGTTCCCATCGCCAGGCCCAGGTCGGCCTGGGCCAGTGCGGCCGCGTCGTTGACGCCGTCGCCGACCATGGCGACCGAACGGCCCTCGGCCTGGAGGCGCTTGACGACGTCGACCTTGTCCTCCGGCATGACCTCGGCGTAGACCTCGTCGATGCCGACCTCGGCCGCGACCGATTCCGCCACGGCCCGGTTGTCGCCGGTCAGCAGGATCGGGGTGAGACCCAGGGCCCGCAGCCGCACGATGGCTTCCGCGCTGGTGTCCTTCACCGCGTCCGCCACCTCCAGGACCGCCCGCGCCTCGCCGTCCCAGGCGACCGCGATGGCCGTACGGCCCGCGGCCTCGGCCTGCGACTTCAGGCGCTCCAGCTCCACGGGGAGGTGGATCTCCCACTCCGCGAGGAGCTTCTCGCGGCCCACCAGCACCGCGTGGCCCTCGACGATGCCCTGGACTCCGAGGCCCGCGATGTTCGCGAAGTCCTCGGGGGTGGGGAGCGTGCCGACCTCGTTCATGGCGCCGGTGGCCACGGCTTGGGCGATGGGGTGTTCGGAGGCGTGTTCGAGGGCTCCGGCGATGCGGAGGACGTCGTTGCGGTCGGTGCCGTCGGCGGTGTGGATGTCGAGGAGGGTCATCCTGCCGGTGGTGACGGTGCCGGTCTTGTCGAGGACGATGGTGTCGACGCGGCGGGTGGTTTCGAGGACTTCGGGGCCCTTGATGAGGATGCCGAGCTGGGCGCCGCGTCCGGTGCCGACCATGAGGGCGGTGGGGGTGGCGAGCCCGAGGGCGCAGGGGCAGGCGATGATCAGTACGGCGACGGCGGCCGTGAACGCGGCGGTGAGGCCCGCCCCGTTGCCGAGCCAGAAGCCGAGCGTGCCGAGCGCGAGGGCGATCACGACGGGGACGAACACGGCGGAGATCCGGTCGGCGAGGCGCTGGGCGGCGGCCTTGCCGTTCTGGGCGTCCTCGACGAGCTTGGCCATCCGGGCGAGCTGGGTGTCGGCGCCGACCCGGGTCGCCTCGACGACGAGCCGGCCGCCCGCGTTGAGCGTGGCCCCGGTGACGGAGTCGCCGACGCCGACCTCGACGGGGACGGACTCGCCGGTGAGCATGGAGGCGTCGACGGCCGAGGCGCCCTCGACGACGGTGCCGTCGGTGGCGATCTTCTCGCCGGGGCGGACCACGAACCGGTCACCGGTCTGGAGGTCGGCGGTCGGCACGGTCACCTCGCGCCCGTCGCGCAGGACGGTGACCTCCTTGGCGCCCAGCTCCAGGAGCGCCTTGAGCGCGGCGCCCGCCTTCCGCTTGGAGCGGGCCTCGAAGTAGCGCCCGGCCAGGATGAACGCGGTCACTCCGGCGGCGGCTTCGAGATAGATGTTCCCGGCCCCGTCGCTGCGGCCGATGGTGAGCTCGAACGGGTGGGTCATGCCGACCATGCCCGCCGTGCCGAAGAACAGGGCCCACAGCGACCACAGGAACGCGGCCGAGGTGCCGACGGAGATCAGGGTGTCCATCGTGGCCGCGCCGTGCTTGGCGTTGGTCCAGGCGGCGCGGTGGAAGGGCCAGGCGGCGTAGGTGACGACGGGGGCGGTGAGGGTGAGGGAGAGCCACTGCCAGTAGTCGAACTGGAGGGCCGGGATCATCGACATCGCGATGACCGGCACGGCGAGCAGCACGGCGGTCAGGAGCCGCTGTCGCAGCGGCCGCAGCGCGTCGTCCTCGGCCGCCTCCGCGTCCCCGGGGCCGCCGGCGGTGTTCCCGGGGCCCTGTGCGCGCGGTGCGGGCTCCTGCGCGGTGTATCCGGTGGCCTCGACGGTGGCGATCAGGTCCTGAACGGAGATGTCCTCGCCCCGGTAGCTGACCTTGGCCTTCTCGGTGGCGTAGTTGACGGTCGCCTCGACGCCGTCCATCCGGTTCAGCTTCTTCTCGATGCGGGCCGCGCACGAGGCGCAGGTCATGCCACCGATGGCGAGCTCGACCTCGGCGGCGGTGCCGCCGGCGGTACCGGCGGCCGTGGTGCCGGCTGCGGTTGCGTGGTGCGCGGACACGGGTTCCTCCCTGGGTGGGCGTTTATACCCCTAGGGGGTATGTGGTGCTGATTCATATATACCCCCCACCCCTATGAAAAGCAAGGGATTCCCGCGACCCGTCTCACTCGTCTGCGGCGAGCGCTCGCGCAGGTTCGCGATCACGCGTTCACATGGAGAGCTGCGCCCTCAGGTGACTGACCCGTAGGCTGGCTATTGGACTAGACCTATAGCTGGTTTCTGGAGGAATGGGGATCCATGAGCAACCGTGCAGTCCTGGAGGTGATCGCGCTCGACGCTGAGGACGCGGTCGCCGCTCAGGCGGGTGGTGCGGACCGCCTCGAACTGGTCACCGACATGGCCGCTGACGGCCTGACCCCGTCCCGGGAGACCTTCGCGGCGATCCGGTCCGCCGTGGACATTCCCCTGCGCGTGATGCTCAGGGTGGCGGACGGGTTCGCCGTCGGTGACATCGACGTACTGCTGGAGAAGACCCGCGAGATGCGGGCGGAGGGTGCCGAGGAGTTCGTCTTCGGCTTCCTCGACGAGGACGGGTATCCCGATCTCGTGGCCGTCGAGCGGATTCTCGCCGAGCTGGACGGCTGCCGGTGGACCTTCCACCGGGCGATCGACCGGGCTCCGGACCGCGATGCCCTGCGCAAGCAGCTCGCGGATCTGCCCGGCCTCGACACGTACCTCACGGCAGGTTCGCCCGCCGGGGTCGACGAGGGCATCCCGACGCTCCTCGCCGAGGCGGCGCGCACGCGCGAGCCGGGCTACGAGCCGCAGATCCTGGTCGGCGGCGGTCTGCACCTGCACCACCTGCCGCGGCTCCTCGCGGCGGGCATCGACGCGGTCCACATCGGCGGCGCGGCCCGCCCGCGCGGCTGGTCGCATCCGGTGGACGCGGCGGCGGTACGGGAGTGGCGCGAGGCTCTGGACGGCTGACGGCTGACGGCTGACGGCTGACGGGTGGCCGGGGGAGGCGGTGGCCGGGCCACCTCCTTCCCCGGCGGCGACCCGGCCGGGCGCGTACGGCAGTTGCGCCGTAACAGCGACAGCGGGCCCTCCGACGCCCCGCCGCGACACCTACCGCAGGGCCGCCGGCAGCTCCGCCGCGTGGACCACGGTCAGCCCCGACACGGCTCGGGTGAGCGCCACGTACAGGCGGCGCAGGCCCGTCCGTTCGTCCGGCTCGCCGTCCACCACCGCCGCGGGCTCGTCGAGCACGACGTAGTCGTACTCCAGGCCCTTCGCCAGCGACGCCGGCACCAGCGTCAGCCGGGACTCGGCGCTGGTCTCCTCACCGGGGGACAGCCAGGAGTGACCCGCCCCGGCCAGCGCCTCGGCCAGCGCCGGAATCCGGGCGTCGGCGGCGATCAGGCCGATCGACCCCTCGTGGCCCAGCGACTCCTCGCACGCCGCGACCACCGCCGCGTCCAGGGCGTCCGGGCCCGCGACCTCCCGCACGAGGAGCGACCCCGGCGACTCACGCACCGACTCGACCGGCGCCAGGCCCGGGGAGATCTCCGGCAGCAGCCGCGAGGCGTACGCGATCACCTCGCGCGGCACACGGAAGCCCGCCGTCAGCTCCTCGACCACCGCGTCCGCCTTGCCGAGGTGGAACAGCGCCTGCTCCCAGCTCTGCGTCGACCAGGGAGTCGTCCCCTGCGCGAGATCGCCGAGCACGGTCGCCGAACCGGTCGAGCAGCGGCGCCCCACCGCCCGGTACTGCATCGGGGACAGGTCCTGCGCCTCGTCGAGGACGACATGGCCGAGCGAGTGCGTACGGGCGACCAGGTCATGGGCCTCGTCGATCAGCACCGCGTCCGCCGCCGACCACTTCACGGACTTCACGCTCCGGGCGGGCTTCGCCCACAGGATCTGCTTCTGCTCGTCGGCGGTGAGCAGGTCCTGCGCGTGAGCGGCCAGGAACTCCGCGTCCGACAGCAGCCGCAGCACCAGCTTCGCCGGGTCCACCGCGGGCCAGATCGCCTTCACGGCGGCCTTCACCGCGGGATTGCGGGCCACCGTGTTCTGCACCCGGTCGTCGGGTGCCTCACCGGCCTCCTCCATCCGTACGAGGACGGCGTGCGCGATCCGCTGCGGCAGCGCCTCATGGGCGGAGCCGTAGCGCATGTCGCGGGCCAGCAGCTCGTCGACCATCTCCGCCAGCTCGTACGCGGGCACCCGCCAGCGGCGCGACCCGCGCACCACCACGACCGGCTCGGCCGGGGGTGTCACATGCGAACGTATGGCCCGCCGCAGCACCTGTGCCATCCGGGCGTCGCCCTTGATGACGGCGGCCGCCGCCTCGTCCGTGCCCCGGACCTCGACCTGTGCCGTGACCAGGTCGTCGACGGTGGCTTGTTTCACCTCCAGCTCGCCCAGGGCGGGGAGGACCTGCTCGATGTAGTGGAGGAAGGACCGGTTCGGCCCGATGACGAGTGTGCCGGTACGGGCCAGCCGCTCGCGGTGGGCGTACAGCAGATACGCGACACGGTGCAGGCCGACGGCCGTCTTGCCGGTGCCGGGACCTCCCTGGACGCAGACCGTGCCGCCCAGGTCGCTGCGGACGATCTCGTCCTGCTCGGGCTGGATCGTGGCCACGATGTCGCGCATCGGTCCGACGCGCGGCCGCTCGATCTCGGCCTGGAGGAGCCGACTGGTGCGGGCGGCCTCCTCCGGGTCGGTGAGGTGCTCGTCCTCGTACGCGGTCAGCTCGCCGCCGGTGTAGCCGAAGCGGCGGCGCAGCCCGACGTCCTGGGGGTTCTTCGGGGACGCCTGGTAGTACGGCTGGGAGACCGGCGCCCGCCAGTCGATGACCATCGGGTCTCCGGCGGCGTCGTGCACATGGCGCCGTCCGATGTAGAACTGCTCGCCCTCGGCGCCCTCGGCCAGCTCGCCGCCGACCGCGTGCAGATAGTCGAGGCGGCCGAAGAACAGCGGGGTGTGGGAGAGGTCGGCGAGCGCTTTGATGCGGTCGTCGATCTGGGCCTGGAGCACGACGGCGTTGACCCAGTTCGCGGTGACATCGCGGATGTCGAGGGCCTGGACGTCCTCGCGCATGGCGCGCAGGGCCGCCCGGGACGCGGCGAGGTGGGCTCGTTCGTGTGCCAGGGGGTCGGTGGTGGAATCGCTTTCTGCTACGTGCGCGGGCACGGTGTTGCCTCCGGCTCTTCAACGCAGGACGGCGGACCGCGCACTCCGGTGACACGGGAGTCGACGCGGTCCGCTCTCAAGGGCATTCGCACAGGGGTACGCGCGGCTTGCGCGTACGAGTGCGGCTCATGGGCTGTCGACCGGTTTCCGTCCGGCCGGCGGCGCTCCCCCGGCTGCCGGTGTGAGGCCGGTACCACGGTGCGGGAGGCGGGCAGACGGAGGAGTGTATCGATCACCGGCCGTCCCGTCGAAACGGGATCCCGTACGGCCGCGGCCCGGACGGGCATCGTCCGGTGGGCGTACGGCGGGCCGGCAACCCGTAGGGGACGCCGTGCGACCGGAGGTCTACCCGCCGGCCCCACCGGTTCCGCCCGCGGACCGACGCGTTCGCGGGGGCGTCCGGAGCACCATGGATACATGAGCACCGTCACCCTGAACCCACGCAGGACCGGCCCCGCGCACGGCGCGACAGCGGCCACCGGTCACCACCGGCCCCACCGCGTCGGCGACGCGCTGCGCGCCCTCAAGGTCTTCACGCGGACGGCGTTCGGCGTCGTCGTCCTGGGGGAGTACGCGGAGGAGGCGGGCGTACGGCGCACCCGATGAGTACGCCGTACCCGGGAGGCGCCGAGGCCCCGCCGCCCCGTCCGCCCTCGTGCGCCGCCTCAGCTGTCGGTCAGCAGCTCGTCCGCGTCGATGATCCGGTACGCGTACCCCTGCTCGGCCAGGAACCGCTGGCGGTGCGCCGCGAAGTCCTGGTCGATCGTGTCGCGGGCGACCACCGAGTAGAACCGCGCCTCGTGCCCGTCGGCCTTCGGCCGCAGCACCCGGCCCAGCCGCTGCGCCTCCTCCTGACGTGACCCGAACGTCCCCGACACCTGAATGGCGACGGTGGCCTCGGGCAGGTCGATGGAGAAGTTGGCGACCTTCGACACGACGAGCACGCTGATCTCACCCTGCCGGAACGCGTCGAAGAGCTTCTCGCGCTGCGCGTTGCTCGTCTCCCCCTTGATGACCGGCGCGTCCAGGTGCTCGCCCAGCTCGTCGAGCTGATCGATGTACTGCCCGATGACGAGGGTCTGCTCGCCCTGGTGCTTGCGCACCAGTGCCTCCGTCACCTTGCGCTTGGTCGCGGTGGTGGCGCAGAACCGGTACTTCTCCTCGGCCTCGGCGGTCGCGTACGCGAGCCGCTCCGAGTCCGTGAGGTTGACCCGGACCTCGACGCAGTCGGCGGGCGCGATGTAGCCCTGCGCCTCGATCTCCTTCCACGGGGCGTCGAACCGCTTGGGCCCGATGAGCGAGAACACGTCCGACTCGCGGCCGTCCTCCCGCACCAGTGTCGCGGTGAGCCCGAGCCGCCGCCGGGCCTGGAGGTCGGCGGTGAACTTGAACACGGGCGCGGGCAGCAGATGCACCTCGTCGTAGATGACGAGGCCCCAGTCGCGCGAGTCGAAGAGCTCCAGGTGCGGGTAGACGCCCTTGCGCCGCGTCGTGAGCACCTGGTAGGTGGCGATGGTGACCGGCCGGATCTCCTTGCGGGTACCGCTGTACTCGCCGATCTCCTCCTCGGTCAGCGAGGTCCGCTTCACCAGCTCGTGCTTCCACTGCCGGGCCGAGACGGTGTTGGTGACCAGGATGAGCGTGGTCGCCTTGGCCTCGGCCATGGCCCCGGCGCCGACCAGCGTCTTCCCGGCGCCGCAGGGCAGTACGACGACCCCGGACCCGCCGTGCCAGAACCCGTCGACGGCCTGCCGCTGGTAGGGCCGCAGTGCCCAGCCGTCCTGGTCCAGCTCGATGGGGTGCGCCTCGCCGTCCACGTACCCGGCGAGGTCCTCGGCCGGCCAGCCCAGCTTCAGCAGCGTCTGCTTGATCTGCCCCCGCTCGGAGGGGTGCACGGCCACGGTGTCCGGATCGATCCGGGCCCCGACCAGCGGCGCGACCTTCTTCGAGCGGAGGATCTCCTCCAGCACGGGCCGGTCGGTGCTGGTCAGCACCAGACCGTGCACCGGGTGCTTGGACAGGGTGAGCCGCCCGTACCGCGCCATCGTCTCGGCGATGTCGACGAGCAGGGCGTGCGGCACGGGGTAGCGGGAGTACTCCACCAGCGCGTCGACGACCTGCTCGGCGTCATGCCCGGCGGCGCGGGCGTTCCACAGCCCGAGCGGGGTGAGCCGGTACGTGTGGATGTGCTCGGGCGCACGCTCCAGCTCCGCGAAGGGCGCGATCACCCGGCGGCAGGCCTCGGCCTGCTCGTGATCGACTTCGAGGAGCAGCGTCTTGTCGCTCTGGACGATGAGGGGTCCGGTCACGCGCTTCGGCCCTTTCTGCGGGGGTGCGGCCGCTGCTGCGGCCAAACGTCCAGTGTGCCGCATGCGGGGTGAGCGGTGGGTGGCTCACGCCACAGAGGTTCGGCAGGCGCGGAGCGAGGCCGGACACCGGGGCCCGGCGGACGGCTGGTGGAGAACGATGGCCTGTCGGCAGGTCGTCGGTCCGGGGGAGGAGCCACGTGTCACAGCCGCCCAGTGAGCAGCCACAGCAGACACAGCCGTTTTCCACGCCCCGCCCGACCCACGCCCCCGCCTGACCCACAACCCCGCCCGATCCACGACCGCGCCCGATCCACGACCGCGCCCGATCCATGGGCGCAGGCTCTAGGGCTTCGCGTCGTCGGCCAGTTCGGCCACGCCCGTGATGCGGTGCAGGGGGTACGTGCGGACCTCGTCGGCCGTGTGGTCGTACGCCGTCACGAAGCCGCCCTCCACCCGGACCGGGGCGATCACCCGTTGGCTGGCGGCGCCGTCCGCGTTGACGTAGCCGATCCAGACCGCCGCGCCCGTCATGGCGGCGGCCTGGACCGTGGCCAGGGTCTCCGCCGACGTCGTACGGGGCAGGGACCCGGCGGAGACGGGGGTCTCGGGGCCCTCTCCGGTGTCCTTGCGGACGACCGTCGCGGCCGTGTCCCCGGCCCGGATCGCCCGGACCGCCGCGCCCAGCAGGGTCTCGTCCGGGACCGGCGGGCCCTCGGGCACGGGTACGGGCGCCGAGCGGGGCGGGGTGCGGCGGGCGCCCGCCCGGGTGATCAGGACGTCGCCCTCGGCGGACTCGGCGGCCGGGGCGTAGCCCATCTCGCGCAGCCCTTCGAGCAGGGACGCCGGGTCGGCCTGGGCGGCCAGCACGGTCGGCGCGAGCCTGCGCAGCCGCAGCGTGGCCGAGCGCTTGTCGGCGAGGATCTCGTTCAGCACGGCCTCGTCGTCGCAGCGCACGTACGCCGACGCGGAGCCGATCCGAAGATGGCCGTGGCGGCGGGCCACGTCGTCGATGAGGTAGCTCAGCGGCTGCGGCACCGGCGTACGGCTGTGCGCGGCCAGGAACGCGTGCAGGTCGGCGGCGGCCTGCCCGGCGTCCAGCGCCCGGCGTACCGAACCGGGGGTGAAGCGGTAGACCGTGGCCCCGCCCTTGGACTCGACGTCCGCGAGGACCGACAGCATCTCGGCCAGCGGGCGCTCCAGCGGGCCGGGGGCGACGGCCGTCAGGTCGGCCTGGAGCAGCACATGGCTGAGCGGTTCCGGCAGGAGCGGGGCGAGGAGGGCGGCGGCCGCGCCGGGCCCGTCGGCCAGCAGCGCGCGGGCCTGCGAGGAGAGGGCACCCCGGCCCGTGATGCCCAGCAGCTCCGCCTCGTTGACCGTCCACAGGGCGATCCGGGACCGCAGGTCGGAGGTGTCCCCGGGGGCGGAGGGCGAGGCCTCGGCGGGCCTGGGAGCCCCCGGCATCCCGGCGCCCCGCGCACCCCCGCGCAGCGGGCGTTCCCAGCGCAGCCGGGCCAGCAGCGTCACGGGGTCGGGCGCCGTGCCCGGCGGCAGCGCGGCGAACAGGGCCAGCACCCGGTGGCGTACCTCCGGCGCGGCCGAGCGGTCCAGTTCGGGGCCGAGTGCGGACAGCGCCCGGCCCTTGGCGTCCTGGCCGCCGACCAGACCGGCGGTGCGGGTGGCGGCGAGCCAGGCGGTGGCGAGCCGTGCCCAGCGGTCCTGGGCGGGGAGTTCGAGCCAGTCGTCGTACGCGGGCGTCGCCGCGTACCGTTCGTCGCTCTCCCCGTCGGCGGCCAGCAGCCCGGCCGCGTGGGCGAGTTCGACCCAGAACGCGGCGACCGGCTCCGTCACGTCCATCGCGTTCGCGGCCCGCTTCAGCTCACGCACGCTGAGCCCGCCCGCGCGCAGGATCGCCGGGCCGCCGCCGTTCCAGAGCTTCAGCAGGTCCTCGATGGTGGACAGGGCCGTGAACGCCTGGCCCGCCGCCGCTCCGTCCACAGCCTGGGGATCGCGCTCGGCCGCCGCGGCGACGACCGGCGGCACCGGTTCCGGTACGCGGTGGGCGCGCCCGGCCCGCAGATGCAGCGCCGCCTCGCGGGGCAGTACGACGGTGCGCGTCGACACCGGCAGCAGCAGGCCGCGGTCGCGCAGCCACCGGACCGGCGGCGTGGGGTTCGGTGTGATCTCCCCGTACGGCGGCCCCCACACCAGCCGGTCCAGCACGGACAGTGCCTCGGCCGGGGCGGTGTCCAGCAGGGCCGCCATCCTGGTCCGGTCCGTGAACAGACCGGCCAGCGCGGTGACGGCCGAGACCGGGTCGTGCGTGGCGGGCAGCCCGACGGCGGTCAGGATCTCCTGGAGGCGGCCGGGCGACATGCCGGCGGTCGCCTCGGCGACCGTCGGGCCGAGGCCGGTGGGGGAGGGGTGCTGCGGGGACGGGGCGAGCAGTTCCCTGGCCGTACGGACCAGGCGCAGCCGGTCGTCCTCGCCCCAGACGAGGGCCTGTTCGCGCAGCGTCGCCAGGGCGGCGGGCAGCGCGGCGGTGATCGCGCTCCCCGCGTCGTCGCGCTGGTCCCCGTCGTCCTGGCCGTCCCCCGTGAGCAGGGACAGCAGCGTGCCGTACGGGGCCGGGTCCGGTGCCACGGCCAGTGCCTCCGCGGTCTGGAGCGCGAACCGGTCCAGGTGTTCCAGCGCGCGGACGACGGAGGCACGGGTGCCCGCTCTCGTCGCGAGCTGGGTGATGTCGTTCGGCACGGGGCTGAGGAGGTCGGGGCGGGCACGCAGCAGCCCGGCCAGCGATTCGTCGGCGCGGGCGCGCAGAGCTTCGGCGAGCGTGCGCGGTGGTGTGGTCGTCCCCATCCGTCCCACGGTAGCCGCTGGAACGCTACCGTCGGGGCAGGGCCGGTAGAGGGGAACCATCGAGTGGGGATCGAGAGCGACCAGCTCGTCTACGACTATCTGAGCCGGGTCGGGGACCTGGCCCAGCAACAACAGCTGCCCTCGGGTGCCCGGATGCGGCTCGTCTCGACGCTTCGGGGCGAGATCGACCGGCAGCGCCACCAGGACGGCACGGGCACCCCGGCGGCGGTGCGGCGCATCATCGGCAGGCTCGGTACGCCGGACGAACTGGTGGCCGCGGCGGCCGAGTCGGGCGACGGATCGGTGCCGCTGCCGTCGGCGCGGAGCGCGGAGCGCGGAGCGGGCGGTGGGTCCGGCGGCGGGCAGTGGCGCGGCCTTCCCCGGCCCCGGAGCGGGCTGCTCCGCAAGGAGCCGAAAGACAGTTCCGGGCGGGGCGCGTCGGAAGCGCCCGAGAGCCCGGGAGAGGGCCGGGAGCGCGGGGAGCGCGAGGAGAGCCGGGAGAACCGGGGAAGCCGGGGAAGCCGGAAGGGGAGCGGGGGCGCGGCGGACGCGGCCGAGGACACCGCCGCCCCGGCGCACGACTGGCCGGACCCCTCCGCACCGCATGTCCTGGGCCTCGACCAGCAGGGCCCGTCCGGCGGCGAACCCGACTGGTGGCGCATCGCGCCGGGGTCGTTCGGCGACGGCGAGCGCGTACCGGGATTCGTCGGGGGTGTGGAGATCCCCGAGATCTTCAGGCCGCCGAGGCCGCCGAAGCCCCGGCGCGACCCGGACGCGGACGAGGAGGCCGGCGACCGCGACGACCGCGACGCCCTCGACGACTTCGACGGCGAGAAGGGCGGGGCCGGCGAGAACGGCGAGGACCGCGAGGGCGGGGCCGGGACCGGGAAGGGCGGGGAGCAGCCCGCGAAGGGCGCCCGCGTACGCCTCGGGCTGCCGAGGCTGCGCCGCCGCAAGGCAGCCGCCGCCGCGCCGGAGCCCGCCGCCGCGACGAAGACCGCCCGGTTCGCGCATCCGCTGCTGCTCCTGGCCGCCGCACTGCTGGTCGGCGGCGCGGTGACGGGCTCCTGGCTGGCACTCGCGGGCGGCTGGCTCCTCGCGTACAGCTCGCGCACCCTGTCCCGGGCCGAGGCGAAGTGGGCCGCGATGGGGCTGCCGGGCGTGGTGGTGGCAGCCACCGTGGTGTGGGTGTGGGGCCGGATGGAGGGGCGCTGGGGGGAGCCCATCGCGGAGGGCGGGATGGGGGACGTCCTGGTGGGCGCCTGGCCGGTGGTGCTCCGGGTGGCGGCGGTCGCCTCGGCGCTGTACCTGGTGTGGCGGGCGCGAGGACGCGCCGCCTGAGCGGGACCGGGCGGCCGGTCCGGCCGGGCCGTCACCGGGCGCGCCCCGACCCGCGCCCGCGCACACGGGTACGCGCACGCACACGGGACCGGGACCGGCACCCCCGCCCGCGCACGCACACGGGACCGCGACCGGCACCCCGCCCGCGCACGCACACGGAACCCGGCACCGCGCCCGCGCACCGCGCCCGGGACACGGCACCGGTATCCGCCGCTACCGGTCGTACGACGCCCGACGGGCCGGTCCCCGTGTGCGGGGCCGGCCCGTCCGGCATCCGGGGCGGGAGGAGTCCCGCCGTCGGGTTACTTCGTCAGGCTGCTCTGGAACTCGTCCAGGATCTTGTCCGCGGCCGTGTAGCCGATGCCGGCGATCCACAGGCGGTCGTCGACCTTGAAGACCTTGTCGTTCTTGGACGCGGTCAGCCCCTTCCACAGGCCGCTGTTCATCGTCTTGGTCGTGCCCGCCTTGGCCGGGTCGCCGTACGTGGACGTGAAGATGACGTCCGCGTCCGCCAGGTCGATCTTCTCCGGCGACACGTCGTACGAGAACCCGTCCTTCGCCTTGTCCGTGATCGCGGGGCGGCCCATGCCGAGGTCGGCGAGGATCGAACCGATGTAGTTCTGCTTGCCGTAGATGCGGATCTCGGCGCCCTCGACGAACCGGATGAAGTTGACGTCCGTGGCCGCCGCCTTCTCCTTGCCGCCGATCGCCTCCGTCACCTCCGCCACATGGGCGTCGTACTTCGCGATGACCTTCTTGGCCTCGTCCTTCTTGCCGAGCGCGTCCGCGTGCAGCTGGAAGTTCTCCTTCCAGGCGCTGCCGGTGGCCTCGGTCATCACGGTCGGGGCGATCTCGCTGAGCTGCTCGTAACGGTCACCGTCACGGACCTTGCTCGTGAGGATCAGGTCGGGCTTGAGCGCGGCGACGGCCTCCATGTTCGGGTTGGCGATCTCACCGACCTCCTTGATGCCCTTCGTCCCGCTCGCGGGCAGGTAGGAGGGGAAACCGTCCTCCGACGCCGAGTGCGTCGCGCCGACCGGCCGGATGCCCAGGCTGAGCGCGGAGTCCAGCTCGCCGGTGTCGAGGACGACGACCCGCTTCGGATCCACGGGGACCTCGACGTTCCCGTTCGCGGTGCTGACCGTGTGCGTCCTGCTCTTGTCCTCGGTGGAGCCGGAGGCCGAGCCGTGCTCGGTGGAGCCGCACGCGGAGAGGGCGAGCGCGGCGGTCACGGCGAGGGAGGCGACGACCGGGCCACGGCGGTTGCGGAAGGGGACGGTCATGTCTGTGGAGCCTTTCGGAGAGGGGAATGGGGAGAAGTCCAGGGGGCGCCGGGCACGACGAGCGGCGAACCCGTCACCGGGTCCGGGACGATCACCGCCTCCAGGCCGAAGACCTCGCGCACGAGCTCGGCGGTGACGACGTCGCGCGGGTGGCCCTCCGCGACGATCCGGCCCGCCTTCATGGCGACCAGGTGGTCGGCGTACCGGGCGGCCTGGTTGAGGTCGTGGAGCACGGTCACCACGGTCCGGCCGCGGGTGCCGTCCGCCGCCGGGGCGGCGAGCTGGCGCACCAGGTCCAGGACCTCCACCTGGTGCGCGATGTCGAGGTACGTCGTCGGCTCGTCGAGCAGCAGCAGATCGGTGTCCTGGGCGAGCGCCATCGCGATCCACACCCGCTGGCGCTGTCCGCCGGACAGTTCGTCCACCGAGCGGTCGGCGAGCGCCGAGACGTCCGTACGGTCCATGGCGTCCGTGACCGCGCGTTCGTCCGCCTCCGACCACTGCTGCCACCAGTGCTGGTGCGGCTGGCGGCCGCGGGCGACCAGGTCGGAGACGGTGATGGCCTCGGGGGCCACCGGGGTCTGCGGGAGCAGCCCGATCGACTGGGCGATCTTCTTCGTGGGGATCCTCGCCAGTTCGGTGCCGTCCAGCAGAACGGCCCCGTCGCGCGGCTTGAGGAGCCGGCCGAGCGCCCGCAGGGTGGTCGACTTGCCGCAGGCGTTCGGGCCGACGATGACGGTGACCCGCCCGTCGGGCACGGCGAGGTCCAGCTCGTGCACGACGGTGCGGTCCTCGTAGGCGAGGGTCAGCCCGCGGGCCGAGAGCCTGCTCGTCGTCCCCACCATGTCGGTCGGGAGGGTCTCGCTCATGCCTTGCCTCCACTGCGGCCGCTGTGGCCGCGGATGATCAGCCAGATCAGGTACGGGGCGCCGACCGCCGCCGTCAGAACACCCACCGGCAGTTCGGTGGGGGAGAAGAGCCTGCGGGCGAGCAGATCGGCGAGGACGACGATCACCGCGCCGAGCAGGGCGGAACAGAACAGCGGGATCTGCGCCGTGCGCGTCATCCGCCGGGCGATCTGCGGCGCGAGCAGCGCCACGAAGTCCACCGGCCCGGCCGTCCCCGTGGCCACGGACGCCAGGATCACACCGAGGGCGACGAGCCCGAGCCGTACCCGCCCCAGGCGTACGCCGAGCGCGGTGGCGGTGTCGTCGTCCATCGTGACGGTGCGCTGCGCCCGGGAGGCCCACAGCACGGCGGGCAGCAGGATCAGCAGCGTCCAGCCGATCGGGGCGGCCTCCTCCCAGCCGCGGCCGTTGAGGGAGCCGGTCATCCAGATCTGGGCCTGCTGGGCGACCAGGTAGTCGCCCTTCGTCAGGAAAAGCGTGGTGACCGACCGCAGCGCGATGGCGAAGCCGATGCCGATGAGGACGAAGCGGGTGGCGTGCAGCCCGCCGCGCCAGGCGAAGGCGTACACGAGGGCCGCCGCGGCGACGCCGCCGATCACCGACAGGTAGGGCAGGACGGCGTACGAGGTGATGCCGAAGGTCATCGCGCCGACCGTCAGCGCGCTCGCGCCCTGGCTGATGCCGATGATGTCGGGGCTGGCGAGCGGGTTGCGGGCCACGGTCTGGATCAGCGCGCCGGCGATCCCGAAGGCCACGCCGACGAGCAGCCCGACGACCATGCGCGGCAGCCGCAGCGTGCCCACGACCAGTTCGCTGGACGAGGGCTGTCCGAGGACCACCTTCACCGCCTCGACGGGCGCGACGAAGCTCTCGCCGACGCAGAGGTAGGCGACACAGACCAGGGCCAGCAGGACGACGAGGACGGCCGCCACGGCGGCGGCGCGACGGTGCAGCAGGAACCGTCCGCGCGTCCCGATCCGGACGAGCGAGTAACCGGCGGGCCGCACGGGGGGACGCACGGGGGGACGCACCGGGGTCATGGCCGCGTTCATGCGGGCACCGCCTTCCGGCGTACCAGGGTGACCAGGAACGGCACCCCGATCAGGGCCGTCATCACGCCCGCCGGGACCTCGCTCGGCGGGAACAGGACGCGGCCGATGACATCGGAGACGAGCAGCATCACGGGGCCGATGAGCGCGGCCATGGGCAGCACCCAGCGGTGGTCGTTGCCGACGATCGCACGGGCGATGTGGGGGACGGCGAGGCCGATGAAGGCGATCGGCCCGGCCGCGGCGACCCCGGCGCCGGTCAGCACGGTCGCCCCGATGCCGCCGACGATCCGTACGGTGGCGACCTTCTGGCCCAGGCCCTTCGCCATGTCCTCGCCCAGCGCGAGCGCGTCGAGCCCGCGCGCCACGGAGAGCACGAGGACCGTGCCGAGGAGGAGGAACGGCCAGATCTGCTGGGCCACCTCCGCCTCGCGCCCGGCGATGGAGCCGACCTGCCAGAAGCGGAACTCGTCCAGCGCGGACGCCTTCGTCGTGAGCACCGCCATCGTCACCGACACCAGCAGCGCGTTGATCGCGGCGCCGCCCAGCGCGAGTTTCACCGGGGTCGCACCGCCGCGCCCGCTGGAGGCGATGGCGTACACCGCCACGGAGGCGATCGCGGCACCCGCGAACGCGAACCAGACATAGCCGGTGAGGGTGTGGATCCCGGCGTACGCGATGGCCAGCACCACGCCCACCGAGGCGCCCTGGCTGATGCCGAGGATGCCGGGGTCGGCGATGGGGTTACGGGTGATGCCCTGGAGCACCGTGCCCGCCAGGGCCAGGGAGGCGCCGACCATCAGCCCGATGAGGGTGCGCGGCACCCGCATGTTCCGGATGACCTCGGCGGCGTCGGAGTTCCCGCCGTGCAGCAGCGCGTCGAAGACCTCGGAGGGGGCGATCGAGCGCGCGCCCACGGCGAGGCTGAGCAGAACGGCGAGCAACAGCGCGAGGACGGCCGCCGCCGTCGCGCAGGCGCGTCTGGAGAGGCGTGGTGCGGCGGCTGACATCTGACCCCATCGAAGCGGACACGGGCGCGCGCGGAGCGGTGGACGTGATGAGCGGTGGCGCATCACGGCGGCCGTCGGGACGCGTGCGAGGGAGGTAAGGCTTGGCTAAGTCTAGGCGGCGTGATTTCGCCGGTCGAGGCGGCCGGTGGGCACAATGGCCACCATGGCTCCGCATCCCCTGACGGTCGGCTTCGACCTCGATATGACGCTCATAGACTCCCGCCCCGGCATCGGGGCCAACTACCGGGCGCTGTCCGCCGAGACGGGCGTACCGATCGACACCGGCCTGGTCGTCAGCAGGCTCGGCCCGCCGGTGGAGGAGGAGCTGGCGAACTGGTACCCGGCCGACATGGTGGCCGCGACGGCCGACCGCTACCGGGAGATCTATCCCACACACGCGATCACCCCGACCACGGCGCTGCCCGGTGCGCGGGAGGCCATCGAGGCGGTGCGGGCGCTGGGCGGCCGGACACTCGTCGTCACCGCCAAGCACGAGCCGAGCGCCAGGCTCCACCTGGACCACCTGGGGATCGAGCCGGACGAACTGATCGGGCGGCTCTGGGCCGAGGCCAAGGCGCGCGCGCTGATCGGGCACGGCGCGCAGGTGTACGTCGGCGACCACACCGGTGACGTACGCGGGGCCCGCGCGGCCGGTGCTCTGTCGGTCGGCGTGACGACGGGCCCGTGCGACGCGGACGAGCTGCGCGCGGCGGGCGCGGACGTGATCCTGCCGGACCTGACGGGCTTCCCGGCCTGGCTGCGCGCCTTCGAGGAGAGCCGCGGCGGTCAGGGCTGAACTATGAGCGGCCGACGGCCCGCTTCGGGGAGCTGCTCCACGCCGACCGCACGACGCCCGCCGCCGCGATCAGGAACCCGACGCCCATCAGCATGCAGACCGCGTAGGCGATCGACGGGAACGGGTCCGTGCCCAGGAAGAGTGGGGCCACTGTGACCAGAGTGGCCAGTGCGCCGACGAAGAAAACGATCGCGCCGACCTGAACCAGCCGGTCACCTGCGCCAGAAGGAGTAGTACTCACCCCGCCAGGGTAGTTCCCAGCCCGGAGGAACCGTCCGGCGACGTCTTGTCACCGGCCCCAGGGCCATTAGCCTTGGACCCGGCGGGTCATGGGGGCCCGCTGTACTGCTATCCGGAGCCGTTTTCCCAGGCTCTCCGGCCCACCGACGAGTACGAGGACGAGGACAGACGTGCCCACCGGCAAGGTCAAATGGTTCAACAGCGAGAAGGGCTTCGGCTTTCTCTCCCGCGACGACGGCGGCGACGTCTTCGTCCACTCGTCGGTACTCCCTGCCGGAGTCGACGTGCTCAAGCCGGGCCAGCGGGTGGAATTCGGCGTTGTCGCAGGCCAGCGCGGTGACCAGGCGCTGTCCGTGGCCATTCTCGACCCCACCCCGTCCGTCGCGGCCGCTCAGCGCCGCAAGCCGGACGAGCTGGCGTCGATCGTCCAGGACCTGACCACGCTCCTGGAGAACATCACGCCGATGCTGGAGCGGGGTCGCTATCCCGACAAGGCCGCGGGCGGGAAGATCGCCGGCCTGCTGCGGGCGGTCGCCGACCAGCTCGACGTCTAGGGCGTGTGTCGAAAGTAGCGCCTTGCTCAGTCCCCGGTGGATCAGGGGAACGAGAGAGCGTTCGGGCCGAGGGGCGGTACGAGCCCCTCGGCCGCCGCGCGTGTCAGCAGGCCGCGGATCGCCGCGTAGCCGTCCGGCCCGAGGTCGGCGGTGAACTCGTTCACGTACAGCCCGATGTGCTGGTCGGCCACGGCCGGGTCCATCTCCTGGGCGTGCTCCTGGACATAGGCCCGTGAGGCCTCCGGTTCGTCCCAGGCCATCAGCACGGACGTACGTACAGAATCGGCCAGCCTCTTCAGCCTGTCGGCGCCCAGCGAGCGCTTGGCGATGATCGCGCCGAGCGGGATCGGCAGACCGGTCGTGTCCTCCCAGTGCCGGCCCATGTCCGCCAGGTTGTGCAGACCGTAGTTCCGGTAGGTGAACCGCGCCTCGTGGATGACCAGGCCGGCGTCCACCTTGCCGTCCCGCACGGCGGGCATGATCTCGTGGAACGGCATGACGACGATCTCGCCGACCCCGCCGGGGACGGCCTCCGCCGCCCAGAGCCGGAAGAGCAGATAGGCGGTCGAGCGCTCGCTCGGTACGGCGACGGTCCGCCCGGTCAGATCCGTACCCGGCTCCCTCGTCAGGACGAGCGGGCCGCAGCCCCGTCCCAGCGCACCGCCGCACGGCAGCAGGGCGTACTCGTCGAGGACCCAGGGCAGCACGGCGTACGACACCTTCAGCACATCCAGCTCACCGCGCTCGGCCATGCCGTTGGTGAGGTCGATGTCGGCGAAGGTGACATCGAGGGCGGGCGCGCCGGGGACCCTTCCGTGCGCCCAGGCGTCGAACACGAAGGTGTCGTTGGGGCAGGGCGAGAACGCGATCCGCAACGGGCTGTCAGCCGCTGCGGCCGGTCCGGTCGTTCCGGTGGTTTCGGTCATGCTGGGTCCAACCTTCCAGTACGGGTGCGGTCTTCCCGAACGCCCCGGTGAGCGCGGTCAGCGCGTCGCCGATGCGCCAGGCGTCCCGGTCGCGGGGGCCGACGGCGTTGGAGACGGCCCGCACCTCCAGCACGGGGACACCGGCCCGTTCGGCGGCCTCCGCGACCCCGAAGCCCTCCATCGCCTCGGCCAGCGCGCCCGGGTGCGCGGCCAGCAGGGCGGCGGCGCGCCGGGCGCCGCCGGTCACGGTGGAGACGGTGAGCACCGGGCCGGCGGCCGCACCGGTGGCGGACGCCACCTCCCGTACGAGCGCGGGCGGCGGCCGGAAGCGGTCCCGGCCGAAGCCGAGAGCGGTGACGGGCACGAAGCCGTCCGGGGTCTCGGCGCCCAGGTCGGCGGCGACGACATCGGTGGCCACGACGAGCGAGCCGAGGGGCGCGGCGGGGGCGAAACCGCCGCCGATACCGGCCGAGACGACGAGACCGTACGGCTCCGGGGCCGGCGCCGAGGCCAGGGCGAAGGCGGTCGCGGCCGCCGCGGCGGAGGGGCCCACGCCGCCCGCCAGCACGTCGAACGCGCCGGTGCGGTGCAGTTCGCCGCCGGGCACCGGCAGAACCTGCGGGGTGTCCCCGAACGCACGCGTGACCGCGTCCCGTTCCACCGGGACAGCGGTCACGACGAGCACACGCATGGGGGTCAGGACGTCTTCTTGAGCTCGAAGTGCCAGATGCCCGTGAGCTTCTTGCCCTTGGTCTCCACGATGGAGATCTGGGTCCGGCTGGAGGTCTCGCCGGTCTGGCTGGCGAAGAAGGCGCTGCCCGGGATCGACCGGTAGGTCTTCTTGTACGGCTCCTGCTCGGCCTGCTGGCCGTTGATGAAGAGCGTCCAGCCGTTGTCGGCGATCTCGGGGTCGACGCCGAAGCGGACCTTGTCGTCCATCGCGACCTTGACGGACTTCTCCGCCTTCTTGTTGAGGCAGCCCTGGATATCGGACTCCTTGAGGGCGTTGCCGTCGTTGTAGCAGGTCGCCTCGGAGCTCACCGAGTTGTCGCCGACCGTCACGGTGGCGAGCGGCGTCGGCTTGTCGCAGGCGGACAGGACAAGGAGTCCCGCGGACACGGCACCAAGAGCGACGCCGATTCGACGGCCCTTACCGGAGAAGAACGCAACGGTCATGGGCCGAAGGCTATCGGTCGCCCCCGCTCATGCCACGCGGGGGTGCGGCGTGCCGCGCCGCGCGGCGCCCAGCAGCCCCCGTACGGAGGTGGCGGCGCCCAGGGCCAGGATGGAGGCGGCGACCGACATGCCGAGTACTCCGTTGAGGGGCAGCGCGATGCCGATGCCGCCGCCGGCCACCCAGGCCATCTGGAGCAGTGTCTCGGACCGGGCGAACGCCGAGGTGCGGACCTCTTCGGGGACGTCCCGCTGGATCATGGCGTCCAGTGAGAGCTTGGACAGGGCCTGGGTGAAACCCGCGACCGCGCCGAGCGCGGCGACCATCACGGTGGAGAAGAACACCGCGGCGAGCACGGCGACGCCCAGGGCGAGGCCGAGGACGGTCGCGATGATCATCTCGGGGC
Organism: Streptomyces sp. NBC_00654; assembly: GCF_026341775.1. NCBI lineage: Bacteria > Bacillati > Actinomycetota > Actinomycetes > Kitasatosporales > Streptomycetaceae > Streptomyces > Streptomyces sp. NBC_00654. The sequence continues at coordinate 919,888 of NZ_JAPEOB010000003.1, read as the reverse complement.
CGCGGGCGCGGAGCCAGGAGCCCACCGCCGTACCGCAGGCGTTGCCCGCCCCGGCCGCGACGCCGACGATGCCGAGCGAGACGGCGGCGCTCTGGCCCGAGAGCGGCTGCTCGCGCAGCAGGAACGCCAGGAAGAAGATGAGGAAGCCGGAGAGCGCCCGGTGCGAGGCGTTCGCCTGGAGCCCGTGCAGGACGGAACCGCCGACGGAGCGCAGTCCGGGCGGCTTCTCCCTGGCCTGTTTCGCACCGTTGGCCCGGTCCTTGCCGCGGCCGCCGCGCCGGCCGCCGTCGGCCTTCGTCCTCGCGGCGGCCGGTCCGGCGCCCTCGGCGTGCGGGTCGACCAGGCGGGCCTTGCGCTCGCCCTTCGCGGAGTCGACCTTGGGCGGCAGGGTGAAGGCCAGGAACGTCCCCGTGAGGAAGATCGCGCACGCGCCGTAGAGCGGCCAGCCCGATCCGACGGTCTGCAGCCCGGCCCCGATCGGGGCCGCCACCCCCGTGGCGAGGAGTCCCGCCAGGGTGACCCGTGAATTGGCCTTGACCAGGGAGAAGCGGGGTGGCAGCAGGCGGGGCACGACCGCGCTGCGGACGACTCCGTACGCCTTGGAGGCGACCAGGACGCCCAGCGCCGCCGGGTACAGCTCCAGGCCGCCGGTGGCGACCGCGCCCGACATGGTGAGGGCCAGCACCGCACGGGCGAGCATCGCGCCCGCCATCGCGGCCCGGCGGCCGTGCGGCAGCCGGTCGAGCAGCGGGCCGATCACCGGGGCGAGCAGGGTGAAGGGGGCCATCGTGATGGCGAGGTACAGGGCGACCCGGCCGCGGGCCTCGTCCGTGGGGACGGAGAAGAACACCGTGGAGGCGAGCGCGACCGTGATCATCACGTCGCCGGCGCCGTTCACCGCGTGCAGCTCGATCAGTTTGCCGAGGCCGGATTCCCCGGCGCCGTGGGCGTGCGTCGCCTTCCGGATGCCTTTCGCGGCGCCCGTGAACGGGGTGTGCAGGGCATGGCCGATCGACCGGCCCGCCCTGCGGAGCGGGCCGGAACCGTCGTGCGACCTGGCGGCAGCCACCTCGTCATAGTGCCCCAACCCTCGTCCCGATGAACCGTGATCGGCCGCTGGCGCGGCGCGGGATGCCCCGTCGGACCAGTGAGCGGCAGAACGGATACGGCACGTTTGGGACGGGCAGGTGGGCGCGGGGCGGCGGAGAGGGTAGCGTGCGTAACGCGCCACCGGCGGTTGTTCTTGGCCGCGCGCCTCTCCGCGATCCCGCAGAATGGATAGCAGAAGGCGCGCCCGAGGCAGGCACAACGGGTGTGGACGTCGACGCGGCCCCCAGGTCCGCTCCGCCCGCAGCTGTCATGGCCGAAAACAGCAATCGCACAGCAGCTGGCGCGCTCGTGAGACTGGCGTATGGAGAGAAGCGAGACCTGTGAGTGCTGCGACGACGCGAAGCCGTACGGCCCGTACCCCTGTTCCCGACCGCCTGTGCGCCGAGGCGGTAGACCTCGCACGCGCGGCGGCCGAGGAAGCGGCCGCGCCAGGAGTGGTCGGTGAACACTCGGGGGTCGTCTCCGAGGGAGACCGGGTCGTCACCCACTACTTCGAGTGCGAGGAGCCCGGCTACCGGGGCTGGCGCTGGGCGGTGACGGTCGCCAGGGCCTCCCGGGCCAAGAACGTCACCCTGGACGAGACGGTGCTCCTGCCGGGGGCGGACGCCCTCCTGGCCCCCGAATGGGTGCCGTGGAGCGAGCGGCTGCGCCCGGGTGACATGGGCCCCGGCGACCTGCTGCCCACCGAGGCGGAGGACATCCGCCTGGAGCCCGGCTACACCGGCGAGGACGAGCCCCCGCCGAACTCCGCGGTCTCCGAGGAGCTGGCGGACCTCGTCGACGCCGAGGACGCGGAGCTGACGTTCCGGCCGGTCGCGACGAGCCGCGGTTCCATCGCCGCCGTCGCGGACGAGCTGGGCACCCGGCGCGCCCGGGTGCTGTCCCGGTACGGGCTGCACGCGGCCGCCGACCGCTGGGACGAGGCGTTCGGGCCGAAGACCCCGATGGCACAGGCGGCCCCGGCCACCTGCGTGAGCTGCGCGTTCCTGGTGCCGATGACGGGCTCCCTGAAGCAGGCCTTCGGGGTGTGCGCGAATGAGTTCGGCCCGGCCGACGGCCATGTGGTGTCGCTGTCCTACGGATGCGGGGGCCACTCCGAGGCGGCGGTGATGCCGAAGCCGCCGAAGCCCGCCCCGCACGCCCTGGACACGCTCCAGGTGGACGAGTACCCCCTGCGCCCGGCACGGGACAGCGGCTCCGTCCCGGACGAGACGGACGGGCCGACGGAGGATCTCGGCCACTCCTGAGAGCCCGCCGGGCGGCCTCCGGGACCCGGCGCGCGGCAGACCCACCCGGCAGACCCACCCGTCCGGCGACGGAGCACGACGCCGGACGGGCCCGGTTCTGTGCCCGTCCGCCGTCGCGGTACCTTCGGGCGCACACTGGGCGGCATGGGCACGCGCACCACGCGCACACCACGCACCACGCGTCGTGCCCGCCGCGCACAGGTCACGGTCACCGGAACAGAGCGGAGTCGAGACGTTGAGCATGAATGCGACCGAGGGGGCCGATCCGTTCGGGACGGCACGGCTGCGGCGCGGCGTGCTCGACGCCTGGGGAGCCGGGCCCGCCCGTTTCCGGGAGGACGCCAACGCCGAGGAGGACCTCGCGCTCGGCGGCTACCGTGACCGGCTCGTCGTCGAGCTGGCCCAGAACGCCGCCGACGCCGCCGCCCGCGCCCACGTCCCGGGCCGGCTGCGCCTGACCCTGCGCCCGGCGGCCCCGGGCGCGGACGGCCGCGCCGTCCTCGCCGCCGCGAACACCGGCGCCCCGCTGGACGCGACCGGCGTCGAGTCCCTGAGCACCCTGCGCGCCTCCGCCAAGCGCGAGGGGCACGAGTCCTCGGTCGGCCGGTTCGGCGTCGGGTTCGCCGCCGTCCTCGCCGTCAGCGACGAACCCGCGGTGATCGGCCGGCACGGCGGCGTCCGCTGGTCGCTGGCGGAGGCCCGCGAACTGGCCGGAAAGGCGGCCGTCGGCAGCCCCGGACTCGGTGACGAACTGCGCCGCCGCGACGGCCACGTACCGCTGCTGCGCCTCCCGCTGCCCGCCGAGGGCACCGCACCGGACGGGTACGACACCGTCGTCGTGCTGCCGCTGCGCGACGGCACCGCCGAGGACCTCGTGGGCCGGCTGCTCACCGCCGTGGACGACGCGCTGCTGCTCACCCTCCCCGGTCTCGACGAGATCGTCATCGAAACCCCTGACGGGGCAAGGACGTTGCGGCGCTCCCAGCAGGGCCCGTACACACACATCGACGACTCCGCGCACGGCACCAACCGCTGGCGCACCGTCTTCCACCACGGCCCGGTCGAGCCCGCGCTGCTCGCCGACCGGCCCGTGGAGGAGCGGCTGCGCCCGCACTGGTCGGTCACCTGGGCGGTGCCCGTCGACGAGCAGGGGGCCCCGCGGCACCCCCGTACCGCCCCCGTCGTCCACGCGCCCACCCCCACCGACGAACCCCTCGGGATTCCCGCGCTGCTGATCGCCTCGCTGCCGCTGGACACCAGCCGCCGGCACCCCGCGCCCGGCCCGCTCACCGACTTCCTGGTGGAGCGCGCCGCCGACGCCTACGCGGAGCTGCTCGCCGAGTGGCAGCCGGTGTCGACGGGCACCGTCGCGCTCGTTCCCGGGCCGCTGGGCAAGGGCGGGCTGGACGGCGCGCTGCGCGGCGCGGTCCTCGCGCGGCTGCCCCGGATCGCGTTCCTGGAGCCCGCCGCCCCCCGCGACCCGGCCGACGGGTCCGACCGGTGGGACGACTGGGAGAAGGCCGACGGAGCGGACGGGCCGGACCGGACCACCACCGCCCTGCGGCCCATCGAGGCGGAGATCGTCGAGGGCGTCGGCACCGCGACCGTACGGGTGCTCGCCGAGGTGCTGCCGTGCCTCCTGCCCGCCGGGCTGGAACGCCGCACCGAGCTGCGCACCCTCGGCGTCGCCCGCGTCCCGCTGACCGAGGCCATCGACCGCCTCGCCGGACTGGAGCGTGCCCCGGACTGGTGGCGGCGGCTCTACGACAGCCTGACGGGCATCGACCCGGACCGGCTCTCCGGCCTTCCCGTCCCGCTGGCCGGAGGGGCGGACGCCCCCGAAGACCGGGCGCCCCGCACCACCATCGGCCCCCGCCAGGTCCTGTTGCCGCTGCCGGACGCGCTCACCGGACCGGTGCTCGCCCGGCTGGCCCGGCTCGGGCTGAAGGTCGCCCACCCGGACGCCGCCCATCCGCTCCTGGAGAAGCTGGGCGCCCTGCCCGCCACCCCGCGCGCCGTGCTGACCACCCCGCAGGTGCGGGCCGCCGTCGCCGGTTCGCTGGACGCGGGGGAGATCTGGGACGAGGACGCGCTGGACGGCGACGAGCTGGCGGAGACCGTCCTCACCCTCGTACGCGACGCGGACCTCGCCCCCGGTGACGAGCCGTGGCTCGGCGCGCTGGCCCTGCCGGACGAGGACGGCGAACCCGCGCCCGCCGGTGAACTGGTCCTGCCCAAAAGCCCGTTCGCCCAGGTGATGCGCGAGGGCGAACTGGCCCTGTGCGACGAGGAACTGGCCGACCGCTGGGGCGAGCAGCCGCTCACCGCCTGTGGGGTGCTCGCCACGTTCGCCCTGGTGCGGGCCACCGATGTGGTGCTCGACCCCGATGAACTGGAGCCGCGCGACAGCGACTTCGCCGAACCGGACGACGCCGGGCTGCTCGACGCCGTCGACGTGTGGTGCGAGGACATCCTCGACCAGCTGCCCGACACCCCCGTGCCGCCCGTCGCCACCGAGATCGTCGCCGTCCGCGACCTGGACCTCGTCGATGACGACGCCTGGCCGCAGGCGCTCGCGATGCTCGCCCGCCCGCCGCTGCGCGACGCCCTGACCCAGCCGGTCCGGGTGCTGCTCCCGGACGGTACGACCCAGTCCGTGCGCCCGTACACCGCGTGGTGGCTGCGCGACCACCCGGTGCTGGACGGCCGCCGCCCCGCGGGCCTGCGCGCGGCGGGCGGCGACCCCCGGCTCGCCGGGCTGTACGACGCCGTCGACGCGTCCGGGTTCGACGATGCCCAGGTGCTGCGCGCGCTCGGCGTACGCACCTCGGTGGCCGCGCTCCTGGACGAGCCGGGCGGCGCCGCCGAGCTGCTCGGGCGGCTCGCCGACGAGGACCGCCCGGTCAGCCCCGTACAGCTGCACGCGCTCTACACGGCGCTGGCGGAACTCGACCCGCAGCAGGTGACGTTGCCGGACGAGCTGCGTGCGGTCGTCGACGGCGGGGTACGGGTGGTGGACGCGGCGGACGCGGTGATCGCCGACGCCCCCGACGTACTGCCGCTGACCGGGGGAGTGGCGCTGCTGCCGGTCGCCCCGGCGAGCGCCGCGGAGCTGGCCGAGCTCTTCCAGGTGCGGCGGCTCGGCGAGAGCGTCGAGGCCGAGGTGACGAGCGAGGGCGAGGAGCACCGCGTACCGGAATCGGTCCGGGTGCTGCTCGGTGCCGGGACCCCGGACTCGTACGTCGAACACGCCGAACTGCGCGCGGGTGGCGTCGAGCTGGACTGGCGCCGCACCCCGGACGGTGTGGTGCACGCCGCCACGCTGGAGGGCGTCGCGGCGGGGCTGGCCTGGGCCGCCGGGCAGTGGCCGCGCCGCTTCGAGGTGGCGGCGCTGCTGGAGGATCCCTCGCGTACGGAGGAGCTGGCGCGGGACCGCTGGTTCGACTGAGAGCCTGTCGGGCGCGGGGCGGCGGACCGGTGCGACTTCGTGACTTTCACAGAAAGGTCATGGATTCGTACAACCATTCACATGCAGAGGAGGTCTGGTCTGTCGAGTCGTCTGACTCGCAGACCAGACGGGTCCCACCGGGTGAACGCGAGACCGTGGGCCCCCTGCTCCACACTTGGGGAACGCATGCGCATTCGTGCCACTGTTGCCGTAGCTACCGGCGCCCTGGCTCTGTCCGCTCTCACCATTCCGGCCGCGCAGGCCGCGCAGGCCGACGACGGCCGCTCGTGGTCCCACGACTACGACTTCTCGGCGCCGAAGGGCTCCGACACGGCGAAGGCGCCCCTCGGGGCGCGGGCAGCCGCGGCCGACACCTTCAAGGTGACCAAGATCGTCGCCAATGGCGGCAAGCCGATCGTCGTCGGCACCAAGTCGAAGAAGAAGATCTCCATCTCGGTCACCGCCACCGACACCGCGGGTGTCGGCGGCGTCGCCGCGTTCATCTGGGTCGGCAAGAACATCGACGACAAGGACAGCTTCGGCTTCGGCCCGCAGGAGGGCGGCGTCACGTGCAAGGCGGTCAACGCGACCACCTCCACCTGCACGTCGTCCCTCACGGTCGACCCGGCCTGGCTGATCAACGCCGACGCCCGCAACTGGCACGTCGGTGTCTCCGGCGTGGACGAGAACGGTGAGGAGTACAACCACGACTCCCTCGCCTGGGTCAAGATGCAGCGGTTCTCCAAGCTGACGGCCAACGCGTCGCCGGAGCCCGTGAAGAAGGGCAAGACCATCACGGTCACCGGCAAGCTGTCCCGTGCGAACTGGGAGACCAGCACGTACAAGGGCTACAGCAATCAGTCCGTGAAGCTCCAGTTCCGCAAGAAGAACAGCAATACCTACACGACGATCAAGACGATCAAGTCGAGCTCCACGGGCGCGCTGAAGACCACGGTCAAGGCCTCGGCCGACGGCTACTGGCGCTACAGCTTCGCCGGCACCTCCACCACCCCGGCCGTCTCGGCCGGCGGCGACTACCTCGACGTGAAGTAGTCACCGTGCCGGGCCGCTCCCCGGAGCGGCCCGAGGCGCCCCACCGGGCGCCACCCGCTTCACCTTCCGAGGCACCCCGCACCGTCCAGGTGCGGGGTGCCTCGCGGTCTCTGCCGGCGGACGGCGCCCCGAGGGGCGGCCCGCCCGCCAGGGACCACGGGACGGCCTTTCACGCTCCGAAGCGCCGGCCGACCCAGCGCCAGGCGAACTCCAGGGCCACCGCGGCCGCCGCCGCGATCCCCACGGCCGCCCACGGCATGGTCGTCCCCACGAGCTTCAGGGCGAAGAAGTCCTGGAGCCACGGCACCACCAGCACGATCAGGAACCCCAGCCCCATCGCCGCGACCAGGCAGACGCGCCACCAGGTGTACGGGCGGGCGATGATCGCCAGCACCCACATCGAGACCAGGAACAGCGTGAGCGTCGCCGCGCTCGTCTCGGCGTCCAGGGCGTCCGCGCCCGAGTAGTGGTGCCGGGCCACCAGATACGTGACGAAGGTGGCCGCCGCCGCGATCACGCCGGACGGAATCGCGTACCGCATGACCCGGCGGACGAAGTGCGGCTGGGCCCGCTCCTTGTTCGGCGCCAGCGCCAGGAAGAACGCCGGTACGCCGATCGTCAGCGTCGACAGCAGGGTCAGGTGCCGCGGCAGGAACGGGTACTCCACCTGGAAGCAGACCACCAGCACCGCCAGCAGCACCGAGTACACGGTCTTCGTCAGGAAGAGCGTGGCGACCCGGGTGATGTTGCCGATCACCCGGCGGCCCTCGGCGACCACGGACGGCAGCGTCGCGAAGCTGTTGTTCAGGAGCACGATCTGCGCCACGGCGCGTGTCGCCTCGGAGCCCGAGCCCATCGAGACCCCGATGTCGGCGTCCTTCAGGGCGAGCACGTCGTTGACGCCGTCACCGGTCATCGCGACCGTGTGGCCGCGCGACTGGAGGGCGGCGACCATGTCCCGCTTCTGCTGCGGGGTGACCCGGCCGAAGACCGCGTTCTCCTCCATGGCCGTGGCCATCTCGTCCGGGTCGGTCGGCATCCGGCGCGCGTCCAGGGTGTTCTCGGCGCCCGCGAGACCGAGCTTCCCGGCGACCGCGCCGACCGAGACCGCGTTGTCACCCGAGATGACCTTCGTGGCGACGCGCTGGTCGGCGAAGTAGGCCAGGGTCTCCCCGGCGTCCGGCCGCAGCCGCTGTTCCAGGACGATCAGCGCGGTGGGTACGGCCCCGTCGGCGACACCGGGCGCGTCGAGTGCGCCGGGCGCGCGGGCCAGCAGCAGGACCCGCAGGCCCTGTTCGTTGAGGTGCTCGATCTCGGTGAGCGCCGGGTCCTGGTCGGACAGCAGCACATCGGGGGCGCCGAGCAGCCAGGAGGAGTTCCGGCGGCTCTCCGCGCCGCTCCCGCCGCCGTTCCGGCCGTCACCGGCACTGTCACCGGCACCGGCACTGTCACCGCCATCGGCATCGTCACCGGCGGTCTCGTCGAAGGCCGCACCGCTGTACTTGCGGGCCGAGGAGAACGGCAGCGAGTCCGTCACCCGCCACCGCCCGTCGTCCGGGCAGGCGTCGACGATGGCCTGGAGACTGGCGTTGGGCCGGGGGTCGGAGGAGCCGAAGGCGCCCAGGACCCGCTTCACGTACGCCTCGTCCGCGCCGTTCAGCGGGCGTACCTCGGTGACGTCCATGCCGCCCTCGGTGAGGGTGCCGGTCTTGTCCAGGCAGACGACGTCGACCCGGGCCAGCCCCTCGATGGCGGGCAGTTCCTGCACCAGGCACTGCTTGCGGCCGAGCCGTACGACGCCGATCGCGAAGGCGACCGAGGTGAGCAGCACCAGTCCCTCGGGGATCATCGGGACGATGCCGCCGACGGTCCGCGCGACGGAGTCCTTGAAGTTGTTGTCCTTGACGACGAGCTGGCTGATGATCAGGCCGACCGCGGTCGGCACCATCATCCAGGTCACGTACTTCAGGATGGTGCTGATGCCGGAGCGCAGCTCGGAGTGGACGAGGGTGAAGCGGGAGGCCTCCTCGGCGAGCTGAGCGGCGTACGCCTCGCGGCCGACCTTGGTGGCGGTGAACGCGCCGCCGCCCGCGACGACGAAGCTGCCGGACATCACCGGGTCGCCGTACCGCTTGATCACCGGGTCGGCCTCGCCGGTGAGCAGCGACTCGTCGATCTCCAGGCTGTCGGCCTCGGCGACCGTGCCGTCCACGACGACCTTGTCCCCGGGGCCCAGTTCGATCAGATCGCCGAGGACGATCTCGGAGGTGGAGATCTCGGCGGCGGTTCCGTCGCGCCGCACGGTCGGTTTCGCCTCGCCGATGACCGCGAGGCTGTCCAGGGTCTTCTTGGCGCGCCACTCCTGGATGATGCCGATGCCGGTGTTGGCGATGATCACGAAGCCGAAGAGGCTGTCCTGGATCGGCGCGACGAACATCATGATCACCCAGAGCACGCCGATGATCAGGTTGAACCGGGTGAAGACATTGGCGCGGACGATCTCCGTGAGGGAGCGCGAGGAGCGCACGGGTACGTCGTTGACCTCGCCGCGGGCGACCCGTTCGGCGACCTCGGCGGTCGTGAGACCACCGGTGTGCCGGGCCGTGGGCGGTGGTTCCATCGGGTGTACGGGATCGAGTTCGGCTCCGGCGTCGATCAAGGCCGGCCGGGGATGCCCGGGAGTCTGCTCCCCGGAGGGGTCGAGTGCCCGCTGTGTCATGGTTCCGACGGTACGGGGGGACCCGCCCGTTTACCCGCTGGGGGTCTGAAGATCAGACCAGCGGAGGATGAAGTGTGTCCCCCGGTCGTACGTGAGGGGCCCTTTGGCGGTACGGGAGGCGCCCTTTGGCCGTACCGGAAAGCCGTGCAGAGGGTGCGGAGGCGGTCAGGAGACCGCGGTGCTGCCCGTGGCGCCGCCGGAGGGCGCCGCGGATCCGGCTTCCGCCTCCGCGTTCCCCTCGGCCCGCGCTGCCGCTGCCGCGTGCCGCTTGAGCGCGGCGTCGCGCCCCCGGACGTACCAGATGCCGATCAGTCCGAGTCCGGCCCCGGCCAGCGGGGTCCACACCCACCAGGTGTGACCGTGGTCGGCGAACCAGCCGTAGAAGGGGAGCTGTGCGAGGAAGAGGACGAACCAGAGGATCGTGCCGCCCGTGATGGTGGCGACGACGGGACCCTCCAGGGGCTCGGGTGCCTCGTGCTTCGGTGTCCACTTCTCCATGAGTTCAGTGTATGGGCCGCTCGCGCGCCCCCGGAGGACGGGACAGCCCGTCGGCGCGAGCGGCGTACGCGCCGTGCGGGAGCTGCGCACACGCAGTACCGAGCGGCGCGCATAAAGGCCGTCCGGGCAGTCGGCCCAAGGGTCTACGCGCGGAGATAGCGATCTTCGCCTTATGTATTCATACTGAATCTGCTTTCGACTGGCTCGAATTGTTCGTCTGAAAGTCCAAGGTTGACAACTTTTCGGTTTTTCGGTCCTTGATTCCTCCTACGTACGACTGAGGTCATACATGTCCCCCTCGGCCACCGCTCCGGTCGATTCCAAGCAGCCCTCGGCCCCGCAGCCACACGGCGGCCTGGACCGGTTCTTCAAGATCTCCGAGCGGGGGTCGTCGGTCGCCCGGGAGATCCGCGGCGGGTTCGCCACGTTCTTCGCGATGGCGTACATCATCGTGCTGAACCCGATCATTCTCGGCAGCGCGAAGGACATGTACGGGCACCAGCTCGACAGCGGCCAGCTGGTCACCGCCACGGTGCTGACGGCCGCCTTCTCCACCCTGCTGATGGGTGTCATCGGCAATGTGCCGATCGCGCTGGCCGCGGGCCTCGGCGTCAACACCGTCGTCGCCCTCCAGCTCGCCCCCCGGATGAGCTGGCCGGACGCCATGGGCATGGTCGTCCTCGCCGGCTTCGTCGTGATGCTGCTCGTCGCGACCGGGCTGCGGGAACGCGTGATGAACGCCGTACCGACCTCGCTCCGCAAGGGCATCGCGATCGGTATCGGTCTCTTCATCCTGCTGATCGGCCTGGTCGACTCGGGCTTCGTCTCCCGCATCCCGGACGCCGCCCACACCACCGTGCCGCTCCAGCTCGGCGGCGACGGTCACCTCAACGGCTGGCCGGTCCTGGTCTTCGTCCTCGGCGCGCTGCTCACCCTCGCGCTGATCGTCCGCAAGGTGCCGGGCGCGATCCTGATCTCCATCGTCGCCATGACGGTCGTCGCGCTGGTCATCGACGCCGTCGCCGATCTGCCGGGCCAGGCCTGGGGGCTGACCGTTCCCGAGTGGCCGGGCAACCCGGTCGCCACGCCCGACTTCGGGCTGATCGGCGAGGTCAGTCTGTTCGGCGGCTTCGAGAAGGTCGGCTTCCTGACCGGCGTCCTGTTCGTCTTCACCGTGCTGCTGTCCTGCTTCTTCGACGCGATGGGCACCATCCTCGGGGTCGGCGACGAGGCGAAGCTGACGGACAAGGACGGCAACTTCCCCGGCATCAACAAGGTGCTGTTCGTCGACGGCATCGCGGTGGCCGCGGGTGGTGCGAGCTCCTCGTCCGCCTCGACCTGCTTCGTGGAGTCCACGGCGGGTGTCGGCGAGGGGGCCCGCACCGGTTTCGCGAGCGTGGTGACCGGTCTGCTCTTCACGGTGGCGCTGTTCCTGACGCCGCTGGCGACCATGGTGCCCTCGCAGGCGGCCACCCCCGCCCTGCTGGCGGTCGGCTTCCTGATCATCGCGGGCTCGGTGAAGGACATCGACTGGAGCGACTACACGCTCGCCATCCCGGCCTTCCTGGCCATGGTGATGATGCCGTTCACGTACTCGATCACCAACGGCATCGGCATCGGCTTCATCGCCTTCAGCGTGCTGCGGCTGGCGGCCGGCCGCGGCCGTGAGGTCCCGGTGGCCATGTACGTGGTGTCGGCGGTCTTCGTCTTCTACTACGCGATGCCGGCCCTCGGCCTCACCTGATCGTCGCCCCTGCCCTTCCCCGGGCCGCTCAGGTGACCCGGTCCGCCGGGTCCACCCGGGCCTCGGCCCCGTAGAACTTCTCCGTCTCGTCGACGGCCGCCTTGAAGCGTTCGTCGAAGTCGTCGCGAATGAGCGTCCGGACCACATAGTCCTGGACGCTCATTCCGCGTTTCGCGGCGTGCTGCCGGAGCCGGTCGAGCAGCTCACCGTCTATCCGCAGGCTGAGCACTGTCGATCCCATGACAAGCAGGGTCGCCGCCCAGGCGCGTGTTCTGTGTCACTTTCCGCTTCCGAATCACTCGTTCGGGTGAGCAAGTTCTCGCGCGTGTACCATCGAGTGGTATTTAGGGTTGCTAATGAGTTACGCTAACAAACATGCCTGACCTGATCCACGACGGCGACAGTGCCGCCGCCGTGAGCTCCCTTCGCTCCGCCGTGATGCTGCTGAGCCGACGACTGAAGCACCAGCGCGTCGACGAGTCGCTGAGCCCCACCGAGATGTCGGTGCTCGGCACCCTTGCCCGCTGCGGTTCGGCCACCCCCGGTGAGCTGGCCCGCAAGGAGCATGTGCAGCCCCCGTCGATGACCCGCATCGTCGCCCTGCTCGAAGCCAAGGGACTGGTCCGGCTCGAACCGCACCCCGATGACCGTCGGCAGAAGATGGTCAGCCAGACCGAGCAGGCCGAGGCCATGCTCCTGGAGAGCCGCACCAAGCGGAACGCCTGGCTGACCACCCTCGCCGAGGGCCTGGACGAGGACGAGTGGGAGACGCTGCGGGCCGCGGCGCCCGTGCTGGAGAAGCTCGCCCACCTGTGACCCCGCGGGCGCCCCGGACCACAGCCGGAGCGCCCGCTGTCACGTCCCCGTCAGACAGCAAGCCGTCCACGCCCGAGGAGGCGAACCCCTTTGAGTACGGGATCCGGAGCAGACTCCGCCCCCGCACCGACTTCCACCCACGAGAGCAAGACCGGCGGGACCTTCTCGTCGCTGAAGATCCGTAACTACCGCCTGTTCGCCACGGGCGCCGTGATCTCCAACACCGGTACCTGGATGTCCCGCATCACGCAGGACTGGCTCGTCCTGAGCCTCACGGGTTCCGCCACCGCCGTCGGTATCACGACGGCTCTGCAGTTCCTCCCCATGCTTCTCTTCGGCCTGTACGGCGGCGTGATCGCCGACCGCCTCCCGAAGAGGCGGATCCTGCTCGTCAGCCAGGCCATGCTCGGTCTCTGCGGTATCGCCCTCGCCGTCCTGACGCTCTCCGGCGCCATCGAGGTCTGGCACGTCTACCTGATCGCCTTCCTGCTCGGCATGGTCACGGTCGTGGACAACCCGGCCCGCCAGTCGTTCGTCTCCGAGATGGTCGGCCCGGCGCAGCTGCGCAACGCGGTCAGCCTCAACTCGGCGAACTTCCAGTCCGCCCGGCTCATCGGCCCCGCCGTCGCGGGTGTCCTGATCACCACCGTCGGCAGCGGCTGGGCCTTCATGTTCAACGGCCTGTCGTTCCTCGCGCCGCTCATCGGCCTGATGATGATGCGCACGGACGAGATGCACGCCTCGGTCACCGTCCCCCGCGCCAAGGGCCAGCTGCGCGAGGGCCTGCGCTATGTCTCCGGTCGCCCGGAACTGATCTGGCCGATAGTGCTGGTCGGATTCGTCGGCACGTTCGGCTTCAACTTCCCGATCTGGCTGACCGCCTTCGCGGACGAGATCTTCCACGGCGGTGCCGGGATGTACTCGTTCTTCAACATCCTGATGGCGGCCGGTTCCCTCGCCGGTGCGCTGCTCGCCGCCCGCCGCCGCTCCACCAGGCTGCGGATGCTGGTGGTCGCGGGTACGGCCTTCGGCCTGCTGGAGATCGCCGCGGCCCTGTCACCGTCGGTGTGGCTGTTCGCGATCCTGCTGGTCCCGATCGGCATGATCGGCCTGACGACGAACATCACCGCGAACACCAGCGTCCAGATGGCCGCCGACCCCGAGATGCGGGGCCGGGTGATGAGCCTCTACATGATGGTCTTCGCCGGGGGTACGCCGGTGGGCGCCCCGATCGTCGGCTGGATCAGCGATACCTACGGCGCCCGCACCGGCTTCGCGGCCGGCGGTGTGATCTCGATGGTCGCCGCCCTGGCGGTCGGCTTCATGCTGGCCCGCGTCGGTGGCCTCCGCCTCAAGGTCGACCTCCGCGCCGGCCGCCCGCACGTACGGTTTGTCCCGCGCGAGCAACTGGCGACGGCCGCGTGAGCCCACGGAACCGCCCTCTCCCCGTACGGGAAGAGGGCGGTTCCGCGTATCCGGGGAGCGCGGTCGGCCGCGGGGGAAGCCGCCGGTCCCCGGCGTGGGATCCGGCTCCCGGGGCACGCCCGGAACTGGGAGACTCGCGCGCATGAGCAGGAGAAACAACGGGAACACCGTCAGACTCTTCGCGGCCGTCCTGCCGCCCGAACCGGCCGTCGAGGAGCTGCGCCGGGCCGTAGCCCCGCTCCATGAGCTGCCCGGCGCGCGGACCCTGCGCTGGACGGCGCAGGCCGGCTGGCACTACACGCTGGCGTTCTTCGGCGAGGTGGACGAGGCCGTGCTGCCCGAGCTGTACGTGCGGCTGGAGCGGGCCGCGCACCGCACCGAGCCCTTCCCCCTGCGCATACACGGCGGCGGGCGCTTCGACGGGCGGGCGCTGTGGGCCGGGGCGGCGGGCGGGCTCGACACCCTGCGGCTGCTCGCCGAGCGCGCCGACGCCGCGGCCCGCCGGGCCGGGCTGCCGATGGAGGAGCACCGCCGCTACACCCCGCACCTCACCCTGGCCCGGAGCCGGACCCCGGCCGACCTGACCCCCTTCACCGCCGCGCTCGACGGTTTCGAGGGGCTGCACTGGGAGGCCGGTGAGCTGAGTCTCGTACGGAGCAATCTGCCCGTGGACGGGGTGCCCGGGGAACAGCCGCGCTACGAGGTGGTGCGAGCCTGGCCGCTCGGACGGTGAGTGATGCGGTTAGGCTCGACGGGTGGATCCGAAGACCAGAAACCGCATCATGGCCGCCGCACTCGTGCTGATGTTCGCTGTTGTCGCCGTGGCGGCCGCCCTCGGCGGATGACGACGGCCGCCTGACGGCACAGGCATCCGGCTACCGGGGGAGCGGCCGATGTACGGCCGAAGGCGACAGCGGCGCGCGCTCATGTCCCGGCGCGGTGCCCGGCAGCGGTGCCCGCCGCCAGGGCTTCCGCCCCGCTACCAGGCGAAGTTCTCCGGCGACGGGCCGGGGCCGGGGAAGATCTCCTCCAGCGACGACAGCACCTCGTCCGAAAGCTCCAGTTCGACCGCGCGCAGCGCCGAGTCGAGCTGTTCGCGCGTGCGCGGGCCCGAGATCGGCCCGGTGATGCCCGGCCGGGTCAGCAGCCAGGCGAGACCCACCTCGCCGGGCTCCAGGCCGTGCTTGCCGAGCAGGTCCTCGTACGCCTGGATCTGCGCCCGGACCTTCGGGTCGGCGAGCGCGTCGCCGGAGCGGCCCGAGGTGGACCGGGCGCCGCCGCCCTCGCGCTCCTTGCGGATCGCGCCGCCGAGCAGCCCGCCGTGCAGCGGTGACCACGGGATGACCCCGAGGCCGTACTCCTGGGAGGCCGGGATGACCTCCATCTCGGCGCCGCGCTCCATCAGGTTGTAGATGCACTGCTCGCTGACCAGGCCGTAGCTGCCGCGCTGCCGGGCCCTCTCGTTGGCCTGGGCGATCTTGTAGCCCGAGAAGTTGGACGAGCCCGCGTAGAGGATCTTGCCCTGCTGGATCAGTACGTCGATGGCCTGCCAGATCTCCTCGACCGGGGTGGACCGGTCGACGTGGTGGAACTGGTACAGGTCGATGTGGTCGGTCTGGAGCCGCCGGAGGCTGGCGTCGACGGCCCGCCGGATGTTGAGGGCGGAGAGCTTGTCGTGGTTGGGCCACGCCTCGCCGTCCGTGCCCATGTTGCCGTAGACCTTGGTGGCGAGGACGACCTTGTCGCGGCGGTCGCCGCCCTGGGCGAACCAGGTCCCGAGGATCTCCTCGGTGCGCCCCTTGTTCTCGCCCCAGCCGTAGACATTGGCCGTGTCGAAGAAGTTCAGACCCGCGTCCAGCGCGGCGTCCATGATGGCGTGGCTGTCCGGCTCGTTCGTCTGGGGGCCGAAGTTCATCGTCCCGAGGACGAGTCGGCTGACCTTGAGTCCGGTGCGTCCGAGCTGCGTGTACTTCATGACTCCCAAGCCAACGCCTTCGAGCGCGCTCGAAGCAAGGGGACCCGCGCTCCGGACTTCCCGCGCCGCGACTTCCCGTGCCCCGGACGGACGCGCCGCGACTTCCCGCGCCCCGGACTTCCCGCGCCCCGGACTCTCCGTGGCGCGGACTAGCCGCGCCCGGCGAAGCGGTCCAGTGCGGCGAGCACCGCCCTGCTGGTCGCCGGCCCGCCCAGGTGCCCCGCGCCGTCGATCACCGTCAGCTCGGCGTCCGGCCACGCCTTGGCCAGCTCCCAGGCGGTGGTCAGCGGTCCGCCCAGGTCGAACCTGCCGTGCACCAGCACCCCGTCGATCCCGGCCAGCCGGCCCGCGTCCCGGATCAGCTGCCCCTCCTCCAGCCAGGCGCCGTGGGAGAAGTAGCGCGAGCAGATCCGGACCAGCGCCTGCTGTGCGTGGCCGGGCCTGCCGCTGTACGGGGAGGGCCCCGTGTACGCCTCCTGCGACAGCACCGCGTCCTCCCACGCACACCAGTCGGCCGTCGCCCGCTCCCGTACCGCCGCGTCCGGGCTCTCCAGCCGCCGGGCGTACGCGGCGACCAGGTCAGTGGGGCCCGCCGCCTCCGGCACGCCCGCCCGGAACAGGTCCCAGGCCTCCGGGAAGATCTGACCCGCGCCCCGGTACAGCCAGTCGATCTCGCTGCGCCGGGTCGTGGTGACCGCCGGGATCACGATCTCCGAGACCCGCTCCGGGTACTGCTCGGCGTACGCGAGGATCAGCGTGGAGCCCCAGGAACCCCCGTACAACAGCCAGGTGTCGATGGACAGATGGGCGCGCAGCCGCTCCATGTCGGCGATCAGGTGGTGCGTGGTGTTGTGCCGCATGTCGGCGGCGGGGTCGCTCGCGTGCGGGGTGGAGCGGCCGCAGTTGCGCTGGTCGAAGAGCACGACGCGGTACCGCGCGGGGTCGAAGTACTGCCGGGGCCGCTCGGTGCACCCGGAGCCCGGACCGCCGTGGACGACGAGCGCGGGCTTGCCGTGCGGGTTGCCGCAGACCTCCCAGTACACGAGGTTTCCGTCGCCCACGTCGAGCATGCCCCGCTCGTACGGTTCGATCGGCGGGTACTTCTCGTCCGGTGCGCGGACCATGGCGGTTTCCTCTCGGGGAACGGCGGTGCGGGGACATCGAGTTGGGGGAGCCGAAGGGGACACACTACGCGGGCGCCGTGCCGCGCCGCCGCGTAGCCTGGTCGGCGTGAACGCGACCCCCCAGGTCCTGACCGTACTGAACGATCTGCTCTCCGCGGCTGCGCCGGACGCCCGCGGCGCCCTGTGGCAACTGGCCGAACCAGGACGTGAGCTGGACGCCAACCTGGTGCGCCTGCCGCCGGACGCCGAGGTCGGGGAGCACCGGGAGGACGTCCTGGACGTGCTCCTGGTCGTCCTCGCGGGCAGCGGCCGGGTCGTCACCGGGCCGGAGGCATCCCTGCCGCTGACCCCGAGCACGGTCACCTGGCTGCCCCGCACCTCCCGCCGCGCCCTCACCGCGGGCCCGGACGGCCTGACCTACCTCACCGTCCACCGCCGACGTCCCGGCCTGACGATCAAGCCCCCGCCGGCCGCGTACGAGGGCGGGGGCGGCGAGGCCCCGTGTCTGCTGGACCGGGTCTGCCCGGAGTGCGGGCGGCTGTCGGCCGAGTCCGCACCGGTGTTCTGCGGCGCGTGCGGGGAGCGGTTCCCCGAGAGATGACGGGTCAGGGGGCGGGGCACTCGTCCAGGTCCGGGCGGCCGGGCGGGTTCCCGCCGCCCATCAGGGGCGACAGGTTGTCCATGTAGAGGTCGTCCCAGACCTTGCTGTCCAGGATGTCCTTCAACGCGGTGCACACCTCGCCCTTCAGGAGCGGGGTCTTGGGCCGCATGGCCACGCCGTAGCCCTCCGCGCCGTCGATGGGCTCCAGGCGCCGCACCTTGCCCGGGTTGTCCCTGACGTACCCGGCGAGAATGACGTCGTCCGAGGCCACCGCGTAGACCTCGGACTTCTTGTCCAGGAGCCTGTCCAGACAGTCCTGGTAGGTGTTCGGCTGCTCCTTCGCCATGGTGAAGCCCTTCTTGGGGAGCTCCTTCTCGTACGTCGAGTCCCGGGCGGTGCACACCTCGACCTTGAGCTTCCGCAGGTCGCTGGTGTCGCGGATGTCGTACTTGGCCGACTTCTCGCGTACCAGGAACTCCCGGCTCGCCTCGTAGTACGGCCCGGCGAAGTCGACGCTGTATCCCCCCGGCGACGCGGTCTTCCGCTCGGGCGTGATGCTGTACGAGGCGATGACCAGGTCGACCTTCTTGGTCTTCAGCGCCGTGCTGCGGTAGTCGGTGGCGACGGTGATGAAGTCGACCTGGTCCGGCGTGTAGCCCATGCGATCGGCGAGTTTGTAGGCCAGGTCGATGTCGTAACCCGCGTAGGACTCGCTCTTCTTGTCGTACTTGCTCAGACCGGGCTGGTCGTCCTTGACGCCGACCTTCAGCCGGGGGTGGTCGTCCTTCCACTGGGGCTGCTTGCCGTTCCGGCTCGGTGCGGCGATCCCACCGGGCTTGTCGTCCGGCTTCGAGCCGCCCTTCGTGACGAGCCAGCCGGCGGTGGCCAGCAGCGCGACGCACACGGCCGCCGCGGACACCTTCAGCCAGGTCCGGCGCGCCTTCCCGCCGGCCGCCGGACGGGCGGCGGGTGCGGGGGTGGGGGGGGCGGGGTGGGGGGGTGCGGCTGCCTGCGGGTCCGGCGAGGGGGTGGGAGCGGGCGGAGCGGGCACGGGTGCGGGGCCGAACGCGGGCGCGGGGCTGGGCACGGACGCGGCCGTGGGGGTGGGCGCGGGTGTCGGCGGGCGGACGGCCTCGGCGGCCGGGTCCGCCGCCGGTGGGGCGGGGTTCGCGGGGTTCGCGGCGGAGTCCGGGGCGGGCTGCGGGCCGGACTGCGGGGTGGAGTTCGGCGTGGCGGGCCCCCCGAGGACGCTCCGGAGCATCTCTTCCGCCCCGGCGGCGCTCAGGCGGCGTTGCGGGTCCGTGGTCAGCAGCCCCTGGATGACCGGCTCCAGGGGCCCGGCGTACCGGAAGGCGGGCGTCGGGGAGTTCCGGATCTGCTCCTGAACCTCCCAGACCTCATTGCCGCCGAAGGGCGCGTGTCCCTCGACCATCACGTACAGCGTGATCCCCAGCGCCCACAGGTCGGACGCGGGAGTGGGCGCCGGGGCCCCGGGGGCGAAGAGTTCGGGCGCCAGGTACGGGGGCGTGCCGAGGACGCCCCCGTGCTGGGTCACCTGCGCACCGCCGTCGAACTTGGCGATGCCGAAGTCCACCAGGATCACGAGCCCGTCGTCGCGGACGAGCACATTGCCCGGCTTCACGTCGCGGTGGACGACCGACGCGCCGTGCACCGCCCGCAGCCCCCGGAGGATCTGCCGGCCGATGTCGGCCGCTCGCGGGACGGCGAGCACCTTCTCGCTGCTCAGCAGATCGGCCAGCGACCTGGCTTCGAGCAGCTTCATCACGATCCAGACCTGGTTGTCGGTCTCGACCTGGTCGTGGACCGTCACCACGTTCTCGTGCTCGATCTTCGCGATGGCCTCCGCCTCGCGGCGCGCCCGCTGCATGGCCTCGGCCTGCGTGGTGGCGGTCATGGCGTTCCGGTCGAGCAGCCCCTTCACGGCGACGAAGCGGCGGAGCCGTCTGTCGTACGCCTTCCAGACCTCGCCCATGCCGCCGCTGCCGATCGGCGACATCAGTTCGTAGCGGCCGTCGATCACCGTGCTGGTGACAGGAGGCTCCGCCCGCGGTGGCGTCTGCGGCCATTCCTGCGGCGCCTGTGCGTCGGCGCGCTGGAGGTCGTTGGCCGCCCAGCGGTCGTCGGGACCACCGGCAGCCCCTTCGCCCGCTCTGCCGTCGGCCATACCTTCGTTGTGCATGCGACCCCCTGTGCACTACTGGACCAGGCCACAGTAGACGTTCGGCCAAAGGCGCACATGCCACGGCGACTTGCAATTTCGGACATGGTTCAGGAAGCGGATCCGCCATTGCTCTTCAGCAGCTGACCGTTGATCCACTGGCCCTGGGGCGAGCAGAGGAAGTCCACGAGGTGCGCGGTGTCCTGCGGGGTGCCGAGGCGGCCGAGGGGCGTCGCGCGCAGACACGCCTCGTGTACGTCCTCGGTCATCCAGCCGGTGTCCACCGGCCCCGGGTTGACGGCGTTGGCGGTGACGCCCAGATGGGCGAACTCGTGGGCGGCGGCCAGCGTGATGCGGTCGAGGGCGCCCTTGCTCGCGCCGTAGGGGAGGTTGCCGACGGTGTGGTCGCTGGTGAGCGCGACGATCCTGCCGGTCCCCGGGGCGGAGCGGAAGCGCAGCCCGTACTCGCGGATCAGCAGCCAGGTGGCACGCGCGTTGACGGCGAAGTGGCGGTCGAAGCTCTCGACGGTGGTGTCCAGCAGGCCGGAGTCGACGGACTCGGCATGGCACATCACGAGGGCGGTGACCGGCCCGAGGCGGCGTTCGGCCTCGTCGAAGATCCTCGCCGGGGCGTCGGGGTCGCAGAGGTCCGCCTCGATGGCGGCCGTCCGCCCGCCCGCCGGGTGGAGGCTGTCGGTGATGGCCGCCGCGGCGCCCTCCTCGACCCCCCAGCTCATGCGCCTGTCGTAGGGCGTCCAGTAGGTGAAGGCGATGTCCCAGCCCGAGGCGGCCAGCCGCCGCGCGATGCCCGCACCGATGCCCACGGTGCGGCCGACCCCGGTGATCAGGGCGACGGGGCGCGGCGACTCGGACGCGGGAAGGTGCGGTTCGGTGGTAGTCATATGAGGCGATGCTCTGTTACGGGCACGGCGCGGGTCAACGTCATGTGCGGAGGCTTCCGTTGTGGCGCGTCACCGGCGGCGGTGGACCTCACGGCGGCCTCACGGCGGAGTCACGATCACCTCGCGGGCGCGCCGGGTGAACCTCTCCCTGCTCATCTCCACGGCGTCGACGGCGTCTTCGAGGCCGGTGCGGTACGCGGCGTCCGGCAGCCCTTCGCGCATCCCGTGGAGCACCCTTTCGAGATAGGCCCGCAGGGACCGTACGTCCGACCACACGTTCACGCCCTCCGCGGCCACGGCTTCCGGACCCATGAGATCGAGCCGTGCCTGGGCCTTGTAGAGCGCGTCCACCGCGCCACCGAGCTCCGCCACGGCCGCTCCCAGCACATCGGGCGCGGGAGGGGCGTCCCGCGCGGAGGCCGGTACACCGTCCTGGTGCGCGACCCGGTGCAGCACGCCGTCGACCGGCTCCGCCGCCTGCATGAACACGAGGTAGGCCTCCCGGCGTTCGCTCCGCAGCGCCCGCACGTGATCGACCGCCCCCTGGTCACGTGCCTGCCGCCGGGCGGACGAATACGTCAACGCCGAGGTGCACAGGGTTCCGACGACGCCCACCCCGGCTCCGAACAAGGCTGCCCATCCTTGGTCCATGGGGTCCATTTTCCGCCGTGGGCAGTCGCGGGAGCCCCTTTTCCCCGGATCGGTCCTGCTCCGAACTCGTTAGACTCGGGCGAGCAGACCAGACGTCACACATGGACGGTCACCGGCCATGGCTGGGAGGACGGACAGGTGGTCGCAGCATCACAGCAAACCCCGGACGATCCGGTGGGGAATGCGGCGGAGCGGTTCGCCCTCGGGTTACGAGCCCTCCGCGGCGCGGCGGACGGTCCGACGTACCGCCAGATGGCCGCGCGTACGGGCCAGTCGCCCGGCGCACTGTCCCACGCCGCGAAGGGCGGCCAACTGCCTTCCCTCGAAGTCGCCCTGGCGTACGTCGAAGCCTGTGGCGGTGACCGTACGGAATGGGAACAACGGTGGCTGGCGGCGCGGGCCGAGCTCGATACGGCACCGGCACCGGCACCGGCACCGGCACAGGCACCAGCACCGAGACGGCGGTGGCCGTTCGTCGTCGCCGCCGGAACCCTCGCGCTCGCCCTGGTGGTCGCCGGAGCGGTTCTCGTGAACCGGCGCGGGCAGGAGCCGCCCCCGTCGGACGCCGCCGACGGTTCCCCCCGCTTCTTCGCCGCCGACGATGCCTTCAACCAGCGGCACCCGCGTCCCCGCCCGGCGCCCGACTCCGCGCGGATGGTCGCCGACCTGCTCGCTCCGGGCCGGGTCGAGCTGTACACCGGCACGGCGGGCTCCCTGGTGTACCGGGCCACCTCCGGCACTCCGGCCTACGAAGTCACCCCGCGCAAGCACGTCGGTCAATGGGGGACCAACCCCTTCGAAGGTGTCGACCTGCCCTGGGACGCCTCGTGGAAGGCCCCGGCGGCGGGGCGCGAGTGGGCGGTGGTGATCAGACCGGACGGGCGGGCGGTGGAGTGCTGGCGGGCCGAGGTGCGGGACGGCAGGCCCAGCTGTGAATGGGGAGCCGTGTCCGACATCCGGGGCTCGTCGGTCGCCGTCACGGGCCAGGAGACCGGCAGCGGCCTGTCCCGCCTGGCCGGAATGATCACCCGCGCGGAGTGGAAGGCCGGCCGGATCGACCACGCCCTGAGCTTCGGCACCCCGGACAACAACGGCCGGCATGTCTTTCCCGCGGTGGGGAGCGACGGCGAGGGTGAAGGCCGCTGGCGGCTGGGGCAGTTCATCTGGCTGGATCGCTCGTACGACATCGACGCCGCGACCTCGCTCAAGCCGTACGAGCGGATGGTCGCGAAGGCACTGCAGGAGTACGGCGCGTTCAACGTCAAGAACGCCGGGGAGTTCAGCTTCACGTCCGAGTACGGATCGAAGCCGCCGGGCAGCGGCGGTGCGGGCTATGCGCCCCTCGGCCACATCGAGTTCGCGAAGTACCTGCGGGTCGGGACGATCGCGCCCGCGCCGTAGGAGCTGTGGCGCCCGGAGCCGCTCCGCGAGCCACCCGTTGTCGCTCCGCGAGCCGCCCGGACCGCCCGGACCGGCTGCGGCGGCCGGCCCGGCCGGGGCAGCAGGATCAGCAGGATCAGCTGGGAAACATGCCCGCCGTCGCGTTGACCCAGGTGCCCGTGACGGCCGCCCCCGCGTCGGAGGCGAGGAACGTCGCCAGCGCGGCGATGTCGGCGACCCTGGGTGAGCGCTTCGTCATCCGGAGGCTGTTCAGGTGGTCGCGGATGCCCTCGACGTCGGCGTCGTTCATGACGGGGGCCCCGGCCCCGGCCAGCTTCTCCACGGTGAGGGTGTCGACGACACCGGCCGTCCAGATCCCGCAGACCCGTACGCCCGCCGGGCCGATCTCCTGGGCGAACTGCCGGATCATCGCGTCCATCGCCCCGTCGGCGGCCGCCGTGCCGCCCATCATCGGGCTGCCGTTCCCGGAGCCGCTGTCCAGGGCCAGGATCACGCCGGAACCCTGCGCGCCCATCCGGCGGGCGGCGGCCCGCGCGGTGATGAACTGGCAGGTGATGCCCCGCACGACCGGCCGGGTGTAGTCCTCCACCGGCATCTCGGTGAGCGGCACCCCGTGGAGGTCCCCGCGCGGTACGAGGTTGAGGGAGATGTCGATACGTCCCGCCCGCTCGGCCACCGACGTGGCGTGCGCCTCGACGGCCGTTTCGTCGAGGGCGTCGAGTACGTCGTACTCGGCACCGGTCCTGGCGGCGGCCGCCCGCAGTGTCTCCCGCGTACGTCCGGCGAGGAACACCCGCGCCCCCGCCTCCCCGTACGCCTGTGCGATGCCCGAGCCCAGCGAGCCCGCTCCGCCGTAGATGACCGCGACCTTGTCCTTGAGCATGGCGTTCGCCCCTTCGATCCGGGCGCCGTGCGCGCCCTGTCACTCATAGGACGCGCACGAACGGCGAACTCATCGCCCGCCACGCCTCACAGCGTCATCGGAAGCCCGAAGGCCGGGAACAGATGAGGTTCGAAGGTGGTGATCTCCGCGATCCGGTCCTCGCCCGGTTCGATGCGCAGGACGTCGATGATCTGCGCCCGGTAGACGCTGGTGCCGGGCCGCTGGAGGTAACCGGCCACTGCCATACGGCCGTTGGCGCGTACGGGAACGGTCCGCCAGTGCCCCACGAACGTCGGTGACGCCGGATCGAGGTTCGGGCGCAGGAACGTGAAGAGGGCGTCGCGCCCCGTGAACCAGAAGGGGTTCGGCGGCATCGTCAGCACCGCGTCCTCCCGCACCAGCTCCACCATCGCGTCGATGTCGGAGTGCGCCACGGCATCCATGTAGCGCCGTACCAACGCCATCTCCCCGGCACCGGGTTCGCGCACCGACCAGTCCTCCCGGCGCCCCGGCAGTGCCTGCCGAAGGGCGGCCCTGCCCCGCTGGACAGCGCTGTTCGCCGATGCCGCACCGGAGCCGAGGAGGTCGGCCGTCTCCTGGGCGGACCACCCGGCGACATCCCGCAGGATCACGGCGGCCCGCTGCCGTGCGGGGAGCTTCTGCACGGCGGTCAGGAAGAGCAGTTCCAGCGTATCGCTCGCCACGGCCGCCGCGTCCGGCTCGTGCGCCGGAGCGGGCCTGTCGGGCAATTGGTCGTCGGGGAAGGGCTGCAGCCAGGCCACCCGCACGGGTGGCGGCCCGACGCCGGAGTCCATGCCGGGGACGGGCGCGTACGTCGTGGGGCGCCGGTCGTGCTTGCGCAGGAAGTCCAGGCACAGCCGGGTGGCGATCTTGTACAGCCACGCCCGGGGATGGGTGACACCGCTGAGCGCGTCCCGCGCCCGCCAGGCCCGGAGGAACGTTTCCTGTGTCAGGTCCTCGGCCTCGTCGTACGAACCGAGCAGCCGGTAGCAGTGCACCCGCAGCTCACGCCCGTACTGCTCGGAGAGTGCGGCGAAGTCGTCGTCGGTGGAGGGGGAGGCCGTCGGATTCGTCACGGGTGCGGGTGTGACGCTTTCTCCCGCGCGCTCCTCCTCCCGCTCCTCCGCACGCGCCTGCCGGGCGATGCGCCGCAGTTGCGTGAACGGGCCGGACAGCGCCTCGACGTCGGTGTGGAACGTGTCCCTGGGCACCGGCCGTAGCTTCCGCAGCCGGTCCCCGAGATCGGCGATCAGTTCCTGCACGGGTAGGGCGGAGGGCTGTTTTCGCTCCCGGTACGCGCGCTGCCGACAGGCCTGGGTGCAGTACGCGGGCGCCCGGCCCGGCCCGGCGGCTTTCTCGATCTCCCGTCCGCAGGCGAGGCATTCCCCCGTTGTCGCAGTCACGGCTCAGGCAGCTGATCCGGCCGCGTGACCGAGGAAGGAGGGCCATGCGCCGGGGGAGAGGGAGCGCGCGGGGACGGCGGGGGCCCGGGAGGCCCGGACGTGGACGGTGCGGGGACAGGTGGCGACCTCTGCGCGGTCGCCGCCCTGGCTGCCGCTGTAGCCGGACGTGAACCGGTGGAGGTCGGCGCTCATAGTTCCTCTGCCATCTTCTCGATCATTTCCGGAGACCTTTCGGGAGTGTATGCCTGGGCCCGCGCACTACCCCATACTTCCCGAACAGGCTTACCAATTCAGGCTGTTCAGTGATGAGGAGGCTGCCGCCCTGCCCTTCGGTGTACGCCAACCGCTTCCGCTCGGTGTTCTCCAGCAGGACGAAGGCGCCGTTCGTGGACGCGGGGCTGCTGCACGGACTGGCGGTGAGGGTGGCCGGGCCCCCGTGACCGGAAGACGTCGACAGGCCGGCGTCAGAAGTCGACGGTGAGCTGGGCCTGGACATGGGCGCGCAGGACGCCCGCCATGTCCGTCCCGCCGTCGCTGAGGAGCCACTGGACCTGGAGGCCGTCCATGAGGGCGATCAGCTGCCGGCCGGCGGCCGGCGGGTCGATGCCCGCCCGCAGGGCGCCCTCGTCGCGGGCCTCGCGGTAGGCGCGTTCGGTGTTGTCCACCGAGGTCCGGTAGCGGCGGACGAAGTACGCGTGGGCGGGGTGGTCGGCGGAGGTCGCCTCGGCGGCGACCACCGAGAACAGTTCGACGATCCCGCGCCGCGTGGCGTTCAGGGCGGCCAGGTCGGCGAGCCGGCGCAGATGGTCGACGCCCTTGGCGGTGTCGAGCGCGAGCCATTCGCCGTCCACGTCGTCGCGGTGTTCGAGGACCGCGAGGAGCAGGGACTCCTTCGTCGGGAAGTGGTGCAGGAGGCCGGGGTGCGAGATGCCGCAGCGGGTCGCGATGACACGCAGTGAGGCGCCCCGGTAGCCGACCTCGCCGAACATGGCCATGGCGTGGTCGAGGATCTCGCGGCGCTTCGCCCGGCCCTTGGCGTAGCCACGCCCCGTTTCGGCGGTCACTCGCACGCTCCCGACTTCTTCCCGGTCCTTCGGACCAACTGTCCCGCCAGGCTGTCACAGCCAGATACTTACCACTCGGTCGGTATTGAGCGTACGGTGATGCGGTGATGTGTGGAGTGACGTCCTGAAAGGAACTCCTGTGGGTCTCTTCCCGCCCTACCTCGACCCCGCGCTGCCTGTGGCGGAGCGGGTCAGTGACCTTCTCGGCCGGATGACGCTGCCGGAGAAGACCGGCCAGATGCTCCAGCTGAACGCCAAGGACGGAGTGCGGCACCTCGTCGAGGACCTGCACGTGGGATCGATCCTGCACGCCTCGCCCGAACGCGTACTGGAGGCGGCCGAGGCCACCGGGCGCACCAGGCTGCGGATTCCGCTGCTGGTCGCGGAGGACTGCATCCACGGGCACTCCTTCTGGGAGGGCGCCACGATCTACCCGACGCAGCTCGGCATGGCCGCGACCTGGGACGCGGAGCTGGTGGAGCGGATCGCCAGGGCGACGGCCGTCGAGGTCGCGGCGACCGGTGTGCACTGGACGTTCTCGCCGGTGCTGTGCATCACGCGGGACCTGCGCTGGGGGCGGGTGAGCGAGACGTTCGGCGAGGACCCGTTCCTCATCGGCGAGCTGGCCTCCGCCATGGTGCGCGGGTATCAGGGCGACGGTCTGGCGGACCCGACGGCGATCCTGGCGTGTGCCAAGCACTTCGCGGGCTACTCCGAGACGCAGGGGGGCCGTGACGCGAGCGAGGCGGACATCTCTCGGCGCAAGCTGCGGTCGTGGTTCCTCCCGCCGTTCGAGCGGGTGGCGCGCGAGGGCTGCCGGACGTTCATGCTCGGCTACCAGTCGATGGACGGCGTGCCGATCACGGTGAACAACTGGCTGCTGAACGACGTGCTGCGCGGCGAGTGGGGGTACACCGGGACGCTGGTGACCGACTGGGACAACGTCGGCCGCATGGTGTGGGAGCAGAAGGTGTACGCCGATGCCGCGCAGGCGTCGGCGGCGGCGGTGCGCGCGGGCAACGACATGGTGATGACGACGCCCGCCTTCTTCGAGGGGGCGCAGGAGGCGGTGGCGGCCGGCACGCTCGACGAGGCGGAGATCGACGCCGCCGTACGCCGCATCCTGACGCTCAAGTTCGAGCTGGGCCTCTTCGAGAACCCGCGCCGCCCGGACGCCGCCCGGCAGGCGGAGGTCATCGGGAGCGCCGGGCACGCCGCGCTGAACCTGGAGGCGGCCCGGCGCTCGCTGGTGCTGCTGGCGAACGACGGGACGCTGCCGCTGTCCGGCGGGTTCGCGGCGGGTGACGGCGGGCGGGCGGTGGCCGCGCAGGGGGCCTCCGGTCCCGTACCGCGTACGGTCGCCGTCATCGGGCCCAACGCGGACGACCCGCAGAACCAGCTCGGCGACTGGGCGGGCTCCTCCGGCCAGGCCGACTGGCTGCCGGACGGCCAGCCGCGCGGGATGATCCGTACGGTGCTGGACGGCTTCCGCGACCATGTCCCCGCCGACTGGAACGTCTCGTACGCGCGGGGCGCCGCCATCCTCACCGTCGGGCCGGACCCGGAGGGCGCGTTCTTCCCGGACGGGCAGCCCCGGCCGGAGGTCGTCGTCCCCGCCGCACCGGACGCGGCGCTGATCGGCGAGGCGGTCGCGGCGGCGGAGGCGGCCGACTACGTCGTCGCGGTCGTCGGCGACCGTATCGAACTGGTCGGCGAGGGGAAGTCCACCGCGACGCTGGAACTCGTCGGTGACCAGGTCGCCCTGCTGGACGCGCTCGCGGCGACGGGCAAGCCGCTCGTCGTCGTGGTCATCAGCTCCAAGCCGCTGGTGCTGCCGCCGTCCGCGCACCGTGCGGCGGCGATCGTGCACGCCTTCAACCCGGGCATGCTCGGCGGCCGGGCCGTCGCCGAACTCGTACTCGGCCTGGTCGAACCGACCGGCCGGCTGCCGCTCTCCTTCGCGCGCCACGCGGGCCAGCAGCCGACGTACTACAACCAGGTGCGGGGCCAGCACGGCACGCGGTACGCGGACCTCACGCAGAGCCCGGCGTTCGTGTTCGGCGAGGGGCTGAGCTATACGACGGTGGAGTACACGGATCTGGAGGTGCGGACCCCGCTCGTCGGGGCGGGCGACACGGTGCGGGCGCGGGTCAGGCTCACCAACACGGGCACGCGGCCCGCGCTGGAGACGGTGCAGGTGTACGTCAGCGACACGGTCACCTCGGTGACCTGGGCCGAGAAGGAGCTGAAGGCCTACCGCCAGGTGTCCCTGGCCCCCGGGGAGTCGCGGGTGGTCCCGGTCGAACTGCCGGTCGCGGACTGCACCCTCGTGGACGCCGAGGGCCACCGCATCGTGGAGCCGGGCCGCTTCGAACTGCTCGTGGGCCCGTCCTCCCGTGACGAGGCGCTGCTGCGGGCGGACTTCACGGTGAAGGGCTGAGGGCAGGGCGGCCCGGAGGGGGGCACGGGGTTCGTCAGCCGCGATACAGCCCGGCGTGAGCACAAGGCCCACCGAAGCCCTGTGGCCCCCCTCAGGAGGGCCACAGGGCTTGTGCTCAGGAGCCGACCGAGCAGGAGGCCGAGGCGGTGCACTCTGCGACGCACCGCAGGCGTTCCGTACGGGGAGAAGCTCGGTCGGCGAATTCCGGGCCCCGAGCAGGGTCAGAACGCCTGCATGTACACCCGGGTGTTCTCGGAGTCCAGTTCAACGACGTGGATCTCGATCCATGCGACCTCGCTCCGTCGTTCGTCACCCACGCACGGCGGACACACCCCGCCCAACGGGCGCTCTTCTCGGTCTGGGGCTCGGCAAGGCCGAGGTGCCCGAAGAGTTCGGCCGCGGGCGGAAGGCTGTGATTCCTGGTGCGCAGGGGCTCTTCGGGGCGCAGATCTTCTGCCATTCGTACGGCGGTCTTCTCGTCGGTGACGAAGGAGAGCAGGTAGATGTCCTCTTGCGGGTTGACCTGAACGGCGCCCTTCACCTCCGCCGCGCCCTCGGGAACCTCCACTTTCATGAAGGCGGACGCCTCGGGAGCGCCGGCGCCCTTTCCCCAGTGGGAGGTTCGACCGCTGGTCACGTTCGGATCGTCCGCGCCGACCGTCGAGCATGAGGTGAGGAGCAGTGTGGCGCCCAGAGCAACGAACAGGCTGGGCAAAAGCGGGTGTCGAGTGGTCACCTGTTCTCCTCGTCGCCGCGCGAGACGTCCCCGCGCGAGCCTTCGCGGCCAGGGTCTGCCGGAGTTACCCCGGGGGCGGAGCCACTGTTCAGGTCCTGGGTGAAAGTGGAGCTGCTGCCGCGTATGTCGAATGAGTGTCCCAGCCATAACCGTCCCTGGCGCCACACTCCTTGACGGCCGCGTTCACGCTCTCAGTCGCGTGCTTGCCGTCTCTTTCGACGTCGCGCTCCAGATCGTCATTGATCGCCTTCGCCGCTTGCTGCTTCTCCGCCGGGTTCGAGGCGAGATCCGGCGCGCCGCCTTCTGTCGCCTGAGCGAGCTGGTTCAGCTGCATCTGGCCGACATGTCGGCTGGTCAAATCCGCTTTGCCGGCGGGACCCGACCGGGCCGGGCACAGGATGTCGGGTGCGGCGCGCGGGCCCCTCGTAGTGTGGGTGAACGACGGGGAAAGGGGCCGGGATGCTGGAGCGGCTGAACCAGGCCATGGAGTACGTCGAGTCGCGTCTCGACCGGCCGATCGACGTGGCCGAACTCGCGCGGATCGCCCTGACATCGGAGTACCACCTGCGCCGGATGTTCTCCGCGCTGGCGGGCATCCCGCTGTCGGAGTACATCCGGCGCAGGCGGCTGACCGTGGCGGGCGCCGAGGTGCTCGGCGGTGAGCGGACGCTGCTGGAGGTCGGGACGCGCTACGGCTACAGCTCGGGCGAGGCCTTCGCGCGTGCGTTCCGCGCGGTGCACGGGGTGGGTCCGGGCGAGGCCCGGAGGACCGGTGCGGCTCTGCAGTCCCAGCCGCGGATGTCCTTCCGCCTCGTCATCGAGGGGAGCAGCAGCATGCGTTACCGGATCGTGGACAGGGAGCGGTTCCGTGTGGTCGGGAGGAAGGCCCGGGTACCGCTCGTCCACGAGGGGATGAACCCGGCGATCGGCGAGTTCATCCGCGGCATGGGGAAAGAGACACTGCGGCGGATCGCGGAGCTGTCGGACCAGGAGCCGGAGGGGATCGTCGGCGTGAGCGACCACCTCGACCCGAGCCGGGCCGAGGGAACCGAACTCGACTACTACCACGGCGTGGTGACGCGCGCCGAGGCGCCGGAGGGCATGGAGGCCCTGGACGTCCCGGCGGGCACATGGGCCGTCTTCGAGAGCGCGGGTGCCTTCCCGCAGGCGCTCCAGTACATGTGGCGGGACGTGTTCACGCAGTGGTTCCCGTCGAATCCGTACCGGAGCAGGCCGGGGCCGGAGATCGTGCGCGTGCGCGTCTCGGACGACGGGACGCGGGCCGACGCGGCGCTGTGGATTCCCGTGGAGCGGTCGGCGGACTGAGCGGTACCGGAGGACCGGCGGGGGCGGTGCGGTTCGGGCGGTGCGGTGCGCTTCGGGCGGGCTGTTCGGGGTGGCTGTTCGGGGTGGCCCCGGACCGACCCGGGGCTTGTCCGCGTGCGTCCGTGCCCGGCCGGACTGTCGGACCCGCGTGCCAGGCTGAGGGTGATCGAGCCGGTGACCGGGCCGGTGGGCCGAAGAGGGGACAGTTCCGATGGATGCCTCGTACTACCGCGCCGTCAGCGAGGACGGCGACATCATCGACGACCCGTCCGAGGACGCGCTGTACATGCTGTTCAGCGACCTCAACGACGCGGACAACACCTTCGTCGTCATCGAGCCCTACGAGGACGAACCGCGCTGGCACGCCTCGGTCACGGTCCGGGGCGAGGGCGGTTACGAGGTCGTGCGCCGCGATACGGCCCGCCGTGAGCACGAGGTCGTCACCGAGGACAGCATCCACCGGATCGCCAACAGCCTCACCATCTGGATGGCCGGCAGGGACTGACCGGCCGCAAGGGCCGGCCGCAGGGGTCGGCCGCAAGGGGTCGGCCGGACGCGTCGGGGGCTCCTCGCGGTGCCGGTCGGCCCCCTCGGCGTACCGGCCGGGCCGCGCTTCCCCCTCCGGGGTGAATGCCCGCCCGTACCGTTCCCTGTGGGGCGCGGGCCTCAGTACGGTGCCTCTCACCTGCGAAGGAGAAGCGCTTGTGAAGCCTCCGATGGATCCGGTCCGTGTGCTGGTCGCCCTCGCGTGCGCCACCACCACCGCCGTCTCGGCCACCGCGGTCGCCTACGGGGAAGAAGTGACGGGGGTGCGAGGGGCGGCAGGGGTGAAGAGGGCCGCCGGGTGTGTGGCGGGGGAGCGGGAACGGCGCTCGGACTCGGCGGTCGACGAGGGCGAGATCCGGTGGACGTCCGCGACGAAGTACGACGACGCGCGCACCTGGGCCGGGAAGGTCTGGCAGACCGGTTCGCTGTCGCGGATCAAGATCCGGCCGGACAGTGCCACGACCGTCAACGACCTCGACTGGCGCGACTACAGCAAGGCCGACGGCAAGGGTGCCTACTACGAGCACCACGGCGGTGTCGCGGACACCGATGTCATCCACCTCAACCGCAAGTCCCTCGACAAACCGGGGAAGTACGCCTCGACCGAGTTGCGTCGGCACGTCGCCGCGCATGAACTCGGGCACGCCCTGGGCCTGTGTCACAAGTCCGAGCAGGTGGCGTCGCTCATGTGGCCCGCCCCGCTGGTGACCATGCCGATCACCGAGCCGACCGACACCGACAAGGCCAACTACAAGAAGCTCTGGGGCTGACCATGACCCGAACCAGCCTTCTGCTCACCGCGCTCGCCGCCGCCACCGTGCTCGCGACGGCCGGGGCCGGCTACTGGTACACCACCCTGGACGACGTGACGGCGGCGCATACCCTGTGCCTGCCGGAGGACACCACCGACCGGGACAAGGCGGGGAACGTGGGGACGGTCGCGATCGTCACCGTCGACCGGACGGTCGAGTACCGCGAGGAGGAGCCGGAGCTCGAAGGAGGTGTCGTCATGTCCGCCGTGACCGTGACGGAACCCCTCAAGGGCACCCCGCCCGCGTCCATGGTGATCGGCCAGTCCGCCGTCCTGGACGCGAAGGGGCGTGCCCTCGCCGCCGGCGAACCGGACTACGCGGCGCTCCGCCCCGGCCGCCGCTACGTCATCGGCCTGACGGACACGCACGAGTACAAGGACGGCTGGGTGTGGTTCGCCGTGAGCGCCGACGACCGGCTCGGCGCGGAGCGGGCCCGCTGGAAGGACGCCGTCGCCCACCAGAACGCGCCCCGCGCGGATCACCGCTGCGACGACGGCGCCGCCGACAAATAGGGCGCGAGAAGTTTCATTCCGCCGATGTCCCGGGTATTCCGGTCGCCAGGCCGGATTCCTGCCCCTTCGACCCCGACGAGACCTACACCCGGCTGAGTTGATCCGGCAACGGATCGCCGAGCCCCGGGACGATCTGATCAGCCGGCTGATCGCTCGCGGCAATCGGACCGAACGCCCTTTGAGCGTCGTGGAGTTGGCCACTCTCGGCGCGCACCAGTGCATAGGCCGCCAGCTGGCCCGGATCGAGTTGGAGGTCGCGCTGACCACCCTGCTGCGCCGCATCCCCGGGCTGCGCCCGGTGATCCCTTCGGCGCGGGCCGAGTTCAAGCTCAACGGCATCGTCCTCGGCCTGCCGAGCATGCCGGTCGTCTGGTGAACGGCCCCGGGAAGAACCGCCCCGGGAAGAACGGCCCCAGGAAGAACGGCCCCGGAACACCGGCCCCGGGAGGAGGAACGCGTCCTCCTCGTCAACTTTCCTGACCGTTCACCGTGCCACTTTGGGGCTGAAAAATGCCGGGCCGTCCGATCCGCCGGGGGAGCGCGTCGGCGGCGCGACAGGGGGTGTGAGGGCGGGGTGCCGCACTCCGGTTGGGGTGTGGCGCAGTCGGAACCACCGTGCCGGGGCGAGCACAATGGGGCGGGCGGTCTGTGCAGAGGTGCTGAGGCTCCTCTCCCGCACCTCTTCCGCTGAAGGAGGACCGGTGGTGGACAACTGGCCGGCTCAGCGCACTGGCCCCGGTGACACGCTCCGGAACCAGGCGCGCGAGCAACTCCTCAACGCGGCCCGGGAACTGTTCGGAGTCGTCGGGTACGCGGAGACGACCGAGCTGGCGATCTGCGCGGCGGCCGGGGTTCCGGCCGAGGTGCTGCGCAAGGAGTACGGCTCGCGTGAGGGGCTGCTCGTCGCGCTGCACAACCGGGTGACGACGAGCGGGCTGCGGGCCGCGGAGAACGCCCTGCTCGCCAAGGGCATGGACGAGTGCGGGACCGCCGAGCGCGTCCGGCGCCTCTTCGACGCCTACGTGGAGGCCGTCACCCGCGATCCGCGCGAGGCCCGGGTGACCTTCGTCGAGGTGCTGGGCGTGAGCGCCACGGTGGACGAGCACTGCAAGCTGTGGCGGGCCCTGTGGACGGAGTTCCTGACCGGGGAGGCCGAGCGGGCGGTGGACCGGGGGGAGGCGGAGGACCGGGACCACCGGGTCGACGTGATGGTGATGGTCGGTACGGTCCACGAGCTGATGGCCCACCACAGCCGCCGGCCCCGGCGGGCCCGGCCCGCCGAGGTGTCCGGTGAACTCACCGAGCTGGCGCTGACGATGCTGGGGTCGCAGCAGGTGGAGTGACCTGGGCGGGACCCGGGGACTCCACGCTCAGTACCGTCCTCGTATGGACAGTGCGAAGCGCGGCGGTGCGGGACCGCGGACCCGGCCCGGGGATCCGGCCGGGGCGGCCGCTGCCGCCGCCGCTGCGGCGGGGGTGGGCCTGAGCATGGTCAGCCTGTGGTGGGCGGTTCCGGCGGCGGTCGCCGCGTTCCTCGCCGGGCAGCGGGCGGGACGGGCCCGGCCCACCGTGCTCGCGCTGGTCGCCGTCGTCGCGGCCGGGGTGGTGGCGGTGGCCCTGGTGCCGTCGTGGCTGCCGCTGGGCAGCCGGTTCGTGGCCGTGGTGGTCGTCGCGGCGATGCTGCCGTGGTTCGCGGGACGGTTCCGGCGCCAGTACCGGCAGCTCGTCCGGGCCGGGTGGGAGCGGGCGGCACAACTGGAGCGCGAACAACGGCTGGTCGCCGAGCAGGCCCGGCTGCGCGAACGGGCCCGGATCGCCCACGACATGCACGACGTCCTCGGCCACGACCTCAGCCTGATCGCCCTTTCGGCGGGCGCGCTGAGCCTCGCCGCCGACCTCGATGACCGGCACCGGCGGGCGGCCGGGGACATCAGGGCCAGGGCCGGGGCCGCGGTGGAGCGGCTCGGGGAAGTGATCAGCGTCCTGCGTGACGGGACCGACGACGCGCCCCTGAGCCCCACGGGAACCCCGGACGAGGGCGTCGGCGGCGGTGCCGGTGCCGGTGGCGGTCGCGGCGGCCCGGCCGCCTCCGTGTCCCGGGTCGCCCGGCTGGCCGACGAGGCCTCCGCGTCCGGGCTCTCGGTCGACCTGCGCGTCGACGGCAGGGCGGACCGCGTTCCCCCGGTCGTCGAGCGGGCCGTGCACCGCGTCGTGCAGGAGGCGCTCACCAACGTCGCCAAGCACGCCCCGCACACCACGGCGCGCGTTCGCGTCGCGCACTCGGCCGACGAGACCGAAGTGGTGGTCGAGAACGGGCCATCCCCGGGCGCCGCCCCAGCCGTGCCACCAGGGAGCGGAGCCCACGGTGGCCACGGGCTCATCGGGCTCGACGAGCGGGTGCGGCTGGCCGGGGGCACCTTCACCCACGGTCCGCGCGACGGGGGCTTCGCGGTCGCCGCCCGGATTCCGCACACCCCCTCGCGGCCCGTCGCACCCGTCACACCCATCACTCCCGTCGCTCTCCGGTCCGGCGGGCCGGGTGGCGAGGGCGGCGCGCTGCCCCGGGAGCACCGTCACGCCGGGCGCCGGGTGCGTCGGACGCTGGTTGCCGCGGTCCTGGTGCCGCTGGTGGCGGGGGCGTCGCTGTCGCTGGTGCTCATGGGGTGGGAGATGTGGTCGGTGTCCCGGTCGGTCCTGGAACCCGGCGACTTCGCCCGGCTGCGGGTGGGCATGGCCCGGTCCGAGGCCGAGCCCCTGTTGCCGGAACGCCGGACCGGCCACCGCCCGGTGGAGGCCGAGCCGGCCGGACCCGGCACATCGTGCTCGTACTACGCGATGACGGCCGACCGGTTCGACGACCGGTCGGGCGACGCGTACCGGCTCTGCTTCCGCGACGACACGCTGGTGTCCGCGGACGCCCTCACCCCGTAGCGGAGCAGGACGCCCGCCGACGGGGACACGGGAGACCGGCTACTTGTTGAACGTGTTGTGCTGGGTGCCGCTGCCCTGCACCGGGCCGCTGAACGTGCTGTCGCGGAAGTCGTTGTGCACGGACCCCGGGGCCACGGCCTCGGGGTCGACCGCCCGGACGGCCGTCTCCAGCTCCTCCGCCGCCTCCGGGTCCGCGGTCAGCGAGGCCTGGAACATCGCCTCCCACACCCGTACCGCGCGGGCGAAGGCCTCGTCCGCGGCGACCTGGGTACGCAGCGCCTGTGCGAGTTCCCCGGCCCGCTCCCGGTCCCCGGGGCTGCCTTCCAGCGCGGTCAGCGCCGTCTCGGCGGAGTCGGGCTCCGGGGCCGAACCCTCGGGCGTTCCCGGCGCGGGGTCCCGGCGCCGGCGCACCAGGCCCGTCAGCCCGGACCAGGCCTGACGGCCGATCTCCCCGCCCGCGCCGCCTGCCAGCGCGGCCAGAACACCCAGCGAAATCGGGTCCATTGACCCACCCCCGTACCTGATCGTCACTCGGCCGATGAGGCACCACCGTAAGGTCCGGGGGCGGGTGGGCGCAGCGGTTTCAGCCGTGGGGCGTGTACGGCCCGCCCAGTCCCCACGCCTGGTGCATCGCGTCGGCGAAGGCCGCCGCCAGTTTGTGCTCGCCGCTCGGGCCGGGGTGCGTGCCGTCGTACGTGTCCGTGTGGATGTCGTACCCGGTCGGGCGCGAGGCCAGCAGCAGCGGGGAGGCGGCTTCGTCGAGGTCGGCGACCGCCTTGGCGAGGAGTTCGTTGAAGCGCTCGCACTCGGCGGCGAAGGGGGCGTCCGACTCCGCCCGGACGTTGGGTATCACGGGCAGGAGCACGATCCTGATACGGGGGTTGGCGGCGCGGGCCGCAGCGATGAACGCGCGGGCGTTCCGCGCGGTCTGCGCGCTGTCCGTGTAGAACCCGAGGTCGATCAGGCCGAGCGAGACGAGCAGGACGTCGGCGCGGGTCCCGGTGACCGCGTCCGCGATCACCGGCGCCATGTGCAGCCAGCCCTCGCCCCAGCCCGCGAGGTGCGCGCGGGCCCCGGCGGGGAAGGACGGGGCGCCGTACGCGTACGAGAGCGGGGCGCCCGCCTCGGTGTCGTACAGCTCCGTGCGCGGGCCGACGAACGCGAAACCCCCGCCGAGGGTCGCTTCGAGGTGCTGCCACATACGGAAGCGCCAGGTGAAGTCGCCGGCGCGCCCGATCGTCATGGAATCGCCGACAAGCAGAAAACGCATATGCGCCATCATGGCCGATCAGCGCGTCGGCCTGCGACGTGACGATGGACACTTGAGCCCATGCGCTCGTATCTGACTGCCTTCGGTGCCGCCACGCTCCTGCTGTTCCCGGGGGCGGCCCTCGCCGTGGCCGACGACGGCGGAGCCGATCGGAGCTTCACGATCGAGGACCCCAGGATCACCGAGTCCAGCGGTCTGGCCGCCAGCCCCACCCACCCGGGCATCTACTGGACGCACAACGACAGCGACGACGGTCCGTACATCTACGCCGTCGACTCCCGCACCGGGAAGACCGTCGCGACGATCACCATGCGCGGCGTCGGCGAGCCCCGTGACGTCGAGGCGATCTCGATCGGACCCGACGGCAACGTGTACGTCGGTGACATCGGCGACAACCTGAACGGGACGTGG
Source organism: Streptomyces sp. NBC_00654 (assembly GCF_026341775.1). Lineage (NCBI taxonomy): Bacteria > Bacillati > Actinomycetota > Actinomycetes > Kitasatosporales > Streptomycetaceae > Streptomyces > Streptomyces sp. NBC_00654. Next base: position 882,640 of record NZ_JAPEOB010000003.1, on the reverse strand, counting down.
GACCACGTCTGGATCTACCGCTTCCCCGAGCCGAAGCAGCTGCGCGACGCCACCGTCACGGCGACCCAGTTCGATGTGACGTACGCGGACGGGGCGCGCAACGCCGAGGCGATGATGGTCCACCCGAAGACCGGCCGGGTGTACATCGCCTCGAAGAACGAGGACGGCGGCGGGCTCTACGAGGGGCCCGCGAAGCTCTCCACCGGCGGGACCAATGTGTTCCGGAGGGTGGGGGAGGTGCCGTGGGTGACGGACGGGGCGTTCTCGCCGGACGGGACCGAGCTGGTGCTGCGGTCCTACTTCAGCGCTCGCGCGTACGCCTTCGAGGGCGGCAGGCTCGGCGACGACCGCGCGGTGAGCGCCCCGTTCCAGGGACAGGCGGAGTCGGTGACGTACACGGCGGACGGCTCGGCGCTGATGTTCGGCTCGGAGGGGAGGCGGAGCGATGTGGAGCGGGTGGAGGTCCCGGGCGGGAGCGGCGGCAAGACCTCGGGGGGCGGTTCCGGGAGCGCCGGCCGGGGGTCCGGCGGTGGCGGCGGGGACAGCGCGGACGACGGCGGGGAGAAGGGGAGCATGACGCTGGGCGCGGTCGTCATCGCCGGGGTGGCGGTCATCTGGTTCGCCCTGCGGAGGCGGCGCGGGCAAGGGTGAGGCGAGGCGCGCGGGGCGACGGCCACCGGAACATGCCGATACAGGCCGCGCGGTGAGCACGCGGCCTGTATCGGCCGGCCGGGCATGGGTGAATTCAACCCCACGATGAATTCAGCCAGTTCGGGAAGTGAAGCGAATCGGCGAAGGGTCGTGAATTCGCGAAGGGCGTGCATCGCGAAGGCCGCGTATTGCGAAGGCCGTGCATCGCGAAGGGCTGTGCATTGCGAAGGGTCGTGCATCGTGAATCGGCACGCCCTTCCCGGACAGTGGCCCGCCCGTCCGCCGGTCCGTTCATCCGCTAAATGATTTCGATGTCCTTGACCTTCGGGGGACGGTTCGGGAACGTGATGTCGGTCCACCGGTTGACGCGCACCGAGTCGCCGTTCTCGTCGTAGTAGATGAGGTCGTTGTTGCCCGTCGAGATGCGGTCGACCCACCAGCCTCCGAAGCTGGTCCGCCCCCCGTTGGCGTAGCAGTCCACACTGCTGCGACCGTCCAGGTGCGACCAGATCTTCAGGAAGTTCTCCCCACCACGGCATTCGACGTGGTCGATGGCGTAGGCGTTGCCCGAGGGCAGGGCCATGGTGACCGCCGCGGTGGCGGCGAACGCCACGGCCACGGAACGGGCAATCCTCTTCGTCTTCGAGATCACCATTTCTCCTTCATTCGATGAACGAACGGGGAGGCTATGTCACGGTCGGGCAAATGAAGACGTGTCGAAAATGCATTCGCCGCCCCCGTGAGTCCCTTCCACCGTCTCGTCTCTCGCGCTTGCCCTACGAACATCCTGGAAGGCAGGTGTGTATGGCAATCATTCACGGCTCCCCGGGCCGGAATACGTCCATGAATGTCTAGATCGAGAGCGCGCGGGGAGAGGTCACACGTTTCAGTCGCGGCGGATTGCCGATATGAGTGGTGGCGTACGGGGTCCGCTGCGGATGCGTCTTCGTACCGGCTCATTCGTCCGGAATCGGCCACACCTCGTAGTGGAGCGTCCGGTCACGCTTCAGCCGGTGCGCGAGCGGGACCAGTACCCCGTGCATCACCGGGTACTTGCGCGACAGCATCCGTGCCGCGTGGGTGTTCTCCTTCGTACCCGCGCGGAGCAGCCGCGCGTAGGCCCTGATCCGTGGGCCGGTGGGCCTGCCCCGCACCGTGCACGGGGCGATCTCCACCTCCGGGTGGTTCCTCATCCGCTCGACCTTCCACGCGGAGGAGAAGGTGCGGATGAACGCGTGATCACCCTCGACGGCGATGTTGACGGGGGTGCCCACGACGGAACCGTCCTGCCGGTGGGTGCTCAGCAGGACGGCGTACTGCCTGACGAAAGGAGCGAGCTCCCGGCTGGCGTCCATGTCTCCATTGGCGCACGGACCCGGACCGCCGTCATCCCCTCGCGCGCTCCTGGACGAGCACTTCGAAGCCGTCGATCAGTCGCCGCAGTCCGAACTCGAAGTGGTCGAAGTCGGGGCTGAAGGTGTCCTCCGCCATGCCCGCCATCATCGGGTACTCGCCGCTGAGCATGGCCCGCTCCAGGTAGGGGTGCTGGCCCTCCCAGAAGTCCGCGTCGCTCAGGCCCGTCTGCCGCACGGCCTCCACGGCATGGCTCTGGGTGCGGGCGAGGCCCTCGACGAAGCTGTTGACGGTGATGATCACGCCGATCAGCTCGGGGTCGGACAGGCCCATGCCGCGCAGGCCGGTGAGGGCCAGTTCCAGGCCGCGCAGGGCGCTGGGGCCGAGCACCGTGCGGGCCTGGTTGATCTTGAGCAGCCAGGGGTGGCGGCGGAGGTTGCCCAGATAGGAGCGGGCCATCGCGTCGATGGCGTCGTGCCAGTCCGCGGGCACGTCGGCGGCGCCGCCGGTGAGCGGTTCGCCGAGGACCCGGTCGAGCATCAGGTCCAGCAGTTCGGCCTTGCCTGGGACGTAGCGGTAGAGCGACATCGTGCCGGTGCCCAGCTCGGTGGAGAGCCGGCGCATCGAGACGGCGGCCAGCCCCTCCGCGTCCGCCACGGCGACGGCGGTGGTGACGATCCGGTCCAGGGTGAGACCCGGTTTCGGGCCGCGGCTGGGGCGGTCGCCGGTGCTCCACAGGAGCTCCAGGCTGCGCGCGATGTCGCCGCTCCCGGTGGTCGTGCCATCCGTTTCCGCTGCCGAACCGTTTCTCGTCATGAGCACCAGAGTAATGCGCCGGTCGGAAATTGAGTACGGTGTACTCGCCATCGGGTACGGTGTACCCAGTTCTGATCCGAGAGTTCTGGTCGTCTCTGTGGAGGGGGTGTGCCATGTCTGCGTCCGGATACGCGGTCCTGGCCGAAGGCGTCGTGAAGCGGTACCGGGAGAAGGGGCGGAGGAAGGACCGGGGGAAGGACGGGGAGAAGGGGAGCGGCGGGGAGAAGCGGGCGCTCGACGGGTTCGACCTCGCGGTCCGCCCCGGCACCGTGCACGGTCTGCTCGGGCCGAACGGCGCGGGCAAGACCACGGCCGTGCGGGTCCTCGCGACCCTGCTGCGGTTCGACGGCGGGCGGGCCGAGGTGGCGGGGCTCGACGTGGGGCGCGAACCCCGGCTCGTACGGAGCAGGATCGGGCTGGCCGGCCAGTACGCCGCCGTCGACGAGGTCCTCACCGGCCGGCAGAACCTGGAGATGTTCGGCCGCCTGTTCCACCTCGGCGCCGGGCGGGCCCGGCAGCGGGCGGGGGAGCTGCTGGAACAGTTCGACCTGGTGGAGGCCGCGGACCGGGGGGCCAAGGAGTACAGCGGCGGCATGCGGCGGCGGCTGGACCTGGCCGCCTCCATGATCCTGGCGCCCGCCGTGCTGTTCCTGGACGAGCCCACGACCGGGCTCGACCCGCGCGGCCGGGGCGAGGTCTGGGACGCGGTACGGGCGATGGTGACGGGCGGTACGACGGTCCTGCTCACCACGCAGTATCTGGACGAGGCGGACCGGCTCGCGTCGCACATCACCGTCATCGACCGGGGCCGGGCCATCGCCGACGACACCCCGGACGGGCTGAAGAACAGGATCGGCGGGGACCGGATCGAGGTCGTCGCCGCCGAGGAGGGTGATCTCCCGGCGGTGGCGCGGGCGGTGGACCGGGTGGCCGGGGGCGGACTCGTCATCACGGACGACACGGCCCGCCGGGTGCACGCGCAGGTCGCCGACCGGGTGGCCGCGCTGACGGAGGTGGCGCGGGTGCTCAGCGACGAGGGGATCGCTGTCGAGGACATCGGGCTGCGCAGGCCCAGCCTGGACGATGTGTTCCTGCGGCTGACGGGGCGCGGCGCGGCGGACGAGGAGTCCCCGGGCGCGAAGGCCGGTGGCGGGACGGACAAAGGGACGAGCGTGGGCACAGGCGCGGGCGCGGGCACGGGCACAGGCGTGGGCGCGGGCACGGGCACAGGCGTGGGCGCGGCCGCGAAGGACGCGAACGAGAGGACGGGGGCGGCGGCATGACCATGCTCGAACTGAAGGACGGCGCGGCGGCCGTGGGGCCGGAGCGTGGCCGGCTCTTCTGGGCGTTCGCCGACTGCTGGAACGTCACACGCCGTAGCCTGACCCACTATCAGCGCCAACCCGTCGCCATCATCTGGCAGTTGGGGTTCCCGATCCTCTCCGTGCTGCTGTACGGCTATATCTTCGGCAGCGCGATGAAGGTGCCCGGCGGGGGTGACTACCGGGAGTTCCTGATGCCGGGCATGTTCGCCACGACCATGACGATGGGCTTCATGAACACCGCGATGGCCGTCGTCACCGACGCGGGCAAGGGCGTCATCGACCGGTTCCGCTCCATGCCGATGGCCCCGTCGGCGGTCGCCTCCGGACGCGGGGTGGCGGACCTCGTCGTGGCCGCCGCCGAGCTGACCATCCTCGCGGCCACCGCGCTGGCGATCGGCTGGCGGGCGGGCGGGCGTCCGATGGCGGCGGTGGGCGCCTTCGGGCTGCTCCTGCTGCTGCGGTTCAGCCTGATCTGGGTGGGTGTCTGGCTCGGCCTGCTGGTGCCGAACGCGGAGGCGGCGGGCGGGCTGTACGCCATCGCCTTCCCCGTCACGATGATCTCCAGCGCACTGGTCGCGCCCTCCCTGATGCCGGGCTGGCTCGGCACCCTCGCCGCGTGGAACCCGGTCTCCTCGACCGCCACCGCGAGCCGTGAACTGTTCGGCAACCCGGTGGCCGGCGGCGGCACCTGGGTGGAGGAACACGCCCTGCTGATGGCCCTGGTGTGGCCGCTGGTGATCACGCTGGTGTTCCTGCCGCTGGCGGTGCGCAGGTTCCAGCGGCTGAGCCGCTGAAAACCGCTTCGTCGCAGGTGGGGGCCCGACGTAGGGTCGGGCCCCATGCACAGTAACGGGCCCTTGCCCTTCACCACCGACCACCTCGACGCGCTGCCCCTGGAGGCCGCGTACGCGGACGAGATGGCCGCCGTCCTCGGCGATCCGGCCCTGCACACGTACACCGGAGGCGCCCCCGAGGACACGGCCGCGCTCCGGGCCCGCTACGAGCGCCAGAGCGCCGGTTCGCCGGACCCCGCCGAGCAGTGGTGGAACTGGGTGCTCCGGGTCCGCGAGGACGGCCGCCTCGCGGGGTACGTCCAGGCGACGGTACGGGGCGGGGCGGCGGAGATCGCCTGGGTCGTGGGGACGCCGTGGCAGGGCCGGGGCTACGCGAAGGAGGCGGCGGCGGGCCTCGTCGCGCACCTGCTGGCGGACGGTTCCGTCCGTACGGTCCTCGCGCACATCCACCCCGACCACACGGCGTCCGCCGCCGTTGCCGGGGCGGCGGGACTCGCCCCGACCGACGAGTGGGAGGACGGCGAAGTGCGCTGGCGCCGGGACGTACCGGGGGCCTGAGGGGGTGTGCCCGGCCGATTGTCAGTGGTGGCGGTCAGGATGGGGGGCACCAACGGAGAAAGGGACCCCATGGGCGCCTGGGACATCGGGTATTTCGACAACGACACCGCGGCCGACTTCGGCGGCCGGGTGGACGACGCCCCGCCGGAGAAACGCGCGGATGTCCTCCGGGACGCTCTGGCGGAGGCGGTGAACACCTCCCCGCAGGGCTATCTGGACGACGGCGAGGTGGTGGTGGCCGCCGCCGCGCTGGTGGCCGCCCAGTGCCCCGGCGGTGAGCCCGTCACCACCGCGTACGGCCCGAAGGAGCCCTTGCCCCCGCTCCCCGCGGACCTGCGCCCGCTGGCGGTCCGGGCCCTGGACCGGGTCGCCGGGGAGAATTCGGAGGTCCTGGAGCTCTGGGCCGACGGCGGTGCGGGCGAGGAGTGGCTGGCCGGGGTCGCCGCCCTGCGCGCGGTGCTGGCGGCGGCGCCGGCGGAGTGACGGGGGCCGCGGTGGGGTGACGGGGGCCGCAGTGAGGTGACGGGGGCGGTGCGGCGGGTGACGGGGTGCCATGAGACGCCGGTGTCAGGTCAGCTGCCCGGGCGGGCGCCCGTCGCTCCGTCGATCGGTTCGCGGACGATGTCCATGTGCCCGGCGTGCCGCAGCACGTCCTCCAGCGCGAGGTCGGCGGCGGCACGACCCCGGCCCGGTCCTCAGCGTTTCGGGCGGCCCGCCAGCACCAGCTCGGAGACGTCGAGGGAGACCTCGGCACCGATGGAGGCGGGGAGCGGGGCCTGCTGGCCCGGTGCGTACACCTCGTGGCGGTCGTATCCGCCGGCCATCGGCTCGGTCAGGACATGGATGCGGCCGTGCTTGCGGTCGAGGATGACGTAGACCGGGATCTTGGCATAGGCATACATGGCGACCTTGTTGCGCAGATCGTTCTGGTAGTTCCCGGAGGTGACCTCCACGACCATGCGGAAGACGCTGGGGTCGTAGGTGGCGTTTTCGGCCGGGTGATCCCGGTAGTCCGCGTCGACGAGCGCCAGATCGGGGACGGCGTAGTCGTGGGGGCCGCTCGGCAGCCAGAGGCCCGCGCCCTGGAGGACTCTGGACTCCTTGCTGTGGAGTCCTGCGGCGCCGAGCGCGAGCGCGAGTGTGGTCAGCGCGTCGGCGTGCGGGCCGTCCGGCGACGGGGCCACGGTGATGACGCCTCCGATGATCTCGACGCGGCGCCCCGGGAGCTGTTCGGAGAGTTCGTTGGCACTCTCCAGCAGCGAGATTTCCGGTTCACCGTCACAGGGGTGCTCGACTGCTGCTGCAGACATTGCGGGCCTCCTGGAATGGCTGGTGTCGAGAACATCATCGTAGGACCGAGCGGTGCCGGATGTCCCACAGGCGATCCGCCACCCGGTCGAGTGAAGCAGAGACGGCCCGGCACACGAGGTGTGTGCCGGGCCGTCTCCGTATGTCTCCGTACGTCTGCTTACAGCTGCTCGATCACGTAGTCGACGCAGGCCGTCAGCGCCTGCACGTCCGACGGGTCGATCGCCGGGAACATCGCCACGCGCAGCTGGTTGCGGCCCAGCTTGCGGTACGGCTCGGTGTCCACGATGCCGTTGGCGCGCAGCACCTTGGCGACGGCCGCCGCGTCGATGCCGTCCTCGAAGTCGATCGTGCCGATGACCTGGGAGCGCTTCTCCGGGTCGGTGACGAACGGGGTCGCGTACGTGGACTTCTCGGCCCAGCCGTACAGGTTCGCCGCCGAGGCTGCCGTGCGGCCGGTGGTGAAGTCCAGGCCGCCCTGGGTGTTCATCCACTTCAGCTGCTCGTTCAGCAGGAAGAGCGTGGCCAGGGCCGGGGTGTTGTACGTCTGGTTCTTCAGGGAGTTGTCGATCGCCGTCGGGAGCGAGAAGAACTCCGGGATGTGGCGGCCCGAGGCGTGGATACGCGCCGCGCGGTCCAGGGCGGCCGGGGAGAACGCCGCGATCCACAGGCCGCCGTCGGAGGCGAAGGACTTCTGCGGGGCGAAGTAGTAGACGTCCGTCTCGGTGATGTCGACCGGAAGGCCGCCCGCACCGGAGGTGGCGTCCACCAGGACGAGGGACCCCTCGTCCGCGCCCGCGACGCGCTTGAGCGGCGCGGCGACACCCGTGGACGTCTCGTTGTGGGTGAAGGCGTAGACATCGACGCCCGCCTCGGCCCGCGGGTCCGGGTGGGTGCCCGGGTCGGAGGCGATCACCGTCGGGTCGGCCAGCCACGGGGCGAGCTTGGCGGCCTTGGCGAACTTCGAGGAGAACTCGCCGAAGTTGAGGTGCTGGGACTTCGATTCGATCAGACCGTGCGTCGCGATGTCCCAGAAGGCGGTGGAGCCGCCGTTGCCCAGGATCACCTCGTATCCGTCGGGGAGGGAGAAGAGGCTGCGTACGCCGTCACGTACCTCGCCGACCAGGTTCTTGACCGGGGCCTGGCGGTGGGACGTGCCGAGAAGGGAGGTGCCGGTGGCGGCCAGCGCGTCGAGCGCCTCCGTCCGCACCTTGGAGGGTCCGGCGCCGAAACGTCCGTCGGCGGGCTTGATGTCAGCGGGAATCTGGATATCGGCCACGAGTCGGAGCGTAGTCCCTCGGCGGCACGGCGCAGCACGGTGTCCGTCGGATGAGACGGGGGCTCCGGCCTGCGGACCCGGCCCCGACGGGCCGGGTCCATCACGTCGCGGCCGGGCCGACGAGGGCCCGCGGCGGCGGCTCAGCCGAGGTCGACCGGCAGCTCGTACAGGTCGTTCTGCGTGACGATCGGCTTGTTGCGCAGTTCCTCGGCGGGCACCGCGAGGTCCAGGTTTGGGAACCGCTCGTACAGCGCGGGCAGCGCGATCCCCGCCTCCAGGCGGGACAGCGCCGCACCCGGGCAGACGTGCGGGCCGTGGCCGAAGGCGATGTGGCGGTTGGGGGTGCGGGTGGCGTCGAACTCGCCCGCGGTCGGACCGTACGCCTGCTCGTCGCGGCCGAGCGCGCCGAAGGAGACGATCAGCGCCTCGCCCTTCGGCAGCACCTTGTCACCGACCTCGACGTCCTCGGTGGCGAACCGGATCAGGACGTGCGAGGTGGGGGTGTTCCAGCGCAGCGTCTCCTCGATCACGCCCTCCCACGGGATCTCCCCGTTCAGCACCCGCGCGCGCTGCTCGGGGTGGGTCTGGAGCGCCTCCACGACATTGACGATGAGGCTGATCGTGGTCTCGTGACCGGCCGCGATGATCAGCTGGAGGGTGTTGACGATCTCCTCGTCGGTGAGGCGGTCACCGTCCTCGGAGGCCGCGATCAGGGCGCTGGTCAGGTCGTCGCCCGGGTTGGCCCGCTTGCCGTCGACGATCTTCGTGAAGTGGGTGCCGAGGTCCGCCATCATCTGCGGGACCTCCTCCGGCGGCGTCTGCGTGGAGAAGAACTTCTCGAACAGTTCCTTGAGCCGGGGGTGGTCGGCGGCGTCCACGCCCATCAGCTCGCTGATGACGTTCATGGGCAGCGGGTAGGCGAACTCCGCCTTCAGGTCCACGCGCTGCCCCTCGGGCAGCTCCGCCAGCCGGTCCAGGCTCGCCTTCGTCAGTGCCTCTATGCCCTCCCGCAGCCGCTCCACCCGCTTCACGGTCAGGGCCTGCGCGACCAGCGTGCGCAGCCTGCGGTGCTCGGTGCCGTCGACGGTCAGCATCGAGCGGCCGGGGTTGGCGAGGCCGATCAGGGGCCAGTCCATCGGAATCTCGCCGCGCTGCCAGGCGCCCCAGACATTGATGTCCTTCACGATCCGGCTGTCGGTGAGGAGCGCCTTCGCCTCGGCGTGGTGCGTGACGGCGTAGCAGTGCACGCCGCCCGGCAGCTCCACCTCGGCCAGCGGCCCGGCCGCCCGGAGTACGGCGCCCTCACCGTCGAGATCGGTCACGAAGGGGTCCAGGGCGATCCGGGTCATGGTCTTCCTCCGAGAGCGGGAGTGGGAGTGAAACGCACCGGCAGGTCGGTCAGGCCGCGCAGCCACGGCGACGGGCGGCGGGTCAGCGCCTCGGCGGGGACGGCGAGGTCCACGTCGGGCAGCCGGTCCAGGAGGACCTCGATCCCCGTACGGGCGACGACCTCGGCGGTCTCCTGGGCGGGGAAGGGGCAGCGGTGCTCGCCGTGGCCGAAGGAGAGGAAGGCGTTGTTGCCGCCGGTGAGCGCCGAGGCGTGGGTGCGGACCTGCGGGTCGCCGTTGGCGGCGGCGATCCCGAGGAGGAGCAGGTCCCCGGCGCGGATGTGCCGGCCGCCGAGGTGGGTGTCGCGGGAGGCCCACCGTCCGGCGACGTTCTGGGTGGGGGTGTCCTCCCAGAGCACCTCGTTCATCGCCTCGGCGACGCTGTGCCGCCCGCCGGAGAGGGAGGCGGCGAACCGGTCGTCGGTGAGCATGAGGCGCAGCGAGTTGCCCATCCAGTCGGCGGTCGGCTGGTGGCCCGCGGCCATCATGACCATCAGGTCCTGGGCGATCTCCTCGTCGGTGAAGCCCCCGTCGTCGGCGAGCATCCGGCTGGCGACGTCGTCGCCCGGCACGGCGTGCTTGTCGGCCAGCAGCTGGGCCATGGAAGTGGTGAGGTGCTGCGCTCCGGCGAGCGCCCTCTCCCGGCCGTCGATCATGTCGTTGAGCGAGCCGACGAGCGCGGCACCGGTCTCGTTGGAGAAGCCGTAGAGCTTCGCCAGGACGAGCGCGGGGAGCAGCATCGTGTACCGCGCGATGATGTCCGTCCCGCCGGTGGAGCAGAACCGGTCGATGAGCCCGTCGGCGAACTCCTCCGCGTACCGCTTCAGCGCGAACGGGTCGACGCCCTCCAGCGCGTTGCTGATCATCATGGCGCGCCGGCTGTGCCGTTCGCCGACCGTGTAGAGGATCGACGGCTGCTTGCGCCCGATCATCGGCAGCAGCGGCCAGTCGTCCGGGATGCGGTCCCACTGGTTCCACAGGTCCGAGTCCCGGCTGAAGAGCACCGGGTCGCCGGTGACCTGGTGCAGTTCGCGGTAGCCGAGGATCAGCCAGGCGGGCACGTCGCCGTCCAGCACGACCGGGGCCACGGCGCCGTGGTCGCGCCGCATGTCCCGGTACAGCCGCACGGGGTCGGTCTGGAAGCGGGGTCCGGACAGCGGTACGGACCCGTGGGTGACGGGGCAGCCCGTCACGGGGAGAGCGGTCACGGGGTGGGCTCCGGGGTCTTGGCGGGCGTTGCCGCGGCCAGGGCCGCCTGCGGGGGCCGGGCGCGGGCGGCCAGCTTCTGGAGGTGTTCGACGAGCGTGATCAGCACGTACTTGCTGGAGGACCGGTCCCGGGCGTCGCACTCCACGAGCGGGACGTCCGCGGACAGGTCCAGGGCCTCCCTTATCTGCTGCTCGGTGTGGAGCGGGCCGCCGAAGTCGTTGCACGCCACGATGAAGGGCGTGCCGTGGTGCTCCAGCCGGTCGATGGCGTACCAGGAGTCGGCGAGCCGCCGGGTGTCGACGAGCACGACGGCGCCCAGCGTCCCGGAGAAGAGCCGGTCCCACAGGAACCAGAAGCGTTCCTGTCCGGGGGCGCCGAAGAGGTACAGCACCGAGCGGGCGTCGAGCGTGATCCTGCCGAAGTCGAACGCGACCGTGGTCGACGTCTTCGCGTGCACACCGTCGAGGTGGTCGACGGCCTCGCCCGCGCGGGTCATGGTCTCTTCCGTGTTCAGCGGGCGGATCTCGCTGACGGAACGGACCATGGTGGTCTTGCCGACGCCGAAGCCGCCGACGACGACGATCTTCAGTCCGTTGTCGGCCGTCGCCTGCAGGGCGGCACGGTCAGAGGTTGCGGAGTCCAACGAGCACCTGTTCCAGGATGTCGGGGTCGGGGAGCCGGTCCGCGACACGGGCGGTACGGGGGTGGCGGGCGCTGATCCGGCTGGTGTCGAGCAGGTCGCACAGCATGATGCGGACGATGCTGACAGGCAGGTTCAGGCTCGCGGCGATCTCGACGACCGCCGTGGGGCGCTCGCACATCCGCAGGATCGCGACATGTTCCGACTGCATGCCGGGGGACGGATCGCATTCCGCGACGACGAGGGTCACCAGGTCGAAGGCGGCCGAGTCGGAGCGGCTGCGGCCACCGGTGAGGGTGTAGAGCCGGTCCGGATCGTCGTCGCGGCCGGGGCGGGGGCGGGGCGCCGTCGTCATACGGCCGTGGTTTCCGCCGCGGCCGGGTCACCGGCCGGGTAGCGCGGCGGGGCGACGAGGTGTTCGCCGAGCTGCTCGACGAGTTCGCTCATGTTGTGCCCGACGAGGCCGACGTCGGAGTCCTCCGCCGCGACGACCGCGAGGTGCGCGCCCGCGCCCGCCTCGACGATGAACAGCACACCGCCGTAGAACTCGGTCATCGCGGACCGTACGCCGCCGGTGCCGTCACCGAACTCGATGGACGCGCCGTGCGACAGGCTCTGGATCCCGGCGGAGATCGCGGCCAGCTGGTCCGCCTGGTCGACGGAGAGCTCGGGGGTGCGGCACAGCTTGAGGCCGTCGCGGGACAGGACGAGGGCGTGCCGGGTGCCGGGGGTGCGGTCGAGCAGGCCCTCCAGCAGCCAGTTGAGCTTCTCGTCGGTGGTCGCGGTCATCGGGTGTTGCCTTCCGGGTGCGGGGAGTTGGCTCGTACCGCCTTGCTGAAGGTGTTGAAGCGGGCTGCCTGAACCTTCGGGTCGGTGGTACGGGGCCGGGGGCTGTCGGCTCCGCCGGGGGCGGCAGTGCCGGTACGGGACTCGGCGGCGGCCAGGGTGCGGCCGCGGCGGCGCTTGGGCAGGCCGCTCTCGCCGAACGTGGGCACGGCTCCGGTCGATTCGGAATCCGGGCCGGTGGCCGGCGCCTGGGCGGCGGGGGCCGGCAGCCGGAAGGAGCCGGTGGCCGAGTCCACGTCGGACCCGGCGTCCGGTCCCGACGCGCGGGAGACGTCCGGGTGCGCGTCCGGGTATGCGTCCGGGGTCGTGTCCCGGTGCGCGGCCGGTGCGTGGGCGGGCTCCGGCTCGGCGGGCGTGACCGGTGCCGGGGCGGACGCTCGCGCGGGTACGGACTCCTGCGCGGGCACCTGCGCCTGCGCGGGAATCGGCGCGGCGGCGGTGTCGGGCTCGGCGGTGGGCGCGGTGACGCGGGAGATGAGGTCCTGCGGCAGCATCATCAGCGCGCCGGTGCCGCCCCGGGCGGACGGCCGGAAGGAGACGGTGAGGCCGTGCTTGCGGGCCAGCCGGCCGACGACGGCGAGGCCGAGCCGGGTGCCGGACAGACCGGTCAGGTCGTGGTTCTCGGCGGCCACGGCGCGTTCGGCGCGGCGCAGCTGGACATCGCTCATGACGAGGCCGCTGTCCTCGACGGTGATGACGATGCCCGCCGGGACCTCCTCGACGTACACGTGGACCTCTGCGGTGGGCGGCGAGAAGTTGGCGGCGTTGTCGAGCAGCTCGGCCAGGGCGTGCATGACGCCCTCGGCGGCGTGCCCGGCGATCGCGACATCGCTCGTCGAGTGCAGCCGCACCCGCTGGTAGCTGCCGATCCGCCCCATCGCGCCGCGCAGGATCGACTCCATCACGATCGGCTTCGCCCAGCGGCGCCCGGAGCGGGCACCGGTCAGTACGGCGATGGAGTCGGCGAGCCGGCCCGCCTGGGCGGTGCGGTGGTCCAGGTGGAGCAGATCCCCGAGCACGTCCTCGGAGGTGTGCCGGTGCTCCATCTCCCGCAGGTCGGCCAGCATGCTGGTGGCCAGGGCCTGCATGCGTCCGGCGGCGTTGGCGCAGGCGGCGACGGCGGCGGAGCGCTCGGTCTCGCTGCGGCTGGCACGAGCCGTGAGCCGCTGGGTCTCGGCGGTGAGGCGGGCCTGCTCCGAGGCGGCCTCGTTGCTGAGGCGGGACATCTCGGCCCGTGCCTCGGCGGTGATCCGGGCGTTCTCGGCGGAGGCCGCCGCCTTGATCCTGGCGGTCTCGGCGGTGAAGCGCTGGGCGTCCGCCGCCGAGGCGGAGACCATGCGCGAGGTTTCGGCGGTGAACCGCTGGGACTCGGCGGTCCGCTGGGCGCGCAGGGCGCGTGCCGTGCCCAGGGTGTGGACGGTGACGGCCAGGGCGACGCTCAGCAGCACGGCGGCGGCGCCCGCTCCCCAGGCCAGCGGGGTCCTCACCGCATCAGGGGCGACGGCGACCGCCCACACGGTCAGTGAGCCGGTGACGATTGCCGAGATCAGCAAGGCGAGTGCGGTCGGCCGGAATGAGGGGCGCAATCGGAGTCCTTGGGGCGGACGGTGCGGGACAGGTCAGATTGGGACAGTCCGTCACGAGAATGGATGAACGTGACAACTGGAGCTGATAATTCCTGCTCAAGTCTTGGTCACTATAAGAGAATTGACGATTGATTTGGGAAGTTCCTGTGGGCTTTTTTGTTCCGAATGTGCCTTTGCGTCCGGTCCTATCCCAAGAGTTCACCCCGTCGAAGGGCATCCTGAGCGCATGGCCGAAGAGCGCGAGGGGATTTCCGGACAGACGGACGACCCCGGACACGGACTTGGTGCAGACCGGAGCGGGGGGCTTGGTCCGGACCTGGAGCACGCCCTCGGGGCCGCCGTGCGCGGAGAGGTCCGCTTCGACACCACCGCGCGGGCCCTGACGACGATGGACGCCTCCAACTACCGCCGGGTGCCCCTCGGCGTCGTCGCCCCGCGCGACGCGGACGACGTCGCCGCCGCACTCGCCGTCTGCCGCGAGTACGGAGTCGCGGTGGTGCCGCGCGGCGGCGGCACCTCCATCGCCGGTCAGGCCACCGGTACCGGCATCGTGCTGGACCTGACCCGCCATCTGCGCTCGATCGTGGCGGTGGACGCCGGCTCCCGTACCGCCGTCGTCCAGCCCGGCGTGGTCCTGGACGACCTGCGCGCCGCCGCCGCGCCGCACGGGCTGACCTTCGGCCCCGACCCCTCCACGCACAGCCGCTGCACCCTCGGCGGCATGATCGGCAACAACTCCTGCGGCTCGCACTCGGTCGCCTGGGGCACCACCGCCGACAACGTCCACGCGCTCTCCGTCGTCCGCTACGGCGGCGCCACCCTGCGGCTGGACCGTGAGCGGGCCTCCGGCGACGGCGGCGGCCCGGCAGGGGTGCGGGAACTCGTCGGCGGACACCTGGCCCTGCTGCGCACCGGCTACCCCGACCTCCCGCGCCGTATCTCCGGTTACGCCCTCGACGCCCTGCTCCCCGAACACCCGGGCGGCCCCGACCCGGCCCGCGCCTTCTGCGGCAGCGAGGGCACCCTGGCCGTCGTCACGGAGGCGACCGTCCGCCTGGTCGAGGCCCCGCGCTCACGCGCGCTCGCCGTACTCGGATACGCCGACGAGTCCGCCGCCGCCGAGGCCGCCGCCGGGCTCCTCCCGTACGGCCCGCTCACCGTCGAGGGCATGGCCGCCGACCTCGTACGCGAACCGGCGGGGCTGCCGCGCGGCGGGGCCTGGCTCTTCGTGGAGACGGGCGGGGCCACCCCGGCCGAGGCGCGCGGCCGTGCCGAACGCGTCCTGCGCGCGGCCGACGCGCTCGACGGCGCGGTGGTCACCGACCCGGCCGGACAGCGCGCCCTGTGGCGCATCCGTGAGGACGCCTCCGGTACCGCGACCCGGATGCCCGACGGCAGCGAGGCCTGGCCCGGCTGGGAGGACTGCGCGGTTCCGCCCGCCCGGCTCGGCCCGTACCTCCGCGACTTCCGCGCCCTGCTCACCGAACACGGGCTGCGCGGCACCCCGTACGGCCACTTCGGCGACGGCTGCATCCACGTCCGCATCGACTTCGACCTGCTGAGCCCCGAGGGTGTCGCGCGCTTCCGCCGGTTCTCCGAGGAGCAGGCCGGCCTCGTCGTCGCGCACGGCGGCTCCCTCAGCGGCGAGCACGGCGACGGCCAGGCGCGCGCCGAACTGCTGCCCCGGATGTACGGGGACGAACTCGTCGGCGTCTTCCACCGGTTCAAGGACCTGTGGGACCCGGACGGCGGGCTGAACCCCGGGATGCTCGCCCGCCCGGACCGCCTCGACTCCAACCTCCGGTTCGCCGTGCTGCCCAAGGGCCCGGTGGACGTGGCCTTCGGCTACC
This sequence comes from Streptomyces sp. NBC_00654, assembly GCF_026341775.1. NCBI lineage: Bacteria > Bacillati > Actinomycetota > Actinomycetes > Kitasatosporales > Streptomycetaceae > Streptomyces > Streptomyces sp. NBC_00654. Next base: position 867,037 of record NZ_JAPEOB010000003.1, on the reverse strand, counting down.
CGCAGGACGGCGGCGACTTCTCGGGCGCGGTCCGCCGCTGCGTGGGCGTCGCCAAGTGCCGTACGGCCGGGGCGGCGGGCCCGGACGTCATGTGTCCGTCCTTCCGGGCGACCGGCGAGGAGGCCCACTCGACACGTGGCCGGGCCCGGCTGCTGCACGAGATGCTGGCGGGCGAGGTCATCACGGACGGCTGGCGGTCGACGGAGGTACGGGACGCCCTCGACCTCTGTCTGTCCTGCAAGGGCTGCCGCAGCGACTGCCCGGTGGGCGTGGACATGGCCACGTACAAGGCGGAGTTCCTGCACCACCACTACCAGGGGCGGCTGCGGCCCGCCGCCCACTACGCGATGGGCGGGCTGCCGCGGTGGCTGCGGCTCGCCGCCCCGTTCGCCCGCCCGCTGAACGCCCTGGCCCGGGTCCGCCCGCTCGCCGCCCTCGCCAAACGGCTGGCGGGCATCGCGCCCGAACGGAGGCTTCCGGTGCTGGCGACGGAGACGTTCCGCCGGTGGGCGCGCGGACGCGTGGAGAAGAGGACGCGGAACCTCCGGGCCGACGAGGTGGTGACCCTCTGGCCGGACACCTTCACCGACCACCTCTCGCCGGAGGCGGGGCGGGCGGCGGTACGGGTCCTGGAGGCGGCGGGCCGTACGGTGCGCGTCCCCGGCGAGGGCGTGTGCTGCGGCCTCACGTATGTATCGACGGGCCGCCTGGACAGGGCGCGTACGGTGATGCGCCGCACCCTGGACCGGCTGGACCGCCTTCCCGGCGCCCCGCTCGTCGTCCTCGAACCGAGCTGCGCGGCAACCCTCCGTACCGACCTGCCGGAACTGCTCCCCGACGACCCGCGAGCCGCCGGACTCGCCGCGTCCGTCCGCACCCTGGCCCAGTATCTGGAGGAGTACGCCCCCGACTGGACCCCGCCCCGCGTCGAACGCCCGGTCGCGGGCCAGACGCACTGTCACCAGCACGCGGTGCTGGGCGACGGCGCCGAGCGCAGACTCCGTGAACGGATGGGCCTGACCGGCGAACTGAGCGGCGGCTGCTGCGGCCTCGCCGGGAACTTCGGCTTCGAGAAGGGGCACTGGGAGGTGTCGGTGGCCTGTGCGGAGGAACAGCTCCTGCCCTCCGTACGGGCGGCGGAGCCCGGTACGGAACTCCTGGCCGACGGATTCTCCTGCCGAACCCAGCTGGACCAGCTCGCGGGACGCCGGGCCAGACACCTGGCGGAGGTGCTGGCTGAGGGGCTGGAGGCGGACGCGGTGCACGCGGCGGACGGCCCTTGACGGCTGTCCCGGGCGCGGCGTCCGCCTCCTCGCGCCTCTCCCACGATCACGGAAGCGGCTTGTCGGCCTGCTCGGGATGAGCTTCGATGACCGAGTGGCAGATGCTGCCCCTGTGACGCCCGCGATTACCGGAACGCCCACCGCCCGGCCATGACGACATGACCGAAGCAGTCTCACAACATGGTGCGGGCCGGGCGGAGGGTGAAGCCGCTCGGGGTGCCGTCGGCGGTCCGCATACGCAGCCGACGTCGATCGGGTTCTGGTTCAGCGCTCGGCAGCGGCTCGCTCCAGCTGGGCTGTGATTCCGTGCCGGTCGATCTGAATCCAGTACTCGACAATCAGGCCGTCCTCGACTCGATAGACCGCACTGGTCATCGCGGTGAGCTGCGCACCGGTCGGCGGAAAGTGATCGATGGCTCCGACATGTCGTCCGGTCTGCGTCCAACGGGCGTAGACGCGATCACCGTCGGCGATGAGTTCGTCCACGGTGAGCGTGAAGGCGCCGTAGGCGTCGAGCATCTCCTGGACGTGCTCGGCGTACTGCTGCGGTGTTCGTTCCACGACCACCGGCGCCTCCGAGACGATCTGGTGGGCTTGGACCCGGCCGGCCATGAAGCGGTCGGCCCGGCCGGGGTGCAGCCCCGACCGCACCTGCAGCAGGAACTGGTGGACTGTGTCTTTCGCGCTGGGCATCGGCAAATTCTGGCATCCCGGGCATGCCGCGTGAGCCTCGGGGCGTTCGACGACGTGGCCGCGTTCGAACCCCCGCATCGACACCGGACTCGAACGCTGGTAATCGACGTCGTCTGAGGGCCGTTGCGCGGTGCTGATCACAGCCGTCCGTTCACGGATGCGACCAGCGCGGTCGCCTGGTAGCGGACGGAGCAACCGGGGCTTCGGGTCCTGCTCGACAGCCCTCAGGGCCGAGCGTCGTGGTCCCGCCCCACGATCTCGCGGGCCAGCGCGGTGAGCTTCGGCAGCGCGGGGTGGCCGGGGGCGTCGCGGCGGGCGAGCAGCACGGGCAGGGGCGGGGCGTCGTCGAGCGGGCGGTAGGCCACTCCGGCGTGTGGATGCATACCGGCGGTGGAGGCGCCGGACACCCCGGAGCCGCGCCCGGCGGCGATGGCGGTGAGCCAGTCGTCGGTGTTGGCGACGGTCAGGGTGGTGGTGGGCCGGGCGTGCGGCGGCCACAGGTCGAGGGTGGTGGTGCCGGAGACGGTGTTCAGTACGACGGTCCCGGCCACCAGGTCGCCGAGCGACAGGGAAGGGCGCGCCGCGAGCGGCCCGTCGGTGGCGACGGCCGCCACCCGGGCCTCGGTGAACAGCACCTCGGTGACGATCCCCGGCGCGTCCACCGGCCCGCGCAGGAGGGCCGCGTCGACCTCGCCCCGGGTGAGCCCGGCGGTGCGGTCGTCGACGCGCAGCAGTTCGAGCGGGGTCTGCGGGTAGCGCTCCTGCCAGGTCCGCAGCAGCGGTGTGGTGTACGGCCCGAAGGCCGACCAGGCGTGTCCGAGCCGCAGGGGCCAGGTCCGCAGCCGCCCGGAGTCGAGTGCCTCGTCGAAGGCGGCCACCGCGGCGGCGGCCTTGTCGCGGAAGGCGACGCCCTCGGGGGTGAGGGCGAGATGGTGGGTGGAACGGTCGACGAGCAGGACGCCCAGGTGTTTCTCCAGGGCGGCGAGGGTCCGGGAGACGGCGGGCTGGGTGAGCCGGAGGCGGGCGGCGGCGCGGGTGATGTTTCCCTCATCCGCGACGGCGAGGAAGGCGCGCAGGTGCCGGAGTTCCAAGGGGCGGCCGGAAGAGGGGTCCATGCTCATGCGTGGGGAGCATAACGGGAGCCCAGCAGGCATTTCACGAGACGCGCCGGGCTCCTTACGGTGGAAAGGCCCGGCTGATCGGGCAGTCCAGCATCTTTCATCGTTTAGTGCGTTTCATCGGACTGAACATCCCTCCGGAAGGCCAGCCCAGTGAACGACCTGCGTACCGCCGCAGAACCGGCCGCAGCCGCCGTCGCCGTACCCGAGGCGGTGTCGGCGCTCGACAGGACCGGCGGTGGTGAACGGCGCCCGGGTGGCCGGCGGGCCGCGCTGGGGCCGGTGGCGCTCGTGGTCGCGGGCGGCCTCTCGGTCCAGTTCGGCTCGGCGGTCGCGGCACTGCTGATGCCGAGGGCGGGCGCGCTCGGTGTCGTCACCCTGCGCCTGGCCGTCGCCGCGCTGGTCCTGCTGATCATCTGCCGCCCCCGGCTGCGCGGCCACTCGCGGGCCGACTGGGGCACGGTGGTGGCCTTCGGCATCGCGATGGCCGGGATGAACACGCTCTTCTACCAGGCCCTGGACCGCATCCCGCTCGGTATCGCCGTGACGCTGGAGGTGCTGGGCCCGCTCGCGCTCTCCGTCTTCGTCTCCCGCCGCCTGATCAACGTCCTGTGGGCGGGCCTCGCACTGGTCGGCGTCGTCCTGCTCGGCGGCGGCGGCTTCGACCGCCTCGACCCGGTCGGCGCGGCCTACGCCCTGGGGGCCGGCGCGATGTGGGCGGCGTACATCGTCTTCAGCGCCCGCACGGGCCGCCGCTTCCCCCAGGCGGACGGCCTGGCGCTGGCCATGGTGGTCGCGGCGGCCCTTTCCCTGCCGCTCGGCATCATGGAGTCGGGCACCAAGCTCGCGGTCCCCTCCACCCTGGCGCTGGGCGCGGCGGTGGCGATGCTGAGCTCGGTCCTCCCGTACACCCTGGAACTGATGGCCCTGCGCCGAATACCCGCCTCCACCTTCGCGGTGATGATGAGCCTGGAACCGGCAATCGCCGCCACGGCCGGCTTCCTGATCCTGGACCAGGCCCTGTCCACCCTGGACGCCCTCGCCATCGCCCTGGTCATCGGCGCGAGCATGGGCGCGGTGCGCGGGCAGGTGGGCGGGGGGAAGAAGGGCTGAGCCGGGGCGGCGGGGGCGGACGCTTCGGTGGGCGTTGAAGGCAGACGGTGCCGTGCCCCAAGAATTGCGCACGGGGGCGGGGACAGGGCAACCGGGAGAGCCGGACCACTGCTCGGGGGTCATGGGTGTTCCACGACTTTCACGCCGCGTAGTTGGCGGATGAGGAGGGAGGCGAGCATGCCGGGGTATTGGGGTTGGTTGTAGGGGGAGAGTTGGCCGTTGTCGGTGGTGGTCCAGCCGGTGGTGGTGAGGGTGTAGAGGGTTCCGGCTACTCCGTAGAGGTGGGGTTTGCGTACGCGGAGGAGGAGGTGTTCGTCCCGGCGTAGGAAGGGGCACTGGTGGGTGGAGATGTGGGCGTGTTCGGTGCAGAGCGGGGGCATGGTGGTGAGGGATTTCTCGGGCCAGGTGGGGGGTGAGTCCTGGCGTCGCCAGTCGATGAAGAGCCAGCCGTCCTTGTTGCGGTCGGCGGGCCGGGCGCAGATCTGGCAGAGGAGCTGTTCCATGCAGGTGCGTTGGCGGGTGGGGTGGAGGGAGTCGTACTGGATGTGTCCGGGGTCGTCGGATTCCTCGACGCGGACCCACAGGTTGCCGTGCTTGTCCCGGTCTTCGGGGCGTTCGTCGCGGTAGACGAGCCGGGGTCCGTTCGGGGTGAACCGGATGTCGAGGGCGGATTGCAGGGTGCCCCTGTCGCTGCTCCGTGAGGCGACGTACGGGGTCAGGAGGGGCATGGCGTGTTCCTCGTGGGGGTGGTTGTGGGGCGGACGGGAATCGTGGTTCCCGCCGGGTGGTGCCCGTCCCGGTCGCCCGTGGGGGAGCCACTGCGTACGCGACCGGGACGGGGGCTGGTGGGGTGCCGGGGGTCGGCGGTCCGGTTCGGCCGGTGAGGCTGTCCGGTGAGGGTGAGGTGCAGGCCGACCGCCGGATCGGTGACGGTGAGCAGTGTGTGGGGGCCGGATGCGAGGCGGTGCAGTGCGTCGGCCTGGCGCTGGTCGTCGGTGGCCCAGGCTCGGAGCGCTTCGGGGGCGTCGGAGCCGTGGAAGGTGACCGGCCGCACGTCGCGGATCGCCTGTGTCCAGGGGGTGGTGTCGGGGGGTATGAGGTGCCCGTGCGCGTCCGCGAGCCGGAGCGCCTGCCTGCGCAGCCACCGCAGGGCGAGTCGGCGGTTCGGCACGGTGACCCGGCCGAGAGACACGGTGCGCCTTGTCCCGGCGGTCCCGGCGGAAACGGTCAGCTCGGCGACGTAGGCCACGTCTGCGTCGGTGGCACGCTCGCCGGGGCCGGGTTCCGGGTGGACCAGGTGCTGGAGCAAGCCGGCCGCTGCTTCGACGGCGTGCAGTTCGGCGGTACGTTCCGCGTCGCGTCGGAGGATCGCGGCGTCCAGTCCGGTGAGGAACAGGGCCCGGTAGGCGGGGTCGGCCTCGATACGTTGCAACTCGGCGAACAGCCGCTGCGTACGGGGCGGTTGAGGGGCGAGCACCCGCATGATCCGAGGGAAGCGCTGCCGCAAGCGGATTCCGGCGAGGGCGAGCGTGAGGGCGAGCAGGACCGGTAAGAACGTCATGGCCGGTCTCCGTGCTCGGCTCCGTGCTCGGCTTCTGCGCGGTCGAAGAGGTTGGTGAGAACCGCGCACGCCGTGAGCGGGGCGTTCACCGGGTGCCCTCAAGGTGCAGTTCCGCCCAGACCTCTTTGGCCCAGGGGCTCATGCCCGAGCCGTGCAGGTCGCAGCCCCAGCGGTCGGACAACGCGTCGATGAGGAGCAGCCCCCGGCCCGACTCTTCGTTGTCATCGGCCCGACTGAGAGCCGGAAGGCGCGACGGTTCCTGGTCCACGACCCCGACACGGACCCGCGTCGCGCTCGGCTGCGTGACGATCAGGCGGATCTCGTGACACGGGGTGTGCCTGGCGGCGTTCGCGATCAGCTCCGTGGCGATCAGGGCGGCGCGATCGGCGAGGCCGTCGAGACACCACATGTCAAGGACGCTCCGGACGAGCTTGCGGCCGATCTCGGCCGTTGAAGGCTCGCACGGAAAGGTCTGGCTATAGGCAGGGTGGCCGACTGATGCGTAGGGAACTTGCTTACTGAGACTCGTCATTGGGGTGGAGCCTTCGTGTTGTCTCGGCGCCCGGCCGCCCCTCGAATGATTTTTTGGGGGGCGGACCGAGCCGTCAACAGCCGCCCGCACTGTGAGGTGCGGCGGGCGACCAACAACAAGGCAACTCGCTTTTCCGTCCGGATGATTAGGGCGATCCGGTATCCATCCGACGGAGGGCCCTAGGGTGATTTGACCTACCGGTTACCTGCGAGTGGGTGCGCGCGAGGGCTACCGTGTCCGGATGGACACCACGCGTAACACCGCCCTTGAGGCGTGGATGGCCGAACACGGATTCAGCTCCAACAGCCTTGCTGCCGCTGTGAACAGGGCCGTGGAGCAACTGACGGGGAGGCCGGGCGGGCTCGACGGCTCATCCGTCCGGGCATGGAAAGCGGGCCGGGTCATGTGGCCCAAATCGCTCACCCGTAAGGCGCTTGAGGACGTCACCGGTCTGTCTGCCGTCGCCCTAGGGTTCGTGCCACGGAGCCGGACTACGTCCACCCCGGCCTCACCGCACCAGGAGGACTCCGACATGAAGCGCCGTACCCTCGTCGGCGGAATTGTGGCTGCCGCTGCCTCAGCAGCAACCCCCAGCACCGCATGGCCCCGCCGTATCGGAATGAGCGACGTCGACCGTCTCCAGAAGCGATTCACCGAGATCATCGCCAGCGACCAGCGCCATGGCGGACGGCTCGGGCTCGAACAGCGTGCCGCCGCGCTCGCCGACGATGCGCTGAACCTCCAGAACGCCGGCACCGCCACCCAACGCGTACGCAACAGCCTCTACGCTTCCGCAGCGGCGTTCCGCTCCTCGGCGATGTGGGCTGCCATCGACAGTCGCCGCTACGACGTCGCGGAGGCGCACATGCGTGAGGCCCAGGCGCTCGCCGAGATGTCCAGCGATCAGGCGATCAAGTTCCGAATCTGGAGTCACGCGGGGACCCTGTACCGGCACATGGGCCGCCCTGCCGACTCCCTCGCCGCAAACGATGTCGCCCGCAACTTGCACCTCACACGCCGTGACCCCTTGTTCGCCTGCTTGGGGCATGCGCGCCAGGCCGCCAGCCTCGGCCTCACGAACGACACCACCGCCGTGCGGCACGCCCTTGCTTGTGCTCAGGAAGCACTCGAACGCGCTGACCCAGGTCTTGCCCGACCGGTATGGATGACTGCGGTCCGCAACGGAGCAGAGCTTGAAACACTCGCTCTCGCCGCACACCTTCGCCTCGGAAACTTTGCACAGGCCGAAACGCATGCCCACCGGAGCCTGGCCCTGCTCCACCCTCAGATGCGGCGCGACCGAGCCATCAACACTGCCCGGCTTGCCGCCGCCCAACTCGGGCAACGCGATATCGAACCGGCCATCGCCACGGCGATGAAGGTTCCCTCCGACATCGCTGCCCAACACGCCCGTGTGACACGGATGCTGCGGGGGTTCGGTACCGCGCTGCGCGCCACCGCGCCCCGCAGCGCCGCTGTCCGGACCTGGGCCGAGCACGCCGCCACCTGGACAACCACCGCCTGACCATGGCGCCCGCCATGGATCTGCGGAGGTTCGCCGCTCTCGACTCGGCCTGTGGCGACCCTCCTCAACGCGTCCACCGAGGTGCGCCCCGCTGCTCCACCTTCCCGTGGACCGGCACAGCGCCGAGCCAGGATTCGCGGCTGTACTCGCGTACGCGGACGGGCAACCGGTCGGCTACGCCTACGGCAACACCATCGAGCACGGCGACCGGTACTGGCAGCGCACGGACCCGGCACCGGCCGAGAAGTACACCGCGCGTCCGACCTTGGCCCTGAAGGAGATCGGGGTCCGGCGGACCTGGCGGAAGACCGGAACAGCCCGGCGTATCCATGACGCTCACCTCGCCACCCGCGACGAGGCGTTCGTCACGCTCATGGTCAACCCGGCCGCCGGTGAGGGAAAGGTCCACGCGCTCTACAGGTCGTGGGGGTACGAGGACATAGGCCAGAGCCAGCCGTCACCGGCCTCGCCAGTTCTCACGGTGATGATTCGTACCATCCGGTAGCCGCTGCCCGGCCGCCGGGACTACCCGGGTCCAGGCGGGTGTACCTGCGGCGACCTGGCCGGAACGCCATCGTCCGCCCGGTCGCGCAGCGCAGAATCGGCTGGTTGATCCAGAACGACCAGAAGGACGGCACGATGACATCGACCAGCTCCGACCTCCCGCAGTCCGTGGAGCGCGAGGACCTGCTGGCACTGGTCACCGACCAGCGCACCAACTTCCTCTACACCGTCGCGGACCTCACCGAGGAGCAGGCCCGCGCCCGTACGACGGTGAGCGAGCTGACACTCGGTGGGCTGGTCAAGCATCTCGCGCAGGTGCAGCGCGGCTGGCTCGACGTGGTCGAGGGCACGGCGCCGGCCGAGGTGGGCTGGTCCGACCTCGACCCGGACGGTAACCGGCTGACCGAGACCGAGACCCTGGCGGGCGCGCTCGACGCCTTTCACGCCGCCGCCGGAGAGTTCGACCGTACGGTGCGGGAGGAAACCGATCTCAACCGTACGGTGACGCTGCCGCAGTACCCGTGGTCGCCTCCGGAGCCGGTCATCTGGACCGTCCGGCACGCCCTGATGCATGTCTTCCGGGAGATCGCGCACCACAGTGGCCACGCGGACATCGTGCGCGAGGCCCTGGACGGCGCCAGCACCACCGCCCGGATGGCGGAGGCCGCCTCGCGCGGGGAGTGATGCCGTGCGGGGGTGGCCTGGCGCGGGAGGTGCCTTCGCGTGATCGTCGTTCGCGGTCGCTGAGCCGCAAGCTCGGCGCAATCACCCCCGCACCGCCTTCCCCGCACACCCCGATCGTCCGAACCCGGCGAGCGGGCCGGTGAAAGGCGCTCCACCGCCCCGAGGGCCCCGTCCACGCCCCCCGCACCCCGCGCCCATTCCGCTACGGCGCGTCCGCCGCCACCACCAGGAAGTTCGGCAGGTGGACATAGCCGTCGAGCCCCGGCACCGCGTCCCGGGCCCCCTCGGACACCACCGGGTCGAGCCCCGGTTCCACGACCTCGCGCAGGCGGCAGCCCAGGGAGGCCAGTTCGTTGAGGTACGCGGAGAGCGGGCGGTGGAAGTCGCAGGCGACCGGGCCCGGGATCTCGTACTCCTCCAGATAGCGCCGTACGCGGTACTCGCCGTGCTCCCGCCACTCGGCCCGCAGCCCCTCGAACGCCGGGTGGACCACCGCGAACACGAACCGGCCACCGGGCCGCAGCGCCCTCACACAGGACCGCATCGCCGGTCTCCAGTCCGGGATCGCCATGAACACCATGCTGCTCACCACCGCGTCGAAGGGACCCCGGGCGGGGCCTGTGTCCTCGGGCAGCCGGGCCAGATCCGCCCGGACGTACGTGATGCCGAGCCGCTCCCGTACCTCCCGCTCCCGGGCGAACGCGGTCATGCTCCCCGTCGGTTCGACCCCGACCACCCGCGCCCCGCGCCGGGCGAGCATCCGGCTGAAGTAGCCGTTGCCGCAGCCCGCGTCCAGCACCCGGCGGCCGTGGACGTCTCCCAACAGGCGCTCCAGCACCGGGTTGACCAGATGGCGCTTGGCGAAGTCCCCGTCCTGCGCCGTGGCTTCCATCGCCTCACGGGTGGCGGTGGCGTCCCACTGTCTGATCGCTGCCTCGTTCGTCCAGGAGGAAGTCATACAAGTGACGCTAGGGGCGCGGGGCCGCGCGGGTCCCGGGCTTCGGACTTCCGTACCCCACTTCCGGGGGATTGCCCTAGGGTCCCGGGAATGGACCAGGCGACCGCAGGACTCGTGGGTGCGGCTATCGGTGTCTCAGGAACGGCGCTGACCGCGTTGGCCACGGCCTGGGCCGCACGCTTCAATCATGATCGTCAGCGGCAGCAGGTACGCAGGCAGGAGCAGCGGGAGGCGTTCGCCGCGCTCCTTGCCGCGGCCTACGGGATGCAGGCCACGGATCCCCGGAGGAAGAGCACCTACCGGCATGAGCGGGTCCCTCCTCCGCCGGGGCACCGGGGAATCTGGGTTCAGCCGATCAACGAATCCCATCTCGACCAGGCGTGGGCCGACGCCGTTCACCGGGAAGCCGACCGCGTTGCCCTTCAGATGCCCCTGATCGCGTTGTCGGGGCTCCAGCTGTACTCCGAGGCCCGCCGGATCAACGATGTCGCGGAAGACCTCGCCAGGCAGATCCGGCAGAACTCCGGCGATGCGGGGCACGCCGTCCGGAACTTCTACGCCAGTCTGGGAGTCGCCGTCGACCGCTTCACCGAAGCGGCGGCGCGCCATCTTGCCGACACATGACGACGCGTGACGACTCGTGACGACCGAGAGCGGCCGCCCGGCCCAACCGCGGCGCGGTCGGTCAGCGTCTGACGATCCGGTCGAGGACGGCGGCGGTGGCGGACTTGACCGCGTCGCGGTGGTGGAGAGGCTCCGCGGGCAGTTCGCTGGTCGGGCGAACCCCCCGGTCGGCGAGGATATGGAGCAGGCGCAGGGTGCGCAGGCAATTGCTGATGTGAGCGGGCACCGGGGTGCTGATGCGGTCCGACCCGAAGCGGTCGGCGATCGGATCCAGCCAGCCGACGGCGTCGTGTTCGCTGAGGTCGGAGCGGGTGAGGACCAGGGCGATCGCCCGCGCCAGGCGGTCGTCCTCCAGCTGGTCGTACACGTGGTCGGTGGGCGCCGTCAGCCGCGCGGCGGCAAGGTTCAGCATCCGCGCCGGCGCCACCTCGGGGTGGCGGCCGAAGCCGGCGAGCAGGTCCGCGCCGTGCGCCACCGCGTGAAGCCAGCCGAGCGTCCCGTCGTGGCCGCGCAGATCCCGCTCCGCCGGGTACCAGCGCTCGAACGAGTCCACCCACCCGGCCTTGAAGTCGCCCGCTGTCACCAGCATGCCGAGCACGAGGGGCGCGAAGGTGCGGGCCTCGACCCGCGGGTCGGTGAACCGGGTGGCCATCTCGTCCCCCAGCTCCAGCCGCCGGGACGTCCCGATCGTCCCGCGGGCTATCCAGGTCGCGAGGACGGCGTACGGCGCGCCGTCCCGGACCAGTGGATCGGGATCTGCCAGGGCGCGGGACAGCTCGCTGACGAGGTCGTCCATGGGCCGGTCGGCGGGCACGGCACAGTCGGCGGCCTCTACGCTGTTCCAGTCGGTCATGACGGGCAGATTAGGTCATTGCCGTCACCGAACACCTGCGAATTATGTCCGGTATCCCTCTCGCCCCGTCAACTGCCGGGCGGCCCGGCAGTTGACGGGGCGGGCGGCATAGAAGCCGCCACCCCGCCCTCAGTCCAGGCAGAACTCGTTGCCCTCGGGGTCCGCCATCACGATGATCCCCTCGTCCACGCCATCGGGGTCGAGCCGGTACAGCCGCTGCGCGCCCAGCTTCTCCAGCCTGGTGGCCTCCACCTCCAGTGTGGCCATCCGCTCGTCCCCGGTCTGGCCGGGTGCCGCGCGCAGATCCAGGTGCAGGCGGTTCTTCGCCGTCTTGCCCTCCGGGACCTTCTGGAAGAACACCCGAGGCCCCTTGCCGTCCGGATCCGTGATGGCCGACCGGCTGTTGTGCTTCTCGGGCGGTACGCCCCACGCCGTCAGCGCGGACGGCCAGTCGGGGAAGCCCTCCGGCGGCGGCTGGACGCGATAGCCCAGCGCCTCGGCCCAGAACACCGCCTGCGCGCCCGGATCGGCGCAGTCGTACGTCACCTGGAATTCCTTGGCCATGCTGCCTCCGACCGCTCGAAACCTGCCCTCGTCCGTGCCCCGGTCGTCTCCTCCCGGGACACGTCCCATCCTCGCACCGCGCTCTGACAAGCCGCTCGCCGATCGGCGCGTCAAAAATCATGCAAGCATGCTTGTTTGTTTCCTGGGGCGCTGTCATGCTCCTGGGCACCACGCCTTGCCCCGAGGGGAGCGCACGTGTCCGATGCCGCAGCCGTGATCGGCGGCCTGCTCGACGACCTGCTCGACGAGAGCGGGGAAGTCGACCTGATGGTGGGGGAGTTGACGCCCGGACAGTGGGGTCTCGCGACACCCGCCGCCGGGTGGTCCGTCGCCCATCAGATCGCCCACCTCTCCTGGACCGACGAGGTCGCGCTGCTCGCCGCCGACGACCCCGGGGCGTTCGCGGATGAGGTGGCCAAGGCGCTGGAGCACCCCGACTCCTTCGTGGACGAGGCCGCCGGAGAGCTGGTGGCCGCCCACCGTCCGGAAGCCCTGCTCACGCGCTGGCGGGCGGGTCGGCGGCGGCTCCACGAGGTGCTGCGCACCGCCCCGGCGGGGACCCGTATCCCCTGGTACGGGCCGCCGATGAGTGTCGCCTCGATGGCCACCGCGCGGATCATGGAGACCTGGGCGCACGGGCAGGACATCGCCGATGCCCTCGGTGTCACCCGCACGCCGACCGCCCGGCTGCGGCATGTGGCGCGGATCGGGGTCCGGGCCCGGGACTACGCCTACGCGGTACGGGGGATCGAGCCGCCCGAGGAGGAGTTCCGGGTGGAACTGTCCGTACCCGGCGGCGAGTCGATCACGTACGGGCCCGAGGGCGCCCCGCAGCGCGTCACCGGACCGCTCCTCGACTTCTGTCTCCTGGTCACCCAGCGCGCCCACCGCGACGACCTCGCCGTGACCGCCGTCGGACCCGACGCCGGGCAGTGGCTGGACATCGCCCAGGCGTTCGCGGGCCCCGCGGGAACCGGGCGCTCACCCCGGAAGGCCCACTGATGCGGACCCCGCCGGTACCGCGCCCGCCGACAGGGCCCGCGCGGACCGAACCCCTGCGGATCGGCAACGCCTCCGGCTTCTACGGCGACCGCTTCGACGCCGTGCGCGACATGCTCACCGACGGGCCCCTCGACATCCTCACCGGCGACTATCTCGCCGAGCTGACCATGCTCATCCTCGGCCGCAGCCGCCTGAAGGACCCCCGTCGCGGGTACGCCACCACCTTCCTGCGCCAGCTCGAAGAAGCGCTCGGGCTCGCCCATGAGCGCGGGGTGAGGATCGTCGCCAACGCCGGGGGGCTCAACCCCGCCGGGCTGGCCGAAGCCGTCCGCGAACTGGCCGGCACGGTGGGTGTGCCCGTGCGCGTCGCCCATGTCGAGGGCGACAGCCTGCCCGTGCCCGAGGGGTACCTCACCGCCAACGCCTACCTCGGCGGCGCGGGCATCGCCGCCTGTCTGCGGGCCGGGGCCGATGTCGTCGTCACCGGACGGGTCACCGACGCCGCCCTCGTCACCGGGCCCGCCGCCGCGCACTTCGGCTGGGGACCGGGCGACCTCGACGCGCTCGCCGGGGCCGTCGTCGCCGGGCATGTGCTGGAGTGCGGCACCCAGGCCACCGGCGGGAACTACGCCTTCTTCGGCGGGCACGACATGCGCCGCCCCGGCTTCCCGCTCGCCGAGATCCACGCCGACGGCTCGTCCGTCATCACCAAGCACCCCGGTACGGGCGGCGTCGTCGACATCGGCACCGTGACCGCCCAGCTCCTGTACGAGACCGGGGGCGCCCGGTACGCGGGGCCCGATGTCACCGCCCGCCTCGACACCGTACGGCTCGCCCAGGACGGGCCGGACCGGGTCCGCGTCTCGGGGGTGCGGGGCGAGGCCCCGCCGCCGACCCTCAAGGCCGGGCTCACCCGGCTCGGCGGCTGGCGCAACGAGGTCGTCTTCGTGCTGACCGGCCTCGACATCGAGGCCAAGGCGCGGCTCGTCCGGGAACAGTGCGAGGACGCCTTCGTCCGGGGCGGGGGCCGGCCGGCCGAGGTGCGCTGGGAGCTGGCCCGTACCGACCGGCCCGACGCGGCCACCGAGGAGACCGCCAGCGCACTGCTCCGGCTCGTCGTCCGCGACCAGGACGCCGAGCGCGTCGGGCGTGCCGTGTCGGGCGCCGCCGTGGAGCTGGCGCTCGGCAGCTACCCGGGCTTCCATGTCACCGCCCCGCCCGGGAAGGGCGCGCCCTACGGGGTGTTCGAGGCCCGCCACGTACCGGCCGGGGACGTCCCGCACCTCGCCGTCCTGCCGGACGGGGCGAGGGAAGCGGTGCCACCGGCCCCCGTCACCCGGGTACTGGAGGATCTCGCGGACCCGCCCGGCCTTCCCGTCCCCCTGCCTCCCGGCCCCACCCGCACCGCACCCCTCGGACGTGTCGCGGGTGCCCGCAGCGGGGACAAGGGCGGCGACGCCAACGTGGGGGTCTGGGTGCGCACCGACGAGGCGTGGCGGTGGCTGGCGCACGAGCTGACCGTCGAGCGGTTCCGGGAACTGCTCCCGGAGACCGCCGGACTGACCGTCGTACGTCATGTCCTGCCGAACCTGCGCGCCCTGAACTTCACCGTCCGGGGCCTCCTGGGCGAGGGCGTCGCCGCGCAGGCCCGCTTCGACCCGCAGGCCAAGGCGGTGGGGGAGTGGCTGCGGTCCCGGTGCCTCCCGGTCCCTGTGGCCCTCCTGCCCGCCCCGGGAGCCGAATCCGAAACCGGAGCCGGACCTGAAGCGGAACCCGGAGCGGGACCCCGCCCCGGAGCGGGACCCCGCCCCGGAGCGGGAGCCGGACCCGTACCCGGACCCGGACCCGTACCCGTACCCGTACCCGTACCCGTACCCGGACCCGAAGCCCAGACCGCCCCCGCCCCGGAGGTGACCGCATGACCGTCCTGCCGACCGCGCTCGACACCGCCGGACCCGAGTACGCAGCCAACCGCGAGGCCATGCTCGGCAAGCTCGCCGAGCTGGACACCGAGCACGCCAAGGCACTCGCGGGCGGCGGTGAGAAGTACCTCGCGCGGCACCGGAAGCGCGGCAAGCTCCTGGCCCGGGAACGGATCGAGCTGCTCCTCGACCCGGACACCCCGTTCCTGGAGCTGTCCCCGCTCGCCGCCTGGGGCAGTGACTACGCCGTGGGCGCGTCCCTCGTCACCGGGATCGGTGTGGTGTCGGGCGTCGAATGCCTGATCACCGCGAACGACCCGACCGTGCGCGGCGGCGCGTCGAACCCGTGGACGCTGAAGAAGGCCCTGCGCGCCAACGAGATCGCCTTCGCCAACCGGCTCCCCTGCATCAGCCTGGTGGAGTCGGGGGGCGCGGACCTGCCCTCCCAGAAGGAGATCTTCATCCCCGGCGGGGCGCTGTTCCGCGACCTCACCCGGCTCTCCGCCGCCGGTATCCCCACCGTCGCGGTCGTGTTCGGGAACTCGACGGCCGGTGGGGCGTACGTCCCCGGCATGTCGGACCACACCGTCATGATCCGGGAACAGTCCAAGGTCTTCCTCGGCGGACCGCCCCTGGTGAAGATGGCCACGGGCGAGGAGAGCGACGACGAGTCGCTCGGCGGCGCCGAGATGCACGCCCGCACCTCCGGGCTCGCCGATCACTTCGCCGTGGACGAGCACGACGCGCTGCGCCGGGCCCGCCGGATCGTCGCCCGGCTCAACTGGCGCAAGGCGCACGCCGATCCGGGCCCCGCAGAGCCGCCCGCGTACGACGAGGACGAGCTGATCGGGATCGTGCCGGGGGACCTGAAGGTGCCCTTCGACCCGCACGAGGTCATCGCCCGGCTCGTCGACGGCTCGGACTTCGACGCGTTCAAGCCGCTGTACGGGACCAGCCTGGTCACCGGGTGGGCCGCCCTGCACGGCTATCCCGTCGGCATCCTCGCCAACGCGCAGGGCGTGCTGTTCAGCGAGGAGTCGCAGAAGGCCGCCCAGTTCATCCAGCTCGCCAACCAGCGCGACATCCCGCTCCTCTTCCTGCACAACACCACCGGCTACATGGTCGGCAAGGAGTACGAGCAGGGCGGCATCATCAAGCACGGCGCGATGATGATCAACGCGGTGTCGAACTCGAAGGTCCCGCATCTCTCCGTGCTGATGGGCGCCTCCTACGGCGCCGGGCACTACGGCATGTGCGGCCGCGCCTACGACCCCCGCTTCCTCTTCGCCTGGCCCGGCAGCAAGTCCGCCGTCATGGGGCCGCAGCAGCTCGCGGGGGTGCTCTCCATCGTGGCCCGCGCCTCCTCCGCCGCGAAGGGGCTGCCGTACGACGACGAGGCGGACGCCGGGCTGCGCGCCATGGTGGAGCAGCAGATCGAGTCGGAGTCGCTGCCGATGTTCCTCTCCGGGCGGCTGTACGACGACGGGGTCATCGACCCGCGCGACACCAGGACCGTCCTCGGGATGTGCCTGTCCGCGATCCACACCGCCCCGGTCGAAGGCGCCCGCGGCGGCTTCGGCATCTTCCGGATGTGAGGCCCCAGATGATCTCCACTCTGCTCGTCGCCAACCGGGGCGAGATCGCCTGCCGGATCTTCCGCACCTGCCGTGAGCTGGGCATCACCGGCGTCGCCGTGTACGCGGACGCCGACGCGGACGCCCTGCACGTGCGGGAGGCCGACCTCGCCGTACGGCTGCCGGGGGCCGCCCCGGCGGACACGTATCTGCGCGGCGATCTCGTCGTGGCCGCCGCGCTGGCGGCGGGCGCCGACGCGGTGCATCCCGGGTACGGCTTCCTCTCCGAGAACGCCGCGTTCGCCGCCGCCGTCCAGGACGCCGGGCTCCGCTGGATCGGGCCGCCGGTCAAGGCCATCGAGCTGATGGCGTCGAAGACGAGGGCCAAGGAGCTGATGGGGGCGGCCGGGGTGCCGCTGCTGGCGCCCCTGGACACCGGGAGCGTGACCGCCGCCGATCTGCCGCTGCTGCTGAAGGCCGCGTCCGGCGGGGGCGGCCGCGGAATGCGGATCGTACGGGAACTGGGTGCTCTGGAAGCCGAGTTGACGGCGGCATCCGCCGAGGCGGCGGCCGCCTTCGGGGACGGTGAGGTGTTCGCCGAGCCGTACGTGGAGCGCGGCCGGCATGTCGAGGTCCAGGTCATGGCGGACGCGCACGGCACCGTATGGGCGCTCGGGACCCGGGACTGCTCGCTCCAGCGCCGCCACCAGAAGGTGATCGAGGAGGCCCCGGCACCCGGCCTGGACGACGCCCTGCGGGCCGGGCTGCACGAGGCGGCCGTCGCCGCCGCGCGGGCCGTCGGCTATGTGGGCGCGGGCACCGTCGAGTTCCTGCTGTCGGACGGGGGGCGCCCGTACTTCCTGGAGATGAACACCCGGCTCCAGGTCGAACACCCGGTGACGGAAGCGGTGTTCGGGCTCGACCTGGTCGCGCTGCAACTGCGGATCGCGGAGGGGGAACCGCTGCCCGCCGACGGTCCGCCGCGGCCGGTGGGGCACGCCGTCGAGGCCCGGCTCTACGCCGAGGACCCGGCGCGCGACTGGCAGCCGCAGACCGGCCGGCTGACCGCGCTGGAGGTCCCGGACGCGCCCGGACTGCGCCTGGACACCGGATACACCGGCGGCGACACCATCGGCGTGCACTACGACCCGATGATCGCCAAGGTCATCGCCCACGCGCCCACCCGCACCGAGGCCGTACGCCTCCTCGCCCGCGCCCTGGAACGCGCCCGCGTCCACGGCCCGGTCACCAACCGCGATCTGCTCGTACGGTCCCTGCGCCACCCGGACTTCGCCGCAGCCCGCCCGGACACCGGTTTCTACGACCGGCACCTGGCGGACCTCACCGCTCCGGGGGACGGCGACCCGGCCCGCGCCGCCCTCGCCGCCGCCCTCGCCCAGGCCGTGCGCACCGGTCCCGGGCCCGGCACCGTCCCCGGCCGCTTCGGGGCCTGGCGCAACGTGCCCTCGCAGCCGCAGACCAAGCGCTACCGCGGCGAACCGGACGGAGCCGAGCACGAGGCCGTCTACCGCACCACCCGTGGCGGCCCGGTACCGCACGACGCACCCGGCGTCCGGGTCCTCGCCGTCCGCCCCGACCGCGTCACCCTCGAAACCGGCGGAGTCACCCGTCACTTCGACATCACCGTCCACGGCGACCGGGTCCACGTGGACGGCGCGACCGGTTCGTACACCTTCACCGCACTGCCCCGCTTCACCGACCCCAGCACCCGGGCCGAACCCGGCTCGCTGCTCGCCCCGATGCCCGGCACCGTCGTACGCCTCGCGGACGGACTGGCCCCGGGCGTGTCCGTGGCGGCCGGGCAGCCGCTGATCTGGCTGGAGGCGATGAAGATGGAGCACCGCATCCTCGCCCCCGCCTCCGGCACCCTCACCGCTCTGCTCGCCGAGCCCGGCCGCCAGGTCGAGGTCGGCGCCCTGCTCGCCGTCGTCACCGAACCCGCCGCACCGGAGGAGAACGTATGAGCACCGTCCTCGAAACCGAAGAGCACCAGGCGCTGCGCGCCGCCGTCGCCGCCCTCGGCAAGCGCTACGGCCGCGACTACATGACCTCCGTGATCGACGAGGACAGCCACCCCCGCGAGCTGTGGGACGAGGCCGCCAAGCTCGGCTACCTCGGGGTGAACCTGCCCGAGGAGTACGGCGGAGGGGGCGGCGGTCTGGCCGAACTCTCCATAGTCCTGGAGGAGTTGGGGGCGGCGGGCGCACCCCTGCTGATGATGGTCGTCTCGCCCGCGATCTGCGGCACCGTCATCGCCCGCTTCGGCACCGAGGCGCAGAAGCGCCAGTGGCTGCCGGGACTCGCCGACGGCACCCTCACCATGGCCTTCGGCATCACCGAGCCGGACGCGGGCTCCAACTCGCACCGCATCACCACCACCGCCCGCCGTGACGGCTCCGGACCCGACGCCGACTGGCTGCTCACCGGCCGCAAGGTCTTCGTCTCCGGCGTCGACATCGCCGACGCCACCCTGATCGTCGGCCGGACCGAGGACGCCAGGTCGGGCAAGCTCAAGCCGTGCCTGTTCATCGTGGAGCGCGAGGCCCCGGGCTTCGGACGCTCGCGGATCGACATGGAACTCCAGGCGCCGGAGAAGCAGTTCGAGCTGGTCCTGGACGACGTACGGCTGCCCGCCGACGCACTCGTCGGCGACGAGGACGCCGGGCTGCTCCAGCTCTTCGCCGGGCTGAACCCGGAACGCGTCATGACCGCCGCCTTCGGCATCGGCATGGGCCGGTACGCGCTCGGCCGGGCCGTCGAGTACGCCAGGACCCGCCAGGTGTGGCGCGAGCCCATCGGCTCCCACCAGGCCATCGCGCACCCGCTGGCCACCGCCCACATCGAGCTGGAGCTCGCCCGGCTGATGATGCAGAAGGCCGCCAGGCTGTACGACGACGGCGATGACATCGGCGCGGGCGAGGCCGCGAACATGGCGAAGTACGCGGCCGGAGAGGCCTGCGTGAAGGCCGTCGACCAGGCCGTCCACACCCTCGGCGGCAACGGCCTCACCCGTGAGTACGGGCTCGCCGCACTGATCACCGCGTCCCGGGTGGCCCGGATCGCCCCGGTCAGCCGGGAGATGATCCTGAACTACGTGTCCCACCAGTCGCTCGGTCTGCCCAAGTCGTACTGACGCGGCCGCGGCGGCGCACGGGTTCGGTCCGGAGTCTCCCCAAGCCCCGCCGCCACGGGTGATTCTGGGACCGACCGGCACATGGGGGTGCGACGCCGCTTCCCGCGTGCCGGTCGGTCCGGCTCCCGACGGTCCGGACCGGCCCGCCTCTCCACCTCCGTACGGCGCCCCGCCCGCTCCACGGCCCGGGGACGCCGATCCGGCCACACCACGACCTCAGGGGACCGCCATGGTGTTCCGCAGCGAGTACGCAGATGTCCAGGCCCTCGACACACCCATCCACGAGGCGGTCCTGGGGGAGGCCGCGCGGTTCGGCGACACCGTCGCCCTCGTCGACGGGACGAACGGCACCACGCTCACCTACGCCCAGCTCGACGGCTTCCACCGGCGCGTCGCCGCAGCCCTGGCCGAGTCCGGACTCCGCAAGGGCGACGTCCTGGCGCTGCACAGCCCCAACACGATCGCCTACCCCGCCGTCTTCTACGGGGCCACGCGCGCCGGCGCCTCCGTCACCACGGTCCACCCGCTCGCCACGGCCGAGGAGTTCGCCAAGCAGCTGAGCGACTCCGGCGCCCGCTGGATCGTCACCGTGTCCCCGCTCCTCGAAGCCGCCCGCCGGGCCGCCGGACTCGCGGGCGGTGTCGAGGAGATATTCGTCTGCGACCGGGCCGAGGGCCATCGCTCCATCCAGGACATGGCGGGCTCCACCGCCCCCGAACCGCGGATCGCCTTCGAGCCCGGCGAGGACGTGGCGGCCCTCCCGTACTCCTCGGGCACCACCGGCGCTCCCAAGGGCGTCATGCTCACGCACCGCTCCATCGCGACCAATCTGGAGCAGCTGAGTCCGCTCGTTCCCTCCGGCCCCGGCGACCGCATCCTCGCCGTGCTCCCCTTCTTCCACATCTACGGCCTCACCGCGCTGATGAACGCCCCGTTGCGCAGCGGTGCCACGGTCGTCGTGCTGCCGCGTTTCGACCTCGTGGACTTCCTCTCCGTGATCGAGAAGCAGCGGATCACCGGCCTGTTCGTGGCCCCGCCGATCGTCCTGGCGCTGGCCAAGCACCCGGTGGTGGACCAGTACGACCTGTCGTCGCTCGCGTACATCGTCAGTTCCGCCGCCCCGCTGGACGCCGCGCTCGCCTCCGCCTGCGCCGAGCGGCTGGGGCTGCCCGTCCGTCAGGCCTACGGGATGACGGAACTGTCGCCCGCCACCCATGTGGTGCCGCTGTCCGCCGGGAATCCGCCGCCCGGCTCCGTCGGGAAGCTGCTGCCCAGCACCGAGATGCGGATCGTGTCCCTCGACGAGCCGGGCCGGGACGCGGACGCCGGCACCGTCGGTGAGGTCCTCATCCGGGGCCCCCAGGTGATGAAGGGCTACCTCGGCCGCCCCGAGGCCACCGCCGACATGATCGACGCGGACGGCTGGGTGCACACCGGGGACATCGGCCGGGTCGACGCGGACGGCTGGCTGTTCGTCGTCGACCGGGTCAAGGAGCTGATCAAGTACAAGGGCTACCAGGTCGCGCCCGCCGAGCTGGAGGCCCTGCTGCTGGGCCATGAACACCTCGCGGACGCGGCCGTCATCGGGGTGTACGACGAGGACGGCAACGAGGTCCCCAAGGCGTATCTGGTCCGCAGGCCGTCACCCGCCGCCGAGGCCCTCACGGCGCGGGACGTCATGGCGTACGTCGCCGAGCGCGTCGCCCCGTACAAGAAGGTCCGGCGGGCCGAGTTCATCGACGCCGTACCGCGCGCCGCGTCGGGGAAGATCCTCAGGCGTGAACTGCGCGACCGAGAGAAGGGAACGACCGCATGACGTACGAGGCCCTGACCGCGCCCGCGCACGACCGGGGCATCACCACCCTCACCCTGGACGCGCCGGCGAACCGCAACGCGCTCTCCGCGCGGCTCGTCGGCGACCTGTCGGCGGCGCTGGAGACGTGCGCGGCCGACGACTCGGTGCGGGCGGTCGTCCTCACCCACACCGGCAACACCTTCTGCGCGGGGGCCGACCTCAAGTCCCCGCCCGACCCGGCCGCGTACGTCGCCCTGATGCGCGGCGTCCTCGCGCTCCCCAAGCCCGTCGTGGCCCGGGTCACCGGACACGTCCGGGCCGGCGGTCTCGGCCTCCTGGCGGCCTGCGACATCTCGGTGGCCGGTCCCGGCGCGAGCTTCGCGCTCACCGAGTCCCGGCTGGGCCTCGCGCCGACCGTCATCTCCCTGCCCCTGCTGCCCCGCCTCGACCCGGCCGCCGCGAGCCGCTACTTCCTCACCGGGGAACGCTTCGACGCGGCCGAAGCCGCCCGCATCGGCCTCGTCACGGTGGCGGACGAGGACGTCGACAAGGCGCTCGTACCCGTACTGGACGGACTGCGCAGGGCCTCACCGCAGGGGCTGATGGCGTCGAAGGAGCTGGTCACGGCTACGGTTCTGCAGAGCTTCGACCAGCACGCCGAAGACCTCATCGCCCGCTCGGCAGCACTCTTCGCCTCCGCCGAGGCACGGGAGGGGATGACGGCCTTCCTCGAACGACGGGACCCCGCATGGGTGTGGTGACATCCCCCAAGACCCCCAACGCCCCCAAACAGGACCGCAGCCGGGCCACCCGGCAGCGGCTCCTGGAAGCGGCGGTCGCCTGCCTGGCCGAACACGGCTGGGCGGGCTCCACCGTCTCCGTCGTCGCCGAACGCGCCGGAGTCTCGCGCGGCGCGGCCCAGCACCACTTCCCCACCCGCGAGGACCTGTTCACCGGAGCCGTCGAGTACGTCGCCGAGGAACGCTCCGCCGCCCTGCGCGCACTGCCTGCCCAGGGCCGCGGCGAAATCGTCGCGGCCCTGGTCGGCCTGTACACCGGCCCGCTCTTCCGCGCCGCGCTCCACCTCTGGGTGGCCGCCTCCAACGAGGCCCAGCTCCGCCCCCGCGTCACCGAACTCGAAGCCCGGGTGGGCCGTGAGACCCACCGCATCGCGGTGGACCTCCTCGGGGCGGACGAGACCCGCCCCGGCGTGCGCGAGACGGTCCAGGGTCTCCTGGACATGGCCCGGGGCCTGGGCCTGGCCAACCTCCTCACCGACGACACCGCCCGCCGCGAGCGCGTGGTCGCGCAGTGGGCGGCGGTGCTGGACGAGGCGCTGGGCTGAGGGCGGGGGAGCCGGGCTGAGGGACGGCGCCGGGCCGAGGGCGGGGGCGGGGCGGGGGCGCCGAATCCTCCGACCTTCGTTCGCCATTCAAGAAATTGCTTTTCCGCGGGGACGGATAAATCGAATTCGGCTGCCCAGGGGAACTGATCCGGCCAGCACTTTCCGAACATCGGAAACACTCGTGCGAATTCACTGTTCATTACGGTGCATGAACTTCAAGAACATTGACCCTAAGATGACCACTCGTTAACCTCTGTGTGTCCCGCCCGGTCATGGTCACGCTTTATGGGGGCGTGGTGCCGGCGGATCGAACAGGGGGAATTCGAATGCGTGTGGGAATTTCCAAGTGTGTTTCGACAGTGATCGGTCTCGCGGCAGCCGCGGTGCTGGCGACGGCCCCCGGGGCCTGGGCGAACTGGTCGAGCCATATCTACTCCTGGACGGACGGCGAGACATCCAGGACGAAGTGGGCCGACGCGGGCTACAGCCAGATCCTTTTCACCGGCTGCCAGGCGGAGAACGCCACGAAGAAGAGCGTGGTCGTCAAACTCTGGGACTACGATGCCCTCACGGCCAATGACTACTACGGCATGAAGACCTTCAGTAAATGTTTCAACAGCGGCTCCTCGGTGAGTAACGGCGAGTGGACGGGACTTCCGTCCGAACCCGACTTCTTCTTCGAGGCCGACAGGATCGGCCAGGGCGGCAGCTGCTGCCTGCTGCATGTGGGCAAGGTGAACGTGGACACCACCAAGGCCGACAGCTGAATCTCCCGCCGAGGCGCGGTGTCCCTGCGGGGGTGCCGCGCCTCGGCCCGTCCCGAAGCTGCCGCGAGGAAACCGTTGAAAGCACTCACCCGAATCCGGTCGAGCAGCGCGATGTGGGTCGCGCCCGTCGTGCTGCTGCTCATGCTCGCCTACTACCTCACCGACATTCAGGACGATCTGCGACTGGATCCTCTCGGCTACGCACCCACCGTCGTCGACGCGGTGCTGCGCAATCTGACACCCGTGGTCTACGCGGTGGCGGCGGCGCTCGGTGCCTGGGAGGCGCGCAAGCTGGGGAAGGCGGACCTGTGGCAGTGGGGCGCCGTACGCTCCCGCTACACCATCGCCGCCCACAGCCTCGTCCCCGTGGTCGTGCTGGCCTGGCTGATCCTGGTCCTGCCCACGCTGTGCGCTCTGGTCCAGAAGCGAACTCCCCCCGACGCGGCCGGGATCGGGCTCGTCGCCTTCGCCATGCTGCTCTGTACCGCCCACGCGGTGATCGGCTTCGCCTGGGGGGTCCGGGTACGGCACATCGCGGCCGTGCCCGTGATCGCGGTCGCCGACTTCCTGTTCGTCGGCTGGTCCGTGGCCCTGACGGTCCCCTGGCCCCGGCATCTCACCGGACTCCTCTCGGGCAAGCTGATGTTCGGCGAGCTGCCCACGGTGTCCTCGTTCGCGGCCCCGCTCCTGATCGCCCTCGGGCTCTGCGCGGCCGTTGTCCTGCTCTGGTCGGGGCCGCGCCGCCCCTGGCCGCGGTCGGCGCTCGCGGCAGCGGTGGCGATGGGCAGCGTCGGCGGGGCGTACACCCTGGTCAAGGACTGGAGCTACGTGGCTCCGCGGAGCATGGGGCACGGGCCGGTGTCGTGCGCGGGCGAGAAGCCCCGCATCTGCCTGCCGTCCGCCCACGCCGGGGCGCTCCCCGCCCTGAGCGAGGACGTGGACAGCGCCCTGGAGGTGCTCCGGGCGGCGGAGATCGAGGCCCGGCCGGCCACGATCACCGACTCCTTCACCGCGATCCGGTACCCGGAACCGTCCACCGCGACCGCGTGGCACATCCCTCTCGCGCCCGGCACCGCGCGCTACCAAGTGGCCCGTGCGGCCGTCCGTTTCACCTGCGAGGCTCCGGCGACCGGCCTCGCCCGGCAGGCGTACTACTGGGTGTCCATGAAGGTCGGGGAGGGGGACACCTACCTCTGGCGCCTCGCGGCCGAGCCCGACTTCACGGCCCGCAGCCGTGACGCGCTGCGCGCGCGGGTGGACGAGGTGCTCGGTATGAGCGCGCGGGACCAGACGGGCTGGTTCCGGCACACGGTGGCCGCCGCCTGCGAGCGGGCGGCGTGATGTGGTGGCTCAAGGCCCGCCGGGTCCACACCCATCTGCCGGCCGGCCTTCTGCTGTTCGTCCTGCTGGCGGCGATGGTCCAGGACGGACCGGTTCCCCTGCCGTCGATCTCGCTCGGCACCTCGGAGGGCGCGCAGGCCATGCTCTTCGTGCCGCTCGCCCTGACGGCGGTCCTGTTCAACTGCCTGGGTTCGCGGCTCGGACCGGCCGAGGACTCCGGCGTCCGGCCCGTGCGCGTGTACGACGCCCTGCTGGCCCTCGGTGTCGTCGCGCTCGCGGGGCCGATCGGCTCCGCGCTGGCCGAGGTGACCGGCTCCCGGGCGGCCCGGACCCTGGACCGCAACACCGCCTTCCTCGCCGGACTCACCCTGCTGTGCGGCGCGTTGTTCGGAAGCTCGGCCGTGCTCATGCCCGCGGTGTGGCCGCTGCTGGTCGTCATGTTCGGACTGCGCGGCCCGGGCGACCCCTATCCGTGGACCGTGCTGCTCGAACCGGCCCACACCTGGTACGCCACCACCGGGGCCGTGCTGATGCTGGCCGTCGGCATCGGCTTCCACATCTTCTGCCCACGGAGGCCCGCATGACCGTCGTCCTGGAATCCTGCACCTATGCGTACGGGCGTCGCCGCCGCCCCGTACTGCGGGATTTCGACTTCCGGCTGCCGGACGGGCTGACGATCCTCCTGGGGCCCAACGGCGCGGGCAAGTCCACCCTGTTGAGGCTCGCCGCCGCGGTCGCCCCGCCCTGCCGCGGGACGGTGACCCTGGACGGGGCGTCCGCGCGGTCCAGGGAGTACCGCCGGGCGGTGGCGTGGATGCCGCAGACCATCACGCCACTGCCCTCCCTCACGGTCCGGGAGTACGTCGCGTACGTGGGGTGGCTCAAGGGCATGGACCGGCGCGGCGCGTGGGAGCGGGCCCCGCGGGCCCTGGACCGCGTGGAGATCGGCGAACTGTCCGAGGAGCGGACCGACCGGCTCTCCGGGGGCCAGCTGCGCAGGGTGGGCGTGGCCTGCGCTCTCGTGCACGAGGCCAGGGTGATGCTCCTCGACGAGCCGACGGCCGGTATGGACCCGCGCCAGCGGCGCGTCTTCCGGGACCTGCTGGCGGGCCTGAAGAGGGAGGTCAGGATCCTGATGTCCACCCATGACGTGGCCGATCTCGCCGAGGAGGCCGACCATGTGTCGGTCCTCGCGGCCGGGCGGCTCGTCCTCAACGGATCGACCGCGGACTTCCTCGCCCACACGCCCGCGGGCACCGCCGAGGGCAGGAGCGCCGAGGGTGCCTACACGGCGCTCCTGGAGTCGGTCTGACGATCCCCGCGAGCCCACGCCCCAGTGCTCCGACGGCCGGTGCCCCGGCCCGCGCACGCGCCGGAGCGGTTCAGTTCCCCAGGGCCGCCAGCTGGTCGAAGCCCGCGATCTCGGCCGGGTTCCGCGTCCCGGGACCGACGTACGTCGCCGAGGGGCGCACCAGGCGGCCCGTGCGCTTCTGCTCCAGGATGTGCGCCGACCAGCCCGCCGTACGGGCACAGGTGAACATCGACGTGAACATGTGCGCCGGGACCTCCGCGAAGTCCAGCACGATGGCCGCCCAGAACTCCACGTTCGTCGCCAGCACCCGGTCGGGGCGCCGTGCGTGCAGCTCCTCCAGCGCGGCCTTCTCCAGCGCCTCCGCCACCTCGAAGCGCGGCGCGGCCAGCTCCCTGGCCGTACGGCGCAGGACGCGGGCCCGGGGGTCCTCGGCCCGGTACACCCGGTGACCGAAGCCCATCAGGCGCTCGCCCCGGTCCAGGGCCTTCTTCACGTATGCCGTCGCGTCGCCGGTGCGCTCGATCTCCTCGATCATGCCGAGGACCCGGGACGGCGCGCCGCCGTGCAGCGGGCCCGACATCGCGCCCACCGCGCCGGACAGCGCGGCCGCCACATCGGCGCCCGTCGAGGCGATGACCCGGGCGGTGAACGTGGAGGCGTTCATGCCGTGCTCAGCGGCCGAGGTCCAGTACGCGTCGACGGCCTTGACGTGCTGGGGGTCCGGCTCCCCGCGCCAGCGGATCATGAACCGCTCCACCACGGACCGGGCCTTGTCGATCTCGTTCTGCGGCACCATCGGCAGCCCCTGGCCGCGCGCCGACTGCGCGACGTACGACAGGGCCATCACGGCGGCCCGTGCCAGATCGTCGCGGGCGGTCGCCTCGTCGATGTCCAGCAGCGGTTTCAGGCCCCACACGGGGGCGAGCATCGCCAGCGCGGACTGCACGTCGACCCGGATGTCACCGGAGTGGATCGGGATCGGGAACGGTTCGGCGGGCGGCAGACCGGGGTTGAACGCCCCGTCCACCAGCAGGCCCCAGACGTTGCCGAAGGACACCTGGCCGACGAGGTCCTCGATGTCGACCCCGCGGTAGCGGAGCGAGCCGCCTTCCTTGTCGGGTTCGGCGATCTCCGTCTCGAAGGCGACGACTCCCTCTAGTCCCGGTACGAAGTCGGACATCAGACGGCTCCCTCAGTTCGGCGCGGGTGGTGGCTGTACGAAGGCCACAAGGGCCTGCCCCAAGATATTGGCGGGTTCCGATGACCCGGGGAAGCGTGACATCCGGCACAGGGCCCCATTTCGACGGTGAGCGATTACCACCCCTCCTCGCCGGGCACACTTGCCCGCTGCGGCAGGATGACCCCGTGCCCACACGAGACGACAAGGCCCCCTCCGCTGCCTCCTCCGCTCCTGCCTCCGTTCCTTCCCCCAATTCCGATTGCACCACTGATCCGGCGGCGATGCGCGAGCAGTACCGTTCGCAGGAGTTCGCCGAGCAGGACCTCAGCCCCGATCCGATGGACCAGTTCGCCCGCTGGTTCCGCCAGGTCGCGGCGGGCGGCGTGCTCCACGAGCCGAACGCCATGGTGGTCTCCACCGCCACGCCTGAGGGCCGCCCGTCCTCGCGCACGGTGCTGCTGAAGCACTACGACGCCCGCGGCTTCGTCTTCTTCACGAACTACGAGTCCCGCAAGGGCCGCGAGCTGACCGCGAATCCGTATGCCTCGCTGCTCTTCCCCTGGCACCCGCTGGCCCGCCAGGTCATCGTCACCGGCAGCGCGGTCCGGGTCTCCCGCGAGGAGACCGTCGCCTACTTCCGTACCCGCCCGCACGGCTCCCAGCTGGGCGCGTGGGCCAGTGCCCAGTCCACGGTCATCGGCTCCCGTCAGGAGCTCCTCACGCGTTACGAGGACCTGGCCGCCCGCTACCCGGAGGGCGAGAAGGTCCCGGCCCCGCCGCACTGGGGCGGCTTCCGGGTCGTCCCGGACACGATCGAGTTCTGGCAGGGGCATGAGAACCGGCTGCACGACCGGCTGCGGTACGTGCGCGGGGACGCGGGCTGGCGGGTGGAGCGGCTCTGCCCGTAGGGCGTGCGCGCGTACGGCTCCGGACACGGGGCGTGCGCGCGTACGTGTCCGGGCGCGCGCACGCGTGCGGCCCGGACACGCAGAAACCCGCAGGCTCTGGTCCCTCCTTGCGGAGGGGCCGGCCGGACTTACCGGCGAGCCTGCGGGTCGGTGACTGCTTGGGATTGGCCGATGACCGGCCGGCACTGCAAGAGCGCGACAACGGGCGTCAGCCCGCAGCCACCTCACGAGTCCGAAGATAAATCACTTCCGGAACACCTCCTCTCTTGTGTGCCTTCAGCCTAGGAAACCCCGCCCGGGAGCCTCAACCTATTTAATCCAGGGCCCAGGGGCGGGTTCGGCACCGAGGCCCCGTCGCGCTCGGAGGTGAACTCCCGCCGACGCCGGGAGGAGCCGAAGGGGTCGGCCGGATTTCGGTGAAGTGGCTGTGCTCCGGGTCACGTTCGAGTTGAATGGTGTGACGTGCGGTAATGCGTGCGGCACCACGCGCGGCCAGGGTCTTCCGCCGGGATCGGGCAGGATCGGGGAGCCGGGCGCGGCACGCCGGCCCGGCCTGATCCACACGAGCGGCCCCAGGGCCGACACGTCCTGCGGGAGGTACGGAGTGAGTGCTTCCAGGAGCAGTGGGACCACCGACGCTCTCGGGCCGGAGGAGGACCCCGTGAGCGCGGCCCCGGCGGCCCCGGACGGCGCCACGGTCCCCGGGTCCGAACTGCTCGCCGCGCTGCTCGACGGGATGGACGCCGCCCTGTGCGCGTTCGACGCGGGCGGCACGATCACCCACTGGAACCGTGAGGCCGAGCGGATTCTCGGCTGGTCCGCCGACGAGGCGG
This sequence comes from Streptomyces sp. NBC_00654, assembly GCF_026341775.1. Classification (NCBI taxonomy): domain Bacteria; kingdom Bacillati; phylum Actinomycetota; class Actinomycetes; order Kitasatosporales; family Streptomycetaceae; genus Streptomyces; species Streptomyces sp. NBC_00654. The sequence goes on along the minus strand of NZ_JAPEOB010000003.1, from coordinate 837,892 downwards.
TGGGCCGGACCGGATTCGCGGGCTGGGCCGTGCGCCGGGCCGACGCGGACGAGGTACGGGAGCGGCTGATGGCCGCCATGTCCGCGCCGGGGCGTCTGGTGCACGAATTCGCGCTGCTGCGCAAGGACGGCGGCCGGGTGCTCGTACGGACCCAGTCGGCCGGGGTGCGCGGCGCGGACGGGAAACCGGCCGGGGTGTACTGCGCGTTCAGCGAGGTCCACGCCCAGATAGACCTGGAGCGGTCGATCGCACTCAGCGAGGCGCTGTTCCAGGACGCGTCCTGGGGTGTGGTCCTGGTCGATGTGGATCTGCGGCCCACCGTCCTCAACTCCTACGCGGCACGCGCGCTGGGCGGCGGCCGTACGACCCTGCTGGGGCGGCCGCTGGGCGACCTCGTCGTCCAGGGCGTCGAGGATCTGGAGGGCGCGTTGCAGCATGTGCTCGCCGAGGGGGCGCCCGCCGTCCCCACCGAGACCTGGGTGACCCTGCGGGCGGCGGAGGGGGACCGGCGGCGCTGCTGGCGCAGCGGGTTCGTGCGGCTGGCCTCACCGCTGACCGAGGAGCCGGTGCCGCTGGGGGTGGGCTGGCTGTTCCAGGACGTGACCCGGGCGAAGCTGGCCGAGCAGGACGCGGACCGGGTGCGCTTCCGGGCCAACCAGCTCCACCGGGCCGCGCGGGCGGCCTCCGAGTGCGAGGACCCGATGGAGGCCGCGACATCCTCGCTGGACTTCGCCCTCGCCGGGTTCGCCGACCATGTGCTGGTCGACCTGCTGGCGGGGGAGCGGCTGGTGCGGACGGCCGCGACACCCGCCGACGCGCCGGGCCCGTGCCTGCCGGTGTCGGGGGGCGCCGCCCCGGCGCGCTACGGTCCCGGCCACCCGGCCCTCCAGGCGGTGGACCGCGTCGGCACGGTACGGACGAGCGCGGGTGCGGATGCGGCGGGCGGGGCGTGGGCGGTGGAGCGGCAGTGGCCCCGGGACGCGGCGCACGCCCTGTGCACGGTGCTCCGGAGCCGGGGGCGGACCCTGGGCGTGGTGACGTTCCTGCGGGCGGCGAATCGTGTCGCGTTCGAACGCCCGGACGCGATGTACGCGGAGAGCGTGGCGGTCCGGGTGGCGTCCGCCGTGGATCTGCACCAGCTGCTCGCCGCCGACGGCTGAGGAACCGGGCCTCGGCGTCCGGTAGCGGTCCGGGAATCAGCGGCGTTCCGGGAAGGGAGCAGAGGCGTTCCGGGGAGCAGAGGCGTTCCGGGAATCAGTGGCGGACCGGGAATCAGTGGCGGTAGAAGATCCGGTCCGCGTACTCGGTCATGACCCGCCCGTTCCACTCGTGACCGCCGTCGACGTTGCCCGAGCGCAGCAGCGGCGGTTCGATCCCCCGGGCCACCAGCGCCTCGGCGGCGGCGGCCATCATCGCCTGCATCAGCGCGCTGGTGACGACCGTGGAGGCGGGCGCGAACGGCGCCTCGACGCCGTCGATCGTCAGCTCCGCGTCGCCGATCGCGATCTTGCTGTCGAGCACGATGTCGCAGTGGTCCCGCAGGAAGCCGCCCGAGGCGTGCCGTGAGCGGGTGCCCTCCGTGTAGGCGACCGAGGTGACCCCGATGACCTTCAGTCCGAGCGCGCGGGCGTTCTGGGCCATCTCGACGGGCAGCGAGTTGCGCCCGGAGAGCGAGATGATCACGAGTACGTCGCCGGAGGCGGCGGGGCTGGAGTCCAGCACCGCCGAGGCGAGCCCGTCCACCCGCTCCAGTGCGGAGCCGAGCGTGGCGGGCATGACGTCGACACCCATCGTGCCCGGCACCACGAGCGGATTCATCAGGGCCATCCCGCCCGCCCGGTAGACGACGTCCTGGGCGGCGAGGGAGGAGTGCCCGGCGCCGAAGGCGAAGAGCCGGCCGCCCGCCGCCACGGTGTCGGCGATGGCGGCACCGGCGGCCGCGATGCTGTCGGACTCCTCGTCGCGCACGCGCGTCAACAGGCCGATCGCAGCGTCGAAGAACTGACCGGCCAGCTTGCTGTCGCTCATCGGAGAGAGCCCTTTCGGCGGGGTGGGGGTGTCCGTGCCGCCGATCACGTTGCGGTCTGGACCAGTGACCTGTCAATAGCACCCGCGAGGCTCGGCCACACGGCCTTCGGTCGGCGCGGCACGGTTGTCGGCGGTATGCGTCAGAATTGGTGGAGGGCCATCGCACGACGTTTTCTTGTCACAGCATCGAGGGGCACGTATGTCCGGACTGATCGACACCACGGAGATGTATCTCCGCACCATCCTCGAACTCGAAGAGGAAGGCGTGGTCCCCATGCGCGCCCGGATCGCTGAACGGCTGGACCAGAGCGGTCCTACGGTCAGCCAGACGGTGGCCCGCATGGAGCGCGACGGGCTCGTGCAGGTCGCGGGCGACCGTCACCTGGAGCTGACCGACGAGGGCCGCAGGCTCGCGACGCGCGTGATGCGCAAGCACCGGCTGGCCGAATGCCTGCTCGTCGACGTGATCGGCCTGGAGTGGGAGCAGGTCCACGCGGAGGCGTGCCGCTGGGAGCACGTGATGAGCGAGGCCGTGGAGCGCCGGGTGCTGGAGCTGCTGCGGCACCCCACGGAGTCTCCGTACGGGAACCCCATCCCGGGTCTGGAGGAGCTGGGCGAGAAGGCCGAGGCCGATCCGTTCCTGGACGAGGGCATGGTGAGCCTGGCCGACCTCGACCCGGGGGCGGAGGGCAAGACGGTGGTGGTGCGGCGGATCGGGGAGCCGATCCAGACCGACGCCCAGCTGATGTACACGCTGCGGCGGGCGGGCGTGCAGCCCGGCTCCGTGGTCAGCGTGACGGAGTCGCCCGGCGGTGTGCTCGTCGGCTCCAGCGGGGAGGCGGCCGAGCTGGACGCCGAGGTCGCGTCGCACGTGTTCGTCGCCAAGCGCTGACGCGCCGCGCCGCACCGCGCCGCACCGCGCCGGCCGGCGCGGCGACCGGAGCGCTGACGGGGGCGCCGGCGGGGGCGGGTGCCCCGCGTATGCGCCCGGCGTGCGGCGGGGGCGCGTGTAACGGTGTGTTCCGCGTACGCGGAGCGCTGCACGGAACAGGGAAAGCGGGCGTTACGGCAACCGAGCCGTAACGCCCGCTTTCTGTTTTCCGTCCGGAATTGCAGCGCCCGCGCGCCTCGCGTGCCAGGCTGAGGCCAGGCATATGACCTGAGGGTGCCGGCCGGGTTCGGCCGCGCGGTCGGGGAGGGAGCAGGGAATGCGCCCGTCGTACTGGCATGTGCACCGGAAGGTGGCTGCCGCGCTCCCGTACGCCCTTGTCACGGACCGGCCCCGGCTGCCGCTTGCCATCGTTGTCGTACGGAGCGGGCCGGGCGCTCGGAGGCGCGCGCCCGGCTCCTCCGGAACAGGGGGCGGCCCCGGCGCCGGAGGGCGCCGGGGCCGGTCCTCCCCCGTGCTGACCCGGAGCCCCGAGCTCTCAAGGTCATTCCCTACGGACCGTTTTCCCCGAGCGGCCCGCCTCCCGGAGAAGATCTCCCCTCGGCGGCGGGCATCAATCCTCGGGGGTGGTCACTCGAACGTGGGGTGTTGCATGGCGGACCCCAGCTTTCGAATAAGAGTTCGATAGTCTGGCGGGACGCGTCCATACGGTGATCGAGGACCAGAAGGGGGTGCCAGGGCTTGTGGTGAAGCGCATCGATGTGACCGGATCCCACGGTGTACGTCTCGCGGCGTGGGAGTTCGCCGATCCGCCCAAAGGACGCGCGGAGGCGGAGCGCGCGCCGGGAGTCTTACTGCTGCACGGACTGATGGGCCGGGCCTCCCACTGGGCCGCCACGGCCCGCTGGCTCGCCGAGCGGCACCGCGCGGTCGGCCTCGACCAGCGGGGCCACGGCCGCAGCGAGAAGCCTGCGGACGGGCCGTACACCCGTGACGCCTACGTCGCCGACGCCGAGGCCGCCGTCGAGCAGCTGGGCCTCGGCCCCGTCACCGTCATCGGACACGCGATGGGCGCCCTCACCGGCTGGCAGCTCGCCGCCAAGCGCCCCGACCTCGTCCGGGCCCTGGTCATCTGCGACATGCGGGCCTCCGCCATCGGTGCCGCCTCCCAGCGGGAGTGGGGCGACTGGTTCGACTCCTGGCCCGTCCCCTTCGCGACGCTCGCCGACGTACGGAAGTGGTTCGGGGAGGACGATCCCTGGGTGGAGCGGCCGAACCCGTCCCGCGGTGAGTTCTACGCCGAGGTGATGGCCGAGCGGGCGGACGGCTGGCGCCCCGTGTTCTCCCGCCGTCAGATGCTCAAGTCCCGGGCGACCTGGGTCTTCGACGCGCACTGGGAGGAGCTGGCTCAGGTCCGGTGCCCGGTCCTCGTGCTGCGCGGCCTGGACGGGGAGCTGGGCCGGGCCGAGGCCCAGGAGATGGTCCGCGTCCTGCCCCGCGGACAGTACGCGGAGGTGGCGGACGCCGGACACCTCGTCCACTACGACCAGCCGGAGGGCTGGCGGGCGGCGGTGGAGCCGTTCCTGGAGCAACTGGCCGAGGACGCCCGGGGCGAGCGGGAGCCGGTGGCGCCGTAGCCCGTAGCCCGCAGTCGGCGGCAGGGCCCGGCACGGTGACCGGGCCCCCGCCCGCCGGCCGCTCACCGCGCGTCGGCGGCGCACCACCCGCCGACGGCGCCCCGCCCGGTCAGCCCTTGCTGACCGCGGTCAGGATCTCCGGCAGCCGGTCCGCCGTGCGCGGGGCGGCCAGCCGCAGCCCGGCCCAGCCGATGAGGGCCCCGTACACCGCGCCCACCGGTATCAGCAGCCACAACGCGTCCTGCCGGTCCGACGCGTGCATCCAGACCGTCAGGGCGATCACCGGCGCCGCCAGCAGTGCCGAGGCCACCATTCCGCCCAGGATCGAGATCCAGGCGAGCCCGCCCTGCCCCGGCACCACGTTCTTGAACGCGCCGTCCTGCGGAATCGAGTACGGGTAGGTCGCGGAGGCCACCGCGCCGGTCGCCAGCATCGCGCCGAGCAGGGCGAACGACAGCCCCACCACCCCGGGGAGCGACCGCCAGTCGCCCAGCACCGCCGCTGTCACCACGGCCACCAGAATCGTGTACGGCAGGGTGATCAGCAGCAGGGCCAGGGCCCGCGCCCGCAGCTCGACGTACGCGTCCCGGGCCGAGGAGATCGACAGGGCCACGATCCAGAACGCGGAGGTGTCCTGGCCGAACTGGTTGTACATCTGCATGCCGAGCATCCCGGCGGCGAAGCACGCGAAGTAGACCGAACCCGCCCCCTGCACCGCGTTGAGCACCGGCACGATCATCCCGATCGCCAGCGCCGTCACCCAGGCCGCCTTGGTCTTCGGGTCCCGTGCCACGTACCGCAGACTGCGCTGCATCACCGTGGCCGTTCGGCCCTCCGGCAGCAGCCCGGCGAGCCCCGTGCGTCCGGAGCCGGACCCCTTGCGCGAGGGCTCCGCCGCGACCAGCGTCGAACCGTCCGGTGCCGTCATCAGCTTCACCAGGCTCCGCTGCCACAGCCACAGCAGCACCCCCAGGGCCACCACCGAGATCAGCAGCTGCGCGAGGGCCGGTCCGTACGCACCGTCCGAGGCGGCGTCCACCGAGGCGATCGCCGAGGCCGCGGGCAGCCAGCGCGCCACGTCCGCAGCCGGTTCCAGCGCGCCGAGCCCGCCCGCCTGCCCGAGCCGCTGCGCCCCGAAGTTGACGAACTGGATGCCCACCGCGATCACCAGACCGCTCAGTACCGCCAGGTCGCGGCCCTTGCGCGAGGTCAGCAGCCGGATGTTGGCCGTGGCCACGGACCGGGCGAGCGCCACACAGATCAGCAGCGTCAGCGGAACCGCGATCACCGCGAACACCACGGCCGCCGCCCCGTGCGCCAGAGCCAGCACCGAGCCGAGGAACAGGCAGAGCGTGAACAGCGGGCCGATGCCGACCAGAGAGGCCACCAGTAGCGCCCGGACCAGCGGGCGGGGCCGCAGTGGCAGCATCACCAGCCTGCTCGGGTCGAGCGTCTCGTCGCCGCTGGGGAAGAACAGCGGCAGCACGGCCCAGCCGAGCGCCACCACCCCGGTGAGCAGCACGACGAGGGTGCCCACCTGCTCGTTGCCGCGCAGCAGGATCAGCCCGAGCACCTGGCTCGCGGCGAGCAGCAGGGTGACGACGAGGGAGGCGATGAACGCGGCCCGCCGTCCGGAGGACTGCCGCAGCCCGTTGCGCAGGAGCGTCAGTTTGAGCCGTACGAAGACGGAGACGAGGCTCTCGCCCCGGCCGGCCGGGGCCGCGGCACCCGCCGGGGCGTCGAGCACGCTCATCGGGCACCGCCCAGCCAGTCCAGGGAGTCCGCGGTGTCCCGGCCGCCCGCGCCGACCAGTTCCAGGAAGGCGCTCTGCAACGAGGGCGCGTCGCCGCGCACCTCGGCGAGGGTGCCTTGCGCCTTGATCCGGCCCGCGGCCATGACGGCCACCCAGTCGCACAGCGACTCGACCAGTTCCATCACATGGCTGGAGAAGACGACGGTCGCCCCGGAGCGGGTGTACCGCTCCAGAACCCCGCGAATGGTCTGTGCCGACACCGGGTCGACGCCCTCGAAGGGCTCGTCGAGGAAGAGCACTTCGGGGTTGTGCAGCAGGGCGGAGGCGAGCCCGATCTTCTTCCGCATGCCGGTGGAGTAGTCCACGACCAGTTTGTGCTGGGACCCCGCGAGATCCAGAACGTCCAGCAACTGGGCCGCCCGCTTGTCCACCTCGTCCCCCGGCAGCCCGCGCAGCCGTCCGGTGTACGCGAGAAGCTCACGTCCCGACAGCCGCTCGAAGAGCCGCAGCCCCTCCGGCAGTACGCCGATCCGGGACTTCACCTCGACCGGGTCCGTCCACACATCGTGGCCCGCGACCTCGACCTGCCCCATGTCGGGCCGGAGCAGACCGGTGACCATCGACAGTGTGGTGGTCTTTCCCGCCCCGTTGGGCCCCACCAGCCCGATGAACTTGCCCGCGGGCAGCTCCAGGTCGATGCCCGCCACCGCGACCTGTTCCCCGAACCGCTTCCACAGCCCCCGCACATGAACGGCGGGCGGCGCCGTACGCGTTCCGCCCGCCCCGCTCGTCCGTATGTCCCGCGCGTCGGTCTTTTCTTCTTGTGTATCTGTTTCTCGTGCATCTGCCTGGTCGGGCATGGCACAGCCTTTCGATATCCCCATACGTTGGGGACCACCCTACGAAAGGCGCGTCCGGGCATCCGCGGCCTCACGTGCGCAGGCATAGGCGAGCGGGCTGATCAGCTCCTCCGCGTCCGGCAGCCACCGGTTGGCGGGGGTGGGCCGGCAGGCCCACTGGACGGCACCGCGCCCGCCGACCCGGGTCGGCGGGCCGGCCACGTAATGGCCCTCTCCGATGCCCGTCAGGTCGATCGACTCGGCGTTCCAGCCCAGCGTCCGCACCAGGTCGGCGACCTTGGCCGCGGCGCCCGGCAGCACGAAGAACATCATCCGGCGGTCCGGGGTGCAGGTGACCGGACCGAGCGTCAGTTCCATCCGCTCCATCCGGGCCAGGGCGAGGAACCCCGCGGACTCGGGGACGTCGAGCACGTCGAACGTACGGCCGGTCGGCAGGAGGACCGAGGCCTTGGGGTGCTTGGACCACATCCGGCGTGCTGCCGCGGCGCTGCCGGTCGCCTGGCCCGCCCAGTCCGGACGCGGGGCGTGGGCGCCGGGAGCGGCGCAGCCGTCGTCCCCGCAGGAGCATCGGTTCCGCCCGTCCACCGCCTCCAGCCAGGTGCCCGGGAACACGTCCCAGTGGCGCTCCTCCGCGTAACGCACCGCGGCGTCGAGGAGTTGCTCACTTCGCTGTCGGGGGATCTGGGCGGCTTGGGTGACTCCGATGAGATCTTCCACGAACAGCTCAACTCCCGCCGCCACCTGGGGTTACGGGCGTGATGCGGCGGGCCACGGCGCATCGGTACCGCGAATGGGGCGCATGGATGCATGGGTGGGGGCGCGCGTGCGGCGGTGCGTCACTGTGTGGGTAGCCCCATGCAGGACTGAGCAACTCGCCGTGCTCGTACCGAATGCCGACGGAATATGCGCATTTCTTGAGTATCCGCAGGGCAATGATCCCCTCATCGCAAACGGCGCGTCCGATCACCGCGATTTTGATCAACGCGCAACTGTCCAAAGTGAATTCGTTTATCGCTTACCCATCTATGCCCGTCCAGGGGGACACATGGCAGCCAGGCCACTCGTAGCCCGTCAGCCGAACGAACGCCTTCAGACACTCATCCAGGAGGCCGCGTGTTCCAACGCGGGCCTCGCGCGCCGCGTCAACATGGTCGGCGCCGAACGCGGACTCGATCTCCGCTACGACAAGACATCCGTGGCCCGGTGGCTGCGCGGCCAGCAACCACGCGGCAGGGCCCCGGGAATCATCGCCGAGGCGCTCGGCCGCAAGCTCGGCCGTACGGTCACGATCGACGAGATCGGCATGGCCAACGGCAAGAACCTCGCCTCCGGCGTCGGCCTGCAGTTCGCGCCGACCGTCCTCGGCGCCATCGAGCAGGTGTGTGAGCTGTGGCGCAGCGACGTGGGCCGCCGCGATCTGCTGACCGGCTCGGCGGTGGCCGCCTCCGCGCTGGTCGAACCCAGCCGGGACTGGCTGATCACGGGCGCCGACCCACAGGTCGCCCGGACCGCCGGGGCCCGCGTCGGCATGGCGGACGTGGAGGCGGTGCGGGCGATGACGGCCGCGCTCGTCGACCTCGACCACCGCTTCGGCAGCGGGCACGTACGGCCGGTGCTGGTCCACTACCTCAACAGCGTGGTCTCCGGGCTGCTTTCGGGGGCCTACCGCGAGACCGTCGGCCGGGAGCTGTTCGGCGCGGTGGCGCGACTCACCGAGCTCGGCGGGTACATGGCGGTCGACACCGGCCAGCCGGGGCTCGCCCAGCGGTACTACATCCAGGCGCTCCGCCTGGCCCAGGCCGCGGGGGACCGGGCGTACGGCGGCTATGTGCTGGCCGCGTCGATGAGCCATCTCGCCGCACAGCTCGGCAACCCCCGGGAGATCGCCCAGCTGGCACGGGCGGCGCAGGAGGGGGCGCGGGGGCGGGTGACGCCGAGGGCGGAGGCGATGTTCCACGCGGCGGAGGCCCGGGGGCACGCGCTGCTGGGTGACGCCCGCACCTGCCAGGTGGTGGCGGGCCGGGCGCTGGCCGCCCTGGAGCACGCCGATCCGGACACCGGTGACGACCCGGACTGGATCGCCCACTTCGACGCCGGGTATCTCGCGGACGAACTGGCGCACTGTCACCGCGACCTGGGGCAGGCGGAGGCCGCCGCGCGCCGGGCGAAGGAGGCGCTGGCGGCCCTGCCGGAGTCGCGGGCCCGGCGTCGCGGCATCGGCCTGGTGCTGCTGGCCACGGCCCAGGTGCAGCAGCGCGACGTGGAGCGGGCCTGCCACACGGGGATGCGCGCGATGGAGCTGCTGGGGACGGTGCGCTCCAGCCGGGGCGCGGAGTATCTCGATGACCTCCAGCAGCGGCTGATGCCGTACGGGGACGAGGCCGCGGTACGGGAATTCGGCGCGCGGCTGGAGCTCCAGGCGGCCTGAGCGGTGTCCCGGGCGGCGGCCTGAACCGGGGATTCGGGAAGTCGCCCATGAACAGCGCCTCAAGAGCGTTGAGTGTTACCCGGCGGGGGCGGGGCGGTGAGTGGCAGCACGCGCTTGGCGGAGGCGGGTAACCACCCGATAGCGTGAGCCGACGATTCCGTAGGTTTACACGTAGGAGTCCCGGTGACGCAGAGCGGACAGGGTGACGAGCGGCAGCTCCCTGCTGTACGGCCCGCGCACGAAGGTGTCGTGCTGCCCGCGGAGGGTGGTGCCCCCTGGACGCCGGGGGGTGACGCGGGCGGCCCGGCCGAGCAGGCCGCGCCCGCGGGCGGGCAGCCATGGGGGCAGCACTGGGGGCCGCAGTCCGCCCAGCCTCCACACCCGGACGCCCAGGCACCGGGGCAGCAGGCGCAGCAGGGGTACCCGCAGGCGCAGCCGTTGCCGCCCGCGCAGCCGGGTCCGTATCAGCAGCCGCAGCAGCCGCAGCCGCAGCCGCAGCCGCAGGCGGGCCCGCAGCCCCATCAGCTGCGGCCCGCGCAGTACCAGCAGCCGGTGCCGTACCAGCAGGTCCCGGAGCAGCAGCCCCCGCAGCAGCCGGGCCCGTACCAGCCCCAGCCGTCGCAGGGCCGGCCCCAGCCCTACGCGCAGCCGTTGCCGCCGGAGGCCGTACCGGGCACGGGGATACCCGGCGCGGGCATACCGGGCGGGGACGCGGACGCCACGCAGTACATCGCGCCCGTCCCCGGCGGCGCCGGACCCGTCCACGGGGGGCCTTCCGCCGGCGGTCTGCCGCCCGAGCGTCCCGCGGAGTCCACCGCGTATCTGGGGCAGGTGCCGCAGTCCGGTCCCGCGCCGCAGCCGGGTGACTCGGACGCGACGCAGTACATACCGCCGGTGCCCGGTGGCGCGCCGTACGGGATCCGGCCCGGGGCGCCGGGGGACCGGCAGCCGCCCGCGGAGTTCGACAACCTGTTCCGCAGCGAGGCGCCCGCGGGCGCCACGCAGCAGATGCCGCACGTCGACGCCACGCGACAGCACCAGCCGCCGCAGCACCAGCAGTACCAGGGCCAGCAGCACCAGCAGCCGCAGGGCGGGCAGTTGCCCCCGCAGGCCGGGCAGCAGCCCTACCAGCCGGCGCCGCAGGCGTTCCCGGGCGCGGCGGGGCCGCACGAGCCGTCCCGGGGGCGGGGGGACGGCCCCGCGCCGCGCAAGCGGTCCGCGGCGATCCCCCTGATCGCCGCGGTCGTCGTCGGCTGCGCTGTCATCGGGCTCGGCGCGGGCGCGCTGATGAGCGGTGGCGACGACGACAAGAAGGACGACAAGCAGCCGGTCGCCGCCGGGAGTTCACCGGTGGCCGAGCCGAGCACCCAGGCCGCCGATCCCGCCAAGTCGCAGGCGGAGGCGCTGGACAAGCTGCTGGCCGACAGCAACAACAGCCGTTCGACGGTGATCGGCGCCGTGGAGAAGATCAAGTCGTGCCAGGCGCTGGACCAGGCGGCCACCGATCTGAAGGGCGCGGCCCAGCAGCGCCGTGATCTGGTGACCAGGCTCCAGGGCCTCACGGTGGACAAGCTGCCGAACCACGCCGCGCTCACCGCCTCACTGACCAGGGCGTGGGAGGCGTCCGCGTCGGCCGACGACCACTACGCCGCGTGGGCCGGGCAGGCCAAGAACAACAAGAAGGTCTGCAAGGGCGGCAAGGCCAGGTCGACCAACGAGACGGTGAAGGCCACCGAACGCAGCAGCGTGGCGAGCAAGGCCAAGGTCCAGGCGTCGGGCCAGTGGAACAGCATCGCCGAGAAGTACGGCCTGACGAAGCACGCCCCCACCCAGCTCTGAGCCGCGGTGGTTCACCGGCAGCCGGATGACCGGCAGCCGGATGACCGGCGGCCGGATGACCGGCGGCCGGTGGACGCACGGGGGAGCGGGCCGCGGCGGTACCGGCGGCCCGCCCGCCGGCTCAGCCCTTGACGTTCGGGGCCGCCGTCAGGGTCTCCGTGACATCCACGAAGCCCTTCTTCTGGGCGACGAGACGGCCCTCCCGGACCACCTGGAACGTCACCTTGGCGTTGACGATCCGGGGGTACGCGGACGAGCCGAGCATGTCCTTGTAGCGCCAGCGCAGGACCGGGGTCAGGCCGCCCGTGTCGACCTCCGCGCCGCGGTTGAGGGCGGTGGTCACCGTGCCGGAGGTGACCTCGGAGCCGCCGAGCGACTCGATGACCGCCCGCAGCGCCGTGTACGCGATCCAGGTGGTCTGCACCCCCGTGTCCTGCGGGTCGACCCGGTTGTCGCCGAACGCGTGCTCCCGGATCACCTCGCGCATCGTGTCCCAGCGCGCGTCGCCCGAGTCCGGGTACCAGCCGGTGACGTACGCCCCCTCGAACGGGCTGTTCCGGCCGCCCGTACGGTCGATGAGCGGCTGACCGACGCTGCCGAGCACGGAGGAGATCCGCGCCCCGCCGGTCTCCGGTTCGAGCCGCCGGAAGGAGTCGAAGAAGGTTTCCGTACGGTCGCCGAGCACCGCCGTCACACAGCCGTCACCGGCCCGCTCCAGCGCCTTGGCCGCCTGGTCGTCGTACGAGGTGGCGTCCTCGGGCGCCAGGATGTCGACGGACTCGGGCCGTTCGGCGTCCAGGAGGCCGGCGTCGAGGAGCGGCGGCATGCCGTCGCCGGCGATCGAGTCGGGCCGGACGAGCGACACCCGGTCGCAGCCGGCCGCCAGCTGCTTGCCGTTGCCCGCGAGGAGCGCAGACTGGCCGCCGTTGACCGGGTAGGAGACATAGCTGGTGAACTCCTCGTCGGAGGCCCCGTAGCCGCCGATGTACGGAACGCCGGCGGCCTCCAGCGGAGCCATGAAGGACCGCCCGTGCCGACTGTACGAGCCGACGACCGCGGTCACCTTCTCCCGGACGGCCTCCCGGGCGCACTTCTCCGCGCCGACCGAGGTGTCGCCCTCGTTGCAGATGATCACCTTCAGCCGGCGTCCGCCGATGCCGCCCTGGCCGTTGACCCAGCGGGCGTACGTCCTCGCCATCGCCGTCATCCCCGACATGTTCACCGCGGCCACGTCGTCCGAACGGTCGGGCGCCCACGTCATCACGGTGACGGGCCCCCTGGAGCCCCCCGAGGCCCCAGGGAGCACACCGCAGCCGGATATCAGGAACGCCCCGGCCGCCGCCGTACATGTGACGAACGTGTAGGGGCGGGGGGAGGTGGGGCGTCGCCGTCCGGTCATGGGTCTGAACGTTTCCGCCCCCCGGGTAACGCCACAGTGTGCTTCGTTCAACGCTCGGTGACATCGAGGTGAATTACAGGGGCCCGTACGTACACGTGAAAAGGGAACGTACGATCGACAACCGTGCAGCAAGGTTCGGAGAACACTTCCCGTCGCGGCCGTCGCTCCTCCACCATGGGCGGCATGCCGCTCAATGACATGCCGTGGTGGCGCTGGCGCACCAACGTGCGCTCGGCGCTGCACATGCTCTCCGATCCCGTCTTCCACCACGAGTGCTGGCTGGCCGGCCGGGAAGGGTACGGGGACGTCACCGACGCCGTGTACCGCCTGGTCGAGGACACCTGGCTCGACAACTGGTCCGCCGAGAAGTACGTCGGAACGATCTTCCGCGACTCCGCCGAGGCCGCCGCCGTCGATGTCGCCGCGCTGCGGGTGCTGCGCATCATGCACCAGGTCGGCGCGGACGCCCCCGTATCCGCGTATCTCGAACATCATGGCTGGCCGGAGGCCGTACGCGCGGCCCGCGAGGCCCATGTGATGCTCGCCGTGAACGATGCCGAGGATCCGGACATACCGCCGCGCTCCCTGGACGTCATCCGCATCATGACCAGGGCCGCCTGAGACCGGGCGGGTGTGGCACCCTACGGGGATGACCGCGCCGCAGCCCGCCTCTCCCGCCGCCTCGGACGCCGTATCCGGGCAGTACGTCCTCACCCTTTCGTGCCCCGACAAACAGGGCATCGTGCACGCCGTGTCGAGCTACCTCTTCATGACCGGCTGCAACATCGAGGACAGTCAGCAGTTCGGCGACCACGACACGGGTCTCTTCTTCATGCGCGTCCACTTCTCGGCGGACGCCCCGGTGACGGTGGACAAACTGCGGGCCAGTTTCGCGGCCATCGGCGACTCCTTCCGGATGGACTGGCAGATCCACCGGTCCGCGGACCGGATGCGGATCGTGCTGATGGTCAGCAAGTTCGGGCACTGCCTGAACGACCTGCTGTTCCGGTCCCGGATCGGGGCGCTGCCCGTCGAGATCGCGGCCGTCGTCTCCAACCACACGGACTTCGCCGAACTCGTCGCCTCGTACGGCATTCCCTTCCGGCACCTTCCGGTGACCAAGGACTCCAAGGCGGACGCCGAGGCGAGGCTGCTGGAGCTGGTGCGCGAGGAGGACGTGGAGCTGGTCGTCCTGGCCCGGTACATGCAGGTCCTCTCGGACGACCTGTGCAAGCAGCTGAGCGGCCGGATCATCAACATCCACCACTCGTTCCTGCCGAGCTTCAAGGGTGCGAAGCCGTACCACCAGGCCCATGCGCGCGGGGTGAAGCTGATCGGCGCGACCGCGCACTATGTGACCGCCGACCTCGACGAGGGCCCGATCATCGAGCAGGAGGTCGAGCGCGTCGGCCATGACGTGACGCCGGACCAGCTCGTCGCGATCGGCCGCGATGTGGAGTGCCAGGCGCTGGCGCGTGCGGTGAAGTGGCACGCGGAGCGGCGGATCCTGCTCAACGGCCGCCGTACGGTGGTCTTCGCCTGAGAGCTGTCCCGGGGGCCGGGTCCGGTGCCGGGTCCGGGGAGTCCCGTCCGGCCCGCGACATGAGGCTGTGCTCACCGAAGCGGACATGCCGCAGGAGAAGAAGGCCGTACTCCTTCGGCGCGCCCAGGAGAGGGACGGCCAGGCAGCCAAGAGCCGAAGGGGAGGCGCCGACGTCGAGTGAGGAGCTCCGTCGCCAACATGGTCGAGATGGGGTTCCCCTCTCTCCCTGCGCCGGGCAGGCCGACGCGCACGCGCACCAGTCGCACGATGGACCGAGCGAGCCGTTCGTTGGGCGACTCCTGTGGTGGAGTCCGCCGCCTTTCGCTCCGCCGGGCGTCTCGGTCGATCCCGCTAGTGCCTGCATGAGGAGATAAGGCGGAGCGTCAGTTCGCGAAGCTGGCAGCCGGTGGTAACGATGTCGTACCGGCGCGCGTTGGTGAGAGACGCCTTGGTCAGGGCCTTGCGCAGATGGAAGTCCCGGCCCATCTCGTCGAGTGCCGCGGCCAGCGAGCGCGGGTCGCCGGGGGCGAAGGCCGTGCCAGCGTTCCCGAGGATTGCTTTCACGCCAGGGAGAGCAGAGTAGACGACGGGGAGGCCGTGAGCTTGGGCCTCGATGAGGGCGAGTCCGAAAGCCTCCAGACCTCTGGTGGTGAACACGAAGGCGTCGTAGCTCGGCAGGCGGCTCCACAGCTCAGCACGGGGCAGGTGCCGCTCGAAGTGGACCCGGTCCCGCAG
Source organism: Streptomyces sp. NBC_00654 (assembly GCF_026341775.1). Classification (NCBI taxonomy): domain Bacteria; kingdom Bacillati; phylum Actinomycetota; class Actinomycetes; order Kitasatosporales; family Streptomycetaceae; genus Streptomyces; species Streptomyces sp. NBC_00654. Next base: position 822,781 of record NZ_JAPEOB010000003.1, on the reverse strand, counting down.
GCCGAGTTCGACAGCTCGTTGCTCCAGATGCTCGCGCAGGGGCCCTTTGCCGATCACGGTCAGGCAGTGGGGCTGATCGGTGAGGGCAAGGGCTTCCACGGCCGTGATCGTGGACTTGTTGTCGTCCAGGCGACCGGCGTGCACCAGAGACAGGGGCCCGGTCCCTATGGACGGCTGATCGCGTACCTGGGCATCAGCCAGACGGATGCCCCACGGGATGACGGCGATGCGGTCGGTGAAACGGCGCCCGGTGAGCCGGTCGATGTGATCGGCGAGGACGGAGGTCGGGGTGACGATCGCGGCGCTGGCGGCGACGACTTCGAGCATGACCGCGTGTTCCGTTGCGTTGCGTTCGGCCGCCATCACTTCGGGGCCGTGGGCGATCGAGACGATCGGGATGGTGCCGGCGGTACGGCTGAAGGCCAGGCTGAGTGCGAACCCGACGTTCTGGGCGTGGATGGCGTCCGGCCTGAGCTGCTCAATGAGCGCCCCTACCTCTTGTGTTAGCTCGTCCACGTAGTCGTCGAAGCCGGGGCCCTGGGGGCGTTTCGTCGTCGAGAGGGGGATCAGGTGATCGAACGCGGCTTTCCACTCTTGATTGACCGGTCTCCTGCCGAGGTAGATCGTATGGGTGTCGGGCATGGCGCGGTAGAGGTCGTTGACGAGGATCAGGCTCCCGGACGACGGCTCGGAAGTGCGGTTGATGCCGGTAAGGATGGACAAGGGTTTCATAATCATGCGGAGATCCCTTTGATGGATGACCGGTGGGAGGGGAGCGGAGACGGGGCTCCTCGGTCCACCGTGATCCGTGAGTCGGCGGTGGGCTTCTGTCCACGATGACGAGGTGGCGCCCACCACGACGCGAGGTGCGGCGTGAAGACGGCGGCGACCTCCTGGGCGGGATGCAGGAAGCCCTTGCTGTCCTGCGTGGCCGTCCACGCCCGGATGGCCGACCGGGGGTAGACGGGGTGTATCCCGATCTCGCCCTTGGGAAGGATGCCGTTGAAGGGCGTGGGGATACCCACGTGGTTCCAGTAGTCCCACGCCTCCAGTGCCTTGGCCTTCTCAAAGCAGTGGTAGAGCTGCTGGTAGCGCGGCATGTACCGGATCTCGCGGAAGACCATCTGGCCGATCAGCCCCGGCGCGACTTCCCGGAGCGTGCCGAGATCCGTGCCCCGAAAGGTGACCGTGGCCGCGTCCTGGGACGGGTGCAGCGCCGTGTGGGAGAACAGGTGGGACAGCCGCCGCCGTACGTACTCGGCGACCCCTGGGACGAGAGCCGGTTCCACGCCGTCGATGAGCTGGACGAGCTGCTGGTGGCACGGCTGGAAGCGAGCCAGGTCGAACAACTCGTGCATGCCGTCCACTGCGGCAAACGCGAGCCTCTTGTACAGCCAGTTGTTCAGCTCTCCGGCCTGGGCGTAGGACTTGGTCTCTGGAGTCGCGGAGTGGAGCATCAGGTACTCGGACAGCACCTCGAAGTACAGATAGCCGAGGAACGGTACGGCGGGCACGGCGGCAGCCAACTGGTCGATGAACTCCGTTGCCTTGGTGGCGAAGCCGGCGGCGTTGCGCAGGGCCGTATCGAGGAACACAGCCGCGGTGCGGAGCCCGGCCGTCAGGGCACGTTCGAGATGGTCGTTCTCGGCCGGGGTGAGGAAGCTCTGGTAGCGCAAGTACGTGCGCAGGTGGATGGCGCCGAGGTGCAGGTAGTCCACGCCCTTGGTAGGGATCGGGGCGTCCGAGGTGACCTCGAAGATGATGGGCGTGGTGTTCGGCTTCGTCTGCATGAGGTACGCGCCGAGGTTGTGCGGGCGCCATCCCTCGCGCTGGCGGACGAGCGGGGAGCAGTACAGGGCTCCGACCAGGCATCCGGTGGAGACGTGCAGTTCACCGCTGTTGCGGATGGCGGAGATGTGCTTGGTGGTGTGCAGCAAGTACATGGGCCGGCCGCTGGCGAGCGCTTCGGTCATCGCGCTGTGCTGGATCAGCCAGCCATTGGGGGTGTCACCTTCCAGGCAGCGACGCCAGTCGTCCTCACTCTCGGCCAGAGAGGCCGGAGCTGGACGCTGCGCGGGCTTGGTGTAGTCCGTGTGGGCGTGCTCCCATTCGTCGCGCAAGAGAACTCCTGGGGTTGAAGTCAGCGGCGGGCCAGGGGAGTGCGGGAGTTACAGGGTTTCGACGTTCGTTCCGGACAGGCGATTGCGGCAGTCGAGAACGTACGACGCGTTCGTCTCGATCATGGTGAGGTCGAACTGGGTGTGGTCCATGAGGAGCACCACGGCATCGGTGGCGGCCACCTCCTGCAGGCTTGCATCGACCCAGGGCACGTTCAGCTTGCTGGTGTCGCTCTCCTGGACGTTGGGGTCGGCGCCGCGGACATCGGCGCCGAGGCCGGTGAGGAGTTCGGCGATTCTCGCTGAAGGGGAGTTGCGCAGGTCGGTGGCGTTGTACTTGTAAGTCAGGCCGAGCAGGAGGATGCGCGATCCCTTGACCGGCAGGCCGCGCTTGTCGAGGCCGTCCACGACGCGCTGAACGACGTAGTCGGGCATGTGCCGGTTCACGTCGTCGGCGAGGTCCACGAACCGGAAGGAGGTCCCAAGCTCTTGCTCGACCTTCCAGGAGAGGAACAGCGGATCGACGGGCAGGCAGTGCCCGCCGACTCCCGGCCCCGGGGTGAACCGTGTGAAGCCGAACGGCTTGGTCGCGGCAGCGTCGATCGCCTCCCAGAGGTTCACGCCGAGGGGCGCCGCAAGCGTCGCCAGCTCGTTCATGAGCGAGATGTTGACCAGCCGGAAGGTGTTCTCCAGCAGCTTCGCCAGCTCGGCGACCTTGGGCCCGGACACAGGGACCGTGGTCTGGAAGATCCCGTCGTAGAACCCCTTGATCACGTTGAGCGACTTGGCGTCGATCCCGGACACCACCTTCGGTGTCCCGTCGAACGACCAGCGCTTGTTCCCTGGAGCGATACGCTCGGGACTGAACCCGGCCAGGAAGTCGTCCCCGGCCCACAGGCCCGATGCCTTCTCCAGGATCGGCACCAACAGTTCCTCGGTGCAGCCGGGGTAGGTCGTGGACTCCAGGACCACGGTCGCGCCGGGACGAAGGTGTTCGCCCAGGGTCCGGGCGCAGGTCTCGATGTAGGACAGGTCGGGTACGCCGTCCCGCAGTGGGGTCGGCACGGTGATCACCGCGATGTCGAAACCGGCCAGCGCGGAAGCGTCGGTGGTCGCCGAGTAGTCCCTGGAGTCCAGCACGGCGCGCAGCCGCGCGGAGGTCACGTCCTCGACGTAGGAGTGGCCGGCGGCGAGCTGCTGAATTCGGTGAGCGTCCACGTCGTAGCCGATCACGCGGTGCCCCACCTCTGCGGCGCGTACGGCCAGCGGAAGCCCTACGTAGCCCTGACCAGCGACGACTATCTGCATGTCAGCTCCTCCTCGGTTGCGGTGCTTGAATGGACCGTCATTCCTGATCTGGTAAGGAGATGTGCTGTGCCTCTGGTGTCTGTCGTGATGCCCGTCTACAACTCGGCGGCCACCCTCGGCGCGGCCGTCCGATCGGTGCTCACACAGACGCACAGCGACGTGGAGCTGCTGGTCACCGATGATCAGTCCTCCGACAGCTCGATGGATCTGCTGCGCGAGTTCGCCGCCCAGGACAAGCGCGTGCTGCCGCAGTCGGCACCCGAGCGGGGTGGCGCGGGCCGGGCTCGCAATCTCGCGATCGAGCGAGCCCGTGGGGACTACGTGGCGTTCCTCGACTCCGATGACATGTGGCTGCCGGAGAAGACCGAAAAGCAGCTCGCCTTCGCTGCCGAGGGCGATGCGCCGCTGACGTTCACCAGCTACTTCAAGATGGACGCCGACTACGACGGCGAGAGCACCGATTGGGTGCCTAACGGGCGGGTGATCCAAGCGCGAGAGCATGTGGACTACCACGCGATGCTGCGCCGGGACTACATCGGCGCCCTCACCGCCATGTACGACCGTAACGTCCTGGGCACCAGGCTCATGCCAGAGATGCGCAAGCGCCAGGACTACGCGCTGTGGCTGTCGATTATGCGGGACGGCGCTGATGCCCGCGGCTTGGCTGAGCCGCTTGCGGTGTACCGGGCTGGTCAGGCGGGATCGCTGTCTTCCAACAAGATGTCTTTGGTCAAATACAACTGGACCCTCTACCGCCAGCACGAGGACCTGTCGGTCCCGCGAGCGACGCGGGCACTGGCCGGCGCCGTGTGGCAGTCGTTGCGCAACTCGCGCATCTAGTGCGCACAGGCCTGGGGAGCGGGGTGCGCGACTTTTTCCGGGTGTGCCCGACCGGGCCCCACCCTGTGGCCGTGCCGCGTGTTCGGGGGCTGGGCCTGGGGGCGGGACTCGGCGGGTCACCGGTGTGCCTTGGGCCGGCTACGCGGCGGGCCGTCGTCGGCCCTCGCGCGCAGGAAGAGTTGGAGGAGCAGCCGCCGATCGGCGACCGGCACGGTCTCCTGACCGTCGTGGAGCGCTTCCCGGCCGTGCAGGAACCGGCGCTGGTTCACGATGAGGAAGTCCCCGGGCTGGAGCGCGAAGGAGACCTGCCCCCGGACGAGTTCCACGGCAAGTTCCTTGGCCGCGTCGGCGTGCGCCTGGCCGAGATCCGACCTCGACAGCATCTTGGCGGTGAACCGGATGAACCCTTCGTCCAGCTCCGAGCTGTCCAGGATCGGGAACGGTTTGTATTCCTCGCCCACGCCGAACAGGTCGAAGAAGGTCCCGTAGTGGTAGGCCGACTCGGCCAGCAGAGTGCGGCTGTTCTCCGACAGCCGCGCCACCGCAGCGTGGGCGTCCGAGAGAATGCTGGGGCCACCGCCGAGAGGATCGGAGCGGATGCACAGGAGCGTGGTGTAATCCGGGGGCAGGCGCGCGTTCACCAGGTCCATATGAAACGCGTTGTACCCGATGCCGCTGGACTTGCCGGGGTCCTTTTTGACCTTGACGCCGATGTCTTTCCACAGGGGCCACCGCGGGAAGGGTGAGAAGGGGATTGCTACCTCGGCCGCGAATCCGGTCGCCAGCCGCCGTAACCGGACGCCGGACCCCAGCACCTTGACGAGGTTCCCCAGGCGCAGTACGGCGTACCCGCCGCCCTTCCCGGTCAACGCGTGGCGCAGGGCCGCGGCGGTCTCCTCGAATCGCGGGATGGCCGTCAGCGCGGTCCGGTATTCCTCCATGGTGGACTGCGCCAGGAACGACCCGTCCAGTTGCCATGGCGGAAGCGAAGAGTCGATCAGAGCGGCTTCGAGTTCGCTCGGGAAGTCGATGAACACGTAAGGCCTCCTTTCCACGCGGCCCCGGCCCGTGCCAACGGGGAGGGGCGGGACTGTTGGGGAATAGCCGAAGAACACCCCACGGGGCCCCGCGTGGCAAAGCGCACCAGGTGGCCGTAGGCATCGCCTGGGCCAGGGAACCCGACGCTCCGGACCATGACGTCGTCCATCTGCGGTGGGTAAGGGGTCAGCGAGCGCTCGACCACTTCTCTGAGTGACGGGGTGACATGCCGCAGCCGGGCCGAGATGACCGCGCTTTCCTCCGGGGAAAGGCGCGCGGCGTCCTCGCCGAGGATGGTCTCCAGGTCGTCGTACAACTCGACGGTGATCGCATCGGAGGCCAGGAAGCGGCGCAGACCGAGGTCGACTCGACTAGTTGTCGCGATGTCGCTCGCGAATGCTGCCACGAGAATCGGAGCAGCGCTCTCGCACGCCAGGGCGGTCATCAGGGCCTCCCTGAGGAGAGGCGAAAGTCGCACCAGGTGGTGTAGCCGTCGTCGCTGACCCCCCAGTCGCGGGCGAGCGCAGCGACGGCGAAGAGCCCGCGGCCGGAAAGGTCGTCATCGTCCGCCTGGGAGAGTTGAGCGGGACTCGGGTTGCCGTCCGTAACCTCGAATCGCAGTACGCCGTCCCGGCAGAGGGCGTTCAGCCTCATAGCGCAGTGCCCATGTTGGATGCCGTTGGTCACGAGCTCCGACACCGCGAGAATCACGTTCTCGGCAGTCGGCTCCGGCACCCGCCACAACCGCAGATGAGCCTCGGTGATCTTGCGCATGTGCGCCACTCGCCGCTCGTCAGGGGCGAAAGCGACCGCGAAACCGGGACCAATTCCATGCCGTACTTCGCACGCGGTCACGACGACGGCGGACGTTGCAGTGCTCATCATGCTCCTCCCCTTGGCACGCCGTGGGAGAGATCGTGAGGCGGGCGCTCAACTCTCACGCCCTCCGGCATCACGAGCGGCCTTTCCAGAGGGACGCGGTTCCGTGGCAGACCGACGCTGGCCAGGCGTTCGGCGCCCATGGCGTCTTCTGTGCCGGTGGAGGCGTTCATGTGGGGTGCTCCCGCTTGTCGAGTAGCTGGCCTACAAGAGGGAACCGCTAATCCGCAGCGCCCGGAATGGAGTCAAGGGCTTGGGGGTGGTCAAGGTGGTCAAAGATCGTCAACGGTCGGCTGGTCGGTGCGGGGTCTTCGTCTTCCTCATCGGCAGCCTTGTCTGCTGGAGCCGTCTCGGGAGGACCGACCATGATCGCGTTGCGAGTTCTCGGCACCGAAACCGAAGCTTCAAGCGGGGTGACTGTGGAGCATCTTTCCTGCGCCAGGCAATAGTTGAGCACTACGGTGAACAGGTGCTCGTCCCCGCGCTGCCCGACAGGGCGGGTCGGCCAACGTGGTCAAAGATCGTTTTCGGGTCCGGGGGCGCAGAATGGCGCGCGAGAGAAATGAGCGACTGGCCTCGCTCCTCTTGGAAGCTTGCTGGTCACGGGCTCAGGCCACCGCTGCGTACAACCGCGTCGCCGTCGAGACACTGAACGGCGAAGTACTGGAGAACTCCAAGATCGGACGCTCCCACGTGAGCATGTGGGTCGGAGGCGTCCAGCCTTCAGGGATCGCTCCGGCTATCTTGTGCCAGGCGCTGTCCCGTCGCTTGAAGCGTAAGATCACGCCACAAGAAGTCGGATTCGCAGCCGCCACCTCGCCGGCGCAGGAAGCGCTGGACTGGCGCGTCGATCCTCTGATCGCGCTGAGCGACTTGGGGAGTGGCGTGGACACGGACCGGCGTCGACTGCTGGCAGGTGGCGTGTATTCGTCGGCGGCGCTGATCTTGCCGGACGCTACATGGTGGGCAGCCATGGTGGAGCCCCCGGCGGAGGAGACCGCGGCTCGGAAGCGGGTCGGCCATGGGGATGTCGAGACCGTGCGGGAGCTGACCCTGGCATTCTCGCGCATGGACCAACGACGCGGAGGCGGACATGGTCGGCGTGCCGTCGACGAATACCTGAAGCACGAAGCTCACAGCTTTCTCCGGGGGCGCTTCACTGACGACGAGACCCGTCGCGCCATGTTCTCGGCCTCAGCCGAACTCGCCTATGTCGCGGGCTGGATGGCCTTCGACAACAGCGAGCACGCAGTTGCGCTCCAGCGATTCAATATCGCGGTGAAACTGGCAGCCCGGTCCGGGGACGCGCCCCTGAGCGGGCACATCATGAGGGCCATGGCCCACCAAGCGCTCGACATGGGCTTTCGCCGCGAAGCTCTCCAACTCGCGCAGGCGTCGGTTCACGGGGAACGGTACGCAGCCGCCACCCCTCGGGAGCGAGCCCTCCTGGGCGTCGTGCACGCGCGGGCCCTCGCAGCGAACCGACACAACGACCAAGCCGCTAAAGCCTTGTTGCGAGCCGAGGATGATCTATCCAACGCCCATGACGGGATCAAGGAGCCCGATCGGACCTTCTTCTTCGGAGAAGCGTCTCTCGCTCATGAAACAGCCTGCACATTGCGGGACTTGGGTGACCGCCAGCAAGCCGTGAAAGAGTTTCGCCGTTCAGTGCGCACGCGCGGTGCTGAATTCAGGCGCACGCACGCGGTCACCCTCGGATATCTGGGCGCGACGCAGATCGCCCACGGTGGTGTGGAAGAAGCGTGCGCGACGTGGACCAGCGTCCTGGACGCTATGGAGGACGGAATCTACTCGGGCCGCGCCCGGCAGGGGGTCGTCGAGATGCGACACCTACTGTCGCCCTACCGCAAGCGCGGCATCCCTACGGTAGGAGTCCTCGATGCCCGCGCCGCCTCGTATCTCGCCCAAGTAGATTGATCGCCAGCGTCCGTACATCCGAGTCGAGAGGACGGGACCATGGCCTTGGACATCAATCCGATCGGGGAAGTCGTCGCCGGCCGAACCGAGGTGGCCGATGACTACTGGGGTGGCGTCGAGTCCGTGATCCAGCTCGACAAGACAGATTTCCCCATCGACTCCGTGCAGGGCCTGGAGGAGTTCTCCCACCTGGTGGTGGTGTGGCACTTCGACCAGGCATCACCTGACGATGTCGAGTACCACGCACGGAGCCCGCGGGGGAACGCGCAGTGGCCGGCCACGGGGACGTTCGCGCACCGCAACCACCGGCGCCCCAACCAGCTGGCTCAGAGCTTCCCTCGTCTGCTGGAAGTTGATGGCCTTCGGCTCCGGGTGACCGATCTGGACGCGGTGGTCGGCACAAAGATCTACGACGTGTCACCGTTCTTCACCATGATGGGGCCGCGCGGCGCGGTTCGTGAGCCCGCCTGGCCGACCGAGATGCTGGTGGACTACTGGGCGGAACGGAGCTGAACCGGCAGCGCGGGATTCGTTTGGTCGGCAATCAGGATTTCACCTGGGCATTACAGGCCGGGGCCGTCGAACTCGCCCACGGTATTGGGCGCTTGAGGTGGGACGGTTTTGGCATAGATGGACGGCGGGTGGTGCGCGCGATGCAGGTTCGTCAGAAGACCATGTTCGGGTCCGCCATCATCCGGCCATCTCCTCGACTCGTCCCGCAGATCCCGTCTCCTCGCCCTTGGCCGTGGGCCAGGCCGCGAGCTGGAAACGCGCCGGACGCTCGTTGTGCCTGCCGACGCGGTATTCGTCGCCCGCCTTGCCTAACGTCTTGTTCATTCGAGTGAGGAAGCGCGCGTTCGCCACAGGCTCACAGGCTCACGGGCCCAGCAGCCACACGCTCACAGGCGGCTGAGCGAGGCCGCCGCGAACAGCACGTCGTTGATCGCCTCGCGGTCGCCCTCCTGGCCCGCCGCCGCGTCCTCCGGCGAGATATGGCCCGCGACGAGCCGGCAGAGCTCCACCCCGTCGAGCGCGACCTGCGCCACCGAGTGGTCGGGCGAGCCGAAGGCGGCCGGGGAGTCCAGCGCGATGTACCAGTTGCCGCCGCCGTGTCCCTCGACCTCCAGATGGAGCGAGCGGCCCGGTGCTCCGGCGGCGACCAGATCCCTGGCCGGTCCGGCGAGACCGGCACGACGGCGCTCGGCGAGGGTGGCCGGGAGCAGCCGTGCCGCCAGGTCGATCATCCGGTGGAGATGGGCGGCGGAGGGATCCCCGTACGGGTAGTCGACCGCGTCGGCGATGTCCCCGCCGTGCACCCAGCACTCGAAGGCCCGGTCCAGCAGCGAATCCTGGAGCGGAAGGGCGAAGTCCCCGTACGGGACGGAGAGCTCCGCGATGTCGCGGCCCGCGAAGGACGCCGTACGGATCAGCTCGTGGCTCTGGTCGCGCCAGGGTTCGCGGACGGCCCGGGTCGGTGGCAGGCGCGCGGCCGACCAGTACGCCTCGGTGCGCTCGGTGGGCGGGAGCGGCACCACGCCGGGGCCGAGCGGGTCGCCCAGCCCGAGGGCTGCGGACACCAGCCCGTCCACGGTCGTCAGATGGCCGATCACCCCGGCGACCGTCGTCCTGCGGTGGACCGCCCGCTCGTCCTCGAACCACCTCAGCCGCACCGGGGCGTGCCATTCCGCGTCGCCGATGTCCCGGAGCAGGGCATCGAGCCGCGCGGTCTCGGCGTCGTACGGAGCGACCCAGTCCGGCACCGGGATTCCGGCGGGACGGCGCCCCAGGCAGCCGTCGATCACCCGGGACCGCAGCGCCGGGTCGAGGTCCAGGGAGCGGTCGGTGTGCAGCAGGCCCACCGCGTCGCGCAGCCGCAGGGCCTCGTCCGCGCAGGCGGCGCACTCGGTGAGGTGATCCTCGACGGCCGTCGTCTCCTCGGGCGAGCAGGCCGAGAGGGCCCAGGCGCCGAGGAGGGCCTTGAGGACCTGGTGGGAGAGGACCGGCGTGGCCGCCGCCATCGGAGTCTCCGGTTCCGTCGAGGGGGCGGGTACCCGGGCCGGGGGCTCGTCCCGTAGGGGCGGGGGAGCGGGGCGCGGTACGGAGCCGAGGGCGAGGTCGTCCGCGGCGCCACGGGGTCCCGGTATGCGCGGTGCGCCCTGGACCCCGTCGTCGCGCCCGCGGCGTTCGCGGCCGTTGCCGTCGGCCGTCACAGGGCCCGTCCGTACCCGGGCGGCGAGGACCCCTCCAGGGGCCGGGTGTTCGCGGTGGACAGCAGCTGGAGTCCCAGCCGGAGCCGCCGGCGGGCCTCGTCCTCGGTGACCCCGAGGTCGGCGGCGGTCTGCCGGTAGTCCCGGCGCTGGATGTACGCCAGCTCCAGTGCCGCCCGCAGCGGGGCCGGCATGGAGGCGACGATGTAGTCGGCGCGGGCCGCCGCGGTGGCCCTGAGCACGCGCTGTTCCAGCTCCGCCGGGTCGGGGACGGCGCCGTGCCCGTGCTCCTCCTCGTACGAGGAGGCCTCCGTCCTGCGCAGCCGCTGCACGGACTGGCGGTGGGCGAGCCGGGTCACCCAGGACCGCATCGAACCCAGTTTCGGGTCGTACGCCTCGGGGTTCTCCCAGACCTGGCCGAAGACCTCGCGGGTGACCAGGTCGGCGGCGTCCTCGTCGTCGAGCATCCGGTGGGCCTGGCTGTGCACCAGGGAGGCGAACCGGTCGTAGAGCTCGCCGAGTGCCGCCGCCTCGCCGCGGGCCAGCCGTTGCTGCATCCTGCGGTCCCAGCGGGGAGGTGTGTCCTTCGCCATGAAATCCCCAGCCCCAGCCCTGCCCCTGTGTCCTGCCGTGTCCGGCCTGTTCCGTCCCGCTCTGCCCTGCCCTGCCCTGTGCCGCTCGTCACCCCGAATCTAGTCGGCACGGTCGCCGATCACGCCTCTTTGCGTCAACTCTGCCCGCAGAAGGGCCGGAGATGGTAGGGAATGCCTCACCCTTGGGCGTTCCTGAGCAGGAGGAACGTGCTGAAGTGATCATTTCCGCAGGAAACCCTCTGTGCACGGGTGAGCGGGTCGGTGTTTCATGGATGTGCGGTGGGGCAGCCGCGAGAAGGAACGGAATCTTCCGGATCGTCGGGAGCCCCCGGAACGAGAGGTCCAGTCGCGTGACACTGAAGGTGGACGAGACCGAGCAGGGCTCATGGACCGTGCTGGAGATCCGGGGTGAACTCGACCTCGTGTCCTCACCCGTCGTGCGTCAGTCCGTCCACGAGGCGGTCGCCGAGGGCCGGCACGACGTGGTGCTCGATCTGTCGGACGTCTTCTTCTGCGACTCCAGCGGGGTCGGCGTGCTGATCGCCTCGCGCCGTCTGATGAAGTCCTGCGGCGGCCGTCTGCGGCTGATCCTCCCGGCCCGGGGCGCGGAGGACGGCTCCCACGTCAACCGGGTGCTCGCCGCCCTCGGGGTACGCCGCCTCTTCTCGGTCTACCCCGACGCGGCGTCGGCGGTGGACGAGGAAGCCCAGCCGCTGTCCGCCTGACAGGGTGGGACAAGGGCTGACTTAACGCCAGGTTGTCATATGGGCGGTGGGCGTCCGTGACACGTGATGGCCCCGGGCGTCGTACGCTCCCCGCATGGACAGCGCAGAGTACGAGCGCAAGATCGCGCACCGGTTCGCCGCCTTCGACCAGGACGGCAACGGATACATCGATCGCGCCGATTTCAACGCAGCCGCGGCCCGTCTGCTCGCCGAGTTCGGTACGACGGCCCGCTGCGACAAGGGCCAGGCGCTCTACACCGGGGCCGAGGCGTTCTGGCAGGGCATGGCGGGGATCGCCGACGTGGACGGGGACCAGCGCGTCACCCGTGAGGAGTTCGTGGGCGGGGCCGTGAAACGGCTGCGCGACAACCCCGAGCGCTTCGCGGAGATCGCCCGCCCCTTCCTGCGCGCGGCCATCGCCGTCGCGGACCGCGAGAACGACGGGGCCGCCTCGGTGGCGGCCGTGGAGCGGGTGCTGCGGGTGCTCGGCGCCAGCGAGGAGATCGCGGGCGTCGCCGCCCGGAGCCTGGACACCGACGGGGACGGCCGGATCGCCGAGAGCGACGCGGTGACCGCGTTCGCCGTCTACTTCACGGTGATCGCCCCGGACGCGTAACCGCCTTCCCGGGCTTCCGGCCCCGCCGCCGCGAGGCTCCCGGTTACCGGTTACCGGTTCTCCGGCTTCGCGGTTCTCCCGTTCTCCCGTTCTCCGGTCGGGGGCGGGGTGCGGACGCGCTGTCGCGCCGTCCGTGCCCCACCCCCGCGCGCCCGGACCGCGGGGCGTTGTCAGTGACGCGTTCTACGCTCCACCCATGAGCGTCTCCCTCTATTACTCGGCCCGCCGTGACACACCCCTGAGCCCGGCCGAGAACGATGCCGTCCAGCAGGTCGTGACCGCCCGCGGAGCCACGTATCCGTACGACGACGAGGAAGGGCTCTACCTGTACGAGCCCGGCGAGGACGATCCCGACGAGGTTCTCTCGGGAAGCACCAAGTTCACCAACGATCCCGCCCGCTATCTGCCGCAGACCCGCCACCTGCTGGGCTCGATGACCGAGCTGCGCCGGGCCGTGCCCGACGCCGAGTGGCGCGTGGCGATCGACGACAGCGAGATCGAGTGGGAGGAGCCGGTGGGCTACACCCTGCCGGGCCTGGACGACCCGGACCTCCAGGCCGAACTGGAAGCGCTGCGGTAAGCCGGATCAGGCGTACCGCTCCCGCAGTCTGTACTTGAGCACCTTGTGCAGCGTCTCGTTGCGCGGCAGCGCGTCCACCAGTTCCAGCTGTTCGGGCAGCTTGTGCACCGACAGGCCCTCGGTGCGCAGGTGTCCGGCGATCTCCGCCAGTGTCAGGGCTGCTGCCCCCGGGGGCTGTTCGATCACCGCGCAGACCCGTTCCCCGCGTTCCGGGTCCGGCAGTCCTATCACCGCCGCGTCGGCCACGCCGGGGTGGCGGTGGAGCAGGTCCTCGATCTCCTTGGCGGAGATGTTCTCGCCCTTGCGGATGATGATGTCCTTGAGGCGGCCGGTCAGGGTGAGATGGCCGCTCTCCTGGAGCCGGCCGACATCGCCGGTGATCAGGAAGCCCTCGGCGTCGAACGCCGGGGCCGACGCGTCCGGGTTCAGATAGCCCCGGCACACGGCCTCGCCGCGCAGCCGTACCTCGCCCTCCGTGCCGTGCGGGAGCGGCTTGCCGGTCTCGTCGGTGATCCGGATCTCCATGCCGGCGGGCGGGCGGCCCTCCGTCAGGGCGAGGTTCTCCGCCGTGTCGTCCGGGGCGCCCATGGTGATCATCGGGACCTCGGTCATGCCGTAGCCGTGGGTGAGCTGGACGCCCATCTCGCGGACGACCGCGTGGTGGATCTCCGGCGGCTTCGGTGCCCCGCCGCCCGCGAGCAGCCGCAGGGTGGGGATCAGCCTCCGGTCCGGGTCCTTGCGCTGTTCGGCCAGGAACATCGAGTAGAACGCGGTCGAACCGCCCGCCACGGTCACCCCGTGGCGCCGGTACTCCGCCAGCGCGTCCGGCAGCGCGAACTGCTCGAACATCACCGCGGGGAAGCCGTACAGCAGCAGCATCACGGTGTAGTCCGGGCCGGCGACATGGGCGAACGGGAACGCCATCGAGCCCACGTCCTGGGGCGACAGCCGCAGCGCGTGCGCCAGACAGGATCCGGCCGCGATCAGGCTGCGGTCGGTGTGCAGCACGCCCTTCGGGTCGGACGTGGTGCCCGAGGTCCAGTAGATCCAGCGCACCGCCTCCCCGTCACAGGGCGCGGGAGGGGGCGGCAGGAGCGAGGGATCGCCGTCCGGGAGCGAGTCGTACGCGTCGAGGACCAGCGGCGGGTGTTCCAGTTCCGCCGCGAGCCGGTGCGCCATCGCCGTGTGGTCGAAGCCGCGCCAGAGTCCCGGTACGGCGAAGAACTCCGCCCGTGACTCGCGCAGCGCGAACCCGACCTCGCGGTCCCGGTAGAACGGGATGACCGGGGTCTGTACCGCTCCGAGCCGGGTCAGCGCGAAGGACAGCAGGGCCGTCTCCAGCCGGGTCGGCAGCTGCCAGGCGACCACACTGCCGGGGCGCACGCCCCGCTCGTACAGCCCTGCGGCGACCCGCTCGGCGCGCTCCCGCAGCTCGCCGAAGGTCAGTTCGCGGTCGCCCTGGAGGAGCACGGGGCGGTCCGGGGTCAGGGCGGCGCGGCGTTCGATCAGCTCCCAGAAGGTGCGGGAGGCGCCCAGCGCGTGCGCGAGGTCCGCGGCGCTCCGTGCCGCGTCCGCGCTCCGTGCCGCGTCCGCGCTCCGTGTCGCGTCCGCGCTCCGTGCGGTGTCCGTGCTTCCGGCCGCCTCCGCGCCGCCCGTCGATGTGTTTCCGGTGTTCGCGTCGTTCACGGCTCCCACGGTGATCCCCTCTGAACTGACGGTTAGTCAGATAGTCCGGAGAGCGTAGAGCGCTGCGCCTTGTCGGTCCAGGGGTGCGGGGCTAGCCTGGGTGCGCAACTGAATCTGACGGGTCATCAGATATGGGCCGGGTCATCAGCCAAAGGCCGAGCGCGCCGAAGGGGACACCATGACGGAACTGCCTCGGATCGTCAGCGTCGACGACCACGTGATCGAGCCACCGCACCTCTTCTCCACCTGGCTGCCCGCCAAGTACCGCGAGCGCGGCCCGCAGCCGCTCACCGCGGGTATCGGCGAGCTGGCGTACACGGGAGGCAAGTACGTCATCACGATGGACCCGGACGGGCCGCCGACCGACTGGTGGATCTACGAGGACCTGAAGTTCCCGTACAAGCGCAATATCGCCGCCGTCGGCTTCGACCGCGACGACATGACCCTGGAGGGCATCACCCGCGCGGAGATGCGGCCCGGCTGCTGGGACCCCGCCGAACGCCTCAAGGACATGGACCTCAACCATGTCGAGGCGTCCCTCTGCTTCCCCACCTTCCCGCGCTTCTGCGGGCAGACCTTCGCCGAGGCGCACGACAAGGAGGTCGCCCTCGCCTGTGTGCGCGCCTACAACGACTGGATGGTCGAGGAGTGGTGCGGCGACAGCGGCGGCCGGCTGATCCCGCTCTGCATCATCCCGCTCTGGGACATCGACCTCGCCGTCGCGGAGATCAGGCGCAACGCCGCGCGCGGGGTGCGGGCGGTCACCTTCTCCGAGATCCCCACCTACCTGGGACTGCCGTCCATCCACACCGGCTACTGGGACCCGTTCTTCGCCGTCTGCCAGGAGACCGGCACGGTCGTCAACATGCACATCGGCTCCAGCTCCCAGATGCCCGCCGCCTCCCCGGACGCGCCCCCGGCCGTGCAGGCGTCGCTCTCCTTCAACAACGCGATGGCCTCGATGATGGACTTCCTCTTCAGCGGGGTCCTGGTGAAGTTCCCGACGCTGAAACTGGCGTACAGCGAGGGCCAGATGGGCTGGATCCCGTACGCCCTGGAACGCGCCGACGACGTCTGGGAGGAGCACCGGGCCTGGGGCGGGGTGCGCGGTCTGATCCCCGAGCCGCCGTCCACGTACTACTACCGGCAGATGTTCTGCTGCTTCTTCCGCGACAAGCACGGGATCGCGTCCCTCGACGTCGTCGGCCGCGACAACGCCACCTTCGAGACGGACTACCCGCACGTCGACTCGACCTTCCCGCACACCAAGGAGGTCGCCCTCGACCACGTCAAGGGACTGGACGAGGAGACCGTCTACAAACTGATGCGCGGAAACGCGATCCGGATGCTCGGTCTGGATCTCGACCGCGACCGGGCCAAGTAGGGCGCCGGGCGTGGATCTCGCGTACACGGAGGAAGAGGAGGAGTTCCGGGCGAGGCTGCGGGAATGGCTCGCCTCGGTGCTCCCCGGGCTGCCCGCGAAACCGTCCCCCGACGACTGGCCCGCCCGCCGCGCGTACGACACGCACTGGCAGCGGACGCTGTACGACGCCGGGTACGCCGGACTGCACTGGCCGCCCGACGCGGGCGGCCGGGGCGCCACCCCCACCCAGCACCTCATCTTCCTGGAGGAGACGGAGCGGGCCGGAGCCCCGTACGTCGGCGCGAACTTCGTCGGGCTGCTGCACGCCGGGCCCACCATCGCCGCCGAGGGCACCGCCGCCCAGCGGGCCCGCTGGCTGCCGCCGGTCCTGCGCGGGGACGAGATCTGGTGCCAGGGCTTCAGCGAGCCGGACGCCGGCTCCGACCTGGCCGCCCTGCGCACCCGCGCGGTCCGCGACGGCGACGACTACGTGGTGAGCGGCAGCAAGATCTGGACCTCGCACGCCGAGGTCGCCGACTGGTGCGAACTGCTCGTACGCACGGACCCGGCGGCGCCGAAACATCGAGGCATCAGCTGGCTCGCCATGCCGATGGACGCGCCCGGGGTCACCGTCCGCCCGCTGCGCACCCTCGCCGGATCCACCGAGTTCGCCGAGATGTTCCTCGACGAGGTCCGGGTGCCCCTCTCCCACCGCGTCGGCGCGGAGAACGACGGCTGGCGGGTCACCATGGTCACCCTCTCCTTCGAACGCGGTACGGCCTTCGTCGGCGAGGTCGTCGCCTGCCGCCGCACCCTGGACGAACTGGCGGCCGCCGCACGCGCGAACGGCCGCTGGGACGATCCGGTGCTGCGCCGCAGGCTGGGCGGGCTGAACGCGGAGTTCCGGGCGCTGTGGCGGCTCACCCAGTGGAACGTCAGCGAGGCGCAGCGCAGCGGCGGAGTCCCCGGGACCGGCGGTTCCGTCTTCAAGCTGCGCTACTCGCGGGCCCGTCAGGAGCTGTACGGGGCGGCCGCCGAGGTGCTGGGCGCGGACGGCCTCGATCTGGACCGGGAGTGGGTCCTGGACCGGCTCTCCTCCCTCTCGTACACGATCGCCGCGGGCACCTCGGAGATCCAGCGGAACATCGTCGCCGAGCGGATACTCGGCCTGCCGAAGGGGCGCTGAGCGGACTGTGGACTTCCAGCTCTCGGAGGATCAGCGGGCTTTGCGGTCGGGCGTGCGCGAACTGCTCGCCGGCCGCTTCGGCAGGGACCGGATGCGGGCGGTCCTGGACCGGGGTGAGGGGGCCGGCCGGGAGCTGTGGGGGGAGCTCGGCGCGGCCGGGTTCTTCGCGCTGCGGCTGCCGGAGGACGAGGGCGGGGTGGGGCTCGGCCTCCCCGAGGCCGTCCTGCTCTTCGAGGAGGCGGGGCGGGTGCTGCTGCCCGGCCCCCTGGTGGGCACCCATCTCGCCGCCGGTGCGGTGAAGGGCGCCGCGGAAGGGCGGGCCGCGGTGGCCGTGGCGTACGACGACGGCTTCCGCGAGGGCGTCGGCCGGGACGGCGGCGGTGGGAGGGTGGCGGATCTCGCGGACGCCGACGCGTTGCTCGTCCTGGGGCGGGGGGAGGACGTCCGGGTGCTGACCGGGGAGCCGCTGCGCGCGCTGGTGCGCGCGGCCCGCCCCGTACGGTCGCTCGACCCCCTCACCCCGCTCCACCGGGTGGCCTCTCCCGCCGGCCGGGGGGATCCGCTGCCCGCCGACGCGGTACGGCTGCGCGGAGAGGCAGCCGTGCTGACCGCCGCCGAACAGCTCGGCAGCGCCGCCCGGACCCTGGAAATGGCCGTCCAACACGCCCGTGAACGCGAACAGTTCGGTGCCCCGATCGGCTCCTTCCAAGCAGTCAAACATCTTTGCGCCCAGATGCTGACCCGGGTCGAGACGGCTCGCGTCGCCGTCTACGCGGCGGCCGTGACCGCGGACGCGGTGGAGATCGCGGGAGCCAAGCTGCTCGCCGACGAGGCGGCCGTCGGCAACGCGCGGGACTGCCTCCAGGTACACGGCGGCATGGGCTTCACCTGGGAAGCAGATGTTCACCTCCACCTGAAACGGGCCTGGGTACGGGCGGCCCGCTCGCTCACCGCGGCGGAGGCGGAGGAGATCCTGGCGGGCGATCTGGGCCGTGCGGAGCCGCCCGGCCGGGCCCCGGGCGCCCGCGTGTAGCGGGTCGCCGGGCGGGCGGAAACGGGCGTGACACAGCGCAGCCGGGACGTTCCGATACCCGGTTGTGTCCTGCGCGCGGTTCGTCACCGGCCGGAGTCGGCGCCGGGCTCGGGTACGCTCCGTCGGGTGCGAGTGGTTCTGGAACCGGACGATCCGGGTGCGGCCTGTGCGGCGCCTCCCGTCCGGAAGAGGTGCCCCGCGCACAGTCCAGGGAGATGCGCCGGGCCTGCCCGGGAAGCGAATTCCGCGGCGTCGGCGCGCTCTCGTTCGACTCCCCGCAACGTGCGTCGCACAGTATGCACCATGCGTACTCCTTCGCGCTGGAATATGCCCGAAGCGCTTGTTGCGGTGACTGTACGTCAACCATGCTGTCTCCCAAGGGAATCACGTTCCGTGACCCTGAGGAGGCGCGAGGCGATGTGTCCGCCGGTTCGGATGGTGTGAGCGGTGCAGGTGCTTCAGGTTCAGCTGGAGGTCGGGCCGGATCCCGCGGAGGTGGGGCGGGCCCGCAGATGGGCGCGTTCGCGCCTGGTCGGGTCCGGGATAGGGGACGACGAACCGCTCGCCGAGACGCTCATCCTGCTCATCTCGGAGCTGGTCACCAACGCGGTCGTCCACACCGGCTGTCCGGCCGTGCTGAGGATGCTGTTCGGCTCGGCCGGGGGCGGGGCCGGGACCGTACGGGTCGAGGTGGCCGACGCCAGTGACCGCCCGCCGCTCCAGCGGCACGCGGAGGGCGACGACACCAACGGCCGCGGCCTGGAACTGGTGGACGGCCTCGCGGACCGCTGGGGCTGGCAGCCCGAGGGCGCCGGAAAGCGGATCTGGTGCGAGGTCGACCGGTGCGTACCGGCGCGGCCCCCGGTGATCCAGGAGCAGTCGGGGCCCCGCGCCGCGCCCGGGGCGGACTTCGGGCCCCGGGGCGCGTCCGGCGGCATGGCTCACGGCGGTGCGCACGGCGGTGCGCACGGTGCGGTGCCGTGCGCGCCCTCCTGC
Source organism: Streptomyces sp. NBC_00654 (assembly GCF_026341775.1). NCBI lineage: Bacteria > Bacillati > Actinomycetota > Actinomycetes > Kitasatosporales > Streptomycetaceae > Streptomyces > Streptomyces sp. NBC_00654. The sequence goes on along the minus strand of NZ_JAPEOB010000003.1, from coordinate 803,676 downwards.
GTCTTCATGAACCGCTCGTAACGGGGGAGCGCGTCCTCGCGCGCCGCCCGCGACCGGCATCGGCCGCTACAGGATCGCCACCGGGGCGACCGGGGTTCCGGTGGCCCCGGTGAACGGTTCCGGCATCGCCGAGAGCAGGAAGGCGTGGCGCCGCTCCTCCGCACAGGCTGTGGACAGGCTTTCGAGGTTCCAGTTCTGGCCCTGGAGCATGCCCATCTCGACGAGGTCGAGCGCGTGCACCGGCAGCCACAGGTCCTCGATCTCGGGCGGGAAGATCTCGAACGTCAGGGTGTCGTTGGCGACCGCGGCCACATCGCGGGCGTGGAACCACTCGGGCGTCCGCACCGAGAGGCCGGGTGACGGGTAGCCGTAGGCGTGTCTGTCGCCCGCCAGGAAGACCTGCACCTGCCCGGTCCGTACGAGCACGATGTCCCCGGCCCGGACCCGCAGGCCCGCGAACTCCTCCGCCGCGTCCAGGTCCTCGGGAGTGACGGCGTGGCCGCCGGGCAGCCGGTCGACCCCCCGGGCGCGGGCCACGTCCAGCAGGACCCCGCGTGAGACGAGGTGCGGAACGGCGGCGATCGAGCTGAACTCCGCGCCGCCGTGGGCGGTGATGGAGGCGGCGGGGCGGCCGTTGTAGATCTTTCCGCCGTGCGAGACATGGGTGAGCGCGTCCCAGTGGGTGGCCGCCTGGAGCCCCATGGTGACGGCGTCGTCGCTGGTGGCGACGGTGCCGGGGCCGAAGAGCTCCTGGTTGATCTGGACCATCGTGTGCAGCGGATTCACCCGCCCCGGGATCAGCCCGCTCTGGACGCCGTCCTGCTGGAGCGGCAGCGCGAGGGCGACGCGGCGGCCGGTACGTACGGTGGCGGCGGCCTCCCGTACGACCTCGTCGGTGATCAGGTTCAGGGTGCCGATCTCGTCGTCCGCGCCCCAGCGGCCCCAGTTGCTGACGCGCTCGGCGATCTCGTGGAACTCGGCCGGCAGGGACATGGGGACCTCCTGGGGCTTGTGCCGGAGTATCTGACTACCCGTAAAATCTAACGGTCCGTCAGAAACCGCGGGAAGGGGCCGGGCATGGGGAACTTCTTGGCAGGCAGGGTGGTGGCCGTCACCGGGGCCGGCCGGGGCATCGGGCGGGCGGTCGCACTCGCCGCCGCCGCCGAGGGCGCGAAGGTCGTCGTCAACGACTACGGCGTCTCCATCGAGGGCGGCGAGCCCAGCAGCGAGGTCGCGCGGGCCGTCGTCAAGGAGATCGAGGCGGCGGGCGGGGAGGCGGTGGCGGTCGCCGACGACATCTCCACGATGGAGGGCGGCCGGCGGATCGTGGATACGGCCCTCGCACGGTTCGGGAGGATCGACGGGGTGGTGTGCGTCGCCGGGATCCTGCGTGAGCGGATGCTTTTCAACATGTCCGAGGAGGAGTGGGACCCGGTCCTCGCCACCCATCTCAAGGGCACCTTCACGGTGTTCCGCGCCGCGTCGGCGGTGATGCGCAAGCAGGAGGGCGGCGGCACGCTGATCGGCTTCACCAGCGGCAACCACCAGGGCAGCGTGGCCCAGGCCAACTACAGCGCCGCCAAGGGCGGGATCATCTCGCTGGTCCGCAGCGCGGCGCTCGGTCTGCACAAGTACGGCGTCACGGCGAACGCGGTCGCCCCGGTGGCCCGCACCCGGATGTCCGCCAATGTGCCGATGGAACTGGCCGAGATCGGTGAGCCGGAGGATGTGGCGGCCCTCGTCGTGTACCTGCTGAGCGAACGCGCGCGGGCGGAGAGGATCACCGGCCAGGTGTACACGATCGCGGGACCGAAGATCGCGGTCTGGGCCCAGCCGAGGGAGCTGCGGGCGGGGTACGCGGAGGGCGCCTGGACCCCCGAGAGGATCGCCGACTTCCTGCCCGGGACGGTGGGGGTGGACCCGATGCCGATGCTGGCCCGGCTGGAGGAGATGGCGGCGGCGGCCAAGGCGGGCGCCCGCCCGAACGGCTGACCACGCCACTGCCCGCGCACCGGCCGGCCGCCCGTCACCCCGCTCGGACCGGGCCGGACCGGTCCGGCCGACCCGGTCCGGCAGACCCGGTCCGGCCGACCCGCCCGTCGGCCGGCCCGCCCGGCGCACCCGGGCCACCCGGCGCACCCGGGCCACCCCCGTACAGAAACAGGAGGCACGCATGGACTTCGGTTTCGGACCCGAGGACGAGGCGTTCCGCACGCGGGCCCGCGCCTGGCTGGAGGCGGGTCTCCCGGCCGACAGCCCCCGCGCCTGGGAACGCGCGCTCGGCCGGGACGGCTGGATCGGCCTCGGCTGGGACACCCCGGAGCCGGGCTACGGCAACCGCCGCGCGAGCCTGGTCCAGCAGGTCGTCTGGGCCGAGGAGTACGCCGCGGCCGGAGCCCCGGCCCGTGTCGGCCACATCGGCGAGAACCTCCTCGCCCCGACCCTGATCGCGTACGGCACCGAGGAGCAGCGGCGGCGCTTCCTGCCCGGCATCGCCCTGGGCGAGACGCTGTGGTGCCAGGGGTACAGCGAACCGGACGCCGGTTCCGACCTCGCCGGGGTGCGGACCGCCGCCGTACGGGACGGGGCGGGCGGCCATGCCGTCACCGGGCAGAAGATCTGGACCTCGCTGGCCCGGGACGCCGACTGGTGCTTCGTCCTGGCCCGCACCGAGCCCGGGTCCACCCGCCACCGGGGGCTGTCGTTCCTGCTGGTCGAGATGGACCAGCCGGGCCGTATCGAGGTGCGGCCGATCCGCCAGATGTCGGGGACCAGCGAGTTCAACGAGGTCTTCTTCGACGGGGCGCGCGCCGCGGAGGTGGTGGGCGGCGAGGGCAACGGCTGGGCCGTCGCCATGGGGCTGCTGGCCCTGGAGCGCGGGGTGTCCACGCTGGTCCAGCAGATCGGGTTCGCCGCCGAGCTGGACCGGGTGGTGCGCGCCGCCGTGGAGAGCGGCGCCGTCACCGACCCCGTACTGCGGGAGCGGCTGGTACGCCAGTGGGCCGAGCTGCGGACGATGCGCTGGAACGCCCTGCGCACCCTCGGCGCCACCGACGACCCCGGTGCACCCAGTGTGGCCAAGCTGCTGTGGGGCGGCTGGCATCAGCGGCTCGGCGAGCTGGCCGTGCTGATCAAGGGACCGGCGGGGGCCGTCGGCCCGGCCGCGTGGTCCGAGCACCACCCGTACGAACTCGACGAAGCGCAGCGCCTGTTCCTCTTCACCAGGTCCGACACCATCTACGGCGGTTCGGACGAGATCCAGCGGAACATCATCGCCGAGCGGGTGCTCGGCCTACCGAGGGAGCCGAGATGAGAGGCGTCGTTTTCGACGGCACGCGGACCGAGGTCGTCGACGACCTGGAGATACGCGACCCGGCTCCCGGCGAGGTGCTGGTCGCGGTGGTCGCGGCGGGTCTGTGCCACAGCGATCTGTCCGTGATCGACGGCACGATTCCCTTTCCCGCGCCGGTGGTCCTCGGCCACGAGGGCGCCGGGGTGGTGGAGGCCGTCGGTGCCGGGGTGACGCATGTGGCTCCCGGGGACCATGTGGCGCTGTCCACGCTGGCGAACTGCGGGGCCTGCGCGCAGTGCGACCGGGGCCGCCCCACGATGTGCCGCAAGGCGATCGGCCGGCCGGGGCGGCCGTTCTCGCGGGGCGGGAAGCCGCTGTTCCAGTTCGCCTCCAACTCGGCCTTCGCCGAACGGACCCTGGTCAAGGCCGTACAGGCGGTGAAGATCCCGGCCGGTCTGCCGCTGACCTCCGCAGCCCTGATCGGCTGCGGGGTCCTCACGGGAGTCGGCGCCGTACTCAACCGGGCGAAGGTCGACCGCGGTGAGACCGTCGTCGTCATCGGCACGGGCGGCATCGGCCTCAACGTGATCCAGGGGGCCCGGATCGCGGGTGCCCTGACCATCGTCGCCGTCGACGCGAACCCGGAGAAGGAGGCGGTGGCCCGGCAGTTCGGCGCCACGCACTTCCTGACCTCGGCCGAGGGCGTGCGGGACATCCTGCCGAACGGCGCGGACCACGCCTTCGAGTGCGTGGGCCGCACCGAACTGATCCGGCAGGCGATCGACCTGCTGGACCGGCACGGCCAGGCGATCCTGCTGGGTGTTCCGGCGGCGACGGCCGAGGCGTCGTTCCTGGTCTCGTCGATGTATCTGGACAAGTCGATCCTGGGCTGCCGGTACGGATCGTCGCGCCCGCAGCGCGATATCGCGCTCTACGCCGAGCTGTACCGGGAGGGCCGGCTGCTCCTGGACGAGCTGGTGACCAGGACGTACCCGGTGGAGGACTTCGCCAAGGCGGCCGACGACGCGCACCACGGGCGGGTGGCGCGGGGAGTGCTGGTGTTCTGAGGCCCGGGGGCCGCGTGTGCGCCGCGTACGCCGGGCCGCGTGCACGCCGGGGCGGGGCGGGCCGCGTATGTGCCGCGTACGCCGGGGGTGGGTGCGGGCCGCGTACGGCGGGGTGGGGCGGGCAGGGCTCCCGATGCCCCGCCGTACGCGGGGTCAGTGCTCCAGCCCGGCCGTCGTCCGGAAGGTGCGCCGGTACACGGTCGGCGGCACGCCCAGCGCCGCCTGGATGTGCTGGCGCAGCGAGGTCGCCGTGCCGAAACCCGCGTCCCGCGCCACCTGGTCGATCGACAGGTCCGTGGACTCCAGCAGGTGCCGGGCCCGTTCCACCCGCTGCTGGGACAGCCACTGGCCGGGGCTGACCCCGACCTCCTCGCGGAAGCGGCGGGTGAACGTCCGTACGCTCATCGCCTCCTGCTGCGCCATGTCCCGCAGCAGGATCGGCCGGTCCAGCCGCCCCAGTGCCCAGGCGCGGGCGGAGGTGGTCGTCGCGAACTGCGGTTCGGGTACGGGCCGGTGGATGTACTGCGCCTGTCCGCCGTCCCGGTGCGGGGGTACGACGGTGAGGCGGGCGATCTCGTTGGCGACGGCGGTGCCGTGGTCGCGGCGGACGATGTGCAGGCAGAGGTCGATCCCGGCGGCGACCCCGGCGGAGGTGAGGACGTCGCCGTCGTCGATGAACAGGACGTCCGGGTCGACGCGGACGTTCGGGAAGGTCCGCTGGAAGTGGTCGGCGGAGGACCAGTGCGTGGTGGCGGGCCGTCCGTCCAGATACCCGGCGGCGGCGATGACGTAACTGCCGGTGCAGATGGACACCATCCGGGTGCCCGGCCGGACGAACGCGAAGGCGGCCGCCAGCTCCTCGGTGAGCCTGCCCTCCGTGTGGACCGGGCCCAGCTCGTAGGAGGTGGGGACCACGACGGTGTCGGCGGTGGCCAGTGCCTCCGGTCCGTGTTCGACGGTGATCGTGAAGTCCGCGTCGGTGCGGACGGGGCCCGGCGGGCGTACGGAGCAGGTCATGACCTCGTACAGCTTCCGGCCCCTGTTGTGGGGCTCCACGCCCAGGGAGCGGCCGAAGATCCTTTGGGGGATGCCCAGTTCGAAGGGGAGCAGCCCATCAAGGGCCAGGACGACGACACGGTGCGGCAAGGCGGACCTCCTTATCCCACTAGCTGGTATAGACCAAAAGCTGGTACATGTCACTGCTGTGATCGAGAAGCCGAGAGACGACGCGTCCATTCCCGGTGCGGGACGCGACCTGGTTCCGCCCCCGCCGCCACCCTCGCCGCGGCTGCCCGGGGCGGTGCCGGGGACGGTGCTGGGGGCGGTGCCGGGGGCGGCGGGCGGAACCGGTTCCGGTGAGCTCTGGAACCGCAACTTCCGGTACTTCTTCGTCGCCCGCACCGTCGCCCTCTTCGGTGACGGGATGATCCCCGTGGCGCTCACGGCGGGTCTGCTCGGCGCGGGCCGTCCCACCTCGTCCGTGGGGTTCGCGCTGGCGGCCTCCCGCTCACCGCGGTCCAGGTCACCGAGGCGCACGGCTCGGGGACGTACGGCGTGATGATGGCGGTGAACGGCGCGGGCAGCGTGGTCGGTGGCCTGCTCGCCCTGCGGCTGAGACCGCGCAGACCGCTCGCGGCGGGGGCCGCGGCGCTGTCGGCCACGGTGGTGAACCTGGTGGTGCTGGGGCTCGCGATGCCGGTGTTCGCGCTGGGCGTGGGCCAGTTCGTGGCCGGCGCGGCGTTCGCGTTCTGGCTGGTGATGTGGTCGACCACGGTCCAGACCCACGTTCCGCCCCAGGCCCTGAACCGGCTGCACGCCTATGACGTGGCGGGTTCGCTCCTGATGGTGGCGGCGGGCCGCGCGCTGGCCGGACCGGTGGCGGAGGCGGTGGGCGCGCCGGAAGTGCTGCTGGCCGGGGCGGTGATCAGTGTGCTGGCGGTGGCCGTGCTGCTGATGGCCCGGCCGATCCGTAGGTTGGAGCGGAAGGGATGACGGCGGGCGTGGCCGGGGGCGCGCGGGCGGCCGTACGTACCCGGATGTGGGCGGCGGGCGCGGCGGTGCTGACCGTGACCGCCGGGCTCGGCATCCGCTCGGTGGCGGGCGGGGACGTCGCCAAGTACGCGGGGGACGCGCTGTACACGGTGCTGATCCATGCCCTGGTGGTGCTGGTCGCGCCGAGGGTGCGGCCGGGGGGCGCTGCGGGGGCGGCGCTGGCGTTCAGCTGGGCGGTGGAGTTCGCCCAGCTGACCGGCGTTCCGGCGGAACTGTCCGCGCGCAGCGCGGCGGCCCGGCTGGTGCTCGGCTCGACGTTCAACGCCCCTGACCTGTTTTGGTACGCGGTGGGGGCGGGGGCGGCGTACGGCGCGCACACGGTGTGGGCGGCGGGGGCCGCGTGGGTCCGGGGGCGGGGTGGTGCGGCCGCCGGATAGGCGGGTGATGGGGCGTGGCCGTCGTACGGCCCGATCCGTCCGGGGCGTGGGACGTGGCCGTCGTATGGCCCGATCCCTGCGAACCGTGTCCCTCCGGCCACTCGTACGCGTCCGCCCCTCGGCCGGATGCTGAACGACGTGAATCAGACAACCGAAAGCGCCGCCAGGGAAGACAGCCGGTGGACCGGCACCGGCGGCGCGGGGCCCGGCACCGGGGATGCGACGCCAGGACGCCGTTCCCGCCCGCGTGTCCACCGGGCCTGGATCGTCGCCGCCGTCACCTTCGTGACGATCATCGGCGGTGCGGCGTTCAACTCGCTTCCCGGCCTGCTCATCGACCCGCTGCACACGGAGTTCGGCTGGTCGCGAGGGGAGATCGGGCTGGCCGTCTCGATCGACATGGCGCTGTACGGGCTGACGGCGCCCTTCGCCGCGGCGCTGATGGACCGGTTCGGCATCCGTCGGGTGGTCGTCATCGCGCTGAGCATGGTGGCCGCCGGGGCGCTGGCCGGCGTCTGGATGACGGCGGCGTGGCAGCTGATGATCTATTGGGGGCTGCTCGTCGGGCTCGGTACCGGTTCGATGGCGATGGCGTTCTCCGCGACGGTCACCAACCGCTGGTTCGTCGCCCGGCGCGGGCTGGTCACCGGTGTCCTCACGGCGGCCGGCGCCTCCGGCCAGCTGGTGTTCCTGCCGCTCTGCGCCTGGATCGTCGACGAACACGGCTGGCGCCCGGCCTCGGTGACCGTGGCGCTGGCGGCCCTCGTGGTCGTCCCGTTCGTCTGGCTCCTGATGCGCGACCACCCGGCCGATGTGGGCCTCGCTCCGTACGGCGGCACGTACGTGGCGAAGCCCGCGCCGGGCAGGGGCGCGGCGGGGCGAGCGGTGCGCGTCCTGTGCGACGCGGCCCGGACGGGCCCGTTCTGGCTGCTCGCGGGCACCTTCGCGATCTGCGGGGCCTCGACCAACGGCCTGATCCGCACCCACTTCGTCCCGTCGGCCCACGACCACGGCATGCCGATCACGGCCGCGGCCTCGCTGCTCGCGGTCGTCGGGGTCTTCGACGTCATCGGCACGGTCTTCTCCGGCTGGTTCACCGACCGCTTCGACGCCCGCCGCCTGCTCGCCGTCTACTACGCGCTGCGCGGCGTCTCGCTGCTCTTCCTGCCGATGCTGATGGCGCCCTCCGTCCATCCGCCGATGATCTTCTTCATCGTCTTCTACGGCCTGGACTGGGTCGCGACGGTCCCGCCGACCATGGCGCTGTGCCGCGAACAGTACGGCGAGGACAGCACGATCGTCTTCGGCTGGGTCCTGGCCTCGCACCAGGTCGGCGCGGCGGCGGTGGCGTTCCTCGGCGGCGTGGCACGGGACACGTTCGGTTCGTACGACATGGTCTGGTACGCGGCGGGCGCGCTGTGCGCGACGGCGGCCCTGATGGCCCTGGTGATCCGGCGGAAGACGCCGTCACCTGCCTGAGACCCGCGGGCGGTTCAGCCGCTGAACCGCCCGAACGGATCAGCTCGCCCGGTCGAGCGGCTCCAGGCCGACGTTCAGGCGCATGCCGAGCGCGGCCGCGAGCCGTTCCAGCAGGGGGAGTGTCGGCATGGTCCCGCCGGCCTCGAATCGCGCGACCGCGGACTGTCGCAGTCCGGCTGCCTGCCCGAGCTGTGTCTGGGTCAGGCCGAGGGATTCCCGCCGCGCGCGCACGGCGCTGCCCAGCTCGAAGCGGATGCGGGTGGCTTCGTAGGATTCCCTGGCCTCCGGCGACGCCAGGGCCTCGTCCCGCAGGTCGCTCCAGCTTCTGCCCTCGGTCATGGCGTCACTCCTCGCTCGCCGTGTGCTGTTGGGCGACGCAGCGCACCATGGCCCGCCGGGCGCGCTCCACCTCTCCGGTCTCCCGCATGCGTTGCTTTCGGAACACGGTCAGCAGGATGATCCGACGCTCCGAAGTGATCCAGTACGTGACGCGGAGCGACCGGGAATCCAGATGGAACCGGAGTTCCCTGAGCTTGCCGTCCAGCTGCCGGGTGTACGGATCTCCGAGCAGTGCGCCGCGGGAGGCCAACAGGTCCACGTAGAAGGCGACCGTACCGCGATGGGCGTCGTTCAACCCGAGGAACCATTGTTCCACCTCCGGCTCCAGCTCTACCGTGCCCCACGTCATAACAGCAACGTTATGTACAGCGTAGCCGTCTCTTGGGGATACCGCCCAGGTGTACTCGATCGGGTGGGGGTGGCGGTGCCGTCCGTCAGCCGCTGAACCGCCCGAACGCTCCCCGGTGGAACAGCAGTGGATCCGGCCCCGCCCCGTCCCCCTCCTCCGCCGTCCCCAGCGCCTCCACCCGGCCGACCACGATCAGGTGGTCGCCGCCCGTGTGGACGGTCCGGATGCGGCAGTCGACCCAGGCCGGTACGGAGCGCAGGAGCGGTGACCCGGTCGCGGGGGCGTCCTCGTACGCCACCCCGGCGAACTTGTCGGCGCCGCTCACCGCGAACCCCCGGCACAGCGCGCCCTGGTCCGCGCCGAGGATGTTGACGCAGAAGACCCCGGCGCGGGCTATGCGCGGCCAGGTCGTCGATGTCCGGGCGACCAGGAAGACGACCAGCGGCGGATCGAGGGAGAGCGAGGCGAACGACTGGCAGGCGAAACCGGCCGGGCCGTCCGCGTCCCGTGCGGTGACGATGGTGACGCCCGTCGCGAAGTGCCCCAGCACGCGCCGGAATTCGCCCGGGTCCACCGGCGGACGCTCGTCCTCCCGGACCGCTCTGAGCTCGGGCCGCGGCAGCGGGTCCAGGGGGGCCGGGGCGGTGGTTCCGGCACCGGCGGACCTGAGGTAACGGACGGCGGTTGCGGCCATGCCTGCGTGTCCCATCACACCTCCATTAGAACTGACGAGCCGTCAGACAGGAAGGGGCGCGACCCCTACAGTCCCCGGTACTTCGGCGCACGCCGCGCCACGAAGCTCGCGACCCCCTCGTTCGCGTCCCGCGTCGTCATATTGATCTCCTGGGCCATCGCCTCGGCGGCCAGCGCCGTCGCCCGGTCGCTGTCCAGCGAGGCGTTCACCAGCTCCTTCGTCAGCGCGATGGCCCGCGTGGGCCCTTCGGCCAGCCGCCGCGCCCACTCCCCGGCGGTCTTCGCCAGCTCCGCGTCCGGCACGGTCCTGTTGACCAGCCCCATACGCTCCGCCTCCGCCGCCGGGAGCGCGTCCCCGAAGAACATCAGCTCCTTCGCGCGCTGCGGCCCGATCAGCCGCGGCAGCAGATACGCGCCCCCGCCGTCCGGCACGAGACCCCGGCGTACGAACACCTCGATGAACTTCGCCGATTCGGCGGCCAGCACCAGATCGCAGGCGAACGCGAGGTGCGCGCCGAGGCCGGCCGCGGTCCCGTTGACGGCGGCGATCACCGGCTTCTCACAGTCCAGGACGGCGGCGATCAGCCGCTGCGCGCCGAGCCGGATCGTACGGGCGACATCTCCGGGTACACGTTCGCCGCCGGTGGCCGGGGCGCCGCGCAGGTCCGCTCCCGCGCAGAAGCCGCGGCCGGTGGCGGTGAGGACGACAGCCCGCACGGTGGGGTCGGCGGAGGCTCCGGCGAGCAGGGCGATGACGCGTTCGCGCTGGTCCCAGGTGACGGCGTTCATGGCGTCGGGCCGGTTGAGAGTGATCCAGGAGACGCCGTTGTCAGTGGTGTGGAGTACCCATGACTCAACGGGTTCGACGGACTCGGTGGTGTCTTCGGGGGAGGACGGCATGGGGCAGCTCCATGGCAGGGGAGTCGCGGGCAGGGGCAGGGGCACGGGCTTCCGGGGGAGACGGGCGAGGCGTACGGGGTCAGCGGCAGACGGCCAGCGCGTCCAGGGCCACCGCGCCCTGCCCCCGCCCCAGTACCACCAGGGGGTTGATGTCCAGTTCGTCGAGGTCACCGCCCAGCTCCAGAGCCATGCGCTGTACCCGGAGCACGACCTCCACGAGTGCGTCGACATCGGCCGGCGCTCCGCCGCGTACACCCTCCAGGAGCGCCCGGCCCCGCAGCTCGCCGAGCATGTCCCGGACCTGGTCCTCGCCGAACGGCGGCACGCGGACCGCCGCGTCGTGCAGCACCTCGACCAGGACGCCGCCGAGCCCCACGGTGACGGTCGGCCCGAACAGGGCGTCCTGGGTGACGCCGACCATCATCTCGACGCCCCGCTCGATCATCTGGCAGACCAGGACCCCGTCCAGGTCGATGGACTCGAAGCGGGCGATGTCCGTGAGCTCCCGGTACGCGTCGCGGACCTGGCTGGCGGAGGTGAGCCGGACCTTCACCAGGCCCAGCTCGGTCTTGTGGGCGAGCTGGGCGCCGGACGCCTTCATGACGACGGGGTAGCCGACCAGCCCGGCCGCGCGTACGGCCGCCGCCGCGCTGGTCACCAGCTGCTCGCGCGGTACGCGAATGCCGTACGCGCGCAGCAGCTGCTTCGCCGCGTGCTCGCTCAGCTGGCGTCCCGGGCGCATCAGGGCCTGCGCCTTGCGGAACGACGGCGACGGGGTGCGCGGCGCCTCGTCGAAGGGCGAGCGGTAGCCGGAGGCGAAGCGGTGGTGGTCCAGATAGGCCTTCACGGCGGTGATGCAGTTGCCGAAGGTACGGAAGGTGGCGACCCGGGACGAGCCGAGCAGCGTCCTGCGGTAGGCGTCCTCCGTGCCGACGGGCGAGCCCCAGACCACGCACACCAGCTTGTCCGTGGTCTCCGCCGCGTCCACCAGGTCCTGCGCGAGCCGGTCGCTCATCGGGGGGAAGGGGCCGGTGATCGGACAGATCAGCACCCCGACGGCCGGGTCCGCGAGGATCGCGTCGATGATCTTGCGGCCGCGCCAGTCACCGACCGGGTGACCGCCGTTGTCGATCGGGTTGGCGACGTTCAGATAGCCGGGTATCCAGGCGTGCAGCTCGTTCTGCTTCTCCTCGGACAGGGTGGGCAGGCTGAGCCCCGCCCCGGTGGCCAGGTCGGAGAAGTGCGCGCCCGTGCCGCCCGAGATCGAATACACCGCGACCCCGTCGGCCTTCGGCGGCCTGGCTCGGGCCAGCAGCGCGGCGGTGTCCTGGAGTTCGTCGAGTCCGTTCACCCGGATCACCCCGAACTGCCGCATCGCGGCGTCCACCACCTGGTCGGCGCCGGTCAGTTTGCCGGTGTGTGACGCGGCCATCCGGGCGCCCGCCTCCGTACGCCCCACCTTGACCGCCACGACGGGGACCCCGGCACGGGCCGCCCGGTCCGCGGCGAGGAGGAAGGCGCGGCCGTCCTTGAGGCCCTCGACGTAACAGGCGATGGCCCCGACCTCGGGGCGCTCGGCGAAGTACGAGATGAAGTCGGCGGTCTCCAGATCGGCCTCGTTGCCCGTGGGTGCCCAGTGGGAGAGCCGGATGCCCAGCTCCTGGAGCGTGTAGACGGGGCGGCCCTGGTGACCGGACTGGGTGATGAGGGCGATCGCCGGTCCGTCCAGGTCCTCCCGGAATTCCTCGAAGGCGTTGAGGTTGGTGTTCGGCCCGAGCAGCCGCAGCCCGGACCGCTCCACGGCGGCCGTCAGCCGGGCCTGCGCGGCGGCGCCCGCCTCCCCGGTCTCGGCGAATCCGGAGGCGAAGGCCACGGCGAACCTCACCTTGGCCTCGGCGAGTTCCTCGATGACCGGAAGGGGGTCGCCGACCAGCAGTACCGCCAGGTCGACCTGTTCCGGCAGATCGGCCACGGAGGGGGAGCAGGCCCGCCCGAACACGGCCTCCCGCGTGGGGTGCACCGGGTACAGCCGCGCCCCCACCCGCTCGGCCCAGGCGATGAGCTGCCGGGTGATCCCGGTATTGGGCCGTCCCTCGGTGTCGGATGCCCCGACGACGGCCACGGAGCGTGGCCGGAAGAACCGGTCGAGGTCGGGCACGGCCGCGTGCAGTGGCCGTCCGCTGACGTCGAGGCCGCCCTCCGCCGAGGTGGTGGTCATGCTGACGACGGCGGCGTGCGGCTCCTCGCCGCAGGCCACCACCCGGGCGCGGAAGTCGGTGGTGAGGGTGCCGTGAGTCGATCCAAGCATCGTTCCGCCCACTTCTGCTCGATGGAGTCCGACCGGGCCCCGCGGAGTCGGCCGGGGCCCCGTTCCATAGCTGACACCTTGTCAGGTTACTGAACTGACGGCCCGTCAGGAATGGTTGGGACGTAACGCGTACGCACTGTCGCCCCGGAACCGCGGGGCCCGGGGCCGGTGCGGCCCGCTGCCGGGGCCCGGAACACGGGCGGCCGGGAGCGCACACCGCCCGGTGGCCCGGGGGCCCGGAGTGCGGACGGCCGGGGTCCGGACGCGCGGACATTCATCCCGGATTCCGGGACATGGCCGTGAGGCGTCCGCCGGGACAGGCTTCAGTCATGACAAACGAAACTGTTCTCGTGATCGGCGGCACCGGCAAGACCGGCCGCCGGGTGGCCGCACAGCTCCGTGAGCGGGGCGTGGAGCCCCGCATCGCCTCCCGGTCCGCGGAGATCCCGTTCGACTGGGCGGACCCCGGCACCTGGGCGGCGGCCCTCGACGGGGTCGCGGCCGCCTACATCGTTCCGTACGACATCTCGCCCTCGCCGACCCCCGCCCTGGTGAAGCAGGCGGTGGCGAGCGGAGTGCGGCGGCTGGTGCTGCTGTCGGCCCGGGGCGCGAACGTGCCGGGGTACTTCGGGGCCTCGTACGACGGTGAGGGGCCGCACGCCCAGGGGGAGGCCGCGGTGCGGGCCTCCGGAGTCGAGTGGACGATCCTGCGGCCGGGCTGGTTCGCCCAGAACTTCAGCGAGGGCGTCTTCGCCGACGGCGTGACCGGCGGTGAACTCATGCTGCCCACCGGGGACGGCAAGGCCGCGTTCGTCGACGCCGAGGACATCGCGGCGGTGGCCGTCGCCGCGCTCACCGAGGACGGCCACGCGGGGCAGGTGTACGAGCTGTCCGGCACCCGGGCGCTCGGTATCGACGACGTACTCGCCGAGATCGCCGTGGCCACCGGGCAGCGGGCCCGCTATGTCCCCGTCGACGAGGCGGATTTCCGGGCCGGGCTCGTCGCCCAGGGGGTCCCGGACGTCGAGGCCGCGCTCTGGACCGACGCGCTGAAGCCGGTCCGGACCAGCCAGGAGGCCCCGGTCGTCGACGGGGTACGGCGCGCGCTCGGCCGGGAGCCGCGCGACTTCGCCGAGTTCGTACGGGACGCGGCCGCGGGGGGCGCCTGGCAGGCGTGAGCGTGCGGGGAGAGGCTGGAGTGCGGCGCGCGGGGAGAGGCGGGCGCGCGGGGAGGGGCGGGCGCGCGGGTGGGGCATGGGGCCGGTGGGGCATGGGGGCGGTGGCTACCGTGTCCACCGGCCCGGCCCACCGGCCCGGCCCGGCTTCTCCCCCCGATCCGGAGCCCCCGGTCCGAAGCCGCCCGATCCCGACCTCCCACGATCCCGACCTCCCACGATCCGGATGTCCCCCGATCCGGAGCCCGCGATTCAGCCCGCCGGGGCTTCCCGTTCTTGCCGTTCTCTCCGCTCCGGGCGCGGGAGGGACCCGGCCGCCCGGCGGTACGCGCTCGGGCTCTCGCCCCGGAGCCGCTTGAATGCCGCGCTGAAGCCGAAGGCGTCCGCGTACCCCACCCGGCGGGCCACGGCCGCCACCGTCAGTTCCGGGCGGGTGAGCAGGTCGGCCGCCAGGGTCATGCGCCACTCGGTCAGATACGCCACCGGCGCCTCCCCGACGATTTCCGTGAAGCGCTTCGCCAGCGTCGTCCGCGACACCCCGGCCCGGGTCGCCAGCCCGGCCGTCGTCCACGGGTGGGCCGGGTCCTCGTGCATCGCGCGCAGGGCGGGCCCCGCCACGTCGTCGCCCAGGGCGCGGTACCACTTGGGCGGATCCGCCTCGGGGCGGTCGAACCAGTCCCGCAGCGTGCACACCAGCAGCCAGTCCAGCAGTCGGTCGAGCACGATCTGCCGACCGGGCCGTACCCCGGCGATCTGGGCCTCCAGGTAGTCGCGCATCGCCGTGCAGTCATGGTCGTCCGGCACGACGAGTACCGGGGGCAGTACCCGGAGCAGCCGCTGCGGCACCTCCGCCTGTACGTCGTAGGTGGCGGCCAGCAGGACGGTGGGGCCGGTGAGCTCGTCGTCGTCGGCCGGGCCCTCGCCCGGCCGGCCGTCGGGCCAGCGCACCTCCCGTACCGGGGTCCCCGTCCCCGGCCTCGTCCCCGCGGCCGGTTCGTCGGTGAAGAGGAACGGCGCCGGACCCCGTACGATCGCGGCCTCGCCGAGCCCCACCCGGTGCGGCGCGCCGCCGCCCTCCGGGACGATCCACCCGGCCCCCCTCAGCGGCACGCACAGGGTCAGGTACGCCCCGTCCGTGAACCGCAGGGACCACGGCGGATACAGCACCGAACGGCCGAACACCGCCCCCTTGCCCCGCACGCCCCGCAACAGTTCGTCGAACACGTCCATGGTCCAACCGTACGCAGTTCCGGTGCCGCTCCGGACGATCGCCCATGGGCCGCGGACGGGCGGCCATGGTTCCGGCCCCGGGCGGGCGCGCGGGGCCGAGGTCCCGGCGCCGGTACTGTCCCGGCCGCCCGTACGGTTCGCGCGCCCGTACGGTTCAGGCCGCGCGTGCCGTGCGCTTCGCGATGCTGTGGGCGATCTTCCCGGCGTCCCGGGCCATTTCGCGGAACATGCCGCTGATCGGGTTGGTGAATCCGGTGAAGTACAGGCCGGGTGCCTGCTTGGGCGCACGGCCGCCGTGCGTCACCGGCCTGCCCCGCGCGTCCAGTACGTCCAGGTGGCCGACCAGGTTCTCCAGGGCCCGCCGGTAGCCGGTCGCCGCGATCACCGCGTCCGGGGTGATCCGGGTGCCGTCGGCCAGCACCACCGTGTCCCCGTCGAAGGACTCCACGGTGGCCACCGGGACCACCCGGCCGCTCTTCACCGCGTCGATCAGCCCCACGTCCTGGACCGGGATCGCCCCGTCCTTGACCCGTGAGTAGAGGCCCGTGTCCGGGCGGGGGAGGCCCTGTCCGGCGAGGTCGGGCACGGCGATCCGGGACAGCAGCCGCCCGGCCCGGTCGACGAGCCGTACGGGCAGCCGGCGCACGAGGATGCCGGTCGCCTGCGCGGGCCAGCCGGCGGTGGACCGGCGCACGATGTGCGGGACGGTGCGTACCGCGATCCGTACCCGGGAAGCGCCGCCCTCCACCAGGTCCACGGCGATCTCCGCCCCGGTGTTGCCGATGCCGACGACCAGGACGTCCTTGTCCGCGTACGGGGCGGGGGCGCGGTACTCCGAGGCGTGCACCAGCTCCCCGGTGAACGTGTCGAGGCCCGGCCACGCGGGTGTGCGCGGAGTGTGGTTGTGGCCCGTGGCCACCACGACCGCCTGCCCGGTCAGCACCCGGCCGCCGCTGGCGGCGAGCTGCCAGCCGGTGCCGTCGGCGGTCCGGTCGACGCGGGACACCTCGACGCCCGTCACCACTTCCAGCTCGTGGTGATCGGTGTACTTCTCCAGGTACCGCACGACATCGTCCCGGGACACCCACCGGCCGAACCGGCGCGGCATCGCCAGCCCCGGCAGGGCCGACCAGCGGCGGGTCGTGTGCAGGCGCAGCCGGTCGTAGTGGCGGCGCCAGGACGCGCCGACGGCGTCCGACTTCTCCAGGACCACCGCCCGCAGTCCCCGCGCGCGCAGTTCGGCGGCGACGGCGAGTCCGCCCGGACCGCCGCCGATGACATAGACGGGTCTGGTGGACGGGCCGGTGAGGGACGCGCGCTCGGACATGCTTCGGAGCGTAATGGCGTGCGGTGTTGATGGGTCTCGGTCAAGGCGGAAATCGATTGCGAATTGATCACGAGTGCCTGCGCGAGGGCCTCCTCGCTCACTCCGGTCGAGCGCGCCCCTTGCGGACTCCGGTCGCCATCAGGTGAACTGACGTGCCGTCAGATTCGCGACCGGGAGGGGCCCTGATGCAGACCATCTGGCTGGGCGGAGCGGAATGGCTGGCCGTCCTCCGTATAGGACTCGGCCTGTGGTGGCTGGAGAGCTGGCGGCACAAGGACAAGAAGGGCTGGTTCGAGCGGGGCACGGGCATCGCCTGGGCGGCCGACGTGGCGGGCAAGCACCGATGGGCGGTGGTGCGCACCGGCTTCGAACGCGTCGTCGCGCCACGCCCCAAGGTCATGGCCCACCTCGTCGTGTACGCCGAACTCGCCCTGGGACTCGGCCTGGTCGCCGGATTCCTCACCCCGGTCGCCCTGGTCGCCGGGCTGCTGCTCAACCTGCTCTATCTGGTCCTGATGATCCACGACTGGGCCGAGCAGGGGCAGAACGCGATGATGGCGCTGATCTCCCTCGTCGCCCTGTTCGCCATGTCCTGGCAGACCTGGTCCCTCGACGAAGCGATCGGACTCTTCCTGTGACGGCCGCCCCCCGCTACGACCTGCCGGAGCCCGACGCCTTCACCCGCCCCTACTGGGACGCGGCCGCCGAGGGCCACCTGCTCCTGCGCCGCTGCGCGGCCTGCGGGCGCGCCCACCACTACCCCCGCGAGTTCTGCCCGCACTGCTGGAGCGAGGACGTGACCTGGGAACGGGCGTCCGGCCTCGCCACGCTCTACACCTGGTCCGTCGTCCACCGCAACGACCTGCCGCCCTTCGGCACCCGCACCCCGTACGCCGCCGCCGTCGTCGACCTGGCAGAGGGGCCCCGGATGATGACGGAGATCGTGGACTGCGCGGAGGCGGACCTGGCCATCGGGATGCCGCTCCGGGTCACGTTCCGGCAGGAGGAGGGGCGGGAGGCCGTCGCGGTCTTCCGGCCGCGAGGCTGAACCCCGGCGGCCCGTGGGCCACTCGATGGGAGGCCGGCGACCGGCCCGGCCGCGTTCCGAAGCCGTCGTGCCGAGTCGTTCCCAAGTCGTCGTTCCGAGTCGTTCCCAAGTCGTCGTTCCGAGTCGTCCCCAGGCCGTCGTGCCGAGTCGTCCCCAGGCCATGAGCGCTGAACCCGCGGCCGTGAATTCCTCCCCGGGGTCGCCGTCTCACAGCCCCGTCTCACAGCCCCGGCGCGCCCCAGACCGGGAACCAGCGGGCGAGGTCCTTCTCCACTCGCAGGTCGTCGCCGAGTGTGGCCCTGACCTGCAACTCCAGCTGGTTGTCACGCTTCTCGGTACTGCCCGGCACCGGGGCGAAGGGATAGAACGTGCCGCGCTTGTAGAGGTACACCAGCGCGAGTGGGCGCCCCTCCCGGTCCCGGAAGCCGATCAGGGAGCAGAGCAGGTGCGGGCCGAAACCGCCGTCCTGGAGCAGGGTGTTCACCGCGTGGAGGTCGTTCACCAGCGCGGCCGTGTCCTCGGGCGGCCGGCGGGTGAGCAGCCAGGTGTAGCCGTACGTGTCACGGCTGAACTCCACCGGGACGCCGCCCCGGCCCGTGTCCGCGTCCAGCAGTTCCCGTACGTCCTCCTGGACCCGGGCGAAGCCGCCGCCCTCCACCCCCGCGAAGCACACCGACCCCAGGCCCGTCGGTGCGAAGCCCGCGCCGGCCTGGAGGGTGAGCGCGGCCGAGGGGACGGCGAAGAGCTGGTCGAGGTCGGGGCGGACCGGTTTGCTCCGGCCGAGGATCGAGTCGAGCAGGCCCACGGGGCTTCTCCTTCGGGAATCGGGCGGGGCCCTGGGGCGGGTCGCCGGAAGCGGTGTTCCTACGGGCGGGACAGGTCCGCCGAGATGCGGGCCAGCTGGTCGAGGCGCTGTTCGAGGGTGGGGTGCGAGGAGAGCAGCCTGCCCAGGCTCTCCTTGGAGGAGAAGGCCGGGACGAAGTAGAAGGCGTTGTACGGCTCCGCCTTGCGCAGGTCCTCGGTGGGGATGCGGGCCATCTGGCCGCTGACCTTGGTCAGGGCCGAGGCGAGGGCCGAGGGACGGCCGGTGAGCAGGGCGGCCGTGCGGTCGGCGGACAGCTCGCGGTAGCGGGAGAGCAGCCGGGTCAGCAGGAAGCTGAGCGCGTACACGACGGCGCTGATCAGCGGGATCAGCATCACGATGATGCCCGCCGGGTCATTGCCCCGGCTGCGGGCGAAGCCGCCCCACAGGGCCACCCGGGTGATGACGCCCGCCAGCACTCCGAGGAACGACGCGATCGTCATGACGGCGACATCGCGGTGCGCGACGTGCGACATCTCGTGCGCGAGGACACCCTCCAGCTCCTCGGGTTCCAGTCTGCGGAGCAGTCCGGTGGTGGCGCAGACGAGGGCGGTCCGCTCGCTGCGGCCGGTGGCGAAGGCGTTCGGTACGTCGCTCCGCGCGATCGCCACCCGCGGTTTGGGCATGTCCGCCAGGGCGCAGATCCGGTCGATCGCACCGTGCAGCTCAGGGGCCTGCTCGGGGGTGACCTCGCGGGCCCCCATGCCGTACGCGGCGATGCGGTCGCTGAACCAGAACTGGGCGACGAAGAGGCCGCCCGTGATGATCAGGATGATCGGCCAGGACCCACGCAGCACCGCCAGGAGTACGCCGACGAGAACGACGTACAGCAGACCGATGAAGAACATGGTGCTCACCATGCGGGTGGTCAGACCGCGGTCCGGGGCGTACCGCGAACGGGCTCGTGGCATCGGTGCCTCCCAACAGCTCACCTGTCTCCCATAGTGCCCCTTTTTTGTTGAAATCGAATAAGACCGACCGGCAAATGGGGGGCGGGAGAAGGAGCGGGGCTGGGTGCGTGCGGCTGCAAGGCGGAGGATTGAGGCAGATGGGGTCTCCCCTGCTCGAGCGCAGCCGAGAGCTTGGGGAAGGAGCCATGGTGATTGACGACAACGCCGCAGATGTGCGTACCCAGCCCCGCGACGCCGCCCTCCATTTGCCGGTCGGTCTAAATGGGTGCCGTCTCAGGGCCAGAGCAGTTCCCGCACCCACGCCCCGTCCTCCAGGCGGTAGCGCAGCCGGATGTGCCGTCGCCGGGCGTCGCCCTGGAAGAACTCGGCCTCGTGCGGCTCGACCGTGTAGCGCGTCCAGGTCGGCACCTCGGCGTCCGGCTCCGCCCGTGCCCGCTCCCAGGCCGCGTCGGCGGCGCGGGCCAGCTCCTCGCCGGAGCCGAGGACGTCGCTCTGCGACCCGGTCAGGGCCGCGGCCAGTGCCCCGGTGGACCGGGCGTGCAGATCGGCGCTGCTCTCGGCCGGGGCGCACACGGTGACCGGGCCGCGGACGCGTACCTGCCGCCCCTGGGCCGGCCAGTAGAAGCCGAGCGCGGCGTACGGGCGGGCGGCGAGCTGGCGGCCCTTCGCGCTGGTGGCGTGCGTGGCGAAGTGCCAGCCCCGGTCGTCCACGTCGTGCAGCATCAGCGTCCGTACGTCGGGGTGGCCCCCCGCGTCGACGGTGGCCAGCGTCATCGTGTGCGGCTCGGGCTGCCCGGCGGCCACGGCCTCGGCGAACCAGGCGTGAAAGAGGGGTACGGGGGAGTGCGGTGCGGTGGCCGGGTCGAAGCCGGGAAGGTCGGTGTCCCAGACGCGCTGGGCGTGCAGAAGGTCGCGGAAAGCGCGCTGGGTGTCGGAGGTCGCGTCGTTCATGCGGCCTCATCATTCACGCAGCCCGTGAGTCACGGCTCACGCGGCCCGGTGAGTCGCGCGGGACCGCGCCGGTCGTGGCTGTGCGAGCGGGCCGCCCGCCCCCTCGGCCCCGACCTTCTCGACCCCGTCCCCCCGGCCCCGCCCCTCGGCCCCGTCCTCTCTCGACCCCGCCCCCCGGCCCCGCCCCCTCGGCCCGTCCTCTCTCGGTCCGCCCCCAGCTCGCTCCCCCGTTGGCCCTCAGTCCCGTTCCCCTCAGTCCCGTTCCCCTCAGCCCCGCCCCAGGACCACCGTCCCCGACGAGCAGAACCAACCGCCCGTCCCCGAGGCCACCGCCAGCTCCGGCAGCCGCCCGCCCGCGCGTCTCACCTGGCGCTCGCCCGCCTCGCCGCGCAGTTGCCGTACTGCCTCCACCAGCAGGAACAGCCCGCGCATCCCGGGGTGACAGGCGGAGAGGCCGCCGCCGTCCGTGTTCACCGGCAGCTCGCCCGTCAGGCCCGTCCGGCCCTTCTCCACGAACGCGCCGCCCTCGCCCTTGGCGCAGAACCCCAGGTCCTCCAGCGTCACCAGCGTCATATAGGTGAACGCGTCGTAGATCTCGGCGAGGTCGATGTCGGCGGGCCGCACCCCGGCCCGTTCGAAGGCCAGCCGGCCCGATACGGCGGCGGGGGAGACGGTGAAGTCCTCCCACTCGGACATGGTGGAGTGCGAGACGTGCTCCCCGGTGCCGAGGACCCACACCGGGGCCTTCGCCGTGTCCGGTACGTACTCCGCCGCCGCCAGCAGCACCGCGCAGCCACCGTCGCTGCGGACGCAGCAGTGCAGTTTGGTGAACGGGTCCGCGATCATCGGGCCGGACAGCACGTCGTCCACCGTGATGGGGTCCCGGAACATCGCGTCCGGGTTGGCCGCCGCGTTCGCCCGCGCCCGCACCGCCACCTCGGCGAGCTGTTCCAGCGTCGTGCCGTACTCGTGCATGTGGCGGCGGGCGGCCATCGCGTACTTGGCGATCAGCGAGTGCCCGTACGGCACCTCGAACTGGAGCGGGCCGCGCGCCCCGAACGACAGGTTCGACGTGCGGCGGCCCGCCTTGATGTCGGCCCTGGCCGTGGACCCGTAGACCAGGAGTACGGCGTTGGCGCGACCGGCGGCGATGGCGTCCGCCGCGTGCGCCGCCATCACCTCCCAGGTCGCGCCGCCGACCGCCGTGGAGTCCACCCAGGTGGGCTTGAGGCCCAGGTACTCGGCGACCTCGACCGGGGCGAGCGTGCCCAGACCGGCCGAGGCGAAGCCGTCGACGACCGAGCGGTCCAGGCCCGAGTCGGCCAGTGCCCGGCGGGCGGCCTGGGCGTGCAGGGCGTACGGGGTGGGCCCGTCGACGCGTCCGCAGTCCGCGAGGGATATGCCGACGACAGCGACCTTGCGCGGGGGGGAGGAGGGTGAGGAAGGCATGAATCTGACGGTACATCAGATGCGGTCGGGTGCGGCCTCCGTGGAGGCCGCGTTCTCGCGGCGTGGGTGCGCGGGGGCGGAGGTGGGCGCGGGGGTGCGGGGGTGCGCGTGGTGCGGCAGTCTGGGATTCTCGCCACTTCCCGCCTAACATGACGGACCGTCAGATCGGGGGCCGCCGGCTCCCGAGGGGAAGGAGCCCGAGATGGACGCCGCCTTCACCGCGGAGCAGCACGAGATCCGCCGCACCCTGCGCGCACTCCTGGTCACCCACTGCGGACCCGGCGAGGTCCGCGCCGCCGCGGACACCGCACCCGGCTACGACGAGGCCCTGTGGCACCGGCTCGCCCGGGAGCTGGGGCTGCCCGGGATCGCGCTGCCCGAGGCGTACGGCGGCGTCGGCTGCGGCACCGCCGAACTGGCCCTCGCCTGCGAGGAGGCGGGCCGCGCCCTGCTGCCCTCCCCCCTGCTGGCCACCTCCGTGCTCGCCGCACCCCTGATCGCCCGGCTCGGCACCGAGGCCCAGCGCACCGCCCTGCTGCCCCGCATCGCCGAGGGCGCCCTGACCGCCGCCCTCGCGGTTCCCGGCGGCTCCCTGGCCACCGCCCTGGGCCTGACCGGCGACAACGCCGGCGGGCAGTGGGCGGGCGGCGGCCGGGCCGGCGGCATCCAGGCCCGGCCGGACGACGGCGGGAGCGAGGGGGGCTGGCGGCTGTACGGGGAGGCCGCCCAGGTGCTCGACGGCCACAGCGCCGGGCTGCTGCTGGTCGCCGCCCACACCGGAGGCTTCCCCCGCAGCCGTACGCTCCTGTTCCTCGTGCCCGCCGCGTCGGCGGCCGGCCTCGTCCGCACCCGGCAGACCGCGATGGACGGCACCAGACCGCTCGCCCGGGTCGAACTGCGCGACACCTCCGCCGAACTCCTCGGCGCCGACGACACCACGGACGCCGCGGGTGCGCTGGCCGAGGCCGGCCGTACGGTCGCCGCCGTGCTGGCCGCCGAGGCGGTCGGGGCCGCGGAGAGCGCGCTGGACCGGACCGTCGCGTATGCCGGGGAACGCGAACAGTTCGGCCGGCCCATCGGCTCGTTCCAGGCGGTGAAACACCGGCTGGCCGACCTGTACGTCCAGGTGCAGGCGGCCCGCTCGGCGGCCTACTACGCGGCCTGGGACCCGGCGGCGGGCGGGCTGGCGCTCGCCCAGGCGCTGGAGGCGCTGCGGGTCACCACGTCGGAGGCCATCCAACTGCACGGCGGCATCGGCTTCACCTGGGAACACGAGGCGCACCTCTACTTCAAGCGGGCCGCCTCCGACGAACTGCTCTTCGGCCCCGTCCACCGGCTGCGCGACCACGCGGCGCGGCAGGCGGGCCTGTTCGCGCCGGACACCGCCGGGCGCGGGGTGGCGGTCTGATGGCCCGCGGCGTCCGGCTGATCCAGAAAATCTCCTCCACCCGTGCCTTCGCGCGGATCGCCCCGCACGTGGTCCCCGCGATGGACCGCGCCGTGCACCGGCTCACCCGGGGCAGGGTGCTGCTCAGCTCCCGGATGCTGCCGGGGCTGATCCTGACGGTGCCGGGGGCGCGGAGCGGGCAGCCGCGGACCACACCGCTGGCCTGCATGCCGGAGGGCGGGGCGGACCGCAGCTGGATCCTGGTCGGCAGCAACTTCGGCCGTACGGGACATCCGGCCTGGACTGCGAATCTGCTGGCCCACCCGGACGCGGCCGTCGTCAACTGGAAGGGCCGGGACGTACCGGTGCGCGCCCGGCTGCTCCAGGGCGGGGAGCGGGCCGAGGTGTGGCAGGTGGCGCTGCGGTTCTGGCCGCCCTACGCGGCGTACCAGGCACGGGTGGAGCGGGAGATCCGGCTCTTCCGGGTGGAGCGGCGGGAGGACGCGTGACGGAGCGGACCGCCGGTGGAGTGGTGGTGGAGCGGTGGTGGAGCGGTGGTGGAGCGGTGGTGGAGCGGCGGTGGGGCGGCGGTGGGGCGGTGGGAGGGTGACCGGCCGGGTGTGACGCGGGCCGCCGAGGCCTCGGTGGGCGGGTGACGGGGCCGGGCGTCACGCCGAGGTTCCTGTCCGCGGCAGGGGGAGGGCCGGCGGCCGCGGAAGTTCCCTGGACCGGCGCGCGGTTCGGGAACGCCGACGGCGGACCACATGCGTGATCCGCCGTCGGTGAGACAGGACCTGGGGCACCCGGGACTGCCGTGCGCGCCCGGTGCGAGCGAGGGTGTCCGGTGCCGGTGCCTACCTCGTCGGTTTCTTGCCGGTGATGCCCAGATGGACCAACAGGGCCAGGTTGGGCTTCAGTTCGGCCTGCTTCACACCCCAGGTGGTGAAGCCCTTCTGGTGCGAGGCGACCGAGGCCAGCATCGCGACCAGTGAGCCCGCCATCGCCGCGGGGCTGATGTCCTTGTCGACCTTGCCCTTGGCCTGGAGCTCCTTGACCGAATCGGTGAGGGAGTTGGTGACCGAGTTCAGGATCTTCATGCGGATCTTGTAGAACCGCTTGTCGCCCTCGGCCGCACCGAGGTCGACCACGCGCAGGATCGCGTCGTGGCGGCGCCAGAAGTCGAGGAATCCTTCGACCAGTTCTTCGGAGGTCTGCCAGCCGGCCTTGCCGACCCAGGAGCGGCCAGCGACCAGTTCGGTCAGTCCGGCGCCCTCCTTGGCCATTTCCTCGGCGATTTCGAGGACGGCGCCCTCGACGTCGGGGAAGTACTGGTAGAAAGTCGCGGGTGAAGTCCCGGCCTTCCGGGCGACGTCGATGACTTTGACGTCCCGGTACGGCGAGGAGCTGAGCATCTCGCTGAGGCAGTCGAGCAGCTTCTGCCGCGTCGCCTGGCCGCGTCGTCCGGCCACGCGGCCGTCGACGGTGCGTACTTGTCCTGTCATGCCGTCAGCTTACCGAGGGGTGATCGGAGCGCGATTCGGCCGACTGCAAATGGGGAACGCCGCAGGACCGGAGGGGTGCGCGGAGGCGTCCGGGACTTTCCGGAACGGCATCTTCCGGTGTGTGCCGCCCGGCGGGCATTAGTGTTATCAACAGCCTGTGGACAACTTCGGTGGACAACTTTCGTCCACAGGGGTGCTGGATCTTCACGATTCGGGCGAATGTTCTCTATGCGCGGGCCGGATGTCCGCCGCGGGTGGGCCGGAGCCCCGTCGCGACCGGCCGGGTGCGTCAGGAGTGCGCCGGGGCGCGGAGTGCGGGGTGCGACGTTACGTTGACTGTGACGGGCGTCACTGCGACGGAAGGATCCGGGCCCATGGCCGCATTCGCGCACTCCGCGCCGTGCTGGGTGGATGTGCAGCTCTCCGACCTCGAAGCGGGCAAGCGCTTCTACGGCGGGCTCTTCGGCTGGACCTTCCGGGCGGGCGACGGCATGCCCTTCGCCGACGCCTACAGCGACGGCCGTCTCGTGGCGGCCCTCGCCGCGAAGAGCGACGGCCGGATGCCCACCGCCTGGGGTGTCTACTTCTCCACCGACGACATCCGGGCGACCGTCACCGCGATCCGGGCGGCGGGCGGCCAGGTGATCACCGAGCCGGTGCACGCGGGGCGTGCCGGGATCGTGGCGCAGGCCGCCGACCCCGGCGGTGCGGTCTTCGGGCTGTGGCAGGCGGGTGACCGTGCCGGCTTCGAGGCGCAGAACGAGCCGGGCACCTTCTGCTGGACCGAGGTCTACACACGGCAGCCGGAACGTGTCGACCCCTTCTACGAGAAGGTCTTCGGCTTCCGGGGCACCGACCTGGACGAGGCGGCGGGCGGCGACGCCTCCGGCACCGCCGAATCACTCGTCGACTTCCGGCTGTGGTCCCCGGCGGGCACCGAACCCGGCCCCGACACCGCGGTCGGGGGGCGCAGTGTCATCACGGACGCCTTCCCCGCCGAGATGCCCAGCCACTTCCTCATCCACTTCGCCGTCGCCGACTGCGACCGGACCGTCGAGACCGCCGTACACCTCGGCGGCCGGGTCACCGCGCCGCCGTTCGACATCCCGTACGGGCGGATGGCCGTCCTCCACGACGACCAGGGCGCCGCCTTCGCCGTACTCCAGCCCTCCGAACTGCTCCCGTGACCACCGACGGCTTCCGTGTCCCCCGAACGGCCGCCGGAACCGATCCCGCACGGCTTCCGTGATCCGAACGGCTTCCGAAATCACTTCGACGGCCGTTGTGTGCGGATAGCGGGCGAAGTGACATGAGACACCCTGATCCGCCCCCGGGTTCGCAACCGGCACCCGAGCCAGGAAGAATCGGGGTGCGCACCGCCAGGTGGTGCCCAGTGGTGAGACGCTGCACAGGGCGGGAATACGCGGGCTTCTGTTCCTGAGGTCCGTACGGGGAGGTGGCAGGCAAGTGGTGGAGCAGCTGACGCAGCACGACCCGAGGCGGATCGGCCCGTTCGAGGTGCTGGGACGGCTCGGCGCCGGCGGCATGGGGCTGGTCTATCTCGCGCGCTCGGCATCCGGCCGACGGGTGGCGATCAAGACGGTCCGTACGGAGCTCGCCGAGGACCAGCTGTTCCGGGTCCGCTTCACGCGTGAGGTGGAGGCCGCCCGCGCCGTCAGCGGTTTCTACACGGCCGCCGTGGTCGACGCCGACCCCCGTGCCGCCGTGCCGTGGCTGGCCACCGCCTATGTGCCCGCGCCCTCCCTCGAGGAGATAGTGAACGAGTGCGGGCCCATGCCGACCCAGGCCGTGCACTGGCTGGCCGCCGGGATCGCCGAGGCCCTCCAGTCCATCCACGGCGCGGGCCTCGTCCACCGCGACCTGAAGCCGTCCAACGTCCTGGTCGTCGAGGACGGCCCCCGGGTGATCGACTTCGGTATCGCGTCCGGCGTCTCCAACACCCGGCTGACCATGACGAACGTCGCCGTGGGCACCCCCGCCTACATGTCTCCCGAGCAGGCGCGCGACTCGCGCAGCGTGACCGGTGCCAGCGACATCTTCTCGCTCGGCTCGACACTCGTCTTCGCCGCCACCGGCCATGCCCCGTTCCACGGGGCGAACCCGGTCGAAACAGTGTTCATGCTGCTCCGGGAGGGCCCGGACACCGAGGGGCTGCCGGACGACCTGCGGCCGCTGATCGAGTCCTGCATGCAGATGGACGCCTCGCTGCGGCCCAGCCCCGCCGACCTCCAGGCCAGGCTCGCCCCGCACCTGTTCGCCTCCGGGAGCGACGACAGCGGTACGGCGTCGGCCTGGCTGCCCGCGCGGGCCACCGCGATGATCGAGCAGCGCCGGGGCGGCGGCCGTACCGCCGCGCCGGTCGCCCCCGCCCCGGTGGCCGCACCCCCGCCGCCCCCGCGTCCGCCGCGCGCCCCGGACACCGGATGGCGCAGCGACGCCGATCTGCGCTCCCCCACCCCGCTCTCCTCGCCCGCCCCCATGTCGTCCCCGGCACCCGACGGCGGCCCGGTGCGGCTGGCCGGGGCGCAGGTGCCGATCGGTCCCGGTCCACGTGCCGGGGAGGGGCGCGGTGCCGCCGCCGCGCATCCGGCGGCGGCCACCGGCTGGGTCAGGGCGCCCGCCGGGCTGATCGGAGGGGCCACCGGGCAGACGGCCCCGACCGCCCCGGTGCCGCCCCCGGCCGTCGCGCCGGACGTGGTGCCGGACCGCTGGCGGCCCTGGCGTTTTCGCATGTCGAACGATGTGTGGGGGACGCCCATCGTCTCCGGCGACCTGCTGTACGTGACGTCCTTCGAGGTGCACGCGCTGGACGTGGGCAATGGCCGGCGCCAGTTCAAGACCCGGGACGTGGCCTGGGCGATGGCCGTCGACGGGGGCAGGATCCACGCCTCGGACGGCCCGTCGCTGTACGCGCTGGACGCGGCGAGCGGTGCCGAACAGTGGCGGCTGCGGACCGACGCCTGGGTGTACTGCCTGAAGGCCGACCGGGGCACCGTCCTGACGGCCACCCGGGGCGGCGGCGTCCAGGCGTGGGAGGCGTCCAGCGGCGAGAAGCTGTGGGAGGTCACGGGCGTCCAGGCGGACTTCGAGACGCCGGAGTCCGGGCCCGTGATACACGACGGCACGGTGTATCTGTGGCAGGACGCCCGGCTGCGGGCCGTGGACGCCCGCAGCGGCCTGGAGCGCTGGTCGTACCCCATCGGCGACGCGGCCTCCTGCGGCGGTGTCCCGGTCCGGGTGACCCCGGCCCCCGACGGATACGTCTACATCGCGGCGGGGACACGGGTGCTGGCCGTCGACACGGACTCGGGCCGGGTGAGCTGGCACTTCGAGTCGCCCGCCGTCTTCCTGTCGCCGCCCGCGTTCGCGCCCGGCCCCGCGGTCACCGGGGGCGGGGTGTACCTCGCCGACTACCTCGGCACGGTGTACGCGCTCGACGCGTCGACCGGCAAGGACCGCTGGCGGATCGCCACGGAGGCCCGGCAGTCCATCGAACCCGTGCTGGTCACGGCCGGGAACGTGCATGTGGGCAGCGGCAGCGCGCTGTACACCCTGGACGCGGTGACGGGCACCCCGAAGTGGCGGTTCGCCGCGGGCGGCGATGTCGTGGGCGCCCCGGTCGTCGCCGACGGCCGTGTGCACTTCGGCTCCGCCGACCATGTGCTGTACACCCTGGACGCGGCGGGCGGCCAGCTCCGCTGGAAGCTCGCCACGGGCGGCGAGATCACGGGCTCACCGGTCGCGCGGGCGGGTGTCGTGTACGCCTGCAGCAAGGACCGGTGCGTGTACGCGCTGGACGCGCTCAAGGGCACCGGCACGGGGAACAAGGCCCGCGCGTAGTCCGGCTCCGCGGAGGCTGTGCGGTCAGCTCTGAGGCGGCTGCGGCGGCTGTTGCGGCGGCTGCTGCGGAGGCCGGTTCGCGTCCCCGGAGCCCTGAACGTCCCCGGAGCCCTGAACGTCGCCGGGGTCCCGGGAGTGGCTGGGGTCCCTGGGGTCCCTGGGGTCCGGCCCGGTGTACGGCTCCGGCTCCGGTTCCGGCCAGGGCGACGTCTGCGCGGACATCCCCGGCTCCTGCGTGGGCGGCCAGGTGTCCGGGTGCTCCTGGCCGGGCGCGGGATAGGGCTCCGTACGCCGCGCCACCCGCTTCGGCCGCCCCGACATCAGCAGCGCCCCCAGCAGGATCAGCACCCCGCCGGCCAGCGCGCCCGCCACCCCCCACTGCAGCCCGGACCCGTCCGAGGCCACCGCCAGGCTGCCCGCCGCCTGGCCCTGGCGGACCATCCACAGCACGGTGAAGCCGAGCACCACCACGCCCGCGAACGCCACCAGCGGCCGCGACCGGAGGATCACTCCGACCACCACCACCAGTGCGGCGAACAGGAACGGCAGCAGGATCGAGGACATGACCGCGGACGAGGTGGCGGTGATTCCGCCGAAGAGGTCCTGGATGCGGTAGTCGTGGCCGAGCCGGCTGTCGTACCAGCGTCTGAACGGGCTCTGGACGGCGCCCGCCGCTCCGATGAGGGCGACGACGGAGCCGAGGACGTTGCGGATCATCATCAGCCTCCTGCGGCGCTCGCCGTATGTGCCTGCGGCGCGCGGCGCCCGTCGGCGTCCACGCCCGGCCCCCGGACGACGCTACGCCCGGCAGGTCACCCCCGCCACACGGACCATGACGGGACCGTGACAGGGTCATGACTTGGTCTTGGGTCTTCGGCCGCCATGCTGTGGGCGGGAGAAGACGGCGGAGCAGCGGAAGACGACAACACAAGGGGGGCTGCATCGATGGTGCGGCGGCGTATGAGGTTCGCGGCGGTCCTGGTCGTGGTGGTGCTGGCACTCACCGGATTCTCGACCTCCAGCAGCGGGGGCAAGGGCGGCAAGAGCCGCAGCGGGAAGAGCAGCGGCTCGGGCGGTGGCGGCTGCTCCAACTCCAAGAAGAGCAACGGCGGTTACCACGACACCGACGACGACTACGACAGCTCGTCGAGCAGTTCCTCCGGCGGCACCGACTACGGGACGCCGACCCCCACCGCCACGGCGTCCGACGCCCCCGAGGTCCGGGTCGTCCGCTGCGCCCAGCCCCGCAAGGGCAAGCGCAAGGCCGTCACCTCGTCCGTCGTGGAGCTGAGGTCCACGGCGGTCGGCTCGCAGACGTACGAGGTCGAGGTGACGTTCCTCGACGCCCTCGGCAACACCGTCGACTCCGCCGGGACCACCGCGACGCTCGACCACGGCGACGTCAAGGACCTCGCCGTGCGCATGGACAGCCCCCGCAAGGTGTCCAAGGTGAAGCGCTGCCGGGTCACGGCGGAGCCGCGCCCCTGACGGCGGGGCGCCCCCGAACGACGGGGCGGGGAGCGGGCGCGCTCACCGCAGCCGGGGAGCCCCGCCCCCGCCCCGTCCCGCGAACAGCTCCGCCTGCCGCTCCGGCGCCAGATTGCCGAGCGCGATGAGGTGCGGAGCCTGTGCCATGGCCTGGGTGCGGGCCGCCTCCTTCGCGGACCACACCGCCCGTACGGTGCCCTGGACCGCGTCCGTCGGGTACGAGGCGATCGTGGCCGCCGCCCGGACCGCCGCCGCCACCGCGCCACCGGCCGGGGTGATCTCGCTGACCAGCCCGGTCTCGTACGCACGACGGGCCGTCACCCGTTCGGCCGTGCCCATCAGGGACATCCGGGCCACCTCCCCGAACGGCATCCGCTGGGCCATGGTGATCGCCTCGTAGGCGCTGACCATTCCGTACGTCGTGTGCGGGTCGAAGAAGGTCGCCTCCTCCGAGGCCACGACGAACTCGGCCTCGCCCAGCAGATAGAAGGCGCCGCCGCAGGCCATCCCCTCCACGGCCGCGATCACCGGTTTCCACAGGTCGTTCGCCTTCGGCCCGATCCTCAGCAGCGGATCGTCGAGGGAGTACGGGGACGACGGCTGCGGAACCTCGGCGCCCCGGTCGATCCCGGTGCAGAAGGCCCGGCCGCCCGCCCCGGTGAGGACGACGGCCCGCACGCTCTCGTCGAAGCGGAAGTCCCGCCAGCGGGCGGCCAGGTCACCCGCCATGGCGAGGTCGATGGCGTTCAGCTTCTCCGGCCGGTCCAGGGTGACCACGGCGACCCCGGTCTCCCGGTCCCTCTCCGTGCGCAGCGTCATCGCTCAGCGCTCCAGCAGCCAGCGGACCACGGTCATCTCCGGCGTGAGGGGGCAGAAGACGGCCCGTACCGCCGCGCCGATCCGCAGCCGCCCCGGATCCACGGAGTTCAGCGGGGCCGCCGGCCCGGACACCACATTGCCGACCAGCCGGATGTGCGGGGCGTCGGTCAGCTCCACCACGACCGCGTTGTACGGGGCCTGTTCGGCGTACGCCGGGAGCAGCGGCGGGTGCGGCAGCACATACGACCAGATGCGGCCGCGTCCGCTCATCGCCCGCCACTCGCTGTCGAAGGACTGGCAGTGCGGGCAGCAGGGCCGGGGCGGGAAGCGCAGTTCGCCGCAGGCGGGGGAGGCGCAGGCCTGGACGCGGAGCTCACCGGCGGCGGCGTACTCCCAGAAGGGCGCCCCGTCCTCGTCGACGACGGGCAGCAGCAGGGAATCGGGGGTCTGCATCTCGGCTCCTCAGCTCCTCAGCAGTACGGCGGAGGTGGGCACGCCCTCACCGGCGGTGACCAGGCAGGTGGCGGCATCGGGCACCTGGGCGGTGGAGGTCCCGCGCAGCTGCTTGACCCCCTCGGTGATCAGGTTGAAGCCGTGCACATACGCCTCGCTGAGGCCGCCGCCCCCGGTGTTGATGGGCAGCCGGCCGCCGCTCTCCAGCGCCCCGCCCTCGGTGAACGCGGCGCCCTCGCCGCGCCCGCAGAAGCCGTAGCCCTCCAGGGAGAGCGGGATCAGCGGGGTGAACGCGTCGTAGATCTGCGCGACATCGACGTCGCCCGGCCCGAAGTCGGCCTGCTTCCACAGCTGCCGGGCCGCAGTCCAGGCGGGGCCGGTGAGCGGGTCGTCGTTCCAGTAGTTGACCATGCCGTGGTGCTGGGCGGGCAGGCCCTGGGCGACGGAGTGGATGAACACGGGCCTCTGCCGGCAGTCGCGGGCGCGTTCGGCGGAGACGATGACGCAGGCCAGCGCCCCGTCGGTCTCCAGGCAGTTGTCGAAGAGGCAGAGCGGATCGCTGATCCAGCGGGAGGTCATGTACATCTCCCGGGTCAGCGGCCGTTCGTACATCATCGCGCCGGGGTTCTGGTTGGCCCGGTTGCGGCAGGCGAGCGCGACGTTGAAGAGATGGTCGCGGGTGGCCCCGTACTCGTGCATGTACCGCCGGGCCAGCATGCCGATCTCGTCGGCCGGACGCAGCAGCCCGTAGGGGCGGGTCCACTGGGCGGGGGTGGGCAGCTGTACGGCGGTGTTCTTCCAGGGCCTCGGACCCGAGCCCCGTTTCCGGGACCGCCAGGCCACTCCGACGCTCGCCTGTCCGGTGGCGACGGCGGCGGCCAGATGCGCGACGGTCGCGCAGGAACCCCCGCCCCCGTAACCGGCCTTGGAGAAGAAGGTGACATCGCCGGCCCCGATGGCCTTGGCGATCTCGACCTCGTCGGTCTCCTCCATCGTGTACGAGGCGAAGGCGTCGACCTCCGAGGCGGCGATCCCCGCGTCGTCGAGAGCCGCCACGATGGCGCGGCAGGCGAGGGTCTTCTCGGACTCGGGGAGCCGTTTCGCGAAGGCCGTCTGTCCGATTCCGGCTATCGCCGTCATGTCCTTGAGCGTCGCCATCCGTGCACCTCCCGGAACGTCCTGACTGCTGACAGCGCCAGAGGCTACAGCTAATCTGACGGATAGTCAGCTAGTGCGGTTCGGTTCGGCGGGAGGACGTGCGATGCGTGGCGACGAGGAGTGGGGCAGCATCCCGGGGCTGGTACGGGACGCGGCCGGGCGGTACGGCGACCGGGAGGCGGTGGCCGAGGGCCGCACCCGTCTCTCGTACACCGAACTGGGCGAGCAGGTGGAACGGGCCGCCGCCGCGTGCCTGGCCTCGGGCGTGGAGCCGGGGGACCGGGTCGCGATCTGGGCCCCGAACACCCTGGACTGGATCGTCTCCGCGCTGGGGGCGGTGACGGCGGGGGCGGTGCTGGTCCCGCTGAACACCCGGTTCAAGGGCACGGAAGCGGCGTACATACTCCAGCGGAGCCGCGCGAAACTGCTGTTCGTCACGGGCACGTTCCTCGGTACGTCGTACGTCGCCTCGCTGCGCCGCTCGGACGTGGAACTCCCGCACCTGGAAACCGTGGTGGTCCTCGCCGACAGCGCTCCGCAGGACTACGTCACCTGGAAGGAATTCCTGGTGCGGGGCGAGCGGATCCCCCGCGTGGAGGTCCGTGCCCGCGCCGACGCGATCGCCCCCGAAGATCCGTCCGACATCATCTACACCTCGGGCACCACGGGCCGCCCCAAGGGCGCGGTGATCACACACGCCCAGACGCTGCGCTGCTACGCGATCTGGAGCGAGCTGGCCGGTCTGCGCGAGGGCGACCGCTATCTGATCGTGAACCCGTTCTTCCACACCTTCGGCTACAAGGCGGGCATCATCGCCTGTCTGATGCGGGGCGCGACGATGGTGCCGCAGCCGGTGTTCAACGTGGACACGGCCCTGGCCAATATCGCCGCCGAGCGCATCTCGGTCCTGCCGGGCCCGCCCACCCTGCACCAGTCCCTGCTGGACCATCCCTCCCGCGCGGCGCACGATCTCTCCGCCCTGCGCCTGGTGGTCACCGGCGCGGCGGTCGTCCCCCTCCGGCTGGTGGAGCGGCTGCGCACCGAACTGCACATCTCCACCGTCCTGACGGCGTACGGCCTCTCCGAGGCGAGCGGCATCGTCACCATGTGCCGGCGGGGCGACCCGGCGGAGGTCATCGCCACCACCTCCGGCCGGGCGATCCCCGGTACGGAGATCCGGGTCCTGGCCGAACCCGGCAGCCCCGGCGAGGTCCTGGTGCGCGGCTTCCACGTCATGCGGGGCTACTTCGAGGACCCGGACACCACGTCCGCCACGCTCACCCCCGACGGCTGGCTCCGCACCGGCGACGTGGGGGTGCTCGACGGGGCGGGCAACCTCCGCATCACGGACCGGATCAAGGACATGTTCATCGTCGGCGGCTTCAACGCCTACCCCGCCGAGATAGAGCAGCTCCTCGGCCTCCACCCGGACGTGGCGGACGTGGCGGTGATCGGCGTCCCGGACCCCCGGCTGGGCGAGGTCGGCAAGGCGTACGCGGTACGGCGCCCGGGGACGACGGTCACCGCGGACGACCTGATCGCCTGGGCACGCCGCGAGATGGCGAACTTCAAGGTGCCCCGGTCGGTGGAGTTCGTCACCGAACTGCCGCGCAACGCCGGGGGAAAAGTGCTGAAGGGCGAGCTGCGGGGCATGTAGCGGCGCGCGCACGCGAGCGGGGCCCGGACCGTTTCGGTCCGGGCCCCGCTCTCCGTACCCGCGTCCCCCGTGTGCGGATGTACGGCGGCCGCGACGGCTCCCCCTCCGCGCCGCCGCGGCCGTTCCCCGTGTGGTGAAGGTCTACTTGGCCGGCTTGAACGGCTCCGACGTGGCGTGCTGGTCCAGCGTGGTCACTTCTTCACCCGTCGCGTGCTGGTCCTGAGTCGTGACCGGCGTCGTGGGTTCGCCCGTGGCGTGCTGGTCCGCCGGCTTGAAGATCGGGTCCTGCTTCTTGGCGTCGGCCATGATGGTCAACTCCTTCTCTGCGTGCACTGCGCAATGGGTGGCGAGGCCCGCCCGGCTGTTCCCCCGAACACTGCCGGACGGGCCTCTTCGGGCCGCTCACCTTAATCGGTGTGGCCGCTGTCGCCCCGTCTGCCCCCCGACGCGACGGATCGACAGGTACGAGAATGTCCGGTGGCGATAAACGAACGATGAACGCCCTCGTTCGTCAGGACGCGGAGGCCGGTGAGAGCAGCGCCCGCACCGCGTCCGCCTCCGGGGAGCCGAGCTCCTCGTAGATGGAGAGCGCCTCGCGCCAGCAGACCTGGGCGCGTCCGGTCTGCCCGATTCCGGACAGCGCGCGCCCCAGCACGGTCAGGACGTTTCCCCGCCGCCACTCCCCGCCGATGCCGCGCAGGACGGTCAGCGCCAGCTCCGAGTACTGGGCGGCCTGTGCGGGGCGGCCGGAGGCGATGTCGACCTCGGCCAGCCGGAACATGGCCATGCCCTCCCACAGCCGCTGACGGCTGTCGCGGAAGATCTCCAGGGCCTCGGTCAGCTGGTCGGTCGCCTCCTTGAACCGTCCGCTCTGGGTCAGCGCCATGCCCAGCGCGTAGCGGCCGTTGGCGCCCCGCAGCGCGTGGCCGAGGGAGTCGTAGATCTCTATGCCCGACCGGGCCAGCGTGATGGCGCTGCCGGTCCGTCCCGTGGCCAGGTGTATGCGGGAGAGGTTGCACAGGGCGCTCGCCTCGCCCGGCCGGTTGCCGTCGCTGCGGAAGGCGTCTATGGCCTGGTTCAGGAACGCCTCGCCGTCCGTGTGGCGGTTCTGGTAGAGGGCGATGATGCCGCGGGCGTTCGCCGCCCAGCTGGCCGGCAGCAGGTCCTGGACGGTGTCCGCCAGCCGCATCGCCTCCTGCGCCTCGCGGTCGGCGTGGTCGAACCGGCCCGCCAGCTGGTGCGCGTTGGCCAGCGACATCAC
This sequence comes from Streptomyces sp. NBC_00654, assembly GCF_026341775.1. Classification (NCBI taxonomy): domain Bacteria; kingdom Bacillati; phylum Actinomycetota; class Actinomycetes; order Kitasatosporales; family Streptomycetaceae; genus Streptomyces; species Streptomyces sp. NBC_00654. The sequence goes on along the minus strand of NZ_JAPEOB010000003.1, from coordinate 768,281 downwards.
GGCGCGGCCCTCCGCCCGCGGGTCGTCGCACTTCCTGGCCGCTTCCCGCACGGTCATGGCCGCAGCCTCGTACTGCTTAGCGTTCGCGCCCGACTCGCCCAGGTCCAGGGCGGCGTAGAGCAGGTCCACGGCGCGCCGGAGCGTCGGCGGGGCGCACGCCTGGGTGACACAGGCGAGCAGGTTCGTGGCCTCCGTGTAGAGCCAGTCCAGGGCCGAGTGGCGGTCGGGGAGGGCCAGTCCCGCGTGCCCGGTCGGCTCCAGATGGTCCACCAGCCGGTCGCCCGGCCGCTCCAGCGCGTAGACCCGGGCGGTCGTCGCCAGATAGAAGTCCAGCAGCCGTGACAGCGCCAGCTCCCGCTCCACCGGCGGCTGTTCGTCGCGCTCGGCGCAGGCACGCGCGTAGAGGCGTACGAGGTCGTGGTAGCGGTAGCGGCCCGGGGCCGCCGACTCCAGGAGGCTCGTGTCGACCAGCGCCTCCAGCAGGTCCTCCGCCACGTGCGGTTCCAGGTTCAGCAGCGCGGCGGCCGCCGCCAGCGAGATGTCCGGGCCGTCCGCGAGGCCCAGCAGGCGGAAGGCGCGGGCCTGGGCGGGCTCCAGCTGGCCGTAGCCGAGCTCGAAGGTGGCCTTGACCGCGAGGTCGCCCGCCTGGAGTTCGTCCAGCCGACGGCGCTCGTCGGCCAGTTTGGCGGCGAGGACGGAGACGGTCCAGGTGCGGCGGGCGGCCAGGCGGGAGGCGGCGATACGGATGGCCAGGGGCAGGAAGCCGCAGGAGGCCACCACGTCCAGCGCCGCCTCGCGCTCGGCGCCGACCCGCTCCGTGCCCACGATCCGGGTGAAGAGCTGGAGCGCTTCCTCCGGGGACATCACATCGAGGTCCACCAGATGCGCGCCGGCCAGGTCGACCATGCGGACCCGGCTGGTGACCAGGGCCGCGCAGCCCGCCGTACCGGGGAGCAGGGGGCGGATCTGGGCCGCGTCATGGGCGTTGTCCAGCACGACCAGGATGCGGCGGCCGTCCAGGGTCGAGCGGTACAGGGCCGCCCGTTCGTCCAGGGTGTCCGGTATCGCCGAGTCGGCGGTGCCGAGCGCGCGCAGGAACGAGCCGAGCACCGTCTCCGGCTCCGCCGCCCGGGAGCCCGCCCCCTGGAGGTCGACGTACAGCTGGCCGTCCGGGAAGTGCGGGCGGGCCTGGTGGGCGACATGGACGGCGAGGGTCGTCTTGCCGACGCCCCCGATGCCGGCCAGCGCGGACACCGCCATCACCGAGCCCTCGGCGGTGGCGAGCCGGGCCCCCAGCTCCATCACGAACGAGGTGCGGCCGGTGAAGTCGGGGACCGTGGCCGGGAGCTGGGCCGGGCGGACCGGGGCGGGCGGCGGGGCCGGCTCGTCGGCCGGGCGGGCCAGCTCCTCGTCGGCCTGGAGGATGCGCTGCTGGAGCTGGGCCAGCTCCGGGCGCGGGTCGACGCCCAGTTCCTCGGCGAGCAGCCGGCGGGTGTCGGCGTACACCGCGAGGGCCTCGGCCTGGCGTCCGCTGCGGTACAGGGCGACCATCAGCAGTTCGCGCAGCCGCTCGCGCAGCGGGTGCGTGGCGGTGAGCGCGGTCAGTTCGGAGACCGCCTCCGCGTGGCAGCCGACCTCCAGGTCCAGATCGAGCCGGGTCTCGGTGAGCTGGAGGCGCCATTCCTCCAGCCGGGTGCGCTGGTTCTCCGCGTACGGGCCCGGTACGGAGGCGAGCGCCTCGCCGTCCCACAGGCCCAGCACCTTGTTGATCAGGGTGCGGGCCTGGCAGCGGTCGCCGCTCGCCCGGACCTTCTCCGCCTCGCCGGCCAGCTCCTGGGCGAGGTTGAGGTCCAGCGCGTCCTGCGGTGTCCGGATCGCGTAGCCGCCCGACTCGCTGTCCAGGGTGTCCGGGCCGAGCGCCTTGCGCAGCCGCGAGGCGTACGTCCGTACCGCCGCCAGCGCCTGGAGCGGCGGCTCCTCGCCCCAGATCGCGTCGATGAGTTCGGCCGCGGTGGCCGTCCGGCCGTCCCGCAGGAGCAGTGCGGTGAGCAGGGCCCGCTGCTGCGGGGAACCGGGGGGCAGCAGTTCGCCACCGCGCCAGGCGCGTACGGGACCGAGTACGGCGAACCGCAGTGCGCCACCGGCCGCGGGTTCTTCCGGAGCACGCTGCTCCGGCACACGCACGCGTGGCCCGTGGTGACGGTCCATTGATGCCCCCTGTCCTGCTCGCCTGCCGGTCCTGCCGGTGGTGCCCGTGCCGGATTGCCCGCCTGTGCGTCGATGTAGGGCGGGTATCCGGATTGCTCCGTACCGCTGGTATCGCGCTCAACAGTCTGCCTTGTTTTAGGCCGACTCGTCAGCAGTGGGTGACGCTCTGCACAAGCCCTCGACAACGATTCGGGAACCGGGCGCCCTTCTCCGGTACCCGCGGGAGCCGGTCCGATCGCGACAAGATAGCTGACGGTTCGTCAGATCGGCGCTACCGTGGTACGCATGGAGACCTTCCCGAAGATCATCTCGGTGGACGACCACACGGTGGAGCCCGCTCATGTCTGGCGGGACCGGCTCCCGTCCAAGTACGCGGACTCCGGTCCGCGCATCGTCCGGGCACCCCTCAAGGAAATGACCTTCATGGGCGGAAAGTTCGCGCCGGTGATGGGGGCGAAGGGCGACGAGGGGCCGGTCGGCGACTGGTGGGTGTACGAGGATCTGCACCGTCCGCTCACCCGGCTGGACACCGCCGTCGGCTACGACAGGGACGAGATCAAGCTCGAAGTCATCACCTATGAACAGATGCGCCCGGGTTCGTTCTCGGTGCCCGAGCGGCTCGCCGACATGGACGTCAACCACGTCCAGTCCGCGCTCTGCTTCCCCACCTTCCCGCGGTTCTGCGGGCAGACGTTCACCGAAGCGAAGGACCGCGAGCTGGGCCTGCTCGGCGTCCGCGCGTACAACGACTGGATGGTGGAGGAGTGGTGCGGCCCCGAGGCGCACGGCCGGCTCATCCCGCTCACCCTCGTCCCGCTGTGGGACGCGGAGCTGGCGGCGGCCGAGGTCCGGCGCAACGCCGCCCGGGGTGTGCGCGCGGTGGCGTTCTCCGAGATACCTCCCCATCTCGGGCTCCCTTCCATACATACGGACGAATGGGATCCGTTCCTGCGGGCCTGTGACGAGACGGGGACCGTGATCGCCATGCACATCGGCTCGTCCTCGAAGATGCCGTCCACCTCGGCCGACGCCCCGCCCGCCGTCGGCTCCACCATCACCTTCGCCAACTGCTGCTTCTCGATGGTCGACTGGCTGATGAGCGGCAAGTTCGAGCGCTTCCCGAATCTGCGGATCATGTACGCGGAGGGGCAGATCGGCTGGATTCCGTACATCCTGGAACGCGCCGACGTGGTCTGGGAGGAGAACCGGGGCTGGGGCGGGGTCGCCGACAAGGTCCACCGGCCGCCGTCGGAGCTGTTCACGGACCATGTGTACGGCTGCTTCTTCGACGACGCCTTCGGGCTGAAGAACCTCGACGCGATCGGTGTGGGGAACGTCCTGTACGAGACCGACTACCCGCACTCCGACTCCACCTGGCCCCGGTCCCGCGAGGTCGGCGAGGAGCAGATGGGCCACCTGGACGCGGATGTCGTGGACCGCATCGTGCGCCGCAACGCGATCGACCTGCTGGGGCTGACGGACGACGGGCTGTGGCCGGGGCGGTGAGCGAAGGGCGGTGAGCGAAGGGGGAGCGAAGGACGGTGAGCGAAGAGAGCGAGCGAAGGGGGGTGAGGGGGAGCGAGGGCAGCGCGGGGGCGGGAGGCGTATGGCCCTCCTTGCTCCCTCCCTTTCACCCCCCCCTGCTCCCGGCCCCTCGCCCCACCGGCCCCTCGCCCTCCGGCGCGTCCTGCCCGGCGGCCCCTCGCCCTCCGGCGCGTCCTGCCCGGCGGTCAGACCGCGGTGACCGGCTCCTGGAGTTCCGTCACCCACTTCTCCCGGTCCTCGGGGCACTCCAGGCTGATCTCCCGGGCGTACCCCGCCGACCGGTATCCGCCCGCGTCGATCCAGCGGGCCAGGGTCTGGGCCGTCGGCAGGACGACCTCCATCGGCCCCCGGTGCACGATCGTCGCCGCCTCGAACGGGGGCAGCTCCACGACCGTGATCCCCGTGTCACCCGCCGGGCCCACCGGTCCGGTGACCGTCACCCCGGCGTGCACGACGATCGCGCCGCCGCCGGCCGGGTCGTCCTCGTAGTACGCGACGCCCGGCCCGGACGGGGTGAGCCCCGCCGTGCCCAGCAGCGCGAACAGCCGGTCGTACAGCGGCACGATCACCGCCGTGATGTCCTCCGGCCCGAAACTCGCCGCGGTCCCGGTCAGCTCCGCCACCCGTACCGCCGGAACGGTCTTCAGCACGACATCGTCCGTGGGCATGTGTCCCTCGCTCTCGATCGACCGGAGCCTCGCCTCGACCTGCGCCAGCCGTGCCTCGGCCGCCGACCTGGCCGCCTCCAGTTCCGCCCGCCGCAGCCGCAGCATCCCGCGCAGCTCCTCCGGTCCCACCCGTTCGTCGAGGACGGCGTGCACCTGCTGGAGCGTGAAGCCGAGGTCCTTGAGGGCGATGACGCGGTTGAGGCGGGCGAGCTGAGCGGCACCGTAGAAGCGGTATCCCGTGGCGGGGTCGGTGCGGTCGGGGTGCAGCAGTCCGATGGCGTCGTAGTGACGCAGCATGCGGGGCGACACCCGCCCGTACCTGGCGAAGTCTCCGATGGTGAACATGATGGCTCCCACTGCACGGCTTCACACGGTGTCAAGGTCAAGGCCGGGGCGGCGCCGGGGCCGGGGACGCCCGCGCCCCGGGACCGGCGGTCCGCTCAGTCGCGGCGCTTGCGGTCCAGCAGCTGTTCCCGCAGCGCCGTCAGCTGGTGGGAGGACTCCACGGCCCGGGTCTCGTCCAGGGTGGCCAGCGCCAGCAGCAGCGCGTCGGCGACCAGCAGCCCCGTCAGCGATTCGGCCGTGATCCCGGTCGGGGTGTGCGGCGCGGTCAGGACCGCCTCGACCCGGTCCGCGTACGCCTCGCCCAGCTCGTCCGTGACCAGGACGACCTTGGCGCCGACCGCGCGGGCGCGGTCCATCATGACCGACAGTTCCACCAGCCGGCGGCCCGGCTGGAAGATCACCACCGCGTCGCCCTGGCCGAGCGCGAGCAGCTGGTCGGCGAGCGCGAAGCCCGTCTCGGAGACGAACCGGGCCCGGCGGCCGATCCGGCCGAGCGCCAGCGCCAGATGCCGGGCGCCCGCCTCGGAGGCGGCGATCCCGTAGCAGAACACCTCGCGCGCCTCGGCGAGAGCGGCCACCGAGCGCTTCAGTGCCTCCGGTTCGGTGAGCCGTCTGGCCTGGTCGATGCGCTCATGGGCCTCGTCGAAGACATCGGCCCAGATGGAGTCCAGATCCTGGCCCACATAGGCGATCCGCTGCTTGAGGCGCACCTCGGGAGCGACCGCCGCGGTGAAGTCATTGGCCAGCTCCCGCTTCAGCGCGGGCAGTCCGGCGTAACCGAGCCGCTGGAGGGCGCGTACGACGGTGGCGTTGCTGGTGGAGCTGGCGACGCCCAGCTCCTGGGCGCTGGCGAAGAGCAACTGCTCGACGGGTGCGCTGACCAGATACTGCGCCACAGCACGCTCAGAAGTGGACAGTTCCTCCCATTGATCGCGAATCGCGGCCCGAAGACGCGTCACTCCGGTCTCGTTCTCTGGAATTTCCATTACAAGCATTGACTTCCGTGTGACCGGCGTTACTGTCCTGGGCAGTACGTTCCAAAGGGAACGCTTTCTGAAATCGACGTTACAGGATCGTGGTGGTCCCGCGACGCCGGTTCGGAGCGTTCCGTCGCGAGGAGAAGAATGGCACCCCGTCCCACGGAACCCGCCCCCGCCCGGGTCCTCCCGGTCATCGAGATCTCCGGCAGCCCCCTCGACCGGGGCCGCCAGTACGGCGAGGCCGTACGGCCCCAACTGCACGCCGCCCTCGGCTACTACGAGGAGGCATTCGGCCAGTCCGCCGGTCTGACCTGGGACCGGGTCACCGCCCGCGCCGCCCGCTGGCTGGAACCCGTCACCGCCTACGCACCCCACCTCGTCGAGGAGATGCGGGGCATCGCGGACGGTGCCGGGGTCGGTCTGCTGGACGTCCTCGCCCTGAACGCCCGGGGCGAGGTCATCTACGACAAGTCGTTCGCCCGGATGGAGGCCGGGGAACGGACGGGCGCGGCACTTCCCGCCGGGGGGACCGCCGGGGAGCCCGCCGGTGAGAAGACCGAGGAGGAGCCCGCCGAGGGATGCACCTCCTTCGCCGCCTACGGCGAGGCCAGCGGCGACGGCCATGTCTACGCCGGGCAGAACTGGGACTGGCGGGCCGGAGTCGCCGACACCGTCGTGATGATCCGGATCGTCCAGCCGCCGAAGCCGACCCTGATCATGCAGGTCGAGGCCGGACAGATCGGCCGCCAGGGCGCCAACTCCGCCGGGATCGCCTTCAACGCCAACGGACTCGGCGGCCGTTTCGACGACACGATCGGGCTGCCCCAGACCGTCGTACGCCGCAGCGTCCTGGACCAGAGCAACATCACCGACGCCCTCGACGTGCTCTGCCGCACCCGGGCCCACATCGCCAGCAACGCCCTGCTCACCTGCCGCGAGGGTTTCGCCATCGACCTGGAGACCACCCCGGCGGGGCACGGCTGGATGTACCCGACCGACGGGCTGCTGGTGCACGGCAACCACTACCAGGCCGGCATCCCCGCCCCCCTGGCCGCCGCCGGATACCGCCCCATGTCCTCCGATTCCCTGGTCCGTGTCCCACGCGCCGAACAGGGCCTCAGGGCACTGCGCGGCTCCACCGGGCCCGAGGAGTCGCGGGGGATCGTCCGCCGCGCGATGTCGGACCACCTCGGTCACCCCGAGTCGCTGTGCACCCACCCGGACCCGCGGCAGCCGGTCATCAAGCACTGGACGACCCTCGTCTCCTCGCTGGCCGACCTCACCACCGGCGACTACCACGTCACCGCCGGCACCCCCTGCGACCGCGAGTACCAGCACCTCCCCTGGAACCTCTACGACGGCCCGTACGGCCAGAACTGACAGGACGCACGTGATGACCCACACCACTTCACGCAGGACGGCACTCGCCGCGGGCCTCGTCGCCGCGACGCTCGCCGCGGCCGCGGGCTGCAGCGGCGCCACCCGGAACACCGCGGGCAGCGGCAGCGCCACCGACGCCGGCGCACGGGAACTCACCCCGGTCACCGCCCCGGCCAAGGGCGAACTCGCGGGCGCCGACTGGCTCCTGGAGGACGAACCGGACTCCCTCGACCTGGACACCCAGGGCTCCAGCGCGGGCCGCGTCGTCCTCACCAACGTCTGCGAGCGGCTCTACCAGCTCCAGCCGGACATGTCGACGAAGCCCTTCCTCGCCGAGAAGGCCGAGACGCCCGACGACAAGACCCTCGTCCTGACCCTGCGCGACGGCGTCACCTTCCACGACGGCACCCCGATGACCGCCGACGACGTGCTGTGGAGCCTTGAGCGGCACGCCGACCCGGACATGGAACAGGGCGACGAGTTCGGCAATGTCGCCGCGATGAAGAAGACCGGCGACCGTCGGATCACCATCACCTTCAAGGCGCCGGACGCCATGTTCTTCAAGGCGCTCGCCGGGGACGCGGGCATCGTCTGGAACAAGGAGCAGGTCGAGAAGGCGGGCAAGGACTTCGGCACCCCGGGACAGCCCGACGCGTGTACCGGCCCGTACGCCCTCGGCGGCTGGAAGTCCGGGGACTCGATCACCATCGAGCGCTACGACGCGTACTGGGGCGAGAAGCCCCTGACCAAGAAGGTCACCTTCCGCTGGGCCACCGACAGCGCCCTCGTCAACGCGCTGACGACCGGCGCCGCCGACGGCGCGTACGCCGAATCGCCCAACACCGCCTCCGCGCTCGACGGCAAGAAGGGCATCGAGCAGCACTACGGCCCGTCCACCGCCTCCCTCGTCCTCATCCCGACCGAGCGCGGCGGGTTGAAGGATCCCAAGGTCCGCCGGGCCCTCTCGCTCGCCCTGGACCGCAAGGGCATCGCCGCCTCCGGCTACGGAGGCATGGTCCAGCCCTGGGGCACCCCCGTCGGCTCCGGCGCGTGGGGCTACGAGAAGCCCGTCTTCGAGGCCGCCCAGAAGGACATCGCGTACGCCCCCGCCGGCCCCACCGCCGACGATCTCGCCGCCGCCGAGGAACTGGTGAAGGACGCGGGAGCCGATGCGGCCACCCCCATCGTGATCGGCACGGACGCCAGCCAGGGCCGTACCGTCGTCGCCAACGCCGTGCGCGCGGCGCTCCAGCGGATCGGCCTCAAGGGGCAGATCAAGACGGTGCCGACCGCGCAGTTCGAGCAGTTCTACAGCGACCCGGAGATCCGCGGCGAGATCGATGTCCTGGTCGGCGACTGGTACATCTCCAAGGCCGACCCGATGGGCTTCTACGACAACGCCCTCTCCGACTCCTCCAACAACTGGGTCGGCTTCAAGGACGAGGCGTACGACGCCAAGGTGAAGCAGGCGCTCGGCACCCTCGACGACGCCGCCCGCGCGAAGCTCGCCGTCGAGGTCCAGAAGACGTTCACCGACGCCGCGGTCTGGATCTCGGTCGCCCAGGTCCCGTCCGTCCTCGTCCTGAACGAGAAGCTGACCGGTCCACCCGCCTCCATGGCCTACCTCTACTACCCGTGGGCCGCCGAACTCGGCGCGAAGAAGGGCTGATTCCGCGATGCTCGCCCGGACCTCCCGGCGGCTGGCCGGACTGCTGGCCACCCTCCTCGCCGCCTCGTTCGTCATCTTCGCCGCCGTCTACGCGGCACCCGGCGACCCCGCCGTCTTCCTGGCCGGCGGCCGCGACAAGCTCACCCCGGAGAAGCTGGAACTGGTCCGGGCGCAGTACCACCTCGACGAGCCCCTCGTCGTGCAGTACGGGCGCTGGCTCGGGGACTGCCTCCAGTTCGACCTCGGCCGCTCCTTCAAGTACAGCGACCAGGTGGCCGATCTGCTCACCGCCCGCTTCCCGACGACGCTCGCCCTGGTGGCGTACGCGACCGTGCTCTTCGTCGTCCTCGGCGTCGGCGCGGGCGTCCTCGCGGCCGTCCGCCGCGGCACCTGGATCGACTCCGCCGTCGTCGGCGGCACGACCCTGGCCGCCTCGGTCCCCTCGTTCGTCTCGGCCATCGCGCTGGTCGCCCTGTTCGGCGTGCAGCTGGGCTGGTTCCCGGTGACGGGCAGCGGCGAGGGCTTCACCGGCACCCTGCACCATCTGACGCTGCCCGCCCTGGCCCTGGCGCTGGGCGCACTCGCGCTGATCAGCCGGGTGACCCGGCAGGCCATGGCCGACGCGGGCGCCGCCGACCATGTGGAGGTCGCCCGCGCCTCCGGTATCCCGGAGCGCGAGATCGTGCTCCGCCACGTCCTGCGCAACGCGCTGGGCCCCATCGTCACCATGTGCGGCCTCGTCATGGCGGGCATGCTGGCCGGCACGGTCGTCGTGGAGACCGCCTTCGGGATCAGCGGCATCGGCTCGCTGCTCGTCGGCGCCATCAACACGCACGACTTCCCGGTCGCCCAGGCCGTACTCCTGCTCATGGTCACCGGCTACATCGTGGTGACCACCCTCGTCGACCTGGTGCACCCGCTGCTCGACCCCCGGGTGAAGGAGGCCGCCGCATGAGCGCGACCCTGTCCACTCCCCTCACCCTGAAACAGCCGGGGAACCGGCGTCCGGCGGGCGTCGTCATCGCGGGAGCGGCCCTCGCCCTGGTGGCGCTCGCCGCCGTGTCCGCCCCGCTGCTCGCCCCGTACGCCCCCGACGCCATCGACCTGTCCGCGTCGCTGAACGGCACCTCCGCCGCACACCTCCTGGGCACCGACTCCTCCGGTCAGGACCTGCTCTCACGGGTGCTGTACGGAGCCCGCACCAGCCTGATCGCCCCGGTGCTCCTGCTCGCCATCGCCGCCGTCCTCGGGGTCGCCCTGGGCACCCTCGCGGCCTGGCGCGGCGGCTGGGCCGACACCGTGATCTCCCGGCTCACCGACGTCATGTACGCGTTCCCCGGGCTGCTGTTCACCGTGCTGATCATCGCGGTCTTCGGTGCCGGAATGACGACCTCCGTACTCGCGCTCGGACTCGCCTACACCCCGACCGTCGCCAAGTACACCCGCTCCGTGGCGCTCGCCGAACGCCGCAAGCCCTACATCGACGCGTACCGCGTCCAGGGCATGGGCGGCGCCCGGATCTGTGCCCGCCATCTCGTCCCCAACCTCGGCCGGTCGATCACCGGCTATCTGGTGGTGCTGTTCGGCGAGGCCCTGATGTCGCTGGCCACCCTCTCCTACCTGGGCTTCGGAGCCCAGCCGCCCAGCTCCGACTGGGGGCTGATGGTGCAGGAGGGACAGGCCGCCGTCGTCCAGGGCGCGCTCCTGCCGGCCATGGTGCCCGGCGTCGCCATCGCGCTCGTCGTGGTGTCCTTCAACGTCGTCGGGGTCTGGGCCGCCGACCGACTCGACAGCGGGAGGTAGCCGCATGCTCCTCGACATCGACAACCTCACCCTCGAACTCCCCGGCGCCGCCCGGCCCCTGCTGACCCAGGTCTCCCTGCGGGTGGCGAGCGGGGAAGTGGTCGGGCTGGTCGGCGAGTCCGGCTCCGGCAAGTCCACGACCGCCAAGGCAGCACTGCGTACGCTCCCCGACGGCACCGCCGCCTCCGGTTCGGTACGCGTCGACGGCACCGACGTCCTCGCGCTGAGCGGGGAGGCGCTGCGCGAACACCGCGCCCGTACGGTCGCGATGGTCCACCAGGACCCGCGCTCGGCCCTCAACCCGGTCCGCCGCATCGGCGACTTCCTGGTCGAGCGGCTCGCCGGTACCGGCCTGGACAAGCGGGCGGCCCGTGCCCGCGCGGTCGAACTGCTGGACACGGTGGGCCTCTCCGATCCGGAGCGCCGGGTCCGCCAGCGCCCGCACGAACTCTCCGGCGGCATGCTCCAGCGGGTCGTCATCGCCGGTGCGCTGGCCGCCGAACCCCGGCTGCTGCTCGCCGACGAGGCGACCAGCGCCCTGGACGTCACCACCCAGGCGGAGATCCTGGCCCTGCTGCGCACCCTGCGCGCCGAACGGAGCCTGGGCCTGCTGTTCATCACGCACGACCTGCACCTGGCCGCCGCCTACTGCGACCGCGTGTACGTGATGTACGCGGGCCGGGTCGTCGAGGAACAGCCCGCCGGGGCCCTCTTCGACCGGCCCCGGCACCCCTACACCCGGGGGCTGCTGGCCTGCTCGCCCACCCTGGGGGAGGGGGAGCGGGAGATCCGGCCGATCCCGGGGCGTCCGCCGTCGCTGGCGGACGCGTTCGGCGGCTGCGAGTTCGCGGACCGCTGCCCGGAGGCCGAACCGGAGTGCTCGGCCCGGCGGCCCGAGCCGGTCCCGCTGGACGGCGGGGGCACCGCGTCCTGCCGCCGCCTGCCCGCGCCCGCGCCTGCGGGCACGGCCCCGACGGCCCCGACGGTCCCGCTCGCGGACTCGGCCGCGGAGAAGAGGAGTGCGCGATGACGCTGCTGGCCGTGGAAGGGCTGCGGAAGACCTACGCGCTGCCCGGCAAGGGGCGCCTCACCGCCGCCGACTCGATCACCTTCACCGTCCCGGCGGGCGGCTCGCTGGGGATCGTCGGGGAGTCCGGTTCGGGGAAGACGACCGTGGCCCGGATGCTGGTGGGCCTGGTCCGGCCCGACGAGGGCACCGTCACCGTGGACGGGCGGCCCCGTGACCGGCGGACGCCGCGCGGGCGGGCGGCCAGGCTGGCGCGCGCCCGGGAGATCCAGATGGTGTTCCAGGACCCGTACGTCTCGCTGGACCCCCGGCTCACCGCCCGGCAGTGCCTGGCCACGGCGCTGCGGCTGCACGGCCGGGAGGAGTCCCTCGCCGAGGGGCTGCTGGACCGGGTGGGCCTCGGCGCCCGGGAGGCGGAGGCCCGGCCGCACGGCCTGTCCGGCGGCCAGCGCCAGCGCCTGGCCATCGCCCGCGCCCTGGCCGTCGACCCCAAGGTGCTGGTCCTCGACGAGGCGGTGGCCGCGCTCGACGTCTCGATCCAGGCGCAGATCCTCCAACTGCTCGGCGAGATCCGCCGGGACACCGGGGTCGCCCTGGTCTTCGTCAGCCACGATCTGGCGGTCGTCCAGCACATCACCGACGAGGTCGTGGTGATGCGCCGGGGCACGACGGTGGAGCAGGGGCCGACGTCCGCGGTGCTGGCCGACCCGCGCGACCCGTACACCCGGCTGCTGCTGGCCTCGGTGCCCCGGGTGGGCTGGGACCCGGCGGACGCGGTCGGAGCGCGTGCCGCCACGGACGCCGGCGCGGAACCGGCCGGGGCGGTGGGGGCGGTACGGGGCACGGGACCGGCCGCCCCGTAATTCAGGAAAAAGGGCAGGAGCCCCGCTCCTCCGCCGAAGCGGGGGAGCGAGGCTCCTTGGGTACTGCAAAACGGCCGCGATCGGCCGACCCGGGCAACTAGGCCGGGGTGACGTTCTCAGCCTGCGGACCCTTGGGACCCTGAGTGACGTCGAAGTTCACGACCTGGTTCTCCTCGAGGGAGCGGAACCCGGCCGCGTTGATCGCGGAGTAGTGGACGAAGACATCCGGGCCGCCGCCGTCCTGGGCGATGAAGCCGAAGCCCTTTTCAGCGTTGAACCACTTGACGGTTCCGGTAGCCATAAGCCCTCCTTGGGCCAAAGGGTTGCCCTGCTCCAGAACCTGCAAACAAGTCTGAAAACTACAAAAGCCTGCGGGTTACATGCTCCGCAGGCTCTGTACTGCAAGGGAAACCAAACTGCAACTTGCGGCGAGCCTAGCACGCAGCCTCTGGGGAGCGGTAGAGGGAAAGATCACTTCACTCGAATGTTTGATAGCCGTGCCGATCGCGTGACGCCGGAGGCGGTCCGGGAGGGTGTCGCGTCGCCCCGGTGGCGCACTCGGCCGGGCACGGGTCTAGCCTCAGGATGTGGACAATTCAACCGCCTCTCCCGTCGATGGCGACGACCGCCGCAGCCGGCCGCGCGTCGGCCACATCCAGTTCCTGAACTGCCTCCCCCTCTACTGGGGCCTGGCGCGGACGGGGACCCTGCTCGACCTGGAGCTCTCGAAGGACACCCCGGAGAGGCTCAGTGAACAGCTGGTCAGGGGCGACCTGGACATCGGCCCCGTCACGCTGGTGGAGTTCCTGCGCAACGCCGACGACCTCGTCGCCTTCCCCGACATCGCGGTCGGCTGCGACGGGCCCGTCATGTCGTGCGTCATCGTCTCCCAGCTGCCGCTGGAGCAGCTCGACCGGGCCCGGGTGGCGCTCGGTTCGACCTCCCGCACCTCCGTGCGGCTGGCCCAGCTGCTGCTCGCCGAGCGCTACGGAGTGCGGCCGGACTACTACACCTGCCCGCCCGACCTCGGGCTGATGATGCAGGAGGCGGACGCCGCGGTCCTGATCGGTGACGCCGCACTGCGCGCCAACCTGCACGACGCGCCCCGGCTCGGTCTCCAGGTCCATGACCTGGGCCGGATGTGGAAGGAATGGACGGGTCTGCCGTTCGTCTTCGCGGTCTGGGCCGCCCGCAAGGACTATCTGGCCGCCCAGCCCGAGCAGGCCGCCAAGGTGCACGAGGCGTTCCTCGCCTCCCGTGACCTCTCCCTGGAGGAGGTCACCAAGGTGGCGGAGCAGGCCGCGCGCTGGGAGTCCTTCGACGCGGAGGTGCTGGAGCGGTACTTCACGACACTGGACTTCCGTTTCGGCCCCGATCAGCTGGCGGGAGTACGGGAGTTCGCGCGCCGGACCGGATCGGACACCGGCTATCCCGTGGACGTGAACGTGGAGCTGCTCGGCGGCTGACGGCGGCGGACCGGCGGGAAACATACGGGAGTCGTACGGGGCGTCCGGGAGTGGCTGACGGCCGTCCCGGGAAGAGATACCGGGAATGGATGAATCCCGTACCGTCGTGCCGTTTATCGGTGCGGCGGTGAATGGAGCGAATGGAACGAATGGGCCGGGCATACGTCCGGTGCGGGATGCCGAATAGTGGATGTCGTCCGGGGTGAGTCTCGTTTGCATCCCGGTATCGATCGGATGAACGACACATTCGCGCCTTTTACTGTGGCGAAAACCTCCCTTCGTGCCCTTAGGGGGGAAATCGGTAACACGTTTCCCTGTGACCTCATGACCACCGCCCCCTAGGCTTCGGTCGGAGGTCCGGACGGTCCACAGGGGGAGTCCTTATGCAGCCGCTGGAAGCCGGCGAACCGCACACCATCGGTGCCTACCGGCTGCTCGGCAGGCTCGGGGCGGGCGGCATGGGCCGGGTCTATCTGGGGCGCAGCGCGGGAGGACGTACCGTCGCGGTCAAGGTCGTCCACCCCCACTTCGCCCTCGACGAGCAGTTCCGGGCCAGGTTCCGGCGCGAGGTGGAGGCCGCCCGGCGCATCGGCGCCCAGTGGACGGCCCCGGTCCTGGACGCCGACCCGAACGCGCCCGTGCCCTGGGTCGCGACGGGTTACGTGGCCGGGCCCCCGCTGTCGGAGGCGGTCACCGCGCACGGCCCGCTGCCGGAGCACGCGGTACGCACCCTGGGCGCGAGCCTCGCCGAAGCGCTCGCCGTCGTCCACGGACAGGGCATCGTCCACCGGGACGTGAAGCCGTCCAATGTGCTGCTCGCCCTCGACGGCCCCCGGCTGATCGACTTCGGCATCGCCAGGGCGCTGGGCGCCACCGTCTCGCTCACCTCCACCGGGGTCTCCGTCGGCTCGCCCGGCTATATGGCACCCGAGCAGATCCGGGGCCACGATGTCTCTGGCGCGGCCGATGTCTTCTCGCTGGGCGCGGTCCTCGCGTACGCGGCCACCGGCGTCGCCCCCTTCGTCGGCGACTCGTCCGCCGTGCTCCTCTACAAGGTGGTGCACGAGGAACCCGAACTCGGCGAGCTGGAGGGCGAGCTGCGGCAGGTGGTCGCCGGGTGCCTGGCCAAGGAGCCTGCCGACCGGCCCGCCCCGGCCGACCTCGCCCGCACGCTCGCGCCCGGCGGGGCCGCCGCGATGGTGGCGGGCGGCTGGCTGCCGGGGCCGCTGGTGCGTGAGGTCAGCCGGGCCGCGGTGGCGCTGCTGGACCTGGAGCCGCAGGACATACCGGTGCAGACGGGGCCGGTCCCGTTCAGCAACGCGTCGCTGGAGGTCCAGGACGTGGGGGCGGACGGCCGGGGCGGGCAGGAGGCCGAGGGGGCAGCCGCCGGGCGAGGGGTGTTCGGTCCGCCGGTCCCCCCGCCGCCGGCCCCTCCGGGACCCCCCGCCCCGCCCGCCTTCCCCTCGGCGCCTCCCTCGGCGTCCGCCTCTTCCGCCTCTTCCGCCTCGTCTCCCTCGTTCTCCTCGCCCCTCTCACCCTTCCCGTCCTCTTCCTCTTCCTCCGTCTCCGCCGCGGAGGCGGAGAGCGGGGCGGGCGGGCTGCCGGGGCAGCGCACGCCCGACCCCCGGTTCTCCGTCACGGTGAACGCCGAGACCCACCCGGCGGACGCGCGCCGGGGCCGCAGGGTGAGCTGCACGGTCGCCCTGGCCGTGGCGAGCGCGCTCGCCGTGGTGATGGTGGGCACCGGCCTGCTCGGCAATGTGCTGCCGGGTGGAGGGACGGACGCCCAGAAGGGCAACGACGCCGCGGCCACCCCGCCGTCCACGACAGGGAAGCCGTCCACGACAGGGAAGCCGTCCCCCGGCGGCTCCGCCTCCGAACCGTCCGACTCCGGCGGCCGTCAGGTGAGCGAGCTGCCGAAGGAGTTCATCGGCACCTGGAAGGGCGAGCTGACGGAGAGGACGACCGGGCAGCCGCACGGCGTCCTCACCGCGGTGTTCACGGAGGGGAAGCGCGGCAGCGATGTGGTCCGGATGACCACGACGGTCTCCAGCCTCGGCATCAGCGTCAGCTGCCACAGCGTCGGCACCCTCGCCTCCGGCACCGCGGAGGAGCTGACCTTCGACGAGCGCACCGATCCCGACCGCCCCGGCACGGCGGGTCTGTGCACCACGACCACCGCCGAAGTCGTCTTCGCCAGGAGCGGCGGCGACAAGCTGTTCTTCCGGTCCAAGGAGCGCGGCGCCGGTCTGCCGTACGGGACGCTGGCCCGGTCCGGCCGCTGATGGCACCACGGGCTGGCGTACGCTGGATCGGTCCGTGGATCCGTAGAAAAACCGCCGAAAGGTGACAGCCCGGTGACCGAGAAGGCCGACCTTCAGCCCGTCCTCGACCGAGCCGCCGAAGGCGGTCGGATCACCCCTCAGGAAGCGCTCGACCTCTACCGGTCGGCGCCCCTGCACGCGCTGGGAGCGGCCGCCGACGCCGTACGCCGACGCCGTTACGCGGGTACGGAGCACATCGCGACGTACATCATCGAGCGCAACATCAACTACACCAACGTGTGCGTCACGGCCTGCAAGTTCTGCGCCTTCTACGCCGCGCCCAAGGACACCGCCAAGGGCTGGTCCCGCGACCTCGACGACATCCTGCGCCGCTGCGCGGAGACCGTGGAGCTGGGCGGCACGCAGATCATGTTCCAGGGCGGCCACCACCCGGACTACGGCGTCGAGTACTACGAGGAGCACTTCTCCGCGATCAAGAAGGCGTTCCCGCAGCTGGTCATCCACTCGCTGGGCGCCTCCGAGATCGAGCACATGGCCCGGATCTCCAAGGTGTCGGCGAAGGAGGCCATCCAGCGGATCCACGCCGCCGGTCTCGACTCCTTCGCGGGCGCGGGCGCCGAGCTGCTGCCCGCCAGGCCGCGCACCGCGATCGCCCCGCTCAAGGAGTCCGGCGAGCGCTGGCTGGAGATCATGGAGATCGCCCACGGCCTCGGGGTCGAGTCCACCTCCACCATGCTGATGGGCACCGGCGAGACCAACGCCGAGCGCATCGAGCACCTGCGCATGATCCGCGACGTCCAGGACCGTACGGGCGGCTTCCGCGCCTTCATCCCGTACACGTACCAGCCCGAGAACAACAAGCTGAAGGGCCGCACGCAGGCCACGCTCTTCGAGTACCTGCGGATGATCGCCATCGCCCGGCTCTTCCTGGACAACGTCGCCCACATCCAGGGCTCCTGGCTGACCACCGGCAAGGAGGTCGGCCAGCTGTCGCTGCACTACGGCGCCGACGACCTCGGCTCGATCATGCTGGAGGAGAACGTCGTCTCCTCGGCCGGTGCCAAGCACCGCTCCAACCGCATGGAGATCATCGACCTGATCCGCAAGGCGGACCGCGTCCCGGCCCAGCGCGCCACGACGTACGAGCACCTCGTCGTGCACGACGACCCGGCGATGGACCCGGTCGACGAGCGCGTCGTCTCGCACATCTCGTCCACCGCGATCGAGGGCGGCACGGCCCACCCGGAGCTGAAGCTCCTCAGCACCAACTAGGCCCCGGGGCGCTTCCTTGCTGACGATCCACACCGCGGACCTGCTGCTGCCGGGCCCCGGGCGCGAGCCCGTGCCCGGCGGTGCCGTCCTCGTGGAGGGGCGCCTGATCGTGGCCGCCGGTCCGTACGAGGAGCTGGCCGCCGGCCGGCCGGCCGCCAGGGTCCGCCGCTGGCCGGGTCTGCTGACGCCCGGACTGTTCAACCCGTACGGTCCCGAACTGCTGGAGCGGACCTACCACCCCGACCCGCGCGAGGCCGACGCCCTGGGCACCGAGCCGCTCACCGGCGCCGCGCTGGACGCCCTCGGCATGACGGACACCCGCTGGGGCGCGAGCGCCCGGCGCGGGGTACAGCGGATGCTGGCCCACGGCACCGTCGCCGTCGCGGGCCCGCTGACCCGGGACACGGTGGCGGACGCCGTGCACCGGGCGGGCCTGGCGGTGCGGACGCGCTCCGGAGGGGGCGGGGCCCCGGGCCGGGCGTCCCTGGACCCGCTGGACCCACGGGCGGGGCAGCCGCTGGACGAGGCGCTGTCGGCGCCGCACCTGGACTCCCCGGGCCGCGGGGCGGACTTCGCGGTCTTCGACGTACCGGACGCGGCGGGCCTCGCCGAGGTGGGCGCCGCGTCCTGCGTGGTCACGGTGCTCGCCGGGCGGATGGTCCACCGGCGGCGCTGACGGCCCGCTCCGGCCGGACTGCTTGAATGGGAGGGTGACCCGAGCCTCCCTGGAAAAGCAGCCGCACGAAGTCGCCTCGATGTTCGACGACGTGGCCAGACGCTATGACCTGACCAACGATGTGATCTCACTCGGACAGGCCAGGCTCTGGCGCAAGGAGGTCGCCAAGGCGGTGGACGCCCGGCCGGCCCAGAAGATCCTGGACCTGGCCGCCGGTACCGCCACCTCCTCGCAGCCCTTCGCACAGGCGGGCGCCTATGTGGTGCCCTGCGACTTCTCGCTCGGCATGCTCAGGGTCGGCAAGGAACGGCACCCGTGGATGCCGTTCACCGCCGGGGACGGGACGAAGCTTCCGTTCAAGGACGAGACGTTCGACGCCGTCACGATCTCCTTCGGGCTGCGCAACATCCAGGACACCGATGCCGCGCTGCGCGAGCTGTACCGGGTGACCAAGCCCGGCGGCCGGGTCGTCATCTGCGAGTTCTCCCAGCCGACCTGGACGCCGTTCCGCACGGTCTACATCGAATACCTGATGCGGGCGCTGCCGTCCGCCGCCCGCGCGGTGTCCTCCAACCCCGACGCGTACGTCTACCTCGCCGAGTCGATCCGCGCCTGGCCCGATCAGGCCGGTCTCGCCTCCCGGCTCCAGGACGCCGGCTGGTCGAAGGTGGCCTGGCGCAATCTCACCGGCGGAGTGGTGGCCCTGCACCGGGGCGTACGCGCCTGAGGCGGCAACCGCCCCCGGCTCGCGCCTGAGGCGGCAACCGCCCCCGGCTCACAGCTCCAGCCGGAAGCACCACCCCACCTGTCCCGCCCGAGGGGTCGTGTAGGTCTCGGCCCGGCGCATCCCGAGCCGTTCGGCCACCGCGACCGACCGGGCGTTACGGGAGTCGACCATCGCGACCACCTCCCGCACCCCGGCCGCCCGCACCCGCTCCAGCGCGGTGCGGGCGGCGGCGGTGGCGTACCCCCGGCCCCAGGCCGCACGGGCCAGCCGCCAGCCGATCTCTATCTCGCCCACCGGGCCGTACGTGGTGTGCGGCCACGGCTGCGCGCCGGTGAACCCGAGGACGCTGTCCTCCTGATCGGTCACGGTCCACAGGCAGTAGCCCAGCTCCGCGTCGTGCCGCCGCTGCCGCGCGGTCAGCTCCTCGTACACCGAGAACTCCGCCGTGCGGCCCCCGAAGAACTTCATCACTTCGGGATCGTCGAACACCCGGTGCCAGGTCAGGGCGTCCTCGTCGGTCGGTACTCGCAGGTGTACGGCGGGGTGCGGAACAGGCGCGTTCGACATCGGGGAGCCCTTCGGGAGGTTGATCAGCAGGCCCCCATAGACTGCACGGGACATGTGCCGCGCGGCACGCGATTTCGAGTCTTCGGGAGATCCGACCGTGACCGAGCCCCTCTCCGAGCACAGCGCGGACGTGATCGTCGTCGGAGCGGGCCCAGCCGGCTCCACGACCGCCTACCACCTCGCCAGGTCCGGACTGGACGTCCTGCTCCTGGAGAAGACGGCCTTCCCCCGGGAGAAGGTCTGCGGCGACGGCCTCACGCCGCGCGCGACCAAGCAGCTCGTCTCCATGGGCATCGACATCTCCGAAGAGGCCGGCTGGCTGCGCAACAAGGGCCTGCGCATCATCGGCGGCGGCGTCCGGCTCCAGCTGGACTGGCCCGACCTCGCCTCGTACCCGGACTACGGCCTGGTCCGCAAGCGCGACGACTTCGACGAGCAGCTGGCCCGTCAGGCGCAGAAGGCGGGCGCCCGGCTGTACGAGCGCTGCAACGTCGGCGCGCCCGTCATCGACGAGCGCACCGGCCGCATCACCGGAGTCAACGCCAAGCTCGGCGAGGAGAAGACACCGGTCACCTTCCACGCCCCGCTCGTCGTCGCCGCCGACGGCAACTCCACCCGGCTCTCCCTCGCGATGGGCCTGCACCGCCGCGAGGACCGCCCGATGGGCGTCGCGGTCCGTACGTACTTCACCTCGCCCCGCCACGACGACGACTACCTGGAGTCCTGGCTGGAGCTGTGGGACCGGCGCGGCGCCGAGGACCGGCTGCTCCCCGGCTACGGCTGGATCTTCGGCATGGGCGACGGCACGTCCAACGTCGGCCTCGGCATCCTCAACTCCTCCTCCGCCTTCAAGGAGCTGGACTGGCGCGAGGTCCTCAAGGCGTGGTGCGCGTCCATGCCGGAGGACTGGGGCTACACCCCGGAGAACATGACGGCCCCGATCCGGGGCGCCGCGCTCCCGATGGCCTTCAACCGCCAGCCGCACTACACCAAGGGTCTGCTGCTCGTCGGTGACGCGGGCGGCATGGTCAACCCGTTCAACGGCGAGGGCATCGCGTACGCCATGGAGTCGGGCCAGCTCGCCGCCGACGTCATCGTCCAGGCCCACGCCCGCGCCACCCCGGCGCAGCGCGAACTGGCCCTGCACAACTACCCGAAGGTGCTCAAGGAGACCTACGGCGGTTACTACACGCTGGGCCGCGCCTTCGTGAAGATGATCGGCAACCCGAAGGTCATGAAGATCGCCACACAGCGCGGTCTCACGCACCCGCTCCTGATGAAGTTCACCCTGAAGATGCTCGCCAACCTCACCGACCCCACGGGCGGCGACGCGATGGACCGCATCATCAACGGCCTGTCCAAGGTCGCCCCGAAGGCCTGAGCAGGCAGGGCCGCCCGCCCGGCAGCACAGGGCCGCCCGCCCGGCAGCACAGGGCCGCCCGCCCGGCACACGGCCGGGCGGCCCTGTGCCGGGCGTACGCCGGCTGAACGCTCAGACGTTGACGATCTTCACCTTCGGTGAGCCGGGAAGTTCCTCGGCAGCTTTGCACAGGGCCGGGACGTGCGACCTGTCGGAGGTGACGAGCAGCACCGGGGGTGTGCAGAGAGCGGCTGTGGCGACCACGAGTGCGTCCACGAGGCGCGCACGCATCCCCTCGTCGCCATCGACGTGCAGCGAAAGCCCCTGGGCGTCCAGGACCAGGGTGCCCTCGCTCTTCGCCTTGATCTTGAGGCGTTTGCTCACCACTCCTGTTCCGCCTGTCGCCGTGCTTCGTCGGAGACGGGGCCGAATTCCTTGCGGTCGGCTGCGACGACCTCGCGGAGCTTGGCCGAGGCGAGCCACTGCTCCAGAGCTTCGGCCACGACGGAGGAGAAGGCGTTCTTCCCGGTCCGCTCCTCAACTTCGTTGATCAACGACTGTGCCAGCGAGACGGATCTCTTACCGGCCCGCTCGGGTACGGGGTGGGCTGCATGGCTGCTCATACCCAAAAAGTAACGCCGCCGGTAGGAAAGTTCTCGCGGGCGGCAGTCCGTCGTAAACCGCTGGCACCGGGGCCGCCCGGCCGGATAGGGTCGCCCCCATGTCCAGCCCCGAGTCCGACAGACCGAGGCCACCGGTGCGCCGGTGGCCGAGCCGGTACTGACCGACGCCGGGTGACCCACAGGGTCACGGGCATCTCCTCGTACGGCTCCGTCGCCGCCGGATCACCGCGGGTACGGGCCGTTCTCCCCTCGGTCACGCGCGCCTGAGCGCGGTCCACCGAGTCATGCCCCCGCGATCAGCAGGGCATTCTTCCGCGTCGCCATGTCGCCGCCCGCCGGATCCGCTCCGGCGCGCACGACGGGGCGTGGGCCCGTATCCCCGCACACAGATCTGTCCGGTCCACTGACGGTTCCGTCCAAGGGGTTCTCGCTCCCATGCCATTCGCTGTCTACGTCCTCGGGCTCGCGGTCTTCGCCCAGGGCACCTCGGAGTTCATGCTGTCCGGGCTTGTCTCGGGCATCGCCGACGACCTGAACGTCTCCCTGTCCGCCGCCGGTCTGCTGACCTCGTCCTTCGCGGTCGGGATGGTGGTCGGATCGCCCCTCATGGCGCTCTTCAGCCGCTCCTGGCCCCGCCGCCGCGCCCTGCTGCTGTTCCTCACGGTGTTCGTCGCCGTACATGTCGTGGGGGCGCTCACCCCGAATTACGGAGTGCTCCTCGCTACCCGTTTCGTCGGCGCCCTCGCCAACGCGGGCTTCTGGGCGGTGGCCCTGATGACGGCCGTCTCCCTGGTCCCGGCCCACCTCAAGGGCCGTGCCGCGGCGGTGGTCGTCGGCGGGGTCACGGTCGCCTGCGTGGTCGGGGTCCCGGCCGGTGCGGTGCTGGGGGAGCAGTGGGGGTGGCGGTCGGCGTTCTGGGCGGTCGCCCTCGTCTCCGTACCCGCCGTCCTGGCGATCCTCCGCAGCATCCCGGGCGGACGGCCCGACGCCGAACCCGTACCCGTCCGCACCGAGTTGCGCGTCCTGGCCCGTCCCCGGCTGCGGCTCACCCTGCTCACGATGGCCCTGGTCCAGGGGGCGACCTTCTGCACGTTCTCGTACCTGGAACCGCTCCTGACCCGGGAGACGGAGCTGAGCGCGGGATGGGTCCCGGCCGCGCTCGCGCTCTTCGGTGTGGGCTCGTTCCTCGGCGTCACCGTGGCGGGCCGGTTCGCCGACCTCCGCCCCACGGCCCTGATCGCCTCCGGCATGGTCGCCCTCACCCTCGGCTGGAGCGCCCTGGCCCTGACGGCGGGCAGCCCGGTGGCGGTCCTCGCCCTGGTCCTGGTGCAGGGGATGCTCGCCTTCGGTACGGGCACCGCCCTGATCACCCGTGTCCTCGACCAGGCCCCGGACGCCCCGACCCTCGCGGGCGCCTTCTCCACCACCGCCTTCAACCTGGGCGCCACGGTGGGCCCCTGGGCGGGCGGCCTGGCCCTGGACGCCGGATTCGGCTACCGGGCGCCGGTCTGGGTGAGCGGCGCGCTGATGCTGCTCGCCCTGGTCACGGCCGGGGCGCGGCGGGCGTTCGTCCGGGTGGACAGTGTGAGGGCCGGGTAGCGCGGCCGGCGCCGGGCACCCGCCCGGCGCCCCCTGAGCGTCGTGCGGATCAGTCCCCGGCGGGCAACTCCCGCGCGGCGTAGTAGGCGTGCAGCGCGGCCTCGCCGCCCGAGCCCAGGGCGGTCATGATCCGCTGGAAGCGGGCGGAGCGCAGGTCACCGGCGACGAGGACGCGGGGGTGCTGGCCGGTCGGTGGGCAGTAACCGTCCGCACCGCGCATGAGGTCACCGTGCGGGGCGGTGGGCGCGCTTCCGAGGCTCAGGTAGGCGGCGTCCGCCGTGACCGTCCGCCGCTCCCCGCCCCCGCTCACCGCCTCCGCCGTCACCGAGGCGCCTTCGGAGGGAGTCAGGGTCAGGTGTGCGACGGGCAGGAGCGTGACCCGGGGATCGTCGCGGATCTCCTCGGTCTTGTACGCGTCGGTGTCCGGGTACGCCACGAGCAGGCGGGTGCCGGTGGCCGGATGGGCGCGCAGAAACGTGCCGATCGGACGGTCGCCGCCGAGGACGAGGAGGGTACGTCCCTCGGCGTCGTCCGCGCCCGCCTGCCAGAGCGGGGGCAGGGTGAGGCTGCCTGGAGCGGTGATCCAGGAGACGTCGCGGGGCTGGAGGGGGCCGACGCCGGTGGCGACGACGGCGTACGGAGCGGTGAGGCGGGCACCCGTGTCCAGGGTGACGGCGATGTGGTCGTCGTCCGCGCGGAGTTCGACGACATGACGGCCGAGTTCCTGACGGCACAGCCGCGTGCTCTTCAGCTCCGCGGTGATGGCCTCGGCGAGCGCGGGGCCGCTGGTGTAGCCGCCGAGGACGTTGTTCAGGGCGGTGACACGGTAGAGGTTGCGGCACAGGGTGTCCGGCTCGACCAGGACCGAGCGCATGCCGACACTGGCCGCCATACGCGCGGCGGCACAGCCTGCCGGGCCGCCTCCGACGACGATCAGGTCGGTGTCGTGTGCGGCGCCGGCGCCGGGGGCCGCGGGCGAACGGGGGTGGGACGGTGTGTCGGGCATGGGGTCATTCCAGCACCAGGAGCTCCGCGTACGCGGTGAGTCGGCCCATCGCGTGTGCCGGGGGCGCGGCCGGGTGAGGACGGTATGCCGCCGGTTGTGGTCAAGGTGCGCCGGGTTACGGGTCTGTCCCAGCGGGCGGTGGCCGCGAGGAAGACGCGGAACGGTGGCGGGAACCGTTGTCTCGGCTGGCCTGCGTCGTGTTCCGGGCGGGTGTGGGCAGGCGGTGGTGCGTACGCTGCCGGACTGTGCGTGTAACAGCCATGTCCTAGGGGGTGGTTGGGCGGAACGGCGGGCCGGTCCCGGTGGCTCTTGGTGATCAGAAATGCTCGCTCGTACCGACCCGTACCGAGCGGCCGACACTGCCAGCCGATACTGAGGGAAGTCACGATGCGCGTTTACAAGATCACCTTCGCAGCCCTGGCCGTTGCCGCGAGCCTCTCGCTCACGGCCTGCCAGAGCGGCGATGCCGGCACGGGGCAGAGCGCCCCGTCGTCCGCGTCCAACGGGTCGTCGTCGGGCGGTGCGGATCAGGACGGCGCGAAGGACACCGCCGGCAAGAGCTCCAGCGGGAAGGGCGCGGCTGTCGGGACCGGCTCCAACGTGTCCAACAAGGTCGGCAAGTGCCGTACCGACGAGCTGGAGATCACGGCGTCGGACCAGAGCTTCAGTGACGAGTCCGAGGGCACCGTCGTGGTGGAGTTCAAGAACAGCGGTGGCGGGGACTGCTCGATCTCCGGGTACGCGGGTGTCGACCTGAAGACCAGCGAGGGACCGTTGTCGGCGGAGCGCGCCGGTCAGCAGACCGGCCCGGACACCCTCAAGGGCGGGGAGTCCACCTTCTTCGGCATCACCTACCCCCTCAACGACACGGGCGGCTCCGGCATCCGCATCACGGGCCTGGTCGTGACCCCGCCGGACGAGACGAAGTCCGTCACCATCGACTGGCCCGGCGCCGCCACGCTCCCCGTCACCGACGGCTCCGGCTCCCCGGTGACGGTCGGCCCCATCGGCAGCGCCGGCCAGGGCGGCTGACCAGGACAGGGCAGCTGACTCGGACAGGCTCACGGGCACCGGCCCGGGGCCCGTCCGGCGGATCATGACGGCTCCCGTGCGGGACGCGCTACGCCGTGCGCGGACGGGGGAGCGCCTGATTACCATGACCTACGCCCGCATACGGCGGTGGGAGAGGAATATGGGCGAGCGAACCGATGGTCCGACTGCCGGGGGACGAAACACCCGGGCTTCACCTTCCGCACTGCGGCACCTTGGCGCTATGCATCTGAGCGGAGCCGTACTCCTGCTCACGTTCTTGGTACCGCCGTTGTGGATGCTGGACGCCGGCTACGCGACCCCGCCGGGCGATCCCACCGCGGATGCTCCCTTCGCCCTCCTCATC
This sequence comes from Streptomyces sp. NBC_00654, assembly GCF_026341775.1. Taxonomy (NCBI): domain Bacteria; kingdom Bacillati; phylum Actinomycetota; class Actinomycetes; order Kitasatosporales; family Streptomycetaceae; genus Streptomyces; species Streptomyces sp. NBC_00654. The sequence continues at coordinate 742,816 of NZ_JAPEOB010000003.1, read as the reverse complement.
GCTGTGCCGCTGGCATGCGTGAGCCTCCATGTGATGGTGCAGATCCCGGCGGGGATTCTGGGGACCTGGCTGGGCAGGAACGGCACGACGCCGGTCAAGTACGGGAGCGCGGTCCTCGTGGCAAGCGCACTGAGTCTGCTCCTCCTGTGGAGCCTGGGGTGGAACGCCGGGGGCAGCAGCATCCTGACAGCGTGGGCTGACGCCGTGGTGCGCGGATCAGTAGGTCTGGCCGGGTACATGTGGGTCATGAGGGCGCGGCCCGGATCCGTGCGACACGGACGGGACTGATCGCCGGTCGCCGAGTTCGCCCAGTGGTCCAGGAAGACCTGCCCGGCGGACCGTGCCGGACAGGCCCCTGGTCGCGGGCAGGGCTCAGCGCTTGAGCGTGAAGGTGAAGCCGCCGGAGAGCTTGCCGCTCAGCCGGACTGCCGAAACGAGCTTCCCCTCCGTGATCAATCGTTCGACCTCGGCCCGCGAAAGGCCGCAGCCTTCAGCGATCAGCCGCGCCGGCCGGAGCGGGATCCGGGCCGCGAAGCGGACCGAGACGTCGATCACCTCGTGGTCCAGGTGATCCGGTCCGCCGGTGTCGAGCCGCCAGGCGTTGTCCCAGTCGAGGGCGATGCGATTGCGGTGCCGTACGCCCGGATCCTGGAGCAGTTCGGCTGCCAGGCCGGGGTCGTTGCCGTGCAGTCGGTCCAGCAGCTCGGGCCGTACGGAGCGCACGTTCATCCGCTCCAGGACCGTGAGCTTTGTGGTTTCCCCGCAGCCCGTACAGAGTGCGAGGAGCCAGGCGTCGATGAGCTTGTGGTTCGCGTTCACGCGAAACTTGCCGTTCGCCCGGAAGCGCTCGGACCCGCAGGCGTGGCAACGGCGGAGGACGAGCGGCAGGCAGGTGGGTATGACCACCCAGATTTTGAGCACAGAAGTACACCGGTTCCAGTGAGAAATCCGCAGCAAAAAGGAGCGCGGCGCAGATGTGCGACGCGCGACGATTCATCGCTCGGGAGGTCTCACAGGGTGTACAACGGCATGTCCTTGCCTGGACGACGTGGTCGGGGCAACACGGTAGTGGCCCTCGGGGCGTATCCCAACGGGAATTTGGCCTCGCCGATTCGGTTGGGGTGAGGCGACGCCGTTGTCCGTCAGGATGCTCGGTGGGCGGGATAATTCAGCTGCTTGGGCCTGGCGGTGTCCCGGCGCGGTGGTCGGGGGTCTCCAAGGTCTTTCGGGCCGTGGGCGGCCAGGGGTTCGCCGGTCAGCCGGCGGGACGGGGCAGTGAGGCGCGGCGGTTGAGGGCCGTGGCCGGTTCGTCTCTTCAGGGCCAGGTCTCCGATATCCGCAAGCGAAGACGCCGACTGCCGCGAGAGAGGTCGGAGCCCCCTCGCCAACGTCCGTGAGCAGGCGGGCCGTTGGTGTCGAGGCCGCCGAGCCGCACACTTCGGTCTGGCCCCGTAACACGGCCAGGTACGTCGGTGGTCCTCGGGAGCCGCGTCCACGTGGAAGACGGGCAGCCCTTCACCCGGCCGGGTCATGAGCAGCGTCCGGTCGAGCATTTCTTCGGCCTTGTGGGCGGCGAAGACGTCGTCCACAAGGAGTTCGCGCAGCCTGCTCCTGTACGCCGTTGCCGTAACCCCGCTGGTAGTCGTACCGGTCGAAGTCGTGGTCGAGGGCGGGGGACCGGTCCCGCAGCGGAGAACCCTGTGGCAGGTCCGGTGTCTCGTTCGTAAGATGCCCCGCACCATGGGCGATTGGGCGATTTCGACGCTGTGGGGCCATGGCCCCAGGCCGACGCCCCGGGCTGTTCTCTCCGGTGACCGTGGCGCGCTTGGCGGCCCGGGTGGGATGGGTGGGTACCGGCGGGCTGTGGCAGGTGGACGTGCCGAGGAAGTACGGACGTTTTCGTCCTCGACGTACTTCGAACGCGGACGCCCGTACCCGCCCCTACCGTGCACGAGCTCGTTAGGGCCCGCAGAGGATCAACTTGCTGTCGAACACCGTGCATGACCTGCGGCGTCAAGAGCAGGAATGCACAGCTTATTGTTCTGCGGGCCCTAGGCTTGAGGCGCGGCCGCAAGCCGTGTTTCCCCGACGACCATGGCACGCCACAGGTTTGGCACCAACTGACACGGCAGCGGTAGTTCCGGCGCCCACATGCGTCGCCGACCGTATCGGCGCCGTAATTCCGGTGGTCATGCCGCGCGCCCACGGCGACAGGGCAGACCGGCCCGTTCTCCTCGCGGCATCCCTCAAGGCCTGAGGCCGTGGTGACGCTGCAGCCACTGCTGGAGTTCACGGTGGCGGAACTGATAGAGCGAGCCGGAATAGCGCAGGAAGCCCGCGCGGTACGCCCAGTCGAGGAATATGGCCAGCCGCCAGGGCAGCTTCCGCCGGGAGCAGAGAAGGAAGACGAAATAGCGACGGCTTGCTCCGGTCCTCCGGGATGCGGCCAGCAGACCGAACACCAGGGAAGCGGCAGCGATGGCGAGAACGGCTTTCGTCTGGAGGCCCGATGACCCGTCCGCGTCGTCGACGTACAGCACGCCCCGGTACACGGGTAGCAGATCCACTCCGAACCCGTAGATGCACATCGCGACCAGGAAAGCCGGGAGCGCACGTGGTACGCACATGATGATCCGGTAGCGGATGTCCTTTCGCATCAACTGTCGCGGCTTTACCAGCAGATCCGGCTGGCCAGCGGCCCCGAAGGCCAGGCCCTGCGGAATCCCGCAAAAGAGACCGATGGCCATGCCGATCATCAAGCTCTCCTTGAAGTCGGCGTCCTTCCACCCGTGTTTCACGTCCCAGGCAAGCTCTTTGAATCCCTGGGGGGTTTCTCTTTGTACACAGGCATTGATGTCGTCGTTCGGAAAATTCTTTGCGCAGCTACTAAAAACATCCAAGTACCTCTCATAGGCGCCGGACCTCGCCATATCGTCCCCCATCCCTATCATGCTGATGATAATTCCCAGGAGGATTCCGGAAAGTAGGCCCCATCCGAACTTTCGCATGCCTGCCCAGGTGCGGAGATTGCGCCAGTTGGCGATCACAGGCGCTCCGGCCGTCGGAGCGGCAGCATTCGTGACGGCCCACACCGCCACGAAGGCCACCGCAAAGCCGGGCAACCAGCCGTCCCCGTCAACCGCAAGAAAGAGGAAGGGCAGTACCGCGAGGGCCGTGACGGCGGCGTCGACCACCCGCACCCGCCGTCTGCCGGACATGGGCCAGAGGTCCTGCAGCGCCAGGTCGGTGCCTCCGCCCTGACTTCTTGTCGCCAGGTGCGACGCCAACTGCCCCAGCCAGGCCTGGACGTGCTGCGGGCTGTAGGTCCTACCGTCGCCTTGCCGTGTGTGCTGGCTTCCGCGCGGTGCAGGTGACGCGACGGTGATGAAGTGACTGATGAGGTGATCCTGGATTCCTGCGGCATGCTGCAGTTCAAGCAGTTCGGCCGGATTCCGCCCCGTGCCGTCCGCGTAGACGGCGGCAGCAATCGAGAGGCGCCAGGGAGTGGAGAGCGCCTGCTGCAGGGCGCTGCTGTCCGGTCGGCCCAGCACCTCCACCAGGCCGTCCGCGTGCCCGGTCAGGAAGCGAACCGCATCCGCAGGGGAGAGGGGGTCGATCTGGATACGTGCCGCGTTCCGCAGCCGGGCGTGGGATGCCAGTGCCTCGTAGTGCCCGGTGCGGCAGGTGAGGACCAGTGGACCGTACTCACGGCCTTCCTGCAGGGCATTGAGTTCCTCCAGAGCAGCCAGGGCCCTGGCGGGAGTGTCCAGTGGCCGTCCGTCGGTGTCCGTCGGGTCCATCTCGTCCAAGCCGTCGAGGACGGGCAGGACAAGCCGCTCGTCGACCAGTAGTGCGGCCATGTGGACAGGCCATTCGTATACGTCCACAAGATGCCGCCGCACCCAGTCGGCCAGCGATTCCGCGCCGTCCCACTCGGCCAGCGAGAGCCGCAGCGGAACCGGATCGTCACCGGTCCTGTTCTTGATCAGTTCAAGTATCAGCCCGACAGCTGCGACCGTCTTTCCCGAACCCGCGTCACCGGTTATTGCCAGTCTCCGCGGATGCAGTCCGCCGTAAAAATCCCCTAACCCAGGGATATGCTCGTCCCCGTCGAGCCGGCCGCTGCGAAATGGGGCCCTGACGGCCCGCCCTGCCGCGTCCGACATGGAAAAGGGAATGTCGATCGCCGCCAGATCGCCGCCCAGCAACTGCGTCCACGTTCGCTCTTCGTCCTTCTTGACCTGCTTGGCTAATTTATCCGCCCAGTTCTTGACGTCGGCCTTGGCGCCAGTCAGCGTGGAAAGAGCGATGGTTACACCTATCACCGCCACCGGGAAGCCCAGGATGGTGATGACATCCGCAGGAGAGTTTCCGTCACGCTGCAACGAAATCAAGGACATCACGATACTTAAGATCACTACGGCGGTCAGGAAGAGTCTGCGTAAAATCCGCGTCACTCTGCTCCGAGGCGCCCTGCCCCTCTTCATCATCACGTCAGCGTAGCGTGGACGGTTGGTCACCACTGTGCTTCCCCGAGATTCGCAGATGAGTGACAGCAGGTCAGATGGCAGTCATGAAAGGAACCCCGACCATGAGTGAGCGATTTCAGCGCGTTTCCTCTCCAGGGTGAGGACGGCTTTGGTGATGACGGTCATACGTTTTGGGGCTGATGCGGGATTTGCGGAAGATCTGCCAGGGCTTCAGGCATGCCATGGCGCGCTCGACCGGAGCCCTGGCCTGGGCAAGGGCCCGGTTGACGGTGCGCCAAGGGGTGTCCCGTAATCCGTGACGGACCAAAGGGGGGACTACGGGGCAGCTGGAGGTCACGCTGGAGTTCGCAGGCAGCGGCGAGGGTCTGCACCATGGACTCCACGGTGGGCAGCAGCTCGCCGGTGCGCGGGGGCGGGCGGTGAGGTCTATCGCGGAGAACGCGCCGTCGTGGATGCGCGGGGCGGGGCGGTCGGCGTGCAGGACGTCGAGCACGTTGAGGGTGTGCCCGGTGCTGCGTTCGAGGCAGACCGTCTCGGAGATGCGCACGGTGTCGCCCGGCCGCGCGTGGACGAGCGGTTCGCCGAACTTCGGTCGCTCTAGCGGGTGGAGGCGCCGGGCCTGTTCCTCCCCGGTCTCGTGGAGAACGAAGTGGCGCCCAGTGGCGTCGTTCCACGGGGTGTGGCGCGCCTCGCAGACGAGGCCCGGTCAATGCGGCGGGCGGCATCGGCCTGCTTTGTCACCGGCCACCGTGGCCGAAGGTGACGTGAAGGCCAGGTAGCGCAGCGGGCGTACGTTCCACTCGATGTGACGCCCCTCGCTCAGCCGCAGAACGAATCCGCAGGGCTCGCCGCGATGGAGTGCGCCGAGGGCCTGAACCCAGCCGCCCTGGTCTGCCCAGTATCGGGCCCGCGTCGCCTCGTGCGGCGTCAGCCCCAGGACGTGGCTCGCCCGGAGCTGGACACGGATCACGCGGATGGCCTCGCGGGGGCCGGTCAGGACGCGGAGGTCGACCGGTCGGGGTGCGAAGCCGTTCGCGGGCCCGTACCGGAGCACTTCGAGCCGGAAGCCGTGTTCGACGCGGGCCTCGATGGGTGGGGTGTGGGGTGACGTACGCATGGTCGACCGTCCGATCGCAGCGTGTGGGGTGGTTTCGGTGCGGTGCCGGAGAGCCCCCGCCCCGGGGTTGTGTGACGAACAGCGGGGCGGGGGCGGCTTGAGGTGTGTCGCGCTCAAAGAGCGTGCGGGCAGGCGTAGTTACGTTGCCGACCGGCGCGGCTCAGCGGTGAACTCGGCCGTATCGGCGACGCAGGGTGACGGTAGCGTCACCGGAGCGTGCGGCGCAACAGTGGGACGTCCCTAAGTTGTGCCGCCGCATGCGGAGTGCCCTCCACCGGGCAGTCCGGGTGGAGGGCACTCGCGGGTAGTTGGTCAGATCAGGTGGTCGAACTCACCGGCCTTGACGCCCAGGACGAAGGCGCGGAGCTTGGCGACGCTCGTCGTGACGACCACGTCGGGATCGTCGCTCTCGCGCATTCTGATCCCGCCGTCGACGGGGGCCAGCTCGATACAGTCCTGATTGTTGTCTGCTCCCGAGAATGAGGACTTCTGCCAGTTGATTGCATCGGTCATGTCGCTTGGCTCACATTTCCTGTGCGATGTGTTGGATGAATTGGGCGGACTCCTCCGAGTCGAGGGAGATCGACTCGATGGAATCAAGGAGCTCTCGATACCTGGCAAGTTGGGCTTCGGCATCCAGGAATCCGGCGTCGAAGGCGCTGTCGATCTGCACGGTGTCGAGCGCCGTGATGCTGGCTCCGGCGTACAGCATCGAATGCACTGAACCTGTGATCTGTGCGGTGAACGGGATGACGCGGATGGTTACAGAGGGCCAGGTGGACACGGTGTGCAGGAAGTCGAGTTGCTCCCGCATCGCGTCGGCGTCGCAGTAGCGCATGCGCAGGGCGGCCTCATGGATGAACGCTTCGAACGGGGTGGGCACGGGGCGGTCGAAGATGTCGCGCCGCCGTGTTCGGTGTTCGACCCGGGCGTTCAATTCTGCCGCCGGGAGGTGGGAGACTCCACTGCGGATCAGATCCCTCGCGTACGCCTCCGTCTGGAACACGCCTGGGATATTCAGCATCCGAATGGCGCGGATGTATGTTGCGCGGTGCTCCAGTTCGGCCAGATCCAGAAAACCCGGTGAGAGTATCCCGCGATAGTCGTCCCACCATCCCTTGGTGCGTTCCTCGGCCATGCTCGCCAGCGCGTCGACCAAGTGCTTGTCGCCTGCCGAGTAGTGCGCGGCGAGCCGACGGACCCGTTGGTCGCTCACGCCATAGCGACCGGATTCAATGTGGCTGATCTGGGCGCGTTCGCCGCCCAGGAATGCTGCGGCCTCACTCCCGGACATGCCGGCGCGCTCGCGCAACTTGCGAAGCTCCGCGCCCAACCGCTTCTGCCTGGCGGTCGGATAGCTCCTTGGCGGCATCGGCCTCCCCTTCGTGCGGTACGAGTGTGCCGCCCAACTGTGTCACTGGTCCACCCGTATGGGTGCTACGGCCGTCCCACTGTTGCGCCGTCCCATTGTTGTGCCCTAGCGTCCAATTCAGTCGGACAGCTCGCTCTGTGAGCCGAAGTGCAGCCATCCATCTGAGAGTTGACGTCGCCTCGGGTCGGCCAATGCCACGGATCGCCGGAACGAGTCGCCACATCGGAGACCCACTCACGTAGGGAGACCGCGTCATGACCTCCGTAACCGCTTCGCCTCCACCCGCCCCGTACCTCCCCCAACGCGGAGACCGTTACCGGCTCGTCGTGCCGAACGCCCCCACCGCACCCCGGATCGCGCGGGACTTCCTGGGGACCGTGCTGCGTAACAGCGCGCACCCCGCGCTCATGGACGACGGCCGGTTGTGTGTGAGCGAGGTGGTGTCCAACGCCCATTGCCACACGCGGTCGGTGCGCATCCGCGTGGACGTGACGGTGAACCGGCGTCAGGTTCTCGTCTACGTCACCGACGACGAGCCGGGACCACTGCTGAAGCCGGGGCGGTCTTCCCACCTCGGGCCGCAGTCGAAGGCGCCGGGTGCCGATGCGTACGCGGAGCGCGGGCGGGGGCTCCTCATCGTGGACAGCCTGGCCGTGCGGTGGGGGACCACGACCCACGGTGGTGGCGTGCCGCACGCGAAGACGGTCTGGTTCATCCTTGCCGAACCGGCGGCATGACCGCCGGGGCATGACCGCCGGGGCTGTCAGCCGGACGACCGGCCGGCGGCGCCCGCGTCCTCCAGTCCGCCGAGCGCCTCGGGCAGATCGACGGTGTGCAGTACCCCGAGGCGCTGGGTGGCGCGGGTCAGCGCGACGTACAGGTCGCTCACTCCGTACGCGGCCGGTTCCACGACCAGCACCGTGTCGAACTCCAGCCCCTTCGCCTGCCGCGCGTCCAGCAGCACCACGTCCCGGGTGAGGTCGGGTGCGGTGCCGTGGCCCGCGTCCGGCAGCTCCGCGAGGAGTGAGGTGTGCAGTGCCGAGGGAGCGACGACCGCGACCCGTCCGCCGTCCCGGGCCGCCGAGGTCTCCCGCGCCACCGCTGTGGCGAGGCCGTCCGCGGTGACCCGCAGCGACCAGGGCCGCACCCCGGTGGACCGCACCGATCCGGGCGGCTCGAACGACGGGTCGTGCGCCCGCAGGAACCCGGCCGCGACCTCCATGATCTCGGCGGGCGTACGGTAGTTGACCCGGAGCCGTACATGCTCCCAGCGGTCACCGACGTACGGCTCCAGGATGCGTTCCCAGGAGCCGAGCCCCGCCGCTTCGGCGGTCTGCGCCGGGTCGCCGACGAGCGTCATGGAACGCGTGGGAACGCGCCGCATCAGCAGCCGCCACGCCATCGCCGAGAGTTCCTGCGCCTCGTCGACCACGATGTGGCCGAACGCCCAGGTCCGGTCCGCCGCCGCCCGCTCGGCCGCGCTGCGGAGATCGGCCTCCTCGTGCCGTTCGGCCATCCGTTCGGCGTCGATGATGTTGTGCGCCGCGAGGACCTCGGACTCCTCGTCCTCGAACTCGTACGTCTCCGAGCCGGCGGACAGTTCCAGCACGCCCTGTGCGTAGGCGATCCGCTCCTGACGCTCGGCCTCGGCCGCCGCACGGGCCGCGCTGTCGTCCTCGCCCAGCAGCTCGGCGGCCTCGTCCAGGAGCGGTACGTCGGCCTCGGTCCACTCACCGCCCTGCCGCCGGATCAGCCCGGCCGGTCCGTCGTCGAGGTGGACCGGCTCCGCGAGGAAGTCCGCGACGAACTCCTGCGGGGTGAGCTGCGGCCACAGCTCGTCGATGGCCGCGTGCACCTCCCGGCTCATCGCGATCTCCTTGCCCATCTGGGCGATGTCGTCCGGGCCCAGGAGATTGGGCCCGCCGAACGGGTCGGCACCGATCCGCTCGGTCAGCTGCGCGGTGAGCGCGTCGATGATCTGGAACGCGAAGACGGGCCTGGCCAGGTTGTGCGGCAGCCCGCTCTCGCGCGCCCGCCACCGGGCGTCCTCGGCCATGGCCCGGTCCAGCTGGAGTGTCCCGTAGCCGTCGTGGACGATCTCCGTCGCCCGCTCGGGCACGGTCTGCCGGTCCCGCAGGGCCTGCGCCAGCACGTCGGCCATCGCGGCGCTTCCCTTGACCTCGGCGGCGGCCGGGCTGTCGGAGCCGGTGGCGCGCACCCCGGGGAAGAGCTCGCCGAGGGTGGCCAGCAGTACGCCGGTCTCGCCCAGGGACGGCAGTACGTCGCCGATGTAGCTCAGGAAGGCCGGGTTCGGGCCGACGATCAGTACGGCGCGGCGGGCCAGCAGTTCCCGGTACTCGTACAGCAGGAATGCCGCCCGGTGCAGCGCGACGACCGTCTTTCCGGTGCCGGGGCCGCCCTCGACGACCATGACGCCCTTGTGGGGTGCCCGGATGATGCGGTCCTGCTCCGCCTGGATGGTCCGGACGATGTCGTGCATCCGTCCCGTGCGGGCCGCGTCCAGCGCGGCGAGCAGGACCTCGTCGGCGTCCGTGCCCTCGTGGCCGGTGCGGGTCGGGTCCGCGAGGTCCATCAGTTCGTCGTGGAGCGCGGTGACGGTGCGCCCCTCGGTGGTGATGTGGCGCCTTCGCCGCAGGCCCATCGGGGAATGGCCGGTGGCCAGATAGAAGGGACGCGCCACGTCCGCCCGCCAGTCGATCACCAGAGGCGTACGGGACGTATCGTCCTGCCGAATTCCGATACGTCCGATGTGATGCGTCCGGCCGTCCCGGAAGTCGATGCGCCCGAAACAGAGCCCATTCTCTCCCGAGCGGATCGCACTGAGCAGTCCGGACTGCTCCGCCACCAGCACATCCCGCTCAAGCCGGGCCTGAAGACCGGTCCCGACCTGCACGAGCGCGTCGCGCACCGAGGCCTCGGCCTGCTCCCTGAGCTGATCGAGCCGGGCATAGAGGTCGGTGATGAATTGCTGCTCCTGCCGCATTTCCTCGGTTGACAATTCCACTCCTGGCGCGATATGCTTCTGGAAGAAGACTTCTTCTTCATGTCTTTCCTCGCGAAGACATGAAGAATTAAATATACGCAGGAACCGGCCCCGGACGCCAATTCATCCGGGGCTTTTTTGTGTGCGGAATCGCTGCTACGGGTTACGGGCACGGGCTGCGGGCGGCTTTGGGGCAAGGGCTCCGGCCGGGGTGTCCGGCGATCCGGGCAGGGCCGCGCCCACCGGAGTGAGGGCGGGTTCCCGGCCTCGTACGATCGGAGGCCGACGATCAAGGAGACGCCGATGGACGGACAGCAGACGGTCGACCGGTCGCGGGCCACCTGGCTCAACCCGCCGCAGGCCTCGGTGGACCGGGGCGCGGACCTGCTCGTGACCACCCGGGACCGCGGGGACTTCTGGCGCACCACCAGCTACGGCTTCGTCCACGACGACGGGCACGCGCTCCTGACCGGTCTGCCCGGCGGATCGGCGGTCGAGGTGACGTTCGTGGCGGACTTCGACACCCTGTACGACCAGGCCGGGGTCATGGTCCGGGTGGACGAACGGAACTGGATCAAGGCCGGGATCGAACTGACCGACGGCGTTCCGCATCTGGGGGCCGTGGTCACGCGCGAGGTGTCGGACTGGTCGATGGCGCCGGTCCCGGAGTGGGCCGGGCGGCGGGTGACCGTACGGGCCAGCCGCGCCGGCGACGCCCTCACCGTGCGTGCGCGGTGCGAGGACGGGCCCTGGCGGATGGTCAGGCTGGCCCCGCTGGACCCGGACGCGGTCGCGCTGGCCGGTCCGTTCTGCTGCTCGCCGCAGCGCGAGGGCCTGGAGGTCCGCTTCACGGGCTTCACGACGGGGCCGGCGGACAGGTCGCTGCACGGGGAATGAGCCCCGGGGACGGGCAGGACCCCGGGCATGGCTGAGGGCCGTCCCTCCCGAGCGGGGGAGTGACGGCCCTCAGCCGTGTTCAGCGGCGTCCGGTGAGGTGGGACCGGGACGCTTGTGAATCAGAGAACGCGGACCGCGCCGGTCGGCCGGTCGTAGTCCAGGGAGCGCTGCACGGTACCCGTGTTGGAGTTCTGCGCACCGACGAACTGGCCGCCGCCGATGTAGACCGCGACGTGGTACGCGCTGCCCGCGCTGCCCCAGTACAGGATGTCGCCCGGCTGGAGGTTGTTCAGGGAGACCTGGGTGCCGAAGGTCGACTGGGCCTGCGAGACGCGCGGCAGGTCGACGCCGACCGTGCGGAACGCGGCCTGGACGAGGCCGGAGCAGTCCCACGAGTTGGGGCCGGTGCCGCCGGGCACGTACGCGTCGCCGACCTGCGCCTTGGCGAACGCGACGACGGCCGCGGCGGAGCCCGTGGCGTTCGACGAGGAGTACGAGGCAGAGGAGGAGGACGCGGAGGAGCCCGAGCCGCCGGAGGAGGCGCTGAGCGTCGTGCGCACGGAGGTGCGGGACGCGCGCTCGGCGGCCTCCGCCTTCTTCTTGGCGGCCGCCTCGGCCTTCTTCTCGGCCTCTGCCTTGCGGACTGCCTCGGCCTTGGCCTTCTTGGCCTTCTTCGCGGCGCTCTCGGCCGCGGCGTCCTCGTTGGCCTGCGTTTCGAGGTCGAGGGCGACCTGCTGCGTGGCCTGTGCGGAAGCGGCGACGGCGGTGGAGAGCCCGGAGGTGATGGTGGGCATCTCGATGGTCTGGGTCACCGGCTCGGCCTGGGCCGGACCGGCGGCGCCTGCGACCGCGATGGTGCTGAGGACGCCACCGGCAACTCCGGCCCGCAGTGCCGTCTTCGAGGCACTCTGGCGGGGCTTCCGGTGGCTGGGTATGTGAGCGGTGAGGGACATGAGTACTAGCGCTATCAGGGCTGTAGGGGTCCCATCAAGAAACGTGTGTTGCGACACAGTTACGTTCGGAATCTGTGAATCCGCTTTCTGGAAGCCTTTATTGACGCCGTAACGGGCAAACCGGGCACGCCTGATCAGGGCTGTGATCATTGACTTTCGGTAATACGCCCGAATTGCCCGGCGCTTACCATCCGTTCACACCGTTGGCCAAGCCCGCTTTCACTGGAGTGGGGGTGGAGTGGCGCAGGTCACAGCGCGAATCGGCCTCGGTGGGCAGTTGTGCGCAGGTATCGCGGGTGCGGGTGCGGCCGGATCCGAGCCGCGGGGCGAGATGACCTATTGGGGCGTCATGTCCGTTCGGCTCGACGGGTGCCGACGCTCGCTCGGGTGGCGCGCCGACATCGGGCGCACCCCTCGCCGGACCCCTCTCCGAACCGCTCGGTGGCCCCGTCCGGAAGATCGTGAATGCGCGCACATGTCCACATCGCTCCCCGCCTCCCCTCTTCCGGGTGAGCGTCGAGGGAGCGCGATTCCTATATCACCTGGTTCTGTCCATCGCCAATTTGCTTGTACGTGCCGTCGATTGATAGCGCGACACCGCTTTGACCAGGGGTAACACCGCCGAATGTCACGTCTCGTGATCACTCGGCCGCTTCGCGTACGAAGATCACCGCTCATCCGACTTCATGATCCTTCGTCAGGTGGTGGAGATCACAAAGGCGTTGTCGCACCCCGTGTCGCAGATCACAGGATGACGGGCATAGGATGCGGGGCAGTCGGGCTTGTGAACTGCCTCACATGTGCACGATCTTGGTGAGGTGGCGAGCCGGTCGCCCGATGCGGTCCAACGGTCAAGGACGACTGGAAGGAGCGAGGAGCGTGAATGCCTACGCGCCCATCCTCGTGCTCGGCGCCCTCGGGGCAGGGTTTGCGATCTTCTCCGTGGTCATGGCCACGCTTATCGGCCCCAAGCGGTACAACCGAGCACGGCTCGAAGCGTACGAGTGCGGTATCGAACCCACCCCGACTCCCGCCGGAGGCGGCCGCTTCCCCATCAAGTACTACCTGACGGCGATGCTTTTCATCGTCTTCGACATCGAGATCGTCTTCCTCTATCCCTGGGCGGTCACCTTCGACGCCCTGGGGATCTTCGGGCTCGTGGAGATGCTGCTCTTCGTGCTCACCGTCTTCGTCGCCTACGCGTATGTGTGGCGGCGCGGCGGCCTGGAATGGGACTGAGGGGCTGAGGGGCACACCATGGGACTCGAAGAGAAGCTGCCTAGCGGCTTTGTGCTGACCACTGTCGAGCAGGCCGCCGGCTGGGTGCGGAAGTCCTCCGTCTTCCCGGCCACCTTCGGCCTCGCCTGCTGCGCCATCGAGATGATGACGACCGGCGCGGGCCGTTACGACCTGGCCCGGTTCGGGATGGAGGTCTTCCGCGGATCGCCGCGGCAGGCGGATCTGATGATCGTCGCGGGGCGGGTCAGCCAGAAGATGGCGCCCGTCCTGCGGCAGGTCTACGACCAGATGCCCAACCCGAAGTGGGTGATCTCCATGGGGGTTTGCGCATCATCGGGCGGGATGTTCAATAATTACGCCATTGTTCAGGGTGTTGACCACATTGTTCCGGTTGATATCTATTTGCCGGGGTGCCCGCCGCGCCCCGAGATGCTGATCGACGCCATCCTCAAGCTCCACCAGAAGATCCAGGGCTCCAAGCTCGGGGTCAACGCGGAGGAGGCCGCCCGCGAGGCGGAGGAAGCGGCGCTCAAGGCGCTCCCCCTGATCGAGATGAAGGGGCTGCTGCGGTGACCGACGACCAGAACGGCGCCGAGCGCAACGGCAACGGCGTCCCCGCACCCCGCGAGCAGGCCGAGGTCATCCGCGTACGCAAGGGCATGTTCGGCGCGGACAACGGTGGCGACACCTCCGGCTACGGCGGCCTCGTCCGCACCGTGGCCCTGCCCGGCGCCTCCTCGCGCCCGTACGGCGGCTGGTTCGACGAGGTGGCCGACGAACTCGAAGGCGCCCTGGACGAACAGGGACTGCTTCCCGAGAACGCCATCGAGAAGACCGTCGTCGACCGCGCGGAACTCACCTTCCACATCGCCCGCGAGCATCTGCTCCAGGTCGCCCGCACCCTGCGCGACGACCCGGCGCTGCGATTCGAGCTCTGTACGGGAGTCAGCGGCGTCCACTTCCTCGGTGACAAGGGCCGCGAACTGCACGCCGTCTACCACCTGCGGTCCCTCACCCACGGCCGGCTCATCCGGCTGGAGGTGTCCGCACCGGACAGCGACCCGCACGTCCCGTCCCTCGTCGAGGTCTACCCGACCAACGACTGGCACGAGCGCGAGACCTACGACTTCTTCGGGCTCGTCTTCGACGGGCACCCCGCCCTCACCCGGATCATGATGCCGGACGACTGGCAGGGCTTCCCGCAGCGCAAGGACTACCCGCTCGGCGGCATCCCCGTCGAGTACAAGGGCGCCCAGATCCCGGCTCCGGACCAGCGGAGGTCGTACTCCTGATGACCACTCCCCACGCAACGCCCCGTGCCACGACCGAGGGGACTGTATATACAGTCACCGGCGGAGACTGGGACGAAGTCGTCGAGTCGGCCGTCAAGTCCGACGACGAGCGCATCATCGTCAACATGGGCCCCCAGCACCCGTCCACGCACGGCGTGCTGCGGCTGATCCTGGAGATCGACGGCGAGACCGTCACCGAAGCCCGCTGCGGCATCGGCTACCTCCACACCGGCATCGAGAAGAACCTCGAATTCCGGAACTGGACCCAGGGCACCACGTTCGTCACGCGCATGGACTATCTGACGCCGTTCTTCAACGAGACGGCGTACTGCCTCGGTGTCGAGAAGCTGCTCGGCATCGAGGACCAGATCCCCGACCGGGCCACGGTCCTGCGCGTCCTGCTGATGGAGCTCAACCGCCTCTCCTCGCACCTGGTCTGCATCGCGACCGGCGGCATGGAGCTCGGCGCCACCACGATCATGATCTACGGCTTCCGCGATCGTGAACTGGTTCTCGATCTCTTCGAGCTGATCACCGGCCTCCGGATGAACCACGCGTTCGTCCGTCCCGGCGGACTCGCCCAGGACCTGCCCCCGGGCGCGGTCGACCAACTGCGGGCGTTCATCAAGACCATGAAGAAGAACCTGCCGGAGTACGACAAGCTCGCCACCGGCAACCCCATCTTCAAGGCCCGTATGCAGGACGTCGGCTACCTCGACCTGGCCGGCTGCATGGCGCTCGGCGCCACCGGGCCGGTGCTGCGCTCCGCCGGGCTCCCGCACGACCTGCGCAAGACCGAGCCGTACTGCGGCTACGAGAACTACGAGTTCGACGTGCCCACCGCGGACACCTGCGACTCCTACGGCCGCTTCCTCATCCGCCTGGAGGAGATGCGGCAGTCGCTCAGGATCGTCGAGCAGTGCCTGGACCGGCTGGAGCCGGGCCCGGTCATGGTCGCCGACAAGAAGATCGCCTGGCCCGCGCAGCTCGCGCTCGGGCCGGACGGACTCGGCAACTCGCTCGACCACATCAAGAAGATCATGGGCACCTCCATGGAGGCCCTCATCCACCACTTCAAGCTGGTGACCGAGGGCTTCCGGGTCCCGGCCGGACAGGCGTACACCGCGGTCGAGTCGCCCAAGGGCGAACTCGGTGTGCATGTCGTCTCGGACGGCGGCACCCGCCCCTACCGGGTCCACTTCCGCGACCCGTCCTTCACCAACCTGCAGGCCATGGCGGCGATGTGCGAGGGCGGCCAGGTCGCCGACGTCATTGTCGCCGTCGCGTCCATCGACCCCGTGATGGGAGGCGTCGACCGGTGACCGCAAACCAAGAGGTCAGTCTGGGGATGCCGCAGCTCCCCGCCCCCGCCTACCCGGACGACGTGCGCGCCCGGCTCGAAGCGGACGCGAAGGAGGTGATCGCCCGCTACCCCGACAGCCGCTCCGCCCTGCTGCCGCTCCTCCACCTGGTGCAGGCCGAGGAAGGGTACGTCTCCCGTACGGGCATGGCCTTCTGCGCCGAACTGCTCGGCCTCACCACCGCCGAGGTCACCGCGGTCGCGACCTTCTACACCATGTACCGGCGCAGGCCCAGCGGTGAGTACCAGGTCGGCGTCTGCACCAACACCCTGTGCGCCGTCATGGGCGGCGACGCCATCTTCGACCGGCTGAAGGACCACCTCGGGGTCGGCAACGACGAGACCACCGAGGACGGCAAGGTCACGCTCGAACACATCGAGTGCAACGCGGCCTGCGACTTCGCCCCCGTCGTGATGGTCAACTGGGAGTTCTTCGACAACCAGACGCCCGAGAGCGCGACGCGACTGGTCGACGACCTGATCGCCGGACGTACCGTCGAACCCACCCGAGGCGCCCCGCTCTGCTCGTACAAGGAGACGTCGCGCATCCTGGCCGGCTTCCCCGACGAGCGCCCCGGAGCCGTCGGGGCGAGCGGCGGCGCGGGCCCCGCCTCGCTGATCGGGCTCAGGCTCGCCAAGGGCGAGGCCGCCCCGCAGGCCCGGGTCGTCTCGCCGCGCGGCGCGACGCACGGCAACGCCCCCGGCGGCGCGCAGCCCCACGACCCTTCACCGTCCGAGCACCTCAGCTCTCATGACGCACCACAGCAGACCTCGGCCTCCGACCCGGAGCACCCGGCCGGGCCCGCAGCCGAGGAGGGGGAGTGATGACCTTGGCCGCCGAGATCGACACGAACGGGACCAGCCCCGAGAAGCTGCTCTCGCCCGTGCTCTCCGCCTTCTGGGACGAGCCCGAATCCTGGACGCTGGACACCTACCGGCGCCACGACGGGTACCAGGGACTGCGCAAGGCGCTGGCCATGTCGCCCGACGACCTCATCGCGTACGTCAAGGACTCCGGTCTGCGCGGACGCGGCGGCGCGGGCTTCCCCACCGGGATGAAGTGGCAGTTCATCCCGCAGGGCGACGGCAAGCCGCACTACCTGGTCGTCAACGCCGACGAGTCGGAGCCCGGGACCTGCAAGGACATCCCGCTCCTCTTCGCCAACCCGCACAGCCTCATCGAGGGCATGGTGATCGCCTGTTACGCGATCCGCTCCTCGCACGCCTTCATCTATCTGCGCGGCGAAGTGGTCCCCGTGCTGCGGCGCCTGCACGAGGCCGTACGCGAGGCCTACGAGGCGGGTTATCTGGGGAAGGACATCCTGGGTTCGGGTCTCGACCTGGAACTCACGGTGCACGCGGGTGCCGGTGCGTACATCTGTGGTGAGGAAACCGCGCTGCTCGACTCGCTCGAAGGACGGCGTGGCCAGCCCCGGCTGCGCCCTCCCTTCCCCGCGGTCGCCGGTCTGTACGCCTGCCCCACTGTGGTGAACAACGTCGAGTCCATCGCCTCGGTTCCCGCGATCCTGAACAAGGGCAAGGACTGGTTCAAGTCGATGGGCAGCGAGAAGTCCCCGGGCTTCACGCTGTACTCGCTGAGCGGACACGTCACCAGCCCCGGCCAGTACGAGGCCCCGCTCGGCATCACCCTGCGTCAGCTGCTCGACATGAGCGGCGGCATCCGGGCCGGTCACCGCCTGAAGTTCTGGACCCCGGGCGGCTCCTCCACCCCGATGTTCACCGACGAACACCTCGACGTCCCCCTGGACTACGAGGGCGTCGGCGCCGCCGGGTCGATGCTCGGCACCAAGGCGCTCCAGTGCTTCGACGAGACGACCTGTGTCGTACGGGCCGTCACCCGGTGGACCGAGTTCTACGCCCACGAGTCCTGCGGCAAGTGCACACCGTGCCGCGAGGGCACGTACTGGCTCGTCCAGCTGCTGCGCGACATCGAGGCCGGCAAGGGCCGGATGTCCGACCTCGACAAGCTCAACGACATCGCCGACAACATCAACGGCAAGTCCTTCTGCGCCCTCGGCGACGGCGCCGCCTCGCCGATCTTCTCCTCGCTGAAGTACTTCCGCGAGGAGTACGAGCAGCACATCACGGGCAGGGGCTGCCCCTTCGATCCCGCCAAGTCGACCGTCTGGGCCGACGACAAGAACACTCACCGGGGGGTGAACGCATGACAGTCACCACGAGTGCGCCCTCCGGGGGCGGCGAGGCGGCTCTCCCGCCCGAGGACCTTGTCACGCTGACCATCGACGGCATCGAGATCAGCGTCCCCAAGGGCACCCTGGTCATCCGGGCGGCCGAGCTCCTCGGCATCGAGATCCCGCGCTTCTGCGACCACCCGCTCCTCGACCCGGCCGGCGCCTGCCGCCAGTGCATCGTCGAGGTCGAGGGCCAGCGCAAGCCGATGGCGTCCTGCACCATCACCTGCACCGACGGCATGGTCGTGAAGTCGCAGATCTCCTCGCCGGTCGCGGAGAAGGCCCAGAAGGGGGTGATGGAGCTCCTGCTCATCAACCACCCGCTGGACTGCCCCGTCTGCGACAAGGGCGGCGAGTGCCCGCTCCAGAACCAGGCGATGTCGCACGGCGACAGCGACTCACGGTTCGACGGCAAGAAGCGCACCTTCGAGAAGCCCGTCCCGATCTCCACCCAGGTACTGCTGGACCGTGAACGGTGCGTGCTCTGCGCGCGCTGCACCCGGTTCTCCAACCAGGTGGCGGGCGACCCGATGATCGAGCTGATCGAGCGCGGCGCGCTCCAGCAGGTCGGCACCGGGCAGGGCGACCCGTTCGAGTCGTACTTCTCCGGCAACACCATCCAGATCTGCCCGGTCGGCGCGCTGACCTCGGCGGCGTACCGGTTCCGCTCCCGCCCCTTCGACCTGGTGTCGACGCCCTCGGTCTGCGAGCACTGCGCGGGCGGCTGCGCGACCCGTACCGACCACCGGCGCGGCAAGGTCATGCGGCGCCTCGCGGCCAACGAGCCCGAGGTCAACGAGGAGTGGCTCTGCGACAAGGGGCGGTTCGGCTTCCGTTACGCCCAGCAGCGCGACCGGCTCACCCACCCGCTCGTGCGCAACGCGGACGGTGTGCTGGAACCGGCGGGCTGGCCCGAGGCGCTGGCCGCCGCGGCCGCCGGTCTCGGCGCCGCGCGCGGCAGGACCGGGGTCCTGACCGGCGGCCGGCTGACCGTCGAGGACGCCTACGCCTACAGCAAGTTCGCCCGGGTCGCCCTCGACACCAACGACATCGACTTCCGGGCCCGTGTCCACAGCGGCGAGGAGGCCGACTTCCTGGCGGCCCGCGTCGCCGGACGCGGACGCGACCTGGACGGCGACGGGGTCACGTACACCTCCCTGGAGAAGGCCCCGGCCGTTCTGCTGGCCGGGTTCGAGTCCGAGGAGGAGGCCCCCGGCGTCTTCCTGCGGCTGCGCAAGGCGCACCGCAAGCACGGTCAGCGCACCTTCGCCCTCGCCTCGCACGCCTCACGCGGTCTGGAGAAGACGGGCGGCACGCTGCTTCCCGCCGCCCCCGGTACCGAGACCGAATGGCTGGACGCGCTCGCGGGCGGGGTCGGGCTGGACGGCGAAGGGTCCGCGGCGGCCGAGGCGCTGCGCGGTGAGGGCTCCGTGATCGTGGTGGGCGAGCGGCTGGCGGGGGTACCCGGTGCGCTGAGCGCCGCCGTACGGACCGCGGCCGCGACCGGCGCCACGCTCGTGTGGATCCCGCGCCGGGCCGGCGAGCGCGGTGCGGTGGAGGCGGGCGCGGTCCCGTCGCTGCTGCCCGGCGGCCGCCCGGCCACCGACCCGCGGGCCAGGGACGAGGTGGCGGCCGCCTGGGGCGTCGCCGAACTCCCCGCCCGCTACGGCCGCGACACGGGCCAGATCGTGGAGGCGGCGGCCACCGGTGAACTGGGCGCACTGCTCGTCGCCGGGGTCGGGGTCACCGACCTGCCCGACCCGGAACGCGCCCTTCAGGCCCTGGACCGGGTCGGCTTCCTGGTCTCGCTGGAGCTGCGGCCCAGCGAGGTCACGGAGCGGGCTGACGTGGTCTTCCCGGTCGCCGCGGTGGCCGAGAAGCCCGGCACCTTCCTCAACTGGGAGGGCAGGGCCCGGCTGTTCGAGGCGGCGCTGAAGCCCGAGCAGATGCCCCGGACGCTCTGCCCGAGCGATGCCCGGGTGCTGCACATGCTGGCCGACGCCATGGACGTACATCTCGCACTGCCCGACCTGAAGTCGGCCCGGCGCGAGCTGGACCGGCTCGGCGGGGGGCAGGGCGGTCACGCCCAGGACCCGAGGGAGCCGGCGCAGCCGCTGCCCCGGCCCGGCGACGGCGAGGCGGTCCTCGCGGGCCACCGGATGCTGCTGGACCTGGGCCGCCTCCAGGAGGGCGACACGGCGCTCGCCGGGACCCGGCACGCGGCCGTCGCCCGGCTCTCGGCCACCACGGCGGCCGAGTCCGGGGTGAAGGACGGCGACCTGCTGGCCGTGACCGGACCCACCGGCACCGTCGAACTCCCGCTGAAGGTCACCGACATGCCGGACCGGGTGGTCTGGGTGCCGCTGAACTCCGTCGGGCGGGGCATCCCCGGTGACACCGGCGCACGCCCCGGCGGCCTGGTGCGGATCGGCCCCGCCGCCGCACCCGGTGCTCCCGTCGAACCATCGGAGGTACGAGCGTGACTGGCCTCGCCGCACTCGCGACGGCACCGCACGGTGCCCCTCTCGCCGCCGAGGATCTCTCGATGTTCGGCACCGACCCCTGGTGGCTCGTCGTCATCAAGGCGGTCTTCTGCTTCGCGTTCCTGATGGTGACCGTGCTGTTCTCCATCGTGTGGGAGCGCAAGGTCGTCGCCTGGATGCAGCTGCGCATCGGGCCCAACCGGCACGGACCCTGGGGCATGCTCCAGTCGCTCGCCGACGGCGTCAAACTGATGCTGAAGGAAGACGTCATCGTCAAGCGGGCGGACAAGGTCGTCTACGTCCTCGCGCCGATCGTCGCGGCCATTCCGGCGTTCATGGCGATCGCCGTGATCCCGTTCGGCCCGTCCGGCAACGAGGTCTCGATCTTCGGTCACCGTACGACGATGCAGCTGACCGACCTGCCGATCGCGATGCTGTACATCCTCGCGGTCGCCTCGGTCGGCATCTACGGCATCGTGCTGGCGGGCTGGTCCTCCGGATCGACGTACCCGCTGCTCGGCGGGCTCCGGTCCTGCGCCCAGATGATCAGCTACGAGATCGCGATGGGTGCCGCGTTCGCCTCGGTCTTCCTCTACTCCGGGTCGATGTCGACCTCGAAGATCGTGGAGGCGCAGGAGGACCGCTGGTTCATCATCCTGCTGCCGGTCTCCTTCATCATCTACATCGTCACGATGGTCGGCGAGACGAACCGCGCCCCGTTCGACATGCCGGAGTCCGAGGGCGACCTCGTCGGCGGCTTCAACACCGAGTACTCGTCGATCAAGTTCGCGATGTTCATGCTCGCCGAGTACGTCAACATGGTCACCGTCTCCGCGGTCTCCGTGACCCTCTTCCTCGGCGGCTGGCGGGCTCCGTACCCGATCAGCACCTTCTGGGAGGGCGCGAACCACGGCTGGTGGCCGATGCTCTGGTTCGTCATCAAGGTCCAGCTGCTGCTGTTCTTCTTCATCTGGCTGCGCGGCACGCTGCCCCGTGTCCGCTACGACCAGCTGATGAAGCTCGGCTGGAAGGTCCTGATCCCGGTCTCCGTGGTCTGGCTGATGCTCGTCGCCACGGTCCGCGCGCTGCGCAACGAGGGCTACGACTTCTCCCGGATCGTGCTGTACGTCGCCGGGGCCGTGATCGCGGTCCTGCTGATCTCCTTCGTCGTCGACATCTTCCGCGACCGCAAGGCGAAGGCCGAGGAGGCGGCGGCCGGACCGGAGCCCGCGTTCGACCCGATGGCGGGCGGATTCCCGGTGCCGCCGCTGCCCGGACAGACCCTGCCGACCGTGCCGCGCCGCAGGCCACGACGCGAGCGGGAGCTCGTTGTCAGTGGTGGGCCGGATACTCAGAGTGACGGAAATGCGAGTGACGGAAAGGAGGCTGACGGTGTCTGAGTCATCGGAACCCAGGGGATCGAGCGAACCCACAGGGTCCTCGGGATCCTCGGAGGACAAGTTCCAGAATCCTGTGGCCGGCTTCGGTGTGACCTTCAAGGCCATGTTCAAGAAGCGGCTGACCGAGCAGTACCCGGAAACGCAGAAGGTGACCGCGCCCCGCTTCCACGGCCGCCACCAGCTCAACCGTCATCCGGACGGCCTGGAGAAGTGCATCGGCTGCGAGCTGTGCGCCTGGGCGTGTCCGGCGGACGCCATCTATGTGGAGGGCGCGGACAACACCGAGGAGGAGCGCTACTCCCCGGGGGAGCGCTACGGCCGCGTCTACCAGATCAACTACGCGCGCTGCATCCTCTGCGGACTCTGCATCGAGGCCTGCCCGACCAGGGCGCTGACGATGACGAACGAGTTCGAGCTCGCCAACACCACCCGCGAGAGCCTCATCTACACCAAGGACGAGCTCCTCGCGGGCCTGGAGGAAGGCATGGTCGACAGTCCGCACGCGATCTTCCCGGGCATGGACGAACAGGACTACTACCGCGGCCTGGTGACCGAGGCCGCCCCCGGTACGGAGCGCCAGCGCGCCGTGTCCAAGGGCGAGGACGACAAGTCCGCCGACGGCGCCGACGGCGGAGTCGGCCGGCAGGACAAGGCGGTGGACGCATGACCGGCCTGGCAGCGGTGGCCTCCACCACCTCGACCGGCGAGGCCATCCAGTTCTGGGTGCTGGGCACCGTCGCCGTGATCGGCGCGCTGTCCACCGTCCTGATGAAGAAGGCCGTGCACAGCGCCCTCTCGCTCGCCGGGACCATGATCGTCCTGGCCGTCTTCTACCTCGCCAACGGCGCGTACTTCCTGGGCATCGTCCAGGTCGTCGTCTACACCGGCGCGATCATGATGCTGTTCCTCTTCGTGGTCATGCTCGTCGGTGTCACGGCCGCGGACTCGCTCAAGGAAACCCTCAAGGGGCAGCGCTGGCTGGCCGCGGGCTGCGGACTCGGCTTCGGTGTCCTGCTCGTCGCGGGCATCGGCAACGCCTCCCTGAACAATTTCAACGGGCTCGGCGCCGCCAACGCCAAGCACGGCGGGAATGTCGAGGGGCTCGCCAACCTGATCTTCACCAAGTACGTCTTCGCGTTCGAGATCACCGGCGCCCTGCTGATCACCGCGACCGTCGGAGCGATGGTGCTCACCCACCGCGAGCGCACCGAACGGGCCAAGAGCCAGCGGGAGATGTCCGAGGCGCGCGTGCGCAGCAGCCAGCTTCCGCCGCTGCCCGCCCCCGGCGTCTACGCCCGGCACAACGCGGTGGACATCGCCGGTCTGCTCCCGGACGGCACCCCGTCCGAGCTCACCGTCATGCGGACGCTGCGCGAGCGCGGCCAGATCCGCGATGTGTCGCACGAGGCGCTCGCCGACCTCAAGGCGCTGGAGCAGCGCTCGGAGGAACGGCTCGGCCGTGACAACGAAGAAGAGGAGGTCGCCAAGTGAATCCGGTCAACTACCTCTACCTCGCGGCCCTGTTGTTCACCATCGGCGCGTCCGGGGTGCTGATCAGGCGGAACGCGATCGTGGTGTTCATGTGTGTGGAGCTGATGCTCAACGCGTGCAACCTCGCGTTCGTCACGTTCTCCCGGATGCACGGCAATCTCGACGGGCAGATCGTCGCGTTCTTCACGATGGTCGTCGCCGCCGCGGAAGTCGTCGTCGGGCTCGCGATCATCGTGTCGCTGTTCCGCTCCCGCCACTCGGCCTCGGTCGACGACGCCAGCCTGATGAAGCTGTAAGGGGTCGGAAATCGTGGAGAACCTGATTGCGCTGCTCGTCGCGGCGCCCCTGCTCGGAGCGGTGGTCCTGCTGTGCGGCGGCCGCCGGCTGGACCGTGCCGGACACTGGCTCGGCACACTGCTCGCCGCCGCCTCGTTCGTCGTCGGAGTCGTCCTCTTCCTCGACATGCTGGGCAAGGGGGCCGAGGACCGGGCCCTGCACCAGAAGCTGTTCAGCTGGATTCCGGTCGAGGGCTTCCAGGCCGACATCGCCTTCCAGCTCGACCAGCTGTCGATGACGTTCGTGCTGCTGATCACGGGTGTGGGCACGCTGATCCACATCTACTCCATCGGCTACATGGAGCACGACGAGCGCAGGCGCCGCTTCTTCGGCTATCTGAACCTGTTCCTCGCGGCGATGCTCCTGCTCGTCATCGCCGACAACTACCTGCTGCTGTACGTCGGGTGGGAGGGCGTCGGCCTGGCGTCGTACCTGCTGATCGGCTTCTGGCAGCACAAGCCCAGCGCGGCCACCGCGGCCAAGAAGGCCTTCCTGGTCAACCGGGTCGGCGACATGGGCCTGTCGATCGCCATCATGCTGATGTTCACCACCTTCGGCACCTTCGCCTTCGGCCCGGTGCTGGAGTCGACCGGTGAGACGAGCCAGGGCAAGCTGACGGCCATCGGCCTGATGCTGCTGCTCGCCGCCTGCGGCAAGTCGGCCCAGGTACCGCTCCAGTCGTGGCTCGGTGACGCGATGGAGGGCCCGACCCCGGTCTCCGCCCTCATCCACGCCGCCACCATGGTGACCGCGGGTGTCTATCTCATCGTCAGGTCCGGCGCGATCTTCAACGCCGCCCCGGACGCACAGATGGCCGTCGTCATCGTCGGTGCCGTCACGCTCCTGTTCGGTGCGATCGTCGGTTGCGCGAAGGACGACATCAAGAAGGCGCTCGCCGGGTCGACGATGTCGCAGATCGGCTACATGATCCTGGCCGCGGGCCTCGGCCCCATCGGCTATGTCTTCGCGATCATGCACCTGGTGACGCACGGCTTCTTCAAGGCCGGGCTCTTCCTCGGTGCCGGTTCGGTCATGCACGGCATGAACGACGAGGTCGACATGCGCAAGTACGGCGGCCTGCGGAAGTACATGCCGGTCACCTTCATCACCTTCGGGCTCGGCTATCTCGCGATCATCGGCTTCCCCGGTCTGTCCGGCTTCTTCTCCAAGGACAAGATCATCGAGGCGGCCTTCGCCAAGGGCGGCACCGAGGGCTGGATCCTCGGCTCGGTCGCCCTGCTGGGCGCCGCGATCACCGCGTTCTACATGACCCGCGTGATGCTGCTGACGTTCTTCGGCGAGAAGCGCTGGCAGCCGGACGCCGAAGGGCACGAGCCGCACCCGCACGAGTCCCCGAAGTCGATGACGATCCCCATGATCGTGCTGGCCTTCGGTTCGGTCTTCGCCGGTGGCTTCTTCTCCATCGGCGACCGGTTCATGCACTGGCTGGAGCCCGTCACAGGACACGACCACGGCCACGCCCCGGTCAGCGCGACCACCGTCACCGGCGCCACCATGGTGGTCCTGGTCATCGGCGTCGCCATCGCCTGGCTGATGTATGGACGCAAGCCCGTCCCCGTCGTCGCCCCGCGCGGCTCGCTGCTCACCCGGGCCGCCCGCCGCGACCTGCTCCAGGACGACTTCAACCATGTGGTCCTGGTCCGCGGCGGCGAGCACCTCACCCGCTCCCTGGTCTATGTCGACCACACCCTGGTCGACGGTGTCGTCAACGGCACGGCCGCCTCGGTCGGCGGGCTCTCCGGCCGGCTGCGCAAGCTGCAGAACGGCTACGCCCGCTCCTACGCGGTCTCGATGTTCGGCGGTACGGCCGTGCTCATCGCCGCAACCCTGCTGATGAGGGCGGTCTGATCACCATGTCCTTTCCTCTCCTGACAGCGACGGCCGCGCTCCCGGCGATCGGTGCGATCGTCACCGCCGCCGTCCCGGCCGCCCGGCGCACCGCCGCCAAATGGCTCGCGCTGCTCTTCTCGCTGGGCACGTTCGTCCTGGCGGCCGTCGTCTTCCTCCGCTTCGAACCCGGCGGCGCCCGCTACCAGCTCACCGAATCGCACGCCTGGATCGCCGACTTCGGAGTGCGGTACGAACTGGGCGTGGACGGCATCGGGGTGGCGCTCCTCGCGCTCACCGCCCTGCTGATCCCCTTCGTCATCCTGGCCGGCTGGAACGACGCCGACCCCCTGGAGACGCGCTCCTCGCGCTGGCGGCCCACCCAGGGCTTCTTCGCCCTGATCCTGATGGTCGAAGCGATGGTGATCCTCTCCTTCGAGGCCACCGACGTCTTCCTCTTCTACATCCTGTTCGAAGCCATGCTCATCCCGATGTACTTCCTCATCGGCGGCTTCGGGGACCGGGCCCACGCCGGCAGCGACGAGAACGCGGCGACGCAACGCTCGTACGCCGCGGTGAAGTTCCTCCTCTACAACCTGGCCGGCGGCCTGATCATGCTGGCCGCGGTCATCGGCCTGTACGTCGTCGCGGGGACCTTCTCGCTCTCCGAGATCGCCGAGGCACGGGCCAACGGGTCGCTGGAGATGGCGACCAGCACCGAGCGGTGGCTGTTCCTCGGGTTCTTCTTCGCCTTCGCGGTGAAGGCCCCGCTGTGGCCGCTGCACACCTGGCTGCCCAATGCGATGGGTGAGGCGACCGCGCCGGTCGCCGTGCTGATCACCGCGGTCGTCGACAAGGTCGGCACGTTCGCGATGCTCCGCTTCTGCCTCCAGCTCTTCCCGGAGGCCAGCAAGTGGGCGACGCCCGTCGTCCTCGTCCTGGCGCTGATCTCCATCGTGTACGGGGCGCTGCTCGCGGTCGGCCAGCGCGACATCAAGCGGCTGATCGCCTACGCCTCGATCTCGCACTTCGGCTTCATCATCCTGGGCATCTTCGCGATGACCAGCCAGGGCCAGTCGGGCGCCACGCTCTACATGGTCAACCACGGCATCTCGACGGCCGCGCTGCTGCTGGTCGCCGGGTTCCTGA
Source organism: Streptomyces sp. NBC_00654 (assembly GCF_026341775.1). Classification (NCBI taxonomy): domain Bacteria; kingdom Bacillati; phylum Actinomycetota; class Actinomycetes; order Kitasatosporales; family Streptomycetaceae; genus Streptomyces; species Streptomyces sp. NBC_00654. Next base: position 716,172 of record NZ_JAPEOB010000003.1, on the reverse strand, counting down.
TCACCCGGCGCGGCTCGCGGCTCATCGCGGACTACGGCGGGGTGCAGAAGGTGGCACCCGTGCTGGCCGGGACCTTCCTGATCGGCGGTCTGGCCACGCTCTCGCTGCCCGGCCTCGCCCCGTTCGTCAGCGAGTTCCTGGTGCTCGTCGGCACGTTCAGCGCGTATCCGGTGGCGGGCATCATCGCCACCTCCGGCATCGTGCTCGCCGCGCTCTACGTCCTCGTCCTCTACCAGCGCACGATGACCGGCCCGGTCAAGGCCTCGGTCCAGGGGATGCCGGACCTCAAGGCGCGGGAGCTCGTGGTGGCTCTCCCGCTGATCGCGCTGCTGGTCCTCCTGGGGGTCTTCCCGAAGCCGCTCACCGAGGTCGTCAACCCCGCGGTGCAGCACACCATGCAGGACGTACAGAAGAAGGACCCCCAGCCCGAGGTGGAGGCCGCCAAGTGAGCGCAACAGCTGTCCACAGCCTGTGGACGACGGCGGGCGGGTGGACGACGGCCGCCGCGGACCAGAAGTTCAAGGCGCCGACCATCGAGTACGGCCAACTGGCGCCGGTGCTGATCGTGATCGGCGCCGCCGTCCTCGGCATCCTGGTCGAGGCATTCGTGCCGCGCCGGGCCCGTTACTACACGCAGGTCTTCCTGACCGTCGTGGCCCTCGCCGCCTCGTTCGCCGCGGTCGTGGCCCTCGCGGCCGACGGGTACGCCTCCGAGCCGCACCTCGCGGCGATGAAGGCCATCGCGATCGACGGCCCCACGCTGTTCCTCCAGGGCACCATTCTGCTGGTCTCGGTGGTGGCGGTCTTCACCTTCGCCGAGCGGCGGCTGGACCCCGAGTCGCACGGCAACCGGGTCGACTCCTTCGTCGCACAGGCCGGCGCCGTGCCGGGCAGCGACGGCGAGAAGGCCGCGGTCAGGGCCGGTTTCACCACGACCGAGGTCTTCCCGCTGGTCCTCTTCTGCATCGCGGGCATGCTGGTCTTCCCGGCCGCCAACGATCTGCTGACCCTCTTCATCGCCCTGGAAGTCTTCTCGCTCCCGCTCTACCTCCTGTGCGCCCTCGCCCGCCGCAAGCGGCTGCTGTCGCAGGAGGCCGCGGTGAAGTACTTCCTGCTCGGCGCGTTCTCCTCGGCGTTCTTCCTGTTCGGGATCGCCCTGCTGTACGGGTACGCGGGCTCCCTCTCCTACGCCCGGATCGCCGACGTGGTCGACGGCTCCGTCCTGGAGATCGACCCGGCCCTCGCCGACACCATGGGCAACGACGTGCTGCTGCTCATCGGCGGCGCGATGGTGCTGACCGGACTGCTCTTCAAGGTCGGCGCGGTCCCGTTCCACATGTGGACCCCGGACGTCTACCAGGGTGCCCCGACCCCGGTCACCGGTTTCATGGCCGCGGCCACGAAGGTCGCCGCGTTCGGTGCGCTGCTGCGCCTGATGTACGTGGTGCTGCCGGGGCTCACCTGGGACTGGCGCCCGGTCATGTGGGGCGTGGCCATCCTCACGATGCTGGGCGGGGCGATCGTCGCGATCACCCAGACCGACATCAAGCGGATGCTGGCCTACTCCTCCGTCGCGCACGCGGGCTTCATCCTCTCGGGTGTCATCGCGACCAACCCGAACGGCATCTCCTCGGTCCTCTTCTACCTCGCCGCGTACTCCTTCGTGACGGTCGGTGCCTTCGCCGTCGTCACCCTGGTCCGCGACGCGGGCGGCGAGGCCACGCACCTGTCCAAGTGGGCCGGCCTCGGCCGGCGCTCGCCGCTGGTCGCCGCGGTCTTCGCGGTGTTCCTGCTGGCCTTCGCCGGTATCCCGCTGACCTCGGGCTTCTCCGGGAAGTTCGCGGTCTTCAAGGCGGCGGCGGAGAGCGGCGCGGGTGCGCTGGTCGTGGTCGGTGTGATCTCCTCGGCCATCGCCGCGTTCTTCTACATCCGGGTCATCGTCCTGATGTTCTTCAGCGAGCCGAAGGCGGACGGCCCGACGGTCGCCGTCCCGTCCCCGCTGACGATGACGACGATCGGTGTCGGCGTCGCGGTCACGCTGGTGCTGGGCCTGGCCCCGCAGTACTTCCTGGACCTGGCGGGTCAGGCGGGAGTGTTCGCGCGGTAAGCGGCGAGCGGCAGGCCGTCACCGACCCCACCCGCCGGGCGGGCCCGATTTCCGGGCCCGTCCGGCGTTGTCACTGATGGCGCCTATCGTGGCAGGGGACGGTGCGGGCGTAGCGCGACGGAACCCAGGGACAGAGCGATGAGCGGAACGGGCATGACCATGGATGTGACCGAGAGCGATGCGCAGCGCACACTGCATCGCGTATTCGGATACGAATCGTTCCGCGGCGAGCAGGGCGCGGTCATCGAGCATGTGGTGGCGGGCGGCGACGCGGTCGTGCTCATGCCGACCGGCGGTGGCAAGTCCCTCTGCTACCAGATCCCGGCGCTGGTCAGGCCCGGCACCGGCATCGTCGTCTCGCCGCTGATCGCCCTCATGCAGGACCAGGTGGACGCCCTGCGGGCGCTCGGGGTGCGGGCCGGCTTCGTCAACTCCACCCAGGACCTCGACGAGCGCCGCTCGATGGAGGCCCAGTTCCTCGCGGGCGAGCTCGACCTGCTGTACCTGGCTCCGGAGCGGCTGCGCCTGGACTCCACGCTCTCCCTGCTCGCCCGCGGCGAGATCTCCGTCTTCGCGATCGACGAGGCGCACTGTGTGGCCCAGTGGGGCCACGACTTCCGCCCCGACTACCTGACCCTGTCCGTGCTGGGCGAGCGCTGGCCGGACGTCCCGCGGATCGCGCTGACGGCGACCGCGACCGACGCCACCCACCGGGAGATCACCCAGCGGCTGGGGATGCCCGACGCCAAGCACTTCGTCGCCAGCTTCGACCGGCCCAACATCCAGTACCGCGTCGTACCGAAGGCCGACCCGAAGAAGCAGCTGCTGACCTTCCTGAAGGAGGAGCACGACGGGGACGCGGGCATCGTCTACTGCCTGTCGCGCAACTCGACCGAGAAGACCGCCGAGTATCTCTGCCGCAACGGCATCGAGGCCGTGCCGTACCACGCGGGACTGGACGCCGGGACGCGCGCCGTCCACCAGGCGCGCTTCCTGCGGGAGGAGGGCCTGGTCGTCGTCGCGACCATCGCCTTCGGCATGGGCATCGACAAGCCGGACGTCCGCTTCGTCGCCCACCTCGACCTGCCGAAGTCCGTCGAGGGCTACTACCAGGAGACCGGCCGCGCCGGCCGTGACGGGGCGCCGTCCACGGCATGGATGGCCTACGGGCTCCAGGATGTCGTCCAGCAGCGCAAGCTGATCCAGGGCGGGGAGGGCGACGAGGCGTTCCGCCGCCGGGCGGCCTCCCACCTGGACTCGATGCTGGCGCTGTGCGAGACCGTGCAGTGCCGCCGGGCCCAGCTCCTGACGTACTTCGGCCAGGAGCCCACGGCGGAGTCCTGCGGCAACTGCGACACCTGCCTCACCCCGCCCGAGACCTGGGACGGCACCGTCGTCTCGCAGAAGCTGCTGTCCACCGTGGTCCGGCTGAAGCGTGAGCGCGGGCAGAAGTTCGGTGCAGGCCAGATCATCGACATCCTGCTGGGCCGCAAGACCGCGAAGGTCATCCAGTTCGACCACGACCAGCTCTCCGTCTTCGGCATCGGCGAGGAGCTGGCCGAGGCGGAGTGGCGGGGCGTCGTGCGCCAGCTGCTGGCCCAGGGGCTGCTCGCGGTCGAGGGGGAGTACGGCACGCTGGTGCTCACCGAGGAGAGCGGCACCGTGCTCGGCCGGGAGCGCGAGGTGCTGCTGCGCAAGGAGCCCAAGAAGCCCACCTCCCGGTCCACGACGAAGAGTGAGCGCTCCTCGAAGGCGGCGGCGGCCGTCGCCGAGCTGCCCGAGTCGGCCGTCCCGGTCTTCGAGGCGCTGCGCGCCTGGCGCGGCGCGACGGCGAAGGAGCAGGGCGTCCCGGCGTACGTCATCTTCCACGACGCGACCCTGCGGGAGATCGCCGCGCTGCGCCCCGGCTCACTGGCCGAGCTCGGCGGCATCAGCGGCCTCGGCGAGAAGAAGCTGGCGACGTACGGGGAAGGGGTGCTGGCCGTACTGGCGGAGCTGGGCCCGGCACCGGCCGAGCCGGAGCCCACGTCCCCTGCCCCTGCCGCGGTACCGGCCCCCGCACCCGCACGGACCCGGGCCGCCGCACCCGCTGCCCGTCCGGCCGCTGCCCGTCCGGCCGTCCCGGACAGCGATCCGGAGTTCGGCTGGGACGAGGAACCGCCCGAGTACGAGTGAGTACCGGGCGGTTCGGGGCGGGCGGTGGACCTAACCCAGGTCCATTGCCCGTCGGCGAGGGGTGATCGCGGTGAGGTCCAGATCGACGGGGAAGGGCACGGACACCTTCATCCGGTCGTGGAAGATCCCGGTCGAGGTGTAGGCGCCGGTGGCCGGTTCCCGCTCGAAGACATAGACCACGGCCCGCCCGTCGTGGTTCTCGACCCGCCAGTAGTGGGGAATGGTCGCACGGGCGTACTTCACGGGCTTGGTCTCCCGGTCGCGCGACCGGGACTCGGGGCAGACGACCTCGATGGCGAGACGCACCGAACCGGCGGGGAACCGGGTCTGGTCCGGATCACTGATGATCTCACCGTCGATGACGATCACATCGGGCTCGGGCCGGTTGTAGCGGTCGATGTCGATGGTGAACTCGCGCACCACCTCCAGCTCGGGCGGGGCAAGCGACTGCAGCCGCCATTCGAAGAAGTCGACCGCCCGTGAATGGAACAAGGTCTGCGGAGTCACGAAAACGAGGCTCCCGTCGATCAGCTCCGTGTGCGGAGGCAGATTCGGGAGTGTGTCCAGGTCATCGGCGGTCCAGCCGCCCTCGGGCGGAACCGCCCACCGCGGCTCGGGGGCCTCGGGTTCGACGCTCATCAGTGCTCCCATGGGACGGAGTCTCGCGGGTCCGACCAGCGCATCCGCCGGGAACCGGACGGCTCCCCCGAACGTGTGAACGCATCGCACGCCGCTGACCACCGGTCCTGCCCGCCCCGCACCAGCCCCCCCCCGCACCCGCCCCGGGCCCCCGCCCGTGCGGGGTTCGGCGTGCACCGTCACACCCGGACCGAGCCGACGGGCAGCAGCTCCCCGGGGAGCGTCGGTCCGGGTGTGTCCGGGGTCATGGCGCGGGAACGATCCGGCCGGTCACCTCGCCGAGGCCGACGCGCGTCCCGTCCGGGCCCGGGGCCCAGGCGGTCAGCGTCACCGTGTCGCCGTCCTCCAGGAACGTCCGCTTGCCCTCGGGCAGGTCCAGCGGGTCGCGGCCGTTCCAGGTGAGTTCGAGCAGGGAGCCGCGCTGGCCCGGTTCGGCGCCGCTGACGGTGCCGGAGCCGTACAGATCGCCGGTGCGCAGCGAGGCGCCGTTCACCGTCATCTGCGCCAGCTGCTGGGCCGCCGTCCAGTACATGGAGGAGAACGGCGGCTCCGCGACCACCTGTCCGTTGATCGCGACGGAGATCCGCAGGTCGATGCCGCCCGGCTCCTCCTCCCGCGCGTCGTCGAGGTAGGGCAGGAGCGGGAAGTCACGGGCGGGCGGTGCGGTGCGGGCCGCGTCCAGGGCCTCCAGCGGGGTCACCCACGCCGATACGGAGGTGGCGAAGGACTTGCCGAGGAACGGGCCCAGCGGCACGTACTCCCAGGCCTGGATGTCGCGCGCCGACCAGTCGTTGAGCAGCGAGAGCCCGAAGACATGCTCGCGGAAATCGCCGAGCGGGACCGGGGTGCCCTGCTCCGAGGGGACGCCCACGACGAATCCGACCTCGGCCTCGATGTCCAGCTTCACCGAGGGGCCGAAGACCGGCGCCGGGTCGGAGGGGGCCTTGCGCTGGCCGGCGGGCCGCACCACATCCGTACCGGAGACGACGACCGTGCCCGCCCGGCCGTGGTAACCGATCGGCAGGTGCTTCCAGTTGGGCGTCAGCGCGTCGCCGTCCGGGCGGAAGATCCGGCCGACGTTGGTGGCGTGGTGCTCGCTCGCGTAGAAGTCGACGTAGTCCGCGACCTCGTAGGGGAGGTGCAGCGTCACCGCGTCGACGGGGTGCAGCAGCGGCTCGATGTCCGCGCGGTGGGCCGGGACGCTCACCCAGGCGGTGAGCGCCCGCCGTACGTCGCGCCAGGCCGTGCGCCCGGCCGCGAGCAGCGGGGTCAGGCTGGGCTGGGCCAGCAGCTGGGCGTAGGGCGAGCCGAGCGCGTGTGCGGCCGCTCCGGCGTCCAGTACGTGGTTGCCGATGCGGACGCCGACCCGGCGGTCGTCGGGGTGGCCGGGGGTGGAGAACACTCCGTACGGAAGGTTGTGCGGGCCGAAGGGATCGCCCTCGGCCAGATCGAGCGGGCTGCTCTGCTCGGACATGTGTTGCTGCCTCGCTTTCCAGGTCGCTTGGGGGACACGTTACGTCGGTGCGCCTACCCCGCGGCAGTGCCCCAACTATGCGCAATGCCCGGAAAGTTCTGTGGGGCACCCGGAAATCCGGATGCCCCACGCGTACCTCCGGGCGGCTTACCCCGCCGTGCGCGGAATGCGCTTCTCCCAGGTGCGGTGGAAGACGACCTCGCCACCGTCCTTGCAGACCACCTCGTTGGAGGTGATGAAGTCGTCCGCGTCCGCGCTGATCTCGGAGCGGGTCTCGATCCGCACGTCCCAGGCCATCTCGGGCCGGTGGAGCCGGATCGTCCAGTCGGAGCGGGTCCGGGCGGAGAGCGGGTCGTCCTCCTGGATCGTGTACGTCTCGACCGCGTCCTCGGTGAATTCGAGCCCGTCCGGGTAGACCCGGGTGCCGCCGTACCTCGGGTCGACCTCCATCCGCCATTCGCCCTTGGCGACGTCGCGGACCACCAGCCGCTCGGGGCGCTGTTCGTCGAGGGTGACCGGGTGGACGACGCCCAGCGGTTCGGACTGCTCCGGTGCCCCGAAGGTGATCGCCGGGTCCTCCGTGCGGCGGCGCACCGGGAGTTCGACGAAGCTGCCGTCCGCGTCGAGGGTGAAGCCCGCCGAGCCGGCCTGCGGCCAGATCCAGGGCCAGTACGAGGAGGAGACCGCGAGCCTGATCCGGTGTCCGGGCGGGAAGGTGTGTCCGATGCCGTTCAGCTCGAAGGTCACGTCCTCGGTCGCGCCGACGGGCCAGTCCTCGCAGCGGTCGCGTCCGTGCCGGGCCGAGAGGTTGAGGACGCCGCGGGTGACCAGCGTGGAGGAGCCGTCCGGGGCCACATCGCACAGCCGGGCGATGGCCTGGCCGCGCGGCACGTCCATCCGGATCCGGAGCTTCACCCGGGGGCGGCCCAGGATCTCGATGGGGGCGTTCTCGACGGGGAACTCGAACGACACCGACTTGGCGTCCTCGTCGCGCTGGTCGGGCGGCAGGTCGGCGTCGTTGCCGAACGGGAAGAAGCGGCCCGCGTCCACCCCGGTCTGCTGCGGCGAGCGCACGATCCGGGCGCCGCCCTGGAGGGCGTACGCGACCGGCGCCACGTTCTCCGAGGGCCAGCTCGCGTCACCGACCCAGCGGCCGGGCAGCGTCTCGTACACCGTGGCGGGCGGGTGCGAGCCGCTGATCCAGGACCGCAGCAGCGGCTCCGCCATCACCCCGGTGTCCTTGCCCTTGAGGTGCTGGTCCCACCAGCGCAGCGTCTCCTGGAGGAAGCCGATCGCCGGTCCCGGCGGCAGCCCGCGGTCCGGGTACTGGTGCGACCACGGCCCGATCAGCCCGCGGACCTGCCCGGGGCCTAGGTGCTCGACGAGCCGGAGGACGGTGTCGCGGTACGGGTCGTGCCAGCCGCCCACCGCGAGGACGTTCGCCTTGATGGCGCCGTAGTCCTCGCAGACGCTGCCGTGCTTCCAGTAGTCGTCGCGGGTCTGGTGGGCCAGCCAGGTGTGGATGAAGGGGTCGACCGCCTCCAGCCGCTTGAGCCACATGGCCTTCCAGCCGTCGCCGACCTGGGCCGGGTCCGGTGGCCGGGAGACGAAGGCGAGCATGGTGGCCGCCCAGGCGTGCATGTCGACGGCGAGGACGGAGCCGCCCATGTAGTGGACGTCGTTGTCGTAGCGGTCGTCGGCCGAGCAGACGGTGACGATCGCCTTCAGCGGCTCGGGGGCGAGCGCGGCGATCTGGAGCGAGTTGAAGCCGCCCCAGGAGATGCCGAACATGCCGACCCGGCCGGAGCACCACTCCTGCTGGGCCAGCCAGTGGATGACGGCGACCCCGTCGTCCAGTTCGGTCGCGTCGTACTCGTCGCCCGGCATGCCCTCGCTGTTGCCGTGGCCCCGGACGTCGACCCGTACGGAGGCGTAGCCGTGGCCCGCGTACCAGGGGTGGCGCTGCCAGTCGCGGGGCGCCGTCCAGTCGCTCAGCCGGTAGGGCAGGTACTCCAGGAGGGCGGGGACGGGCTCGTCGGTCAGCGGCCGCCAGATCCGGGCGTACAGCTGCGTTCCGTCCGGCAGCGGGATGCAGACGTCCTCGCGGGTCGTCTCGTACGGGAACTCGGTGCTGATGTGCATGGCGGTACCTCAGTGGACGGGGTGCATGGTGCGCTTGAGCCAGGGGGCGGCGGCGATCATCGCCACACCGGCCACCACCGCGATCGCACCGTTGACACCGAAGTAGGCGGGGTTGGAGACCTCGCCGTACAGCTTCACGATCTGCGCCTGGATGCCGTTGGCGAGGGCCAGCGACAGGAACCACAGCGCCATCGTCTGGCTGGCGAAGGCCTTGGGGGCGAGCTTCGTCGTGGCGGACATGCCGGAGGTCTCCAGCAGGATGTCGCCGAGCCCCAGCAGCAGGTACGAGCCGACGATCCACCAGGCGGCCATCTTGTACGTGTCGTCGGCGTGCCCGGACGTGGGCAGGACCATCAGCAGGAACGAGAGCCCGCCGAGGATCACGCCGAACGCGATCTTGTTGGAGGCGTGCGGCTGGCGGGTGCCCATCCGGGCCCAGACGGCGGCGACGACGGGCGCCAGCGCGACCTCGAAGGCGCCGAGCGCGGAGGCGTACCAGCTGGCCGGGAAGTGGAAGCCGAAGATCTCGGTACGGGCGTTGGTCGACGCGAGCAGCATCATCGTCGAGTACGCCTGGAAGAGGATGAAGTTGAAGACGACGGAACCCAGGAACAGCACCACGTACGGGCGCAGCCTGCCGCGTTCCTCCGCGGTCACCCGGGGGCTCCTGAACATGACCACGAAGTAGACGACCGGGGCGATCACCGAGATCACGGTGAGCACATCGACGAACCGGTCCATCGTGAGCCAGCCGGCCAGCACCAGCGCGGTGGCGAGGACGGCGACGACGACGGCCCCGACGACGATCAGCCGCACGGCGCGGCGCATCGGCGCGGGGGCGAGCGGGAACTCGGCGCTGTGCTTACGCCCGGCCAGGTGACGCCGGCCCGCCACGTACTGGATGAGGCCGAGCGTCATACCGACGGCGGCGGCCGAGAAGCCCCAGTGCCAGCTCGCGTGGTCACCGAGCCAGCCGGTGATCAGCGGACCGGCGAAGGCGCCGATGTTGATGGCCATGTAGTAGAGGGCGAACCCGGCGTCGCGCCGCTCGTCGTCGGTGCGGTAGAGCTTGCCGACCATGGAGGCGACATTGGGCTTGAGCAGACCCGTTCCGGCGCTGATCAGGCCCAGGCCGACCCAGGTCATGGTGTCGGTGGGCACGGCCATCGAATAATGGCCGCAGGCGATGAGGATGCCGCCGTACAGGACGGCGCGGTACGAGCCCAGAATGCGGTCGGCGAGCCAGCCTCCGGCCACGGAGACCAGATAGACCAGGGTGCCGTAGGCGGCGGAGACGGAGGCGGCGGTGCCGGCGTCCATCCCCATGCCGCCGTTCGACACCGTATCGGCGAAGAAGAGAACCAGGATCGCCTGCATGCCCAGGAACGAGAAGCGCTCCCAGACCTCCAGGCCGGACAGGGTCATCAGCCCCCGTGGCTGGCCGAAGAAGGCGTGGTCGTCCCCGGGCGGGGGCTGTGTCGACTCGGTGTCGTTGGTGGTGTGCGACAAAACGGCAACTCCTGATCGTATGAGCTGATCCCGAACATACCGGCGGTGGCGGGAAGGCGCCCACGGTGATCCAAAGAGGACCGGATACGCTGAGTTGAGTGATGACAGCGACACATCGACAATCCATGTGATCGTCAGTAGACAGGAGACCCCCTCGTGACCGTCGTCGGGCCGTTCGGACTGCGCGTGCGGGACCAGGCTCTTGAGACCCATGTCGAGACGGGTATGGCCGCTGTCGAGGCGGGGCTGCTCGAAGCGACCAAGAGCGATGTCCCCTTCATCACGGAGGCCGCGCAGCACCTCGTCCGTGCAGGCGGCAAACGTTTTCGGCCACTGCTGGTCATGCTGGCGTCCCAGTTCGGTGACCCGGACGCGCCCGGGATCGTTCCCTCGGCCGTGGTCGTGGAACTGACCCATCTGGCCACGCTCTACCACGACGACGTGATGGACGAGGCGGACGTACGCCGCGGGGTCGACAGCGCCAATGTCCGCTGGGGCAACTCCGTCGCCGTCCTGACCGGCGACTTCCTCTTCGCCCGTGCCTCGCACATCCTGGCCGACCTCGGCCCGGAGGCCGTACGCATCCAGGCGGAGGCGTTCGAGCGTCTGGTCACCGGCCAGATCCTGGAGACGGCGGGGCCGCGCGACGGCCGCGACCCGGTCGACCACTACCTGGACGTCCTGAGCGGCAAGACCGGCTCGCTGATCGCCGTGTCCGGGCGGTTCGGAGCCCTGATGTCCGGCGCCGACGAGCGGGTCGTCGACATCCTCACCCAGTACGGGGAGCGCCTGGGCATCGCCTTCCAGCTCGCCGACGACGTCCTCGACATCGCGTCCGACTCCCACGAGTCCGGCAAGACCCCCGGCACCGATCTGCGCGAGGGCATCTCCACACTCCCGGTCCTGCGGCTGCGGGCGCAGGCGGCGGCCGACGGCAAGCCCGACGACCTGGAGCTCGTGGAGCTGCTGGACGGCGATCTGAGCGACGACGCCCGGCTGGCCGAGGCACTGCGCAGGCTGCGTGCCCACCCGGCGCTGGAGCAGGCCCGTCAGGACACCGTCCGCTACGCCCAGGAGGCGCGGGCCACGCTGGCGCCGCTGCCCGAGTGCTACGCCAAGTCCGCCCTGGCGGAGCTGTGCGACGCCGTGGTGCACCGCGCCGGCTGACACATCGTTCGGGGATCCCGCCGTCGCGGCACTACCTCTGTCGGCCCTGTACGCCCTGCGGACCCCTAGTGGACGGCCGGTCCCGGCCCCTCGGTTGTCATACCGCAGCAGTAGGCGGAGTTGATCCCGGGGGCTGACGCTTCGGGGGGCCCGGTTTGGTCAGATGAGAACAACCACTCCTGACCACATCGGGTGAGAATGGCGGCAGGGAGTGGACGTGAGCAACGGACGGACGCCGCCGACCACGGAGGTAGGGCACACATGGCACCGAACGACAGCGCAGAGACCACCGGCAAGGCCACGGGCACTGTCGTGGGCCGCCGGAAGGCGGCGCGATACATCGTCCCCGTCGCAGTGGCGGGGGTGGCGGCCGCGACGATCGGACTCGTCCCGGCCCTCGCGGACTCCGGTGATCCCGAGCTGCCGAAGATCAGCGCCCAGGAACTCATCGAGAAGATCGCGTCCTCGGACGAGCAGCGGCTCTCCGGCACGCTGAAGATCAGCACCGACCTCGGCATCCCGTCCCTCGGCGGCCTCGCCGGCTCCTTCGCCCCCGGCGCGGGCGGTACGGACGGCGGCTCCGGCGCGGCCCCGGAGGACAAGCTCATGGAGCTGACCTCCGGTACGCACACGCTGCGGGTGGCGGCGGACGGCCCCGACAGGCAGCGGCTCTCGATCCTCGGGGACGCCGCCGAGTACAACCTCATCCACAACAAGGGCGAGGTCTGGGCGTACGACAGCAAGTCCGGCGAGGTCTACCACGCCGCGGCGGACGCCGAGCAGCAGAAGCAGCAGAAGCAGCGGGAGCGGCACCAGGCACCCGAGGGTGTTCCGGCCACACCGAAGGCGCTCGCCGAGCAGGCTCTCGCGGCGGCCGGGGACACCACCTCGGTCACCGTCGACGGCACCTCGCGGGTGGCGGGGCGTGACGCGTACCAGCTGCTGATCAAGCCGAAGCAGTCCGGTTCGACGGTCGGCTCGATCCGGGTCGCGGTGGACGCGGCCAACGGGGTGCCGCTGAAGTTCACCCTGTCCGCGAGCGGCGGCGGCAAGGCCGTGGTCGACGCGGGCTTCACCAAGGTCGACTTCGGCCGGCCCGATGCCTCCTTGTTCTCCTTCACCCCGCCCAAGGGCGCGAAGGTGACCGAGGCGGACGACCTCAAGGCCGAGGCGGAGAAGCAGGGCGAGGCCGGGATGACGCCGGAGCAGTTCGCCGGGCCGGAAGGAATGAAGGCCCTGGGGGACTTCGAAGGGGTGAACGTGATCGGGGAGGGCTGGACCTCGGTCGCCCAGATCAAGACCCCCGGCGGTTCGGGCCTGCCCACCGGCGGCTCGGCGGACGCGAAGGGCCTGCCGGCCGAGGCCCAGGGTTTCCTGGACGCCCTGGGTGACAAGGTCACCGGGAAGTTCGGCTCGGGCACGGTCTTCAAGACCCGCCTGGTGAACGCCCTGCTGACGGACGACGGCACCGTCTACGTCGGAGCGGTGACGAAGGACGCGCTGGTACAGGCGGCCAACGGCGCCAAGTAGGCGCCGGGGTGCTTCCGTACCCACGGTGAACGAAGCCGCCCCGCCGTGCGCACCGCGCGGCGGGGCGGCCCGCTGAGCCGGGCCGGGCCGGTCCGGGCCGGGCAGAGGTGGGAGAGGTGCGCATGACCGGAACGGCGCGTACGGCCGATGGCGGTACGGCGATGAGTGCGGCGGCGGCCCGTGGCGGGACGGCGGGCACGGCCGATGACGGGACGGCGGGAGTGGCCGGCGGCGGGGCGGCGGAGGCCGTGATCGAGACCCGCGGTCTCACCAAGCGCTACCGGGGCGGCCAGCTCGCCGTCGACGGCCTCGACCTCACCGTCCCCGGCGGCAGCGTCTTCGGCTTCCTCGGCCCCAACGGCTCAGGGAAGACCACCACGATCCGGATGCTCATGGGCCTCATCGACCCGACGTCCGGCACCGCCCGGGTGCTCGGCAGCCCCATGCCGGGCGGCGCCCGCAGCGTGCTGCCGCAGGTCGGCGCGCTGATCGAGGGCCCGGCGCTGTACGGCTTCCTGACCGGCCGGGACAACCTGCTGCGCTACGACTCCGCCGACCCGACCGCCGACCCCCGCACCCGTCGCGCCCGCGTCGCGCACGCCCTGGACCGGGTCGGGCTCGCGGCCGCCTCGGGCAAGAAGGCCAAGGCGTACTCCCTCGGCATGAAGCAGCGCCTCGGGCTCGCCGCGGCCCTGCTCCGGCCGCGCCGCCTGCTCGTCCTCGACGAACCCACCAACGGCCTGGACCCGCAGGGCATGCGGGAGATCCGCTCCCTCGTCCGGGAACTGGCGGCGGAAGGCACCACGGTCTTCCTCTCCTCCCACCTCCTGGACGAGATCGAGCAGGTCTGTACGCACGCCGCGGTGATGGCCCGCGGCCGGCTGATCGTCCAGGGACCCGTCGCCGAGCTCGCCGCGGGCACCCGGGGCCGGCTCACGGTCACCACCCCCGACCCGGGCGACGCCGCCCGGGTCCTCAGGGAGCAAGGGATCACCGGACTGCGGACGGACGGCGACCGGCTGACCGGTGACGCCCCGCCCGGCGGTACGGAACTCGCCGACCTCAACGCGGCACTGGTGGGTGCCGGGGTGCGGGTACGGGCCTTCGGCGTCGAACGGGCCTCGCTGGAGGACGCCTTCGTCGCACTGACCGGAGAGGGATTCGATGTCGCAGGCTGAACCGACGGGCGTACGGGACGACGTCACCGGCGCGCCGGCCGATGCCACGGGCGTACGGGCCGACGTCGCCGGCGTGCGGGCCGATGCCACGGGCGTACGGGACGACGTCACCCGCGTGCGGGCCGATGCCACCGGCGTGCGGGCCGTCCGCAACCTCCTGTGGACGTTCGGAATCCTGCGCTCCGAAGTCACCACCACCCTGCGCCGCTGGCGGACCCTCGCCCTGCTCGGCGTGCTCGCCGCCGTACCCGTACTGATCGGGATCGCGGTCAGGATCGAGACGGGCGGCGGCGGTGGAGACGGAGCCCCGGGCGGGGCCGGGGGACCGGCCTTCCTCACCCAGGTCACCAACAACGGTCTCTTCCTGGTCTTCGCCGCCCTCGCCGCGACGCTCCCGGTCTTCCTGCCGATGGCCGTCGGCGTCGTCGCGGGCGACTCGATCGCGGGCGAGGCGAACGGCGGCACCCTGCGCTATCTGCTCGTCGCCCCGGCCGGCCGCACCCGGCTGCTGCTCGCCAAGTACGCCAGTGTGCTCGTCTTCTGCCTGGTCGCGACGCTGGTCGTGGCGGCGTCGGCGCTGGCCGTGGGCGCGCTGCTCTTCCCCCTCGGCGAGGTCACCACGATCTCCGGGACCCGGATCGGCTTCGGTGAGGGGCTGGTGCGGGCCGGACTGATCGCGGTGGTGGTCGCCGCGTCGCTGACCGGCTTCGCGGCGCTGGGCCTGTTCATCTCGACGCTGACCGGCAGCGGGATCGCGGCGATGGCGGCCACGGTCGGCCTGCTGATCACGGTGCAGATCCTGGGGTCGATCCCGCAGCTGAGCGCCGTCCACCCGTATCTCTTCCCGCACTACTGGCTGTCCTTCGCGGACCTGCTGCGCGACCCCGTCCACGGGGACGAGATCGTCAGGAACCTCGGCCTTCAGGGGATGTACGCGGCGGTGTTCGGCTCGGCGGCCTGGGCCCGCTTCACCGCCAAGGACATCACTGCCTGAACGGCCCGGGAAGCGCCGGGCGGCCCGGCGGGAGGGACGGAGTGACGCGGAGTGCCCGGGGGCGGTCTTGGCTTGATCCGGACGGTACGGGCCCGACCGCACCGTCGGCCGGGCGAGCCGTCCCCCGATCGGCTCGTCGCGGCGCGAACGGCACGAACGGTGCGGACAACGGGAACGACACGACACGGTACGTTCCGTTTCCGCCTCGGTATTGTTCGACTTCTGGCGACGACCTGTCAACAAGAGATGGCTTGAAGACCCCTATGCTCACCGAATGATCACATCGCCGAGTTCCCTGCGCCGCAGCGAGAGATCACGACGTGCGACCCTTCGGGCCGCGCTCGACCTGTGTACGGAGAAGGGGTACGGCCGGGTCACGGTGGAGGCCATCGCGGCCCGCGCCGGTGTGAGCAAGAAGACTATTTACCGCTGGTGGCCGTCGAAGAGCGCGGTGCTGCTGGAGGCGTTCACCGAGGCGTTGGTCGATGCCACCCCGTTCGTCGACACCGGTGACATCGGCGCCGATCTGCGGGGCCATGTGACGGCCGCGGTGAAGCTGCTCTCGACGCCGCCGTTCGGCCCCGCGTACGCGGGCATCCTCTCCGAGGTCCACCACGACGACGTGCTGGCGCGGGCGGTGCGGGAGCAGCTGGTCGACCCCCGGTTCGAGGCCGCGGTGGCGCGGCTGCGGAGCGCTCAGGAGCAGGGGCAGATCCCGGCGGACGCGGACCTTCCGCTGGCGGTGGAGATGCTCTACGGCCCCGTCTACTACCGCCATGTGCTGCGCAGGCCGGTCCACGACGAGGAGACGGTCGCCGCGCTGGTGGCGCATGTGCTGCGCGCGCTGGGAGCGGAGGGCTACTGAGGGCCGCCGCGTGAGCGGTTCGGGGTTCGCGGGTTCCGGCCGACCGGTCGTGGTGCCGGTCGGCCGTCGGTCGGCCACGGGTCAGCCGTCGGTCAGCCGTCGATCAGCCGCTGGACGGCGTCGCCGTAGTGCGCGACCAGGGCCGTCCGGCCGGCTCCTGTCAGTACGGAGTCCTCCACCACGTGCAGGGAGGTGAGCAGGCCGCCGATCTGGGCCGCCACCAGATGGGCGCGCAGTTCGGCGTCCGCCCCGTCGAGCCGGTGCACGAGCGGGGCGGCGAAGGAGCGCTCGATCGTCGCCCGCAGGGTCCGCTGGACCTCGGTCCGGTCGGAGGCCCGGAAGAGTGCGGCGAGCGAGGCCACGGCCAGCGCCCCCGCGGTGGACGACGAGAGCCCCACCACATGCTCCACCAGCGCCCGGCCCATCCCTTCCAGTGGGCCCTCCATGATCCGGGTCGCGGGCAGGTCGACGGCCATCGCCTCGACGAAGAGCTGCTCCTTGGAGCCGAAGTGGCGGATCACCAGAGCCGCGTCGACGCCGGCCCGCGCGGCGACCGCCCGGATGCCGACCGAGCCGAAGCCCTCGCGCGTGAACAGTTCCCGGGCGGCGTCGTGGATCTCCTGCCTGGTCACGGCTGCGGATCGGCGTGGCCTGGGGGCCCGCTGCGGCTCGGTCACGGCTGGGGTCTCCGTTGCTCGTTGGGAAAGTCATCATAGATGACTTACGGTTGTCATCAATGATGACAACTTCGGTCGAGCGAGCGAGGAAGAGGACCATGGACCGTCTCAAGGACAGGACCGCACTCATCACCGGGGCCGGCAGCGGCATCGGCCGGGCCGCCGCCGAGCTGATGAGCCGGGAGGGCGCCCGTGTCGTGGCCGCCGACCACGACACGGCCGCGGCGGAGGAGACCGCCCGGCTGATCGAGGCCGCCGGCGGCCGGGCGCTCCCGGTGACCGTCGATGTCACCGACGACGCCTCGACGGCCGGCGCGGTGGCCGCCGCGGTCGCGGAGTTCGGCGGCCTGGACGTGCTCTGCAACCACGTGGGCGGCAGCGATCCCCGGAAGGACCTGGACCTGCTGCGGCTGGACATGGACGAGTTCGAGCGGGCCGTCGCCCTCAACGTACGCAGCACCCTGCTCGGCTCCCGGCACGCGGTCCCGCACATGATCGAGGCCGGGGGAGGCTCCATCATCAACACCGCCTCGGTGGCCGGGCTGGTCGGCGACGTCCTCCAGATCTCGTACGGCGCGGTGAAGGCCGCCGTCGTCAGCCTCACCAAGTCGATCGCCGTCCAGTACGGCCCGCACGGTGTGCGCTGCAACGCGGTGGCCCCCGGAGCGGTCATGACCCCCGCCCTGCGGGACAACCTCCCCGCCGATGTCATCGAGGCGCTCAAGGGCTACAACGCCCTGCCCTACCTCGGCACCCCCGAGGACATCGGCCACACGATGGTCTTCCTCGCCTCCGACGAGTCCCGCTACCTCACCGGCCAACTCCTGGTGGTCGACGGCGGCATGACCGTCCAGTCGCCCGCCGTCCCGGGCCGGCGCGCCATGCTGCCGCCCGTCTGAGGGGCGGTCGTGACGGGGCCGGAGGCACCGCCCGGCGCCACCCGGCTGCCGCCATCCGGTCGCCGGGACGCGTGCGCCGGGTGATGCTGGTCTGGCGCGCGGCGGTTCCCCGGCGTGCCGGAGAGCCTGAGGGTGGGGTGAAACCGTGTCGGACACCGAGGGAACGGTCGCTGCCGGGGCGGAGCCGGACGACCGGCACGGGGCGGAGCCGGACGACCGGCAGGGCAGAGGCGCCAGGGGCAGCCGGGACGGCGGAGCCACCGGGGACGGAAGAGACAGCAGAGGTACTGGGGGCGGCAGGGACGGCGGCCCGGCCGGTCTGGACGTGGCCCTCCTGGACACGCTGTTCGCCCAGTCCTCGGTCGGCCTGATCGTGCTCGATCCCGAACTGCGGGTGGTCCGGGCCAACTCCCTCGTCGATGCCGCCCATGTACAGGAGATGATCGGTGATCACTTCACCGATGTGTACCGCCTCGACAAACCGCACCAGGCGGCCGAGGTGCTGCGGAGCGTGCTCGAGGGGGAGGGGCCCGTACGCGACCGGCTGATCCGCGGCAGGCTCCGCCGGCTGCCCGGACCGGACCGCAGCTTCAGCGTGTCCGTGTACCGGCTCGACGGCCCCGACGACGACGTGCCCCGGGGCGTACTGGCGGCGGTCGTCGACGTCACCGAACGGGAGCGGGCGCGAGCGCGGGAGAGCTGTCTGGCCGCTGTACGCGAGCGGGTGGGCGGGTCGCTGGATGTCGCGGAGACCTGCCGTTCGCTCGTGGACGCCGTGGTACCGGGGTTCGCCGATCTGGCCGTGGTCGAGGTGGTCGACGACGTCCTGCGCGGCGCGGACCCGCCGGTGGGCCCGCTCGGGCCCGAGGTGCCGCTGCGCCGGGCCGACCCGGAGGGCGGGACCCGCCGGCTGCCCTTCCGTACGCCGTACGCGCTGGCGGTGTCGGACCTCCGGCCCCGGCTCGTCCAGCTCGGTCCGGACACCGTGTGGCTGGACGCGGACCCCGACAGCGCCCGTCTGATCGAGTCGGCCGGTGCCCACTCGCTGATCGTGGTTCCCCTGACGCTGCGCGGCGCCGTCCTCGGTCTGGTGAGCCTCTACCGGTGCGGGGACAGCGAGCCGTACGACGAGGACGACACGCTCGTCGCGCGGACGGCGGCCGCCCGTACCGCGCTGAGCGTCGACAACGCCCGACGCTACGAGCGCAGCCATGTGATCGCCTCGACCGTCCAGCGCCGGCTCCTCCCGCAGCAGGAGGGCGACCAGGCCGCCGTGGAGACGGCCCACGTCCTGCTGCCCGGACGCAACAGCGGCTGCTGGTTCGACACCATCGCGCTGTCCGGAGCCCGGACGGGCCTCGTCGTCGGCAGCGTGGCGGGGCAGGGCCTGGAGGCGGCCATCGCCATGGGGCAGCTGCGTACGGTCATCCAGGCGCTGGCCGGTCTCGACCTGGAACCGGACGAGATGCTGGCCCGGCTGAACGACACCGCCGAACGCCTCGCCGCCGAACGGGCCGACCTGCCCCGGGCCGACGCCCTGTACGGCGAACCGCTGTCGGCGGCGTGCGTGTACGCGATCTACGACCCGTTCACCCGCACCTGCACCCTCGCGAGAGCCGGAAACCCGGCGCCGGTGGTCATCGCACCGGACGGGAGCGCGCCGCCCGTCGACGTGCCCGAGGGGCCCAGGCTCTTCTCCCCCGAGAGCGCGCCGTTCGCGACGGCCGTCCTCACCCTGGAGGAGGGCAGCCTCCTGGCCTTCTGCACCGAGGCCCTGCTCCCCGACGAACAGGCCGTCGCGCGCATCCGCCGTACGCTCGCCTCCCCGGAGCGCGGCCTTCACGACCTGAGCGACGCCGTCGTCTACGGACTCCCGGCCGGCGCCCACGCCGACGGTGCCGCCCTGCTCCTCGTCCGTACCGGCACCGTCCCGGCGCACCGCGTCGCGACCTGGGACCTGCCGCACGACCGCACGACGCCGTCCACCGCGCGGGTGCTCGTACGCGACCGGCTCCAGGGCTGGAACCTGGACGAGGAGACGATCGACGCGACCGAACTGATCGTCAGCGAACTGGTCACCAACGCCGTCCGCTACGGCACCCCGCCGCTGCGGCTGCGCCTGCTGCTGGGCCCCACGCTGACCTGCGAGGTCCACGACAGCAGCGCGGTGTCACCGCACCTGCGCCACGCCCGGTCGGCCGACGAGGGCGGCCGGGGACTGTTCATCGTGTCCCAGCTCGCCTCGCACTGGGGGACCCGGCACGGCCCGCGGGGCAAGACGCTGTGGACCGAGCAGGACATCGGCGTCCCCGCCCCGGCGGACTGAGAGCGCCCTCGCCCGTCCGCCCCGTCGGGCACGCCGCGGTGGAGCGGACATCCCTCCGGCGCTCAGCCGAACAGCCGCTCCAGTACCACCGCGACGCCGTCGTCCTCGTTCGACAACGTCACCTCGTCGGCCGCCGCGCGGAGTTCCGGGTGGGCATCGGCCATCGCGACCCGGTGGCCGGAACGGCGGAACATCGGCAGGTCGTTGGGCATGTCGCCGAACGCGACCGCGTGCGCCGGATCGATCCCCAGCACCTCGGTGGCCAGCGCGAACCCGGTGCCCTTGTCCACGCCGTACGGGGCCAGTTCGACCGTGCCGGGGCCCGCCATCGTGACCGTCGCGAGGTCGCCCACGGCCGCGCGGGCCGCGGCGGCCAGGGCGTCGTCGCCCAGTTCCGGGTGGCGTACCAGCACCTTGATGACGGGCGCGTCCCACAGGGCGGCGCGGCGGTCGACCCGGACGGCGGGAAGGCCGGTGTGCGGCATCCGGTAGCCCGGTTCGATCAGGGTCCGGCCGTCCTCGCCGTCCTGGTCCACGGCGGCGAAGACCGCTCCGACCTCCGCCTCGATCTTGCCGAGCGCGGCGTCGGCCAGCTCCCGGTCGAGGGTCACCGAGCGCAGCATCCGCCGCGATCCGGCGTCGTACACCTGGGTCCCCTGCCCGCAGACGGCCGGACCTCGGTAGTCCAGGTCCGCGAGCAGCGCCCGTATGCCGGGCACCGACCGGCCGGTGACGATCAGGTGCGGGGCCCCGGCCGAGGCGGCCAGCGCCAGGGCGGCACGGGAGCGCGGGCTCACGGTGTCGTCCGGACGCAGCAGCGTGCCGTCCAGGTCCGTGGCGACAAGGGCATGGGCGGGTGGCATGGGCATGGGCCCAGCCTAGAAGGGACACGGATGGCCCCTTGTGCGAACCGAAAGGATCCGGTACACGGCCCAGGGGCGCGGGTACCGGATCCTTCGTCAGGACGGGGGCGGGGTCAGCTGAACACCACGGAGCGGACTTTGAGGCGCTCGGAGGCGTGGCCGCCGTTCGGGCGGAGGCTGAAGTAGGGGCCCTCGCAGTCGGCGCCGGCGAAGACCGTGGCCGTGGAGCCGGTGTAATTGCGCGGGGAGTGCGCGGGCGTGGTCCACTCGGGGGCGACCTCGGGCAGGGTGATGCAGACCCCGCTCGGCGGGTCGATCAGGCCGCCGATGTGCGGGGCCCCGCTCGGGTCGTTGTAGGTGTAGATGAAGTCGCCGTCCGCTGCGGACGCGGCGCCGGGGGCGGCGAGGAGTACGGCGAAGCCGCAGGCGGCGGCAGTGGCGAGGGCGCGCAGGCGCATGGAAGTCGTCCCATTCGTGACGGGGGGTCGGTCGGGCGGGCCCCAGTTTTCCCCGCGATGATCTTGGGTTGGCCCGGTATGGCCGGAGAAACGATTCGTCCTCACTCGAAAGGCGTAGCTGTTCGAGGCCGCCCGCCGGGCCCCGAACCGCCCGCGATGCGGTGGACGGAAGCCGACGAGCGACACGGAGGGAGCCCCTCAGACGGCTCGCGGGGGACAGGCGGCGCAAGTGTGCCCGTCGATCGCCGCCAGCAGCTCGGCCGCGGCCCTCGCCTCGGTCCTCGCCGTGTCGGCCAGCAGCTCGGCCGTCGCGCGGCCCGCCACGACCGCGTCGTGCGCACCGCGCGCCCACTCCGGGTGGTGGGCGTGCCCGGCGGCGAGTATCGCCCCGAGCAGCTCCAGCACCCCGGCCCGGTCCTTGACCGTCTCGGTCCCGGCCAGCTCCCACAGGAACGGCACCGCGGCGACGGTCGCGTCGAAGACCGCCATCGAACCGATCCAGTGCCCGAGGTCGTTCAGGGCGTCCTCGGCGTTCGGGGCGTCCCCCCAGGCGATCCGCGACAGGGTGCCGGGGACCTGGGAGGCGGAACCGTACGCATGCCGGAGATCGTGCCAGCGAACATCGCCCATGCCCTTGAGAACAGTCCCCATCCGGGCACTCAATCAGCCTTGCCCCACCGCGTCCACCATGCCGACGGCACCGTCCGCCCGGTGCAGCCGGCCCAGGTACTCCCGTACGGGGCGCACGGCATCCGCCGGGGCGACGATCCCCACGTGGTTGTCGGGCCG
This sequence comes from Streptomyces sp. NBC_00654, assembly GCF_026341775.1. NCBI lineage: Bacteria > Bacillati > Actinomycetota > Actinomycetes > Kitasatosporales > Streptomycetaceae > Streptomyces > Streptomyces sp. NBC_00654. The sequence goes on along the minus strand of NZ_JAPEOB010000003.1, from coordinate 694,380 downwards.
GATCACCACGACCGTGTCCGCGCCGCCCGTACCGTACGCGGCCCGCGCGTGCCCGCGGTCGTCGATCACCCCGGCGGCGCCGTCCCCGGGCACCTCGTCCGCCCCGTACACCCGGCAGGTCCGTACCGCGCCGGCGTCCCCGTACGCCGCGGCCGTCTCCCGCAGGGCCCGCGCGCTCCCGGGACCGAAGCCGAGCACCGTGAGGTGCGGTCCGGCGAAGGTGCGGAACAGGCTGGTGGGCGCGCCGGTCGCGGCGTCGAGGCAGGGCGCGTCGGGCGCCCGGTCCCCGGAGCGCGGACCGCCGGGGCCGCCACCGGTGTCCGGACCGGCGTCCGCCGCGTCCGAGTCCGCCGTGAACGCGTCCGCCGCGTCCGAGTCCGGGGCGGCGGCCAGTGAGCTCCACCGGTAGCCCACGCCGAGTCCGGCCGTCTCCGGGGTGATCGCGGAGTCCAGGCCGCCGCCGGGCTTCCTGATCGCCGTCAGCGTGGCCCGCAGGCTCTCCGACGTGATGTCCAGGGTCCACGCGGCGACCGGCAGCCGCTCCTCCTCGTAGGTGTCCAGCAGTTCCGGCGCGGCCCGGCCCGCCAGCACCTGCGCGAGCTTCCAGCCCAGGTTGAAGGCGTCCTGGATGCCCGTGTTCATCCCGAGTCCGCCCGCGATCGGGTGCACATGGGCGGCGTCCCCGGCGAGGAAGACCCGGCCCGCCCGGTAACGGTCGGCCATACGGACGTTGACGCGGTACATCGACAGGAGGGTGGCATCGGTGAGGTGGCCGCCCGGGATGCCGGTGTGCCGGGTGAGCAGCCGCCTGAACCCTTCCTGGGACGGGGCCAGCGGCCGGCCCTCACGGTCGCGTTCGGGCCCGGCCTGGAACCACCAGCCCGAGGGCGTGCCGGGGATGGGGCAGAGCATGACCGCGCCGTCCTCGTCGAACCACTGGTGCCAGCGGTCGCGGGCCAGGACGCCGTCCGTGAGGGCGACATCGCCGCAGACCATCGCCAGTCCGGCGTCGCTCTTCCCCTCGAAGGCGATGCCGAGCAGTTTGCGTACGGAGCTGTGGGCGCCGTCGCACCCGACGACGTACCGCGCCCGGACGGGCGGCCCGGCGGCGAACGTCACGCCGACGCGCCCGTCCTCGTCCCCGTCCGTGTCGGTGAGTGCCACGGCCTCGGCGCCCAGTTCGACCCGGACGCCGTACGCGGCCAGGCGGTCGCGCAGGATCTCCTCCAGCCGCCACTGGGGGATCAGCCACCCCCGGTCGTAGGGCGCGTCCGGCGCCGGGGCGCAGTCCGCGTACGGATCGGTGTCCGCGACCGGCAGCCCGTCCCGGTACTTGCGCATCGGCAGGGGCGCCGAACCGGCGGCCAGCACCTCGTCGACGACGCCCAGGTCCGCCAGGACTTCGAGGGAACGGGGGTTGGGGCCCTTCGCCCGTGAACTGCGCGGGTACGCGGGGGACTTGTCGACGATCCGTACGGCGATGCCGCGCCGGGCGAGATCGCACGCCAGGGTCAGCCCGGTCGGGCCCGCGCCCACGATCAGTACGTCGGTCATGCCTGCTCCTCGGTCCGCGTTTTCCGAAGACCAAAGGAAATCGCAACCGAGTTAAAAAAGCAACCGGGTAATGGTTTTTGGGGTGGGTGGGGTTTCTGCGAGTGGTTCCGCCGGTCGGGTTTCTGTGGGTGGGTTCGGGTTTCCACGGGTGAGGGGGGAGCGGGGTCAGCCGTCCCTGTCCGCCTTCCGCGTGGCCCTGGTGGTGCCGGTGGCGATGGTGGTGCTGGGTGCCCTGATCACCGCACTCGGGCTGCGCCGGCGGAAGGGGACGACGCCGCCCTCCGCCGGGTCGGCCCGGCCGGCTCAGGAGGTGGGTGCCCGCTCCGGTACCCCGGCGCCGGGCCCCGTCCCCGTACCGTGACCGGAACCCGGGGCGGTGCCGGAGGCGGCGGTGCCGGGCGTCTCCGCCCCCGGCACCGCCGCCGCGGCCTGGGCCCCGGCTCGCGTTCCGGCGTGTGTTCCGGTCTGTGCGGCGACCGTACGTGCCAGGCGCACCGCCTCCGCCCGGTTCCGCCGCGCCGTGCGCAACGCGTCCCAGGTCAGCAGCGACAGCGCCAGCCAGACCAGCGCGAACCCGGCCCACCGCTCGGGCGGCATCTCCTCGTGGAAGTACACGATGCCGAGGGCGAACTGGAAGACCGGGGCCAGATACTGCAGGAGCCCCAGCGTGGACAGCGGCACCCGGATCGCCGCCGCGCCGAAGCAGACCAGCGGCACCGCCGTGATGACGCCCGTCGCGGCGAGCAGCGCCCCGTGGCCCGCGCCCCCGGCGGTGAACGTCGCCCCGCCGCTCGCCCCGAGCCAGAGCAGGAACCCGAGCGCGGGCAGGAACAGCACGGCGGTCTCGGCGGCCAGTGACTCCAGCCCGCCCATGTTGACCTTCTTCTTCACCAGGCCGTACGCCGCGAAGGAGAAGGCCAGCGTCAGTGAGATCCAGGGCGGGCGTCCGTATCCGATCGCCAGCACCAGCACGGCCAGGAAGCCGGTCGCGACCGCGACCCACTGGACGGGGCGCAGTCGCTCGCCGAGCAGCAGGACGCCCATGGCTATGGTGACCAGCGGGTTGATGAAGTAGCCGAGCGAGGCCTCGACGACCTGGCCGTTGTTGACGGCCCAGATGTACAGGCCCCAGTTGACCGTGATGACCCCCGCGGCCAGGGCGATCAGGCCGAGCTTGCGGGGGTTGCGGATCAGTTCGCCCAGCCAGGCCCAGCGGCCGACGACGAGCAGGGCGACACCGACGACGCCCAGTGACCAGACCATCCGGTGGGCGAGGATCTCGATCGCCCCGGACGGCTTCAGAAGCGGCCAGAAGAGGGGGACGACGCCCCACATCCCGTATGCGCCGATTCCGTACAGCAGACCTGCCCGCTGTTCGTTCTTCCCCTGCACGGGCCCTCCCGGCGTACGTGTGTCGACGGATCGGCCGACTGCACGAAGGTAGCGCCGGAAGGGCCCGGTGTCATAGCCGTCTCAGGGAAACGCTCATGACAGGGGAGTCTTCGGGCCGGGCTGCGGTACGGGGGTGGGTTCAGGCGGCGGCGAGGGCCGCGGTCACCGTCTCGGCGAGCGGTGTCGTCGGGCGGCCGATCAGCCGGGCCAGGTCGCCGCCGGTCGGGGCGAGCCGGCCGCGCCCGATCGCCTCGTCGACGTCGACGAGGATCGCCGCGAAGGCCTCGGGCAGTCCCGCGCCGACCAGGATCTCCTGGTGGACGGCGGCGGGGACGTTGTTGTACGCGATCTCCCTGCCGGTCGCCCCGGACAGCAGCGCGGCGTACTCGGCGAACGACCACGCGGTGTCGCCGCTCAGCTCGTACGCGGTGTTCAGGTGGCCCTCGCCGGTGAGCACGGCCGCCGCGGCGGCGGCGTAGTCGGCCCGGGCGGCGGAGGCGACGCGCCCGTCGCCCGCGTTGGAGACGACCGCGCCGTGCTCCAGGACCGGGGCGAGGTTGGCCGTGTAGTTCTCGGTGTACCAGCCGTTGCGCAGGAAGGTGTACGGCAGTCCCGAGTCGAGGATCAGCCGCTCGGTGACCTTGTGCTCGGCGGCCAGGCCGAAGTCGGCGTCGGGGCCGCCCAGGACTCCGGTGTACGCGAGCCGGGCGACGCCCGCCGTCCGGGCCGCGTCGATGACGGCGGTGTGCTGCGGCACCCGCCTGCCCACCTCGCTGCCGGAGATCAGCAGCACCCGGTCGCCCGCATGGAAGGCCCCGGCGAGGGTCTCGGGGCGGTCGTAGTCGGCGATGCGCAGCTCGACGCCGCGGGCGGCGAGGGAGGCGGCCTTCTCCTTGTCGCGGACGACCGCCGCGATCCGGTCCGCGGGGACCGAGGTCAGCAGCTGCTCGACGACGAGGCGGCCGAGCTCTCCGGTGGCTCCGGTGACGACGATGCTCATGGGGGGTTTCTCCTGTTCGGGGGGCTCGGTCCGCTTCCGGGCCGTCTGGAACTCACCCTACGGCGCGCACTAACCAGGAGAAAGTACCCACTTTGAAGTAAGGTACTGGCATGGGAGTAAGTGAAATGAGTCGGGACCCGGACGTCAACCGGGCGATGTGCCCCTCCCGCCTGGTGCTGGAACACGTCACCAGCCGCTGGGGCGTCCTCGTGCTGGCCGCCTTGCTGGAGCGCTCGTACCGCTTCAGCGAGCTGCGCCGCACGGTCGGCGGCGTCAGCGAGAAGATGCTGGCCCAGACCCTCCAGACGCTGGAGCGCGACGGCTTCGTCCACCGGGACGCCAAACCGGTGATCCCGCCGCGGGTGGACTACTCGCTCACCGAGCTGGGCAGGGAGGCCGCCCAGCAGGTGTGGGAGCTGGCGCGCTGGACCGAGCGCCGGGTGGACGCGGTGCGGGCGGCGCGCGAGGCGTACGACGAGGCCCGGACCTGAAGGTTCCGGTCCGGGCCTCGTCGGGTGCCGCTGTCCGCGGTGAGGGGGCCGGCGGGCCGGCCGGCCCGCCGTCAGCCGATGACCGTCCAGGTGTCGTTGCCCGCGAGCAGCGCGGCCAGGTCGCCCTTGCCGTTGCGCTCGACCGCGGAGTCCAGCTGCTCGGACATCTGGCTGTCGTAGACCGGCCGTTCGACGCTGCGCAGCACCCCGATGGGGGTGTGGTGCAGGGTGTCCGTGTCGGCGAGCCGGGAGAGGGCGAACGCCGTGGTCGGCGAGGCGGCGTGCGCGTCGTGGACCAGGATCTGCGAACGGTTCTCCTCGGTGACCGCGACCACCCGCAGATCACCGGTCGCCGGATCCCGTACGACACCCTTCGCGTCCTCGGCGCCGAAGAGGATCGGCTGCCCGTGCTCCAGCCGGATCACCGCTTCCTGCGCCTTCTCCTTGTCCTTGAGGACCTCGAACGCGCCGTCGTTGAAGATGTTGCAGTTCTGGTAGATCTCCACCAGCGCCGTGCCCGGGTGGTCGGCCGCCGCGCGCAGCACGCCGGTCAGGTGCTTGCGGTCGGAGTCGACCGTGCGGGCCACGAACGAGGCCTCCGCGCCGATCGCCAGCGACACCGGGTTGAAGGGCGCGTCGAGCGAACCCATCGGCGTCGACTTGGTGATCTTGCCGACCTCGGAGGTCGGGCTGTACTGGCCCTTCGTCAGCCCGTAGATCCGGTTGTTGAACAGCAGGATCTTCAGGTTCACATTGCGCCGCAGCGCGTGGATCAGGTGGTTGCCGCCGATGGACAGCGCGTCGCCGTCACCGGTGACGACCCACACCGACAGATCGCGGCGCGAGGTGGCGAGCCCGGTGGCGATGGACGGGGCACGGCCGTGGATGGAGTGCATCCCGTAGGTGTTCATGTAGTACGGGAACCGGGAGGAGCAGCCGATGCCGGAGACGAAGGTGATGTTCTCCTTCGCCAGGCCCAGCTCGGGCATGAACCCCTGCACGGCGGCGAGGACCGCGTAGTCGCCGCAGCCGGGGCACCAGCGCACTTCCTGGTCGGACTTGAAGTCCTTCATGGACTGCTTCGCCTCGGCCTTCGGCACCAGCTGCAGCAGCTCGTTGGTGTCAGGCATCGATGGCCTCCTTGAGAGCTGTCGCGAGCTGCTCGGCCTTGAACGGCATTCCGTTGACCTGGTTGTAGCTGTGGGCGTCGACCAGATACTTCGCCCGGAGCAGCATGGCGAGCTGTCCGAGGTTCATCTCCGGGACGACCACCTTGTCGTAGCGCCCCAGCACCTCGCCGAGATTCTTCGGGAAGGGGTTGAGGTGCCTCAAGTGCGCCTGGGCGATGGAGTGTCCGGCGCCGCGCAGCCTGCGTACGGCGGCGGTGATCGGCCCGTAGGTCGAGCCCCAGCCGATCACCAGCGTCCGCGCTCCCGAGGGGTCGTCGACCTCCAGGTCCGGGACCTCGATGCCGTCGATCTTGGCCTGCCGGGTGCGGACCATGAAGTCGTGGTTGGCGGGGTCGTACGAGATGTTGCCCGTGCCGTCCTGCTTCTCGATGCCGCCGATACGGTGTTCGAGGCCCGGGGTGCCGGGCACCGCCCAGGGGCGGGCCAGGGTCTGCGGGTCGCGCTTGTAGGGCCAGAACACCTCGGTGCCGTCGGCCAGTTCGTGGTTGGGGCCGGTGGCGAACCGCACCCGCAGATCGGGGAGCAGGTCGACCTCGGGGATCCGCCACGGCTCGGAACCGTTGGCCAGATAGCCGTCGGAGAGCAGGAACACCGGAGTCCGGTACGTCAGCGCGATCCGGGCGGCGTCGAGCGCGGCGTCGAAGCAGTCGGCCGGGGTCCGCGGGGCCACGATCGGCACCGGGGCCTCGCCGTTGCGCCCGTACATCGCCTGGAGCAGGTCGGCCTGCTCGGTCTTGGTGGGCAGCCCGGTCGACGGGCCGCCGCGCTGGATGTCGACGATCAGCAGCGGCAGTTCGAGGGAGACGGCGAGCCCGATGGTCTCCGACTTCAGCGCCACGCCCGGACCGGAGGTGGTGGTGACCGCCAGCGAACCGCCGAAGGCGGCACCCAGCGCGGCGCCGATGCCCGCGATCTCGTCCTCGGCCTGGAAGGTCCGCACGCCGAAGTTCTTGTGGCGGCTCAGCTCGTGCAGGATGTCCGAGGCCGGGGTGATGGGGTACGAGCCGAGGTAGAGCGGCAGGTCCGCCTGCCGGCTCGCGGCGATCAGCCCGTACGACAGGGCGAGGTTCCCGGAGATGTTGCGGTACGTCCCGGTGGGGAACGCCTGTGTGGCGGGCGCCACCTCGTAGCTGACCGCGAAGTCCTCGGTGGTCTCACCGAAATTCCAACCGGCCCGGAACGCGGCCACGTTCGCCTCGGCGATCTCCGGCTTCTTCGCGAACTTCTGCCGGAGGAACCTCTCCGTGCCCTCGGTCGGCCGGTGGTACATCCACGACAGCAGGCCCAGCGCGAACATGTTCTTCGAGCGTTCGGCCTCCTTGCGGGGGAGTCCGAACTCCTTCAGCGCCTCCAGCGTCAGCGTGGTCAGCGGCACCGGATGGACGTTGTACGCCTCCAGCGAGCCGTCCTCCAGCGGGCTGGTCGCGTACCCCACCTTCGCCATCGGCCGCTTGGTGAACTCATCGGTGTTGATGATGATTTCGGCGCCGCGCGGCACATCGGCGATGTTCGCCCGCAGCGCGGCGGGGTTCATCGCCACCAGCACGTTGGGAGCGTCGCCCGGCGTGAGGATGTCGTGGTCGGCGAAGTGCAGCTGGAAGGAGGAGACGCCCGGCAGGGTCCCGGCAGGGGCCCGGATCTCGGCGGGGAAGTTCGGCAGGGTCGAGAGGTCGTTCCCGAAGGAGGCCGTCTCGGAGGTGAACCGGTCACCCGTGAGCTGCATACCGTCGCCGGAGTCACCCGCGAAACGGATGATCACCCGGTCCAGGCGGCGGACCTCTTTCCCGTCGGCGCCTGTGGTTCCTGACCGGGGGGCTCGTTGCTCCCCGACGACGGCCTCGCCGGCCTCATCGGCCCTTTCGGCCGGGCTACTGACCTGGCTGGTCACTGAACTGGACCTCCCTCGGGGCGGCGGTTCGGGACCGTCCGGCCCGCCGGTGGTCCCAGGGCCCACCCTACTTCCGCAGGGGTCGCCCTCCAGGGACCGGTCATATGGTGGACGCCCTTTTGAGACACCCATTTGGCCCGATTTGACATTATTTCCAAGCCCCCCAGTCGTTCACCCGAAACGCTGCGTGCTCATTCTTTGGTGCTAGGTCCTCGACTTCCGCGACAGATCTGACAGGGTGTCAGTTCCCTAGGATCTGAGGTAGGTGAGGACGGCCAGAACGCGCCGGTGATCTCCATCACTGGGGGAGAGGCCCAGTTTCAGGAAGATATTGCTGACGTGCTTCTCCACCGCGCCGTCGCTCACCACCAGCTGTCTGGCCACCGCGGAATTCGTCCTGCCCTCGGCCATCAGACCGAGGACCTCCCGCTCGCGCGGCGTGAGCCCGGCCAGGACGTCCTGCTTACGGCTCCGGCCCAGCAGCTGCGCGACCACTTCCGGGTCCAGCGCCGTCCCGCCCTGCGCCACCCGTACGACGGCGTCCACGAACTCCCGGACCTCCGCCACCCGGTCCTTCAGCAGATAGCCCACGCCCCGGCTGCTTCCGGCCAGCAGCTCGGTGGCGTACTGCTCCTCGACGTACTGCGAGAGCACCAGCACCCCGATCCCGGGGTAGTCCTTGCGCAGCTGCACCGCGGCCCGCACCCCTTCGTCGGTGTGGGTGGGCGGCATCCGCACATCGGCCACCACGACATCGGGCAGCGCCTGCTGCGCGTCGAGGTCCGCCACGGTCTTGATCAGCGCCTCGGCGTCCCCCACCCCCGCGACGACGTCATGCCCGAGATCGGTGAGCAGCCGGGTGAGTCCTTCCCGAAGCAGTACCGAATCCTCGGCGATGACCACCCGCACCCTGTCCTCCACGACGCTGTGTCCCCCACTGTTGTTGATGTGTGTCCGGCTTCTGTCGTCCCCAGCATCCCAGGACCGGCGGGCGGATGGGGCGGCGCCGGGAACAGGGGGGTGCGACTTGGTGAGGTTTCCCCGATTCGGGGCTGGACACGCAGCGTGTCGGGAGTTTCACCAGGTGGTGGTACGGGTGGCCCGGCGGGCGATCACGGCGAGGCCGCCCGGTCCGCGGCAGGACAGCCCGCCGCCCCGCCGCGGACCGGGCGTCCGGGGCGGGGCAGGGGCCGCGGGGGCCGCAGGGGGCCGCGGGTCGGCTGAGGGGCGCTGCGGGCCGGGTTCAGCCGCGCCAGGGCAGTTCGGCCGTGATGGTGGTCGGGCCGCCCACCGGGGATTCGACCACGAGGATGCCGTCCACCGCGTCCAGCCGCTCCGTCAGACCGGCCAGACCGCTGCCCGACGTCACATCGGCGCCGCCCCGTCCGTTGTCCGTGACCTGGAGCATCAGACGGTCCGCCGCCCGCCAGACGTCGACCGTGGCACGGGTCGCGTGTGCGTGCTTGCTGACGTTCTGCAGGAGCTCCGACACCGTGAAGTAGGCGATCCCCTCGATGGCCTGGGCGGGCCTCGTCGTCAGGTCCACCTCGACCTTCACGGGGACGGTGCAGCGGGAGGCGATGGCGGAGAGTGCGGCGTCGAGTCCTCGGTCGGTGAGGACGGCGGGGTGGATGCCGCGGGCGAGGTCGCGGAGTTCCTGGAGGGCGACTTTGACCTCGCCGTGGGCTTCGTCGACCATGCGGGCGGCGGCTTCGGGGTCGGCGGTGAGTTTTTCCTTGGCGAGGCCGAGGTCCATGGCGAGGGCGACGAGTCGGGCCTGTGCGCCGTCGTGGAGGTCGCGTTCGATGCGGCGCAGGTCGGCCGCCGCGGTGTCCACGACGACCCCCCGGTCCGACTCCAGCTCGGTGACGCGGGTGGCCAGCCGGGACGGGCCGAGCAGACCGGAGACCAGCAGCCGGTCCACGGACACCAGGCCCCGGACGACCCACGGCGTGACCAGCACCACGGCCAGGCCGATCGCACTGGTCACGGCCAGCTCGTAGGGCGAGTCGAGGTAGATCCGGTGGTTGTCGTCGCCGTACAGCTGGATCCCGCCGGCACCCGTGTACGCCGGGAAGACCCAGTGCCACAGCGGATAGGTGAACATCGTCCACCCGACCGACCAGAACGTGATGGCCACGACGAAGGCGAAGATCGCCCACGGGAAGTGCAGGAGCGAGTAGAGCAGGTGCCGCCAGGACACCCCGCTCTTCAGTACCGCGCCGACCCACGACATCATGCCGCCGGTCTTCCCCCGCGCCGGCTCGGGGGACGCCACGTCCAGCTTCAGCAGCCCGCGTGCCCGGATCCGCTCCAGCGCGCCGAAGCCCCGGCACATCGCCAGCCCCACCGCGAGTACCGGGATGCCGAGGAACGTGATCAGCAGACCGAAGCCCATCGTGGTCATGGTGATCGAGAGGGCGAACAGCACGATGCTGATCGGGAGGCTCAGCATCAGGTACAGAAGCTCGCGCCACGCCCGTGCCTCCAGCGGCGCACGCAGCGCGGCCGGGAGGAAGTGCTTGACCGGGGGGTGGTCCCCGGCGCCGGAACCGGACCTCTGGAGGTCCCGCGTGTCCGGTCCGTATGCCGTGGCCATGAGGTCCGTCCGTTCCGTCTCTGTCGCAGCGGCTCGTTCTCCGCGGCATGTGGCTTCTCAACTGGTACCAGGGTGCGGGGCCGCGGGGGCCTCGCACCATGAGGGGGGTCTCCGTATCCGCCCGGGGGTTTTCCCCACCCCCCGGGCGGACGGGGAGACCCCCGGTGCCGCCGCAGTGCCCTCGCGCGGCGGTGCGGTGGGCGGTGGTCCGGTGGGCGATGGCGTGGCGGCGGTGTGGTGGCGTGGTGGCGGTGGCACGGTCGGGCCGCAACGCCTCCGCGCCGTAATGGCCTCGGCCGCGCCCTCCGCGCCGTAACGGCCTCGGCCCGGCTCTTCCGCGCCGTAGCCGTCGTCATACCGCCTTCGCGTGCTCCGTACGGTCGCGCCAGGGCAGCTCCGCGGTGACGGTCGTCGGGCCGCCCACCGGGGAGTCCAGGACGAACAGCCCGTCCACCGCCCCCAGGCGTTCCGCGAGACCCGCCATCCCCGTACCGCCGTCCATCCGCGCACCGCCCGACCCGTCGTCCCGCACCTGGATCAGCAGGCGGTCGGCCGCCCGCCACACCTCGACGGACGCCGACCGGGCGCCGCTGTGCTTGCTGACGTTCTGGAGGAGTTCCGACACGGTGAAGTAGGCGATGCCCTCGATCGCCTCGGCGGGCCGCCCCGGCAGCTCGACCGACACGTTCACGGGGACGGTGCAGCGGGAGGCGATGGCGGAGAGTGCGGCGTCGAGTCCTCGGTCGGTGAGGACGGCGGGGTGGATGCCGCGGGCGAGGTCGCGGAGTTCCTGGAGGGCGACTTTGACCTCGCCGTGGGCTTCGTCGACCATGCGGGCGGCGGCTTCGGGGTCGGCGGTGAGTTTTTCCTTGGCGAGGCCGAGGTCCATGGCGAGGGCGACGAGTCGGGCCTGTGCGCCGTCGTGGAGGTCGCGTTCGATGCGGCGCAGGTCGGCCGCCGCGGTGTCCACGACGACCCCCCGGTCCGACTCCAGCTCCGCGATCCTGCGTTCCAGTTCGTCGGAGGGCGAGAGCAGTCCCCGTACCATCGCCCGGTCCGCATTGCTCAGCGCCCGCGCGATGAAGGGGAGCACCGGCCACAGGACGAACAGGCTCACCAGGGTCACCACGAACGTCACGATGCCCCACGGCAGCCGGATGAACGCGAACAGCAGCGCCCGCCAGCCCACCGGATCCTTCAGCCCCGTCCACAGCCAGGGGAAGAACCCGGCGTCCCGGCGGCTGCGCGCCATCGAGCTCGGCTCCTCGACGTGCAGACCGAGCAAGGCCCGCGCCCGGCCCCGTTCCGCCCGGCCGAGCAGCCGGGCGCCCTGGAGCCCCACGGCGAGCAGAGGCAGACCGATCACCGTGACGGAGAGCCCCACGCCGACACCGAGCAGGAACACCGCGTAGACAAAACCGGCAATCGCCATGGGCAGGTTGGCCAGGAGGTACGCGATCTCCTTCCAGGTCCACCGGTCGAAGGCGAAGCGCGCGGGTGGCGGCCGGTCGTTGTCGGGTGCAGAGGGGCTCATGGTCATACGACCAGCCTGCCGGGCCGCGACCGCGCACGCCATGGGGCTCGTGGGCGGCGTGAAGTAGGGATAACCCCACCCCGTTGCGCGACGCGGCTGCTTACCAGTTCTTTAACAGGGCCTAGACTCCCGTGCGTACAGATGGCCGGACCGGTGTGTTCGAGGGAGCGAGGGGCGGACGTGAGGACCGAATCGACCGTTCTCGCGTCGGAGTACTTCCAGAGCTATTCAGTGGTCGGACTGCTCGCCCTGATCGGCGTGCTGTTCGTCGCCGTCGCCTTCGGGGCCGGCCGACTGCTCAGGCCCGTGGTTCCGACGCCGGAGAAACTCCTTACCTACGAGTGCGGTGTGGACCCCGTCGGGGAGGGATGGGCGCACACACAGGTGCGCTATTACGTCTACGCCTTCCTGTACGTGATCTTCGCCGTCGATTCGATCTTCCTCTTTCCGTGGGCGACGGTATTCGCGGCCCCCGGATACGGTGCGACGACGCTGGTGGAAATGTTCATTTTCCTCGGCTTCCTGGCCGTGGGACTGCTCTACGCATGGAAGAAGGGCGTCCTCGAATGGGCGTGACGAGCCGGACGACCCCGGAACCGCAGCCCGGTCCGACGCCGCGACAGGCATCCACCCCGGACTCGCCACCGGCCTCGAAGCCGGCCGCGCAGCCGGTTCCGCTGCCGGAGCCGAAGCGGCTCGGAGTGCTCTCCCGGCTCGCCCCCGAGCCGATGAAGGTGATCCTCAACTGGGGCCGCCGCTACAGCCTCTGGGTCTTCAACTTCGGACTCGCCTGCTGCGCCATCGAGTTCATCGCCGCCTCGATGGCCCGCCACGACTTCATCCGGCTCGGGGTGATCCCGTTCGCGCCCGGCCCCCGCCAGGCCGACCTCATGATCGTGTCCGGCACGGTGACGGACAAGATGGCCCCGGCCGTCAAGCGCCTGTACGAGCAGATGCCAGAGCCGAAGTACGTCATCTCCTTCGGCGCCTGCTCCAACTGCGGCGGCCCCTACTGGGACTCGTACTCCGTCACGAAGGGCGTCGACCAGATCATCCCGGTCGATGTGTACGTACCCGGCTGCCCGCCCCGGCCCGAGGCGCTGCTCCAGGGCATCCTCAAGCTCCAGGAGAAGATCGCCCGCGAGTCGCTCGCCGAGCGGTACGCCACCGGGCCGGACGCCCCCGAGGGCGCCGACGCGGGCCGCGCGTCCACCGCCGCGCTGCTCAGCGCGCCGGTCACCGCCCCCACCGCACCGGGGGAGGAGGGGAAGTGACCAACCCCGATGCCGCCTCCGGCGCCACGCCCGACGCGACGCCAGCGGCCACGCCCGCCGACGCGACGTCAGCGCCCACGCCCGCCGACGCGACTCCAGCGGCCGCGGCCGGTGCGGAGGCGTACGACCGGCTGCCGGACGCCGTCACCGAGATCTTCGGCGCGGACGCCACGGCCGAGCGTGCCTACGACCTGCTGACCGTCGACGTTCCCGCCGCCTCGTGGATCGACGCCCTCGAAACGGCCCGCGACCGACTGGGCTGCGGCTACTTCGACTGGCTCAGCGCCGTCGACGAACCCGGCACCGGCTTCCGCGTCTGCGCCCATGTCGCGGCACCGCGAACCGGTACGGTCCGCCGCCTCCTGGTCCGTACGACCGTTCCGCACGAGGCCCCGGTCCTGCCCAGCGCCATCGGCGTCTACGCGGGCGCGGAGTGGCACGAGCGCGAGACGCACGAGATGTTCGGCATCGGCTTCGAGGGCCACCCGCACCTCGTCCCGCTGCTGCTGCCCGAGGGGTTCGAGGGCCACCCGCTGCGCAAGGACTTCGTCCTGGCCGCCCGGGTCGCCAAGGCATGGCCCGGAGCCAAGGAGCCGGGCGAGTCCGAGCACGGCGGTCCCAAGCGCCGTACGATGCTGCCGCCCGGCGTCCCCGACCCGAACGAATGGGGCCCGCTCAAGGGCCAGCTCCCGCCCGCCCCCTCCCGCCCGGCCCGCGGCGCCCGCGCCGCGGCGGGCGACCGCCCCGTACGCCGCGCCCGCAGCGCGAGCGAGGGCTCGGCCGCCCAGCGCGCGGCGACGGGCACGGCGGAGGTGGCGGACACGACGGCGGGTGCGGCAGGTAGGGCGGGTGCGGCGGGTGCGTCCGCAGAGCCCGCGACACCTCCGGCTCCCGCGGCCCCTGCGGCTCCCGCCGCCCGGCCGCGGCGTTCGCGCAGCGTGTCCGAGGGTTCGGCGAGCCAGCAGCGCGCGGCGACACCCCCGGCCCCTGAACCGGACACCGCATCCGCGCCGGACACCGCGTCCGCGCCGGACACCGCGTCCGCGCCGGACACCGCGTCCGCGCCGGACACCGCGTCCGCGCCGGACACCGCGTCCGCGCCGGACGACACGGCGAGCGCCCCCGGGGCCACGCCCCCGCGCACCCCGCGACCGCCGCGCAGCACGGACGCCCCCTGGCACGACGCCCGCCCCGCGTTCGACGACACCGACGGAGGCGGGGCCGGCACGCCCCGGTCGACGGGCGAAACGCCCGCCCCCGCGCCGGACGCAGAGCCGGACGCCGCGCCGGACCCCGACACAGAAACCCGTCCGGACCGTCCGGACCGCCCGGACCGTTCCGATCAGTCCGACCGCCCCGACCGTCCCGCCGGAGGGGATACCGCGTGAACGACGTACTCGACGTCGCCCTCCGGCTCATCATCGTCTTCGCCGTGTTCATGGTCGTCCCGCTCGTCGTGGGCCAGACCGAGCACAAGGTGATGGCCCATATGCAGGGCCGTCTCGGCCCCATGTACGCCGGTGGCTTCCACGGCTGGGCCCAGCTCGTCGCGGACGGCGTGAAGTTCGCGCAGAAGGAGGACGTGGTCCCGGCCGAGGCCGACCGCCGGGTGTTCCAGCTCGCGCCCGCCGTCGCGCTCCTGCCGTACCTCCTCGTCCTCGTCGCCATCCCGATCGGCCCCAGCGAGGGCGCGGTCGGCCAGGTCGTCGACGCGGGCATCTTCTACGTACTCGCGGTGATGGGCATCGGGGTACTCGGCTCGCTGATGGCCGGCTGGGCCTCGGCCAACAAGTTCTCGCTCCTCGGCGGACTCCGGACCGCCGCCCAGCTGCTCGCCTACGAACTGCCGATGCTGCTCGCCGCCGCCTCCGTGGCCATGGCTGCGGGCACCGTCTCGCTCCCCGGCATCCTGAACGCCTTCGAGTGGTGGTGGCTCCCCTGGCAGATCGTCGGAGCCCTGGTCTTCTTCGTGGCCGGACTCGCCGAACTCCAGCGCCCCCCGTTCGACATGCCCGTCGCCGACTCCGAGATCATCTTCGGCGCGTACACCGAGTACACCGGGCTGCGTTTCGCCCTGTTCCTCCTGGCCGAGTACGCCGGCATCGTCGTCCTGTGCGGCCTGACCACGGTGCTGTTCCTCGGCGGCTGGCACGGTCCGCTCGGGGCCGACGGGCTCGGCTGGGTCTGGACCCTCCTCAAGACCGGCATCCTCGCCTTCGTCGTCATCTGGCTGCGCGTCAGCTATCCCCGCCTGCGCGAGGACCAGCTGCAGAAGCTCGCCTGGACCACGCTCATCCCGCTCGCTCTCGCGCAGATCGCGCTCACCGGCATCGTGAAGGTGGCGATCAACTAGTGCCTCCGATCCCTGGCTCCGGCCTGGCCAAGGGCCTCGCCGTCACCCTGCGCACGATGACGAGGAAGACCGTCACCGCGCAGTACCCGGACGTCCAGCCCGAACTGCCGCCCCGCAGCCGCGGTGTCATCGGCCTGTTCGAGGAGAACTGCACGGTCTGCATGCTCTGCGCCCGGGAGTGCCCCGACTGGTGCATCTACATCGACTCCCACAAGGAGACGGTGCCCGCGGCGGCCCCGGGCGGCCGTGAACGCAGCCGCAATGTCCTCGACCGCTTCGCGATCGACTTCTCGCTCTGCATGTACTGCGGTATCTGCATCGAGGTCTGCCCTTTCGACGCGCTGTTCTGGTCGCCGGAGTTCGAGTACGCGGAGACGGACATCCACGAGCTCACCCACGAGCGGGACAAGCTCCGCGAGTGGATGTGGACCGTGCCGGAGCCGCCCGCGCTCGACCCGGGGGCCGAGGAGCCGAAGGAGATCGCCGCGGCCCGCAAGACCGCGGAGAAGCTCGAAGCCCAACGCGCCCAGGCAGCCCAGGCAGCCCAGCAGGCCCAGGAAGCACAGGCCACACAGGAAGCCCAGCAGACACCGAAGCAGGAGGGGGACCAGTGACCCTCGCCGACACCGCCGCCGCCACGACGGCTGCCACGGTCACCACCGCCGCGGATCACCCCGGCTTCCTCTCCCCGACCGGTGTCGAGATCGCCTTCCTCCTGGTCGGCCTCGCCACCTTCGGCGCGGCACTCATCACCGTCACGACCAAGCAGCTCGTCCACGCCGCCCTCTGGCTGGTCGTGACGCTCGGTGGTCTGGCGGTCGAGTACCTCCTGCTCACCGCGGAGTTCATCGCCTGGGTCCAGGTCCTGATCTACGTGGGTTCCGTCGTCGTCCTGCTCCTCTTCGGACTGATGCTGACCAGAGCGCCCATCGGCCGCTCCCCGGACGCCGACTCGGGTAACCGGTGGGTCGCCCTCGGCGTGGCCGCGGCCGCCGCTGCCGCCCTCGTCTGGGTGGTCGTGGACGCGTTCCGGACCACCTGGATCGACCTGGAAGGACCGGCCCAGGGCTCCACCCGGGCATCGGGCGAATTCCTCTTCAGGCACTGGGTGCTGCCCTTCGAGGCGCTCTCGGTCCTGCTGCTCGCCGCCCTCGTCGGCGCGATCGTCCTGTCCCGCAAGGACAACAAGAGCCGAGAGGACAAGAGCTGATGCACCTCGCCTATCCCGCCGTGCTCGCCGTCCTCCTCTTCTGCACCGGGCTGTACGGCGTACTCGCCCGGCGCAACGCGATCCTCGTCCTGATGTCCGTCGAGCTGATGCTCAACGCCGTCAACCTCAACCTGGTCGCCTTCGACGTCTGGCTCCGCGACGCACTCCACTCCGGCCAGGCCCTCACCCTCTTCACCATCGCCATCGCCGCGGCCGAGATCGGCATCGGCCTGGCGATCGTCCTCGCGGTCTACCGCAACCGGGGCAGCTCCGACATCGACCGCCTCCGCGACACCGCCGAGACGGACGCCGCCGAAGAGGCGGACCAGGCGGACGCCGACGACGACGCACACCAGGCCACTGCTCCGGCAGGGAAGGCAAAGAAGGCAGAGGCCACCGCGTGACCACCACGACCCTCGCCGCCCTCGTTCCCCTCCTCCCCTTCCTGGGCGCGGCGGCCGGCCTGCTCCTCGGCCGCACCGCCCCCGGCTACGTACGCCCCCTCGCGATCCTCCCCACCCTCGGCGCGGCCGTCATCGCCGTGATCGTCGCCGCACGCCAGGGCGGCGGCCCGGCCATCGACGCCGCGACCCAGCTGACCCCCACCGGCTCGGTCCCCATCGACCTCGCCCTGCACCTCGACGGCTTCGCCGTCCTCGTCGCCGTACTGGTCGGGCTCGTCGCGACCTGCGTGCAGATCTACTCGACCGCCTACCTGCGCGACGACCCCCGCTACCCCTCGTACGCGGCCCTCGTCTCCCTCTTCACCGCCGCGATGCTCCTCGTCGTCTACTCCGGCGACCTGATGGTGCTCCTGGTCGGCTGGGAGATCATGGGCATCTGCTCGTACTTCCTCGTCGGCCACTACTGGGAGACGCCCGAAGCGCGGGCAGCCTCGCTCAAGGCCTTCCTGGTCACCAAGCTCGGCGATGTCCCCTTCCTCATCGGCCTGTTCGCGCTCGCCGCCGACACCGGCACCTTCCGCATCACCGGCATCCTCGGAGCCGTCGCGAACGGCGGACTCGACCACCCCACCCTCATCGCCCTGCTGCTCCTCGCGGGCGTCGCGGGCAAGTCCGCGCAGTTCCCCCTGCACACCTGGCTGCCCGACGCGATGGCCGGTCCCACGCCCGTATCGGCGCTCATCCACGCCGCGACGATGGTCGCCGCCGGTATCTACTTCGTGGCCCGGCTCCTCCCCGTCTTCGCCGCCTCCGACGCGGCACTCGTCGTGCTCGCGGTGATGGCCGCCGTCACGATGATCGGCTCCGGAATCGCGGCCCTGGCACAGGACGACATCAAGCGGGTCCTCGCCTACTCGACGATCGGCCAGCTCGGCTACATGTCCGGTGCTCTGGCCGTCGGCGACCGCGGTGCCGCCGTCTTCCACCTCCTCTCGCACGGTGCGTTCAAGGCCGTCCTCTTCCTCGCCGCCGGGGTCGTCATCCACGCCGCCGGGACGAACTCACTGGCCGCCATGTCCCGTATGGGCGGCCTGCCCCAGCGCATCCCGGACGCCTACTGGACGATGACCGTCGCCCTCCTCGCCCTCGCCGCGATCCCGCCGTTCGCCGGCTTCTTCTCCAAGGAAGCCGTCCTCGTCGCCGCCGAGCACACCGCCTTCGGCGACCGCGACATCGCCCCGGCCGCCGCGGGCTGGACGATCCTCGTCGCCGGACTCCTCGCCGCCGTCCTCACCGCCGCGTACGCCACCCGCCTGTGGCTGCTGGCCTTCCGGGGCCGCGGTGCCGAGGCCCCCGACCACGGCAGGCAGCCCGTCGCCATGACCTCGGTCCTGTGGCTCCTGGCCGTCCCCACCATCGCCTTCGGGCTCACCGTCGGCACGATCTCCGACTGGTTCGACGGCCACAGCCTCACCCCCTCCCTCGCCACCGCCGTCCTCTCCACGGGCGTCGGCCTCGTCGGCGGTCTGGTCACCTATGCCGCCTGGCGGCACCGCACGGCGCTGGCCGCCCGTACCCCGATGGGCGCGGTCGTCGCCCACCCCGACGCCGAGCCCGCCCTGGTCGAGGTCGAGGCGATGACCTCGCACACCGCCGCCTACGGCCACGACGGGGACGCCCCCGATCCCGCCGACCCCGGCCGTCTGCTCCTCGGCCCGCTCCACCGCCACGCGGCCGCCGGCTTCCACCTGGACGCCCTGTACGCGACGCTCTTCGTCCGCCCCGTGCTGGCCGCGGCCCGCGTCGTCCGCTTCCTGGACCGTGAGGTCGTCGACACCTATGTACGCGGCTCCGGTACCGGCGCACGCTGGCTCGGCACCGCCGTCCGCCGTGCCCAGACCGGCAACGTGCAGACCTACCTCAGCGCACTGCTCGCCGGTTCCCTTGTCCTGGCGATCGCCGCCGTCGTCTTTGCCACCGTCAACGCCGGGTCGTGAGCCGTGATCGATATCAGCGAATCCGTGATGCAGTTCCTTCTCGCGTTCATCGTCGTCGCCCCGCTCCTCGGCGCCGTCGCGGCCCTTCTTCCGGCACCGCCCGGACTGCGGGGCAGGAACCCCGACCAGGCGGTGCTCCGCCACGGAGTGACCGTCACCGGCGTCGTCCTCATCGCCGCGATCGTCCTGGCCGCCGGCTTCGACCACGACCACCCGTCGAAGATGCAGGCCACCACCGACATCAGCTGGATCCCGGCGCTGGACGTACGGATCCACCTCGGCATCGACGGCATCTCGCTCCCCCTTCTCGTACTGACCGCGCTCCTGACCTTCCTCTGCGCGCTGTACAGCTACTTCGCCATGCCTTCCGGCCCCTCCCCGAAGGCCTTCGTCGCCCTGATCCTCGTCCTGGAGTCCGGCACCCTCGCGACCTTCGCCGTCCTCGATCTGCTGCTGTTCTTCCTCGCCTTCGAGATGGTCCTCATCCCGATGTACTTCCTCATCGCCCGCTGGGGCGGCGACCGGAAGCAGGCCGCCGCCTGGAAGTTCATCCTCTACACACTGCTCGGCTCGGTCGTCATGCTGCTGGGCCTGCTCCTCATCGGACTGAAGAGCGGCACCTTCGACATGGTGGCACTCGCCACTGACAACGGCCGTGGTCTCACCTCGTCCGTGCAGGTCATCGCCGTCCTGGCGATCGGCATCGGCCTCGCCGTGAAGACCCCGATGTGGCCGCTGCACAGCTGGCTCCCCGACGCCCACACCGCCGCCCCGACCGTCGGCTCCGTCCTCCTGGCGGGGGTCATGCTGAAGATGGGCACCTACGGGTTCGTCCGCATCCTGCTCCCCATCACCCCCGACGGGATGCACACCTTCGCGCCCTACCTCGCCGCCTTCGCGGTCGCCGGAATCATCTACGGATCCCTCGCCTGCCTCGCCCTCGCCCGACCCGGCTCCCAGGGCGACCTCAAGCGCCTGATCGCGTACTCCTCGGTCGGCCACATGGGCTTCGTCCTCCTCGGCATCGCGACCATGACCCCCACCGGCGTCAACGGCGCGCTCTTCGCCAACATCGCCCACGGCCTCATCACCGGCCTGCTCTTCTTCCTGGCCGGCGCGGTGAAGGACCGGTACGGCACCGCCGACCTCGACACCCTCGCCGGTGCCACCGGAGCGGCGCTCTACGGCCGGGCCCCCCGCCTGGGCGCCCTTCTCGCCTTCGCCGCCGTCGCCTCGCTGGGGCTGCCCGGACTCGCCGGATTCTGGGGCGAGATGCTCACCCTGTTCGGCGCGTTCGACCCCGCCGAAGGCCTCAGCCGCCCCGCGTTCCGCACTTTCATGGCCATCGGCGCGTTCGGCACCCTGCTCACCGCCGCGTACATGCTCATCGTCGTACGCCGCGTCTGCATGGGTGAGCCCACCGGGACCCGGCACCCCGGCGAGGCCCAGCACCCCGCCGGCACCCGGCAGCTCGCCGACATCCAGACGTACGAATTCGCCGCCTGGACCCCGCTCGCCGCCCTCACCGTCCTCGCCGGACTCTGGCCCGCCGTCCTCCTCGGCCTCACCGACCCGGCCGTGCAGAAGCTCCTCGCAGGAGGCAAGTCGTGACCGCGGACCTCGTGACCACAGCAGCCGGGGCCGTCCGCCCGGCAATCGACGCAGGAGCAGGAGCAGGAGCGGAGGCGGGCACGGGAGTCCCGGGGCTGCTCACCGCCGCGGCCGACAGCACCCCCAGCCTCGTCCAGTCCATCGACTGGCTCGCCATCGCACCGCCCGTCATCGTGGCCGCCTGCGCCCTGATCGTCCTCGTCGCCGACCTCTTCCTCCCCGAGCACCGCAAGCAGTACCTCGGCTACGGCACCATCGCCGGACTCCTCGCGGCCCTCGCCGTCCTCGTCCCGCTGCGCGCCGGGGACCGCTCCACCTTCTGCGTCACCGAAACCACCCGGGCCTGCAGCTACACCGCCGACCACTTCGCCCTCGTCATCCAGGCGCTCGTACTCGGCGGAGCCCTCCTCACCGCGCTGCTCTCCCTGGACGACACCCGCAAGCTCCCGGCGGGCGAGTTCTGGTTCCTGCTGCTGTCCTCGGCGGCGGGCGCGGCGCTCCTGCCCGCCGCCCGCGACCTCACCACGCTCGTCGTCGCACTCGAAGTCGCCTCGTTGCCCGCCTTCGCCCTGGTCGGCATCAAGCGCGGCGACCGGCGCTCCTCGGAAGCCGCCCTGAAGTTCTTCCTCTCCTCCGTCGTCGCGACCGCCGTGATGCTCCTCGGCGTCAGCTTCGTGTACGCGGCGACCGGCACCATGCACCTGACCGAGCTGGCCACCCGCCTCGACGGGGTACCCGGTCAGCTGGACACCCTCGCCAAGGCGGGCGTCGCCCTCACGCTCGTCGGCTTCGCCTTCAAGACGGCCGCCGCACCCTTCCACTTCTGGGTCCCCGACACCTATGTCGGCGCGCCCCTGCCGATCGCGGCCTATCTCTCCGTCGTCGGCAAGGCCGTCGGGTTCTCCGGCCTCATCCTCGTCACCGTGGTCGCGTTCCCCGCCTACGCCGACGTCTGGGGACCGGCCCTCGCCGTACTCGCCGCACTCACGATGACGATCGGCAATGTCGCCGCCCTGCGCCAGAACGCCACCCGCGCCCGCAGCGCCGTCCGCCTGCTGGCCTGGTCGTCCGTCGCGCAGGCCGGGTACCTGCTGGTCCCGATCGCCGCCGCCGCGTACGCCGGCGACGAGCGGATCGGCTCCACCGTCGCGTACGCCCTCATGTACGCCGTGGTGAACCTCGGCGCATTCGCCGTCGCCGCCCTCGTGGCGCGTACGAACCCCGGCAACCGGATCACCGACTACCGAGGCCTGTACGCCACCCGCCCCCTCGCCGCCCTGGCGATGGGCTTCTTCCTGCTCTGCCTGGCCGGGCTGCCACCGGGCATCATCGGCCTCTTCGCCAAGGTCACCGTCTTCTCGGCGGCCGTCGACGCGGGTCTCGGCTGGCTCGCGGTGGTCATGGCCGTCAACGTCGTGATCGCCCTCTACTACTACCTTCAGTGGACGGCCGCCCTCTTCCGGAGCCCGGAAGCCGCCGTCACGGCCGACACGGCCGGCACCGCCGCCCCGGCCGGGGCGGATGCCGCGACCGGGACCGGCGAAACGGCGGGCGAGGGCGCCCCGGGGCCCGCCCCGCACCGGCTGCGCGCCCCTGCGCCCCTCGTCACCGCGATCGCTCTCACCACCCTCGCGGGCGTGGTCCTCTCGGGTGCCCCGCAGCTCGTCCTCAGGTTCGCCGCGGTCAGTCTCTTCTGACGCTTCCCCCGGGAGCCGCCCGGAAGCCCCAAGATCGGTTTGCCCGCGGCGGCCCCCACAGGGCAGGGTTCATGCCTGCATACGTCACGTAAAGGACGTCACGTAGCGGGTACAGAGGAGCGAAGAGCAGTGCTGAACGGGTTCAAGGACTTCATCCTGCGCGGAAACGTCATCTCCATGGCGATCGGACTCGCCGTGGGAGCCGCCTTCACCGCCGTCGTCACCGGCTTCAGCACCGCGTTCATCACCCCGCTGATCGGCCTCGCCACCGGCTCGGTCGGTGACTTCAGCGCGGCGGAGTTCGCGGTCCAGGGCGCCATCTTCCCGTACGGCAAGTTCCTCGCCGCCGCCATCGCCTTCCTCATCACCGCCGCGGTCCTCTACTTCTGCGTCGTCGTCCCCATGGCCAAGGTCCAGAACCGCTTCACGGCCAAGAACGACGAGAAGGCCGACATCAAGGCCGCCGTACGCGACTGCCCCCGCTGCTACACGGAGATCCCCGCCATCGCCTCCCGTTGCGGGCACTGCACCAGTGACGTCCAGCCCGACCCCGAGGCACTCGCCCTCGCCGGGCTGCCCGCGCAGCGCTGACCCCCGCGGCACCCGCGAGCCTCACCGGGACACCCGTACGGCCCAAAGGCTGTCCCGCAGCGCGCCGGTACGGGTGACGGCGCCCGAAGAGCGGCCGGAGCGGCCGGGAACACCCCGTCCTCCGGCCGTGCGCACAAGGGAACTAGCTCCCCTCGCCTGGCGTTGACCAGTACGGGAGGCTCCACTGGAGAGTGGAGCACCACCAAGCAAAGGGTTCCCCTGCTGCACCACTTGGAGGGCGTACCGTGCACCGCCGGCACAACGGGCTGAAGACCGCCGTACTCCTCGGGGGACTGTCCGCACTCATCATCGTCATCGGCAGCTTCTTCGGACGTACGGGCCTGATCGTCGCGCTCCTGGTAGCCGTCGGCACCAACGCCTACGCGTACTGGAACAGCGACAAGCTGGCACTCAGGGCCATGCGGGCCCGCCCCGTCAGCGAATTCGAGGCGCCACAGCTCTACCGCATCGTGCGGGAGCTCTCCACCGAGGCCCGCCAGCCCATGCCCCGCCTCTACATCTCGCCGACCCAGGCACCCAACGCCTTCGCCACCGGCCGCAATCCGCGCAACGCCGCGGTCTGCTGCACCGACGGCATCCTCCAGATCCTGGACGAACGAGAGCTGCGAGGCGTCCTGGGACACGAGCTCAGCCATGTCTACAACCGCGACATCCTGATCTCGTCCGTGGCCGGAGCCCTCGCCTCCGTCATCATGTTCCTCGTCAATTTCGCCTGGCTGATCCCTGTCGGCCGGTCCAACGACGACGAGGGCCCCGGCATCCTCGGCATGCTCCTGATCATGATTCTCGGCCCGCTCGCCGCCTCCGTCATCCAGCTGGCCGTAAGCCGCTCGCGCGAATACGAGGCCGACGCCTCCGGAGCCCAGCTCACCGGCGACCCCCTCGCGCTCGCCAGCGCCCTGCGCAAGCTCGACGCCGGTACGAAGCAGCTTCCGCTGCCCGCCGAACCGAAGATCGAGACGGCGAGCCACATGATGATCGCGAACCCGTTCCGCCCCGGCCGGGGCATGGCCAGGATGTTCTCGACGCACCCGCCCATGGCGGAGCGCATCGCCCGACTCGAGCAGATGGCAGGTCATCGCCCGTGAAGACAATCCTGAACGTCATATGGCTCGTCCTGTGCGGCTTCTGGATGTTCCTCGGCTACATCGCCGCAGGTCTCCTGCTGTGCATCACGATCATCGGCATCCCCTTCGGTCTGGCCGCCTTCCGGATCGGCGTCTATGCCCTGTGGCCCTTCGGCTACATGGTCGTGGACCGCCGCGACTCCGGTGCGCCCTCCTGCGTCGGCAACGTCCTCTGGCTGATCCTGGCCGGATGGTGGCTCGCGCTCGGCCATATCTTCACCGGTATCGCCCTGTGCGTCACGATCATCGGCATCCCGCTCGGCATCGCGAACTTCAAGCTGATCCCGGTCTCCCTCATGCCCTTCGGCAAGGAGATCGTCCGCACCGACCAGCCCTTCGCCGCCCGGTAGACCGCGCGCCGCGCCAGGCAACCCGCACCACCTCTGCCGCGTCTTGGATTCCAGGACGAGGCAAGGGGTAGGTGCGGCGGTATGAGCATTGTCGGTTGGATCATTCTGGGGCTGCTCGCGGGCGCCATAGCCAAAATCCTGCTCCCGGGCCGGGACCCGGGCGGCATCGTGGGAACGACCCTCATCGGCATCGTGGGTGCCTTCGTCGGAGGCTGGCTGTCCAGCCGGTTCCTCGACCGCCCCATCAGCAACGACTTCTACGACACCGCGACCTGGGTGGCCGCCGTCGCCGGCTCCCTCGTCCTGCTCATCGCCTACCGGCTGCTCTTCGGCAACTCACGCGAACGCCGCTGACCCACAGCCGTGCGCCGTACGGCGCACGCGGCATGGCCCACGGCGCACGGTGCTTCACCGATCGCCCAGCCCCGTCTCGCGCAACGTCAGATTGAGCCGGCCGGCCCGCAGCCCCGTCTCCGGGCCGGCCGTCCCCGCGTACACCTTCGGCACGCCGTGGAAGGCGAGACGCGACGGTCCGCCGAACACGAACAGGTCCCCGGACGCCAACTCCACATCGGTGTACGGCCGCCCCCGGTCCTGGGTGTTCCCGAACCGGAACACACACGTGTCCCCGATGCTCAGCGACACCACAGGAGCACCGGAGCGCTCCTCCCGGTCCTGATGCATGCCCATCCTCGCCGCGCCGTCATAGAAGTTGATCAGCGCGGTGTCGGGCGCGAACGAGGCGGCGGCGTCCGCGTCCCCGTACGCCTCGGCCACCGCCGCACGCCCCAGATCCGCCAGCCACTCCGGGAATCCGGCGACCCGCGCGCCGTTCACATCGTCGGCGGTACGCCCGTACTGGTACGGCTGCCAGTGCCACCCCAGGCACACCGTCCGCACCGACATCACCCCACCGCCGGGCAGCACCGTACGCCGCAGCGGAACGGGCCCCAGCGCCCACTCCCGGCACGCCGTCACCAACTCCCGCCGCAGGCCCGGTGACAGCCACTCCGGTACGTGAACGGCGCCCGGTGCGACGACCCTCCGCGGCCGGGGAAAGAGACCGTCGGACGGCGGCGGATCCACGCGCGACACCACTCACCCCACCATCCTCACCACTCGCACCGGCCACTCGCACTGGCCACTCGCACCGACCACTCGCACCGACCACTCGCAGAGCCGCAGCCCGGAGCCCAGCGGCCCGGAACACGGCAGAAGCAGCCGGCTCAGCGGGCCACGGCTCAGCGGTTCACGGCTCAGCGGGCCACGGCTCGGCGCCCCGGGGCCAGGGCGCCTTCGAGCCCCAGCAGCCGTTCCTTGCGCTCCAGCCCGCCCGCGTACCCGCGCAGTGCCCCGTCCGCCCCGATGACCCGGTGACACGGCCGCACGACCAGCAGGGGATTGCGCCCGATCGCCGTCCCCACCGCACGCACCCCCGCACCGGAGGAGCCCACCCGCTCGGCGATCTGCCCGTACGACACCGTCTCGCCGTACGGAATCGCGTCCAGCGCCCGCCAGACCCGCCGCTGGAAGGCCGTGCCCGCCCCGTCCGCGTACGGGATGTCGAAGCGTGTCAGCCGGCCCGCGAAATACGCCTCCAGCTGCGCGGCGATCCCGGCGAACAGCTCAGGAGCCTCCCGCCAGCCGTCCTGGACGACCGCGCCGCCCTTCTGGCCGGGCAGGGACAGCGAAACCAGCCCGACACCGTCCGCCGCCGCCATCGCCGTATCGGCCGCCGCGGCGTTCTCGGTGCCCGCCGGCACCTCGCCGACGAGAAGCAGCTCGCCCAGCGGGCTGCCGACCTTCGCGTACACGGTCGTCATGATGTGTCTTCCTCCTTGCCCGGCGGACCGAGGCCTGTGCCACGCGGCCCGCACCGACCAGTCTGCGCCGTGCGCCGCCCCCTCACTGGCGGCATTCGGACATCGCGTCCAGGGCCCCCACCGGGACGCACCACCCGGCCCCGCAACCGGAATGCCCCCGGAACGCCCGCGGGGCGGTCCGCGCCGACCGGCACGCCCGCCCCGCCCTCAGGCCGCCGCGAACCGCGGCGGACCGGACAACCGCGTGAACCGCCTACCGGTAGTTGGCGAACTGCACCGCGAAATCGAAGTCCTGGCCCTTGAGCAGCGCCTGGACCGCCTGAAGGTCGTCCCGGCTCTTCGAGCTGACCCGCAGCTCGTCGCCCTGGACCTGCGCCTTGACGCCCTTCGGACCCTCATCGCGAATGATCTTCGCCACCTTCTTGGCGTTCTCCTGGGAGATGCCTTCCTCGATCGTGGCGAAGATCTTGTACTCCTTGCCGGACAGCTGCGGCTCCCCGGCGTCCAGCGACTTCAGCGAGATGCCGCGCTTGATCAGCTTGGACTGGAAGATGTCGAGGATGGCCTTGACCCGCTCCTCGCCGTTCGCCTCCATCAGGATCTTCTCGCCGGACCAGGAGATCGAGGCGCCCGTGCCCTTGAAGTCGTAACGCTGGGAGATCTCCTTGGCGGCCTGGTTGAGGGCGTTGTCGACCTCCTGCCGCTCGACCTTCGAGACGATGTCGAAACTGGAGTCGGCCATGACGTGTGGCTCCTTGTGTCGATGCGTTGGGATACAGCCCAAAGCCTAGCTATCGCCGCCCGCCCCGAGTGCTGATCAATCAGGTGGCGGAGCACCCCTACGCATCGGGTATCGTTTACGTCGTCGCCAAGGAGCACCCCAGTGGAGTTCCGACGCGTCGTTCGAGGCGGTGTGCCCGAGTGGCCAAAGGGAGCAGACTGTAAATCTGCCGGCTCAGCCTACCCAGGTTCGAACCCTGGCGCCGCCACGCGAACGGAGCCCCCGACCAGCACGTCTGGTCGGGGGCTCTTTCGTTTCCGTTCAGGTGCGCCGCACCCTCCGCGGCCGCGCCCGGTGGCCCGATCAGTTGCCCGCGATGTGCTTCACCGCGACCGTCACCGGCACGCTTCCCGCGATCAGTTCCAGCGTCAGGCCCGCTGTCGCCGGGGTGTCCAGCAGCTCCAGCAGCGTCGCCGCCACATCGTCGCGGGGCACCGGCCCCCGCCCGGTCGAGGCGGCCAGCAGCACCTGCCCGGTGCCCGCGTCGTTCGTCAGCATCCCCGGGCGCAGGATCGTCCAGTCGAGTGCGTCCCGGGAACGCACGTCCGCGTCGGCGGCCCCCTTCGCCCTCAGGTAGACGTCGAAGACCTCGTCGCCCGGGTGTTCGGGGTCGGCGCCCATGGAGGAGACGACGATGTAGCGCCGCACCCCGGCCCGTTCGGCCGCGTCCGCGAACAGCACCGCCGCGCCCCGGTCCACGGTGTCCTTGCGTTCCGAGCCGCTGTTCGGGCCCGCTCCGGCCGCGAAGACCGCCGCGTCGGCGCCCCGCAGGGCTTCCGCGGCTTCCTCCACGGACGCCGATTCGAGGTCCAGCACGACCGGTTCGGCGCCCGCCGCCCGCAGGTCCTCGCTCTGCTGCGGGTTACGGATGATGCCCGCGGCCTCATCTCCGCGCGCGGCGAGCAGACGCTCCAGCCGCAGCGCGATCTGACCATGTCCACCTGCGATGACAATGCGCATACTCACGACCGTACGCCGGAGTGCGGCGGCGCGCTCAAGACCTGCCGCCGGGCTGCGAGTCGGGGCGGCCCTGGCGGGGAAGGCCGAGGGCGACCGTGGTCTCGGAGTCGCAGTACTCGCGTACGGCGCTGGTACGGGCGACCACCCGGCCCCGGTGCACGACGATCCGGCTGTAGGCGAGCGAGAGCACCCCGGCGACCGTGTCCCCCCGGACGGCGAGGAGCTCGGCGGGGAAGCCGGCCTCGACCCGCACCTCGGGCAGGCCCATGGCCTCCCGGGCGGTGACGGAGACGGCGTCGTATGCGTGTTCGGCGCGCAGGCCGTTCTGCGAGGCCAGGAGGTAGGCGGCTTCGAGGGGGTCGCCCCGGCCGACGGGGTTGGAAGCGTCGCGCAGCGCCCCGCTGCCTGCCGCGACGCGTACGCCGGCGGCGCGCAGGAGGCGTACGGGCGCGGTCCCGCGCCGTTCCGCGCCGCAGCAGCCGCCCTGGGGCAGGCAGATGACGGTGACTCCGGCGGCGGCCAGCTGGTCGGCGGCGCGGGTGGCGGCGTCGTGGGGGAGCTGGGCGAGTCCGGCGCACGGCCCGATGGCGACGCCGGGGCGCAGCCCGCCGGCCATGGCGGCGAGCCGGGCGAGCCGGGCGGGATCGTCACTGTCCGTGTGCAGGTCGACGGGGCAGCCGTGTTCGGCGGCGATCTCCAGGACGGCTTCGGTGTAGCCGGTGGGGTCGGGATCGAGGTCGGGGCAGCCGCCGATGACCCCGGCGCCCATTTTCACGGCGTCGCGGAGCACGGCGAGGCCGTCGGCGCCCGCGATGCCGGTGAGCAGGCGGGGGACGGCGACGGCGGTGAGATCGGCGAGGCCGCGCAGCGCCCGCCGGGCCTGGAGGACGGCTTCGAGGCGGGCCAGGCCCTGGACGTCCCCGATGCGCACGTGGGAGCGCAGGGCGGTGGCGCCGTGGCCGAGCTGGAGCAGGGCGGCCTCGGTGGCGCGGCGCTGGATGTCCTCGGCGCGGTGGGAGGCCGGGCCGGGGCTGCCGGGGCCCGCGCTGTCGGCCGTGAGCGCGGTGTCGCTGTGGGCGTGGGGCTCGGCGGGGGCCGGGAGCAGGAGGTACCCGCGCAGGTCGACACGGGGCCCCCGGGCGCCGAGGCTGCCCGTGGTGCCGACGGCTTCGATACGGCTGCCACCGAGCCGTACGTCCACGGTGCGGCCGTCGGTGAGCCGGGCGCCGGAGAGGACGAGCGCGGGGGTGTCGCCGGCGGTGGCGTCGTGGGCGGCCGCGTCGGCGCCGCCGGGCACGCTGTCGTCGGGCCGCCGCGGCTGGCTGTCGGGCATCGCGCTCCTGGGAGGGGTGCAAGATCACTTGGAGTGGGTCGAGCCTAGGGGGGCTCCGGGCCCGCTTCGAGGAGGAGCGGAATAGTCGTACCGGTGTGGCTCGTGGGGCGTGCCGAGTCCCGCTTCACGGCTGCGGCGGGGCTGTGCCGGGAACTCGATCAAGGCCCTGATCACGGCGCTGTTCACGGCCCGCCCGGGGGGCTCGGCGGGGCGCGGTTCCGGTGCCCGGCACGGGTCGCGGAAACGGATTTGGGCGATCGGCGGAGGACCGTGTAATGTCTTCATCGCTCGCCCCAATAGCTCAGTCGGTAGAGCGTCTCCATGGTAAGGAGAAGGTCTGCGGTTCGATTCCGCATTGGGGCTCTGGTGATCGGGAAACCCCGCTTCGGCGGGGGGACTCGTCATCAAAGCGGTGTAGCTCAGTCGGTAGAGCAAGCGGCTCATAATCGCTGTGTCACCGGTTCAAGTCCGGTCACCGCTACTAACGGTAGCCGATTGTGGGGTCGGTCCTTCGATCGGCTACTCTTTTATGCGTTCATCCGTCCATCCGTCCGTCCAAGGAGCACTCACGTGGCTGCCACCGACGTCCGCCCGAAGATCACGCTGGCCTGCGTGGAGTGCAAGGAGCGGAACTACATCACCAAGAAGAACCGGCGTAACAACCCGGACCGTCTTGAGATGAAGAAGCACTGCCCGCGCTGCAACTCGCACACCGCGCACCGCGAAACGCGCTGAATCAGGCTCGTACACGAGGCCGTCCCCTCTGGGGGCGGCCTCGTGTCGTTGTCTGGGGCCGTTCCCCGCTGTTATTCGTCTTTCATCAGGAGGTAGCGAGCTCATGGCGCTCGACCAGTCCTTCGTGGGGCGGACCTATCCGCCCACTCCGGCGTACGAGGTCGGCCGGGAGAAGATCCGCGAGTTCGCCGAGGCGGTGGGCGACATCAATGCGGCGTACGTCGATCCGGAGGCCGCACGGGCGCTCGGGCATTCCGATGTGATCGCGCCGCCCACCTTTGTCTTCTCGATCACGTTCAAGGCCGCCGGAGTGGTCGTGCAGGACCCGCAGCTGGGGCTGGACTACAGCCGCGTGGTGCACGGCGATCAGAAGTTCACGTACGTGCGCCCGGTGCGGGCGGGGGACCGGCTCACGGTCACCTCGACGATCGAGGGCATCAAGTCCCTGGCGGGCAACGACATCCTGGACATCCGGGGCGATGTGCACGACGAGTCCGGTGCGCTCGTGGTGACGGCGCTGACGAAGCTGGTGGCGCGCGCCGCCGAGGAGGCGTGATGACGGCGAAGATCAGTTACGAGTCGGTCGAGGTGGGCACGGAGCTGCCGGCGCGGTCGTTCCCGGTGACGCGGGCGACGCTGGTGCAGTACGCGGGTGCCTCGGGCGACTTCAACCCGATCCACTGGAACGAGAAGTTCGCACGCGAGGTCGGGCTGCCGGATGTGATTGCGCACGGCATGTTCACGATGGCCGAGGCGATCCGCGTGGTCACGGACTGGGCCGGGGATCCGGGTGCGGTCATCGACTACGGGGTGCGGTTCACCAAGCCGGTCGTCGTGCCGAACGATGACAAGGGTGCGCTGATCGAGGTCAGCGGCAAGGTCGCCGCGAAGCTGGACGACCGTCAGGTGCGGGTCGATCTGGTCGCCGTGTGCGACGGCAAGAAGGTGCTCGGCATGTCCCGGGCGGTCGTCCGGCTCGCCTGAGAGCCCGTCGCGTACGTACGGTCCGTGGCCCGGCCGAGGAGGCGGGGGCGCGGACCGTACGCTTGTCCCCGTGCAGGAACTCCACGACGCCCCCCTCGCCCCCCTGACCACCTTCCGGCTCGGCGGCCCCGCGGCCCGCCTTCTCACGGCCACCACCGACGCCGAGGTGATCGCCGCCGTGCGCGAGGCCGACGGGAGCGGCACCCCGCTCCTGGTCATCGGCGGCGGATCCAATCTGGTCATCGGCGACAAGGGCTTCGACGGCACCGCCCTGCGCATCGCGACCAAGGGCTTCGCCCTGTCCGGTACGACGCTGGAGCTGGCGGCCGGGGAGGTGTGGACCGACGCCGTCGCCCGCACGGTCGAGGCCGGTCTCGCGGGAATCGAGTGCCTGGCCGGTATCCCGGGCTCCGCGGGTGCGACGCCGATCCAGAACGTCGGCGCGTACGGCCAGGAGGTGTCCTCCACGATCACGGAGGTCGTCGCCTACGACCGGTACACGCGTGACACGGTCACGATCCCGAACGCCGAGTGCGCGTTCTCGTACCGGCACAGCCGGTTCAAGGCGGAACCCGATCGCTTCGTGGTGCTCCGTGTCCGTTTCGAGCTGGAAGAGGCGGCAGGCCAGTCCGCGCCGCTCAGGTACCCCGAAACGGCCCGCGCCATGGGTGTGGAACAGGGCGAACGCGTTCCCGCCTCGGCCGCCCGCGAAACGGTGCTCCGGCTCCGCGCGGGCAAGGGCATGGTGCTGGACCCCGAGGACCACGACACCTGGTCGGCCGGCTCCTTCTTCACCAACCCCATCCTCGGACCGGCCCAGTACGAGGCCTTCCTGGACCGCGTACGGGAACGGCTCGGCGACGGCACGGTGCCCCCGGCGTTCCCCACCGGGGACGGCCGTACGAAGACGTCGGCGGCCTGGCTGATCGACAGGGCGGGCTTCACCAAGGGCTATGGCACCGGCCCGGCCCGTATCTCCACCAAGCACACCCTCGCCCTCACCAACCGGGGCGGGGCGACCACCGAGGACCTGCTGGCCCTGGCCCGCGAGGTCGTCGCCGGGGTCCACGAGGCCTTCGGCGTCACCCTGGTCAACGAACCCGTGACCGTCGGCGTGAGCCTGTAGGAGCGGGGCAGGGCGGGGAGCGGCCGGCCGACGCTCAGTAGGCGACGCCCACGCCCTGCTTCACGGCCGCCGGATCGTCGATCAGCGCCAGCATCGCGTGCGCCACGTCGGCCCGTGAGAGGGACCGGGCGCTGCGCGGGGTGCCGCCGATGACCGTCCGGTAGGCCCCCGTGCGCGGCCCGTCCGTCAGTTTCGGCGGCCGTACGGACGTCCAGTCCGTCGCGGAACGGGCGAGGGCCTCCTCCATCCGCGTCAGGTCGGCGTAGATCTCCTTGAGGACCGCCCCGACCGCCCTGCGGGCCAGCCGGTCCACCAGCGGGTCACCGGCGGCCTCGGGACCGACCGGCGTCGCGCTCACCACCAGCAGCCGCCGCACCCCCTCGGCCTCCATCGCCGCCAGCACCAGCCCGGTCAGCCGCTCCGCGACCCCGCCGGCCTTCCGGCCGCGCGACCCCAGCCCGGAGAGCACCGCGTCCCGGCCCGCCACCGCCGCGCGCACCGCGGCCGGGTCGTCGAGCCGCACGACGTCGTGGACCGCCGCACCGGCCGGCCCCTCCGGGAGCCTCTCCGGGTCACGGACCACGATCGTCACCTCGTGACCGGCCTCGGTCCCCTGACGCACGAGCTCCTGGCCGATGCCGCCCGTCGAGCCGAACACGGTGATCCTCATGGTGCACTCCTCGGGTGGGTAAGTACTCACTCACCCATAGGGTGAGTGGATACTCACCCTCTCGTCAAGGTTGGTTGGAGCACCCATGGACCAGAGACCGACCCGTGTCCGCATCGTCGACGCCGCCCATGAGCTGATGCTCGGCATAGGCCTCGCCCGGACCACCACCAAGGAGATCGCCAAGGCCGCGGGCTGTTCGGAAGCGGCGCTGTACAAGTACTTCTCCGGCAAGGAGGAGCTGTTCGTGACGGTGCTCGGCGAGCGGCTGCCCGAGCTCGGCAGCCTCCTGAGCGCCCTGGCGGCCGAACCGGGGGAGGGGGACATCGAGCACAACCTCACCGAGATCGCCCGCCAGGCGGCGCTGTTCTACCAGCAGAGCTTCCCGATGGCCGCGTCTCTGTACGCCGAGCCCCAGCTCAAGCGCCGCCACGAGGAGGCCATGCGGGAGCTGGACACCGGGCCGCACAAGCCGATCCAGGGCCTCGACGCCTATCTCCGGGCCGAACAGCGGGTGGGCCGTGTCCGCGGTGACGCCGACACCTATGCCGCGGCCTCACTGCTGCTCGGCGCCTGCGCCCAGCGCGCCTTCGTCTACGAGATGGCACCCGGCCGCACGCCGCCGCAGCCGCTCGACGAATTCGCCGCCTCGATCGCCCGCACCCTGCTGGGCGGAATCGGTTAGCTACGGGACAGCCGTCAGCCAGTCGTCGATCCCGGTCAGCATCTTCTGCGCCACGTCCGCCGGCGCCGCCGACCCCCGTACGGACTGCCGCGCCAGCTCCGCCAGCTCCTCGTCGGTGAAGCCGTGGTGGCGGCGTACGAGGTCGTACTGCGCGGCCAGCCGGGAACCGAACAGCAGCGGGTCGTCCGCCCCGAGGGCCAACGGGACTCCCGCGTCGAACAGGGTGCGCAGCGGTACGTCCGCGGGCTTCTCGTAGACCCCGAGCGCCACGTTGGAGGACGGGCAGACCTCGCAGGTCACCCCGCGCTCCGCCAGCTTGCGCAGCAGCCGGGGGTCCTCGGCGGCCCGTACGCCGTGCCCGATCCGGGCCGCGCCGAGGTCGTCGAGGCAGTCGCGCACACTGGCCGGACCCGACAGCTCACCGCCGTGCGGTGCCGCGAGGAGGCCACCCTCACGGGCGATGGCGAAGGCACGGTCGAAGTCGCGGGCCATGCCCCGGCGCTCGTCGTTGGAGAGCCCGAAGCCGACGACGCCCCGGTCCGCGTACCGCACGGCGAGCCGCGCCAGGGTCCGGGCGTCCAGCGGGTGCTTCATCCGGTTCGCGGCGATCACCACCCGCATCCCGAGCCCGGTCTCCCGGGAGGCGCTGTCCACGGCGTCCAGGATGATCTCGATGGCCGGGATCAGCCCGCCGAGCAGCGGGGCGTACGAGGTGGGGTCGACCTGGATCTCCAGCCACCCGGAGCCGTCCACGACGTCCTCCTGGGCGCTCTCGCGCACGAGCCGCTGGATGTCCTCCGGGGACCTCAGGCAGGACCGGGCGATGTCGTAGAGCCGCTGGAAGCGGAACCAGCCCCGCTCGTCGGTCGCCCGCAGCCTGGGCGGCTCGCCGCCGGTCAGTGCCTCGGGCAGGTGCACGCCGTACTTGTCGGCTAGTTCGAGCAGGGTGGTGGGCCGCATCGACCCGGTGAAGTGCAGGTGCAGGTGGGCCTTGGGCAACAGACGTACATCACGCTCCATCGGAAGATCCTGCCGCACGGGCGGCCCGGAGCGGAAGCCGCTTTCCCTCCTGGGGCACCGATCGAACAAAAAGTGCCCCCCGGCCGCGGCCGGGAGGCACTTCTCATGGGGTGGGCGTACCGGTCAGGCCTTGGCCTCGCCCAGCAGCTTCTGGAGCCGCGAGACGCCCTCGACGAGGTCGTCGTCGCCCAGGGCGTACGAAAGCCGCAGGTAACCCGGCGTACCGAAGGCCTCGCCCGGTACGACGGCGACCTCGGCCTCGTCCAGGATGAGCGCCGCGAGCTCCACCGAGGTGGCGGGGCGCTTGCCGCGGATCTCCTTGCCGAGCAGCTCCTTCACCGACGGGTAGGCGTAGAACGCGCCCTCGGGCTCCGGGCAGAGCACGCCGTCGATCTCGTTGAGCATCCGCACGATGAGGTTGCGCCGGCGGTCGAAGGCGGTGCGCATCTCGTCGACGGCGTCCAGCGGGCCGGAGACGGCGGCCAGTGCGGCGACCTGGGCCACGTTGGAGACGTTGGAGGTGGCGTGCGACTGGAGGTTGGTCGCGGCCTTCACGACATCCTTCGGGCCGATGATCCAGCCCACGCGCCAGCCGGTCATCGCGTACGTCTTGGCGACACCGTTGACCACGATGCACTTGTCGCGCAGCTCGGGCACGATCGCCGGGAGCGAGGTGAACGTCGCGTCGCCGTAGACGAGGTGCTCGTAGATCTCGTCGGTCAGCACCCACAGGCCGTGCTCGACGGCCCAGCGGCCGATCGCCTCGGCGTCGGCCTCGCTGTAGACGGCGCCGGTCGGGTTGGACGGCGAGACGAACAGGACGACCTTCGTGCGCTCGGTGCGCGCGGCTTCGAGCTGCTCGACGGAGACCCGGTAGCCGGTGGTCTCGTCGGCGACGACCTCGACCGGGACACCGCCCGCGAGACGGATCGACTCGGGGTAGGTGGTCCAGTACGGGGCGGGGACGATGACCTCGTCGCCCGGGTCGAGGATCGCGGCGAACGCCTCGTAGATGGCCTGCTTGCCGCCGTTGGTCACCAGGACCTGGGAGGCGTCGACCTCGTAGCCGGAGTCGCGCAGCGTCTTCTCCGCGATGGCGGCCTTGAGCTCGGGAAGCCCGCCCGCCGGGGTGTAGCGGTGGTACTTCGGGTTGCGGCAGGCCTCGACCGCGGCGTCGACGATGTAGCCGGGGGTGGGGAAGTCCGGCTCACCGGCGCCGAAGCCGATCACCGGGCGCCCGGCGGCCTTGAGGGCCTTGGCCTTGGCGTCGACGGCGAGGGTCGCGGACTCGGAAATCGCACCGATGCGGGCGGAAACCCGGCGCTCGGAGGGAGAAGTTGCAGCGCTCATGCCCCCCATGGTCCCAGACAGGAATCGCCGTCGGCACAGCGGTTTCAGGGACCGGACAGGACGTGGACAGCATGCGGACGGGGCCGGTCGGTTCCTGTCTGTTCGACGCGACGGCCCCGAGCACGTACACTCACCTGTCGTTGGCCTTCACCAGCCGCACCGTTCACGCATCCGGTCACCCGGGAGCATGCGGTAGGTTGGTGGAAACCACAAAGGGTCGTAGCTCAATTGGTAGAGCACTGGTCTCCAAAACCAGCGGTTGGGGGTTCAAGTCCCTCCGGCCCTGCTACACACTCCTTCGCCAGGATGTGTGCGCATGTACGTACTTCATTGCACAGCCGTGCGGCTCCACCGGGCGCGGCACGGCCACGACCCGGAATCAGGTGAGTAGCGTGACGGACGCCGTGGGCTCCATCGACATGCCTGATGCCGAGGATGAAGTCCCCGAGTCGAAGAAGAAGACCCGGAAGGGCGGCAAGCGCGGCAAGAAGGGCCCTCTGGGGCGCCTCGCGCTGTTCTACCGCCAGATCGTCGCCGAGCTCCGTAAGGTTGTCTGGCCGACTCGCAACCAGCTGACGACCTACACCACCGTGGTGATCGTGTTCGTCGTTGTCATGATTGGTCTTGTTACCGTCATTGACATGGGATTCGCGCGGGTCATCAAGTACGTCTTCGGCTGATCCGCGGAAGGCGTCCGAACCGGCGCCCCTTTCGCATGTTCCACCCCTTTGTATCCAGGAAGAAGCAGCCATCGTGTCTGACCCGAACCTGAACGACGCCGTCGAGCCCGAGGCTGGCGCCTTCGAGTCCGCCAAGGACGAGCTCGACATCGTTGAGGCTGCTGATTCCGTGGAGCCGGACCAGGCCGAAGCGGCCGACGAGGCCGCGGGCGAGCCCGCCGAGCAGGACGCCGTGCACGTCGAGTCGGAGGAGTCCGACGACGTCGAGGCTTCGTCCGAGGAGGACGACGCCGAGGCGGACGAGGCCGACGAGGCCGAGGCCTCCGACGACGAGAGCGCCGACGGGACCGACGAGGAAGAGGCCGAGCCGGCCCCCGCCGTCGACCCCGTCACCGCCCTGCGCGACGAGCTCCGCGGTCTCCCCGGCGAGTGGTACGTCATCCACACGTACGCCGGATACGAGAAGCGCGTGAAGGCCAACCTGGAGCAGCGCGCCGTCTCGCTCAACGTCGAGGACTTCATCTACCAGGCCGAAGTGCCCGAGGAAGAGATCGTCCAGATCAAGAACGGTGAGCGCAAGAACGTCCGCCAGAACAAGCTCCCGGGTTACGTCCTGGTGCGCATGGACCTGACGAACGAGTCCTGGGGCGTTGTCCGCAACACGCCCGGCGTCACCGGCTTCGTGGGCAACGCCTACGACCCGTACCCGCTGACCCTGGACGAGATCGTCAAGATGCTCGCCCCCGAGGCCGAGGAGAAGGCGGCCCGCGAGGCGGCCGAGGCCGAGGGCAAGCCGGCTCCGTCCCGCAAGGTCGAGGTCCAGGTGCTGGACTTCGAGGTGGGCGACTCGGTCACCGTCACCGACGGCCCGTTCGCGACGCTGCAGGCGACGATCAACGAGATCAACGCCGACTCGAAGAAGGTCAAGGGCCTGGTCGAGATCTTCGGTCGCGAGACCCCGGTCGAGCTCAGCTTCGACCAGATCCAGAAGAACTAGCGCTTCCCGCCGGTTTCTGGACACATGCCTACCCAGCAGGTCAGAGGGGCTTCACAGCCCGTCTGACCTGCTTGGTTTTTGGTCGCGCAGCTATACCCGTTATCGTTGTGCGGTATGCCTCCATCCGGATGACCGGAATGGCGGCGAAACACTCTCACTAGGACCCGGAGAGAGCAATGCCTCCCAAGAAGAAGAAGGTCACGGGGCTTATCAAGCTCCAGATCAACGCCGGTGCGGCGAACCCGGCCCCGCCGGTCGGCCCCGCGCTCGGTCAGCACGGCGTCAACATCATGGAGTTCTGCAAGGCCTACAACGCCGCGACCGAGTCGCAGCGTGGCATGGTCGTGCCGGTGGAGATCACGGTCTACGAAGACCGTTCGTTCACCTTCGTCACCAAGACTCCGCCGGCCGCCAAGCTGATCCTCAAGGCCGCAGGTGTGGACAAGGGCTCCGGCGAGCCGCACAAGACCAAGGTCGCCAAGCTCACGGCTGCCCAGGTCCGCGAGATCGCCACGACGAAGCTCCCCGACCTGAACGCCAACGACCTCGACGCCGCGTCGAAGATCATCGCTGGCACCGCCCGTTCCATGGGCATCACGGTCGAAGGCTGATTCAGCCCCGTAGCCCTCAGTGGTAGGACCAAGCGCTGGTCCGCACCACGACTCCACACTCTGAAACCACAGGAGTAGAAGTGAAGCGCAGCAAGACCCTCCGCGCTGCGGACGCCAAGATCGACCGGGAGCGCAACTACGCCCCGCTCGAGGCCGTCCGGCTCGCCAAGGAGACCTCCGCCACGAAGTTCGACGGCACCGTCGAGGTCGCGTTCAGCCTGGGTGTTGACCCTCGCAAGGCCGACCAGATGGTCCGTGGCACCGTGAACCTCCCGCACGGCACCGGCAAGACCGCCCGGGTCCTGGTCTTCGCGACCGGTGACCGTGCTGCGGCCGCGGAAGCCGCGGGCGCCGACATCGTCGGCGCCGACGAGCTCATCGACGAGGTGGCGAAGGGCCGTCTGGACTTCGACGCCGTCGTCGCCACCCCGGACCTCATGGGCAAGGTCGGCCGCCTCGGCCGCGTGCTCGGTCCGCGTGGTCTGATGCCGAACCCGAAGACCGGCACCGTCACCCCCGATGTCGTCAAGGCTGTCAACGACATCAAGGGCGGCAAGATCGAGTTCCGCGTCGACAAGCACTCGAACCTGCACTTCATCATCGGCAAGGTCTCCTTCGACGAGACCAAGCTGGTGGAGAACTACGCAGCGGCGCTGGAGGAGATCCTCCGTCTGAAGCCGTCCGCCGCCAAGGGCCGCTACATCAAGAAGGCCACGCTGGCCACCACGATGGGCCCCGGCATCCCGCTGGACGCCAACCGCACCCGCAACCTCCTCGTCGAGGAGGACCCGGCCGCCGTCTGAGCCACCGCGCTCACCCGGTAGTCGCGTCACACGCGTGCTCGGTGACGGGCCCCGCAACCTTTCGAGGTGCGGGGCCCGTCCTCGTATCCGAAGGATGCGGGCGATAGTACGAGTAACTGTCGGTGCCCTGTGCCAGTGTGGGGCGACAGGACGAGACGAGGGTGGAGCGGCAGATGACGACCAGGACTGTACGACGGGTATGCGTGGCGTTCGCTTCGGTGGCGGCACTGACGTCGGTGGCGGCCTGCAGCGGTTCCGACGACGGCGGTGCCGGCAAGGACGGCACGCGTGCGGGCGGAGCGGTGAAGAACGAACAAATCACCGCGCTGCGCCAGGTGCAGGAGAAGACCGGCGGAGCCAAGTCGGCCAGGATCGAGGGCTCCACGAAGATCGGCACCGACATGTCGATGACGCAGAGCGGTGTCATCGACTGGAGCGACGGCCTCAAGGGCTCCCTGAAGATCACGTACACCGGGGGCACGATGGGCGAGGCCCTGAAGAAGACCGGTGGCGACGGTTCGATGGAGGCCCGCTACCTCAAGGACGAGTACTTCGCCAACATGGGCGACGCCTTCGCCGCCAACATCGGGGGCAAGCACTGGATCCGCTACGCGTACAAGGACCTCGCCGCCGTGTCCGGCGCCTCCGGCGACGTGATGAAGGGCCAGGTGGAGAACAGCACCCCCGAACAGGGTGTGAAGGCACTCCTGGCCTCCGGCGATGTGAAGAAGGTCGGCCAGGAAGAGGTGCGCGGGGTGGCCACGACGCACTACTCCGGCACGGTCGACGTGGCGGAGCTCACCGGCAAGAACGCGGGCCTGGACGCCGCGCAGCTCGCCACGCTCAAGAAGCAGCTCGACCAGGCCGGCATCACCACGGAGACCGTGGACATCTGGGTCGACAAGAACAACCTGCTGGTGAAGAAGACCGAGCGCGGCACGATGAAGACCGGGGAGCTCAATTCCACCGTCTTCTACAGCGACTACGGCACCGAGGCCGCGGTGCGGAAGCCGTCGGCCTCCGACACCGTCGACTTCAAGGACATCATGAAGCAGCAGCAGGACGCCGCCGCGGGAGCGGGTGCGGACGCGTCCTGAAGGGCGTACGGAACCTTCCCCACCCACCCGAACCGGGACGGATTTGCTCGGCGCGGCTCCGGTCGCGTACTCTCCTGAAGAAGCCAAAGACCGCTGGTCGTCGCTGTGCTCTCGCAAGAGGGGACAACGGCCGAAGGATCCGCTGAGAACGGACGACCTGCGCAGGTGACTGTGGAAAGCTCCCGGACTTCGTCCGGTCGAGCTACGCCCTGGCACTTGTGCTGGGGCGTTTCGTCTTTTCCGGCCCCTTCTGAGCGGTCCTCATCACCCGGAAGGAGGCCGACGCTCATGGCAAGGCCCGACAAGGCTGCCGCGGTAGCCGAGCTGACGGACCAGTTCCGCAGCTCGAACGCCGCCGTGCTGACCGAGTACCGGGGTCTCACCGTGGCACAGCTCAAGCAGCTGCGCCGTTCGCTCGGTGAGAACGCCCAGTACGCCGTGGTGAAGAACACGCTGACCAAGATTGCGGCCAACGAGGCCGGGATCAACACGCTGGACGACCTGTTCACGGGTCCGACGGCGGTTGCCTTCGTCACCGGTGACCCGGTGGAGTCGGCGAAGGGTCTTCGTGACTTCGCCAAGGACAACCCCAACCTCATCATCAAGGGCGGTGTCCTTGACGGTAAGGCGCTGTCCGCCGATGAGTTCAAGAAGCTCGCGGACCTCGAGTCCCGCGAGGTTCTGCTCGCCAAGGTGGCCGGTGGAATCAAGGCGTCGATGGCCAAGGCCGCGGCGACGTTCCAGGCCCCGCTGTCGGAGTTCGTCCGCACTGCGGACGCCCTTCGCGCCAAGGTCGAGCAGGGCGGTGCCGGCACGCCGGCTCCCGCCGACGCCGAGGTGGCGGAGTAACCCTCCGCTCCACGGCTCGCAGCGGGCCCGTACGCCCGCCTTCATATACACCCGGCACCTGCCGACTTAGTGGAAGGACGCCATCATGGCGAAGCTGTCCCAGGACGAGCTGCTCGAGCAGTTCGAGACCCTGACCCTCATCGAGCTCGCTGACTTCGTCAAGGCCTTCGAGGAGAAGTTCGACGTCAAGGCTGCCGCCCCGGTCGCCGTCGCCGCCGCCGGTGGCGCTGCCGCCGCCGCGGACGCCCCGGAGGAGCAGGACGAGTTCGACGTCATCCTCACCGGCGCCGGCGAGAAGAAGATCCAGGTCATCAAGGTCGTGCGTGAGCTGACCTCGCTGGGTCTGAAGGAGGCCAAGGACCTCGTCGACGGCACCCCGAAGCCGGTCCTCGAGAAGGTCGCCAAGGAGGCCGCCGAGAAGGCTGCCGAGTCCCTCAAGGCCGCCGGCGCTTCCGTCGAGGTCAAGTGACCCTGCGAGTCATCTGACTCCTCAGGACCGTCTCTGCCGCAAGGCGGGGATGTCACATCGCAAAGGGCGATCACCCATCCGGGTGGTCGCCCTTTGGCGTGCCCTTGGCACGTGCCTTGCTCTTCCGGCGGCGGCGAGTATGGTGATCTTCGCCGTGTGCCTCTCGGAGGCGTCCCACGGCCTCCAGGGGCGGCTGGTGAGGGTCGCCGGCGGTTCGTCCCGGCTGGGGGGCCTTGACGAACCGCACGAGGCGCGCAATTCTCAGGACGCGTCATCACATCGGTCCGAATCCGAGGCATGGATCGAGTGCGAAGAGGGCAGTAAAGAAGAGCGCACCCCGCGCAAGGGCTAGGCATAGGTGTTGAGAACAGCTGTTGATGGCAACGTGGGTCTCTGAGAACCCCGACTGGACATCAGTGTGGCACTTGGCTACACTGACCCTTTGCGCTGCCTGTTAGCTGCCTCCTGCCCGTCACCAGGGGCATGCCCACGCTTGAGCACCGATGACCGATCCTCCCTGACCTGGGATATCTGTCTTTGTGTCCAACTTGGGACCGGTACGCGCGTAGTGAGTCCGAGCCCTCGGAAGGACCCCCTCTTGGCCGCCTCGCGCAACGCCTCGACCGCGAATACGAACAACGGTGCCAGCACCGCCCCGCTGCGCATCTCTTTTGCAAAGATCAAGGAGCCCCTCGAGGTTCCGAACCTCCTCGCGCTGCAGACCGAGAGCTTTGACTGGCTCCTCGGCAACGCCGCCTGGAAGGCTCGCGTCGAGGCTGCTCTGGACAGTGGACAGGACGTCCCCACCAAGTCCGGCCTGGAGGAGATCTTCGAGGAGATCTCACCGATCGAGGACTTCTCCGGGTCGATGTCGCTCACGTTCCGCGACCACCGCTTCGAGCCCCCGAAGAACTCGATCGAGGAGTGCAAGGAGCGCGACTTCACGTTCGCCGCGCCGCTCTTCGTCACGGCCGAGTTCACCAACAACGAGACCGGCGAGATCAAGTCCCAGACGGTCTTCATGGGCGACTTCCCGCTCATGACCAACAAGGGCACCTTCGTCATCAACGGCACCGAGCGTGTCGTCGTGTCGCAGCTGGTCCGCTCGCCGGGTGTCTACTTCGACTCCTCCATCGACAAGACGTCCGACAAGGACATCTTCTCCGCCAAGATCATCCCTTCCCGGGGTGCCTGGCTGGAGATGGAGATCGACAAGCGCGACATGGTCGGTGTCCGCATCGACCGCAAGCGCAAGCAGTCCGTGACCGTCCTCCTCAAGGCCCTCGGCTGGACCACCGAGCAGATCCTCGAAGAGTTCGGCGAGTACGAGTCCATGCGCGCCACCCTGGAGAAGGACCACACCCAGGGCCAGGACGACGCGCTGCTCGACATCTACCGCAAGCTCCGCCCGGGCGAGCCGCCCACGCGCGAGGCCGCTCAGACGCTGCTCGAGAACCTCTACTTCAACCCGAAGCGCTACGACCTCGCGAAGGTCGGCCGCTACAAGGTGAACAAGAAGCTCGGCGCCGATGAGCCGCTGGACGCCGGGGTGCTCACCACCGACGACGTCATCGCGACCATCAAGTACCTGGTCAAGCTGCACGCCGGGGAGACCGAGACGGTCGGCGAGTCCGGTCGTTCGATCGTCGTCGAGACCGACGACATCGACCACTTCGGCAACCGTCGTCTGCGCAACGTCGGCGAGCTCATCCAGAACCAGGTCCGCACGGGTCTCGCCCGTATGGAGCGCGTCGTGCGTGAGCGCATGACGACCCAGGACGTCGAGGCGATCACGCCGCAGACCCTGATCAACATCCGGCCGGTCGTCGCCTCCATCAAGGAGTTCTTCGGCACCAGCCAGCTGTCGCAGTTCATGGACCAGAACAACCCGCTGTCGGGTCTCACCCACAAGCGCCGTCTGTCGGCTCTTGGCCCGGGTGGTCTCTCCCGTGAGCGGGCCGGCTTCGAGGTCCGTGACGTGCACCCGTCCCACTACGGACGCATGTGCCCGATCGAGACCCCTGAAGGCCCGAACATCGGTCTGATCGGTTCGCTCGCCTCGTACGGACGCGTCAACGCGTTCGGCTTCATCGAGACGCCGTACCGCAAGGTCGTCGAGGGCCAGGTCACCGACGAGGTCGACTACATCACGGCCGACGAGGAAGACCGTTACGTCATCGCCCAGGCGAACGCGACGCTCTCCGACGAGCTGCGCTTCACCGAGCCCCGCGTCCTGGTCCGCCGCCGTGGCGGAGAGGTCGACTACGTGCCCGGCACGGACGTCGACTACATGGACGTCTCGCCGCGCCAGATGGTGTCCGTCGCCACCGCGATGATCCCCTTCCTGGAGCACGACGACGCCAACCGTGCCCTCATGGGCGCGAACATGATGAGGCAGGCGGTGCCGCTCATCAAGTCGGAGGCCCCGCTCGTCGGCACCGGCATGGAGTACCGCTGCGCCACCGACGCCGGTGACGTGCTCAAGGCGGAGAAGGACGGTGTGGTCCAGGAGGTCTCCGCGGACTACATCACCGTCACGAACGACGACGGCACGTACACCACGTACCGCATCGCCAAGTTCATGCGCTCCAACCAGGGCACCTCGGTCAACCAGAAGGTTGTCGTCTCCGAGGG
Organism: Streptomyces sp. NBC_00654; assembly: GCF_026341775.1. Classification (NCBI taxonomy): domain Bacteria; kingdom Bacillati; phylum Actinomycetota; class Actinomycetes; order Kitasatosporales; family Streptomycetaceae; genus Streptomyces; species Streptomyces sp. NBC_00654. The sequence goes on along the minus strand of NZ_JAPEOB010000003.1, from coordinate 650,493 downwards.
CGACCGGGTCATCGCGGACCAGGTCCTCGCCGACGGTCCGGCCACCGAGAACGGTGAGATGGCCCTCGGCAAGAACCTGCTCGTGGCGTTCATGCCGTGGGAGGGTCACAACTACGAGGACGCGATCATCCTGTCGCAGCGCCTCGTGCAGGACGACGTCCTCTCCTCGATCCACATCGAGGAGCACGAGGTCGACGCCCGTGACACCAAGCTCGGCCCGGAGGAGATCACCCGGGACATCCCGAACGTCTCCGAAGAGGTCCTCGCGGACCTCGACGAGCGCGGCATCATCCGTATCGGTGCCGAGGTCGTCGCCGGTGACATCCTCGTCGGCAAGGTCACGCCCAAGGGTGAGACCGAGCTGACCCCCGAGGAGCGTCTGCTCCGCGCGATCTTCGGTGAGAAGGCGCGCGAGGTGCGCGACACCTCCCTGAAGGTCCCGCACGGCGAGATCGGCAAGGTCATCGGCGTCCGCGTCTTCGACCGCGAAGAGGGCGACGAGCTGCCGCCGGGCGTGAACCAGCTGGTCCGCGTCTACGTCGCGCAGAAGCGCAAGATCACCGATGGTGACAAGCTCGCCGGCCGTCACGGCAACAAGGGCGTCATCTCGAAGATCCTGCCGATCGAGGACATGCCGTTCCTGGAGGACGGCACCCCGGTCGACATCATCCTCAACCCGCTGGGTGTCCCGTCCCGAATGAACCCGGGACAGGTCCTCGAAATCCACCTCGGCTGGCTCGCCAGCCAGGGCTGGAAGGTCGAGGGCAGCGAGGAGTGGATGGAGCGGCTGAAGGCGATCGGCGCCGACGACGTCGCCGCCGGCACCAACGTCGCGACCCCGGTCTTCGACGGTGCCCGCGAGGACGAGATCTCCGGTCTCTTCGAGTCCACGATCCCGAACCGCGACGGCAACCGGATGGTCCAGCCCTCCGGCAAGGCCAACCTGTTCGACGGCCGCTCCGGCGAGCCGTTCCCGGAGCCGGTCTCGGTCGGCTACATGTACATCCTCAAGCTCCACCACCTGGTCGACGACAAGCTGCACGCTCGTTCGACCGGTCCGTACTCCATGATCACCCAGCAGCCGCTGGGTGGTAAGGCTCAGTTCGGTGGACAGCGCTTCGGTGAGATGGAGGTGTGGGCGCTGGAGGCTTATGGCGCCGCTTACGCCCTCCAGGAGCTGCTGACGATCAAGTCCGACGACGTGACCGGCCGCGTGAAGGTCTACGAGGCGATCGTCAAGGGCGAGAACATCCCCGAGCCGGGCATCCCTGAGTCCTTCAAGGTGCTCATCAAGGAAATGCAGTCGCTCTGCCTCAACGTGGAGGTGCTGTCCTCGGACGGTATGTCCATCGAGATGCGTGACACGGACGAGGACGTCTTCCGCGCGGCGGAGGAACTCGGTATCGACCTGTCCCGGCGCGAGCCGAGCAGCGTCGAAGAGGTCTGACGGGTTGGCCGGCCGGATCCCTGTGATCCGGCCGGCTCTCCCCGGACCCGTTCAGACCATTGCTGAAGTGCCCCATTTCTCGCTTTGACGCGAGGGGCTCGAACCCCCGAAAGAGGGATTGACGACAAGTGCTCGACGTCAACTTCTTCGACGAGCTGCGGATCGGCCTTGCCACCGCGGACGACATCCGGACCTGGTCGCACGGCGAAGTGAAGAAGCCGGAGACCATCAACTACCGCACGCTCAAGCCCGAAAAGGACGGACTCTTCTGCGAGAAGATCTTCGGTCCGACCCGGGACTGGGAGTGCTACTGCGGCAAGTACAAGCGTGTCCGCTTCAAGGGCATCATCTGTGAGCGCTGCGGCGTCGAGGTCACTCGCGCCAAGGTGCGTCGTGAGCGGATGGGCCACATCGAGCTTGCCGCTCCCGTCACCCACATCTGGTACTTCAAGGGCGTCCCGTCGCGCCTCGGATACCTGCTGGACCTCGCGCCGAAGGACCTGGAAAAGGTCATCTACTTCGCCGCGTACATGATCACGTTCGTCGACGAGGAGCGTCGTACCCGCGACCTTCCCTCGCTGGAGGCCCACGTCTCCGTCGAGCGTCAGCAGACCGAGAACCGCCGCGACTCCGACCTGGAGGCCCGCGCCAAGAAGCTCGAGACCGACCTGGCCGAGCTGGAGGCCGAGGGCGCCAAGGCCGACGTGCGCCGCAAGGTGCGCGAAGGTGCCGAGCGTGAGATGAAGCAGCTGCGCGACCGTGCGCAGCGCGAGATCGACCGCCTCGACGAGGTGTGGAACCGCTTCAAGAACCTCAAGGTCCAGGACCTGGAGGGCGACGAGCTGCTCTACCGCGAGCTGCGTGACCGCTTCGGCACGTACTTCGACGGCTGCATGGGCGCCGCGGCGCTGCAGAAGCGCCTGGAGTCCTTCGACCTGGATGAAGAGGCCGAGCGGCTTCGCGAGATCATCCGTACCGGCAAGGGCCAGAAGAAGACCCGTGCGCTCAAGCGCCTCAAGGTCGTCTCCGCGTTCCTGCAGACGAGCAACAAGCCCAAGGGCATGGTGCTCGACTGCGTGCCGGTCATCCCGCCGGACCTGCGTCCGATGGTGCAGCTGGACGGTGGCCGCTTCGCGACCTCCGACCTGAACGACCTGTACCGCCGTGTGATCAACCGCAACAACCGCCTCAAGCGTCTCCTTGACCTCGGCGCCCCCGAGATCATCGTGAACAACGAGAAGCGGATGCTGCAGGAGGCCGTCGACGCGCTGTTCGACAACGGCCGCCGCGGTCGCCCGGTCACCGGTCCCGGCAACCGCCCGCTGAAGTCCCTGAGCGACATGCTCAAGGGCAAGCAGGGCCGTTTCCGTCAGAACCTGCTCGGCAAGCGTGTGGACTACTCCGCGCGTTCCGTCATCGTCGTCGGCCCGCAGCTCAAGCTGCACCAGTGCGGTCTGCCGAAGGCCATGGCGCTGGAGCTCTTCAAGCCGTTCGTGATGAAGCGCCTGGTGGACCTGAACCACGCGCAGAACATCAAGTCGGCCAAGCGCATGGTCGAGCGCGGCCGCACCGTCGTGTACGACGTCCTCGAAGAGGTCATCGCCGAGCACCCGGTGCTGCTGAACCGTGCGCCCACGCTGCACCGCCTCGGCATCCAGGCCTTCGAGCCGCAGCTGGTCGAGGGCAAGGCCATCCAGATCCACCCGCTCGTCTGCACCGCGTTCAACGCGGACTTCGACGGTGACCAGATGGCCGTGCACCTGCCGCTCTCCGCGGAGGCACAGGCCGAGGCCCGCATCCTGATGCTGTCCTCGAACAACATCCTGAAGCCGGCCGACGGCCGTCCCGTCACCATGCCGACCCAGGACATGGTGCTGGGCCTGTTCTTCCTCACCACGGACGAGGAGGAGCGCAAGGTCATCGGCCAGGGCCGTTCCTTCGGCTCCACGGCCGAGGCGATCATGGCCTTCGACGCCCGGGAGCTCTCGCTCCAGGCGAAGGTCGACATCCGCTTCCCGGTCGGCACCATGCCGCCGCGTGGCTGGGTGCCGCCGGTCGCCGAGGAGGGCGAGCCCGAGTACCAGCCGGGTGACACCTTCCGGCTGCGTACGAGCCTGGGCCGCGCGCTCTTCAACGAGCTGCTGCCCGAGGACTACCCGTTCGTCGACTACTCGGTGGGCAAGAAGCAGCTCTCCGAGATCGTCAACGACCTGGCCGAGCGCTACCCCAAGGTCATCGTGGCGGCGACGCTCGACAACCTGAAGGCGGCGGGCTTCCACTGGGCGACGCGTTCCGGCGTCACCGTGGCCATCTCCGACGTCGTCGTGCCCGAGGCCAAGAAGGCCATCGTCAAGGGCTACGAGGAGCAGGACGAGAAGGTCCAGAAGCAGTACGAGCGCGGTCTGATCACCAAGGACGAGCGCACGCAGGAGCTCATCGCGATCTGGACCAAGGCGACCAACGAGGTTGCCGAGGCGATGAACGCGAACTTCCCGAAGACGAACCCCATCTTCATGATGGTTGACTCGGGTGCCCGAGGAAACATGATGCAGATGCGTCAGATCGCCGGTATGCGTGGTCTGGTGTCGAACGCGAAGAACGAGACGATCCCGCGTCCCATCAAGGCGTCGTTCCGTGAGGGCCTCACCGTTCTGGAGTACTTCATCTCCACGCACGGTGCCCGTAAGGGTCTGGCGGACACCGCCCTGCGTACCGCCGACTCGGGTTACCTGACCCGTCGTCTGGTGGACGTCTCGCAGGACGTGATCATTCGCGAGGAGGACTGCGGCACCGACCGCGGCCTCAAGCTGAAGATCGCGGTCAAGGGTGCCGACGGCGTGCTCCGCAAGACGGACGACGTCGAGACCTCGGTGTACGCCCGCATGCTCGCCGAGGACGTCGTCGTCGACGGCAAGGTCATCGCGCCTGCCAACGTCGACCTCGGTGACGTCCTGATCGACGCCCTGGTGGGCGCCGGCGTCGAGGAGGTCAAGACCCGTTCGGTCCTGACCTGTGAGTCCGCGGTCGGCACCTGTGCCTTCTGCTACGGACGCTCGCTCGCCACCGGCAAGCTGGTCGACATCGGTGAGGCGGTCGGCATCATCGCCGCCCAGTCCATCGGTGAGCCCGGTACCCAGCTGACGATGCGTACCTTCCACACCGGTGGTGTGGCCGGTGACGACATCACCCAGGGTCTGCCCCGTGTCGTCGAGCTCTTCGAGGCCCGTACGCCCAAGGGTGTCGCCCCGATCTCGGAGGCGGCGGGCCGCGTCCGGATCGAGGAGACCGAGAAGACCAAGAAGCTCGTCGTCACCCCGGACGACGGCAGCGAGGAGACGGCGTTCCCGATCTCCAAGCGTGCCCGTCTGCTCGTGGGCGAGGGTGACCCGGTCGAGGTGGGCCAGAAGCTCACCGTGGGTGCCACCAACCCGCACGACGTGCTGCGCATCCTCGGCCAGCGTGCGGTCCAGGTCCACCTGGTCGGCGAAGTCCAGAAGGTCTACAACTCGCAGGGCGTGTCGATCCACGACAAGCACATCGAGATCATCATCCGGCAGATGCTGCGCCGGGTGACGATCATCGAGTCCGGCGACGCGGAGCTCCTGCCGGGCGAGCTGGTCGAGCGGTCGAAGTTCGAGACCGAGAACCGTCGTGTGGTCACCGAGGGCGGTCACCCCGCCTCCGGCCGTCCGCAGCTGATGGGTATCACCAAGGCCTCGCTCGCCACCGAGTCGTGGCTGTCGGCGGCGTCCTTCCAGGAGACGACCAGGGTTCTGACCGACGCGGCGATCAACGCCAAGTCGGACTCCCTGATCGGCCTCAAGGAGAACGTCATCATCGGTAAGCTCATCCCGGCCGGTACGGGTCTGTCCCGCTACCGCAACATCCGGGTCGAGCCGACCGAGGAAGCCAAGGCCGCGATGTACTCGGCCGTCGGCTACGACGACATCGACTACTCGCCGTTCGGCACGGGCTCCGGCCAGGCCGTTCCGCTGGAGGACTACGACTACGGTCCGTACAACCAGTAAGCGAGTCGTTTGCGACTGACCACAGGGCGGTCACCCCGGACACGGGGTGGCCGCCCTGCGGCGTGGGTAGAGGGCCTCCGGTAACCCCCTCATGCGCCACCAGGAGCCGCTCAGGGCTATCAGGGACGGACGTGGAGGGCAGAGTCGGACTTCGGGGACGGTGGGGGACCGCTATGGACACGGCACGGGTCTCTTTCGGAGTGGCGGCACCTGCCGGCCCTCCGGAAGGAGAACCATTGAATCTCTGCGATCACCCGCTGGTCGGAAAGCTCATATCTCTTGGGCTGGAACGGGGGGACTTCGTCGTGGCGGGCAGCGGTCCGCTGCTGGCACACGGACTCAGGAGTTCAGTGGGCGATCTGGACGTCGTCGCCAGAGGCGCCGCCTGGAAGCGGGCCACCGAACTGGCCGATCCGGTGCCGGCCCCCTCCGGGTACGGGCTGATGGTGCTGCTGTTCGACGGTGGCCTGGAGATCTTCGACCGATGGCTTCCGGGAACGCCCGGACCCGACGAGCTCATCGAGGGTGCCGAATGGATACAGGGCCTGCCCTTCTGCCCGCTGCGGGAGGTGCTGGAATGGAAGCGAACCGCGCTGCGCCGGAAGGACCTGAAGGACATTCTGTTGATCCAGAAGCACCTGGACGGCGAAGTACTGGATCATGACTGAGCCCCGGCGTGTTGTGATGGACAGCATTTGTTTTGACCGGAGTCCGTGAGGTAGGTACGCTCAAGCCTTGTGCCTGGGGTGTGCCTGGGCTCGCGTGCGTGTCCTCAACCGCAGGGCGAGTCCGTAAGTGGCCACCGCAATCTGCGCCCCTTCTGCCTCAGGGCAGGAGCCTGCAGTATTCGACACACCCGACCGCGTGGGTCGGCGATGTTCCAGGTTAGTTTCACGAACGGCACACAGAAACCGGAGAAGTAGTGCCTACGATCCAGCAGCTGGTCCGGAAGGGCCGGCAGGACAAGGTCGAGAAGAACAAGACGCCCGCGCTCGAGGGTTCGCCCCAGCGCCGCGGCGTCTGCACGCGTGTGTTCACGACCACCCCGAAGAAGCCGAACTCGGCACTCCGTAAGGTCGCGCGTGTGCGTCTGACCTCCGGTATCGAGGTCACGGCCTACATCCCGGGTGAGGGACACAACCTGCAGGAGCACTCCATCGTGCTCGTGCGTGGTGGCCGTGTGAAGGACCTGCCGGGTGTTCGTTACAAGATCATCCGCGGCTCGCTCGACACCCAGGGTGTCAAGAACCGCAAGCAGGCCCGCAGCCGCTACGGCGCCAAGAAGGAGAAGTAAGAATGCCTCGTAAGGGCCCCGCCCCGAAGCGCCCGGTCATCATTGACCCGGTCTACAGCTCTCCTCTTGTCACCTCGCTGATCAACAAGATCCTCCTCGACGGCAAGCGTTCCACCGCCGAGCGGATCGTGTACGGCGCCATGGAAGGCCTCCGCGAGAAGACCGGTAACGACCCGGTCATCACGCTGAAGCGCGCGCTTGAGAACGTCAAGCCCTCGCTCGAGGTCAAGTCCCGCCGTGTCGGTGGCGCCACCTACCAGGTGCCGATCGAGGTCAAGCCCGGTCGCGCGTCCACCCTCGCTCTGCGCTGGCTCGTCGGTTACTCCCGCGCCCGCCGCGAGAAGACCATGACCGAGCGCCTCATGAACGAACTGCTCGACGCCTCCAACGGCCTCGGCGCTTCGGTCAAGAAGCGTGAGGACACCCACAAGATGGCCGAGTCGAACAAGGCCTTCGCGCACTACCGCTGGTAGTCGCTACCCACATCGAGACCGAGAGAAGATTGAGCCTTATGGCCACCACTTCGCTTGACCTGGCCAAGGTCCGCAACATCGGGATCATGGCCCACATCGACGCGGGCAAGACGACCACCACTGAGCGGATCCTGTTCTACACCGGCGTTTCGTACAAGATCGGTGAAGTCCACGACGGCGCTGCCACGATGGACTGGATGGAGCAGGAGCAGGAGCGCGGCATCACGATCACGTCCGCCGCGACGACCTGTCACTGGCCGCTCAATGATGTTGACCACACCATCAACATCATCGACACCCCGGGTCACGTCGACTTCACCGTCGAGGTGGAGCGTTCGCTCCGCGTCCTCGACGGTGCTGTCACCGTGTTCGACGGTGTGGCCGGCGTCGAGCCGCAGTCCGAGACCGTGTGGCGTCAGGCGGACCGCTACGGCGTGCCGCGTATCTGCTTCGTCAACAAGCTCGACCGCACCGGTGCGGACTTCTTCCGTTGCGTCAACATGATCGTGGACCGCCTCGGCGCGACCCCGATCGTCATGCAGCTCCCCATTGGCGCGGAGGCCGACTTCACGGGTGTCGTCGACCTCGTGTCGATGAAGGCCTTCGTGTACCCCGAAGAGGCCGCCAAGGGCGAGATGTACAACGTCACCGAGATCCCGGACAACCTCAAGGAGAGCGCGGCCGAATGGCGCGGCAAGCTCCTTGAGGCCGTGGCCGAGAACGACGACGACATGATGGAGCTGTACCTGGAGGGCACCGAGCCCACCCAGGAGCAGCTGCACGAGGCGATCCGTCGGATCACCCTGGCGTCGAAGGGCAGTGCCGACTCGGTCACCGTCACCCCGGTGTTCTGTGGCACGGCGTTCAAGAACAAGGGCGTCCAGCCCCTGCTCGACGCCGTTGTGCGCTACCTGCCTTCCCCCCTGGACGTCGAGGCCATCGAGGGCCACGACGTGAAGGACCCGGAGAAGGTCATCTCGCGCAAGCCCTCGGACGACGAGCCGTTCTCCGGCCTGGCGTTCAAGATCGCGAGCGACCCGCACCTCGGCAAGCTCACCTTCGTCCGGATCTACTCCGGTCGCCTCGAGGCCGGCACCGCGGTGCTGAACTCGGTCAAGGGCAAGAAGGAGCGCATCGGCAAGATCTACCGCATGCACGCGAACAAGCGTGAGGAGATCGCGTCGGTGGGCGCCGGTGACATCATCGCCGTCATGGGCCTGAAGCAGACCACCACCGGTGAGACGCTGTGTGACGACAAGAACCCGGTCATCCTGGAGTCCATGGACTTCCCGGCCCCGGTCATTCAGGTCGCCATCGAGCCCAAGTCCAAGGGCGACCAGGAGAAGCTGGGTGTCGCCATCCAGCGGCTCTCGGAGGAGGACCCCTCCTTCCAGGTGCACTCCGACGAGGAGACCGGCCAGACCATCATCGGTGGTATGGGCGAGCTTCACCTCGAGGTGCTCGTCGACCGCATGAAGCGCGAGTTCCGCGTCGAGGCGAACGTCGGCAAGCCCCAGGTCGCGTACCGCGAGACGATCCGCAAGGCCGTCGAGCGCATCGACTACACGCACAAGAAGCAGACTGGTGGTACCGGCCAGTTCGCGAAGGTGCAGATCGCCCTTGAGCCCATCGAGGGTGGCGACGCCTCCTACGAGTTCGTCAACAAGGTCACCGGTGGCCGCATCCCCCGTGAGTACATCCCCTCGGTGGACGCGGGTGCTCAGGAAGCCATGCAGTTCGGCATCCTGGCCGGTTACGAGATGGTCGGCGTCCGCGTCACCCTTCTCGACGGTGGTTACCACGAGGTCGACTCCTCGGAGCTCGCCTTCAAGATCGCCGGTTCGCAGGCGTTCAAGGAGGGTGCCCGCAAGGCCTCTCCCGTGCTCCTTGAGCCGATGATGGCCGTCGAGGTCACCACGCCCGAGGACTACATGGGCGATGTCATCGGCGACCTGAACTCCCGCCGTGGCCAGATCCAGGCCATGGAGGAGCGCAGCGGTGCTCGCGTCGTGAAGGGCCTCGTGCCCCTCTCGGAGATGTTCGGCTACGTCGGAGACCTCCGCAGCAAGACCTCGGGTCGCGCAAGCTACTCGATGCAGTTCGACTCCTACGCCGAGGTTCCGCGGAACGTCGCCGAGGAGATCATCGCGAAGGCCAAGGGCGAGTAACTCTCCCGAGTTCACGCTTTAGGCTTGTCACCGGAGCCCGGTGCGGCATTCGGCACATAGCGCAAGCAACGTGTGTCGAATGCCCCCGGCCCCGGCATCCCAGCAAAGATCACCTGGCGCCGATGAAGCAAGGCGTACAGAACCACTCCGCAGGAGGACCCAGTGGCGAAGGCAAAGTTCGAGCGGACTAAGCCGCACGTCAACATCGGCACCATCGGTCACATTGACCACGGTAAGACGACCCTCACGGCCGCCATTACCAAGGTGCTGCACGACGCGTACCCGGACCTGAACGAGGCCTCGGCCTTCGACCAGATCGACAAGGCTCCCGAGGAGCGCCAGCGCGGTATCACGATCTCGATCGCGCACGTCGAGTACCAGACGGAGTCGCGTCACTACGCGCACGTCGACTGCCCGGGTCACGCGGACTACATCAAGAACATGATCACGGGTGCGGCGCAGATGGACGGCGCCATCCTCGTGGTCGCGGCCACCGACGGCCCGATGCCGCAGACCAAGGAGCACGTGCTCCTGGCCCGCCAGGTCGGTGTCCCGTACATCGTCGTCGCCCTGAACAAGGCCGACATGGTGGACGACGAGGAGATCATGGAGCTCGTCGAGCTCGAGGTCCGTGAGCTCCTCTCCGAGTACGAGTTCCCGGGCGACGACCTTCCGGTCGTGCGTGTCTCGGCGCTCAAGGCTCTTGAGGGCGACAAGGAGTGGGGCCAGTCGGTCCTGAACCTGATGGCCGCCGTCGACGAGTCCATCCCGCAGCCCGAGCGTGACGTCGAGAAGCCGTTCCTCATGCCCATCGAGGACGTCTTCACGATCACCGGTCGCGGTACGGTCGTCACCGGCCGCATCGAGCGTGGTGTCCTGAAGGTCAACGAGACCGTCGACATCGTCGGTATCAAGACCGAGAAGACCACCACCACGGTCACCGGCATCGAGATGTTCCGCAAGCTGCTCGACGAGGGCCAGGCCGGTGAGAACGTCGGTCTGCTCCTCCGTGGCATCAAGCGCGAGGACGTCGAGCGCGGCCAGGTCATCATCAAGCCGGGTTCGGTCACGCCGCACACCGAGTTCCAGGCGCAGTCCTACATCCTGTCGAAGGACGAGGGTGGCCGTCACACCCCGTTCTTCAACAACTACCGCCCGCAGTTCTACTTCCGTACCACGGACGTAACGGGCGTTGTGACCCTCCCCGAGGGCACCGAGATGGTCATGCCGGGTGACAACACCCTCATGGACGTCGCGCTGATCCAGCCGGTCGCCATGGAAGAGGGCCTGAAGTTCGCCATCCGTGAGGGTGGCCGGACCGTGGGCGCCGGCCAGGTCACCAAGATCATCAAGTAGTTTCTGCTTGATCGTCTGACCTGGTAGCTCGCTGAGCTGCAAGAAGGGCCCCGTACCTCTCGTGAGAGAGGTACGGGGCCCTTCGCTTTGTGCTGGGGGGAACCCGTACGGCCGGAGGTCGGGCGCCCGCGGCCGAAGGTCAGACGCCCGCGATGGACTGGATCCAGGAGCGGTACGCGGTGACGTTGGTGTACGCGGTCGTGGTCTGCCGGTCACTGGTCGAGGCGACGCCCACCTGGACACCGCCCGCCGTCATCGGGCCGCCCGAGTCCCCGCCGGCGGTGATGCCGTTGCCGCGGCGCGCACAGATCGCCGAGCCGCCGTACGCGTCGGTGCAGCCGCCGCTGACGGTCACATTGGCCACCTTCAGATAGCGCGACTGACAGTTGATCTCGGAGCCGCACTGCGAGGTGGCGCCCCAGCCGAACACCTGGACACTCTGCCCGACGCTCACCGAGCCGGGCTGACCGAGCGGGGAGTAGGTGCCCTGCACGGACCGGTCCAGCCGCACCAGCGCAAGGTCCGCGCTGTGGGTGTAGGTCTGCACACCGTTCGCCACCGTGCCGCCGCTGTGCTGGTCGAGGCTGCCGATCCGGAACGACAGCCCGCCGCCGGTGACGCAGTGCTTCGCCGTGAGGATCCACGTCGGCGCGATGATCGTCGACGAACAGGTCTCCTGGCCGTTGGAGAAGAGACGCGCGGCCCACGGGGCGTTCTGCGCGTAGCCGCCGCCGATGATCGGCTGGACGGCCTGGGCCGTGGGGGACGGGGTGGCCTGGGAGGCCGAGGCGGTGGGTGCGAGAAGGGCGAGGACGGAGACCGCCGCGGCGGCGACGGCGGGCACGAACCTGGCTATTCGCATGGTTCCTCGTTTCGGGGGAGGCACGCCGGTGGGCGTGTCTGTGGGGGTCGGTCGGCCCCAGGGTCCCGAAGACGGAGTGAACCGGGTACTAACGCTTGGACACAACGCGGCGTTATACCTGCCTTGCGATGCCTGCCTGCGTGCCTGCGTGCCTGCGTGCGTGCCTGCCTGCCTGTCCGCCTCGTGCTGTCTGCCTCGCGGGCGGTCACCGGGCGCGGTGGCCGGGAACGGTGGCCCGGAACGGTGCGGTACGGTCGCCCGCTACCCGGCCACGGCCGCGACGACAGAGGCGATGATCGCCAGGGCGGGCTGCGCGATATCGGCGGCCCCCGCGAGCATTTCCCGCAGCCGCTCCGCCCGCAGCCGGACCGCGGGCCCGTCCGGCTCGGGTTCCGCGGAGAGCCGGGCCAGGTCGTGCACGGCCGCCGCGGCCTCGTCGCGGTCGGCGTCGGCGAGGTCCGTACTGGAGAGGGTCAGCCGGAGCAGGCTGCGCAGCTCCTCGTGGCACAGGGCCGTTCCGTGCTGGTTCTGGAAGTCCTGGATGACGGTGTTCACGGGGCGGTTGATGAAGGTGGTGTTCTGCCCGTGGAAGTGGAAATTCTCGGTCACGGATGCTCCTGGCGTGAGAATGACCCGGCAGTTGTCGAGGTGGTAATCGGTGCTCGGCGCGGGGGCCGGCCGCAGGGCCGCCCTGATCGCCCGCTGGGCCGCTTCGACCGAGGCGAAGGCCGCGGCGTCGCCGCCCCGGCCGCTGCGCAGCAGTGCGCCCAGTACGGTACGGCTGTCGCTCGTGGCGCTGTCCCGATCGCTCTCGTACGACAGCGGTCCGTAGTAGCTGCCGCCCGGTGGCGCCTCCCCCAGCGGAGGGGCTGTTTCGAGAGCTCTGGTGATGCGGCCGAAGAGGGTACGGAAGTACCTCGGGGTGACGTCCTCCACCGGGAAGACGATCTTCCGCTCGCCCCACGGCACTCCCGGCCGGCCGTCGAAGAAGACCAGGCAGGGCAAAAGCTCCGGGTCCACCTTGAGCTGCGCGGCGATCTCGTACGCGCCCTGGGGGTCGTACGGCTGCCAGTGGAGCCACCGCATCGACGAGAGCACCCGGTACAGCTCCGGCTCCAGGTGCGCGCGCCAGTACTTCCGTGCCTCGGCCCATCGGGCCTGCCGCTCGACGACGAAGACCCGGGTGTTCGGCCCGGACAGGGCGTTGAGGTCCTCGAAGTGCGTCCGGACGTACGTCGCCAGCTCCACGTCGGCCGTGGTGTAGAGGAGTACGCCCCACAGCCTCGGCCCGTTGTCGGGGGCGGCCCCGTTCATGGCGAGCTGCAGCCGCTCCAGCAGGACGGCCGGGTTCATGGCCGGGCCCATGGCGTAACCGCCCAGGGCGGTGCGCTCGACGCACAGGACGACGAGGTCGTCCTCGCCGAGACCGGCCCGCTCCAGCGTCAGCCCCTCGTCGAACCGTTCGTCGGTGACGGGGTCGGCCAGCCAGGTCTCCAGGACCCGGTCCGCGAACGGGTCCCTCCCGTCCGCCGGAGGCCCCGCATCCGGCCGGGCGGCACCGCGCCGGCGGGCCTCGCCCAGCGCGAGTCTCCGGCAGTCGGCCACGGTCATGGACAGCGGTACGGAGATCTCGAAGGCCCGGCCGAGCGCGGCGTCGTACAGCTCGTGCCAGCGGGCCGAGGTGTCTTCCGCGCCGCCGGACGAGGCGGTGCCCGTATCGGAGCAGAAGGATTCCAGGCGTTCGAGCCGCCATGCGGTCCGGTTCCCGTAGCGGCCGTAGAAGGCCGCCCAGTCACCTTCCACCACATCGATCAGCAGACGCACCGAGCCTCCCCCGAGAGCCGTGGAGGACCAGGGTAGGGCGCCGGGCCGGACAGGTCCGGGCGAACGGGGAAAGTGGTGTCAGCCCACCGGTTCGCGGACCATGAACACGTCGACCGGGTCCCGGCGCTCCTCGATGAAACCGTGCCGCTCGTACAGGGCCCGCGCGGCGCTTCCCCGGAGCACGGCCAGCCGCACGGGGGCGCCCTCCCGGTCGGCCCGCTCCAGCAGGGAGCGCAGTACGCCGGTGCCGATGCCGCGGCCCTGGAGCGCGGGGGAGAGGTAGAAGTTCTCCAGCCACCATCCGTCCGGCGCGTTGTCCGCGGTGCCGCCCGTCGCGCCGCCAGTCGCGCCGTCCGTCCCGGGGCGCAGGGACACGCAGCCCGCGAGCGCTCCGTCCACGAGGATCACCGAGGTGTGCTCCGGGGCGTACGCGTCGCGCAGCCGCTGCCGTACGCGGTGCTCGTCGTACCGCCCCAGGCGCTCCAGGTCGGGGCGCATCACCAGGGCCCGCAGTTCTGCCAGGGGCTCGATGTCCTCGGGGGTGGCGGTGCGGAAGGCCCAGCCCGGCTTCGTGCTCGTAGACATGGCCGGATTCTTTCAGGCGAGCTGATTCACCCGTCCGGGGGAACACCGCTGCTGAGGTTGATTCCTCCGGCTTCGGTCCTGTCGCTGTCGGACCCTGCCCGTACGCTGGCCTGACAGGGGGTGGCCTCACCTGCCCGGGAGCTTCGAGGACGTCGACGGGGGCGTAGGGCTCTAGGGTGACGGCGAGTGACAGAGGGGACGGACCATGGCAACCGTGCACGACGTAGCCGCGTACATCCTGCGGCAGGCCGCACCGATGTCGGCCATGAAGCTGCAGAAGCTCTGCTATTTCTCCTACGGCTACCACTTGGCGTGGGAGGACCGCCCGCTCTTCGCCGAGCGCTTCGAGGCCTGGGCCAACGGTCCGGTGGCCCCGGAGCTGTACAGCAAGCACCGCGGCCGCTTCGAGCTCAAACAGGGCGACATCGACGGAAACGCGGCAGAGCTGGACGACCAGGAGCGGGAATCGGTCGACATCGTGCTGGAGAACATGCTTGTGTACTCCGCCCACGAGCTGTCCGAGATGACGCATCGGACCGGGCCATGGGTCCATGCGCGGGAGCGCGCCCAGGCACCCGATCTGGAGCGGAGCAACGAACCGCTGCTCGATGAGGAGATCGCGGACTTCTTCGGCGCGCTGGCTGAGCACGAGGAGCAGCACGGCTGATGTCCAAGGGGGGACGGGTCAAGAAGAAGTTGGCGCTCCCGCCCAGCGGGGCGGCACAGGGAAAGCGGATCGGTGACGTCCGCTCGCTGCTCCCCGGTCTGACACCCTCGGACGACCGGGTCTGCTGGCGCTTCACACATGTCGATCACGACGGGCCCTGGGGCTTCGACGGCATGGATCCGGCCACCCTGTGCGAGGTGCTGACCAAGCTGCGCGACTGCGAAACCATGACACTCAACGAGTTACGCACGACCCGTCGCTTCTTCAAGGAGTACGAACTGCCCGGCGGCCTGAGCAGGGACGCCGTGGCGAGGCTGGCGGTCATCGGTTTCGGCGACGCGACGAGGATCCAGCGCCTGGAGTTCACGGGCACACAGCGGCTGTACGGATTCCTCGTCGGCAACATCTTTCACCTGCTCTGGTGGGACCCGTCCCACCAGGTGTACCCGTCGAAGCTCAAACACACGTGACTTCGGAGGCGCAGTCCTCGGGTCACGAGGCCGCATAGGGTGAACCGCTCCTGGATCTGGCCGGGGCATCGCGAGGGGGAGTCGGTCATGGGGGAACTGGACGGCAGGGCCGCACTGGTGACGGGCGGCTCGCGTGGGATCGGGCGGGCGGTCGCCCTGCGGCTCGCGGCCGAGGGGGCACTGGTCGCGGTCCACTACGGCGGCGACGACGCGGCCGCCGCCGAGACCGTGGCGCGGATCGCCGAGGCCGGCGGCCGGGCGTTCGCGGTGCGGGCCCGGTTCGGTGAGAGCGGGGCGGTGGACCGGCTGTTCGAAGGGCTCACCGCCGGGCTGGCGGACCACGGTGTGGACGGTCTGGACATCCTCGTCAACAACGCGGGCATCCACTCGGCCAGGTCGATCGGGCAGCTCACCGAGGAGGAGTTCGAGCGGCTGCTGGCGGTGAACGTGAGCACGCCGCTCTTCGTGATCCAGCGGGCGCTGCCGCTGCTGCGGGACGGCGGACGGATCGTGAACATGGGCTCGGCGGCCACCCGGATCGCGGAACCCGGCCAGATCGGCTACACCGTCACCAAGGCGGCGCTCGCGGCCCTCGGCCCGTCGCTCGCCAACGACCTGGGCCGACGTGGGATCACCGTGAACACGGTGGAGCCCGGGGTGGTGCTCACCGACATGATCGCCCCCTACGCCGCCGTTCCCGAGGCGGTCGCCGTACTGGAGTCGATCACCGCCCTCGGACGGATCGGCGAGCCGGAGGACGTCGCGGATGTGGTGGGTTTCCTGGCGGGCCCGCAGGGTCGCTGGGTGACCGGTCAGACCATCGATGTCTCCGGCGGTACCTACCTGGGACCGATCGCGGCCGTGTGATCCCGTCCGGGGCGCGTACCGGGTTGTCGCCCGGCAGCCCTACTGCCGCCCTACTGCCCGGTCACGCGTGTGCACCGTCCGTTGTCGAACGGGTCGGACCCTGGCACCATGCCGTGGTTATGGCGAGAAGACTCTCTTTTCCGGTCCCGGTACTCACCGTCGACAGCCCCCAGCAGATGAACCGCCCCGTCACCAACAGCTGGGTCGTCTGGGGCGACCAGCAGATCTTCCCCGGCGAAGCGTTCTCGTCCCTGAGCGTGAACGCGGCCCAGGTCGGGGCCAGCGAGGTCATCGGCGCACGCCTGACGTCCATCCAGAAAGGGGTGGACGCCGGTTCCTGGTACGTAGTGGCCTACGGGACTGCGATCACGTACGGATAGGACAGGGCGGGCGGCCGCGAGCGCCCGGCGGGCAGTCCTCAGGCGGCGGTCCGCGCCGGTTCGGTCCGGCAGTCGCGGCAGTGGCCGGGGCTGTGGGAGCGGAACGCGCGGTCGCAGCCGTCGCAGGTCTGGAACGGGGTGACGGCGACACGGCGGCGAGGGAGCGCGAGGTCGTGGGCGCCGGGGAGCGGTGGGGGCAGGAGGGCGGTCAGCCGGTGCCTGAGGAGTTTCGCCGGGTGCCTGAGGGGACGGGGAAGGTCGTTGGTGAGCGCGTGGCGGATGGTGTCGGGGGGAGCCTCGCGTTCGAGCCAGGCCGCGACACCAGGTGCCAGATGGCGGACGTCGTTCTCGGACAGCGCGAGTTGGGGCGCATGGCGGCGCAGATCGGTGACGAGCGCGGTGGCGGTGCGGTGCAGTTCCGGGGTGAGTTCGCGGGGCTGGGGGAGTGGCGGGGGCGGCGGCTTGGGCGCGGTCGGCGGCGGTACGAAGCGCGAGCTGCGTGGGGGAGCGCAGGGCGGTGACGACGGGGCGGGTGCCGGGGCCGGGACCGGCGGGTGGGGCTCCGGTACGGCGGCGGGGCCGGGTGCTTCCGGTACGGCGGGAGCTACGGGTGCCTGTGGCGCGGGCGGCTCGGGCATCGGCGCCGGTGCCACTGCCGGTGGCGGGGCCGGTGTTGGCGCCGGGAACCGGCCTGGCGGGGTCGGTGGCGCGGCCGCCGTACGTGTGCGTAAAAGCTCTGCGGGCTGGTTGCAGAACACGGTGCGGGTGACGATCCTGCCCCCCGGCAGGCGGGTACGTGTCCGTTGCAGGTAGCCGTGGGCCTCCAGCTCGCGCAGGGCGGCGGCGATGCGGCTCTCACCTTCGGGGAAGCGGGCGGCAAGCGCCTTGATCCCCACGTCGGCCCCCGGGGGCAGCGACTGGATGCGCACGGCGATGCCCACGGCGGTGGAGCTGAGGCCGGGGTGCTGGGCGAGGTGGTTGCCGACGACCGTGAAGCGGCTGGTGTGCGGGATCACGATGTGGATCACGCCGGAGGCCGGGAGAGGTCCGGGAACCTCCGCCAGGGCGCGGGTGAGGGCAGTACTCTGCTGCGTATCCATCGGGAAGGGCTT
This sequence comes from Streptomyces sp. NBC_00654, assembly GCF_026341775.1. Lineage (NCBI taxonomy): Bacteria > Bacillati > Actinomycetota > Actinomycetes > Kitasatosporales > Streptomycetaceae > Streptomyces > Streptomyces sp. NBC_00654. The sequence goes on along the minus strand of NZ_JAPEOB010000003.1, from coordinate 632,960 downwards.
TCTTCCTCGTTGGTCAGGCCCTCGATCGGGATTGCTGTCCCGGCCGGGGGCCGACGTATGTGCTGGTGTTGTGGCGCGAGCATATGCCCCCCAACCGGCGCGAAAGCCAGCCGAGTTGGCAAACCTCACCCGTGTGAGTGACCAGCCCCCGGGGCGCGACAGGTGGTGGACGGGGTGGGGTCGGGTGGGGTTATTTCTCCCAGTTCTTTACGTGGTTGATGTCGTGCGCCACCGCGTCGTGGCCGCGCACGATCCGGTGGGGGGTTGTACCGGGTCGTGACGTCTCACGACCCGGTGGAGGCCGTCAGCGCGCGAGGTCGAGTTCCGCCCACACCGTCTTGAGCGGTACGGGTCCGGGGGCGACGCCCCAGTGGTCGGCCAGGGCCTCGACGATGAGCAGGCCCCGCCCGCTCTCCGCGTCGTCCTCGGGCGCCTTGACGGCCCCCGGACCGGGCGGAACGCTGTCGCCCCGGGTGTCGGCCACCTCGATCCGCAGCAGGGCCTCGCCATGGACCGCGAGGTGCAGCCGGAAGTCCCGGCCCCGTACCCGGCCGTGCACCGAGGCGTTCGCCGCCAGCTCGGCGACGATGTGCGCCGCCGACTCCGAAGGGAGCCCCCAGGCGCCGAGACGGGCCACGGTGAGCAGCCGGGCGAGCCTGGCCGCCCGCCGGGTGGGCGAGAGCAGCACGGTGAACGTCCGGCTCGCGGCGGGGCGTTGGGTGCGGACCATTCCTTGGTTCATGTCACTCAGCGTGGCCGCCTCTGCGTACCGTGCCCAGTGACTGAGCCCTTGCGTACGGTGATTGTCCAGGGCTTGTCCGGCGCTGTCCCGACTGTCCGGCGTGACGCACCGGGAACGGACGCGGTTGAGAGAAGAACGGCACGCACGTCGGAAGTGGGGCTCGCATGAGCGTGGTTGGCGACGGTACGGGGCACGGGGACGGCACGGAGCGCGGGGACGGCGCGGGGTACGGGGACGGTACGGAGCACGGGGGCGGCAGCGCGGACGAGCCCGGCTGGGACGTCGATCCCGACGACGAGTCCGGGGTGGCGGTGGTCGCCGCCGTGGGCCGCCAGATCAAGGCGTGGCGCGAGGCGGCGGGGATGCGGGCGTGCGAGCTCGGGGCGCAGATGGGGTACGGGGAGGACCTCGTCTACAAGGTGGAGGGCGGCCGGCGCATCCCCCGCCCGGAGTTCCTGGACCGGGCGGACGCGGTGCTGGGGGCGGGCGGCAAGCTCGCGGCGATGAAGCCGGATGTCGCGGAGGTGCGGTACCCGAAGAAGATCCGCGAACTGGCGAAGCTGGAAGCTCGGGCGGTGGAGTTGCTGGCCTACAGCAACAGCAGCGTCCACGGTCTGCTGCAGACGACCGAGTACGCGCGTGCATTGTTCGCGATGCGCCAACCCGCCTACTCGCAGGACGAGATCGAACGGGCCGTGGCTGCGCGTATGGCCCGCCAGATCATCTTCGAGCGGTCACCCGCTCCGACGCTCGGATTCGTCCTGGAAGAGCTGGTGCTCCGGCGTCCGCTCGGAGGTAAAGTTGTGCTGCGCCGTCAGCTGGAACACCTCTTGGTGATTGGCAAATTGCGGAACGTAACCGTTCAGGTAATGCCGATAGGCCGCGAAGAGCACGCGGGGATCGGCGGGCTAATCCAGTTGCTGAAGTTCAAGGACGGTACGGCGGTGGGGCGCTCCGATGGAGCGTTCGGTGGGCGCCCCGTCTCGGATCCGAAGCAGATCCGGATCCTCGAATTGCGGTCTGGCATGATCCGGGCCCAGGCTCTCACCCCTCGGGAGTCGATGGCCTTCGTCGAGCAAGTGCTGGGAGAGACATGATCCGCAAGCCCTCTGCCTGGGACGGTTCCGAGCTGCGGTGGTTCAAGAGCAGCTACAGCGATAGCAGCGACGGCAGCGAGTGCGTCGAGGTTGCCGCTACCCCCGGCGCCGTGCACGTCCGTGATTCCAAGGACGTCCGGGGTCCGCGCCTCGCCGTTACTCCCGCCGCGTGGGCTGGCTTCGTTTCGTACGCCGCTGGGCACTGACCCCTTCTGCCGTGGGAGCGACATGATCCGCAAGCCGACCGCCGGGGACGCTTCCGCGCTGAAGTGGTTCAAGAGCGGCTACAGCGATAGCAGCAACGGCAGCGAGTGCGTCGAGGTTGCCGCTACCCCCGGCGCCGTGCACGTCCGTGATTCCAAGGACGTCCGGGGCCCGTGTCTCGCTGTTACCCCTGCCGCGTGGGCTGGCTTCGTTTCGTACGCCGCTGGGCACTGACCCCTTCTGCCGTGGGAGCGACATGATCCGCAAGCCGACCGCCGGGGACGCTTCCGCGCTGAAGTGGTTCAAGAGCAGCTACAGCAGCAGTGGCGACGGCAACGACTGCGTCGAGGTTGCCACCGCCTCTGGCACCGTGCACGTCCGTGATTCCAAGGACGTCCGGGGCCCGCGCCTCGCCGTCGCTCCCGCCGCGTGGGCTGGTTTCGTCTCGTACGCCGCCGGGCACTGACCCCCTCTGCCGTGGGAGCGACATGATCCGCAAGCCCTCGACCCGGGACGTTTCTGCGCTGGAGTGGTTCACGAGCAGCTACAGCGACAGCAGTAATCCCAGTGACTGCGTCCAGGTCGCGACCACCCCGGACACCGTCCACATCCGCGACTCCAAGGACGTCCAGGGTCCGCTTCTCGCCCTTACCCCCGCCGCATGGGTGCGCTTCGTCCCGTACGCCGCCGGGTACGCCTCCGGGCGCTGACCCCTCTACGTACGCGCGCCCCAGTCCAAGGCCCACACCCGGCCGGGGACGCGCCGAATGCGCGCCCGCGTTTGACCGCTCCCTCGCGGGGGGTAAGATCCTGGGCCCGATTGGCCAGGCTCACACCCCGTATGGCACACTGACCAGGTTGCTCGGTTGAGTGTCAATGCTGCGCGCCTCCCGCCGGGAGGACCGGAAGCGAGTCCCACAGTACTCGTCGGCCCCATGCGGGCCGGACGTACGGGAATCTTCCGGGAAGTAAAGCAGGGCGCCGGCCAGGCACCCGGTGGGTGTTCCGCCCCCGGTTCCGCGGTCCTCGGGCCCGCACCCCCTTGGTTGGGATCTCCTTCGGGAGATTTTCGTAGAGGGGATGCGACACGCCCGACCGCGTGGGTCGGCGGAGGAGTTACGAGAACCCCCGGGTTCCAGAGCGTTTCGAGAGACAGGACTACTAGTAGCCATGGCGGGACAGAAGATCCGCATCCGGCTCAAGGCCTACGACCACGAGGTCATCGACTCTTCGGCGAAGAAGATCGTCGAGACGGTGACCCGCACTGGTGCGTCGGTCGCGGGCCCGGTGCCGCTGCCCACTGAGAAGAACGTGTACTGCGTCATCAAGTCGCCGCACAAGTACAAGGACTCGCGCGAGCACTTCGAGATGCGCACGCACAAGCGCCTCATCGACATCCTCGACCCCACGCCGAAGACGGTTGACTCGCTCATGCGTCTCGACCTGCCGGCGGGCGTCGACATCGAGATCAAGCTCTGAGGTGACGCGCGAGATGGCTAAGAACATTAAGGGCGTCCTGGGCGAGAAGCTCGGCATGACCCAGGTCTGGGACGAGAACAACCGGGTCGTCCCGGTGACCGTCGTCAAGGCCGGGCCCTGCGTCGTGACCCAGGTCCGCACCAACGACAACGACGGCTACGAGTCGGTCCAGATCGCCTTCGGCGAGATCGACCCGCGCAAGGTGAACAAGCCCCTCAAGGGCCACTTCGCCAAGGCCGACGTCACCCCGCGCCGCCACCTGGTGGAGCTCCGCACCCCTGACGCCAGCGAGTACACGCTGGGCCAGGAGGTCACTGCCGAGGTGTTCGAGTCCGGCGTCAAGGTTGACGTCACGGGCAAGAGCAAGGGCAAGGGCTTCGCCGGTGTCATGAAGCGTCACAACTTCAAGGGCCTCGGCGCCGGCCACGGCGTGCAGCGCAAGCACCGTTCGCCCGGCTCCATCGGTGGCTGTGCCACCCCCGGCCGTGTCTTCAAGGGCATGCGCATGGCGGGTCGCATGGGCAACGAGCGGGTCACCACCCAGAACCTGACCATCCACGCGGTTGACGCGGAGAAGGGTCTGCTCCTCATCAAGGGCGCGGTCCCCGGTCCGAACGGCGGCCTCGTCCTGGTCCGTACCGCGGCCAAGGGGGCTTGAGGTAATGAGCACCATTGACATCCTTTCGCCGGCAGGCGACAAGGCCGGTACCGTCGAGCTCCCCGCGGAGATCTTCGACGCCAAGACCAGCGTTCCGCTGATCCACCAGGTCGTCGTCGCACAGCTGGCAGCTGCCCGTCAGGGCACGCACAAGACCAAGACCCGCGCCGAGGTCCGAGGCGGTGGCCGCAAGCCGTACCGCCAGAAGGGCACCGGCCGCGCGCGCCAGGGTTCGACCCGTGCGCCGCAGTTCGCCGGCGGTGGCGTCGTCCACGGCCCGCAGCCGCGTGACTACTCGCAGCGCACCCCGAAGAAGATGAAGGCCGCCGCCCTGCGCGGTGCCCTCTCCGACCGGGCGCGTCACTCCCGTATCCACGTCGTCACCGGCGTGGTCGAGGGTGCGATCTCCACGAAGGCCGCCAAGACGCTGCTCGGCAAGATCAGTGAGCGCAACAACGTGCTCCTGGTCGTCGACCGCGCCGACGAGGCCGCGTGGCTGTCCGCACGCAACCTGCCCCAGGTGCACATCCTGGAGCCGGGCCAGCTGAACACGTACGACGTGATCGTCTCTGACGACGTGGTCTTCACCCAGGCCGCTTTCGAGTCCTTCGTGTCTGGCCCCCAGACCGCTGAGACCGAAGGGAGCGACGCCTGATGAGCGAGGCGACCGTTACCAGCAAGACGTACTCGGACCCGCGTGACGTTCTCGTCAAGCCCGTGGTCTCCGAGAAGAGCTACGCGCTGCTCGACGAGAACAAGTACACGTTCATCGTCGCGCCCGGCTCCAACAAGACCCAGATCAAGCAGGCCGTGGAAGCGGTCTTCTCGGTCAAGGTCACCGGGGTCAACACGATCAACCGGCAGGGCAAGCGCAAGCGGACCAAGACCGGCTTCGGCAAGCGTGCTGACACCAAGCGCGCCATCGTGACCCTCGCCGAGGGCGACCGTATCGACATCTTCGGCGGCCCGACCTCCTGACGGAGGTCGAGTCGTCCGGAATCGGACGAGGACTGAGAAATGGGTATCCGCAAGTACAAGCCGACGACCCCGGGCCGTCGTGGCTCCAGCGTCGCCGACTTTGTCGAGATCACGCGGTCCACGCCGGAGAAGTCGCTGGTCCGCCCCCTGCACAGCAAGGGCGGCCGTAACAACGCCGGTCGTGTGACCGTTCGCCACCAGGGTGGTGGCCACAAGCGCGCCTACCGTGTGATCGACTTCCGTCGTCACGACAAGGACGGCGTGCCGGCCAAGGTCGCGCACATCGAGTACGACCCGAACCGCACCGCGCGCATCGCGCTGCTGCACTACGCGGACGGCGAGAAGCGTTACATCGTCGCTCCCCGTGGCCTGTCGCAGGGTGACCGTGTCGAGAACGGTCCGACCGCAGACATCAAGCCGGGCAACAACCTGGCGCTGCGCAACATCCCGGTCGGTACGACCATCCACGCCATCGAGCTGCGGCCCGGCGGCGGCGCGAAGTTCGCCCGTTCCGCGGGTGCCTCCGTGCAGCTGCTGGCGAAGGAGGGCACCATGGCCCACCTTCGTATGCCGTCGGGTGAGATCCGCCTGGTCGACGCCCGCTGCCGCGCCACGATCGGTGAGGTCGGCAACGCCGAGCAGTCGAACATCAACTGGGGCAAGGCCGGCCGTATGCGCTGGAAGGGCGTTCGCCCGACCGTCCGCGGTGTCGCGATGAACCCGGTTGACCACCCGCACGGTGGTGGTGAAGGCAAGACCTCCGGTGGTCGTCACCCGGTCTCGCCGTGGGGTCAGAAGGAGGGTCGTACTCGTTCTCCCAAGAAGGCGAGCAACAAGTACATCGTCCGCCGCCGCAAGACGAACAAGAAGCGCTAGGAGCGGGTTTAGATGCCGCGCAGTCTCAAGAAGGGGCCCTTCGTCGACGGCCACCTCATCAAGAAGGTGGACGTACAGAACGAGGCAGGCACCAAGAACGTCATCAAGACCTGGTCCCGTCGCTCGATGATCGTCCCGGCCATGCTGGGTCACACCATCGCGGTGCACAACGGCAAGATCCACGTCCCGGTGTTCGTCACCGAGTCGATGGTCGGCCACAAGCTCGGCGAGTTCTCGCCGACTCGCACCTTCCGCGGCCACGTCAAGGACGACCGGAAGTCGAAGCGCCGCTAGCGCGGGGTGGAAACGACTATGACTTACACCGAAGGGACAACCATGGAAGCCAGGGCCCAGGCGCGGTACATCCGCGTCACGCCCATGAAGGCCCGCCGCGTGGTGGACCTCATCCGTGGCATGGATGCCACGGAGGCTCAGGCGGTCCTGCGTTTCGCCCCGCAGGCCGCGAGCGTGCCGGTTGGCAAGGTGCTTGACAGCGCCATTGCCAACGCTGCACACAACTACGACCACACCGACGCCTCTTCGCTGGTCATCAGCGAGGCGTACGTGGACGAGGGCCCGACCCTGAAGCGGTTCCGTCCGCGTGCTCAGGGCCGTGCCTACCGGATCCGTAAGCGGACCAGCCACATCACCGTGGTCGTCAGCAGCAAGGAAGGAACCCGGTAATGGGCCAGAAGGTAAACCCGCACGGGTTCCGGCTCGGCATTACCACGGACTTCAAGTCCCGTTGGTACGCCGACAAGCTGTACAAGGACTACGTCAAGGAAGACGTCGCCATTCGTCGCATGATGACGAAGGGCATGGAGCGGGCCGGCATCTCGAAGGTCGAGATCGAGCGCACCCGCGACCGCGTCCGCGTTGACATCCACACCGCCCGTCCGGGCATCGTCATCGGCCGCCGCGGCGCCGAGGCCGATCGCATCCGTGGCGAGCTGGAGAAGCTGACCGGCAAGCAGGTCCAGCTGAACATCCTCGAGGTCAAGAACCCCGAGGTGGACGCTCAGCTGGTGGCCCAGGCCGTCGCCGAGCAGCTCTCCTCCCGCGTCTCCTTCCGTCGTGCCATGCGCAAGAGCATGCAGAGCTCGATGAAGGCCGGCGCCAAGGGCATCAAGATCCAGTGCGGTGGTCGCCTCGGCGGCGCCGAGATGTCCCGCTCGGAGTTCTACCGCGAGGGCCGCGTGCCCCTGCACACGCTCCGTGCGAACGTCGACTACGGCTTCTTCGAGGCCAAGACGACCTTCGGCCGCATCGGCGTGAAGGTCTGGATCTACAAGGGCGACGTCAAGAACATCGCCGAGGTCCGCGCCGAGAACGCCGCAGCCCGCGCCGGCAACCGTCCGGCTCGTGGCGGCGCTGACCGCCCGGCCGGCCGCGGTGGCCGTGGTGGCGAGCGTGGCGGTCGCGGCCGCAAGCCGCAGCAGTCGCCGGCAGCCGAGGCCCCCAAGGCCGACGCTCCCGCCGCCGCTGCTCCGGCTGCTGAGAGCACCGGAACGGAGGCCTGACCGAAATGCTGATCCCCCGTAGGGTCAAGCACCGCAAGCAGCACCACCCGAAGCGCAGCGGTATGTCCAAGGGTGGCACGCAGGTTGCGTTCGGCGAGTACGGCATCCAGGCGCTGACTCCGGCGTACGTGACGAACCGCCAGATCGAGGCAGCTCGTATCGCGATGACCCGCCACATCAAGCGTGGCGGCAAGGTCTGGATCAACATCTACCCGGACCGCCCCCTGACGAAGAAGCCTGCCGAGACCCGCATGGGTTCCGGTAAGGGTTCTCCCGAGTGGTGGATCGCGAACGTCAAGCCCGGTCGGGTGATGTTCGAGCTGTCCTACCCGAACGAGAAGATTGCTCGTGAGGCGCTTACCCGCGCTGCTCACAAGCTTCCGATGAAGTGCCGGATCGTTCGGCGCGAGGCAGGTGAGTCGTGATGTCGGCCGGTACCAAGGCGTCCGAGCTGCGCGAGCTGGGCAACGAGGAGCTTCTCAACAAGCTCCGCGAGGCCAAGGAAGAGCTGTTCAACCTCCGCTTCCAGGCGGCGACTGGTCAGCTCGAGAACCACGGCCGGCTCAAGTCCGTCCGTAAGGACATCGCCCGGATCTACACCCTGATGCGTGAGCGCGAGCTGGGCATCGAGACGGTGGAGAGCGTCTGATGAGCGAGAAGACTGTGACTGAGACCAACACCGACCGCGGTTTCCGCAAGACCCGTGAGGGTCTGGTCGTCAGCGACAAGATGGACAAGACCGTCGTCGTCGCTGTCGAGGACCGTGTCAAGCACGCGCTGTACGGCAAGGTCATCCGCCGTACGAACAAGCTCAAGGCCCACGACGAGCAGAACGCTGCCGGCGTCGGCGACCGTGTCATCATCATGGAGACCCGGCCGCTGTCCGCCTCGAAGCGCTGGCGCATCGTCGAGATCCTCGAGAAGGCCAAGTAATTCCTGAGGGGCATTCCCCTCAGGCAAGTTCCGCCAGGCTCGGTGGGGAGTCTCCGCAGGTCGCTTACGTCCTCGTAAGTCACTCATGGAGCTCCCCGCCGGGAACCGGCAGACGATCAGGAGATAGACGTGATCCAGCAGGAGTCGCGACTGCGCGTCGCCGACAACACGGGTGCGAAGGAAATTCTCACCATTCGTGTTCTCGGTGGCTCGGGTCGCCGCTACGCGGGTATCGGTGACGTCATCGTCGCCACCGTCAAGGACGCGATCCCCGGTGGCAACGTGAAGAAGGGTGACGTCGTCAAGGCCGTCATCGTTCGCACCGTCAAGGAGCGTCGTCGTCAGGATGGCTCGTACATCCGCTTCGACGAGAACGCCGCCGTCATTCTGAAGAACGACGGCGACCCCCGCGGCACCCGCATCTTTGGCCCGGTTGGCCGAGAGCTGCGCGAGAAGAAGTTCATGAAGATCATCTCGCTCGCGCCGGAGGTGCTGTAAGCATGAAGATCAAGAAGGGCGACCTGGTTCAGGTCATCACCGGTAAGGACAAGGGCAAGCAGGGCAAGGTCATCGTTGCCTACCCTGCTCAGGACCGCGTCCTCGTCGAGGGTGTCAACCGGGTCAAGAAGCACACGAAGGCCGGTCAGACCGCTCGCGGTTCGCAGACCGGTGGCATTGTGACGACCGAGGCTCCCGTCCACGTCAGCAACGTGCAGCTGGTTGTTGAGAAGGACGGCAACAAGGTCGTTACTCGCGTCGGCTACCGCTTTGACGACGAGGGCAACAAGATCCGCGTTGCCAAGCGCACCGGTGAGGACATCTGATGACTACCACCACTGCGCCGCGTCTCAAGACGCGCTACCGCGAGGAAATCGCCGGCAAGCTGCGTGAGGAGTTCTCCTACGAGAACGTCATGCAGGTTCCCGGTCTGGTCAAGATCGTGGTCAACATGGGTGTGGGCGACGCCGCCCGCGACTCCAAGCTGATCGACGGGGCCGTCAAGGACCTCACCACGATCACCGGTCAGAAGCCGGCCGTCACCAAGGCCCGCAAGTCCATCGCGCAGTTCAAGCTGCGCGAGGGCCAGCCCATCGGCTGCCACGTCACCCTCCGCGGTGACCGGATGTGGGAGTTCCTGGACCGTACGCTGTCGCTCGCGCTGCCGCGTATCCGTGACTTCCGCGGCCTGTCGCCCAAGCAGTTCGACGGCCGTGGCAACTACACCTTCGGTCTCACGGAGCAGGTCATGTTCCACGAGATCGACCAGGACAAGATCGACCGGGTCCGGGGCATGGACATCACCGTGGTCACCACGGCGACCAACGACGACGAGGGTCGTGCCCTCCTTCGTCACCTCGGCTTCCCGTTCAAGGAGAACTGACCGTGGCGAAGAAGGCTCTGATCGCTAAGGCCGCCCGCAAGCCGAAGTTCGGCGTTCGCGGGTACACCCGCTGCCAGCGCTGCGGCCGGCCCCACTCCGTCTACCGCAAGTTCGGCCTGTGCCGCGTGTGCCTTCGTGAGATGGCTCACCGTGGCGAGCTGCCGGGCGTGACCAAGAGCTCCTGGTAATTTCCCCTCGCCCTTTGGGCGTTGGGATTACCCGGAGACTCTCGGTAAGCATCTGGTCGGCAGGAGCCCCTCCTTTCATGCCGTAGGCTTGAAGGGTTGGGCGCCTGCCGCCCAAGACCGACTTACTACGCCGTAGGTCCCCGCACCGCACCCGTCCCGCCACTGAGTGGGGAGAGGGATGGCGCATACAGGAAACCCCGGCGAGAGAGGCCGAAGGCCAACTCATGACCATGACTGATCCCATCGCAGACATGCTCACGCGTCTGCGCAACGCGAACTCGGCGTATCACGACGACGTCGCGATGCCGCACAGCAAGATCAAGTCGCACATCGCGGAGATCCTCCAGCAGGAGGGCTTCATCACCGGCTGGAAGGTCGAGGACGCCGAGGTCGGCAAGAACCTCGTCCTCGAGCTGAAGTTCGGCCCGAACCGCGAGCGCTCGATCGCCGGCATCAAGCGAATCTCGAAGCCGGGTCTGCGTGTTTACGCAAAGTCCACCAACCTGCCGAAGGTTCTCGGCGGCCTGGGCGTGGCGATCATCTCCACGTCCCACGGTCTCCTGACCGGCCAGCAGGCCAGCAAGAAGGGCGTAGGTGGGGAAGTCCTCGCCTACGTCTGGTAGTCGGGAACGGAGGAATAGCTCATGTCGCGAATCGGCAAGCTCCCCATCCAGGTTCCCGCCGGTGTGGACGTCACCATCGATGGCCGCACGGTCGCGGTGAAGGGCCCCAAGGGAACCCTCACGCACACCGTCGCAGCGCCGATCGAGGTCTCCAAGGGTGAGGACGGCGTTCTGAACGTCGTCCGCCCGAACGACGAGCGTCAGAACAAGGCCCTCCACGGCCTGTCCCGCACGCTGGTGGCGAACATGATCACCGGTGTGACCCAGGGATACAGCAAGGCGCTCGAGATCAGCGGTGTCGGTTACCGCGTCCAGGCGAAGGGCTCCAACCTGGAGTTCGCCCTGGGCTACAGCCACCCGATCCTCATCGAGGCTCCGGATGGCATCACCTTCAAGGTCGAGTCGCCCACGAAGCTCAGCGTCGAGGGCATCGACAAGCAGAAGGTCGGCGAGGTAGCCGCCAACATCCGCAAGCTGCGGAAGCCCGACCCGTACAAGGCCAAGGGCGTCAAGTACGCGGGCGAGGTCATCCGCCGCAAGGTCGGAAAGGCTGGTAAGTAGCCATGGCATACGGTGTGAAGATCGCCAAGGGCGACGCGTACAAGCGTGCCGCTCTCAAGCGCCGCCACATCCGCGTCCGCAAGCACATCTCCGGTTCGCCGGAGCGTCCCCGCTTGGTCGTGACGCGTTCCAACCGCCACATGGTCGCTCAGGTGATCGACGACATCGCGGGCCACACGCTCGCGTCGGCGTCGACCCTGGACGTGTCCATCCGTGGTGGCGAGGGTGACAAGAGCGCCCAGGCCCAGCAGGTCGGCGCCCTGGTCGCCGAGCGTGCCAAGGCCGCAGGCGTCGAGGCCGTCGTGTTTGACCGCGGTGGTAACCAGTACGCCGGGCGGATTGCCGCTCTGGCTGACGCCGCCCGTGAAGCCGGGCTGAAGTTCTAAGCCCCGGTTCCTACGCACAGCGGACGTAACAGAGAGAGGTAATTCCAATGGCTGGACCCCAGCGCCGCGGAAGCGGTGCCGGTGGCGGCGAGCGGCGGGACCGGAAGGGCCGTGACGGTGGCGCCAGCGCCGCCGAGAAGACCGCGTACGTTGAGCGCGTCGTCGCGATCAACCGCGTCGCCAAGGTTGTGAAGGGTGGTCGTCGCTTCAGCTTCACCGCGCTGGTCGTGGTGGGCGATGGTGACGGCACCGTCGGTGTCGGATACGGCAAGGCCAAGGAAGTTCCCGCGGCCATCGCCAAGGGCGTTGAAGAGGCCAAGAAGAGCTTCTTCAAGGTTCCGCGTATCCAGGGCACCATCCCTCACCCGATCCAGGGCGAGAAGGCTGCGGGCGTCGTCCTGCTCAAGCCTGCTTCCCCCGGTACCGGTGTGATCGCGGGTGGCCCGGTGCGCGCCGTTCTGGAGTGCGCCGGCGTTCACGACATCCTGTCGAAGTCGCTCGGTTCTTCGAACCCGATCAACATCGTGCACGCGACCGTGGCGGCCCTCAAGGGCCTGCAGCGTCCCGAGGAGATCGCGGCTCGCCGCGGTCTGCCCCTCGAGGACGTCGCCCCCGCGGCTCTGCTTCGTGCACGTGCGGGAGCGGGTGCGTAATGGCTCGCCTCAAGATCACGCAGACGAAGTCGTACATCGGCAGCAAGCAGAACCACCGCGACACCCTGCGTTCGCTCGGGCTCAAGCGCCTGAACGACTCGGTTGTCAAGGAGGACCGCCCCGAGTTCCGCGGAATGGTTCACACCGTCCGCCACCTCGTGACGGTTGAGGAGGTTGACTGACATGGCGGAGAACAGCCCGCTGAAGGCCCACAACCTCCGGCCTGCCCCGGGCGCCAAGACCGCCAAGACCCGTGTGGGTCGTGGTGAGGCGTCCAAGGGTAAGACCGCAGGCCGTGGTACCAAGGGTACGAAGGCTCGTTACCAGGTTCCGGAGCGCTTCGAGGGTGGCCAGATGCCCCTCCACATGCGTCTCCCGAAGCTCAAGGGCTTCAAGAACCCGTTCCGCACGGAGTACCAGGTCGTGAACCTGGACAAGCTCGCGACGCTCTACCCCGAGGGTGGAGAGGTCACGGTGGCCGATCTGGTCGCCAAGGGCGCTGTGCGCAACAACCACCTCGTCAAGGTCCTTGGCCAGGGCGAGATCTCCGTGGCGCTGCAGGTTTCGGTTGACGCCGTCTCCGGCTCCGCCAAGGAGAAGATTGCCGCCGCCGGCGGCACCGTCACCGAGCTCGTCTGAGACAACTCGGACAACTCGATGTACTGAACATCCGACCGGGGATGCCTCTCATATGGGGCATCCCCGGTTGGTCGTTCCTAGGCGGGCATGGTCGCCGGTAAGGTGGCGTGCGTTGTTGTGCTATCTCCCTGGGCAACTGCCCCGGGACCTTTGACTGTTTCGTATCCGTCGATCCTCAAGACCGTCACCTCTACGCATTGCGCGGGGGTCGCAGGAGGCACCGTGCTCACCGCGTTCGCCCGGGCGTTCAAGACGCCCGACCTGCGCAAGAAGCTGTTCTTCACGCTCGGCATCATCGTGCTTTACCGGCTCGGGGCACACATCCCGGTGCCCGGTGTGAGCTACGAGAACGTCCAGATTTGTGTTGACCAGGCAAGCAAGGGCAACAACAGCCTCTTCGGCCTGGTGAACATGTTCAGCGGTGGTGCACTGCTGCAGATCACGATCTTCGCGCTCGGCATCATGCCGTACATCACGGCCAGCATCATTCTCCAGCTGCTGACCGTCGTCATCCCCCGGCTGGAGGCCCTCAAGAAGGAGGGTCAGTCCGGCACGGCCAAGATCACGCAGTACACGCGTTATCTGACCGTGGCGCTCGCCATCCTCCAGGGCACGGGTCTGGTGGCAACCGCCCGCAGCGGTGCGCTGTTCAGCAGCTGCTCCGTGGGCGACCAGATCGTCCCGAACCAGTCGATCTTCACCACCGTCGTCATGGTGCTCACCATGACCGCCGGTACCGCCGCCGTCATGTGGCTCGGTGAGCTCATCACGGACCGCGGCATCGGCAACGGCATGTCGATCCTGATGTTCATCTCGATCGCCGCGAGCTTCCCGGGTGCCCTGTGGGCCATCAAGGAGAGCGGCAAGCTGGCCGACGGCTGGATCGAGTTCGGCACGGTCATCCTCATCGGCTTCGTGATGGTCGCGCTCGTCGTCTTCGTCGAGCAGGCCCAGCGCCGTATCCCGGTGCAGTACGCGAAGCGCATGATCGGCCGCCGGTCGTACGGCGGTACGTCCACGTACATCCCGCTGAAGGTGAACCAGGCGGGTGTGATTCCCGTCATCTTCGCCTCGTCGCTGCTCTACATCCCGGCCCTGATCGTCCAGTTCTCCGGTTCCCAGGCGGGCTGGGCGACCTGGATCCAGGACCACTTCGTCAAGGGTGACCACCCGTACTACATCGCGACGTACTTCCTGTTGATCGTGTTCTTCGCCTTCTTCTACGTGGCGATCTCGTTCAACCCCGAGGAAGTCGCCGACAACATGAAGAAGTATGGTGGCTTCATCCCGGGTATCCGGGCTGGTCGACCTACTGCCGAGTACCTGAGCTACGTGCTCAACAGGATCACTTGGCCGGGCTCGCTGTACCTGGGTCTGATCGCTCTGGTGCCGACGATGGCGTTGGCAGGCTTCGGCGGTGCTAACCAGAACTTCCCGTTCGGCGGGACGAGCATCCTCATCATCGTGGGTGTGGGTCTGGAAACCGTGAAGCAGATCGAGAGTCAGCTCCAGCAGCGCAATTACGAAGGGTTCCTCCGCTGATGCGAATCGTCCTCGTCGGGCCTCCTGGTGCCGGCAAGGGAACGCAGGCTGCGTACCTTGCCAAGAACCTGTCGATTCCGCACATCTCGACGGGCGATCTCTTCCGCGCCAACATCAGCCGGGGCACCGACCTCGGCAAGCAGGCCCGCGCCTTCATGGACGCCGGTCAGCTGGTGCCGGACGAGGTCACCATCGGGATGGCCAAGGACCGCATGGCCCAGTCGGACGCCGTGAACGGCTTCCTGCTCGACGGCTTCCCGCGCAACGTGGGTCAGGCCGAAGCCCTTGACGCGATGCTCAAGGACGAGGGCGTAAAGCTGGACGCGGTCCTCGACCTGGAGGTCCCCGAGGACGAGGTCGTGAAGCGGATCGCGGGCCGCCGCATCTGCCGCAGCGACAGCGCGCACGTCTTCCACGTGACGTACAACCCGCCGCGGACCGAGGGTGTCTGCGACACCTGCGGCGGCGAGCTGTACCAGCGGGACGACGACAGCGAGGAGACGGTCCGTACCCGGCTGGAGGTCTACCACACGCAGACCGAGCCGATCATCGACTACTACCGGGCCCAGGGCCTGGTAGTGACCATCTCCGCGCTCGGCAAGGTCACCGATGTGACCGCGCGTGCCATGGAGGCGCTCCAGAAGTCCGACCAGGACTAGCAACGCCCCGTTTCCCACCTTCGCAGTCGGCCGCGGCGCCCCAGGGGCGCCGCGGCCGACTGTTTGCGCCGTATCGTTGGGTACGGCCGCAGCCGCCATCCTTCGATGCAGAGAGGCGCCGAGCAATGGTGCAGATCAAGACCCCCGAGCAGATCGCGAAGATGCGCGAGGCCGGCCTGGTGGTCGCTGCCATTCACGCCGCCACCCGTGAGGCGGCCGTGCCGGGCGCCACCACGAAGGACCTGGACGAGGTCGCGCGCAAGGTGATCGCCGACCACGGGGCGAAGTCGAACTTCCTCGGGTACGGCGGATTCCCCGCGACCATCTGCACCTCGGTCAACGAGGTCGTCGTGCACGGCATCCCCGACGAGAAGACCGTCCTCAAGGACGGCGACATCATCTCGATCGACGCCGGCGCGATCATCGACGGCTGGCACGGTGATGCCGCGTACACGGCTTTCGTCGGCACCGGTCACGCTCCGGAGCTGATCGAGCTCTCCCGGGTGACCGAGGAGTCGATGTGGGCCGGCATCGCCGCGATGAAGGTGAACAACCGGCTGGTCGACATCTCGAAGGCGATCGAGTCCTACATCCGCCGCCAGCCCCGGCCGGCCACCGGCAAGTACGGGATCATCGAGGACTACGGCGGCCACGGCATCGGCACCGAGATGCACATGGACCCGCACCTGCTGAACTACGTCTCCCGCAAGCGCGGCAAGGGCATCAAGCTGGTCCCGGGCGTCTGCCTGGCCATCGAGCCCATGGTCTCGCTCGGTACGGCGCAGACGGAGGTGCTCAGCGACGAGTGGACCGTCCTGACGACGGACGGCACCTGGTCCTCGCACTGGGAGCACTCCATCGCCCTGACGGAGAACGGCCCGCTCGTCCTGACCGCGGTGGACTGCGGCCGGGCGAAGCTCGCGGAGTACGGCATCACGGCGGCCCCCGACCCGCTGGGCTGATCCCGCCGGTCTTCCGCAGGTCTAAGGATCATCCGCACTGGGCAAACTTGACGGATTCGTCTTTTGGAGTCCGCTGACGTAGACTGACTCGTCGGCTCTCGTGCATCCGTGTGTCCGCATACGGCGATGAGAGTCGATCAAGGTAGCCGATTCGAAAGGCGAAGCGTGGCCAAGAAGCAAGGTGCCATCGAAATTGAGGGCACCGTGATCGAGTCCCTCCCGAACGCCATGTTCAAGGTGGAACTCCAGAACGGTCACAAGGTCCTCGCGCACATCTCCGGCAAGATGCGGATGCACTACATCCGTATCCTCCCGGACGACCGGGTCGTGGTGGAGCTCTCTCCGTACGACCTGACGCGTGGCCGGATCGTCTACCGGTACAAGTAGATCTTGCCCCCACCCCGTTTCGGCGCGGTGATGGCACTGACCCGGAGAACCTGACATCCCATGAAGGTCAAGCCGAGCGTCAAGAAGATCTGCGACAAGTGCAAGGTGATCCGCCGTCACGGTCGGGTCATGGTCATCTGCGACAACCTGCGCCACAAGCAGCGCCAGGGCTGACGCACGACCACCTGCATCTCGCAGCACTTCGCGCGACGCACGTAATACGTACATACGCAGAGCCCGTCCAAGCCACGGCTGACGACACCTCCGGCGGGGGCCGGGGACCCGGACGTACCACCTCTCCGAGCGAGAGGTCGGCGGCCGGGAGCGGCACTGCGGAAGACCCCCGATATAACAACTGGAGCCATTGAATGGCACGCGTTTCAGGTGTTGACATCCCGCGCGAAAAGCGCGTGGAGGTTGCCCTCACCTACGTCTTCGGCATCGGGCGCACCCGGTCCAAGGAGATCCTCGCCACCACCGGCGTGAACCCGAACACCCGCGTTCGTGACCTGGCCGAAGAGGACCTGGTCAAGATCCGCGAGTACGTCGACGCCAACCTCCGCACCGAGGGTGACCTTCGACGCGAGATCCAGGCCGACATCCGCCGCAAGGTCGAGATCGGCTGCTACCAGGGCATCCGTCACCGTCGCGGTCTGCCGGTCCACGGCCAGCGCACCAGCACGAACGCGCGTACCCGCAAGGGCCCGCGTCGCGCCATCGCCGGTAAGAAGAAGCCGGGCAAGAAGTAGTCCTCAGCGGACGCACTGCGAGCGTCCGGATCCCCGGACATCCGCAGCATCCAGCGGTCTTCGCTGTAGGACCGATCACCTCCCCTCTCCATCTGGAGTCAAGACATGCCCCCCAAGGGTCGTCAGGGCGCAGCCAAGAAGGTGCGTCGCAAGGAAAAGAAGAACGTCGCTCACGGCCACGCGCACATCAAGAGCACGTTCAACAACACCATCGTCTCGATCACGGACCCCTCGGGCAACGTGATCTCCTGGGCCTCCGCCGGCCACGTCGGCTTCAAGGGCTCGCGCAAGTCCACCCCCTTCGCCGCGCAGATGGCCGCCGAGTCGGCCGCCCGCCGCGCGCAGGAGCACGGCATGCGCAAGGTTGACGTCTTCGTCAAGGGTCCGGGCTCCGGCCGCGAGACCGCGATCCGCTCCCTCCAGGCCACGGGCCTCGAGGTCGGTTCGATCCAGGACGTCACCCCGACGCCGCACAACGGCTGCCGTCCGCCGAAGCGTCGTCGCGTCTGACGCACGGACGCCGGTAACGGCCGTCCGCGTGTAACGCGCACCTGTGGGACCGGGCGGTACATCTCTTCGGGGGTGTGCCGCCCGTACCCTTGTTTCATCTGTCGGGCATCAAATAGTGGGTGCCCACGACTGAAGGATTCTCCTCATGCTGATCGCTCAGCGTCCGTCGCTGACCGAAGAGGTCGTCGACGAGTTCCGGTCCCGGTTCGTCATCGAGCCGCTGGAGCCGGGCTTCGGCTACACCCTCGGCAACTCCCTGCGCCGCACGCTCCTCTCCTCGATCCCCGGCGCTGCTGTCACCAGCATCCGGATCGACGGTGTCCTGCACGAGTTCACCACCGTGCCGGGCGTCAAGGAGGACGTGACCGACCTCATCCTCAACATCAAGCAGCTGGTCGTCTCCTCGGAGCACGACGAGCCGGTCGTGATGTACCTGCGCAAGCAGGGTCCCGGCCTGGTCACCGCTGCTGACATCGCCCCGCCGGCCGGTGTCGAGGTCCACAACCCGGACCTGGTCCTGGCCACGCTGAACGGCAAGGGCAAGCTGGAGATGGAGCTGACCGTCGAGCGCGGTCGCGGCTACGTCTCCGCCGTCCAGAACAAGCAGGTGGGCCAGGAGATCGGCCGGATTCCGGTCGACTCCATCTACTCGCCGGTGCTCAAGGTCACGTACAAGGTCGAGGCGACCCGTGTCGAGCAGCGCACCGACTTCGACAAGCTGATCGTCGACGTCGAGACCAAGCAGGCCATGCGCCCGCGCGACGCCATGGCGTCCGCCGGTAAGACCCTGGTCGAGCTGTTCGGTCTGGCGCGCGAGCTCAACATCGACGCCGAGGGCATCGACATGGGCCCGTCGCCGACGGACGCGGCCCTGGCCGCCGATCTGGCGCTGCCGATCGAGGAGCTGGAGCTCACGGTCCGCTCGTACAACTGCCTCAAGCGCGAGGGCATCCACTCCGTGGGTGAGCTCGTGGCGCGTTCCGAGGCCGACCTGCTCGACATCCGCAACTTCGGTGCGAAGTCGATCGACGAGGTCAAGGCGAAGCTGGCCGGTATGGGCCTCGCGCTGAAGGACTCGCCTCCCGGCTTCGACCCGACCGCCGCGGCGGACGCGTTCGGCGCGGACGACGACGCGGATGCCGGTTTCGTGGAGACCGAGCAGTACTAGTACGCCTCCGGCTGGGGCGCCCGGGATCGCTGGGTGCCCCGGACCGGGGTTCATCAAGACTTCCGTGAGGCAGCCGCCTCGTGGGAACTGACACCGGTACCTGATACGGCCGGTGCAGCACACAAGGAGAAACACCATGCCGCGTCCCGCAAAGGGTGCCCGTCTGGGCGGCAGCGCCGCGCACGAGCGTCTGCTTCTCGCCAACCTGGCGAAGTCGCTGTTCGAGCACGGTCGCATCACCACGACCGAGGCCAAGGCCCGTCGCCTGCGTCCGGTCGCCGAGCGCCTGGTCACCAAGGCGAAGAAGGGCGACATCCACAACCGTCGCCTGGTGCTGCAGACGATCACGGACAAGAGCATCGTGCACACGCTGTTCACCGAGATCGCCCCGCGGTACGAGAACCGCCCCGGTGGTTACACCCGCATCACCAAGATCGGCAACCGTCGTGGCGACAACGCCCCGATGGCCGTCATCGAGCTGGTCGAGGCGCTGACCGTGGCCCAGCAGGCCACCGGTGAGGCCGAGGCCGCGACGAAGCGTGCGGTCAAGGAAGACGCCCTCAAGAAGGACGAGGCTCCGGCCGAGGTCGTCGAGGACGCCAAGCCGGCCGAGGCCGACGCGGAGTCCAAGGACGCCTGAGCGTTCTGAGGACCACGGGACGGGCCCGCATCACCCTTCGGGGCGGTGCGGGCCCGTTCCGCTGTGACGGGGCGGAACGGGTTTCGAGAGGGGACGCGTGGTGAGTGACGAGGCGGAGCCCGGATTCGTACGGGTGCGGCTGGACCTTTCGTACGACGGGAAGGACTTCTCCGGCTGGGCGAAGCAGACCAGCAGGCGGACCGTGCAGGGGGAGATCGAGGACGCGCTGCGGACCGTGACGCGGTCCTCGCGCACCTACGACCTGACGGTGGCCGGGCGCACCGATGCCGGGGTGCACGCGCGGGGGCAGGTGGCGCATGTCGACCTGCCGGCCGGGGTGTGGGCCGAGCACGAGGAGAAGCTGCTGCGGCGGATGGCCGGGCGGCTGCCGCTGGATGTGCGGATCTGGCGGGCGGCGGTGGCGCCGGCCGGGTTCAACGCGCGGTTCTCCGCGATGTGGCGGCGCTACGCCTACCGGGTGGGGGACCGCCCCGGCGGCGTCGACCCGCTGACCCGCGGTCATGTGCTGTGGCACGACCGGCCGTTGGACATGGACGCGATGAACGAGGCCGCCGCCCTCATGGTCGGGGAGCACGACTTCGCGGCGTACTGCAAGAAGCGCGAGGGCGCGACCACCATCCGTACGCTCCAGAAGCTGAGCTGGGTACGGGACGAGGCGTCGGGGGTGCTCACGGCGACCGTGCAGGCCGACGCCTTCTGCCACAACATGGTGCGGGCGCTGATCGGCGCGGCGCTGTTCGTGGGCGACGGGCGCCGGCCGGCCGGGTGGCCCGCCGAGGTGCTGGCGGCGAAGGTGCGGGACCCCGCGGTGCACGTGGTGCGGCCGCACGGGCTGACCCTGGAGGAAGTGGCGTACCCGGCCGATGAGTTGCTGGCCGCGCGGGCTCTGGAGGCGCGGAATGTCAGGACGCTGCCGGGGGCGGGCTGCTGCTGAACCGCTCGGGAGCCGACGGTCGTTCGGGCACCGCCCTGGGGCGGTGCCCGGTGGGGCGTCAGCCGGCGGGGGCCGCCGCCGCGTTGGACGCCTGGACCTCGCCCCGGTGCCTGATCTGGCGGAACGTGAAGTCCGTCAGGTCGTCGCCGACCGCGTACACGTTCTTGTCGGCCGTGGTGACGCGCTTGCCGTCGGTGAAGCCGCCGACGGTGAAGTACGCGTAACGGCCGTAGGAGTTGGCGGTGCGGCGGCAGACCGTACCGGCGCGGCAGAAGGTGGGGACGCCCTCGCCGCTGAGCGACGCGATGCCGCCGGACGCCTGCTTGGCGGCCTTCCGCGCCCGTGCCTCGGTCCTGAACACCGCGACGCCGACGGTGACCGCGATGCCGTCCTTGCGGTACGTGGCGCGGATGAGCTGCTCGCAGCCGTTGTTCGTGAGGATCGCGCCGAGCGCGCCCTGGGTGCCCGCGGCGCAGCTGGTGGTGCGGTTCGTGGCGCCCTTGATGTGGACGCGGTCGCCCATCGTCAGCTTCTTGCCGGGGAAGAAGCCGTCGACGGTGATCGGCGCCTTGTCCTTCTTGGCGTCGGATATGTAGTCCTTCGGGTCCGGCGGGGGCGGCGGCGCCACCGAGGAGAAGGACGGCGCGGGCTCGGAGGTGTCCGAGGGCAGCTCGGCCGGGGCCGGCAGCTCGTTCGCGTTCTTGTCGGAGCCGGACGGCTTGTTGCCGTTGTTGGTCGAGATGACGGCCGTGGCCACGATCGCGCCGACCACGGCGGTGGCGAGCACGCCGCCGCCGATCATCAGCCACTTCTTGCGTCGGCCGCGTGCGGCGGACTCGTCGGCCAGTGCCGCCCAGTCCGGAGTGTGCTGATCTCCCGGCCCCCAGGAGGGCCCCCCTTGCCCAAAGCTCATGCGGCGAATCTTAGACCGACCGTAAACCGGTTGGGCCAGGGCTTCGCAGGCCGTGACAATGCTGTGTATGGGACATCTTGAAGCAGGCCACCTGGAGTACTACCTACCGGACGGGCGGGTGCTGCTCGGCGACGCTTCGTTCCGGGTGGCGGACGGGGCCGTCGTCGCCCTTGTCGGGGCCAACGGCGCGGGCAAGACGACCCTGCTGCGCCTGCTCGCGGGAGAGCTCCAGCCGCACGGCGGCACGGTCTCGGTGAGCGGCGGGCTCGGGGTGATGGCGCAGTTCGTGGGCTCCGTACGGGACGAGCGGACCGTGCGCGACCTGCTGGTGTCCGTGGCCCAGCCCCGTATCCGGGAAGCGGCGAAGGCCGTGGACGTGGCCGAGGAGCTGATCCTCACGGTCGAC
Source organism: Streptomyces sp. NBC_00654 (assembly GCF_026341775.1). Classification (NCBI taxonomy): domain Bacteria; kingdom Bacillati; phylum Actinomycetota; class Actinomycetes; order Kitasatosporales; family Streptomycetaceae; genus Streptomyces; species Streptomyces sp. NBC_00654. The sequence goes on along the minus strand of NZ_JAPEOB010000003.1, from coordinate 611,151 downwards.
GACGAGGCCGCGCAGATGACGTACGCGCAGGCCCTGAGCGACTGGGCGGAGGCCCGGGGGTACGAGGCCGAGACGGTCTGGGACATGTGCACGATGGCCGCGCTCGGTGTCCCGTACGAGAAGGCGCAGTGGCGGGAGGTGCGGACGCTCAGCGGCGGTGAGCAGAAGCGGCTCGTGCTGGAGGCGCTGCTCCGGGGGCCGGACGAGGTGCTGCTGCTGGACGAGCCGGACAACTATCTGGACGTTCCCGGGAAGCGGTGGCTGGAGGGGAAGCTGAAGGAGACCCGTAAGACGGTGCTCTTCGTCTCCCACGACCGGGAGCTGCTGTCCCGGGCCGCCGAGAAGATCGTCAGCGTGGAGCCGAGCCCGGCGGGCAGCGATGTGTGGGTGCACGGCGCGGGCTTCGACACGTACCACCAGGCGCGCAAGGACCGGTTCGCCCGGTTCGAGGAGCTGCTGCGGCGCTGGGAGGAGGAGCACGCCCGGCTGAAGGCGCTCGTCCACCGGCTGCGGCAGCAGGCGGCGATCAGCCCCGACATGGCCTCGCGCTACCGGGCGATGCAGACCCGGTTCAAGAAGTTCGAGGACGCCGGGCCGCCGCCGGAGCCGCCGCGCGAGCAGGACATCAAGATGCGGCTGCGCGGCGGGCGCACCGGGGTGCGGGCCGTGACCTGCAAGGGGCTGGAGCTGACCGGTCTCATGAAGCCGTTCGACCTGGAGATCTTCTACGGGGAGCGGGTCGCCGTCCTCGGATCCAACGGGTCGGGGAAGTCGCACTTCCTGCGGCTGCTGGCCGGGGAGCCGGTGGCGCACTCGGGGGAGTGGAAGCTGGGGGCACGGGTCGTGCCGGGGCACTTCGCGCAGACGCACGCCCATCCGGAGCTCCTGGGCAAGACGCTCGTCGAGATCCTGTGGACGGAGCACGCCAAGGACCGGGGCGGGGCGATGTCGGTGCTGCGGCGGTACGAGCTGGAGCGGCAGGGGGACCAGCCCTTCGAGAAGCTGTCCGGCGGGCAGCAGGCGCGGTTCCAGATCCTGCTCCTGGAGCTGGCGGGTACGACGGCGCTGCTGCTGGACGAGCCGACGGACAACCTGGACCTGGAGTCGGCGGAGGCGCTGCAGGACGGCCTGGAGGCGTACGACGGCACTGTGATGGCCGTCACGCACGACCGGTGGTTCGCGAAGTCCTTCGACCGGTATCTGGTGTTCGGTTCGGACGGGGTGGTCCGGGAGACGACCGAGCCGGTGTGGGACGAGCGGAGGGTGGAGCGGGCGCGGTAGGGGCGGCGCGTTTTGACCCGCTGGGGGCGTGGCGGGTACAATCGATGATTGTTATGCGTATTGGCTTCGTCGTTCTCACGCGAAGGGCCCTTACGTAGGTTCTCTGGAGCAGTTACCAGTGGCTCGCATACGGGCAGTGTCCCGGCCTTGTGAGCCCCAGCTGCATGATCGCTTCAGAGGTGCCATGTGTCTGGACCCCCATCCACTGAAGAAGCGAAGGCTACGACCGTGCGTACGTACAGCCCCAAGCCCGGAGATGTGACGCGCCAGTGGCACATCATCGACGCTCAGGACATCGTCCTGGGCCGTCTGGCCACCACGGCTGCGAACCTCCTCCGAGGCAAGCACAAGGCGATCTACGCCCCCCACATGGACATGGGCGACTTCGTCATCATCATCAACGCCGAGAAGGTCCACCTCTCCGGCAACAAGAAGACCCAGAAGATGGCGTACCGCCACTCGGGCTTCCCGGGCGGTCTCCGTTCGGTGCGCTACGACGAGCTGCTCTCGAAGAACCCCGAGAAGGCTGTCGAGAAGGCCATCAAGGGCATGATCCCCAAGAACACCCTGGGCCGTCAGATGCTCTCGAAGCTCAAGGTCTACGCGGGCGACCAGCACCCGCACGCTGCTCAGCAGCCGGTCCCGTTCGAGATCACCCAGGTCGCGCAGTAGTTCCGGCCACCCCCTAAGACGTACAGAAAGATCTGAGGAGAATCGTGGCCGAGACCACTGTTGAGACGCCCGTCGAGGGAACTGAGGGCGAAGAGACCTTCGCCGAGGTGACCACCTTCGAGTCGGAGGTTCCCGTCGAGGGCGAGTACACCAGCGAGTCCCTCGCCGGCCGCTTCGGCGACCCGCAGCCCGCGGCCGGCCTCGGCCGTCGCAAGAACGCCATCGCCCGCGTCCGGATCGTTCCGGGCACCGGCAAGTGGAAGATCAACGGTCGCACCCTTGAGGACTACTTCCCCAACAAGGTGCACCAGCAGGAAGTCAACGAGCCCTTCAAGGTGCTCGAGCTCGACGGCCGCTACGACGTCATCGCCCGTATCTCGGGTGGCGGCGTCTCCGGCCAGGCCGGTGCCCTGCGCCTCGGTGTGGCCCGCGCGCTGAACGAGGCGGACGTGGACAACAACCGCGCCACGCTGAAGAAGGCCGGCTTCCTCTCCCGCGACGACCGTGCGGTCGAGCGCAAGAAGGCCGGTCTCAAGAAGGCCCGTAAGGCCCCGCAGTACAGCAAGCGCTAAATCGCCTGCTCGTCTGTTTTACACGTTCGCCCCGGCGGCACACTCCGTGCTGCTGGGGCGTTCGTTTATCGCCCCTCGCGGGCGTATAACGGCATAAGACGCTTATTGGCATTTCCCTGCCCGGTGGCGCACCGCGCCGCTGTGGGTTGTTGCGTTTTGCCCGTTTTTGTTGCTGTGATTGTGCGGTTTCGGAGCATCTCGGAGGACACCAGTGGGACGACTCTTCGGCACGGACGGCGTGCGCGGTGTCGCCAACGCGGACTTGACGGCCGAGCTCGCGCTCGGTCTCTCGGTCGCGGCGGCGCACGTACTGGCCGAGGCGGGCACCTTCGAGGGGCATCGGCCGACCGCCGTGGTGGGCCGAGACCCACGCGCGTCCGGAGAGTTCCTGGAGGCCGCCGTGGTGGCGGGCCTCGCCAGCGCGGGCGTGGACGTCCTGCGCGTGGGCGTGCTGCCCACCCCTGCCGTCGCGTATCTCACCGGCGCGCTCGGCGCCGATATCGGCGTGATGCTCTCCGCCAGCCACAACGCCATGCCGGACAACGGTGTGAAGTTCTTCGCCCGCGGCGGGCACAAGCTCGCCGACGAGCTGGAGGACCGGATCGAGACCGTCTACGAGCAGCACCGCACCGGTGAGCCGTGGGCGCGCCCGACCGGCGCCGGGGTCGGCCGGGTCACCGACTACACGGAGGGCTTCGACCGCTACATCGCCCACCTCATCGCGGTCCTGCCGAACCGGCTCGACGGGCTGAAGGTGGTCCTGGACGAGGCGCACGGCGCCGCCGCCCACGTCTCGCCCGAGGCGTTCACCCGCGCCGGGGCCGAGGTCGTCACGATCGGTGCCGAGCCCGACGGGCTCAACATCAACGACGGCTGCGGCTCCACCCATCTGGAGCTGCTGCGGGCCGCCGTCGTCGAGCACGGCGCCGACCTCGGCATCGCGCACGACGGCGACGCCGACCGCTGCCTGGCCGTGGACGCGGCGGGCGAGGAGATCGACGGCGACCAGATCCTGGCCGTGCTCGCCCTCGCCATGCGGGACGCCGGGAAGCTGCGCAAGGACACCGTGGTCGGCACCGTCATGTCGAACCTCGGCTTCAAGATCGCCATGGAGCGGGAGGGCATCCAGCTCGTCCAGACCGCCGTCGGCGACCGTTACGTACTGGAGTCGATGAAGGCCGAGGGCTTCGCGCTCGGCGGCGAGCAGTCCGGCCATGTCATCGTCCTGGACCACGCCACGACCGGTGACGGCACCCTGACCGGCCTGATGCTGGCCGCCCGGGTCGCCGAGACCGGCCGGAGCCTCGCCGAGCTGGCCGGGGTCATGACGCGCCTGCCGCAGGTCCTCATCAATGTGCCGGACGTCGACAAGACCCGGGTGGCCACGTGCGCCGAACTGGCCGCCGCGGTGCTTGAGGCGGAGCGCGAGCTGGGCTCCACCGGACGCGTGCTGCTGCGCCAGTCGGGTACGGAGCCGCTGGTACGGGTCATGGTCGAGGCGGCCGACATCGAGCAGGCGCGGGCCGTGGCCGGCCGGCTGGCCGATGTGGTGAAGTCCGCGCTCGGATAGCGGCCGCGGGACCGCCGGGGCGGGTACGGGGACGGTCCAACGGACGGCGCCGGGCGGCGGCCGGGCGGCGGACGGGATCCCGGCCCGCGGACGGGACCCTGTCCGGGCCGGGTGAGCCCGGCCGGGCAGGGTGAGTGTCCGGCCGGGCCGGCCCCGGGCCCTGGTCAGACGGGTGGGCGCTTCACCGCGGCTTCCGAGCGGCGGTGGACCGCCCACAGGCCCTTCTGGACCAGCAGGGTCAGGGTGCCCGCGAGGACGATGCCGCCCAGGTTGGCCAGCAGCTGCTGGGTGGAGCCGATCGTCTGGGTGTAGTCCGAGTAGCTGAACGCGACCGCCGCGTTCGCCGCCGCCGGGACCGTCGTCACCGAGATCGCCACGCCGATCAGCGCCCCGGACTTCGCCGAGGTCAGCGAGAGCGTCCCGGCGATCCCCGCCAGGAACGCCACCACGAACGACATCCAGTCCGGCTTCCAGATGAAGGCCGTGTTCGGCCGGTCACCCTCGACCATCGAGCGGGTGAACAGGCCGAAGGCGTCCATCAGCCAGGCGAACCCGGCCGTCACCACCATCGCGATGGCGAAACCCGCGATCAGCGTCCACAGCGCGCGCCACACCAGGTGCGGGGAGCGCCGGACCAGGGCGGTGGAGATCCCGGCCAGCGGGCCGAACTCCGGGCCGACCGCCATCGCGCCCACGATCAGGATCGCGTTGTCGAGCATCACACCGCAGGCGGCGAGCATCGTGGCGACGGCGAGGAACGCCACGTAGGTGACGCTGAACGTCGACTCCTCGTGGGTCGCCTCCGTCAGCTCCGCCCACAGCACCGCGTCCGCGCCCTCGCCCGGCGCCGCCTTCTCCGCCCGGTCCGCGTGCGCGGAGAGCGTCAGGTCCATGTTCTCGACGGTGATCGAACCGGACTGGTCGATGCCCATGTCACGCAGCGCGCCGATCAGCTCATCGCCCGCCTCACGGGCCACGTCGCACAGGACCACATCGCCGGCGGGGTCGCGTGCCGCGCCCGTCAGTACCGCCAGATGGGCGGTGCCCACGGTGGTCTCCAGAAGGCGGACCACCTCGTCCGTGGCGTCGGCGGGCACGATCAGACGCAGATGCAGCACGGCGCTCCAGGGGTCAGAGTTTGCGCAGGGACAGCCGCTGGACCTTGTGGTCCGGCCCCTTGCGGAGCACCAGGGTGGCACGGCCGCGCGTCGGCGCGACGTTCTCCAGCAGATTGGGCTTGTTGATGGTCCGCCACATGGTGCGCGCGTAGTCCATGGCCTCCTCCTCGGAGACCTGCGTGTACTTGCGGAAGTACGAGAACGGGTTCTGGAACGCCGTCTCGCGCAGTTGGCGGAAGCGGTTGAGGTACCAGGTCTCGATGTCCTCGGCGCGCGCGTCCACGTACACACTGAAGTCGAAGTAGTCGGCGAGACCGACCCTGGTGCGGCCGTCCTTGCCGGGCATGGCGGGCTGGAGCACATTGAGGCCCTCGACGATGAGGATGTCGGGGCGGCGCACGGTGAGCCGTTCGCCGGGCACGATGTCGTAGATCAGGTGGGAGTAGACCGGTGCCGTGACCTCGTCCTTGCCGGCCTTGATGTCGGCGACGAAGCGGGTCAGGGCGCGCCGGTCGTAGGACTCCGGGAATCCCTTGCGCGACATCAGGCCGCGTGCCTGGAGCTCCTTCATCGGCAGCAGGAACCCGTCCGTGGTCACCAGTTCCACGCGCGGGTGCTCCGGCCAGCGGGCCAGCAGGGCCTGGAGGATACGGGCGCTGGTGGACTTGCCGACGGCGACACTGCCCGCGACCCCTATGACGAACGGGGTACCGCGCTGTTCGCCGTGGCCGTTGCCCGCGTCGCCCAGGAAGGTGTTCAGGGCGCCGCGCAGGCCGGAAGTGGCCTGGACGTAGAGGTTGAGTAGCCGGGAGAGCGGCAGGTACACGTCCCGTACCTCGTCGAGGTCGATGACATCGCCGAGTCCGCGCAGCTGCTCCACCTCCTCGGCGGTCAGCGGCAGCGGAGTCTTGTCGCGCAGCGCGCTCCACTCGGCGCGTGACAGGTCGACGTAGGGCGTCGGCGCGTGCTCGGTGCGACGGTGGCTGCTCCGTGGCGGCGAAGTGATCACCACTTCATTGTTGCGGGAGTTTCAACGGAGTGGGGGGTGGGCTCGGTCACGTGGGGGAGGGGACGCCCGGTGGGGAGGGGACGCCCGGCGGGGAGGGGGTGCCCGGCGGGGGCCGGTGTCCACTACAGGGATCGTGGCCATGGCCCGGTAGATCCGGGCGAGGGCGTCCGGGGCCACCGGGTAGGACGACAGAAGCACGCCCAGGCCGGGGACCGGTCTTCTCCGCGGCGGCGATCCCGTACAGCCAGGGCCGGGCGAGGCGGTGGGCGGTGTCGTAGCGCCCCCGCGTCCGGAACGCGATGAGGAACGTCTCCGCCGTGATGTCGTCCGCCGCGCCCTCCCCGAGGCGGCGGGCGGCGTACCGGTGGATGTCCGGAGCGTGGCGGTCGTAGAGCCCCGCGAACAGCTCCGGCCGCTCCAGGGACTGGGCGATCACCTCGGCGTCGTCGGGCTCGGCCGGCGGCGGTGGTCGTCCGGGCACAGCGCCTCCCAGGGTGCTCGGTCGGTGAGTCGGTCGGTGAGTCTGGCACCCCCTGTTGCCCGCGGCGGCCGGAAAGGTTCACGGGCCGGGCCGGGCCGGCCGGTGAGCGGATGTCCTTACGCCCGCGAGGAGCGGGCGGCCGGACCGTACGATGTGGGCCAAGTGCTCTACGAAGGGGAGTCGTTGTGGCGGACGGGTTCGGTGCGGCCGACAGGCCGCGTACGTGAGCGACGCGTGGCTCCCGGACGGACCGGCCAGCCGTGCCGTCCTCATCGGGGCGGGTTCCTACACCGATCCGGAGCTGCCCGGCATCCCCGCCGTACGGGCGAACCTGGATGAGCTGTACCGCAGGCTCACCGATCCGGAGACCGGTCTGCTGCTGCCCGAGCACTGCGAGGTGGTGCGCGATCCCCGGGCCGAGATCGCGGTCGGTGCGGCGCTGGCGCGGGCGGCCCGGGAGGCGGACGACCTACTGCTCGTCTACTACTGCGGGCACGGCGTCTTCGACGACGGCGGACTGCTGCACTTCGCCCTGACCGAGACGCAGACCGAGCACGTCGGCTTCTCCGCCCTCCCGGTCGATCTGATGAGGCGGTACGTCGGCGGCGCCCGCGCCCGGTCCCGGGTTCTCCTGCTGGACTGCTGCTTCTCCGGCCAGGCGGTGTCGGCGATGGCCCCGGCGAGCAGCGTGGCCCTGGGCCAGCTGGATCTGACCGGCACCTACACCCTGACCTCCACCACGGCGACCGCCCCCTCGCACGCGCCTCCGGGCGCCGCCCATACGTCGTTCACCCAGGCGCTGCTGAACGCGCTGGACGCCCCCGAACCGCTCACCCTGGACGAGGTGCACCAGAGCATCGACCGGGAGCTGGTCGGGCTCGGCCTGAAACGGCCGCAACGGCGTTCCATGGGGGAGGCGAACCGCCTCACCCTGGTCCGCCGCCGGGCCGAACCGGAGCCGGAGGTGGAGCCGGCGGTGGAGCCGCCGGAGCCGGACCCGGAGCCGCCGGGGCCGGACCCGGGTCCGGATGCTGAGGCGGCGCCCGGTGCCGGGCCCCCCGGCGTGCCCCGGCGGCGGAAGCGCGCAGGAGTGATGGCGGCGGTGGGGCTGGCGGTTCTCGTCTCCTCGGGCATCGGTTTCGCCGCCTGGAACGCAACCGACCGGGACACGGTCCTGGACAAGGGAACGGTGCGGGTCGGTGTGGTGTCGGACCTCCCCGCAAGCGATCCCGAAGCGTCCCGCAGCGGGTTCCCCGGCTTCGGCATGGACACGGTCGAGTACCTGCTGGAGGGGGAGGGCTCCGACGCCTCTCCGGCGTACGCGGCCCTGACACGGAGAAGCCGCACGGTGTCGTTGGAGGCCAACGCGGTGGAGATGGTCGCCGGACTCGCCATCACCCCGGAGGCAATGCGCCGGTTCGATTTCGTGGGGCCCTACGCGAAGACGACGGACGGTGTCCTGGTCCGCGCCGACGAGGTGTACCCCTACAAAAAGGGTTCCGACCTCGACGGCAAGGTCGTCTGCGTCTCGGACGCCACACGTCCGTCGTCCAGCGGGCTGTCCGACGAGGTCAGGTGGATCGTGCAGCCGGACATCGCCGAATGCGTCGACCGACTGCGGCGCGGGAAGGTCGACGCGGTGGCCATGGACCGCCTCTCCCTCTCCGGGCTGGAGGTGCGGTTCAAAGGCGAGCTGGTGGTCGCCCCGGACCTCAGGTACGGACCCCAGAAGCTCTACGGTGTCGCGTTGCCCAAGGGGCACCGCAAGGACTGCGAGCGCCTTCGTGACGTCATGAAGGAGTACGTGAACAGCAGGGCGCAGCGTTCCAGCCGTTCCGAGAACCTGCCGACGGCCTCCTGGCAGGACATCGCGCAAGCCCAGCCGACGTGGGACGAGGTCGAGGAACTGTCGTGCAAGGACAGCGTCTGATCCCGCTACTAAGACCGACCGGCAAATGGAGGGCGGCGTCGCGGGGCTGGGCACGCACATCTGCGGCGTTGTCGTCAATCACCATGGCTCCGCCATGCCTCAATCCTCCGCCTTGCAGCCGCACGCACCCAGCCCCGCTCCTTCTCCCGCCCTCCATTTGCCGGTCGGTCTAAGCTCGCCGCCCATGAGCGACGTTCACAGCGGCCCAGTACGCGACGCCTCCGTGGTGGTGGCCCGCAATCAAGACGGCTCGGTGGCCCTCCTGAGCGCCCATTTTCCACGTCACGGCGGTGAGTACCTCTTCCTGCCCGGCGGACGGCGAGAGGACGGAGAGTCGCCTGAAGAGTGTGCGCGGCGCGAACTCCAGGAAGAGGCAGGCATCATTGCCGAACGGTGGCTGCCCCTGGGCGTGTACGCGATGACGCTGGACTCCACGGCCCGCGTGCACCTCTACGAGGCCCGAGAACTGACCCTGGGGCCACAGCGACTCACGCCGACCGAGGCCGACTTCGAACTGACCTGGTGGCGCATGCGGGATGCGGTCGACGCCGCCACCAAGGGCCACTTCCTCCTGCCGGCCGGGCCCCTCGCCCTGCTGCTGGCCGACAGGAACACACGCGAGGCGCTCTGAGCGGAAGTCCGGCGGTACGGCCGTAGGGGCCGGCCCGTGATGTGACCCGGATCACCCCCCAGGGAAAACCCGCGGCCCCGGCAGGGCGTCTAGCAGGTGTGAAACGGGTTGGGGCGGCACCGCCGCAGGAACTGGACGAGGAGCGTCTCCTCCGACGCGTGGCCCGGGGTGACCGGGCCGCCTTCGAGGAGCTGTACCGGCGTACGTCACCGTGGCTGGCGGTACGGCTGAGCCGTCGTTGCGCGGACCCGCAGATCGTCGCCGAGGTCATGCAGGAGACGTATCTGGCGGTGTGGCGGGCGGCGGGTTCCTTCGCCGGGAGCCGGGCCGGAGGTACGGCCGTCGGCTGGCTCTGGACGATCGCGGCCCGCCGCCTCGTCGACGCGTTCCGGCGCCGGGCCCACCACGCCGAACCGCCCCCCGCCGCCGCCCCGCACCCCGTGGCGCCCGCGGCCGAGGACGAGGCACTGGTGGCCACCGTCGGCGGTGACGTCGGGGACGCGTTGCGGTGCCTCGCACCGGAACTCAGAGACGTACTGCAGGCCATGGTGCTCGACGGACTGTCCGTCCGGGAGACCGCCGTCCTGCTCGGACTGCCCGAGGGAACGGTCAAGACCCGCGCCCGCCGGGCCCGGATCGCGATGCGGGAGACGCTGGCATGAATGTGGAACACGCGTCGGCACGGCTCATCGACGGGTACGCCCGCGGCGGTACGGACCTCGTCGCGGACGAGGTGTGGGCCCTGGAGTCCCATCTGGAGGGGTGCCGGGTCTGCCGTGACCGGCTGTCGGCCGCCGTCACGGCCGAGGCGCCCGCTGTCGCGGCGCTGACCGAAGCCGTCTGGGCCGGTCTCGAACCCCAACTGGCCGCGGCCGTCCCGGCACCGCCGCGCAGGCGCCGGACCCGGCTGTCGGCGTGGACGACACCCGCGATGACGCCGTGGCTGGCGATGGTCCTGGCCGTGACGCTGCTCGCCCTGCTGCTGGACCTGGCGGGACCCGGTTCCGGTCAGGTGTCGCTGGTGCTGCTGCTCGCCCCCGTTCTGCCGGTGTGCGGGGTGGCCGCCTCGTGGTCGCGCGGCCTGGACCCGGCGTACGAGCTGACGGCCTCCACACCGAGGGCGGGGCTGCACCTGGTGCTGCGGCGCACCGCCTCCGTGCTCGCCGTGGTGATCCCCGCCCTGCTGGCGGGGGGATGGGCGACGGGAGTGACGGCCGCGCAGTGGCTGCTGCCCTGCCTGGCCTTCACCTCGATGACCCTGGCCCTCGGCGGGCTGATCGGTGTGACCCGCGCCGCCGTCGCCCTGGTGGCCGTATGGGGTGCGGTGGTGGCGGCGCCGACCCTGGCCACCAGCGGTACGGCCGCCGCCCTGCGAACGGACGGCCTGCCGGTGTGGGGACTGATCCTCGCGCTGGGCGTCGCCGTCGTGATCGCCCGCAGGGGCGCGTACACCGTGCTGCACGCCCACCGATGAACCCCCGAACCTCCACCGTACGAACCCTGAACCACTGCCGCACGACCCCGAACGGCCAACCGTACGAACCCTGAACCATCGCCGTACGAACCCCCCGCGAGAACAGGAAGCGCACCATGCCCGCAGTGAGCAGGGCCGATCTGGCCCCCACGGCCTACGCCTGGGAGATCCGGGCGACCGGTCTGAAGGTCAAGGTCGGCAGAAACCGAATGGCCGTGGACGGGCTCGACATAGCGCTGGGAACCGGCGTACACGGTCTTCTCGGCCCCAACGGAGCGGGCAAGACCACCCTCATCCGGGCGCTGGCCACCGTGCTGCGCCCCGCCGGAGGTGAGCTGGAACTGCTCGGGGAGTCCGTGGGCGGGCTCGGCGAGCACCGAGCGCTGCGCCGCCGGATCGGCTATCTGCCGCAGGAGTTCGGCTATTACAAGCGCTTCACCGTGCGGGAGTTCGTGGAGTACATGGCCTGGCTCAAAGAGGTGCCCAAGGCGGACATCCCCGCGGCGACACAGCGCGCCGTGGAGCGGGTCGGCCTGGCCGACCGCGCCGACGAACGGATGAAGGCCCTCTCGGGCGGAATGGTGCGACGGGCCGGCATCGCCCAGGCCATCGTCAACGACCCCTCGGTCCTGCTGCTCGACGAGCCGACGGTCGGCCTCGACCCGGCACAGCGGCTGCGCTTCCGTGAACTGCTCCAGGAACTGGGGACGGACGCCTGCGTGGTCGTCTCGACCCACCTGGTGGAGGACGTGGCCGCCGCCTGCACCGACGTGGTGCTCTTCGCCGAGGGGCGGCTGGTCTTCCAGGGCACCCCGGACGAACTGGCGGCGGCGGGCGGCCCGGAACACGTGGGCGACAGCCCGCTGGAGCGCGGCTACTCGGCTCTGCTGGCCGACCCCGCGCAGACGAGGAGTGCCTGGTGAACACCCGTATCCTGCGCATCGAACTGCGGCGGTCCGTCGCCCCATGGGCCGGCGCCGTCGTCCTGGTGGCCGCGCTCGCGTTCCTCCTCCTCGTCCCCGGTCCGTGGTCCAAGGGCTCGATGCTGTGGACCGCCCAGTGGACCTCCACGGCCCTCTGGACCCGGTACGTGATGTTCTTCCTCTGGCCGCTCGCCGTGGGGCTCGGGGCGCTCCAGGGGCTGCGCGACCACCGCTCGAAGATGTCCGAACTGCTGACCAGCACCCCGCGGCCCGCGCGGCACCGCGCGGCCACCCTGGCGGGCACGACGGCATTCACGCTGTGCGCGGCCTTCGCTCTCCTCACCGTCGTGGGCGCGGTACAGGTTCTCGCGGGCGACGCCGCGTACAACCACGTCGGCTGGCTGCCCATCTCACTGGTGGGAGCGCTCGCGCTGGGCGCCGGGGCCCTCCTCGGCATGGGGGTCGCGCGGGCCCTGCCCTCCATCCTCACCCCGCCGGCTCTGGCCGTGGCCGCCCTCGTGTTCAACAACTTCTTTCGGCAGGTCCAGACTTCGGACGCCCCGCAGCCGACCGCCGGCTTCGTGCCGAACTCTCTCTCGCTCCTGTCACCGGCGACGGCGGACGTACGCGACACGCTCCTCACGCTCTCCGCCTCCGTGCACCTCGGGCAGACGCTCTGGCTGCTCGGCCTGGCCGCGACCGGCCTCGTTCTGCTGGCCGCCGCCCGCCGGCGCACCCGGCTGCTCGCCCTCGCCCCCCTGGTGGCGGGCGGGGCGCTCGCTCTGCTCGTGCTGCCGGACACCGCCCGTGACACGTACGTCGTCGACCGGGCCGCGTCGGAGCAGGTGTGCGACGGCCCGGTGTGCGTGACGAAGCTCCGGCAGGCGCGGCTCGACGACCTGGGGGGTCCCGGCAAGGAGGCGCTTCGACTGATGCGCGGCGCCCTGGGCGACCGGGCCCCCGTCGCCATCCGTGAGACCACCGTGCCGAAGGCGTTCAGCGCCACGCCGGAACGGTCGCGCGACTCCGTGCTCCTCGACTTCGACGACCGGACGATCGGCGAGGCCAAGGGCGAGCGGCCCCTCACCCGGGCTCTCGTCGCGCAGGGAATGGTCCCGCTGTGCAGTCCCCGCAGCGAAACCGAGAGCGGCACGCAGGAGGACGCCGCCGCACAGAGCATCGCGATCGCGTGGGTCCTCGGGGAAGAACCCCGCCCGCTCGACGGGACCATGTACTCCGCGAAGGACCAGGGCGACATGGCCCGCCCGGTGTGGAAGAAGTTCGCCGCACTGTCGAAGGCGGAGCAGCGGCAGCGGATCAGCGCCATGCACGCCGCCGCGGTCTCCTGCTCGGGCGACGCGCTCACCGTACTGAACGGTGGTCCCACCCAGTGAGATGGCTGACGCTGTACGCGCGTTCGCGGCACGTCCCCGCCTCGCTCGCCGCGGTGCTGCTCAGTGTCGCGGTGGTGTGGGCACTCGCCCGGATCGGCGGCGGGACACTGGGAGATCCGCAGGTGACCATGCTCATCCTCACAGCGGGGGCCATGGCGTTCTCGGTCGGTCTGGGCGGGCAGGACCTCGGGCTGGACCGGACGGCCGCGATCCGCTGGATGCCCCGCAGAGCGGCGCACGTGCTGCTCTGCGGCGTGATCATCGGCGCGGTGCTGCTGGCGGCGCGGACGATGAGCGGGCAGGAGGCCTCCGCCGCCTTCGTGGTGCGCGACAGCGCGGGCCTGGCAGGACTCGTCGCCCTCGGGGCGGCCTGGTGCGGGGCGCAGTACGCGTGGATCCTGCCGTTCGCGTGGGTGTCGGTCTCCCTCGTCGTACCGCCCACGGCGGGTGTCGCGACGCAGGTGCTGACCTGGATGATGCTGCCGCCCGGCACGGCGGCCGGCACCTGGACGGCCGCCGTCCTGGCCGTCGTGGGCACGGCGGTCTACGTGGTCGGGGGTCCCAGGCGCTAGCGGGACCGGGCGCGGGCGGCGGTGGTTGCGGAGTACGGGTCCGTGACCGCCGCCGCCGGCCGCGTCAGACCAGCTCGTCCGCGAGCAGGTCCATCAGCAGCCCGTCCTTCCAGGCGCCCGTCCGGTGGTCGCGCCCGTACGCCCGCATGATTCCCACGGGCTTGAACCCGACCTTGCCATAGCAGCGGATCGCCGCCGTGTTGTCCGCGGCGGGATCGATCGTCAGCCGGTGATGGCCGCGCTCCCGCACCAGCCACCGGGCCAGCGTGCGCACCGTGTCGGCACCGAGCCCCTGCCCGTGATGCTTCGCCGTCAGGAAGATGTCGATGCCCGCGTGGCGGAACTCGGGATCGGTCTCCTCGTCGAACTGGACGGCGCCGACGACCTCACCCTCGAACACCACGGCCAGCATGTCCGCATAGTCGTCCGGAGGCGACCACCACGCGGCGACTTCCGGTTCACGTACGACCCTTTCGAGGATCTCGGTATCGCCGTCGGCCACCGGACGCAGCACGACCTTCTCCCCATGCAATTCCATGCCCCCATTCTCCCCGGAGGGTGAGGGCGGGCATGCGGCCTCCGGTACACGCGGCCCCTGCCAAGCCATGAACCGGCCCACTCGATTCTCGTCGAGCTGCTGGGCGGACGCCTCAGGAGCGGGACGACCGGGGCGACTGGGCCGGCGGGGGCGACTGGTGCGGCGGGGCAAGGGTTCTTCTCCTTATGGGTGGTCCACGACTTTCACGCCGTGTAGTTGGCGGATGAGGAGGGAGGCGAGCATGCCGGGGTATTGGGGTTGGTTGTAGGGGGAGAGTTGGCCGTTGTCGGTGGTGGTCCAGCCGGTGGTGGTGAGGGTGTAGAGGGTTCCGGCTACGCCGTGGAGGTGGGGTTTGCGTACGCGGAGGAGGAGGTGTTCGTCCCGGCGTAGGAAGGGGCACTGGTGGGTGGAGATGTGGGCGTGTTCGGTGCAGAGCGGGGGCATGGTGGTGAGGGATTTCTCGGGCCAGGTGGGGGGTGAGTCCTGGCGTCGCCAGTCGATGAAGAGCCAGCCGTCCTTGTTGCGGTCGGCGGGCCGGGCGCAGATCTGGCAGAGGAGCTGTTCCATGCAGGTGCGCTGGCGGGTGGGGTGGAGGGAGTCGTACTGGATGTGTCCGGGGTCGTCGGATTCCTCGACGCGGACCCAGAGGTTGCCGTGCTTGTCCCGGTCTTCGGGGCGTTCGTCCCGGTAGACGAGGTGGGGCCCTTTCGCGGTGAACCCGATGCCCAACGCGGATTGCAGGGTGCCCCTGTCGCTGCTCCGTGAAGCGACGTACGGGGTCAGGAGAGGCATGGTTCCTCCTTGAGTTGTCTGGCGGTCCGGGGTGGCCGGGCGGGGCGGCCGGTGAGGTGGAGGTGGAGGCCGGTGGCGGGGTCGGTGACGGTGAGGAGGGGGGTGTGGGGGCGGGTTTCGAGGTGGTGGAGTGCGTGGGCCTGGTGCTGGTCGTCGGTGGCCCAGGCGCGGAGGCTTTCGGGGGCGTCGGTGCTGTGGAAAGCGACCTGCCGTACGTGGTTCCCGGTCCGGGCCCAGGGGGTTGCGTCGGGGGGTATGAGGTGTCCGTGCCCGTCCGCGAGGCGGAGTGCTTGTGTGCGGAGCCAGCGCAGGGCGAGGCGGCGGTTGGGTGCGGTGATCCGGCCGAGGGGGACGGGGCGTGGTGTGGTCCCGGTGGTCATGGTGACCTCGGCGACGTAGGTCGTGTCCGTGGCTGCGGCGGTACGTTCGCCGGGGCCGGGGTGGATGAAGTGCCGGAGCAGGCGGGCCGCCGCCTCCACCGCGTGCAGTTCGGCGGTGTGTTCCGCGTCGCGCCGGAGGATCGCGGCGTCCAGTCCGGTGAGGAAACGGGCGCGGTACGCGGGGTCCGACTCGATACGTTGCAACTCGGTGAACAGGGCGTGCGGACCGGGCGGTTGAGAAACCAGTGCTCGTGTGATCCGGCGGAAGCGCTGCCGTAAGCGGATTCCGGCGAACTCGATGACCAGTGCAAGCCGGACCGGTAAGAACGCGAGAACTCCGGTCACAGCAACCGTCCTTCACTTCGGGCGTTGCGCCGCGCGTTCTCGGCCCGAAGACGCTCTATGCGGTCCACGGGGCGGACATCCTCGGGCGCGGCTTCCCACTCCTGCCCGCCACAGACCGGCCGCAGCGACCAGTAGGGGCCGGCGGTCCCACGGAACTCGCCTACGCGGTCGGCGCGGCTGGTGTCGACCACGAGGGTGCCGGGGGCGGGAACGAGATAGGCATGTCCGTTCGGGGAACCGTTTTTTGTACACACGATCGTGCCTCTCCGTAGCTGCTCCACTACCAAGGCGGCCAGCGTGACCTACAGTCAGAACCCCTTCAACTTGCCGCAATAGAAGGAAGGGAAGGTTGACGGCATGGTCAACCGTAAGGAGCTGAACCCGGAGTCGGGCCCAGTAGCGGCCTTCGGCGCTCGGGTCCGGAAGTTCCGAGAGGATCGCGGGTGGAGTCAGGAGGATCTGGCCGAACGCACGGGCTATTCGAGCCAGCACATTTCGGCTGTGGAAACTGGCCGCAAACCGCCAACCCTCCCCTTCTCACGCCGGGTCGATCACGCCTTCGGCGCTGCCGGCTCTGCTGACTCGTTCGAGCGTGAGTGGCGCGACATCCGGCATGGTTCGCTGTTGGAAGGCTTCCAGGAGTACGTCGGATATGAAGGGCGCGCAGCGGAGATCAGACTGTACGAAGTGGGCGTCATCCCTGGACTGCTTCAGACGCCTGAGTACGCGGCAGCAATCGAGGCGGGCCACGTCGAACGTGGAGCGATTACCACCGAGCAGGCACAGGAGCGGGTCTCGCTGCTGGCGGAGCGGCAAGCGGCGCTCGTTCGGAGCCCTCCGCCGTTGGTCCACATGGTGCTGGACGAGAGCTGTATCCTCCGCCCCGTTGGGGAACCTTGCGTGATTCAAGCCCAGTTGAAACGGCTGGCTGAGTTCGCCGAGCAGCCGAACGCAACGCTTCAGGTCGCGAACTTCGCGATGGGGGTTCGTCGCCCGTTCAGCCTGCCGATAACGATCCTGACTCTGTCAGACCGCTCCCTCATGTCTTACGCCGAGTCCGCTACTCAGGGCCATCTGGACCGTGAAACCACTTCTGTTTTGCCCCTGCTGACGGCCTACCATCAGTTGCAGAAGCACGCGCTTCCACAGGTGGACTCTGTAGCCATGATCACTCAGGTACGAAGGGGCACATCGTGACGACCGAACCTCTCAACTGGATCAAGTCTTCATACAGCGGCGGCGGAGGTCAGTGCATCGAATGGGCCCCGTCGAACGCGTCGGATACCGGCATAGTCCCCGTCCGCGATTCCAAGCACGTGAGAGGTCCGGTTCTGAACGTTCCCGCCGGTGCGTTCGCGTCCTTCGTGGCGGGCGTCAAGGCCGGAGAGTTCGGCACCGTCTGAACACCTGGTTCCCCGCCGGGCCGGCCGGACAGCCCCGCCATGCGTCTCGCACGGTGGGGCTGCGTGCTGTCCCGGTGACCAACTCAAGCCGTCCGCCGGGACCGTCCGGCCGGGTCAACTGGACCGGGAATGCTCTTCACTTCTGCCCGTGTTGGCGGCCTACTGGCAGGGGTGGCCGGAGGAACTGCGCCCGACCGGTCTCCATGGTCATGATCCGCAGGTGATGAAAGGGCTCCCGATGACGACCGAATCCCCCCGTTGGTTCACGTCCTCGTACAGCGACAACGGCGGCGCCTGTGTCGAGGTCGCTGCCAACCTCGTCGCCTCGCGCGGCATGGTCCCGGTCCGTGACTCCAAGGATCTGAGCGGCCCCACCTTGGGTCTTCGTGTCGATGCGTTCCCGCGCTTCGTGGCGGGCATCAAGGCCGGAGAGTTCGGCGCCATCTGAGTATCTGGTTCCCCGCCGGGCCGGGCAGCCCCGCCGTGCGCCGTATGGCGGGGCTGCCCGGGACGCAGGTTCCATGTCGCACGCCGAGCCTGCTGTCGGACCACCAGGATCGAATGATCCCCTGCGTGCATCGCATCGGGTTCGGTGGGCGAGATTGCTGTCGTGCCACTTCTCTGCCAGGCGTTTGCTGGTCATGTGAGTGAGTCGGCGAAATGACACCTTCAGGCGCGGTATGCACTGTCGAGCGAGAATCCGTGCAACTTGCCTTCAGCTCAGGTGAAGCTGTCTGTTCGTCAACTCCTGTGCCACGTTGAAGCGCCTCGAATCGAGCTCATGCAGCAGTGGCAATTTCGCGTTGGGCGATGACTGAATCCAGCTCTTGCGGTAAAGGTTTGGTTGGTTAATGATCAACGCGGGTTAAAAGTAGCCTTGTAATTCAGGGAGGGGAACAGAATTGTCGCGAATAAAGTTCGTCATCGGAGCGGTGCTTGCCGTCGGTCTCGTGATTCCTACGGGTAGTGCGATGGCTCTCAGTGCCACGGGGGGCGGCGTCAAGGCAACGGCTCCGTACAACGATGACGCCGGTGTCATCTCCGTGTACGACGGCAGCTCGGACGGTGACCCGGGGAAGGCAGAGTACTACCGCCAGACCAGCGCCGGCACCAAGCGGACCCTGTGGAACCACAGTGGCCCCAGCACGAGGGTCACATCCGCCAGCGGCTCGAAAATCATCAAGTTCCAGGCGTGCGACGAAAATTCCGGTACCCCTGACGACTGCTCGGGCTGGGTTGCCCCTTAAGCGCTGACGTAGATCAGCCCGCCGGGTCCGCCGCTCGATGGCCGGCCCGGCGGCCGCATTTTCCCCATCTGCCTAACCTCGGCGTCGAGGCGAGGACCAAGGAGCGAACAAGTGACAGCCGGAAAATCGACCGGTCTACAGGTGGACGGCCTCTGCCATCGGCTCGGCGAACGCGTATTGCTGGACGGCGTCGACCTCGACGTCCGGCCGGGCGAGTCAATGGCGATCACGGGGCCGAGCGGCTCCGGAAAGTCGACGCTGCTGATGTGCATCCTCGGGCTGATCAGGCCGGATCGCGGATCGATCATGGTTGACGGACGGGAATTGACCGGTCTGTCCGCCCGGCAACTGGCACAGGTGCGCCGTGAGCACATCGGCGTGGTCTTTCAGTTCGGAGAACTGTTGCCAGAACTCACACCGGTGGAGAATGTTGCGCTGCCAGTACTGTTGGGCGGCGGCGAGCATCATGACGCCTATGAGCGCGCGGCCGAACTGCTGGTGGAATTAGGCGTACCGGATGAGGGCACGCCGACGGGAATGCTCTCGGGCGGTGAGCGTCAACGGGCGGCCGTCGCCCGGGCTTTGATTACAGAGCCCAGCGTCCTCCTCGCCGACGAGCCGACCGGCGCACTGGATCCCAAGGCACGCGAAGCCGTGGCTGATCTCCTTTTTACGGTTTCCCAACAGCGAGGCTGCGCTCTACTGGTTGTCACACATGACCCAGCGGTAGCCGCGCGCGCTGGGTGCATACGACAGCTCGAGGCCGGCGTACTGGCCGGCTCTTTGGACGGGGTCGGCCCGTGAGCTCAGTTACCGAAGCGAAACGACAGGCGAAATCATCCACCCGCCGCCCGCTCGGCCAAGGCGGACGCCTGTGGAAGCAGCTACTGTGTATCGGTTTCGCGGCCGGGCGTGGTCGCTCTGGCGACAGACTGCGCTTCTGGGCGCTGATCGCCGCTGCGGCGGCGATCGCCCTGGTCGCCCTGGCGACGGTCATTGCCTCAGCCACCTACGACGGGCGTGCGGCGCGGAACCAGGCGCGGGGGCCGGTGATCACCGATCGCCAACAGGGTGCCGTAGCTCTATGGAGGGAAACGTTCGACGCAGTCGGTGAAGTCCAGCACACCGTGATCTACATCGATCCCCTCAAGCCCGGCGCCCAACCTCCACCGGGGCTCGACCGCTGGCCGGCCCCCGGCGAGGTGATGCTTTCACCGGAACTGGCCCGCCAGGGGAAGCATGAGCAGATCACCAGCCGCTACGGCAGCTATGCGGGATCGATCGGCAAGCCCGGACTGGCTTCCCCTTCGGAGCGCCTCGCGTACGTCAGGCCCTCACAGCCTCCCAGCGCCCGGGAAAGGGAATCCTGGTTCTACACAACGGGATTCGGCCAGTCCTACCCGATGGGGGAGATCCTGCTCGGCCGCCCCCTTTCGCAGGTGTTGCTCGCTCTGGGGGCGATGACCGGTGTGCCGGCGGTGGCTCTTCTGGTGGTTGCCTCACGAATCGGTTCGAGCACACGGGACCGTCGCGGCAGCCTGCTGCAAGCATTGGGCGGATCATGGTGGCATCGCGCGGTCGTCAACACGGGCGAGGCCGCCCTTCCTCTCGCGGCCGGAACAGTCCTGACAGTTCTCCCGCTGGTCGTGGCATTGTCGATAGATATCAGGGTTCCACCCACCGGCTATTCGCTGAACAGTGACGACGTGCGTTCGGCGGTGCCGATGATGGCCGTCGCTCTGATGGTGTCCTTCGCGATCTGTCTTGCCGTAGTGGTCTTCCTCCATCGGATTGACCGTGGCGGAGCCACCACCAGGCCCCGATCGTTCTCATCGAAGGTCCCACCTTGGCGCCTGGTCGGGTGCGGCCTGGGTGTTGCTGCTGTCGTGTTCAGCCAGTACGTCAGGGACGTGCCCGGTCTCGTTGTCTTCGCCATCGGCACCGTCGTCATGTGGGCATTGTTGCCCTCCGTAGTCGTGGTGGCCTGCCGCGCACTGGGCAGCGTGATTGCCGAACGAGGATTCCGAACCGGTCGCCCAGGGGCGTTGATCGGCGGACGATGGACTGTGGCGCACCCGGGTGTCATCGTCCGACTGGCCCTCGCCATGGTCATCGGCATCGGGCTCGTCTGCCAGATGCAGGTATGGAACAGTCGACTCGGTGAGAAGGCTGCCGTGGCACGCGCCGCTGAGGCCCAACTCGGCGACAGGGTGGTCAGTGTCCAGAGCCGTAACATCACACCATCAGTGATTGAGGATCTCTCGCGTTCACTTCCGGAGGGGTCCCACGTTTTCTCCCTGAAATCTTTTCCCGAACAACAGTCAGTGCTTGTTCAGGGCACGTGCCGCGCGTTGCGGTCCCTGAGCCTGCCGTGCCCTGCGAAGCCAGAGGAAGTCACGAGCAATGACATCCGGGTCTCAGCAATCGCAAGCTGGTATGGGCCCAACCTGCAAACTCAGGTTGCCCCGTCTCGGCTGGTTCTCGATGAGCTCAACGGCTCGCTCCTCGTAGTCACCAGGGCGCCGGGCCAGCAGGCGCAGATCGAAAAAGCGGCGTACGCACTGGTCCCAGCAGTGAATGTGGAATCGCCCGGTGAGACGTGGCTCGTCGGCGCAGCGAACAAAGACCGCCTGAACAACTGGACCCTGCTGTTCGGGTCTCTGGGACTCGCCCTCCTGCTACTGACCGCCGCCCTGAGCAGTGCTTCGGAGTTCGTGAGGATTCGCCAAGTTCTGGCACCTCTGGCCATTTTGACTGGCAGTCACGACATCTATCGGTCGGTAGTTTTCTGGCACCTGACTGTCCCTCTGCTGGTCTCCACCTTCATTGCCACGGTCGTCACCGCCTGGCATTCGCTGTTCTTCATCGCCATGGTGCAGGAGGGTAGCTTTTCCTGGGGCGTTCTTGGCGCCGCGGCGCTCGGATGCATCCTGCTGACAGTATCGGTCGGAGTCTTGGGTGCACGGACCGCGATCCGTGCGGCTCAGCAATGGCGGCCGACTGCCGACTGACACCACACTCGCTGCGAAGGTCCCCAGTATCAGCAACGGTCCTACTGGCCTTGCGCTTTCACGAAGCCCGTTACACACCGACCTCCCCGGCAACTACCCCCGGCGGTACAGACTGCCCGCATGAAATTTCGGCTTGCCTGTGCCTACGGGCTTTGACGTCACTGCTCCGGCCGCGCGGCCGGAGCAGTCGCGTCGCTCACCCGTGGTCCCGGCTCGTCGTGGCGGGCCCCGGAACGCAAGTTGACCGCGAACTGCCCGGCCGCCCCCTCACCGCCCCCGTCCCGGCGTGCCCGCGAGGATCAGGGGCTCCACCGCCTCGTACTGCTCACGCTGCTCCTCGGTTCCCCGGCGGGTGAACACGGTGCCCAGCCAGCCCGCCAGGAAGCCGAACGGGACGGAGACGAGGCCCGTCGTCGTGTACGGGAACCAGTTGAAGTCGTCGTCCGGGAACACCGCGTCCGGCGAGCCGGAGACCAGGTTGGTGCCGGTGAAGAGGATCAGGACGCTGAGGGTGCCGCCGATGAGCGTCCAGAGCAGGCCGGTGCGGGTGAAGCGGCGCCAGAACATGCTGTAGACGAGCGCCGGGGCCAGGGCCGAGGCGCCGACGCAGAAGGAGAGCGTCACCAGGGCCTGGAGGTTCCAGTGCCGGGCGAGGACGGCGAGGGCGATGGTGAGCAGGCCGATGGCGACGGCGGCGGCCTGGGCGATGCCCATCTCGGTGCGTTCCTTCAGGGGCGGTTTGCCCGGCCTGCGCAGACCGTGGGCGATCAGGTCGTGGGCCAGGGAGTTCGCGCAGGCCAGGATCATTCCGGCGACGGAGGCGAGCAGGGTGAGGAAGATCGCCGTGGTCATGAGCGTGACGATCAGCGCCCCGGCTCCACCGCCGCCCGCGACCGCGCCGCTGACCTGGAGGATGGCGCTGTTGCCCTGGGCCCCGGCCTCGACGATCTGCGCGTGGCCGATGAGCGCCGCCGCGCCGAAGCCGACGAGGGTGAGCAGCAGGCAGATGGCGGCGACGATGGCGATGGCCCAGGACAGTGAACGGCGGACCGCGCGGGCGCTGCTGACGCTGGTCATCCGCATGGTGATGTGCGGGAGGCACGCGACACCGAGCACCAGGGTCAGTTCGGAGCTGATCATGTCCAGGTCGTTGCCGTCGAACTGGAGCCCGGAGTGCAGGTACGCCGCCCCGGCCCCGCTGCCGCGTACGGCGGCCTGGAGCAGGGCGCCGAGGCTCCAGTCGTAGCGGTTGAGCACGAGTGCGGAGACGAGCAGCGAGGCCCCGAGGAGCACCACCGTCTTCACTATCTGGATGAGGGTGGTCCCCTTCATGCCGCCGATCGCCGAGTACGCGATCATCACGACGCCGAGGGCGAGGATGGACCCGGTGCGGAATCCGGAGCTGTCGAAGCCCAGCATGAAGGCGAGCAGATTTCCGCTGCCCGCGAGCTGGACGACCATCAGGGGCACGAGCGCCGCGAGCGCGGCGACGCAGGCGGTGATGCGGACCGCGCGGCCCGGTGCCCGGCGGGTGAGCATGTCCCCGATGGTGTACCGGCCCGCGTTGCGCAGGGGTTCGGCCAGCAGGAACATCAGCAGGACGAGCGAGAGCACGGTGCTCAGGGCGACCACGAGTCCGTCGTAGCCGGTGAGGGCGGTGAGCCCGGTGGCGCCGAGGACGGTGGCCGCCGAGAGGTAGTCCCCGGCGATGGCGAGGCCGTTGCGCAGGGGGGAGAGCGTGCGGTAGCCGGTGTAGAAGGTGTCGAGGTCGTCGCGTTCCGGGCCGGTCATCACACAGAGCAGCAGGGCCACCGTGGCCACGGCGATGAACGCCACCAGGGACATGGTCTGCGCGGACTCGTCGAAGCCGTTCATCGTCCCGCCCGGTCGTTGGATGTACGGGTGTGTGTACGGGGGGTGGGTGCGGCGTGCGCACGGCGGTGGGCAGGGGTGTTGGTCCGGGGGCGGCCGTCGTCGTGCAACTCCTCCGAGAGCGGGTCCACCGTCCGTTCGGCGGTCCGTTCGTACACACGGATGGCGAGCCCGATGACCGGGAGCTGGCCCAGGCCCATCAGCAGACCGAGGGTGAGGCCCCCGCCCATCCGGCGGGTCATCAACTCGGGGACATAGGCGGAGAGCGCGAGGAAGAGCACGAAATAGCTGAGCGCGGTGAAGGTGGCCACCCGGCGCAGGACGCGGTACGCGGAGCGCAGCCGGCGCAGATCGCCGTGCTGGCCGGTTGCCTGGCCGGGGCCGGCCGCCGGGGCGTCCTCGCACGGGGCGGGCCACAGGGGCCGGGGCGATGGCAACCGCGCCGGCTCGGGTGGCGAACTCTGCCAGGGCAGCAGGTAGTCGTGCTGGTAGGGGGGAGGGTGCGGGTCGT
The DNA here is from genome assembly GCF_026341775.1 of Streptomyces sp. NBC_00654. Lineage (NCBI taxonomy): Bacteria > Bacillati > Actinomycetota > Actinomycetes > Kitasatosporales > Streptomycetaceae > Streptomyces > Streptomyces sp. NBC_00654. The sequence goes on along the minus strand of NZ_JAPEOB010000003.1, from coordinate 587,425 downwards.
TGGTCGGCATCGGGTACTGCGCCTTTCCTTGCATGGCTGGGGGGCCCGGGGGGTGGACGTGCAAGGCTGAAGCGGAGGCGCCGGAGCGCCGGTTGATGCGCGTAGATTACTAACGGGTACCCCGGGTGGGGAGGGGGTACGCCTAAATACCCTTGGCAGACGGGCGGTTGTCCATTTCCTGGTTGCCTAACGGACGCTTTCGGCGCTTTCGTCGAGGATCGGGAAGCGGCGCGGGGCGAGAAGGACGAGTACGAGCAGGGCGAGCGCGGCCGCTCCGGCGGCGCCGAGGTAGACATGGTCGACCGCCGCGTCGACGGCCCGGCGCAGATGGTCCGTCGCGGCGGCGGAGAGGGAGCCCGGTTCGTCCAGGGCGTGCGAGACCGCGTCCAGGTCGCCGGGCAGCCCGGGGACGGGGGCATCGGTCAGCCGGGAGGCCAGCACCCCGTTGGCGACGGCGCCGAACAGCGCCGCGCCGATGCTCTGGCCCACCTGGCGGCAGAAGAGGACGGACGCCGTCGTCGTACCGCGTTCCGACCAGCCGACGGTCGACTGGACGCCCACGATCAGCGGGAGTTGGAACAGTCCGAGGGCCGCGCCGAGCAGCAGCATGATCAGTGCGGGCTGCCAGGCCGCGCCGGGGTAGGGCAGCAGCGGGAACGCCAGCAGGATCAGCAGGGCGGCGCTCATGCCGATGATCGCGGTGAGCCGGAAGCCGATGCGGTGGTAGACCCGGTTGGAGAACGCGGCCGAGACCGGCCAGCTCAGCGTCATCACGGAGAGCACGAAACCGGCCGCGATCGGGCCGAGCCCCAGGACGGACTGGGCGTACGTCGGCAGGAAGACGGTCGGCGCGACCATCAGCAGCCCCATCGCGCCCAGGGCCAGATTGACCGAGGCGATCGTCCGGCGCCGCCAGACCCAGCCCGGGATGATCGGATCGGCGGCCCGGCGCTCGATGGCGACGGTGAGAGCGGCGAGCACGGCACTGGCGCCGAACAGCGCGAGCGAGGGTGCGGAGAGCCAGGGCCAGGCGACGCCGCCCTGGACCAGCGCCGTGAGCAGGAGGACGCCCGTCGCGAAGACGGCCAGCGCGCCCGCCCAGTCGATCCGGGGCCGGGTGGCGGGGCGCGGCCGGGAGGGCTCGTGGAGGTGACGGACGACCAGCCAGAGGGCGAGGCCCCCGACCGGGAGATTGATCAGGAAGATCCACCGCCAGTCCGCGTACGCGGCGAGCAGCCCGCCGACCGCCGGGCCGGCGACGGCCGAAGTGGCCCACACCGTGGAGAGCTTGGCCTGGATCCTGGGGCGCTCCTTGAGCGGGTAGAGGTCGGCGGCGATGGTCTGCACCGTGCCCTGGAGGGCGCCGCCGCCGAGGCCCTGCACGACGCGGAAGGCGATCAGCGCGGCCATGTTCCAGGCGGCGGCGCAGAGCACCGAGCCGACGAGGAAGAGGATGATCCCGGCGACCAGGACGGGCTTGCGGCCGAAGGTGTCGGAGAGCTTCCCGTACACGGGGAGGGTGACGGTGACGGCCAGCAGATAGCCGGAGAAGAGCCAGGAGAAGACCGCGAACCCGCCCAGGTCGCCGACGATCTGGGGGACGGCGGTGGAGACGATGGTGCCGTCGATGGCGGCCAGCGCCATGCCGAGCATCAGTGCCGCGACCACGGGGCGGCGGCCCCGGGGAGTGCCGGGGCGGCCCTTCGGCCCGTCGGGCGGCCCTTCGGCCTGACCGTCGGGCGTCGCGGCGGGCGGACCGGGGGGCGTGGCGGCCGGACCGGGGGACGTGACCACGGGGTCGGGGGGCGCGACTCCGGGGCTGCCGGGGGGTTCTGCGGCCGGACCGGATATCGCCGCGGTGTCGCCGTCCGTGCCGCCCACAGATTTTCCTTCCCTATGCATGTATTTCCCGGGACACTGTCTCACCGCGCGTCGCCCGGCGGGAGGGCCATGGGGAACGGATCCGGCATCGGCCGGTCCGCGCCGGGGGTGTTCACGGCCCCTTACGCCGGACCCCGCCGGGGGGCGAGGACCCCTAGGGGTTTGTCCTCAGTCGTGCCCGGGGGCCGTTCCTCCCGGCGGAGGACGTGACGGCGGGGGCCCGTTCCTTAGCCTTTTCCTACGTCGCGCATGCGGCCCGCAACGGGGGCGGGGTGGGGAAAACCCCACCACAGGACTGCGCTGAGCACCATCGCGCCGGGCCCCCTCCCCACCCGAGACTCAGAACGTACACAGTGACGTTCCGTCATTGACCGACATAGGAGATAAACCGTGACAACGGCTGTAACCATTCCCAGGCACGGGGGCACTGGAGGGCGTACGGCCGTCGCTGCGCGAGCACGGCAGGTCGTCAAGGCGTACGGGGCGGGGGAGACCCGGGTCGTCGCGCTCGACCATGTCGATGTGGACATCGCCCGGGGGCAGTTCACGGCGATCATGGGGCCGTCCGGCTCCGGCAAGTCGACCCTGATGCATTGCCTGGCCGGGCTCGACACCGTGACCTCCGGCGAGATCTTCCTCGACGAGACCGAGATCACGAAGCTCAAGGACAAGAAGCTCACCCAGCTCCGCCGGGACCGGATCGGCTTCATCTTCCAGGCGTTCAACCTGCTTCCGACGCTCAACGCGATCGAGAACATCACGCTGCCGATGGACATCGCGGGCCGCAAGCCCGACGCGGGCTGGCTCCGGCAGGTCGTGGAGACCGTGGGCCTCTCCGAGCGGCTGAAGCACCGGCCGACCGAGCTGTCCGGCGGTCAGCAGCAGCGTGTCGCGGTGGCCCGCGCCCTGGCCTCGCAGCCGGAGATCATCTTCGGTGACGAGCCCACCGGGAACCTGGACTCACGGGCCGGCGCCGAGGTGCTGTCCTTCCTGCGCCGGTCGGTCGACGACCTGGGCCAGACCATCGTCATGGTGACCCATGACCCGGTGGCCGCCTCCTACGCGGACCGGGTGCTCTACCTCGCCGACGGTTCCATCGTCGACGAGATGTACAACCCGACGGCCGACCAGGTCCTGGACCGGATGAAGCACTTCGACGCACGCGGGCGGACGTCATGACCGTCTGGAAGACCTCGATGCGCAACTTCCTCGCGCACAAGGGACGGATGGCGCTGTCCGCCGTCGCGGTCATGCTGTCGGTGGCGTTCGTGTGCGGCACGCTCGTCTTCACCGACACGATGAACACCACCTTCGACAAGCTCTTCGCGGCGACATCGGCCGATGTCACCATCAGCCCGAAGTCGCCGAAGGGCGGTGACGGCATGCCGGACAACGGGAAGCCCGAGTCGCTGCCCGCCTCCGTCGTCCAGCTGGCCGGGAAGGCCGAAGGGGTGGCGAGGGCCGAGGGCGCCGTCATGAGCGCGTCGGTCACCGTCGTCGACAGCCACAACAAGAACATGGGGTCGGAGACCGGAGCCCCGACGCTCGCGGGCAACTGGACCCGGAACGACCTCCGTTCCATGGAGATCACCTCCGGCCACGCCCCGCGCGGCCCCACCGAGGTGATGGTCGACGCCGACACCGCCGAGAAGCACCACCTGAAGATCGGCGACGAACTGCGCACGATCGCCGTCACCGGTGACATCACGGCACGGATCAGCGGTATCGCCTCGTTCAAGGTGACCAACCCGGGCGCCGCGATCGTCTACCTCGACACCGCGACCGCCCAGGCGAAGCTGCTCGGCACGCCCGGCGCCTTCACCCACATCTCCATCACCGCCGAACCCGGCATCAGCGACACGCAGGTGAAGAAGAACGTCACCTCGGCGCTCGGCGACCCGGCCCCGTACACGCTCCAGACCCAGCAGGAGGCCGCCGACGCCAACAAGGACTCCATGGGGTCCTTCCTCGACGTCATGAAGTACGCGATGCTCGGCTTCGCCGGAATCGCCCTCCTGGTCGGCATCTTCCTGATCGTCAACACCTTCTCCATGCTGGTCGCCCAGCGCACCCGCGAGATCGGCCTGATGCGGGCCATCGGCTCCAGCCGCAAGCAGGTCAACCGGTCCGTACTGGTGGAGGCGGTACTCCTCGGCATCGTCGGATCGGTCCTCGGCGTCGCCGCCGGGGTCGGGCTCGCCGTCGGGCTGATGAAGCTGATGAGCTCCATCGGGATGGAACTCTCCACCGGCGACCTCACCCTCGCCTGGACAACCCCGGCGACCGGGCTCGTGCTCGGCATCGTCGTCACGGTGCTCGCCGCGTACATCCCGGCCCGCCGGGCCGGCAAGGTCTCCCCGATGGCCGCGCTGCGCGAGGCCGGAAGCCCGGCGGACGCGAAGTCCGGCTGGATCCGGGCCGGTATCGGCCTGGTCCTCACGGGCTCCGGAGGCGCCGCGCTGTGGGCCACCACCCAGGCCGACAAGGCGAGCGAGGGATCGCTGTTCCTCGCCCTCGGCGTGTTCCTCACCCTGATCGGCTTCATCGTGATCGGCCCGCTGCTGGCCGGTCTGGTGGTGCGGGCGCTCAGCGTGGTCGTGCTGCGGCTGTTCGGCCCGGTCGGGCGGCTGGCGGAGCGCAACGCGCTGCGCAACCCCCGGCGTACGGGGGCGACCGGCGCGGCCCTGATGATCGGCCTCGCCCTGGTGGCCTGCCTCTCGGTCGTCGGCTCGTCCATGGTGGCCTCGGCCACCGACGAGCTCGACAAGTCGGTCGGCGCGGACTTCATCGTCCAGTCGCCCACCGGCCAGCTGATCGTGCCCCAGGCCGCGAAGGCGCTGGAATCGGCACCCGGCATCGAGCACCTCACCGAGTACCGGACCATCGACGCCAGGATCACCGCACCCGACGGTGCCGCGAACGACGAGGAGATCGTCGCCGCCGACCCGACGTACAAGGACGACCTGCGCCGCGAGACGGTCGCCGGTGACCTGGCCGCCGCGTACGGCAGGAACGCCATGTCGGTCGGCGACGGCTACGCGAAGGAGCACGGCGTCGAGGTCGGCGACGAGATCACGGTCGCGTTCAAGGCGGGCGACACGGCGAAGCTGAAGGTCGCCGCGATCACCTCGGACGACACGAGCGTCGACACGGGCGCGATGTACACCAGCATCACGACCGCCGAACAGTACGTCCCCGCCGACCGGATGCCGAAGAACGGGATCATGTTCGCCAAGGCGCAGGACGGCAAGGAGAAGGAGGCCTACGCCTCCCTCAAGGCCTCGATCGACGCGTACCCGCAGTACAAGGTGCAGAACCAGACGGACTTCAAGCAGGAACTGAAGGACCAGATCGGTCAGTTGCTGAACATCGTGTACGGGCTCCTGGCCCTGGCGATCATCGTGGCGGTGCTCGGAGTGGTGAACACCCTCGCCCTGTCCGTGGTCGAACGGACCCGAGAGATCGGCCTGATGCGGGCGATCGGGCTCTCCCGGCGCCAGCTGCGCCGCATGATCCGTCTGGAGTCCGTGGTCATCGCCCTTTTCGGCGCCCTGCTCGGGCTCGGTCTGGGGATGGGCTGGGGCACCTCGGCGCAGAAGCTGCTCGCGCTGGAGGGCCTCGGGGTCCTGGAGATCCCGTGGCCGACCATCCTCACGGTCTTCGTCGGCTCGGCGTTCGTCGGACTGTTCGCCGCACTCGTCCCGGCCTTCCGGGCGGGCCGGATGAACGTCCTGAACGCCATCGCGACGGACGGCTGACAACAGCGGTCACCGTAGAATGACGGTGCCGGCCCCGGGGCGTTCCTCCAAACGCCCCGGGGCCGAAACGCGTTTCTCCCCGGAACCGGCCCGCGTCCGCCCTGCACGAAGCTGCCGCACCCCGTGCAGCAAGCTGTCATCACGGCCCCGGCCCCGTTCCGTTCCCCGCTGGCATATTCATCCGTGCCGGGACTCCCCGGCAGGACGCCACAGCCGAAGGGGAAAACGTGACTGTGCCTTTGCTGTCCCCGCTTTCGCGGAAGCCGCGCGGTCCGGTGCGCGGCGCCGTCGCCGTCACCGCACTCACGCTCGTCTCGCTCGCACTCTCCGCCGGCGCCGCCTCGGCCGCCCCCGCCGCCACGGGGTCCCCGGAACGGCTTCCCGAACACGCGGTCCAGGTGATCTGTACGCAGGTGGACGAGCTCCTCGGGCGACTGCCCGTTCCCTCCGGGCCCGTTCAGGTGTGCAAGCTGGTCAACGGCTGGGACTAGGGCGGAAGCCGTGATGCGGTTTCAGCTCCTCGGGCCGCTGGCCCTCGCGGACGGCCCCGACACCGTCGTACTCCAGCCGTCGAAGCCCACGATCCTGCTCGCCGCCCTCCTGCTGCACGCCAACTCCGTGGTGTCCGCCGAATATCTCCAGCGGGCCGTCTGGGGCGAGGAGCAGCCCGCCACCGCCAAGGCCGCGCTCCAGACCTGTGTGCTGCGGCTGCGCCGGCTGTTCACCAAGCACGGGGTCACCGAGACCGCGATCGAAGCGGTGCCCGGCGGCTACCGGATCACCGCCGCACCGCACACCCTGGACCTCCTCGGCTTCCGCGACCAGGTACGCCGGGCCGTGGCCCTGTCCGACGACCCGGAGGCGGAGCTCTACACACTCAAGGACGCGCTGTCGCTCTGGCAGGGCTCCCTGCTCGCCAATGTGCGCTCCGACGTCCTGCACCGGGACGAGGTGCCACGGCTCGCGGAGGAGCGGCTGCGCGGCGTGGAGCGGGTCTGCGACCTGCTGCTGGGGCTGGGGCGCTGCGGAGAGGCGCTCGTCGAACTATGGACCGCTACGCGCGTATATCCCGGGCACGAACGGTTCCACGAGCAGCTGATCGAGGCGCTCTACCGGACCGGACGGCAGTCCCAGGCACTCGCCGAGTACCGCAGGGTCAAGGGCTTCCTCCTGGACGAACTGGGAGTGGACCCGTCGCCCGCCCTGCGGCAGCTGGAACTGGCGATCCTGCGCGGCGAGGACCTGGGAAGGGCGGACACCGCCTCCCTGCCCGGCCCCGCACGAGGGCCCGCCCCGGCACTGGCGCCCGCGCCGGGGCCCGGCTCCGCGCGGGGTCCCGCCCCCGCCGTCCGGGTCGTCGAGGGCGAGGTCGTCGACGACCCCGGGGTCCAGCCCGTGCCCCCCGTCCCCCACTTCACCGGGCGCGAGGCCGAGACGGCCGCCATGGTCGCCCGGCTCACGGCGGCCGCCGGACCCGGCGCGAAGGACCGGCAGCCGCTCGCCGTCCTGGTGTCGGGCGCGCCCGGCATCGGCAAGTCGGCGCTCGCCCACCAGGTCGCCCACCTGGTGCGGGACTCCTTTCCGGCCGGCCGGCTGCTCGTCCGGATGACCCGGCCGGACGGTGAACCGCGCCGCGTCCCCGAGGTCGCGGCCGAGGTGTCGCGGGCCCTGCGCTCCGGGAGCGCGGGCGAACGCGCCCTGCTCGTCCTCGACGACGTGGTGGACGCCGATCAGGTGCGCCCGCTGCTGCTCCCGTCCGACGGCCCCGCCATCGCCGTCGTCGTCACCAGCCGGATGGGGCTGGCCGGACTCATCGCCACCCACGGCGGCTGGGTGCACCGGCTCTCCGCCTTCACGGAGACGGAGTCCTACGCCCTGCTGCTGGCCGCGCTCGGCGCCGAACGCGTCGAGGCGGAACCCGCGGCCGCCCGCCGGCTGGCCGCGCTCTGCGGACACTTCCCCGCCGCCCTGCGCATCCTGACCGCCCGGCTGCTGACCCGGCCGGGGCTGGAACTCGGCCACGCCGTCGACTGGCTGGGCGAGGACCCGCTCGCCCGGCTCACCCTGACCGACTCCCCGGGCCTGTCCGTCACCGGTCTCTTCGACCGGGCGATCGACCGGCTCGACCCCCGGCTCTCCGAGGCGCTGTTCCGGGTCGGGGCGGGCCCGCCGGACATCCCGGTGACCGGGGACACCGCACCGGAGACCGAAGCCGTGCTGGAGCAACTGGCCGACGCCGGACTGCTGGAGGACGGCCCGCCCGGCCCGTACCGCATCCACGCCCTGCTCCGCGCCCACATACGAAGAACCGCCCGGATCCGCATCCGCCGCACAGAGAAGGTGTGAACCCATGGCCGAGAGTGCCGAAGCCGCCGCAGTAGCAGGCGTAGCCGTAGCCGCAGCCGCAGGCGGAGCAGCCGCCACGACCGGCACGCCGGCCGGGAAGGGGACCGGGGCGTTCGATTCGCTGGCCGGGACCCGGCCGCGCATCCGCCAGGACGTGCTGTTCACCGAGACCCCCGGCGGCGTGCTCTTCCACAACGCCGACGGCGGCTTCCATCTGACCGGCCGCACCGCCTACCGCTTCGCCTCCCTCGTCGTCCCGCACCTGACCGGCCACCACCGGCTCTCCGAACTCTGCGCGGGCTTCGGACCGGCCCAGCGCGCGATGGCCGCCGAGCTCGTCAAGACCCTGTACGCACGGGGGTTCGCCCGTGACATACCGGTGGCGGACAGCACGGCACAGCCCCTGCCGGACGCGGTCGCCGAGCGGTTCGCGGCCCAGATCGCCTACGTCGACCACTACGCCGACGGCGCCCCGGAACGCTTCGCCCGCTTCCGCGCCACCCGCGTCGCCGTCCTCGGCGACGACGAGGTGGCCCGCTGGTGCGCGCTGAGCCTGGTGCGCAACGGGTGCGTCCGGATCGGTACGGCCGCCACGTTCGACGACGTCACCGCCGAGGCGGCCGAAGCGGGCGCGCACATCGGGCGGATCGTCCCGGGTACGGACGCCGGACACGGCGCCCCCGGCACCGGGGCGGAGGCCGGCTGGGAGGCCCTCGACGGCTACGACGTGGTCGTGGTGACCGGCGCCGGGGCCGGCGCGCGCACCCACCGCCTGCTGGCCGCCGGAGTGCCCGAGGGCCGGACCCTGATCCCCGCCTGGTCGTTCGGCCGCCGTCTCGTCGTCGGCCCGCTCGCCACCGCCACCTCCACCGGCTGCTGGTCCTGCGCGGTCCTGCGGCTGGGCGGCAACGCGGCTCCCGGACCCGCCGCCGAACTCTGGGGCGAGGCCGCGGGCGCGGTCACGGCCTCGGGGGACGCGCTGTCCGGCCCGGTCGCCGCGATGGTCGGCAACCTCCTCGGCTACGAGATCTTCCGCATCGCCACCGGCGCCCTGCCCGCCGAGACGGACGGCCAGGTCCTCGTCCAGGACCTGGAGTCGCTCGATGTGATGGCCGAGCCGGTCCAGCCCCACCCCCGCTGCCTCCGCTGCGCCGCCCTCGACGTCCGCGAGCCCGACGCGCTGCCGCCGGGCCTGGCGCTCCCCGTCACCCCGACCGTGGAGACCGCCCGCGACGCCGAGGCGCTGGTCGAGGACCTCAACCGGATCAGCACGGCACTGGTGCGCCCGTTCACCGGGATCTTCAGCCGGTACGACGACGAGCGCCTGACCCAGACCCCGTTGAAGATCAGCCGGGTCGAGGTGGCGCTCGGGGCCGGGGTGCGGCGCCGGATCGCCGCGTTCGACGTGCACCATCTGGCGGGCGCGCGGATGCGGGCGCTGTACGCGGCGGCGGAGGCGTACGTCGAGCACGTCGTGCCGGTGGAGACCTCGGACACCGGGGCCGCCGACGGTGCGGGCACTGCGGACCTCGTACTCGCCCCGGAGGCGCTGACCACCGGGGGCGGCACCGGCGTACGCCCGCGGACCTGGGTCACCGCGACCTCGCTGATCGGCAAGGAGCCGGTCAGGGTGCCCGCCGCCGCCGTGCGCACCTTCGGCGCCCACAACCGGGACCGGCTGCACCTGGCGACCTCGGCCGGATCGGGCGCGGGCGGCAGCGCGCGGGAGGCGGCGGGGCGCGGCCTGATGTCGGCGCTCGCGCACGACGCGCTGCTCCGGGCCGTCCGGGGCACCACCGGGGTGAGCCCGGTGGCGGCCGACGCGGCCGACCCGGAACTGGTGTTCCTGCTGAAGTCGGCGGCCAACCTGGATGTCGCGGTGGAGCTCCTCGACCTGGGCGAGGCGGCCCGCACCTCGGCCCATGTGGTGCTGGCCCGCGAGGCGGACAGCGGCCCGGCGGGCGGGCGCTGGGCGGTCGGGGCCGGTCTGTCGCGGCGCACGGCGGCCTGCTCCGCCCTGCGGGACCTGCTCGGTCAGGTGCAGCTGGCCGCCGAGGACCCGGATGCCGAACCGGACCTGGGCGACCCGCTGCTGGGTGACTTCGCCGCCGGCACGGTCGCGGTGACGGGGGAGTCCGTCGCGGCGGAGGGGGAGACGACCACGTTCGAGGCGGTCCTCGACCGGCTGCGGGAGGCCGGGCGCGACGCCCTGTACGTGTCCACCACCCCGGCCGACCTCCCGGCGGGCGGCATCAGCACCGCCCGGGTGCTCCTCACCGTGGACGGCGAGGGCGGCCCCGATGCCCGTTGAGACAGCGGACGCCGTACTCGCGGAGTCCACCCGTCTGCTCGCGGGGCTCATCGGGGAGGGGCTGGCCCGGCACCTCGGCGACCCGCCGCCGCTGGACGTCGCACCGCTGGGCGTACACGACGCCTTCGCGGGCGGTACGGCGGGCGGGAACGCCGCACCGGGCGGGATCCGGCCGGACGCCGTCGCCCCGGACGGGACCTGGACGCCCGCCGTGCCCGTCCGCTACTACGGACAGCACGCCGTCGTCGGCCCCTTCCCCGCACCCGCCCCCGCCGAGGGGTCCGGGGTGCCGCAGCCCTGCGCGCGCTGCCTGGACCGGCGCTGGCAGGGAGTCCGTTCCGTCGCGCTGCGCGAGGCGCTGGAGCTCGGCTCCGGCACCCGGGCGGCCGGGGAGACCCCCTATGTCACCCCGTTCGGCGCCGAGACCCTCGCCGGGGTCATCGCGGCCCGGCTGAGCGGAACCGGCCCGGACACCGGCGCCTTCCCCTTCGTCCACCTCGTCGACCTGCGGACCCTCGCCGTCCGCGGCTATCCGCTCGTCCCCGACCCGGAGTGCCCCGCCTGCGGCCGTCCGGAGCCGGACACCGAGGAGGCCGCCACGCTCATCCTGCGGCCCGCGCCCAAACGGAAGCCCGGCGGCTTCCGGGTCCGGGACATCGCCGAATACGAGCTGCCCGTCGAGCCGTACGCCAACCCGGTCTGCGGCTCGCTGGGCCCGTCCGTCGTCCAGGACATCGCCTCCGCCTCCACCTCCGCCACCATCGGCCGCTTCTCGATGCGTTCGGGGGAGTACCTCCGCGAGACGTTCTGGGGCGGCCACGCCGACACCTTCGCCGAGAGCCTGCGCATCGGGGTCCTGGAAGGCCTTGAGCGGTACGCGGGCATGCGGTCCCGGGCCAAGCGCGCCCAGGTGCACGACTCCCTGCACGGCCTGCGCGGGCGCGGCGAGCACGCGCTCGACCCACGGGTCTGCGGGCTGTACTCGGACGCCTTCCACCGGGCCAACCCCCGGGTCACCCCGTTCACCCCGGACCGGAGCATCCCCTGGGTGCGCGGCTACTCGCTGCGCGAGCACCGCACGGTCCTGGTCCCGGAGGTGCTCACGTACTACCACGCGCCCGGCCTGGAGAACCGCTTCGTGCAGGAGAGTTCCAACGGCTGCGCGTCCGGCGGCTGTCTGGAGGAGGCCGTCTACTTCGGGCTGATGGAGGTCGTGGAGCGCGACGCGTTCCTGCTCGCCTGGTACGGGCGGGCCGCCCTGCCCGAGATCGACGTGCGCACCAGCGGCCGTGCGGCCACCCGGCGGATGGTGGACCGGCTGGAGATGTACGGCTACGAGGCCCGCTTCTTCGACACCCGGATCACCTTTCCCGTACCCGTCGTCACGGGTGTCGCCGTGCGCCCGGACGGCGGGCCGGGCCGGATGTGCTTCGGCGCGGGCGCCGGACTCGACCCGGAAGCGGCGCTGGCCGGCGCGCTCTGCGAGATCGCCACGGACGCCGTGAACCTCCAGGGGCGCACCGAACGCGACGAGGCGCGGCTGCGCGCCATGGCGTACGACTTCGACAAGGTCGAGGCGCTGCACGACCACCCGCTGGCCTACGGCATCCCGGAGATGGGCGAGAACGCCCACTTCCTGCTCGGCGAACCGGGAGCGCCGCGCCCGCCGAAGCGGTCCTTCGCCGAGCTGTACGGAGCCGGAGTTGGAGCCGGAGCTGGTACCGGTACCGGAGCCGGAACCGGGGGCGCGGGCGGTGACCGGAGCGGCGGGCGGCACCCGGTGATCCCTGTCTCCGACGACCTGCGGGAGGACCTGGGGCGGTGTGTGGACGCCGTCACCGGGGCGGGGTTCGACGTGATCGTCGTCGACCAGACCATGCCGGAACAGCGCGCCCTGGGCCTGACCACCGTCTCCGTCATCGTGCCGGGGCTGCTGCCGATCGACTTCGGCTGGAGCCGGCAGCGGGCGCTCGGCATGCCCCGGCTGCGCACCGCGCTGCGCGAGGCGGGGCTGCGCGACGCCGACCTCACCGACGCCGACCTCAACCCCGCGCCCCATCCCTTCCCGTGACCAAGGAGCTCGCCATGGGGTACGCCCATGAATACGCCGCCGCGATCATGCAGCGCGGCCGGGTCCCGATGGACCCCGCGGATTTCGTACCGAACTGGTCGGACGGACCGCGCAAGGCCAAGTTCTACCCGGGGGCCGACAGCCTGCCGCTGCCCGCCGCCGACTACCCGGCACACGCGACGCTCGACCGCGGCCTGGCCCAGGACGGCGGCGCGGACGGGGAGTTCGACCTGTCCGTCCTCTCCGGGATGCTCCGGGACTCCTACGGGCTCACCGGCCGCCGGCTCGGTGTCCAGGCCAACACGGACCTGAGCGCCCTGCCCCACTACCCGCTCGCCAACTGGTCCCGGGGTTCCGCCTCCGGCGGCGGCCTCTACCCCGTGAGCGTCTACTGGGTCTCCGGCCCCGCCGGGCCCGTACCGCCCGGGGTGCACTACTACTCCACCCGGCACCACACCATGCAGCGGCTGCTCACCGGCGATGTGTCGGGCGAGGTACGGGCCGCGCTGGGGGAGGGGGCCCCGGGGCCCGCCACCGATCAGTACCTGGTGCTCGGCATCAAGTACTGGCAGAACTCCTTCAAGTACAACAACTTCTCCTTCCACGCCGTCTCCATGGACGTCGGTGCCTGTGTGCAGACCTGGCGGATGTGGGCCGGTGCCCGGGGTCTCGCGGTCGAGCCCGCGTTCTGGTTCGACGAGGAGCACCTCGCCTCGCTGCTCGGGGTGAGCACCCGGGAGGAGGGCGTCTTCGCCGTCGTCCCCCTGAAGTGGGCGGGTGCGGCGGACCGGCCCGGCGCGGCGGGTGCGGCGGGTGCGGCGGACGGCCCGGCCGGTGACCGGCCCGCCACCGCTCGCGTCTCCGTGCGGCGCCGCGACGTCGAGCGCTCCCGTACCGTCCTCTCCTTCGACGCGCTGGAGAGGATGCAGGCGGTCACCTCCGCCCGCGCCGAGGCCCGCCCCGCCCCGGACGCGCTGGCCCCGGCCGCCGCGCACCCCGCCGACCCCGCGCTCCCCGAGGTGGCGCTCGTCCCCGCGCGGGCGCTGGACACCGACGTACGCACCGCCCTGCGCGACCGGCGCAGCAGCTTCGGCCGCTTCGACGCGCAACGGCCGGTGAGCCAGGAGCAGTTGGCCACCACTCTCGCCGCGGCCGTCACCGGATCGCGGATCGGCGGGGACACGGGCGGCACCCGGCTGGCGAAGCTGTACGCGTTCGTCAGCCATGTCGAGGGGCTGGCCCCCGGCAGCTACGCGTACGACCCCGAGGCGCACAGCCTGCGGCTGATCAAGGAGGGGCGGCCGGGGGAGTTCCTCCAGAAGAACTACTTCCTCTCCAACTACAACCTGGAGCAGGCGGGCGCGGTCCTGGTGCCCACGGTCCGTACGACCGCCGTCCTGGACGCGGTCGGCGACCGGGGCTACCGCCTGGTCAACGCCGCCATCGGGGCCGTCGCGCAGAGCGTGTACACCGCCGCTTCCGCGGTGGACCTCGGCTGCGGGGTGGCGCTCGGCTTCGACAACATCTCGTACATCGAGGAACTGGGCCTCGCGGAGACGGGCGAAGCGCCACTGCTGATCATGATGGTCGGCAACGAACGGCCCGCCCCCGCCGACTTCCGCTACGAGATCGCCTGAGCCGGGGGTACGGACGATGAAGCAGAATCCCGCGAATCCCGCGAATCCCGCGAATCCCGCGAATCCCGCGAATCCCGCCGTCCCCGCCGGCCCCGCAGTCACCCGGCCCGCGTTCATGCTGCGCGTCGCAGGGCTGCCCGTCGAGAGCGTGCGGGCACTGCGCTGCCCCGGGAGCCGCCGCTGGGCCGACGACATGCTCGACACGACGGAGCGGCTGAGCCGGGGCGCCGAGGCGGTCGGCGACCAGCTGCACGGGCTGATCGGCGGCAGCGACGACGAGCCGCTGCGCCGCGCCCTGCTGAAGCTCCGCCGGGACGTCTTCAACAACCGGCTGCCGCAGGCCGACGCGGCCGACCGGGCCCTGGCCCTGGTCCGCGGCCTCGACCCGGCGGCCGGAGACACACTGGCCGACTGGCTGGCCGGCCGGCGCGGGCTCGACGAGCGCCGGAGCGAGGGCGCCGCCCTGCTCGCCGCCGAGACCGGCCGCAGCCGCACCGAACTGCGCCGGCTGGCGGGGGAGGACCGGCTGCGCAAGGGACTGCTGCTGGCCTCGCCCACGCTGGACGCCCAGCTGGGTGCCTTCATCCACCGGGCGGGGGACGGTCCGCCCGACAAGAAGCAGCGCAAGATCGAACGCTCGCTGCTCTCCTACCTCTACCGGACCGTCTGCAAGACCAGCCCGTTCTCCACCTTCACCGGCGTCGCGCTCGGCTCACTGGACGGTGACGGCGGGCTGGGCGTACGGGTCGGGGCGGACTGGCAGGGGCAGGTGCGGCTCAATGTCGTCGCCCTCGGCCGGCTCGCCGACGCCGTGATCGCCGACCCGGTGCGCCGGGCCGATCTGCCGGTCGCCCTCGCCTCCGGCTGGGGCCGTGACGACGACCGGGTGCGCTATGTGCGCCGCTGGGTCACGGCGGGCGACGACGACACCGCCGTGACCTTCGACGCGGTGAAGGACCGGCTGTTCTTCCTGCGGCGCAGCGGCACCCTGGAGCGCCTGCTCGGCCTCTTCGAGGAGCGCGGCACCCTGCGCTACGGCGAACTCTCCGGCTGGCTGGCGACGGACCGGGGCGCCACTGAGGAGGAGTGCGCGCAGTACCTCCAGGCGCTCCTGGACCTCGGCATGGTCCAGGTGCCGTGCCTGCGGACGGAGGTGCACGACACCGACCCGCTGCGCGCGTTCCAGGGTTCGCTGCGGGGCCTCGGGCGGCCCTGGGCGGACGGGCTCGCGGACCGGCTGGAGGGGGCCGCCGCCCGCGTCGAGCGCTTCGCGGACGCCTCCCCGGACGAAAGGCGGGCGCTCCTGGCGGAGTTGCGGGACGAGCTGACCCGGGTCCAGGAGGAGGAGCTGGGTGCCGTACGCGCGAAGGTCCCGCAGACCCTGCTGTACGAGGACGTGGCGGCCGGTCGCGAGGTGACGCTGGACCCGGCGGCCTGGCAGGAGCTGGCCGCCGGACCGCTCGGCGCGGTGGAGCGGATCCTGCCCGCGTTCGATCTGACGCTGCCGCAGCGGATCACCTTCAAGGGCTTCTTCCTCGCCCGGTACGGGCAGGGCGGGCGCTGCGACGATCTGCTGAAGCTCGTGCACGACTTCCACGAGGACTTCTTCGACCAGTACATGTCGTTCACCGCCGGGCACACCACCTTCGACGCCGAGGGCACCTATGTGCCGGAGGTGAACTGGCTCGGCCAGCCGCAGCTGAAGGCCCTGGACGCGGCACGGCAGACGTTCGTGGAGCGGATGCGGGCCCTGTGGGAGGCGACGGAACCGGGCTGCGGCGAGGTGCGTGTCGACGAGGACCTCCTCGCCGCCGTGGCCGGGCAACTCGGGTCGCTCGCACCCGGATTCGCTCCGATGAGTCACCATCTCCAGCTGGTGGACCGGCCCGGCGACCCGCTGGTCGTCCTCAACCGTTCGTACGGCGGGGTGTCCTTCCCGTTCAGCCGTTTCACGCACCTCTTCGACGGACACGGCACCGGCGCGGACCCCGGCGCTCTCGACGCGCGGCTGCTCGCGGGCGCGGAGGACATCGTGCCCGAGGGCGCCGTCCTCGCCGAGATCACCGGCGGCCCCGTCACCAGCAACCTCAACCTGCACGGGCGCCTCACCCGGTACGAGATCGTCTGCCCGGGGGAGCGCGGCACCCTGCCCGGGGAGTTCCGGCTGGACCTCGACGACCTCCACCTCGTCCACGACCCGGACGAGGACCGGCTGGTCCTGCGCTCCACCCGGCTGGGGCGCGAGGTCATCCCCGTGTACCTGGGCTATCTCGTACCGCTGGCCCTGCCCGAACTGCCCCGCACACTCCTGCTGCTCTCCCCGACCTCGATGGCCCCGCTCAATGTGTGGGGCGGCGTCCCCGAGGGCGCTCCGGTCGGCGGGGTGACCGGGCGGCCGAGGGTGCGCCACGGCAGCGTCGTGCTGAGCCGCCGCAGCTGGAGCGCCCCCGCCGCCGTACTGCCGCTGCGCGGGCCGGGGGTGGCCGAGGACGGCTGGTTCCTCGGCTGGCACGGCTTCCGGCGGGCCCACGGGCTGCCGGACCGGGTGTTCGCGACCGTGTCGGACACCGGGGCGCGGGGCGCGACCGGCGCCAAGCCGCAGTACCTCGACTTCGACAGCCCGCTCTCCCTGTCGGCGTTCGAGGCGCTCCTGAAGTCCCCGCAGGCGCGTGTGGTGTTCCGGGAAATGCTGCCCGACGAGGACGGACTGCACACCGTGTCCGCCCGGGGCCGCCATGTCGCCGAACTGGCCGTGGAGACGGCCGTACCCGTCCGAAGGAGTACCCAGACCCCATGAACGTCCCCACCGCCGCGACCGCGTCCACCGCCGGCCCGGCCACCTCCCCGGGCCCCTGGCAGGCCCTGCACATCTTCTACGCCGCCAACCCGCGCCCCCTGCTCCTGCACTGCGTCCGCCCGCTGGTCGACGAGCTGGAGGCGGACGGGCTCCTCGCCGGGTACTTCTTCATCAACTACTGGCTGGAGGGACCGCACGTACGCCTCAGGCTCAGGCCCTCCTCACCGGCCGCCGCCGAGGAGGTGACGCGCCGCGCCGAGCGGGCCGTGGACGCCTTCCTGGCCGAGCGCCCGGCGCTGTACGAGGTGGACTCCGGTTTCCTCAACGACTTCTACAACACGCTCTTCGAGATCGAGTTCCCCGGCAGCGAGCGCGGCCACTACATGGACGACCAGGGCCGGATGAACCTCCGCCCGAACAACTCGCGCCATGCGATGCCCTACGAGCCGGAGTACGGGAAGTACGGCGGCCCGGCCGGGATCGAGCTGGCGGAATGGCACTTCCGTCACTCCAGTGACCTGGTCATCGACGCCTTCCGCTCCAAGAACCTCCATCTGCGCACCGTGCTGCTGGGCACCTCCGCCCAGCTGATGATGGTCATGTCCGCGACCTTCCTCCCGGACCGCACCGAGCTGGCGGACTACCTGGACAGCTACTACGAGTTCTGGCACAAGGCCTTCCCCGGCACCGGCTTCATCGGCACCGAGGAGTACGACCGCAACTACGCGGCGATGGCCGCCGGGCTCACCGCGCGCTTCGAGCGCGTCATGGCCGCCACCGCCGGGGGCGCCCGGGAGGACGGAGGCGTACGGGAGGCCGGGGAGCCGGCCGTTCTGCCCGGGTTCCTGGGCGGCTGGGCCGAGCACTGCGCCGAACTGCGCGACCGTGCCCGGAAGCTGACCGCCGACGGCGACCTCGTCTTCCGCTCGTGGGACGGGGAGCGCGACGAGCTGGTCACCGACCCGGCCCGCTCGCTGCCGCTGCTCCTGTCCCCGTACATGCATATGACCAACAACCGCCTCCACGTCACCATCAGGGACGAGGCCTATCTCAGCCACGTACTGGGGCGGGCCCTGCGGGGGACCGCGTGAGCACCCCCGGGGCCCTGGCCGAGTACCGCCCCGCGCTCCGGCCCCGGGTGCTGCTCAGCGACGCGCTGCTGGACGGCGCCGCCACCGTGCACCTGATCAAGGACACGGACAGCGGCAACTCCTTCAAGGTCGGCACCAAGGAGCACTTCCTCATCGCCCGGATGGACGGGGAGCGCAGCCTGAAAGAGATCGGCGAGGAGTACGCCGCGCGGTACGGACGCAGGCTGGCGGACGCCAACTGGCAGCAGATCCTGCGGATGCTGGGCTCGCGCGGCCTGCTCGCCGGGGCGCCCGCGCCGGCCGCCCCGGCGTCCGGGCCCGCCACCGCCCCGGCGTCCGGGCCGGCGGGCGCGCCCGCCCGGAGTCTCCTGCGCGGCAGTCTCCGGCTGGTCGCCGACGCGGACGCCACCACCGCCCGGCTGCACCGGGCGGTCGGCTTCCTGCTCGCGCCGGGGTGGCTGATACCGCTGCTGGCCCTGGTCGTGGCGATGGAGGCCGTCATCGTCCTGAGGGCCGGTGAACTGCTCCTCGCCGTACGGGAGCTGTTCACCAACCCGGTGCTGCTGACCGGGGCCGCCACGCTGCTGTGGCTGAGCACGGCCCTGCACGAGCTGGCGCACGGGGTCGTCGCCCGGCACTACGGCGGCCGGGTCGCGGAGATCGGGCTGCGCTGGCGGCTGCCCGTCGTGATCATGTACTGCACGGTGGACAACTACCTCTATCTGGGCAGCCGTTGGCGCAGGATCGGCACGGCGGTCGCGGGCGCGGTGATGAACCTGGTCTTCCTCCTGCCGTTCTGCGCCCTGTGGCTGTTCGCCCCGCTCGACGACGCCACGCACGACGCGCTGGCCGGCCTGCTGCTGCTCGGCAGCGTCCAGGCGTTCGCGATGCTCGTGCCCTTCCCGCCGCTGGACGGCTACAAGATCGCGAGCCAGCTGGCCGGGGCGACCGGGCTCGCCGCCTCGGCCGGCGCGTATCTGCGGCTCGTCGTCCGGCGCGACCCGGCGGCGGCCGGCTACCCGCGCCGGGCCCGGATCGCCTATCCCGCCTACGGGCTCGGCTCGCTGCTCGTCCTCGCCGCGATCGTCGCCGCGGCCGTGGCCGCCGCCCACCACCTGCTGACGGCCTGACGCCCCTCCCAAGGAGAGTTCCATGACCCCCACCACCCCCCGCTCCGCCCCGGACTCCCCGGGTTCCGCGGACTCCCCGGCCGTCCTTCTGGAGGGCGTGCACAAGACGTACGGCGACACCCGGGCCGTCGACGGGGTGTCCTTCACGGTCGCCCGCGGGGAGTTCTTCGGTCTGCTCGGCCCCAACGGGGCGGGCAAGACGACCCTCATCGAGATCATGGAGGGCCAGCGCAGGGCGGACGCCGGGACGGTGACCGTGCTCGGCACGAGCCCCTGGCCGAGGAACGTCGCCCTGCTGCCGCGGCTGGGCGTACAGACCCAGGCGTCGGCGTTCTTCGTCCGGCTGACCGCCCGCGAGCACCTGTGCACCATGGCGGCCCTCTACCGCTGCGACACGGCGGCGGCCGAACGGGCCCTGGCCTCCGTCGGGCTCACCGAACAGGGCGACACCCGGGTGGACGACCTCTCCGGCGGCCAGCGCCAGCGGCTCGCCATCGCCTCCGCCCTGGTCCACGACCCCGAGCTGATCTTCCTGGACGAGCCGACCGCGGCCCTCGACCCGCAGGCCCGCCGCGCCCTGTGGCAGGTGCTCCGCGACCTGAAGGGCGCGGGCCGCACCATCGTCTACACCACCCACCACCTCGACGAGGCCGAGGCGCTCTGCGACCGCGTAGCGATCATGGTCGGCGGCAGGGTCGCCGCCCTCGACAGCCCCGCCCGGCTGATCGCGGCGGGCAGCCCCACCACCCGTCTGCTGGTCCCGGCGGGCCGGCTCACCCTCGCCGCGGCACTGGCGATCCCCGGCGTGGACCGGGCGGCCGAGGAGGCCGACGCGATCGTGCTGGAGACCCTCGAATCGGGCCGGGTGCTGGCCGCCGTCGACGAGATCGCCGGGCTCCAGGGCGTCCAGACGCGCACCGCGAGCCTCGAAGACGTCTATCTCACGCTGACCGGTGCGGGTACGGGCGCGGGCGCGGAGGCGGGCGCGAGTGCGGGCGCGGGCGCGGGTGCCGGCGCCCCGCAGCCGTAGGCCGTGTCCGCGAAGCCCCCCGCCCCGCCCCGCCCCTGCCCCTGTTCCTGCCCCTGCCCAGCCCCGGCCCCGGCAGCCGTGCGGCAACCCGCCCCGGCCACCCGGCCTTGAGGCCACCCGGCCTTGAGGCCACTCGGCCACCAGGCCACCCCGGCAGCCCCGCCCTTCCCAGCGATATACGGAGACACCCCCGATGAGCGCATACGCCGCGCTGAGCCAGGCCGGATACCGGGCCTGTACGCGTGACCGGACGACCCTCTTCTTCACCTTCGCCTTCCCGCTGATCTTCCTGGTGGTCTTCGGGCTGATCTTCCACGGCCAGACGGTCGAGCAGAGCGGAAAGCCCTACATCAACTACATCGCCCCCGGTGTGCTGTCCTGGGGCGTGGGCAACGCCGCCGTCTTCGGCGTCGGCTTCACCCTCATGCAGTGGCGCCGCGACGACATCCTGCGGCTCATCCGGATGACACCCACCCCGGTCTTCTCGGTCCTCGCCTCCCGCTATGTGCTGGCGCTCGGCATCGGAGCCGTACAGGCCGTGCTGTTCGTGGCGGTGGCGCTGCTGCCCTCGTTCGGCCTCGAACTGGACGGCCGCTGGCCGCTCGCGCTGCCCGTGCTGGTGCTCGGGATCACCGCGTTCCTCGCCATGGGCGTCATCGTCGGCAGCTACGCGAAGACACCGGAGGCGGTCGCCGCCGTCGCCAACTGCCTGATGATCCCGATGGCCTTCCTGTCCGGCTCGTTCTTCCCGCTGGACGCCATGCCCGGCTGGATGCAGAGCCTCTCCCGGGTCCTGCCGCTGCGCTACCTCAACGACGGCATCTCCGGCGCCGTCACCGGGCGCGGCTCCCTCGCCGACATCGGCATCGCCTGCGCGGTGCTCGCCGGATTCGCGCTCGTCCTCGGCGCCGTCGCGCTCAGGACCTTCCGCTGGAGCGACAAGTCATGACCGCCACCACGGTGCACACGGAAGCCGCGTCCACCCCGCTCGACGCGGCCCGCACCCACCTCCAGTCCGCGCTCTCCCGGCTCCACGCGGGGTCGCGGCCGCTCACGCCCGGCCTCCCCGTGCCCCGCGTCGTCCCGCTGGGCGCCGCCGACACCCTCGGCTTCGGCCACCCCGACCCGTACGCCGGCACCCGCCCCGCAGCGAACGTCCAGCTCACCGCACGGGCCGTGCTGATCGGCCCCTGGGGCGGCGGGGACGGCGACAGCGCCTGCGGTCAGTGCCTCGCCATGCGCTGGCAGCGGCTGCGCAGCCGCTCCGAGCGCGAGGCACTCGAACTCGGCCACGAACCGCACGGCGCCCTCCACTGGCCGGTGCTCACCGGCTACACGGTGGACGCCGTCTGGGCCACGTACCGGGCCGTCCTGTCCGGCGAGCGCACCCGGCCCACCGACACCACCGCCACCGCGGCCGACCGCGCGCTGCCCCAGGTCACCCGGGTCGACCTCGGCACGCTCGCCACGGCCACCTTCCCGCTGCTGCCCGAACCGCTCTGCCCCGTCTGCGTCCACGAGGTGCCGGACACCGAGGCCGCCGCACGGATGCGGCTGATCCCCAGCCCCAAGCCCGACCCGGACGGCTACCGGCTGCGCTCCCTCGACTCCTACCCCCTGCCGACCGCCGCCCTCGCCAACCCCGTCTGCGGCGCGCTCGGTTCCGACACCTGGATCAACCCGGCGTCCACCACCACGGCACCGGTCGCCGGAACCCACTTCGTACGCGGCTACGCCGGACTCAACGACGTCACCTGGAGCGGCCAGGCCAACCGGTACTCCACCAGCCGCACCCTCGCCTACCTGGAGGGCCTGGAGCGCTACGCGGGCACCCACCGCAGGCGCGGCACCTCACCCGTCGTCGACTCGTACACGAACCTGGCGGACCGGGCGCTGAACCCGGCGGACTGCGGTTTCTACGCGCCCGAGACCTACGCGCGCGACCACCTCGTCAGCCCCTTCGACCCGGACCGGGCGATCCCCTGGGTCTGGGGCCACTCGCTGCGCGAGGACCGCCCGGTCCTCGTTCCCGCGCGGCTCGCCCACTACAGCGCCGGGGTGGAGGCCGACAACTTCGTCTTCGAGTGCTCCAACGGCTGTGCCACCGGCGGAAGCCTGGAGGAGGCCATCCTCTTCGGGCTCCTGGAGCTCGTCGAGCGGGACGCCTTCCTGCTCGCCTGGTACGGGCGGGTCCGGCCGGCCGCGATCGACCTCGGCTCCTGCCGCTCCCCGGCCGTCCGCTCCATGCTCGACCGCGCCGCGCTGCACGGCTACGACGTGCACGCCTTCGACACGCGGATGGACCTCGCGGTACCGGTCGTGACCGCGCTCGCGGTGCGCCGGGACGGCGGGTACGGCACCCTCTCGTTCAGCGCGGCGGCCGGCTTCGACCCGGAGGGCACGGTGGAGGCGGCCCTGTCCGAGGTCCTCACCTACATCCCGCACCTGCCCTACCAGGTGGCCGAGCGGCGGACCGAACTGGAGGCCATGGCACAGGACTTCACCAAGGTGCTGCACCTCAAGGACCACGCCCAGCTCTACGGTCTGCCCTCGATGACCGGGCACGCCCGCGAGTATCTGGAGCCCACGGTGGTGGCCCCGCTGGAGGAGACGTTCGCCGACTGGGAGCCGCTGCGGCCCCGCACGGGCGATCTGCTGGACGATCTGCGGCTGCTGCGCGATCAGCTGACGGCGGCGGGGTACGACGTGATCGCCGTCGACCAGACGACGCCCGAGCAGCGCCGGATGGGCCTGCACACGGTCTCGACCACCGTCCCCGGGCTGCTGCCGCTGGACTTCGGCTGGACCAGGCAGCGGGCGCTGCACATGCCCCGGCTGCGTACCGCGCTGCGGGTGGCGGGCCACCGTACCGACGACCTGCCGGAGGCGGAGATCAAGGCCGTCCCACACCCGTTCCCGTGACCACACCCGTTCCCGTGACCGCACCCGCCCCGACGGCCGCACCCGGTCCCGGCGCCTTACGGCCGGCAGCCCCCTCCGTACGACGGAGGGGGCTGCCGGAGGTGCGTCGAACGCGCTGTTCCCGGTGGGGGATCAGGCGCAGCAGGACGTGGTGCTGGTGGTGCTGGAGCAGGTCGACGTCGAGGAGGACGAGGTCGAACCGGCGAGGACGACCTCGACCGCGTCCGAGTAGTCCGAGATCTCGAAGGTCTCCGACTCCAGCTCCAGGATCTCGTCGGCGAGGGTCGCGAGCTCAGTCTTGGGGGCCATGGTGTTCTCCCTGGTGTCGGGGGGACCGGCCGGCGGCTCCGGCGCTGTTCCCCTGCGGTGGGTCCATTGCAGGCTCCGCCGCTGTCAGATCGGCCCGGCATTCGCTGTCACCCCGCTGGCATCCGGTGACAGCGGAACGGCGGGGCGCTGACGGCGGGTCGGCGCAGGCTCGTACTCCTGGTACCGCTCCGCCCCTCGCACGCCCCGCACTCCTGGTGCTTCCCGCACGTCCGAAGGAGAGGACCGACTCCATGTCCACACCCCTGCCGGTGCGGCGCCCGGTGCAGCACTCGGTGCTGCGTTCCGCGGTCGAGCTCTACCTCGACCTGCACGCCCACCCCGAACTCTCCGGGGCCGAGCACCGCACCGCCGACCGGTTCGCGGCCCGGCTGGCCGGCCACGGCTGCACGGTCACCCGTTCCGTGGGCGGCGGCCACGGTCTCGTCGGCGTCCTGCGCAACGGCCCGGGGCCCACCGTGATGCTGCGCGCCGAACTCGACGCGCTGCCGGTGACCGAGCGCACCGGCCTGCCCTACGCGAGCACCGTCCCCGGGGTCATGCACGCCTGCGGCCACGATCTGCACATGGCGGCGGTGGCCGGTGCCGTGGCCGAACTCGCCGCCGCCCGCGCCGCCTGGCGCGGCACCGTCCTCGTCGTGGGCCAGCCCTCCGAGGAGACCCTGACCGGGGCGCGGGCCATGCTGGCGGACGGGCTGTACGAGCGTTTCGGCACCCCGGACGCGGTCCTCGCCCAGCACGCCGCGCCGCTCCCGGCGGGCATGCTCGCCCACCCGGCCCCCGGCCCCGCCCCCCTGATGGCGGGCAGCCTCTCCGCCGATGTCACGGTGTACGGCAGGGGCGGTCACGCGGCGACCCCGCACCTGGCGGTGGACCCGGTCGTGACGGCCGCCGCGATCGTCCTGCGGCTCCAGTCCGTCGTCTCCCGGGAGACCGCCCCGGCCGAACAGGCCGTGCTGACCGTCGGGTCGCTGCGAGCGGGGGAGCGGGGCAACATCATCCCGGAGACCGCCGAACTCTCCCTGTGCCTCCGGGCGTTCTCCGCCCCCGTGCTCGACCGGATGGCGGCTGCCGCCGAACGCGTCGTCCGGGCCGAGTGCGCGGCGTCGGGCTGTCCCCGGGAACCGGACTTCACGGTGACCGCCCGCTCCCCCGTGCTCGTCCCCGACCCGGCCCTGACCGGCGCGGTGCGCGGGGCCCACGAGAGCCTGCTGGGACCGGACCGGGTGCTGGACTTCGGGACCACCACCGCCACGGAGGACTTCCCGTGGTTCGCCGAAGGGGGCGTACCGGTGGCGTACTGGATGCTCGGTACGACGGGGGCCCGGCAGTGGCGCGCCGCCCGCGCCGGGGGCGAACCCGTACCGCCCAACCACGCACCGGGGTTCGCCCCCGACGTCAGGACGGCCCTGCCGGCCGGGATCGGGGCGATGGCGTCCGCGGCCCGGCAGGTGCTGGGAGCGGGGCCGGACGGCGGGAGGGCGGCGGCATGAACCCCCGCTGGACCGATGTGGTCATCGTGCGCCGCGACCGTACCGCCCCGACCGGGGAGACCACCGTCGTACGGATGCTGGGGATGCTGCCGGCGCACTGGCCCTGCACCCCGGGGGACGTCGGCCAGGACCGGGTCGTGCTGCGGATCGAGCTCCGCGGTGTGACGGACGCGTCCGCGGTGCGGCTGGCGGTGTCACGGGTGCTGTCGGACGCGGCGCTGCACGGCTGGACGAGGGAGCCGTGACCGGGGCCGCGCCTCCGGCCGCGCTGCCTCCCCGTCCCGCCGTCCCCTCAGATCCACCCGCGTTCGCGGGCCCGCAGCGCCGCCTGCGCCCGGCTCGCCGCGCCGAGTGTCTGCATCAGGTCGGCGACGTGCCGCCGGTAGGTCCGGACGGACACGCCCAGCTCACGGGCGCCCGACTCGTCCTTGCCCGCCGTGCACATCGACATGAGGACCCGCAGCTCGATCCCGGAGAGCCCGGTGTCCGCGGCCGCGTCGTCCTGGCCGCCCGCACGGGCGAGATCCTCGGCCTGGTCCCAGATCTTCTCGAACAGGGCGATGATGTTGGAGACCAGCCCGCTGCGGTGGGCCAGGAGCGCGCCCCGGGCGGTGTCGCGCGGGTCCAGCGGGACGAGCGCGGCTCTGCGGTCGTAGACGAGCAGCCGTTCCGCCGTGTCCGACGTGACCCGGATCGATGCCCCGTGCGCGGCCAGCTCCCGCAGATACGCGGCCGTGGGCGGATCCTGGAGCGCGGCGCGGGCGACCACGTTCCGGATGCGTACGCCCCGGCGCAGACAGCGCAGGTCCAGCGGCCGGGAACGGGCGATGTTCTCGGGCGACAGCTTGGTGTACGGCTCCACCGAGAGGATCTCGTCCCGGGCGAAGAACGCGAGATCGTCGATCCGGTTGCGTATCTGGGCGAGCCCCTCCAGCTGCTCGATGCCCTGCGGCGGGGGCGTCCGGGCCCCCTGCTCCGCGCGTAGACCGTCGATGATGTGCCGGGACCGGGTGACGCGCTGAAGCTCCTGGTGCAGCGCGTGCAGCCGTAAATCGACCAGCCGGGCGAGCGAGACCTCGGGATCGGTCGGGAAGATCCGGAGGTCGGCGCCCGCCGGGTGCAGCAGTCCCAGCTCCTGGAGCCGGGCGACGCAGGCGCGGGCCACCTGCGGCTCGGAGTGCAGGAGGAGATGGAGATCGTCGGCGGAGGTGCCGGGATTGCGCAGGAAGTGCCGGTAGATCTCTTCCTCGGCCTCGGAGACCCCGAATACGGACATCTCGTTCTCGCCCACGTACGCCCCCGCTGCCTGGTGCCCTGTGGCCGCACACCGTCGGGGATCGCCCGGCGGTGCTGGTCGACGGCTGCTTCCCGGTTACCCGTCCTGCTGTTGTGCAATGGTCGGGCAAAGACTAGACGGTGGGATCACTTCTGTGAGGATCCCGGACGCAACTGTGTGCGCTCTGGAGATGAACGGTGTGCGACCGGCGGTGAGCGGTGCCGCTGGAGCGACGGACGGCTTCCGGCCGGGGATCGCCCCCCGCGTTTCGCCGGGCACGCGGTGCCCGGTCCCGGGTCGTAGTCTGGAACCCCCGGCCCGCTGGGGGCGCGTTCCGGATCGGCTGCGATCCGGCGGGCGCCCCAGGACGCGTGTCGGGCCCTTCGCGTTGCCCCTGGCAGCAGCCGGCTGTCAGCGAAACCCTCATTACCCGGACGGAAGCCCTTCATGAGTCTGCACGGTCTGCTGGATGTCGTCGTACGTGACCCGGCTCTCGCCGAAGCGGTGAAGGCCGCCGCAGACGGCCACCGGATGAACGTGGACCTGGTGGGCCCGCCCGCCGCCCGGCCCTTCGCCGTGGCGGCGCTGGCCCGGGAGACCGGCCGGACCGTGCTGGCCGTCACCGCGACCGGCCGGGAGGCCGAGGACCTGGCGGCCGCGCTGCGCACCCTGCTGCCGCCGGACACCGTCGCGGAGTTCCCGTCCTGGGAGACCCTGCCCCACGAGCGGCTCTCGCCGCGCTCGGACACCGTGGGCCGCCGCCTCGCCGTGCTGCGCCGTCTGGCGCACCCGCGGGCGGACGACCCGGAGACCGGGCCGGTCAGTGTGGTCGTCGCCCCGATCCGGTCCGTCCTGCAGCCGCAGGTCAAGGGGCTCGGCGACCTGGAGCCCGTGGCGCTGACCGGCGGCCAGAACGCCGATCTGGGCGAGGTCGTCGAGGCGCTCGCGGCCGCCGCGTACTCCCGGGTCGAACTGGTCGAGAAGCGTGGGGAGTTCGCCGTACGGGGGGGAATTCTGGACGTTTTCCCGCCGACCGAGGAACACCCCCTCCGGGTGGAGTTCTGGGGCGACGACGTCGAGGAGATCCGCTACTTCAAGATCGCCGACCAGCGCTCGCTGGAGGTGGCCGCGCACGGCCTGTGGGCGCCGCCCTGCCGTGAACTGCTGCTCACGGACCAGGTGCGGGAGCGGGCCGCCGTCCTCGCCGAGGCCCATCCCGAACTGGGCGAGCTGCTCGGCAAGATCGCCGAGGGGATCGCGGTGGAGGGCATGGAGTCCCTCGCCCCCGTCCTGGTGGACGAGATGGAGCTGCTGATCGACGTCCTGCCGGAGGGCTCGATGGCCCTGGTCTGCGACCCGGAGCGGGTCCGTACCCGGGCCGCCGACCTGGTCGCCACCAGCCAGGAGTTCCTCCAGGCGTCCTGGGCGGCCTCCGCGGGCGGCGGCGAGGCGCCGATCGACGTGGGCGCGGCCTCGCTCCGGGGCGTCGCGGACGTCCGGGACCGGGCCCGCGAACTGTCGATGATGTGGTGGTCCGTCTCCCCGTTCGCCGCCGACGACGAACTGGACGAGGACACCCTCAAGCTCGGGATGCACGCCCCGGAGTCGTACCGCGGCGACACCGCGCGTGCGCTGGCCGACACCAAGGGCTGGCTGGCCGACGGCTGGCGCACGGTGTACGTCACCGAGGGCCAGGGCCTCGCCAGCCGTACCGTCGAAGTGCTCGGCGGCGAGGGCATCGCGGCCCGGCTGGACCCGGACCTGGCCGAGATCTCCCCCTCGGTCGTCCATGTCTCCTGCGGAGCCGTCGACCACGGCTTCGTGGACCCGGGGCTCAAGCTCGCCGTGCTGACCGAGACGGACCTCACCGGCCAGCGCACGGCCACCAAGGACCTCGGCCGGATGCCGGCCCGCCGCAGGAAGACCATCGACCCGCTGACGCTGGAGCCGGGCGACTACATCGTCCACGAGCAGCACGGTGTCGGACGCTACGTCGAGATGGTGCAGCGCACGGTCCAGGGCGCCACCCGTGAATACCTCCTGGTCGAATACGCCCCCGCCAAGCGCGGACAGCCGGGCGACCGCCTCTACATCCCGACCGACCAGCTGGAGCAGGTCACCAAGTACGTCGGCGGCGAGGCGCCCACCCTGCACCGGCTCGGCGGCGCCGACTGGACCAAGACCAAGCAGCGCGCCAAGAAGGCGGTGAAGGAGATCGCCGCCGACCTGATCAAGCTGTACTCGGCCCGGATGGCGGCCCCCGGCCACGCCTTCGGCACGGACACCCCCTGGCAGCGCGAGCTGGAGGACGCCTTCCCGTACGCGGAGACGCCCGACCAGCTGTCCACCATCGCCGAGGTCAAGGAGGACATGGAGAAGACGGTCCCGATGGACCGGCTGATCTGCGGCGACGTCGGCTACGGCAAGACGGAGATCGCGGTCCGCGCGGCCTTCAAGGCGGTCCAGGACGGCAAGCAGGTGGCCGTCCTCGTCCCCACCACGCTGCTCGTCCAGCAGCACTACGGCACCTTCACCGAGCGGTACTCCCAATTCCCGGTCAGCGTACGGGCGTTGAGCCGGTTCCAGTCGGAGACGGAGTCCAAGGCGACCCTGGAGGGCCTGAAGGACGGGGCCGTCGACCTGGTCATCGGCACCCACCGGCTGTTCTCCGCCGACACGAAGTTCAAGGACCTCGGCCTGGTCATCGTGGACGAGGAGCAGCGCTTCGGTGTCGAGCACAAGGAGCAGCTGAAGAAGCTCCGCGCCAACGTCGACGTCCTGACGATGTCCGCGACCCCCATCCCCCGTACGCTCGAAATGGCCGTGACCGGCATCCGCGAGATGTCCACGATCACCACCCCGCCCGAGGAGCGCCACCCGGTCCTCACCTTCGTCGGCCCGTACGAGGAGAAGCAGATCGGCGCGGCCGTCCGGCGTGAACTCCTGCGCGAGGGACAGGTCTTCTACATCCACAACCGGGTCGAGTCCATCGACCGGGCGGCCGCCCGGCTGCGCGAGATCGTCCCCGAGGCGCGGATCGCCACAGCGCACGGCCAGATGTCCGAACAGGCCCTGGAACAGGTGGTGGTGGACTTCTGGGAGAACAAGTTCGACGTCCTGGTCTCGACGACGATCGTCGAGTCCGGCATCGACATCTCCAACGCCAACACCCTGATCGTGGAGCGCGGCGACAACTTCGGCCTCTCCCAGCTCCACCAGCTGCGCGGCCGGGTGGGCCGGGGCCGCGACCGCGGGTACGCCTACTTCCTGTACCCCCCGGAGAAGCCCCTCACCGAGACAGCCCACGAGCGCCTCGCCACGATCGCCCAGCACACGGAGATGGGCGCGGGCATGTACGTGGCGATGAAGGACCTCGAAATCCGCGGCGCGGGCAATCTGCTCGGCGGCGAACAGTCCGGCCACATCGCGGGCGTCGGCTTCGACCTGTACGTCCGCATGGTCGGCGAGGCCGTCGCCGACTACCGGGCGCAGATGGAGGGCGGCGAGCAGGAGGAACCGCCGCTGGAGGTCAAGATCGAGCTCCCCGTCGACGCCCATGTCCCGCACGACTACGCCCCCGGCGAGCGGCTGCGCCTCCAGGCCTACCGCGCCATCGCCTCCGCCAACACGGAGGACGACATCAGGGCGGTCCGCGAGGAACTCACCGACCGCTACGGCAAGCTCCCCGAACCGGTCGAGAACCTTCTCCTGGTGGCGGGCCTGCGCATGCTGGCCCGCGCCTGCGGCGTCGGCGAGATCGTCCTCCAGGGCTCGAACATCCGCTTCGCCCCGGTGGAACTGCGCGAGTCCCAGGAGCTGCGCCTGAAGCGGCTCCACCCGAAGACGGTCATCAAGCCGGCCGCCCACCAGATCCTGGTCCCGCGCCCCACGACGGGCAGGATCGGCGGCAAGCCGGTGGTGGGCCGCGAACTGCTGGCGTGGACCGGGGAGTTCCTGACGACGATCCTGGGGTCGTAGGTCGTAGGTCGTAGGTCGTAGGTCGTAGGGCGTAGGGCGTAGGGCGTAGGGCGTAGGTCATAGGGCGAAGGGGAACGGCCATGGGTGACGGCGAGGGGATCAGCACCTCCGCGCGCTATCTGGCTCCGTCCGCCCCGGGGCAGGGTGCTGCCTGGGGAAGGGAGGCGGCGGCCGAAGGGCGTCGCGGCAGTCAGCGGATCGTGCAGGCGGGGGAGGTGGTCGCACCGGAGCAGGTGGCGGATCTCCTCGGGCTGGCGCACGGCGATCCGGTCGTCGCGCGTCGGCGCATCATGTATCTCGACGACGAGCCGTGCGAGTTGACCGATACGTACTACCCCGTGGAGATCGGACGTGGCACGGGACTGGCCGGAAAGAGCAAGATTCCGGGCGGCGCCATCCGCCTGCTTGCCGAACTCGGGCATGTCGGTGTCCGCGCCCAGGAGGACGTGGCCGCCCGGATGCCGGCGGAGGGCGAGCGCGAAGCCCTGGCGCTGGCGGCGGGTGAACCCGTGCTGCAGCTGACGCGGCTCACCCTGAACAGCGACGGCAGGCCGATTCAGGCCGACGTGATGGTCATGCCGCCGCGCGGCCGAAGACTGCGGTACGAGATCAGGATCGGGTGACCGCCGGGCGCGGGCCCGCGCCCGAAGATGTGTGCCGGGCGGCCCGGTGACCGTCCGCGCGGGCCCGGCGGGGCCGTTGACCGGCCGTGCGGTCCGGTGGGGCCGGGGGTGAACAGCAGCTCCGTGAGGGTGCGGAAGACCTTCTCCGGGTGCCGTTCGCCCGTCGCGTCGGTCAGGTTGCCGTTGAGCAGCAGTGTCGCGAAGCCGTGGGCCAGGGACCAGGCGGCCACGCCCGCCGGCCGGGGGCGTCGCCCCTGCCCGACGCGGGGAGTCCGGTGACGCCTTCGCTCAGGGCCTCGTCCGCGCGGGGCCTTCGCGGCGAGCGGGTCAGCGGCATGCTCCCGGGCGGGAACACGCTGGGCATCGGCACGGTGTGAGCGGGGAGATGTGATTCGGGACGCATCCTGACCGAACCGTCGTCAAGAGTGCGCGTCGGCGGGGAAGAGGTCCATAGGATTCCCGGGTTCGGCTTTCTCCCCGTCAGGATGGCTACGCGTGATATCTCCCCGTACGTACCGAGTGGTGTTGCCCGTACTGAGCGCGGTGGCCGTGCTGTCCCTGGCGGGGTGCGACCCCGACGACCTCGCGGCCGAGGGCGGTTCGGGCGGCGGTTCGGGTGGGGGCGGGCGGTCGGCCGAGGGCTTCGGGGCCAGCCCGCTGGACAACCCCGACGGTACGAAGCCGGGTCTGGCGCCCCTCACCTCCGACGCGGACCGGGCGGCCGGGCGGAAGATCATCGAGCAGGTGGCCACCAAGGGGCGCGGGCCGAAGACCGGTTACGAGCGCGACAGGTTCGGCTACGCGTGGAAGGACTCCGTCGACGGCATACCGCTCTCCCGCAACGGCTGCGACACCCGCAACGACCTCCTCGCGCGCGACGGCAAGGACGTGGAGCACCGCTCCGGCTCCGACTGCGTGGTCATCTCCATGACGCTCAAGGACCCGTACACGGGGGCGACCATCGCCTGGCGCAAGCAGCAGGCCACCAAGGTGCAGATCGACCATGTGATGCCGCTGTCCTACGACTGGCAGATGGGCGCCGCCCGCTGGAACGACGCCAAGCGACAGCGGATCGCCAACGATCCGCTCAACCTCATCCCGGTGGACGGCCCCGCCAACAACGCCAAGCGCGACTCCGGCCCCGCGTCGTGGCTGCCGCCGTACAAGCCGGTCCGCTGCTCGTACGCGGTGCGGTTCGCGCAGGTCTCGCTGAAGTACGAACTGCCGGTCACCACCGCCGACAAGCGGGCCATGCTCGCGCAGTGCGGCGGCTGAATCCGGGCTCGGGCCGAAAATAGCTGGTCATGGCCGAGGTGTGCCGGTTAGATTCGGCCATATGGAGTTGATCATCACCACCCTCGCCGCGCGCCCCGAGCTCGCCGGCCCCATGAACGCGATGCCGGACACCTGGCCCGAGTTCGTCCTGGAGGACCTGGTCGGCTGGGCGAACTTCCCGCGCATCGCGGTCGAGTTCCCGGAGTACGTGCTCGTGGCCACCGGCCCCGACGGTGCCGTGGTCGCCCGTGCGTACAGCGTTCCCTTCGAACTGGGCGGCCCCGGGCGCGGTGAGCTGCCCACCGGCGGCTGGGACCAGGTGCTGCTGTGGGCGTTCTCCGATCTGCGGCGCGGGCGCGTGCCCGACACCGTGAGTGCCATCGAGATCACCGTGGCCACGGGACACCAGGGGCAGGGGATCTCGGGCCGGATGGTGGCGGCGCTGCGGGACAACGCCCGGCGGCTCGGCTTCGGGGAGGTCGTCGCCCCGGTCCGGCCGAGCGCCAAGCACCTGTCCGCTTCGGTCCCGATGGAGGACTACGCGCACCGGACCCGGGAGGAGGACGGGCTGCCGTACGACCCGTGGCTGCGGGTCCATGTGCGGGCGGGCGGTGTCATCGAGGCGGTGGCGCCGGTGTCGATGACGGTGAGCGGTTCGCTCGCGCAGTGGCGGGAGTGGACCGGGCTGCCGTTCGACACGGACGGTCCGGTGGAGGTGCCGGGGGCTCTCCTGCCGGTGCACTGTGCGGTCGCGCACGGGTACGCGGTCTATGTCGAGCCCAACGTGTGGGTGCGGCACAAGGTGTGAGGAAGCGGCACAAAGCGTGAGGAAAGGGCTTCGGCAGCGGTGAGTTCCCCCGCTGCCGAAGCCCTTCCCGTGTACGGGCGCTGTCGGAGCCCTCCGGGTACGGGCGCCTCCCGGGTGCGGGCCGTCAGCCCGCCGGCTGCTCCAGGTCGACGATGTCCTTGGCGGCGGGCTTCTTCGCCACCACCGGCTCGTCGAACTCGGAGAGGTCCATGGTCGTCGGCTCCTCGCCGCCCTCGGACGTGACGCGGAGCAGATACGGCGCGCCCTCGGCGGCCACCAGGACCGTGTAGGTCTCCTTGCCGTCCTTCTCGGTGAGCCGCAGGGCGGGCTTGCCCTTGACCTCGGTCTCCCCGGCCTTGCGGGCGGCGGTGTCGTTCGCCTCGAATTCCTTCAGGAGCCCGTCGAGGTCGCAGAACTCGATGCTGTCCTTGGTGTCCGGATCCGTCGCCTTCGACTGCATCCAGCGGCCCGCGAGCAGCTTCACCGCGGCATCGACATCGGCCTTCGGCTCGCCCTTCGACTGTTCGCGCAGCATCGCCTCGTCGAACTTCGTGTACACGGTGTCACCGGTCTTGATGATCTCCATCGTGCCCGCCGCTCCGATGGACATGGTCCCGGTGCAGTCGCCGGTGCTGCTCGCGGAGAAATCGGCCTTGACCGGGCTGTCGGCCGACCGGACGTCGATGGCGACCCGCAGGGACTTCGCCTTCTTCGTGGTCGACAGCGCCTTGTTGGTGACCTCCGGGCCCGACATGTCCGCGAACGGGCCCGTGTCCTTCGGATCGGCCGAGCCGGTGCCGCAGGCGGCGAGGCCGAGTACGGACAGGGCGCAGAGCGTGTTGACGGCAGTGCGGGCGAGCAG
This sequence comes from Streptomyces sp. NBC_00654, assembly GCF_026341775.1. NCBI lineage: Bacteria > Bacillati > Actinomycetota > Actinomycetes > Kitasatosporales > Streptomycetaceae > Streptomyces > Streptomyces sp. NBC_00654. The sequence goes on along the minus strand of NZ_JAPEOB010000003.1, from coordinate 553,809 downwards.
ACGCATGGGTGATGACTCCGGGAGTGAAGTGAGCGAGCGGGCAGCGGGAACTGAGCGCCGGAACGGGCACTGTTCAGGTGCCGGCGGAGAGCCGGGCCGAGCAGGGCATGGCTGTTCGGGGACCGGCGGTCGTGAGGAGCGGGTCGGCGGTCGTCAGGAGCGGGCCTGCGCCGGATTCAGGGTGTGCGGGCCAACTGCTGTACGCGGTGGGGCGCGTCGTGCGGGCTTCCGGTGGAAGCGGCCGTCGACGGCCAGTCGGTCGGGCCGGGAACGGTGGTGCCGCCCACGGCCTTGACCGCGAGCACCGCCCCGACGAGCGCCAGGGTCAGCGCGACCACGCCCAGCAGGGCACCGAAGCTGGTCATGCCGTTGTCGGCACCCGTACCGCGTCCGATGCGGCGCCGGCCCGCCAGGCCGAGGAGGAGGGCCAGCAGGCCCAGGCCCCCCGCGAGCCAGAAGAGCGGCCGGATCAGCCCCAGGACGCTGCCGGTGAGACCGAGGACGAAGGCCGTCGTACCGAGTCCGCGGCGGGCCGGATGCTCGCCCGGCGCATGAGCGGGGGCGTACACCTGCTGCGGCGACCGGCGGTACTCGGACATGGCTGTGCCCTTCGGTGAACACGGGAACGGCGTACGGAACGAATCGAGTGAAGGCGACGGGCGGTACGCGTCACGGATGACGTGGATGCCGTCCCGGTCCGGAAGGGGCAGGGACAGGTCAATAACAGCAGAGCTTGTGAACCGAGTCAACACGGTTCACGGTGGAGGGGTTGGGTCACACTGTGAATCGGTGAAGGTCCATCAAGTCGGTATGCTCGCCGACACAGCGCGGACGGATCAGGGGAGACAGGTCAGTGCCGGAGAACGCGACAGAGGTGACCGCAGCGGGGATCGCGCGGCTCGCGGGTGTGGGGCGGGCCGCCGTCAGTAACTGGCGCCGTCGTCACGCCGACTTCCCCAAGCCCGTCGGCGGCACCGAGACCAGCCCGTCCTTCGCGCTGCCCGAGGTGGAGCAATGGCTGCGCGACCAGGGGAAACTCGCTGAGATCCCCCTCCGGGAACGGGTCTGGCAGCAGGTGTCCGGGCACCCCGCGGGAGCCGTCACCGCCCTGATCCACACCGGCTGCGCCCTCCTGGTCGTCAGGGACCGGCCGACCGCCTGGCTGGAGCTCGCCGCCGTCCGGGACGAGCGCATGGCCGGTGTGCTGCCGCAGGCGATCGAGGACGTCCTCGCCGCGCGCTTCGGCCCGGACGCCGGATCGCCGCACCGCTCCGGTGAACTCCCGGACCCGGTGGACCCGGTGGACTCGGCGGACCCGGTGGACTCGGTGGCCCGGGTGGTTCACACCCCGGACGCGGCCTGTCTGCTGCCGTCCGTCCCGCTGCTGCGCGCCGCCGCCGAACTCGCCGCCGGATCCGGTGCCCGGCAGACCTTCGAATTCCTCTTCGGCCGTCAGCTCGACGCCAACCCCCGCCAGTACACCCTCACTCCGCCCGGTCTCGCGGAGCTGATGGCCGCCCTCGCCGAACCGGAGAAGGACACGGACAGGGGCACCGGCAGGCAGCTCGCCCGCACCGTGCTCGACCCCGCCGCCGGGACCGGCTCCCTGCTGCGCGCGGTCAGCAGGCCCACCGCCCTGTACGCGCAGGAAGCAGACCCGGACCTCGCCGCGCTCACGGCGCTCCGCCTCGCCCTCCACCGCGACGGACCCGGGGCCGACGGCACCGTCCTGGCCGTGCGCACCGGTGACACGCTGCGCGTCGACGCCTTCCCGCAGCTCGCCGCCGACGCCGTGCTCTGCCACCCGCCGTTCAACGAACGCAACTGGGGCCACGACGAACTGGCCTACGACCCACGCTGGGAGTACGGCTTCCCCGCCCGGACCGAGTCCGAACTCGCCTGGGTCCAGCACGCACTGGCCCGTCTCAAGGACGGCGGCACCGCCGTGCTGCTGATGCCGCCGGCCGCCGCGTCCCGCCGCTCCGGCCGCCGGATCCGTGCCGACCTGCTGCGCCGGGGAGCGCTCCGCGCGGTCATCGCCCTTCCGGCCGGTGCCGCGCCCCCGTACGGCATCCCGCTCCACCTCTGGATCCTGCGCAGGCCGGGCGGCGGCCTCCGTCCGGCGCCCGAACTGCTGCTCGTCGACATGGCCGAGCCCGCCGAACCGGCCTCGGGGGCCGGTGCCGGGCCCGGAAACCCGGCGGGCGGGGGCCGCGACCGGATCGACTGGCCCGCGGTGCACCGTGCCGTGCTCGACGCCTGGCAGCACCACACCGGGCACTCCGCCGCGACCGCACCCCCCGTCGGATCCGCGGGCTCCACCGGCTCCACCGGCGTCAGCCGTGCCGTCCCCGTCATCGAACTCCTCGACGACGACGTGGACCTCGCCCCGGCCCGGCACCTGCCGCGCCCCGCCGCCGGTGGCGGAGCGGCCGGGCTGATCCGCGTACGGGAGCGGCTGGCCGACACCCTGCGGCTGACCGCCCGGCTCACCCCACCGCCCGCCGACCTCTCCGACCCGGCCCACTGGCCCCTCACCACCGTCGGCGAACTCGCCCGTGCCGGGGCCCTGCACCTGCGCGCCGGAGGGTCCGGCGGCGGTGGCTGCACCGTCCTCACGGAACACGACGTGCTGGCCGGTACGGCGCCGAGCGGCACCCCCGCGCCGACCGCCGCCGCGCCCGCCGAGGGCGCCGACGACGCCGTACTCCTGGAACCCGGCGACGTCGTCGTCCCCGTACTCGGCGGCGGCTCCGTCACCCGGGTCGTCGACGAGGCCACCGCGGGCGCCGTGCTCGGCCGCAACCTCCAGGTGCTGCGCCCCGACCCGGCCGCGATCGACCCGTGGTTCCTCGCCGGATTCCTGCGCGGCACCGCCAACAACCGGCAGGCCAGCAGCTACGCCTCCACCGCGACCCGGCTCGACGCCCGGCGCCTCCAGCTGCCCCGGCTGCCGCTCGCCGAACAGCGGCGGTACGGGGAACAGTTCCGCACGCTCGCCGAGTTCGAGGACGCGCTGCGGGCGGCCGGGCGGCTCGGCGGACTGCTCGTACAGGGCATGTACGACGGGCTGACGGACGGCACGGTCGCCCCGAAGTGATGTGAACCACAGTGCTCGTGCGCAACCCGCGACCGGGTGTCCTTGTCGGTGTATACGCTCACAGCACACGTCCGACACACACGCCTCCCGGGAGCGGCACATGCACGGCTACGGCTATCCGCCGCAGCAGCCACCGAAGCGTCGTCCGTCGTCGGCGGCGCTGACCGCGGTGCGCGTGGTTCTTGTGGCGCTGACCGTACTGAGCCTCGGGTTCCTGGCCTGGGGGGCGATGCTGAGGCTCGCGATCGTCACCCGCAAGGGCCGCGACTGGGCCCTGCTGGCGCTCGTGTTCGCGCTCAACACCGGGCTCTTCGCGTTCATGCTGGCCATGCCCGAGGACCCTGACAAGACGACGGACGCGGAGGCGTTCATCGGGGTCACCTGGATCTTCGGCGTCATGGTCGGCGTGGTGGCGTACTACCTGTACGCGGAGATACGTCACTACGGTCCGGAAGGTCCGTACGGCGACCGGCGGAACCAGCAGGGGTTCCCGCCGCAGCCCGCGTTCCCGTCCCAGCCGCACGGCCGGCCCCCGCAGCAGCCCCAGCTCCACCCGCAGCCCCAGCCCCACGCCCAGCCCCAGCCCCACGCCCAGCCCCAGCCCCACGCCCAGCCCCAGCCCCACGCCCGGCCCCCGTACGGCCAGTACGCCGCGACGGCCGTCCCGACGCCGCCGCCCGCCCCCGGTTACGGCTACCCGCCCGCCGCCCCGGGGCCCGCCGCGCCCCAGCGCCTCGACCAGGTCCGCGCCGAGCTGGACGAGCTGAGCGACTACCTCCGCAAGGAGGGGGAGGGGCGGTGAGCGGACGGGTCATCGCCGGGCGGTACGAGCTGGCCACCATCCTCGGCCAGGGCGGCATGGGCCAGGTGTGGACGGCGTACGACCAGCGCCTGGACCGCCGGGTCGCCGTGAAGCTGCTGCGCCCCGACCGGGTCGCCGGACCCACCGGCAGCGAGGCGGCCGACGAGCTGCGCCGCCGGTTCGTCCGCGAGTGCCGGGTCACCGCCCAGGTCGACCACCCCGGACTGGTCACCGTCCACGACGCGGGCAGCGACGACGACGACCTCTACCTCGTCATGCAGTACGTCGAGGGCGCCGACCTCGCCGACCATCTCGCCGAGCACGTCCCGTACCCCTGGCCCTGGGCCGTCTCGGTCGCCGCCCAGCTCTGCGCCGTACTCTCCGCGGTGCACGCCGTGCCGATCGTCCACCGCGACCTCAAGCCCCGCAATGTGATGGTCCGGCCCGACGGCACCGTCACCGTGCTCGACCTGGGCGTCGCCTCCGTCCTGGACACGGACACCACCCGCCTCACCCACACCGGTTCACCGATCGGCTCCCCGGCCTACATGGCCCCGGAGCAGGCGATGGGCGGCGCCGTCGGCCCGTACACCGACCTGTACGCGCTCGGCGTCCTCCTGCACGAACTCCTCAGCGGCGACGTGCCGTTCGCGGGATCCACGGCCCTCGGTGTCCTGCACCGCCACCTCTACGAGCCGCCGCTCCCGGTACGCCGGTTCAGGTCCGAGATCCCCGCACAGCTCGAAGCGCTCGTGCTGCGGCTGCTCGCCAAGGACCCGCAGGACCGGCCCGCCTCTGCCCAGGAGGTGTACGAGACGCTCCGCCCGCTGCTGCCCAGCCACGGCGCCCCGGCCGGACCGCTCGACCCGACCCGCCCCTTCCTCCGGCCGCACGCCCCGTGGCCGGACCGGGCCGCCACTCCGGCCGCCCCGGCTCCTGCATCCGTCCCGGCTCCGGCATCCGCCCCGGCTCCGCCCGGCCCCGCCGCACCCGTGCCCGCACCGGCCGCCCGGCCCGATGTGGCGCAGGCGGTCGACGAGGTGAAGCGGCTGCTCGGCGAGGGCCGGATCACCCAGGCCGTGGACATCCTCGGGGACATCCTCCCGGCGGCCGCAGCGGAACACGGTGAGCACTCACCCGTCGTCCGGATCCTGCGCAAGCAGTACGCGGCGACGCTGATGGACGACGGCCAGTACCGCCGTGCCCTGCCGGAGCTGAGCCGCCTCGCCGAGGACCGCCTGGCGGAGGCCGGCCCGGCCGACGCGCAGACGCTCCAGTACCGCTACGACGCGGCGCTGTGCCTGGAGCAACTGGGCGAGGCGGCGGCAGCGCTCAACGAGTACCGTGCCGTCCTCCCGTACTACGAGAACGTGTACGGCGCGGTCACCACCGGCCCCGGCCGCGCCTTCGACATCCGGCACCGCATCGGGCACCTGCTCCTCGCAGTGGGCGACCACGCCGCGGGACGGGCCCAGATCCAGGCCCTGCTGTACGACGCCGAGCGCGTGTACGGGCCGCACCACCCGCTGCCCGTGGAGCTGCGCCGCCGGCTGGCCCACCAGCAGGACGTACGCGGCGGCTGACCGGGTGTCCCGGTACCCGTCCCCGTCGCCTCAGGAGCCGCCGCGCAGCCGGGCCGCCGCCCGGCGCGGGCCCGGCCGCCCCGCTGCCGCCGTCGCCAGCAGCACGAGCAGTGCGACCGCCCCCGCGGCGCCCCCCGCGCGCAGCCCCGGAGGCCGGAACGTGCAGCTGACCGACGTGGCGCCGACGGGTACGGGCGCGGCGACCAGCCCCAGGTAGGCGTCGGCCGGCCGGCCGTCGCAGCGCCACCCGGCGATCCGGGGCGCGGCCAGCACGGCGGTTCCCGCGGTGCCGGGCGGGAGTTCGGCCCGTACACCGTCGCCGCTGACGTGGACGGAGGTCGCCCCGGTGCGCGTCAGGGCGGTCACCGCCGCGGCCAGCCGGGTCCGGTCCAGGCAGCCGATGGCGGAGTGCGGCACGGTCCCGTCCCGCTCGGGCCGCAGGGTGACCCGCACGGGAACGCCCCCGGCCGCGCCCCCGGCCCTGTGCCCGGACGTGCTGCCGACCAGGCTCGACGGAGCGTCCCCCGCCGGTCCCGCCGGTCCCGCCGGTCCCGCCGGTCCCGCCGGTGTGCCGAGCCGCTCCATCGCCGCGCTCCGCGCGGGCAACTGCCCCTGGAGCCGCACCCCTCGCGTCTCCGCCAGCGCGGCGCGCCCGAACAGGTCCGGCGCCCACAGGTACACCTCGCGTCCGGCCGGGCAGCGGGCGCTCAGGGTGTACGTACCGCCGCGCTCCACCCGGTAGGCCCCCGGCCCGTTCCGCCCCGCCGTACCGTCCGTCCCCCGCCCCGCCGTCCCCGTCCCCGGCCCCGGCCCTGTCCCCCTCCGTGTCCCTGTCCCTGTCCCCGGTGTCCCCGTGGCTCCCGCCGCGTCCCGCAGCGTCGTCGCCGGGACGGTGTAGACGGTGGTGCCGAGCAGCAGCTCCTGGTTCCGGAACGGCCAGGGGCCGTACGCCGGCGCACGGCCGGAGTCCGGTCCGCGCACGGTCACCAAGGGCGGCACCGGGGCCCGGGTCACCGTCGGGGGCCGGTCGTCGCGCGGGTTCCACGGCTGATGCGGGTCGGGGGGCGTACGCAGGCGCGCCCCGACCGAGAACACCGCGTCGGTGACCGGGTTGTCGAGGCTCTGGACGGCGCGGCCGCGTGATGTCCAGCCACCGCCGAGGGCCCGCATCGTGCGGGTCAGGACGTCCGGCGTGTGGCTGCTGTAGTACGCGCCGCCCTGGCCGCCGACCACCAGCGGGTCGTTGGCGGTGGTCGGCTCGCGGCCCGGGTCGGTGCGGTGGCGCGGCCAGCCGTCGGCCCCGTCCACCGCCTGGGCCTGCGCGCTCTGCCGTGCGCCCCAGGGCGCGTAGTCGTCGAGCCGCACGAGGCGCTGCCGGTCGGCGTACGCGGTCGTGGCGGCGGCCTGCCCGGCCTGTGCGCCGACCAGCAGCAGCACGGCCGGCAGGGCGTACCACCCCCGCCCGCCCCTCTGGGCCCGCCGGGCCAGGGTCACCGCGGCCCCCGCCGCCAGCAGGCCCGCGGCGAACAGCGGATACGTCCACCGGGTGACCAGACCGCTCGACGAGGCCGCCACCGCGACCGCCGTCACGACCGCGCCCCCGCCGAGCAGGGCACGCCACCCCGGCCAGTCGTACGACACCGCGATCCAGGCGGCGATCACGAGGAACCCGGCCAGGACGAACGTCTGCCGGTAGGGGCTCCCGTTCGGCGTCGCGAAGGCGTGCCAGAGAAGATGCGTGGGTCCCCACTGCAAGGACAGCGCCACGGCCGCCACCAGCCCTGTCCAGGCCCACCGCTCGCGGTGCGGCACGGACCGCTGGAAGGCGAGCGCGCAGGCCAGCAGCAGGGTGCCGGTGCCCAGGAAGAGCGCGGGGGTGAAGAATCCGTACGTGGCGGGAAGCAGCCGGGCCAGGACATCGGGCCAGGCCGCAGGGGCGAAGGGGCGCGTCCAGCCGGGGTACGCGTGTTTCGTACCGAGGTAGACGGGAAGCAGGACGGGCGCGGCGAGCCCGATCCCCAGCGTCACCGTCCCGGTGGCCCGCAGCAGCCCCCGTACCGCCGTCCGCCGGTCCCGCGACTCGGTCACCAGCCGCACCACCAGCACCAACGCAGCCCCGAGGGTCGCCATATAGGCCGTATAGAAGTTGGCGGTCCACATCACGGCCACCACCAGCGGCGCCGACACCCGGTGCCGCCCGGTCCGCGCCCACTCCCCGGCCAGGCACAGCAGCGGCAGCGCGACGAGACCGTCCAGCCACATCGGGTTGTACGAGGCCTCGACGACCGACCAGCCGCACAGGGCGTACGAGGCGCCCAGCGCGGCCGGCCACCCACCAGCGCCCGCCGCGCAGGGCCGGCAGCAGGAACGCCATGGCGGCGGCGGCCGAGGCCATCTTCAGCACGGTCACGACGTAGAGGGCCAGATCGACGCGGTCGCGCGGGAAGACACCGACGAGCAGGGCGAACGGGCTCGTCAGATAGGTGCCGAGGTCCGGCAGGAAGCTCGTCCCGAACCCCGACTGCCAGTTGAGGAGCACCCCGCCGTCGGCCTGCCCGTGCAGCAGGTCCCACAGCCGGGTGTGGAACGGCACGAACTGGTTGCCCAGGTCATTGACGCCGTGGGTGCGCGGTCCGAAGGGGAAGCTGCGGGCCGCGGCGTCGCCCGCGCACACGGCGGCGACGGTGACCAGCGCGGCGAGAGCGCAGGCCGAGGCGCGGGGGCGGGAGTTCGGCATACGGAGAAATATGCCAGCGTCGAACGAACAACTCCTGTGCGAATTGGGCCAGTTCATTCAATCGACGCCCATTGGCCACGTGGAGCATCGGGTTCCGACATCCGGGCGGGTTGATGTGCTTCCGTGCTGATCTCGATAGTGGTGCCGTGTTTCAACGAGGAGGAAATCCTCGAACGCTTCCACACACGTGTCACGGACGAAATGGCGCGACTGGGGCATGAATTCCAGCTCGTCTATGTCGACGACGGGAGCAGGGACGCGACCCTGGAGCTCCTGGAGAGGGTCGCCGCGGCGGACCCGCGCGCCCGCTACCTCTCCTTCAGCCGCAACTTCGGCAAGGAGGCGGCCATGCTCGCCGGCCTCCGGCACGCCGAGGGCGACGCCGTCGTCATCATGGACGCCGACCTCCAGCACCCGCCGGAGCTCATCGGCCGCATGCTGGAGGAGCACGCCAACGGCCACGACCAGGTGATCGCCCGCCGTACCCGCAAGGGCGACCGGGTGACCCGCACGGTCGCGGCCCGCGCCTACTACTGGCTGATCAACCGCCTCGTGGACGTGGAACTCGTCGACGGCGTGGGCGACTTCAGGCTGCTGTCCCGCCGCACCGTCGACGCCGTACTCGAACTCACCGAGTACAACCGCTTCTCCAAGGGCCTGTTCTCCTGGGTCGGCTTCCGCGCGACGACGTTCAGCTACGAGAACGCCGTCCGTGAGCAGGGCCGTTCCGCCTGGACCTTCGGAAAGCTCCTCAACTACGGTCTCGACGGGCTGCTCTCCTTCAACAACAAGCCACTGCGCGCCGCGCTCTACTTAGGCCTGCTGCTGCTCTCCGTCGCGCTCGCGTACGCCACCTGGATCGTCGGCGTCGCGATGGTGCGGGGCGTCGACACCCCCGGCTATGTCACGCTCCTCGTCGTGGTCACCGCACTCGCCGGAGTGCAGATGGTGATGGTGGGAGTCGTCGGCGAATACGTGGGGCGTATTTACTACGAGGTGAAGCGCCGCCCGCACTTCCTGGTGAAGGCGTCCAATATCGGTACGCCGCAGCAGCCGCACACACCTCAGAAACTCCTACGCCGGTGAATCAGCCCCGAACACCCGTGGAACCCGTGCCGGTGAAAGGCGCCGCGCAAAGGATGCCGGTCGTCGGGCAGCTGATCAGATTCGCCCTGGTCGGCGTCGTGAACACCGGCACGTACTACCTCTGCTACCTGGCGCTGCTGACCCGGCTGCCGTACATCGCCGCGCACGTCCTCGCCTTCGCGCTCTCCATGACCGGGTCCTTCTTCCTCAACTCCCGCTTCACCTACCGCACCCGCCCCACCTGGCGGAAGTTCCTGCTCTTCCCGCTCACCAACGCCGCCAACTTCCTCATCACGACCGGCGGTGTGTACGTCCTGGTCGGTCTGGCCGGGTTCAGCAGCCGCTACGCCCCGCTGGCCGCCGCCGCGGCCGCCATCCCGGTCACGTTCGTCGTCTCCCGCACGATCATGCTGAGGCCGGACCGGCGGCCGGGGCCCGCGGTCGAACGGATGCCCTGATCGGCCCCGTACCGGCCCCACATCCCCAACTCCTCCCGAATCGTTGGTCGAATCGGTGGCCCGAACCACATCCACTGCCTAACATCGATCACCGCAAGGCTTTGTGCACTGATGCACAAACTCTCCCCGGGAGGCTCCTTTGCACCGCCGTCGCACCGCGCTCTCCGTCTCCGCCGCACTGCTCGTCGCGGCACCGCTTCTCTCCGCCTGCGGCAGCCAGGCCCACCCCGGCGCCGCCGCCGTCGTCGGCGGGGGCCGGATCGAGGTGTCGACGGTCCAGGCACAGGCCGCCGACGTCCGAAGCGCCCAGCGGAGCTCGCCGCAGGCGGCCCAGTTGGTGAACAGGTCCGGACAGCTGGGCCGGGCCAAGCTGCACAGCCTGATCTTCGGCCAGATCCTGGACCGCGCCGCCAAGGACGCCGGGGTGAGCGTCAGCCGCAAGGAGATCCAGGAGGCACGCCTCGCGAGCGCCGCCCAGTCCGGGGGGGAGGAGCAGCTGAAGGCGATGATGCTCCAGCAGCGCTGGGTGGCCCCGGACCAGATCGACGGCGACATGCGCCGGGACGTCCAGCTGCCGAAGCTGGCCGAGGCCCTCGGCGCCGACCTCGGTTCCCCCGCCGGGCAGCAGGTCGTGGGCGAGGCCCTCACCAAGGCGTCGGAGGCCCTGGACATCGACGTCAACCCGCGCTTCGGCGCCTGGGACGACCAGAAGCTCCAGCTCGGCGACTACAAGGCGTCCTGGATCACCCAGGTCACCAAGGCCGAGGCGCCCGAACCGCAGGCCGGCGCCTGAGCCGCCCCGGGCGTTTGCGGCCGTCATGGGGCCTGTCGCGGGGCCGGGGTAGGTTCGAGGGGTGAACGCTGAAGCCCCCGGCGGCCCCGGCCGTATCGTCCTGCTCACCGCCAGCCACCGGGTCGCCCCCGGACTGCTGTCCTGGCCCGCGTGGCAGACGCTGCACGCCGCCGACCGCGTGCTCTGCGCCGAGCCGGACCACCCGCAGCTGCCCTATCTGCGCGAGGCCGGCGTCACGGCCGAGCACGCCGCCCCGACCGCCGAGGAGCTCGTCGCCGACTGCGCGGGCGGCCGGAGCGTGGTGGTGCTGGTCGGCGGCGAGGGCAACCGGCCGCTCACCGACGGACTGGCCCGTCTCGGCGGCTCGGGCCGGGTGGCGATGCCGGATCTGGAGCTGCTGCCCGGTTCGTACGACCTGCCGGGCGCCAGGCTCCTGGACGTGGTCGAGGTGATGGACCGGATCAGGCGCGCCTGCCCGTGGACCTCGCAGAAGACGCACGAGGGCCTCGCCAAGTACGCCATCGAGGAGGCGTACGAACTGGTCGAGGCGATCGAGGACGGTGACCGCGACGAACTGCGCGAGGAGCTCGGGGACGTCCTGCTCCAGGTCGTCTTCCACGCGCGGATCGCCGAGGAGGACCCCGAGGACCCGTTCGCCGTCGACGATGTCGCGGCCGGTCTCGTGGAGAAGCTGATCCACCGCCACCCGCACGTCTTCGGCGACGAGACCGCCGAGACCCCGGAGGACGTCCGCGCGCACTGGCTGCGGACCAAGGCGATCGAGAAGCAGCGCGACTCGGTCACCGACGGCGTCCCCCTCGGCCAGCCCGGTCTGGCCCTCGCGGCCAAGCTCGGCAGCAGGGTCCGTACCGCCGGGCTCGAAGTCGCCCTGCCCACGGGCGAATCCACGGGGGATCCCACGGGGGATCCCACCGGCGGCTCCACGGGAGATTCCACCGGCGGCTCCATCGGATACGAGCTGCTCGCCCTCGCCGTGCGCGCCGAACGCGACGGCATCGACCCGGAGGCCGCCCTGCGCGCCGCCGCCCGTGCCTACCGCGACGCGATCCTGGCGGCGGAGGGCAACACCCGTTAGTACCGTGGTGCCAGGGCCGTTCGAGGTGTGGGGGACAGGACGTGAGCGCGGAACTGGAATCGCTGGCCGATGACTTGATGCGGGTGATGGCGGGCGGGGAGTGGAAGCGGTTCCGCTTGGACACCAAGCGTGTTCCGGGGAACATCCTGGGCAACTTCGTGGTCAGGCTCGGCAGGATCAAGAACGTGCTGCTGGACGGTGACCCGGACTCGGCCAGGACGGCCTGGTCCATGGTGTTCCGAGAGGTCCTGGACCTGAACCGCAGGTACCCCTTGGCCCTGGCCGTGCTGAGGGAAACGCTGCTCGACTTCCCGGCGGGACCCGACGACGCGGTCCCCCTCCGCGAGGACGCCGTACGCCGCTCCTCGCCGGACGGCACGTCCGACGGCCCGGCGGTCGCGACCGGGGCGATCCACCAGGTGCGCGTCACCGGCGACAGCACCCCCTCCGGCGACCACCGCTCCGACTTCCGGGACGGCGCGTTCACCGGCCCCGTCCAGGGCAATGGCGTACAGAACAACAACTACTTCGGACCGCACGCGTACCACGCCACGCCCCCGGTCACCGAGTGGCCGCAGCTCGGCCGGGCCGACCCGGTCGCCCTCGGCGTGCGGCGCAGCCGCAGGCTCCCCGAGGAGCCCGCCCTGCCCGTATATACGGGCAGGGACTGCGACACGCGGCTGGGCGCGCTGGTCCGGGAGGCGGCCCGGTCCGGCGGGCTGGTCCTGGTGACCGGGGAGCCCCTGTCGGGGAAGACCAGGACGGCCTGGGCGGCACTGTTCAGCAATCTCTCCGGCACGACGCGGATCTACGCGCCCCCGCATGGAACGGACCTGCGGGGCCTGCCCGCCGTCCTGCGCGAGCGGCACGGCGAGAACGCCGTCCTGTGGCTCGACGACCTGGAGGGCCACCTCGGCGAGAACGGCCTGACCGCGGCGGTGCTCGCCGACCTCGTCGCGCGGAGCACGCCGGTGATCGCCACGATGGGCGACGAGGCGTACGACACACACCGCTTCGGCACGTCCGCGAGTGCCCGGGTGCTGATCGGGGTGGAACCGGTCGAGCTGAGCCGTGAATGGAGCCGGGACGAGATGTCGAGGCTGGTCGAGAACATGTCCGACCGCCGGCTGGTGGGCGCGTACTACGCGGGCAACGACCAGGGTGTCACCGAGTACCTGGCCATCGGCCCCGAGCTCGCGGACGAATGGCGTCGCGCCCGCCGCGCCAACGCCCATCCGCGCGGACATCTGCTGGTGCGCGCCGCGATCGACCTGGCCCGCTGCGGGGCCGGCGACGATCTCGCGCTGGACGTGCTGCGCCGGGCGCACCGGTTGTACGGGGCGGAGTACGTCAGGGCCGAGCGGGAGAGTCTCGTGGACGCCCTCGCCTGGGCGTCCGGCGTCCGGCACGGGGTGACCGGAATGCTCGTGGCGGGCCGGGGCAGGAACACCTGGCGGGTCTACCACTCCCTGGTGGCGGACGCGCACGACCGGGCACCGGGCTTCGCCTCCCCGGTGCCCCTGGAGATGTGGCTGCTCGCCCTCGAAGTGGTGCGCGGTGTCAGCGGGCTCCGCGACGACATCCACCAGCGGGCCCACGCGGCGCTGGAGCCGGACGCGGACGGCGATCCGGACGTCCTGACGGCGCTCGGCCGGATCGACCGGGAGTTCGGCGACGAGGCCGCCTCGGAGCGCTGGTTCCGGAGCGCGGCGGACGCGGGCAGCACCGAGGCTGCGGCCCTGGTCGGGAAGGCGCTGGCAGCCCGGGACGAGGCGGAGGCGGCGATCCCGTATCTGGAGGCCGCGGCGGAGGCGGGAGACGTGGAGGCGCAGCGCGAGCTCGGCTCCGTACTGGCCGAACGTGCGGAGTTCTGGCTGACCGAGGCCGCGGAGGCGGGCGACGGCCCGGCGGCGCAGCGGCTGGGCGACCTCCACCGGGGGCAGGGGCACACGGGTTCCGCCATGCAGTGGTACCTGAAGGCGGCCGCGTGCGGGCAGGAGGCCAATGTCGCGTGGCAGGTCGGCTCGCTGCTCCACGACTGGGAGCAGCCGGAGGAGGCGGAGAAGTGGTACGGAAAGGCCGTCGCGCAGGGCGACGCCAGGGCGATGAACAATCTGGCGCTGATCCGTGACGAGGCGGGCGCCAAGGAGGAGGCGGAACGCCTCTACCGGCAGGCCGCGGAGGCCGGGAACTCCAGTGCGGCCTGCAACGTCGGGCATCTCCTGCAGGGCCGGGGAAAGACGGAGGAGGCGCGGCACTGGTTCGAGCGGAGCCATGGGATGGACGACTACAACGCGGCCTACGCACTCGCGGTGATGCTGGAGGACGAGGGCAACGAGGCCGAGGCCGAGGAGTGGTTCGGCAAGGCCGTCGAGGCCGGACACCACTGTGCCGAGCAGGCGCTCGCCGATCTGCGGGCGGCCCGTGAGGAGCGGCCGGATAACGTCGAGGGGTGAACGCCAGCCCCGCCGAGCCCGCAGCCGAGCCTCCCGCCGACGCCCCCGCGCCCGCGCACTCCGACGCAGCCGAGCCCCCCGCCGACGCCCCCGCGCCCGCCCCCGTCTGCCCGTACGCCCCCGGCGCCTTCGGAGACACGGCCCCCGCGCCCGCGCCCCCCGCCCCCGAACTCTTCACCTGGGAGTTCGCCACCGACCCGTACCCCGCCTACGCATGGCTCCGTGAGCACAGCCCCGTGCACCGGACGACGCTGCCCAGCGGGGTCGAGGCCTGGCTCGTGACGCGGTACGCGGACGCCAAGCAGGCTCTCGCCGACTCCCGGCTCTCCAAGAACCCGGCGCACCACGCCGAGCCGGCGCACGCCAAGGGGAAGACGGGCATCCCGGGGGAGCGCAAGGCGGAGCTGATGACGCATCTGCTGAACATCGACCCGCCGGACCACACCCGGCTGCGCCGGCTCGTTTCCAAGGCGTTCACCCCGCGCCGGGTCGCGGAGTTCGCGCCGCGCGTGCAGGAGCTGACGGACCGCCTCATCGACAACTTCATCGAGGAGGGGAAGGCGGACCTCATCCATGACTTCGCCTTCCCGCTCCCCATCTACGCCATCTGCGATCTGCTGGGTGTTCCGCGCGAGGACCAGGACGACTTCCGGGACTGGGCGGGCATGATGATCCGCCACGGCGGCGGCCCGCGCGGCGGGGTGGCCCGGTCGGTCAAGAAGATGCGCGGCTATCTCGCGGAGCTGATCCACCGGAAGCGGGAGGGCCTGGGGGCCGAGGGCGAGGACGACGACCTGATCTCGGGTCTGATCCGGGCGAGCGACCACGGCGAGCACCTCACCGAGAACGAGGCCGCCGCGATGGCCTTCATCCTTCTCTTCGCCGGATTCGAGACCACGGTCAACCTCATCGGAAACGGTACGTACGCCCTGCTGCGCCACCCGGAACAGCGGGCGCTCCTCGATCGCGCGCTCGACGCGGGGGACACGGAGCTGCTGGCCACGGGCATCGAGGAACTGCTGCGGTACGACGGACCGGTAGAGCTGGCCACCTGGCGCTTCGCGACCGAGGCGCTGACGCTCGGGGGGCGGGACATCGCCGCGGGTGATCCTGTGCTCGTCGTGCTCGCCGCGGCCGACCGGGACCCGGAACGGTTCGACGACCCGGACACGCTCGACCTCGCACGGCGTGACAATCAGCACCTCGGCTACGGGCACGGCATCCACTACTGCCTGGGAGCGCCGCTCGCCCGGCTGGAGGGGCAGGCGGCGATCGCGACGCTGCTACGACGCCTTCCGGAGCTGCGACTTGCGGGAGAACCGACCGATTTGCGGTGGCGCGGAGGTCTCATCATGCGTGGACTGCGCACGCTGCCGGTGGAGTTCGAGCCGGGCCGGCGGCACAACAGAAGTGACGCTGCGTCAACTCTGTGACTTTCACGTGATCTGCGCTGCATCGACTTGTGACACACGTTCGAGTCCCGCTAGGTTCACCGTTCAACGCCTCGAACGGGGCGTCACGTGACTCGCCGGTCACCTCAGTACCCACACCAGTCAGTCGCACGGAAGGCAAACCCCATGGGCTCCGCGAACGGCAGACACCGCCGCCCTCGCCAGGCACCCGCCATCGTCGTCGCCGCGGGCGTGACGGGATCGGCCATTGCGATCCCGCTGCTCGGCGCGGCCGGTGCGCACGCCGCCGAGGCCTCGACCTGGGACCGGGTCGCGGAGTGCGAGAGCGGCGGCATGTGGAGCGCCGACCTCGGCAACGGCTTCTACGGCGGGCTCCAGTTCTCGCAGGACACCTGGTCCGCGTACGGCGGCACGGCGTTCGCGCCCCGGGCCGACCTCGCCAGCCGCTCGCAGCAGATCGCCGTGGCGGAGAAGGTCCTGGGCGACCAGGGTCCGAAGGCCTGGCCCAGTTGCGCGGTGATCTCCGGACTCGCGACGGACAGCTCGCTGCCGGGCGTCGACCCGGGTCCCGCGCCCTCCGCCGACCCTTCGGATATGGCGCCGGCGGACGGACTGCCGGACGGCGGGACGGACGGGACGGCGGACGAAGCCGACGGCGGTGGTACGCCGGGCGGGAACGACGCCTCCGGCGAGGCGGCCGACCCCTCGTCGAGCCCTTCCGCGCCGCCCGCGAGCCCTTCCCCGAAGGCGCCCGCACCCGAGGGCTCCTCGGCGCCTGACGCCCCGAAGGGCACGGACGGCACCGGAGGCAAGCACCGCGGTACGCCGGCCCCCGAGGAGAGCCGGGCCGCGGACCGGGACGGCGGGCGCGAGTCCGGCCGGCATGCCTCGCGCGGCGAGGGCGAGGCGCGCGACGGCGGTACGGCACCCGTCGGCGGCGACTACACCGTCCGGCCGGGCGACAGCCTCTGGGCGATTGCTGACGCACAGAAACTCCCCGGTGGATGGACCGCGCTGTACGAGGCGAACAAGGATGCCGTCGGGGTGGACCCGGACCTGATCCTGCCCGGCCAGAGCCTGGAGCTGAGCCCGGACGCGGCCCCCTCCGGCGATGTCGAGGGCGCCGCCGCCAACTGATCCAATTCGGGAAAACGCCCCGAAATCCGGGGTAGTTCAGAGGCCTATGTCCACTTATGCGTAAGTGAGACATGGGTCTCTTTGCTTCAACTGGCGTGTCTCGTCCGCCGGGTCCGCCCATATCGCCCCCGACCTGCGGAAACGTTCCTCTGTTGATGGCAAGTAAGGCCCGATTGACCGGTATGTCCATCTTTGAATGTGGGGGTTGCCTGTGTTTACGGTCGGAACCGCTCGCACCGCGGGCCCCGTCGACCGTCACGCCGAATCCTGCCGTCGGTCGAAGGGAACAGACGCGTAAAGCGCCGTAGGCAGGAGCGGGGGACCCAGGTAAGCGCCGGGCCCGGTCGACTCGTCCCGTACGAGAGCGATCAGGACCGGCTTGGGGTGAAGTCGCGTGCTAGGACACGCGGCCGGGCAACTCACTTGGCCCGAACCCGACAGCTCACCTCGTAGGCGTCGGTGAGGAGAAGTTCCATGCTGCGTAACAGCAAGGGCAAGCACCGCCGCCCGTCCAAGGCCGTCCGTGTCGCCACGCTCGCCGGTGTCGCCGGTGCCGCCGTCGCCGTCCCGCTGATGGGTGCGACCGGCGCCTCCGCCGCCTCCGTCTCCACCTGGGACGCCGTCGCCCAGTGCGAGTCCGGTGGCAACTGGTCCATCAACACCGGCAACGGCTACTACGGCGGTCTGCAGTTCTCGCAGTCCAGCTGGGCAGCCGCCGGCGGTACGCAGTACGCCGCCCGCGCCGACCTGGCCACCAAGTCCCAGCAGATCGCCACCGCCGAGAAGCTCCTCGACATGCAGGGCCCCGGTGCCTGGGCCTGCGCCGGTGCCGGCGGTCTGACCAACGACGGTGTGGACCCGGGTGTCGACACCGGCTCCGGCCAGGCCGAGCAGGAGCAGGCCCAGCCGAAGCAGCAGGCCCAGCCGAAGCAGCAGGAGCGCCAGGCCGAGCAGCCCGCCTCCCGCGGCGAGCAGCGCACCGCCCCGGCCGCCCCCAAGGCCGAGTCCGCCAAGACCGTGACGACCCCGACCGGTCAGAAGGTCCAGAAGGGCGACGGCGAGTACAAGGTGAAGTCCGGCGACACCCTCAGCAAGATCGCTGAGAAGGAAGGCGTCAAGGGCGGCTGGCAGAAGGTCTTCAAGCTCAACGGCGACATCGTCCAGGACGCCGACCTGATCTTCCCGGGCCAGCAGCTCCACCTGAAGTAGTCCCCGCCCGGCCCGGAGCGCTCCCGCTCCGGCCGAAGCGGATCACGGCTTCTCCTCCCTCCGAGGGGGACGTCCGGCGGCATCTCCCTCGGCTCCGCCCCCGGCCCGGCGCGCTCACCCCCCGTGCGCGCCGGGCCGGGGTGTTTTGGCTGCGCGGCCGGCTCCGTGCGTTCAACTTCTGTAGTTACCAGCCAGTAAATTTCTTGACCTTCCTCCCGGTATGCGGGCCCTTGGGTCCTTTTTCGTCCCAGGAGACGGGCGGTCGGCCGCCCCACGGGGCCGAGCCGGTTAGGCTCGTGTCGCAAGGCCACAGTGACCCTGCACAACCAGCGTCATATCCCAGAAGGAGATGCCTCGTGCCGTCCATCGACGTCGTCGTAGCCAGGGAAATCCTCGACTCCCGGGGCAACCCCACGGTCGAGGTCGAGGTTGGCCTCGACGACGGCAGCACGGGACGTGCTGCTGTTCCGTCCGGCGCCTCCACCGGTGCGTTCGAGGCCATTGAGCTTCGCGACGGTGACCCCAACCGCTACCAGGGCAAGGGCGTCGAGAAGGCCGTCCTCGCCGTCATCGAGCAGATCGGCCCGGAGCTCGTCGGTTACGACGCCACCGAGCAGCGCCTCATCGACCAGGCGATGTTCGACCTGGACGCCACCGAGAACAAGGCCTCGCTCGGCGCCAACGCCATCCTCGGTGTCTCGCTGGCCGTCGCCCACGCCGCGTCCGAGGCGTCCGACCTGCCGCTCTTCCGCTACCTCGGCGGCCCGAACGCGCACCTGCTGCCCGTTCCGATGATGAACATCCTGAACGGCGGCTCGCACGCCGACTCCAACGTGGACATCCAGGAGTTCATGATCGCGCCGATCGGCGCGGAGTCCTTCTCCGAGGCCCTGCGCTGGGGCGCGGAGATCTACCACACCCTGAAGAAGGTCCTGAAGACCAAGGGCCTGTCCACCGGACTCGGTGACGAGGGCGGCTTCGCCCCGAACCTGGAGTCCAACCGCGCCGCCCTGGACCTCATCGTCGAGGCCATCAAGGAGGCCGGTTACGTCCCCGGCCGCGATATCGCGCTCGCGCTCGACGTCGCCGCGTCCGAGTTCTACAAGGACGGCAGCTACGAGTTCGAGGGCAAGTCCCGCTCGGCCGCCGAGATGACCGAGTACTACGAGGAGCTCGTCTCCGCGTACCCGCTGGTCTCCATCGAGGACCCGCTGTACGAGGACGACTGGGCCGGCTGGAAGGTCATCACCGACAAGCTCGGCGCCAAGGTGCAGATCGTCGGCGACGACCTCTTCGTCACCAACCCGGAGCGCCTGGCCCGCGGCATCGAGGAGGGCTCCGCGAACGCCCTGCTCGTCAAGGTCAACCAGATCGGTTCGCTGACCGAGACCCTGGACGCCGTCGAGCTGGCCCAGCGCAACGGCTTCAAGTGCATGATGTCGCACCGTTCCGGTGAGACCGAGGACGTCACCATCGCCGACCTCGCCGTCGCCGTGAACTGCGGCCAGATCAAGACCGGCGCCCCGGCCCGCTCGGACCGTGTCGCCAAGTACAACCAGCTGCTGCGCATCGAGGAGATCCTCGACGACGCCGCGGTGTACGCGGGCCGCTCGGCGTTCCCGCGCTTCAAGGGCTGACATCCCGGCACCCGGGGGCCGGTCACCGGCCCTTCGGTGGTTCGGTGCACCAGCCTCCGTCCGTCCCCGCACTCGGTCCCGTACCGTGTGCGGGGACGGACGTGCGTAATGGGGAGGCGGGAGACATGGCCGGGAAGGACCGCGACCGGTTCTCCACCTCGACCAGGCTGCGACTGCTCGGCGAGCAGACCGCGGCCCGCGTCTACCGTTCCCAGAACCGCCGGCAGGCCCGCCGCTCCCGGCTCACCGGCCGGGCCGCCTTCCTGGCCCTGGTCGTCTGTTCCCTGGTGGTCGCGCTCGCGTACCCCATGCGGCAGTACGTCTCCCAGCGCGACGACATCGCCGACCAGGAGCGGCTCTCCCAGGAGGCGGGCCGGCGCACCGAGGAGCTGCGCGACGAGAAGGCGCGGCTCCAGGACGACGCGTACATCATGCGGCTGGCCCGTGAGCACCTCCATTACGTACTCCCCGGGGAGACCGGCTACACCGTGGCCGACCCCGACGCGGCCGAGGACCGCCGCGGAGAGCCGGGCGCGGCGGACCGCCCCTGGCACTCGAACCTCTGGGACGGCGTGGACAGCGCCGACCGCGACTGACCCGCACCCCTGAACAGCACCGTCGAGCAGAGCCTTCAAGCAGCGTCTTGTCGAGCAGAACCTTCGAGCAGAACCAAGGCAGGCATGGAAACGCCCCCTCCGCAGACCGAGTCCACCAAGCCCACCGACGCGGACATCGCCGCGTTCGAGCAGCAGCTCGGCCGCCCGCCGCGCGGTCTGCGGGCCATCGCGCACCGCTGCCCGTGCGGCAACCCGGACGTGGTCGAGACGCAGCCCCGTCTGGAGGACGGCACGCCGTTCCCGACGACGTACTACCTCACCTGTCCGCGCGCGGCGTCGGCGATCGGGACGCTGGAGGCCAACGGGGTCATGAAGGAGATGACCGAGCGTCTCCAGACGGACCCCGAGCTGGCGGCGGCCTACCGCCGGGCGCACGAGGACTACATCGCCCGCCGCGACGCCATCGAGGTCCTGGAGGGCTTCCCCAGCGCGGGCGGCATGCCGGACCGGGTGAAGTGCCTGCACGTCCTGGTCGGCCACTCGCTGGCCGCGGGCCCCGGGGTGAACCCGCTGGGCGACGAGGCGATCGCGATGCTGCCCGAGTGGTGGGCGAAGGGCCCGTGCGTCACACCGTGCGAGGCGTCCGGGGCGGACGGCGCCGACGGGGGGACGGGCCGGTGACCCGGGTCGCCGCCGTCGACTGCGGTACGAACTCCATCCGTCTGCTCGTCGCCGACGCGGACCCCGCCACCGGCGAGATCGTCGAGCTCGACCGGCGGATGCAGATCGTCCGCCTCGGCCAGGGCGTCGACCGGACCGGCAGGCTCGCCCCCGACGCGCTGGAACGCACCTTCGCGGCCTGCCGCGAGTACGCGGCGGTGATCAAGGAGCTCGGCGCCGAACGCGTCCGCTTCGTCGCCACCTCCGCCTCGCGCGACGCCGAGAACAGCGACGAGTTCGTCACCGGTGTCCTGGACATCCTGGGCGTCGAGCCGGAGGTGATCAGCGGTGACCAGGAGGCCGAGCTCTCCTTCACCGGCGCCACGAAGGAACTGGTCGGCGGCGACCACTTCGCCAAGCCCTATCTCGTGGTGGACATCGGCGGCGGCTCCACGGAGTTCGTCGTCGGGGACGACGAGGTCCGCGCGGCCCGCTCCGTGGACATCGGCTGCGTCCGGATGACGGAGCGCCACCTCGTGCACGAGGGCGCCGTCGTCGACCCGCCCACGCTCGGCCGGATCACCGCGATCCGCGCGGACATCGACGCGGCCCTGGACCTCGCGGAGGAGACCGTGCCGCTCGGCGGGGCCGCCACGCTCGTCGGCCTGGCCGGGACGGTCACCACGGTGGCGGCGATCGCCCTGGGGCTCACGGAGTACGACTCCGCCGCGATCCACCACTCCCGGATCCCGTTCGAGCGGGTCGAGGAGATCACCGGACGCCTGCTCGCCTCGACGCACGAGGAGCGCGCCGCGATTCCCGCGATGCACCCGGGCCGGGTCGATGTGATCACCGCCGGAGCGCTCGTCCTGCTCGCCGTGATGAAGCGGACCGGCGCCCGGGAGGTCGTCGTCAGCGAGCACGACATCCTGGACGGCATCGCGTGGTCGGCCGCGTCCGGCCACTGAGCCCGGCGCCCGCCCCGTACCTCTGCTCACGCCCCCCCCGCGCACCTGCTCATACGCATTCCCGTCTGCACTTTTGAGCCGCGTACGGGTCCCCGGAAGCCCTTCCGGGGACCCCTTCGCGGGCGCGCCGCGACCAAGTTCGTGAACTTCTTCACAAGGAATTCGGCCCTGTTGGACGCAGTTCGGCGCCCAAGGGGCTGTGCAGGTGGTCCGCGGTGCCCCGCGGCGGGTGTGCGGGCATGTTCCGGGGGTGTTGCGCGCGGATGAATCCCGGCCCTGGTTCCCCTCGCGCGGACGGTCAAGGGCCAGCTCACAAGCGGTGAACAACGTTCGCCGCGGACGCCTGGTTCCCCGGCGGCGCCATGACCTCGGTCACGTGGGCGGCGAAGTGTAGCAGAGGTGACTCCGAACCTTGTGAAGGGGCTCACGAGCTCCCCCTCTGAGGGGGGTGGATACTCGATGGCATGAGCACCACGGAGCGTCCCAGGATCCTCGTTGTAGGCGGTGGGTACGTAGGCCTGTACGCAGCTCGACGCATTCTCAAGAAGATGCGCTACGGAGAGGCGACCGTCACGGTCGTCGACCCGCGCTCGTACATGACGTACCAGCCCTTCCTCCCCGAAGCTGCTGCCGGCAGCATCTCGCCTCGGCATGTCGTCGTCCCGCTGCGACGCGTGCTGCCCAAGGCTGAGGTTCTCACCGGTCGTGTCACGACCATTGACCAGGACCGCAAGGTCGCCACGGTCGCGCCGCTCGTCGGCGAGGCCTACGAGCTGCCCTTCGACTACCTGGTCATCGCGATGGGCGCGGTCTCCCGCACCTTCCCGATCCCCGGCCTCGCCGAGCAGGGCATCGGCATGAAGGGCATCGAGGAGTCCATCGGTCTGCGCAACCACGTCCTGGAGCAGCTGGACAAGGCTGACTCCACGACCGATGAGGACGTCCGCCGCAAGGCGCTGACGTTCGTCTTCGTGGGCGGCGGTTTCGCCGGTGCGGAGACCATCGGCGAGGTCGAGGACATGGCCCGTGACGCGGCGAAGTACTACACGAACGTGAAGCGCGAGGACATGCGCTTCATCCTCGTCGACGCCGCGGACAAGATTCTTCCCGAGGTCGGCCCGAAGCTGGGCGCCTACGGCAAGGAGCACCTGGAGAGCCGCGGCGTGGAGATCTACCTCTCCACCTCCATGGACTCCTGCGTGGACGGCCGTGTCGTGCTGAAGAACGGCCTTGAGGTCGACTCCAGCACCATCGTGTGGACGGCCGGTGTGAAGCCGAACCCGGCACTGGCCCGCTTCGGTCTGCCGCTCGGCCCGCGCGGCCACGTGGACACCTCCGAGAAGCTCCAGGTGCAGGGCACCGACTACATCTGGGCCGCCGGCGACAACGCCCAGGTTCCGGACCTGGTCGGCCGCAAGGCCGGCAACCCGAACGCCTGGTGCCCGCCCAACGCCCAGCACGCGCTGCGTCAGGCCAAGGTCCTCGGCGACAACGTCATCTCCGGCATGCGGGGCTTCCCGCAGAAGGAGTACAGCCACGCCAACAAGGGTGCGGTCGCCGGTCTCGGCCTGCACAAGGGCGTCGCGATGATCGTCATGGGCAAGGTGAAGATCAAGCTCAAGGGCCGTCTCGCCTGGTACATGCACCGCGGCTACCACGGCATGGCGATGCCGACCTGGAACCGTAAGATCCGGATCTTCGCCGACTGGACCCTGGCGATGTTCCTCAAGCGCGAGGTCGTCTCGCTCGGCGCCATGGAGACGCCGCGCGAGGAGTTCTACGAGGCCGCCAAGCCGGCTCCGGCTCCGGCCGCCGCCAAGGCCGAGGGCGAGAAGGCCAAGGCCTCCTAGCGCTCTTGCCGGCAGCTCCGCCCCGCAGCGGGCGGACGCCGTCGGCACCGGCTCCACCGGTTCCGGTCCGCCGGATCCTCCCGCACGATGCCCGAAGGGGCCGTCCGCCATCCGTGGTGCGGACGGCCCCTTCGGCATGTCCGGACGCCGTCCCGGGTCCGGGGCCGGTGACGTTCCTGACACGTGTACATGCGTGCTGCGTACACGTGCTTTGCCGATCCGTTGCCCTGTAGCGGGATGGCCGGCGCTCCGGAGACAGTTGACGCAGGTGTATCCCGTCGCGGCACCCGAGGTGTCGTGACGGGGTCAAGAGCATGGTTATGCGAATTTTGGCATGTTTGGGAAACACCACCACGGAGGTGTGCGCCATGGCAGACGCCGCATCGCGGCTGACCGCTCTCGCCGAAGAGTTGCTGGGAGAACCCCTACCGGTCCGCATCCGGGCCTGGGACGGCAGCGAATCCGGCCCGCCGGGTGCCCCCGCCCTGGTGATCCGGCACCGCCGGGCCCTGCGCAGGCTCCTGTGGAAGCCGGGCGAGCTGGGCCTGGCCCGCGCCTGGGTGGCCGGGGAGATCGACGTCGACGGCAATCTGTACGAGGCCCTGGACCACCTCGCCGCCCTGCTGTGGGAACGCGACGTCGACGCCGAGGCCTCCCTGCACCCGGTCCGCGACCCGAAGGTCCGGGCCTTCGCCCGCGGGCTCGTCGAACTGGCCGGTCCCTGGCCCCCGCCGGCCCCGCCCGCCGAGGAGGTCCGCCGCCGTACCGGTGCCATACACACCAAGCGGCGCGACAAGAGGGCCATCAGCCACCACTACGACGTCGGCAACGACTTCTACGAACTGGTCCTCGGCCCGTCCATGGTCTACTCCTGCGCCTACTGGGACGAGGGCAGCACCCTGGAGGAGGCCCAGCGCGACAAGCTCGACCTGGTCTGCCGCAAGCTCGCGCTGAAGGAGGGCGACCGTCTCCTGGACGTCGGCTGCGGCTGGGGCTCCATGGCCATCCACGCGGCCCGGGAGTACGGCGCCCGGGTCACCGGGGTGACCCTCTCCACCGAACAGGCCGCGTACGCCAGGAAGCGCATCGCCGGGGAGGGGCTGACCGACCGGATAGAGATCCGGGTCCAGGACTACCGGGATGTCAGGGACGGCCCGTACGACGCCATCTCCTCGATCGGGATGGCCGAGCACGTCGGCTCCGTCCGCTACCGCGAGTACGCCGACGACCTCTACGCGCTCCTGCGGCCCGGCGGCCGGCTCCTCAACCACCAGATCGCCCGCCGCCCGGAGAAGGACGAGGACGCCTACCGCATCGACGAGTTCATCGACGCGTACGTCTTCCCCGACGGCGAACTCGCCCCGGTGGGCCGGACGACCGCCACCCTTGAGGAGGCCGGGTTCGAGGTCCGCGACGTCGAGGCCATCCGCGAGCACTACGCGCTCACCCTGCGCCGCTGGGTTGCCAACCTGGAGGAGCACTGGGAGCGGGCGGTACGGGCCACCTCGCCCGGACGGGCCAGGGTCTGGCGGCTCTACATGGCCGCCTCCGCGCTCTCCTTCGAGCACAACAAGATCGGCGTCAACCAGATCCTCGTGGTCCGCCCGGAGGAGGGCGGCGCCGTCCGCATGCCGTTGCGCTCCCGCGAGTGGACGGCCGCGGCCGGGAACTGAGGCCCGCGCACGGAGCGGCCGGCCCGACGGCCCGGTACGGAGACGGAAAGAAGGGGAGGGGCCGGTGACCGCGTCGCGCGGTCACCGGCCCCTCCCCTCCGTCCGGGTCCCCGGCGGGCGCTACTCGGTCTTGATCGCCGTCAGCATGTTCAGCTTCGCGGCGCTGCGGGCCGGCCACAGCGAGGCCAGCACGCCCACCAGACCGGCGAGCACGAGGAACAGCGCGAGGCGGTCCCACGGGATGACCAGGCTGTAGTTGGGGATGTCAGCGGCCAGGGTACGGCCGATGGCCCAGCCCAGGAACGTACCGAGCGCGACGCCGATCACCGCGCCGAAGACCGAGATGACCACGGCCTCCAGACGGATCATGCGCTTGACCCGGCCCCGGTCGAGGCCGATCGCCCGCAGCATGCCGATCTCCTGCTGACGCTCGAACACCGACATCGCCAGGGTGTTGATGACACCCAGCACCGCGATGATCAGGGCCATCGCCAGCAGCCCGTACATGATGTTCAGCGCGATGTTGACGAAGCCGCCGAACATGTCCCGGATGTCGGCCCGGTCCATGATGCTCATCGCCGGGTTGTCACCCAGCGCGTCCACCAGGGCCTGCTCGTTGGCCTGGGTGCCGCCGCCGTCCATCTTGAGCCAGATCTCGCGGATGTCCGCCAGCGGGGTGTGCTTGCTGACGATGTCCTTCGGCAGCAGGAACGGCGAGAGGAATTCGTTCTCCTCGTAGAGGGCGCCGATCTTCAGCTCGCCCTTCTTCTCGTCCTCGAACTTCACCGCGACGGTGTCGCCGGTCTTCCAGCCGTTCGACTTCGCGGTCTTGCTGCCGACCGCGATCTCGCCGTCGTTCAGCGAGCCCAGCGAGCCGGAGACCGTCTTCAGCGAGAAGAGCTTCTCCACATCACCGGGGGTCACTCCGGAGGCCGAGTGGTAGTCCTCACCGATCCACAGCGAGGAGGCCTGCTGCGGGGAGACCGCGGTGACCCCGTCGGCCTTCTCCAGGGCGCTGAGCGCCGACTGGTCCAGCGCGTCACCGCTGGCCATCGAGACCATGTAGTCGGCCTTGATGTTGTCCGTCGTCATCCGGTCGACCGCCTGGCCGAGCGTGACGCCGAGCACCGAGATCCCGGTGACGAGGGTCAGCCCGATCGCCAGCGCGGAGGCAGTGGCCCCGGTACGCCGGGGGTTACGGACGGAGTTCTGCGCGGCCAGCTTCCCGGAGACGCCGAACAGCTTCATCAGCAGCGGCCGCACCAGTGCGATCACCGGCCGCGACAGCAGCGGGATGAGCACGATGACGGCGATCAGGGCGAAGAAGGCGCCGGCCGCGACGGTGTAGCGGCCGTTCGTGCCGCCCGAGGAGGCCCCGGCGACGATGGCCGCCGCGCCGATCAGGCCGAGCACACCGCCGATCGAGTTCCGTACGACCAGGGACTTGGTGGTGGCCACCGCGTGCACACTGCTCATCGCCGCCACCGGCGCGATCTTCGCGGCCCGGCGGGCGGGCAGCCAGGCGGCGAGCACGGTGATCACGATGCCGACCGTGAAGGCCGCGGCGACCGCGGTCGGGGAGACGACCAGCGGGCCGGCGGGGATCTTCCCGCCGAGCAGGCTCATCGCGGAGCGCAGACCGATGGCGAGGCCGAGACCCAGCACGAAGCCGATCACCGAGGCGATCGCGCCGACCACGGCCGCTTCGAGCAGGACGGAACGCTTCACCTGGCCGCGGGAGGCGCCGACGGCCCGCATCAGGGCCAGTTCCTTGGTGCGCTGGGCCACCAGCATGGTGAAGGTGTTGGCGATCAGGAAGATGCCGACGAAGAGGGCGATGCCGGCGAAGGCGAGCAGCATCCCGTTGAGGGCCCCGAGGCCGCTCTCGATCTGCTCGGCCTGCTCGTCGGCGAGCTCGGCGCCGGTCTGGGCGGAGGCGTCCTTGGGCAGCAGCGGCTTCACCGCCGACAGCAGCTTCCGGTCCGAGGCGCCGGCCTCGGCGGCCACGGTGACGTCCCTGAAGACGCCGGGCTTGAGGTAGAGCTTCTGCGCGGACGCGGTGTCGAACAGGACCAGGCTGCCGCCCGCGTTGACCGCGCCGTCCTCGGTGGTGAAGACACCGGAGAGGGTGTACTCCTTCACCGGCCCGTTGGTGGCGACCCGCACCGGGTCGCCGACGCTGTACTCGCCCTTGCGCGCGGTGTCCTTGTCCAGCGCGATGGTGCCGTCCTTCGCCGGGCCGGTGCCCTCGGTGAAGGTGTACGCGGCGTCCTTGCCGTCCTTGCCGGGGGCGAAGTTGGCCCCGGTGTTGGACCAGCCGTTGCCGATGAGCTTGCCGTCGGGGTCGGCGACCCCGGCGAAGCCCGAGACCCGGCCGGTGGCGCTCGCCACGCCGTCCAGGTCCTCGATCTTCTTCAGGGTGGCGTCGTCGATGCCTTGGGCCTTGTCGTCGCGCTGGTCGGCGTAGGTGCTGACGGCGACGGCGACGTTGTCGTAGCTCTTGGCCGACTGGTTGCGGAAGGCGTTGCCGAGGGTGTCGGTGAAGACCAGGGTGCCGGAGACGAAGGCTACGCCGAGCATGACGGCGAGCACGGTCATCAGCAGCCTGGCCTTGTGCGCGAGCACATTGCGCAGGGCGGTACGGAACATGTCTGTAGTCCTGGGATGGGTTCCGGAAGGGGGACGGGGGGCGGCAGCCGGTTACGTCAGCTGGTGCGGCCCTTCGCGTCGAACGCCTTCATCCGGTCGAGGACCCCGTCCGCGGTGGGGTGCAGCATCTGGTCGACGATCGCGCCGTCCGCGAGGAAGATGACCCGGTCCGCGTAGGAGGCGGCCACCGGGTCGTGGGTCACCATCACCACGGTCTGGCCGAGCTCGCGCACCGAGTTGCGCAGGAAGCCGAGCACCTCGGCGCCGGAGCGGGAGTCCAGGTTCCCGGTCGGCTCGTCGCCGAAGATGATCTCGGGCTGCGAGGCCAGGGCGCGGGCCACGGCGACACGCTGCTGCTGGCCGCCGGAGAGCTCGGTCGGCCGGTGCTTCAGCCGCTCGGACAGCCCCACCATGTCGATGACCTTCTGCAGCCACGCGGCGTCGGGCTTACGGCCCGCGATGTCCATCGGGAGAGTGATGTTCTCCAGCGCCGTCAGCGTCGGCAGCAGGTTGAACGCCTGGAAGATGAAACCGATCTTGTCCCGGCGCAGCTGGGTGAGCTGCTTGTCCTTGAGGGAGCCCAGCTCGGTCTCGCCGATGCGGACGGAGCCGCTGCTGAAGCTGTCGAGACCCGCCACGCAGTGCATCAGTGTGGACTTGCCGGAGCCCGAGGGGCCCATGATCGCGGTGAACTCGCCCTGCGGGAAGTCCACGGTCACCCGGTCGAGGGCGACCACCTGGGTCTCACCCTGCCCGTAGACCTTCGACAGCTCCGTGGCGCGGGCAGCCACCGCGGTGGCGCGGTGAACGGTGGGGGTGGTGATCACAGGGACGCTCCTGATGGGGTGGTGCGGGGTTCCTTCGGGGACACCTCCATCGTCACGGCCGTATCGCCGCCGGGCGTCAGCCCCCGTGCCCGTTCCTGTGGCCGTCTTGAGTCGCACCGACGGGGTGGTGGCGTCCTCCTCGGGTATGACACCGACCCTGAGCCGCACCATGGACAGGGTCCGGCGGCGGCCCTCGGACCGGGCCCGCGGCGGCCCTTGGACCGGAGGGGTGGTGGCCCTCGGACCGGAGGGGTGGCGGGGCCCTGGCGGAGCGTGGCGTGCCCCTGGCGCATTGGGCCGTACGAGTGCGGCGACTTTCCGTCATTCCCACACGGTGGGCTACCGGCCCGTCACCCCGGGCGGGCGTGTGGTCAGCGCGCCCAGATGTGCTGACGGACCCTCAAACGGTCAATAAAATAAGACAACATCGAGCCACGGTTCCGCTGATCGGGGGACGGCCCCGGATAGGGTCATGTGCCAACGCGGAGCCGCGCGCCAAGGCCCGGATGGTGGAACGCAGACACGGCGAGCTTAAACCTCGCTGCCCCTCGGGGGCGTGCCGGTTCGAGTCCGGCTCCGGGCACCACCACCGCCGTCGGTGGGCGCGCCGGGCGACCGCAGAATACTTCAGCGATCAACTTCCATAAAGATCCTCCCCGGGCACTAGGGTGATTCCTTTGCCCACCCATTACTCTTGTCGCAAGGCCACGCAGTGTGGCCATGGAGGAGAGCAATGAGGAGCAGCAACCCGGTCTTCTCGCGACGGGGGTTCAGCCGCGACAACGGTTCCGCCGGCTTCAACACGGCGCCGCAGGCCGGGGCCCCCGCAGCGGGAACCAACCCGTACGCGCAGGGCACCGCCGCCAACCCGTACGCGACCAACCCCTACGCGCAGCAGGACGTCCAGTACGGCGCCCCCCAGGCGCCCGCGCGCTCCGGCGCGATGACGATCGACGACGTCGTCACCCGCACCGCGATGACGCTGGGCACCGTCGTCCTCGGCGCGGCGCTCTCCTGGGCGCTGCTGCCGGTCGACGAGGCGAACCTCGGCAAGTCCTACGGCATCGCGATCGGCGCCGCCCTCGTGGCGTTCGTCCTGTCGCTCGTGCAGTCCTTCAAGCGCAAGCCGGTCCCGGCGCTGATCCTCGCGTACGCCGCCTTCGAGGGTGTCTTCCTCGGTGTGATCTCCAGCGCGGTCAGCACCTACATCGGCCCCGGCACGGTGATGCAGGCGGTGATGGGCACCATGTGTGTCTTCGCCGGTGTGCTCATCGCGTACAAGATGCGCTGGATCCGCGTCACCCGCCGCTTCTACGGCTTCGTGATGGCCGCGGCCATGGGCTTCGTGCTCCTGATGATGGTCAACCTGCTGTTCTCGGTGTTCGGCGGCGGTGACGGCCTCGGCTTCCGCAGCGGCGGCCTCGGCATCCTCTTCGGTGTCATCGGCATCATCCTCGGCGCGTGCTTCCTGGCCCTGGACTTCAAGCAGGTCGAGGACGGCGTCGCCTTCGGCGCACCGCGCGAGGAGTCCTGGCTGGCGGCCTTCGGCCTCACCATGACCCTGGTGTGGATCTACCTGGAGATGCTGCGTCTGCTGTCCATCCTCAACGGGGACGACTGACCACGGCGCGTAGCTCCCGCACGAATCGGAACGGCCCGCAGGCTCACCGCCTGCGGGCCGTTCCGTTTCCCGTGACGGCGCGGATCGCTGTGACGGCGCGGAGCCCGTGACGGCGTGGGGTCGGCCGGAGACTCGGGACCGGTGCGCCGAGGGATCCGGATCCTGGCCCGTTGGCAACCGTCCGGGAAGGGCGCGTAGGGTCGGCCGGGTGCTCGATACGACGCCCCTGACCGCTGCCGTGGACCGATTCGCCGACCGTCTGCGGGCCGCCCCGCAGAGCCGGCTCCAGCGCGGCGCGGCCGCCGAGGCGCTGGCCGCCGCCAGGGAACTGGCCGTACGGGCCCAGCGCATCGAGCGCCCGGGCCGGGAGCCGTACCTCGTGCCCGACGCCGGGATGTTCGTCGTCGGTGATCAGCTCACCGTGGCGGGACGCGATCTGGCCGCGGCACTGGTAACGGCCCCGTCCGCGGAGCTGGACGAGGCCGTGCGATTCGTGGAAGAGGCGGCGGCGCGGGCGTTCGCGTAGGGACCCGCGCCGTGTGCGAGCTCGTCAGAACGAGGCGATGACGCGGTCCGCGAGGATGTAGACGTTGTCCTCACCGCACGAGAACGTCAGCGCATAGGCGCCGGAGACACCGGAGCCGCCCAGCAGCACCGGCCGCCGGCCCGCCCGCAGCGCGTCGGCGAGGCGTTCCGCCGTCTCACGGTGGCCCGGGGTCATGCAGAGCGTGGTGCCGTCGGCGAAGACATACACATCGAGCGTGCCCAGCGGTCCGGGGCGTACGTCGGTGAGCACGGTGGCGGTGTCGGCGAGCTCCTCCAGACGGCTCACGGTGCGCTCGTGGTCGGTGACGACGGGGGTCTGTACGGGGACGAAGTCGGGGTGCGAGGGATGACGGCGGCGGGCCGCGGCGAGCTCGGGGGAGTCGTCGGCGAACTCGGCGAACTCCGCGATCTCGGGCAGGTCGCTGAGGTCGGCCGACTCGTACTCGGCGGACGGCCGCTCGCTCAGGGCCGCCAGCTCCTCCAGTGCCTCGGTGGCCTCCAGGTCCATCGCCTCAAGACCGGCGAAGTCCGCCTGGCGGGGGAGGTAGAAGGGGGAGTCGTCGCCGAGCGCGTTCATTCCGCCCAGCAGGGACGGGGCATCGGCGGCGTCGCGGGCTTCCTGGGCGGCCCAGAAGGCCCGCGCCTCGGCGAGCTCGCGCTCCCGCTCCTCGGCGAGCGCTTCGGAGACGGCCGCGCGTATCTCCTCGGCCGGAGTGACGGTGCTGCGGGACTGCGGTGGCACGGTCGCGTCGAGGGCCCGGCCCTCGGACAGCTCCGTACGCAGGGCCGCGACCTGCTTGCGCAGCCCGTGAGCGGCGTGCAGGGCAGCGGCGCCGACGGCCGTGGCAGCGGCGGTGGTCAGCAACAGGGCAAATGACATGGCGCTCACTGACATACTCCCGGTTTCAATCGATCCCCCGACTTCCTACATCAGCTTGGCCTGTACCCGCGCCTGCTGTCAGTGCATTACGTCACGAAATGGACAGGTCTTTCGACCTGGGGTTTAACCCCAAAAGTGCTGTGACCTGCATAAATGACTCTCCCCCGGGACGCAGATCACATCCTGGGGGAGATTCGGTCACGGTCCGGGCTCGGACCGGTTCAGCAGCGGCGATCGGAGGGAAAGGGCGACCGGCCGGTGACGCTGCGCAGCGGAGAGCAGGTGCTGATGGTCGCGTTCGCTTCGTCTGCGCTGCGGGCAGGTGCCGCCCTCGTGCCTCGGGCGACCCCTACCCTCCGCTGCGCCTCAGCTCAGCCGCTCGGTGCTGATGGTCGCGTTCGCTTCGTCTGCGCTGCGGGCAGGTGCCGCCCTCGTGCCTCGGGCGACCCCTACCCTCCGCTGCGCCTCAGCTCAGCCGCTCGATCACCATCGCCATGCCCTGGCCGCCGCCCACGCACATCGTCTCCAGGCCGAACTGCTTGTCGTGGAACTGGAGGCTGTTGATGAGCGTGCCGGTGATCCGGGCGCCGGTCATGCCGAAGGGGTGGCCGACGGCGATGGCGCCGCCGTTGACGTTGACCTTGTCCAGCGGCAGGCCCAGGTCGCGGTAGGAGGGGATGACCTGGGCGGCGAAGGCCTCGTTGATCTCCGCCAGGTCGATGTCGTCGATGGTCAGCCCGGCGCGCCTCAGCGCCTGCTTGCTGGCCTCGACCGGGCCGTAGCCCATGATCTCGGGGGAGAGGCCGGAGACGCCGGTCGACACGATCCGGGCCAGCGGGGTCAGGCCCAGCTCCCGCGCCTTGGTGTCGGACATGATCACGAGGGCGGCGGCGCCGTCGTTCAGCGGGCAGCAGTTGGCGGCGGTGACCAGGCCGTCGGGGCGGAAGACCGGCTTGAGGCCCTGCACGCCCTCCAGCGTGACGCCCGCGCGCGGGCCGTCGTCCTTGGCGACGACGGTGCCGTCGGGGGTGGTCACCGGGGTGATCTCCCGCTCCCAGAAGCCGTTCTTCAGGGCGGCCTCGGCGAGGTTCTGCGACCGTACGCCGAACTCGTCCATGTCCTGGCGCGTGATGCCCTTGAGCCGCGCCAGGTTCTCCGCGGTCTGCCCCATCGCGATGTACGCGTCCGGGACCAGGCCCTCCTCGCGCGGGTCCTGCCAGGTCGCGCCGGACTCCTCGGCGCGGGCGGCCGTGCGGGCCTCGGCCTCGGCGAAGATCGGGTTGTGCGTGTCCGGCAGGCTGTCGGAGTTGCCCTTCACGAAGCGGGACACCATCTCGACGCCCGCCGAGATGAAGACGTCGCCCTCGCCCGCCTTGATGGCGTGCAGTGCCATCCGGCTGGTCTGGAGCGAGGACGAGCAGTAGCGGGTGACCGTGCAGCCGGGAAGGTGGTCCATCCCCATCTGGACGGCGATGATCCGGCCCAGGTTGTTGCCCTGCTCGCCGCCGGGCAGGCCGCAGCCCAGCATCAGGTCGTCGATGTCCTTCGGGTCCAGCTCGGGGACCTTGGCCAGCGCGGTCTGGATGATCGTGGCGGTCAGGTCGTCCGCGCGCAGGTCCTTCAGGGACCCCTTGAAGGCCCGGCCGATCGGCGAACGGGCAGCAGAGACGATCACGGCTTCGGGCATCACGCGGCTCCATGAGGGCTGGAAGGCTGGCTGGACTGGCAGAACTGTCTTGGAAGTTACCCGGACGTATCGCCGGGGTCACCCGGCAGGCCATGTGATGCGGGACTCTTTTCTAAGCGCCCGCTCAGGTCGACCGGGCCCCG
Source organism: Streptomyces sp. NBC_00654 (assembly GCF_026341775.1). NCBI lineage: Bacteria > Bacillati > Actinomycetota > Actinomycetes > Kitasatosporales > Streptomycetaceae > Streptomyces > Streptomyces sp. NBC_00654. Next base: position 520,242 of record NZ_JAPEOB010000003.1, on the reverse strand, counting down.
GCGTACACCGGGTCCGGCCCGCCGTGCGTACACCGGGCACCGGGTCCGGCCCGGCCCGGTGCTCCGCCGCCGGTCATGTGCGCCGGTGCGCGGTGTCCGGGTGCGGGTGCGGGGGATGCGGGGGGTGCGGAGGGTGCGGGGCCGGTTCCGTGGCCGCGGGCAGACGCCGCCGCCTGCGGTGCTTGAGGAGCGCCCAGGGGGCTCGGGCGCCCGTGACCTCCGTACCGGCCTCCCTGGCCGCCTGGGAGGCCGCCTTGGCCACCGGAAGCATGTCCTCGCGTCGCGACCCGTCGAGGTGATCGGTCTCCGGCCACAGTCCCAGCACCGCGCACAGGGTGGGCAGGACCGCCATCGCCGCGGTCGCGTACCCCTCCGCCGAGGGGTGGTAGTTGTCCGGGCCGAACAGCTCCCGGGGGTTCGCCTCGAACTCCGGGCCCAGCAGGTCCCCCAAGGACACCGTGCGCCCGCCCTGCTCCACCGAACCGATGGTCTGCGCGGCGGCCAGCTGTCTGCTGACCCGCCGGGCCAGCCAGCGCAGCGGCTGGTAGACCGGTTCGATCGTGCCCAGGTCCGGGCAGGTCCCGACCACCACCTCCGCCCCCGCCGTGCGCAGCCTGCGCACGGCGGTGGTCAGACAGCGCACCGACTGGGTGGCCGGCATCCGGTGGGTGACGTCGTTCGCCCCGATCATGATCACGCAGACGTCCGGCGTACGGGCCGGGTCGGCCAGCAGCAGCGAGACCTGCCGCTCCAGATCGTCGGACCTGGCCCCCGGCAGTGCCACGTTCCGCAGATCCACCGGCCGCTCGGCCACCGCCGCGAGCCCCGAGGCGAGCAGCGCCCCCGGGGTCTGCCCGGCCCGGCGCACCCCCTGCCCGGCCGCTGTCGAATCTCCGAGCAGCGCGAGCCGCAACGGGTCCGCGGGTCCGGCGAACGCCACCCCGTACCGCCCGTCCGCGCTCGGTGGAACCGGTGCCGTACCGCCGCCGACCTGGCGCTTGGCGAGCTGCACCTCGGCCAGCACCACGCCCACGGTCGCCGCTCCGATCAGCCCGATGCTGCCGCCGCCGTAGGCCGCGCCCGCCGCGATCCGCCGTGCCACCCTCGCTCTTGACACAGTCCGGTCCACCTCCTCCTCGCAGTCCCGCCGTACACGTACCTACCTGCCCCGTGGAGGGCGGCCTCCAATCGCTTCGCCCAATCTCGCCCCCGTACGCATACCCTGGGCCGGACCATCTCGGAGACCCCGGAGTACACGGTGCAATTCCACGATTCGATGATCAGTCTTGTCGGCAACACCCCGCTGGTGAGGCTGCGCAATGTCACGACGGACATCCAGGCGACGGTCCTGGCGAAGGTCGAGTACTTCAACCCCGGCGGGTCGGTGAAGGACCGCATCGCGCTGCGCATGATCGAGGCGGCCGAGGAGAGCGGGCAGTTGCTGCCCGGCGGCACGATCGTCGAGCCGACCAGCGGCAACACGGGCGTCGGCCTCGCCATCGTCGCCCAGCAGAAGGGGTACAAGTGCATCTTCGTCTGCCCGGACAAGGTGTCCACGGACAAGATCAACGTGCTGCGCGCGTACGGGGCGGAGGTCGTCGTCTGCCCCACGGCCGTTGACCCCGATCACCCGGACTCGTACTACAACGTCTCCGACCGCCTGGTCCGCGAGACGCCGGGGGCCTGGAAGCCGGACCAGTACTCCAACCCCAACAACCCGCGCTCGCACTACGAGACCACCGGTCCGGAGCTGTGGGAGCAGACGGAGGGGAAGATCACCCACTTCGTCGCGGGCGTCGGCACGGGCGGCACGATCAGCGGCACCGGGCGCTATCTCAAGGAGATCAGCGGCGGCGCGGTGAAGGTCGTCGGCGCGGACCCGGAGGGCTCGGTCTACTCCGGCGGCTCCGGACGTCCGTATCTGGTCGAGGGCGTCGGCGAGGACTTCTGGCCGACGGCGTACGACCGCACCGTCACCGACGAGATCGTCGCGGTGTCCGACAAGGACTCCTTCCAGATGACCCGCCGCCTCGCCAAGGAGGAGGGCCTGCTGGTCGGCGGCTCCTGCGGGATGGCGGTCGTGGCGGCGCTGGAGGTCGCACGGCGGCTGGGCCCGGACGACGTCGTGGTGGTGCTGCTGCCCGACAGCGGCCGCGGCTACCTGAGCAAGATCTTCAACGACGAGTGGATGGCCGACTACGGCTTCCTGGACGACACGGGCACCTCCGCCCGCGTCAGCGACGTCCTGGACCACAAGGACGGCCCGCTGCCGACCCTCGTCCATATGCACCCGGAGGAGACGGTCGGCGAGGCGATCGAGGTGCTGCGCGAGTACGGCGTCTCCCAGATGCCGATCGTGAAGCCGGGCGCCGGTCACCCGGACGTGATGGCCGCCGAGGTCATCGGCTCCGTCGTGGAACGGCAGCTGCTGGACGCCCTGTTCACCCAGCGCGCCTCGCTCACCGACCCGCTGGAGAAGCACATGTCGCCCCCGCTGCCGCAGGTCGGCTCGGGCGAGCCGGTCGAGGACCTGATGGCCGCGCTCAGCGGTGCGGACGGCGCGGACGCGGCGATCGTGCTGGTCGAGGGGAAGCCGAAGGGCGTCGTGAGCCGGCAGGACCTGCTGGCGTTCCTGGCGAAGGACGCGGTCGCGAAGCCGTAGGGAAGGGCCGCGGCCGAGGAGCCGCGGGAAGGGCCGCGGCCGCAAAGCCGCGGGCGGTGCGCGGCCGCGATGCCGCGGGCGGGCCGTGGGCGTCGGCACGGGGGAGGCGTCACACGGTGGGCCGGGGCTTCGCGAAAACGGTACGAGCGTGTCACGTCCGCGCAGCACCCGCTTAACACGGCTCCGGCACATTGGTGGGTGTCGGCGGGGAAACCCGCCGGCCCCACCTACGGCGACCTGGACTACGGAGCGGCTCCCGGACCTCCACCGTCGCCAGGACGCGGGAACCCGGCCCTGACCCGGACCGCGTCCCTCGCGGGGACCGCCGTCGTCCCGCCCCCCGGGCGACCGGGGGTGCGGCGGTCCCCGCGACATACCCCGCCCGGTGCCCGCCGGACCGCGGCGGTGTCAGTCCTCCCAGTCGTCGGACCCGGAGCGGTCGCGCCGCCGGAACAGCCACCCGCCCCGTGCCGCCTGCAGCGCGTTCACGCCGACGATCCCGAGCCAGGCCACGACGAGCCCCTTGATGCCCGCGTTGGCGACGCCGATCGCGGAGAGCGGGATGGCCAGGACCAGCGAGACCACCCCGAAGCCGAAGCGCTCCCCGAAGCTCCCCAGCGGCTGGGGCGTACGGGAGCCCCGGGCGACGGTCACCCGCTGTTCGGCGAGGTGGCGCCGGACTCGACGGTCGAGTGTGGTGTCGAGGCGCTGCTCGACCTTCTCCAGGAACGAGTCGATGAGCGCGGACTCGTACTCCGCCCCCAGTTCACCGCGGGCCTGGAGGGTGGCGTCGAGCTCCTTCTTGAGCTCGTGGTCACGGGCTTCCATGCTCCTCACCGTACGAAGCCGAAGGGGGCCCGCGCAGTGGGGCTAACCCCCCTGTTGGGCCTTCCGCCCGGCGGACTGTATATGGACATGCAGGCCGTCGGCTGGCTGAATGGACGCGTCGGTGACGGATTCCGGAGGGGACACCATGAGCGGGAGCAGCCCCGCTGCGCGGTTGCAGCGGCTCTTCGAGGGGCACCGGCTCACGCCCACCCAGCGGCGCATCGCGCACTGCATGGTGCGCCGGGCCGCCGACGCCCCCTTCCTCTCCAGCGTCGAGCTGGCCGAGCTGGCCGGGGTCAGCCAGCCCTCCGTCACCCGGTTCGCGGTCGCGCTCGGATTCGACGGCTACCCGGCACTGCGCCGGCACCTTCGTGAGGTCGCGCCCGCCGATACGGGCGGGCCCGCCGCCGAGGACACGTACAACGAGTACCAGCAGGCCGTCCGGGCCGAGATCGAGAACCTGCGGCAGCTGTCCGACCTGCTCGCCGATCCCGGGCCGGTGGAGCGGGCGGGCCGACTGCTGGCCGGGTCCTGCCCGTTGCCGGTGCTCGGGCTGCGGGCCGCGTCCTCGCAGGCCCGGGGCTTCGGGTACTTCGCCGCCAAGGTGCATCCCGATGTCCGGGTGCTCGACGAGGGCGGCACCATGCTGTACGACCGGATCGACGCCGCTCGCCGGGCGGGGGCCTCCGCGCTGATGTGCTTCGCGCTGCCGCGCCACCCGAAGGAGGTCGTGGACGCGCTCGCGTACGCCCAGGGCGTGGGGCTGACCGTGGTGACCGTCGCGGACTCGGCGTTCGCCCCGGTGGCCGGACACAGCGATCTGCTGATCCCGGCGGCAGTCGGGTCAGGGCTCGCCTTCGACACCGTGTGCGCGCCGATGCTGCTGGGGCGGGTGCTGCTGGAGGCGATGTGCGACGGGCTGCCGGAGGCACAGGCGCGGCTGGAGGAGTTCGACGCGCGTGCGGCGGCGCGCGGGCTGTTCGTGGAATAGCGGGCGGGGAGCGGCGGGTCGTGGGTGCCGGGCCGCTCGGGTCACCCCCGCTTTCTCAGACGCCGCTCATCTGCGCCGATTAATCTCCGCGCCGAGAGGCACACGGGCAGGCGCGGAGAGGGTACGGACATGGGGCGCGGAGCGCAGTCGTTGGCACGGGTGGCCGTGATCGTACGGGCCGGGGCCGCACCGATGTGGTGGCCCGGTCTGCTGGCCGCCGCGGTGGGCGCGCTGCTGCCGGGACTCACCGGGCGGCGCATCGGTCTGCTGGCCGGGGCCGCGCTGTTCCTCGTCACCATGGCCGTGGTCGCCCTGGCGCGCGGCGGGCGGTACGCGGAACTGGCCCGGGGGGCCACCCGGGCGGGGCGCACCGACTTCCTCCAGGACCGCGCCGTGACCGTACGCAACTGGCGTCGGGCGCACCGGTGGTGGCTGGCCGGCGCGTTCGTGGCGGCACTCGCGGCGGGGCTCGTCCTGCCCGGGGCGGGTGGGCTGCTGCTCGCCGGCGCGGGCGCGGGGCTCTGGCTCAAGGCCGTACGGATCGGGCAGCGCGAGCGCCGGGACGACGTCCTGTACTGGGTGCGCACCGACTGGGTGGAGCGCGGGCGGCCCACGGGCAAGCGGGTGAAGGCGTACCGGACGACGGGGCCGGTGGCGGGGGACGCCGCGCCGGGCGGGGCGCGGCGTCGCCGCTGAGGCCGGGCGCGGCGGCGCCGGGATCAGACCTCCAGGTCCTGCTCGATCCGCTTCAGCTGGTGGCGGGCCATCGCCAGATTGGCGCGGCCGGAGTCCAGTACCAGATAGAGGAAGAGGCCGTTGTTGCCGTGGGCCCTGAGCAGCCGGATCAGGTGGTACTGCGTGCCCAGGGTGATCAGGATGTCCTCGATCTCGTCCTTGATGCCCAGGTGATCCATGGTGCGGAGCTTGGAGCGGACGACATCGGTGTTGCCCGCCGCCGCGACCTCCAGGTTGAAGTCCTTGCTGCCGCCGAGGGTGCCCAGAGCCATGCCGCTGGTGTAGTCGACGAGGGCGACGCCGAGGGCTCCCTCGATGGACGTCATCGCTTCCTTGAGTGCCGCTTCGGTGTTGGCCATGAGTACGTGTTCCCTTTCCCTGACCGGTCGGGATGACCGGTGCCTCTGTGTGTGGTGGGTCTCTGTCCCGGTGGCTGCGGCGGGGCCGCTACGTGGGGCGCTGCGGCAGCCCGCCGGGGCGGTCGGTACGCGGTTGCGGGGTGCGCGCCTTCGGGGGCGCGGTGCGGGCGGCGCGGTCGGGGCGCTCCCGGGACAGGGCGGCTTCGACGAGTTCGCCGATGCGGGCGCCCGCCCGGCGGCCCTCCAGATGGAGCCGTCCGACGTTGACGCGGTCCGCGGCCAGCAGCGTGAGTACGGCGGAGGGGCCCGCCGCGTAGGTGGCGACGTACCCGTTCTCGCCGCGCACCAGGAGTTCGCGGAAGCCGCCCCGGGAGGTCGCGTCGGTCATCCGGATCGCGACGCCGAGCGCGGCGGCGGTCAGTGCGGCGACACCTTCCGCCTCCACGCCGGGGGTGTCATGGGCCAGGACCAGGCCGTCGGTGCTGGCCGCCAGTGCGCCGGTCAGGAGCGGCACCCGGGCCCGTAACCGCTGGAGCTCGTCGAGCACATCCCGCGCTTCGGCCTCGGGCACCATCAGCTGTCTCCTCCCGGCACGCTGTCTGAGCGCGCGTATCACAGGGCCTCCAGTGCGTCTCTGAGCCGGCGCAGCAGGGCGACATCGGGATCGGCCGTGACCTCGGGCAGCGCGAACCGGTCCCCGGCCGCCCCGGCCCCGCCCGCGGCGGGCCGGGCCGCCTCGACCAGTCCGGCCGCCGCGAGCCGCCGCAGGTCGACCAGGAGGTGGAACGTCGAACGGCCCAGCTCCCGTGCGATGTCCGGGGCCGTACGCACGCCGTCGACCAGGTCCAGGGCCCGGCGCCGGCGGTCCGGCAGCGGGGTGTCGACGGGGTGTGCCGTCCTGGCGAGCGGGGCGCTGTCGGTCACCGCGTCGGGCCAGATCCGGTCCAGCAGCTCCCGGCGCCGGAGCGTCTCGCGCTGTACGGCCGCCACCGCCACGGGACGTACGGGGCCGATCCAGTGCGACACCCCGTAACGGAATCTGGCCGGGGTGCCGGTCGGTCCGAGGACGAAGAACGCCGCGTCGTACAGCGCGCCCAGATGGCACAACTCCAGTGCGCCGCCCGGAACATGACCGCTCTCCACCAGATAGCGCCCGACCCGCCGCCCGGCCCCCGCCTGTGCGACCGCGTCCCACCAGCCCTCGTGCCGCAACGCCCCGCCCGTGGTGAGGAGTACGTCGATGCCGGGGGTGGCCGGGCTCTCGGCGTGCACCACCCGGCCGTCGGCGAGGTAGAGCGTGCCTCGGTCCCGCATCAGGGCGCCGGTGGCACGCTCGGCGGCGAGGCGCTGGAGCATCGGGGAGAGCACGGGGTGCCGGCGGGACTCCCCGCCGGGGCCGGGTAAGGCCGTGATGTCGGAGTCGGGTGTCCGGGCGCTCATCCCAGGACCAGCCGCTCCGCCGTCTCACCGAGCCGGATCCGGGCGAGAGCGAGGTTGCCCTGGGCGCGGTCCAGCCAGAGGTGCAGGAAGACGCTGCTGTCGAAGGCCGTTTCGACGAACCGGAGGATGTGGTAGCCGGTGCGGGTGGTGACGATGACGTCCTCGACCGGCGTGCTCGGCGGATGCGCCGGGGCCGGTGCGCCCGGCCGGTCCGGTGTGCCCGGCCGGTCCGCGGGATGCCCGTGGCCGTTCGCGGGCTGCTCGTGCCCGTCCGGCGGCGGGAGAAGGGCGAAGGCCGGCTGCTCGGCCGCCATCCTCGCCACCTCGGCGGTCTCGGCCGCGGTGGCCTCATGGTCGCCGTTGGGCGAGTCCCCGATGGTGCCTAGGGCGAGACCGCTCGTCCAGTCGACCACCGAGGCGCCGCGGGCGCCGGGCAGCCTCATGACTTCGAGCAGGCACTCGTCGATTCCGGGCACGCGCACTCCCCTCCCGACACGGCGTTCGGCTGTGACCCCGAGGCTACGCAACGTGCTCGCGGCGGGTGGAGGTTTGGCATTTCCCAGTGGTACATGCGCCTCGGCGTGTATGGGGCTCCGGGCACGGCTACGCCTGCCGGTCGTCGGGAAGGTCCTGGGCGCTCTCCCCGCGGGCGCTCATCACCGTCCTGTTGACCACCCACAGGCCGATGCCGATCAGCAGCAGCACCCCGGCCCGGACATAGACGTCCGCGTCCCGGTCGGCCAGCGGGCTCGCCAGGGTCAGGGCCGTGACCGCGCCGAGCACGGGCAGCGCCGTCGGCGTACGGAAGTGCCGGTGCTCCACGCGGTCCCCGCGCAGCACGAGGACGGCGATGTTGACGACGGCGAAGACACAGAGCAGCAGGAACGAGGTGGTGTCGCCGAGCCCTTCGATCTCACCGGTGGAGACCAGCCCGACGGCGAGCAGCGAGACGAGGGCGATGCCCACCCAGGGGGTGCGCCGGCCGGGCAGGACACGGCCCAGGGCCCGCGGCAGGACGCGTTCGTTCGCCATGCCGTAACAGAGCCGTGAGGCCATCATGATGTTGATCAGCGCGGAGTTGGTCACGGCGAACAGGGCGATCAGCGCGAACAGCCTGGGCGGGAAGTCGACGCCGCCCGCCTTCACCACTTCGAGCAGCGGTCCGCTCGACTTCTCCAGGGTCCGGTGGTCGACCAGCAGCGAGGAGACCAGGGCGACCAGGACATAGACGGTGCCCGTCACGGCCACGCCGATGAAGATGGCCCGGGGGAAGGTGCGGACCGGGTCCTGGGTCTCCTCCGCCATGTTCACCGAGTCCTCGAAGCCGACGAAGGCGAAGAAGCCGAGAGCGGTGGCGCCGAGCACCCCGGTGATCAGGGCGTATCCCGTACCGCTCGCCTCGAACTCGGTCAGCCGGGCGGGTTCGCCGTCACCGTTCAGGACCGCGTACGCGCCGATCGCGAGGATCACGAGCAGGCCGGTCACCTCGACCACCGTCAGGACGACGTTCGCCTTCACGGACTCGGCCACGCCGCGCAGATTGAGCGCGGCCAGGATCAGGATGAACAGGATCGCGACCAGGGTGGGCGGCACGGCGGAGGTGAACTCGCCGAGGTAGTCACCGCTGAACGCGCGGGCCGCGGCGCTCGCGGACGACAGGCCCGAGCACATCACCATGAAGGCGACGACGAAGGTCAGGAACGGGACCTTGAACGCCTTCTGTGTGTAGAGCGCGGCCCCGGCGGCCTTCGGATACTTGCCCACGAGTTCGACGTACGAGGCGGCCGTCAGGATCGCGACGACGAAGCCGATCAGGAACGGCAGCCAGAGCGCGCCCCCGACCTTGCCGGCCACCTTGCCGGTGGTGGCGTAGATACCGGTGCCCAGGATGTCGCCGATCACGAAGAGGATCAGCAGCCTGGGCCCGATGGCCCGCTTCAGGGCGGCGTTCTCCGGCGGGCCGGGCGCGGTCGGCGTCGCGGGTGTGCCTGGAGCGGTCACAGGAGCCTCCCCCGGGGGTGTGATGGGAGAGGTCTGCCCGGTCCCGGCGCGGCACGCACCTGTTGACTACAAGTATTCAGACCTCCAGGATGTGAATACAGGATTCACAGTCGCGAGGAGGCATTGCCATGTCAGGACCCCGCCCCGTACGGGCGCCGCGCGGTACCGCACTGACCGCCCTGGGATGGCAGCAGGAAGCCGCCCTGCGCATGCTGCAGAACAACCTCGACCCCGAGGTCGCCGAGCACCCCGACAAGCTCGTCGTCTACGGCGGTACGGGGAAGGCGGCCCGCGACTGGCGTTCGTTCGACGCCATGGTCCGTACGCTGCGGACGCTCAAGCAGGACGAGACGATGCTCGTCCAGTCCGGGCGGCCGGTCGGCGTCATGCAGACCCATGAATGGGCCCCGCGCGTCCTGATCGCCAACTCCAACCTGGTGGGGGACTGGGCGAACTGGGAGGAGTTCCGCCGCCTGGAGGCGCTCGGACTCACCATGTACGGCCAGATGACCGCCGGGTCCTGGATCTACATCGGCACCCAGGGCATCCTCCAGGGCACGTACGAGACGTTCGCCGCCGTCGCCGCGAAGAAGTTCGGCGGGACGCTCGCCGGGACGATCACGCTGACGGCCGGGCTCGGCGGCATGGGCGGCGCCCAGCCGCTCGCCGTCACGATGAACGACGGCGTCGCGATCTGCGTCGACTGCGACCCGCGCGCCATCGAGCGCCGGATCGAGCACCGCTTCCTCGACGTGAGGGCCGACAGCCTGGAGCACGCCCTCCAGCTCGCCGTCGAGGCGCGCGACGCCCGGCGCCCGCTCTCCATCGGTCTGCTCGGCAACGCGGCGGAACTGCTGCCCCGCATGCTCGCCGAGGGCGCCCCGGTCGACATCGTCACCGACCAGACCAGTGCGCACGACCCGCTGGCCTATCTGCCGCTCGGCGTCGACTTCGACGACATGGCCTCGTACGCCGCCGAGAAGCCCGCCGACTTCACCGTGCGGGCGCGGGAGTCGATGGCCGCGCACGTGGAGGCGATGGTCGGCTTCATGGACGCCGGGGCGGAGGTCTTCGACTACGGCAACTCCATCCGGGGCGAGGCCCAACTCGCCGGATACGCGCGGGCCTTCGACTTCCCGGGCTTCGTCCCCGCGTACATCCGGCCGCTCTTCTGCGAAGGGAAGGGGCCGTTCCGCTGGGCGGCGCTGTCGGGCGAGGCGTCCGACATCCACAAGACGGACAAGGCGATCCTGGAGCTCTTCCCGGAGAACGAGTCCCTGCACCGCTGGATCAGGATGGCGGGCGAGCGGGTCCACTTCCAGGGTCTGCCCGCCCGGATCTGCTGGCTCGGCTACGGCGAGCGGGACAAGGCGGGGGAGCGCTTCAACGACATGGTCGCGAGCGGTGAACTCGCGGCCCCGCTGGCCATCGGCCGCGACCACCTCGACTGCGGCTCGGTCGCCTCGCCGTACCGCGAGACCGAGGCCATGCTCGACGGATCCGACGCCATCGCCGACTGGCCGCTGCTGAACGCCATGGTCAACGTGGCCTCCGGCGCGTCCTGGGTCTCCCTCCACCACGGCGGCGGCGTGGGCATGGGGCGCTCCATCCACGCGGGACAGGTCACCGTCGCCGACGGGACGAAGCTGGCGGGCGAGAAGATCCGCCGGGTCCTGACGAACGACCCGGGCATGGGCGTCATCCGGCATGTCGACGCCGGATACGACATCGCGGAGTCCGTCGCCTCCGACAAGGGCGTACGTGTGCCGATGGCGGAGGGCGAGAAGTGACGTCAACGGACAGCGGCGGGCGGACGGCCCCCACCCCCGGAGCGCCCGAGCCCACTTCGGGAGCGCCCGCGTCCGCTCCCGGAGCACTCGAACCCGCTCCCGGGGCGGCCCCGTCCACGTCCGGGGCGGCGCGGTCCGCCCCGTCCGCCCCGTCCTCCCCGGGCGCGGCACCGTCGTTCCTCTCCATGTGGCGCGAGCTCGCGCCCGTCGGGCGGCACGCCGACAGCGGTGGATACCGGCGGTACGCCTGGTCCGGTGCCGACGCCGACTGCCGGGCCTGGTTCCGGGAGCAGGCCGAGTCGCGCGGGCTCACCCACGAGGTCGACCGGAACGGCAACCAGTGGGCCTGGCTCGGCGACCCCCTGGCCGGCGACGCCGTGGTCACCGGATCGCACCTCGACTCCGTACCGGACGGCGGTGCCTTCGACGGCCCCCTCGGTGTCGTGTCCTCCTTCGCCGCGCTCGATGAACTCCGCCGCAGGGGAGTGGAGTTCACCCGGCCGCTGGCCATCACCAACTTCGGTGACGAGGAGGGCGCCCGCTTCGGTCTCGCCTGCGTCGGCTCCCGGCTCGCCGCCGGACAGCTGACCATGAGGGACGCCCACCGGCTGCGTGACGCCGACGGGATCAGCCTCCCCGCGGCCATGGAGGCCGCCGGATACGACCCCGAGGCCATCGGCCCCGATCCGGAACGCCTCGCCAGGATCGGCGCGTTCGTCGAACTCCATGTGGAGCAGGGCCGCGCCCTCGACCTCAGCGGTGACCCGGTCGGGATCGCCTCCGCCATCTGGCCCCACGGCCGCTGGCGGTTCGACTTCCGGGGGGAGGCCAACCACGCGGGCACCACGCGCCTCGCCGACCGGCGCGACCCCATGCTCACGTACGCCGAAACGGTGCTGGCCGCCCGCCGCGAGGCCGAACTGACCGGCGCCCTCGCCACCTTCGGCAAGATCGCGGTCGAGCCGAACGGGGTCAACGCCATCCCCTCCCTCGTACGCGGCTGGCTCGACTCCCGCGCCGCCGACCAGGCCACACTCGACGCCGTCGTCACCGGGATCGAGCGCGCCGCCCGGGAGCACGCCGAACGGGCCGGGATCGATCTGGATGTCGTACGGGAGTCCTTCACCCCCGTGGTGGAGTTCGAGCACGCCCTGCGCGACGAGCTCGCCAGGATCCTCGAAGGCGGCCGGGGAGCGGGACGCGACACCGGCGACACGGGGCGCGCCGTGCCCGTCCTCGGCACCGGCGCGGGCCATGACGCGGGTATTTTGTCCGCTTCGGTGCCTACCGCCATGCTGTTCGTACGGAACCCCACCGGAATCTCGCACTCGCCGGCCGAGCACGCCGCCGAGGACGACTGCGCGACCGGGGTGATCGCCCTCGCCGACGTACTGGAAGGACTCGCGTGCAGCTGACAACGGAGCCCACCGGCAGGCCCGTCACCGCCACGTACTGGATGTCCCACGCCTGGCTCGGCACCCATGTCGAGCCGGGCGTCACCCTGGACGTCGCCGGTGACCGCATCGCGGGGGTCCGCACCGGCGTCGGCACACCGCCGCCCGGCGCCACGGCCCTGCACGGCCTGACCCTCCCCGGGCTGGCCAACACCCACTCGCACGCCTTCCACCGGGCCCTGCGCTCCACCGTCCAGGTGGGCTCCGGCACCTTCTGGACCTGGCGCGAGCTGATGTACCAGGCGGCCTCCCGGCTCACCCCCGACACCTACTTCGACCTCGCCCGCGCCACGTACGCCGAAATGGCCCTGGCCGGCATCACCTCCGTCGGTGAATTCCACTATCTGCATCACGCGCCCGGCGGCACGCCCTACGACAACCCGAACGCGATGGGCGAGGCGCTCATCGCCGCAGCCGCCGAAGCGGGTATCCGCATCACCCTGCTGGACACCGCCTATCTCGCCGCCGGATTCGGCGAGAAGCCCAACCGGCACCAGCTCCGCTTCTCCGACCGCACGGCCGACGCCTGGGCAGAGCGCGCCTCCCTCCTCAAGGGCGACGACCACACGCTGATCGGCGCCGCCATCCATTCCGTACGGGCCGTCCCGGCCGCGCAACTGGCCACCGTCGCGCAATGGGCCGAGGAACGGCGGGCACCGCTCCATGTCCACCTCTCCGAGCAGACCGCGGAGAACGACGCCTGCCGCACCGCGCACGGCCGCACCCCCACCCGGCTCCTCGCCGACCACGGCGTCCTCGGCCCGCGCACCACCGGCATCCACAACACGCACCTCACCGCGGAGGACATCGAACTGATCGGCTCCTCCGCCACCGGCACCTGTATGTGCCCCACCACCGAACGCGACCTCGCCGACGGCATCGGCCCCGCCGCCGCCCTTCAGCGGGCGGGCTCGCCGCTCTCGCTCGGCAGCGACAGCCACGCCGTCATCGACCTCTTCGAAGAGGCCCGCGCGATGGAGCTCAACGAACGCCTGCGCACCCACCGCCGAGGCCACTGGACGGCCGCCGCCCTGCTGCGCGCCGCCTCCGCCGACGGGCACGCCGCACTGGGCCGGCCCGACGCGGGCACCCTGGAACCCGGTGCGCCCGCCGACCTCACCACCGTGGCCCTGGACTCCGTCAGAACAGCGGGTCCGGTGCCCCGGCTGGGAGCCGAAGCGGCTGTATTCGCCGCCTCCGCAGCTGATGTGCGGCACACGGTCGTGGGCGGACGGCACATCGTCCGGGACGGCCTGCACACACGGATCGAGGACGTCCCGGGAGCGCTCGCCGCAGCCGTCGCCGCCCTGCACAGCTGACACCGGAACGGTCCGGGCCGCCGGCAGAACGGTCCGGGCCGCCGGCAGAACGGTCCGGTCCGCCGGCCGGGGCGCTCCGACCGTGCGACCTGTCAGACCTGCCCGACCTGCCCGAACTCAAGGAGAACAGTCTCCAGATGACGACGACCGCCATCACCAACATCGCCAGCCTGGTCACCAACGACCCCTCCCTCGGAAACGGGACCCCCCTGGGCCTGATCCAGGACGCGGCCGTCGTCATCGAGGGCGACCGCATCGTCTGGACCGGTGAATCAAGCAAAGCACCCGCCACTGACAACGCCGTCGACGCGGACGGCCGGGCCGTGATCCCCGGCTTCGTCGACTCCCACTCCCACCTCCTCTTCGCGGGCGACCGCACCCAGGAGTTCAACGCCCGGATGTCCGGCCGCCCCTACTCCGCGGGCGGCATCCGGACCACGGTCGCCGCCACCCGGGCGGCCTCCGACGACGAGCTCTCCGCCAACGTCGCCCGCTACCTCGCCGAGGCCCTGCGCCAGGGCACCACCACGTTCGAGACCAAGTCCGGCTACGGCCTCACCGTCGAGGACGAGGCGCGTGCCCTGCGCATCGCCGCCCGCCACACCGACGAGGTGACCTACCTCGGCGCCCATGTCGTGCCCGCCGACTACGCCGACGACCCGGCGGGCTACGTCGACCTCGTCACCGGCCCGATGCTGAACGCCTGTGCCCCGCACGCCCGTTGGATCGACGTCTTCTGCGAGAAGGGCGCCTTCGACGGCGACCAGGCCCGCGCGATCCTCACGGCGGGCAAGGCCAGTGGCCTCCACCCCCGCGTCCACGCCAATCAGCTGACGTACGGCCCCGGGGTCCAGCTCGCCGTCGAGCTCGACGCCGCCTCCGCCGACCACTGCACCCATCTCACCGACGCCGACGTCGACGCCCTCGGCCAGGGCGGCACGGTCGCCACGCTGCTCCCGGGCGCCGAGTTCTCCACCCGTGCGCACTGGCCCGACGCCCGTCGCATCCTCGACGCGGGCGCGACCGTCGCGCTCTCCACGGACTGCAATCCGGGCTCCTCGTTCACGTCCTCGATGCCGTTCTGCGTCGCGCTCGCCGTACGGGACATGGGCATGACCCCCGACGAGGCGCTCTGGTCCGCCACCGCGGGCGGCGCCGCCGCGCTGCGCCGTACGGACGTCGGCCGTATCGCGCCCGGCGCCCGCGCCGACCTCGTCCTCCTCGACGCGCCCAGCCATGTCCACCTCGCCTACCGGCCGGGAGTCCCGCTGGTCAGCGCCGTGTGGCAGCGCGGCGAACGCGCCCTCTGACCGTGCCGCGGGGCCGCGGAGCCGTACATGCGGAAGGACCCGCGCCCATCGCTGGGGCAGGTCCTTCCGCAAATGATCCAGTGATCTCCGGCGATCCGGCGATCCGGCGATCCGGTGGTCCGGTGGTCTCCGGCGCCGGGGCGGACCGGTCACTCCTCCAGGGTCAGGCCCTTCCGGAGTCTGACCAGGGTCCGGGAGAGCAGCCTGGACACATGCATCTGTGAGATGCCCAGCTCGTCGCCGATCTCCGACTGGGTCAGATTGGAGACGAACCGGAGCGAGAGGATCATGCGGTCCCTCGGGTGCAGCGCGGCGATGAGCGGCTTCAGGGACTCGACGTACTCGATGCCTTCGAGCCCGTGGTCCTCGTAGCCGATGCGGTCCGCGAGGGCGCCCTCGTGCTCGTCCTCCTCGGGCTTGGCGTCCAGCGAACTCGCGGTATACGCGTTGCTCGCGGCCATGCCCTCGACGACCTCGTCGGCGGTGATGCCGAGGCACTCGGCCAGCTCGGAGACGGTGGGCGAGCGGTCCAGCAGCTGGGCCAGCTCGTCGCCCGCCTTGGCCAGGTCGAGCCGCAGTTCCTGGAGCCGGCGCGGTACGCGGACGGACCAACTGGTGTCCCGGAAGAAGCGCTTGATCTCACCGACGATGGTCGGCATCGCGAACGTCGGGAACTCGACGCCGCGGCTCAGTTCGAACCGGTCTATCGCCTTGATCAGGCCGATGGTGCCGACCTGGACGATGTCCTCCATCGGTTCGCTGCGGGAGCGGAACCGGGAGGCGGCGAACTTGACCAGCGCCAGGTTGAGTTCGACCAGGGTGTTGCGGACGTACGCGTACTCGTGGGTGCCCTCTTCGAGGGATTCGAGCCGTTCGAAGAGCGTCTTCGACAGCGCTCTGGCGTCCAGTGCCCCGACTTCCGCGTAGGGCGGGATCTCGGGAAGTCCTTCGAGCCCCTCGCCGCCGATGCCTGCGGCGGCGGTGTCCGCGGTGCGGGTGGTGCCTGGGGTGGTGCTGAGGGTGGTGCTGGTGCGCGGGCCGGGAATGGCGGCCGCGGCAGGGGAGTCGGAATCGGTCGGTCCCTGAGGACATGTCGACGGCGCGTTGTGGGTACGCGGATCGTCGAGCCGGGGTGACATGCTTCTCCTCCATCGTTCTCGGCATATGGCTGCCGATGCCCATACGTGTTCCTGCGGTGAAGCGGCGCCTCCAAAGCCGGCCGTGTTTTCGGTGTCCCTCTACCCTTACCCGGTTCGTACGGGGACTTACAAGCGCCAATTACTGCCATATGTCCGGTTTGTTGAGTTCTTCGACTACCGCGTGGCGTACGGAACGCGTACTGTTTTACGGACGTCGGCGGCAGCTACGCATACAGCCGCACAGGCAGTGACGCGCACAGTGACGAGCGGCGAAGAGGGACGGGCATGGACCGCGGGACGGTCGGCAGTGCGAACCGGGGGCGGCTTCAGGTCGAGGCCCGGACCGAGGGGCGCAGCGAGATTGTGACGCCGGTGGGTGAGCTCGATCACCACACCGCCGATCTGCTGCGCGAACCCTTGGAGAGCGCGGTCGAGCAGGGGCGTGCGCGCCTGGTGGTCGACTGCTCGCGCCTCGAATTCTGTGATTCCACCGGGCTCAATGTGCTGCTCGGTGCCCGCCTCAAAGCGGAGGCGGCCGGGGGAGGGGTCCATTTGGCAGGCATGCTGCCCGTCGTGGCGAGGGTCTTCGAGATCACCGGGGCCGAGGCGGTTTTCACCGTCCACGCCACTCTCGCGGAGGCCCTGGACACCTGACCCGCGCCCCGATCCGCGGCCCCGGGAGCCTTGAGTGTCGCCCGTGTCACGCGATCACGTGGATGAAGTGGGTGTTGTCACGATTCGGCCGGGCAGGAGACACCCCGGCGGCGTCCTCGGTGGCCCGCACACTCAGTATCTGATCAGTTTCTGTTCGATGGCGACATGGCGACATGGTGAATCGGTGAGGTGAAGCGCTGATGAGCACCACCCGGCAGCATCCGCCGGGCGACCTCGGCCGCGAGCCGGACGACGAGGGCGCTGCCTCGTCCGTCCCGGCGGAGCGGCAGTGGCGCACGCTCGCACTGGGGCAGGCCAGCGGCATCGTGCCGATGGCCCGCGACTTCGCCCGGCAGGCGCTCCATGACTGGGGCTGGCTCCCGGCGGCCGGTGCCGACCGGCGTGCCGCCGCCGAGGATGTCCTGCTGGTCGTCTCCGAACTGGTCACCAACGCCTGCCTGCACGCGGAGGGCCCCGAGGAGCTCCGTATCGGCCGCATGGCCAAGGTGCTGCGGGTGGAGGTCGTCGACCGCGGCGCCGGACAGCCCGCGCCGCGCACCCCGCACCGGGCGGGCCGGCCCGGCGGACACGGCATGTTCATCGTGCAGCGGCTCTGCCTGGACTGGGGCGTGCAGCGTACGCCCGACGAACCGGGCAAGATCGTCTGGGCGGAGCTGGCCGCCCCCGGGTAGCCGTACCGCGGCGGCCGCGGATGACCGGCCGCACCGGATCGGACGTGCCGGACGCGCCGGGTCGGACGCAGGACCCGCCGGGTCGGACGCGCCGGGGTGAATGCCCGGCGTCGCCGCACCCCCTCCCGCCCCGTACCCGTACACCCGTCCCACCCGTCCATATCCATGGGCACCCAGGAGCGCGCCGGATCGGCGCGCTCTTTGTCTTCCCTCCACAAGGCCCCGGGCGTACCTTGAGCGCCCAATCTGATGTGTCGTCAGTAACGTGCGCCGGTACGGACCGTGGCGCGTGGCGACGTCCGGCATGAGGGGAACACGAGGTGTCGAACCAGAAGCGGACAGCTCTCGCGCTGGCGTCTGCGCTGGCGGGCTCGGTGGTGCTGATGGCCGCCCCCGCCGCGCACGCCGAGGTCGTGGACGTCAACTACCAGTGCCAGACGCCCATCGGGCCCAAAGGGGCGGTGTCGCCCATCGACATCAAGGGCGTCAAGAGCGGCGGCGGATACCAGCTCACCATGTCCTTCCAGAAGGGGGTGTCCTCCAGCCCGGTCGAACTCGGCAAGGGCGCCATGAAGCCGAGTGCGGTCATCGGGCTCGGTGGCGCCGAGAAGGGGCAGGTCCAGGTCACGGGTCCGGCGAACGCGGAGGCGATCCCGGCCAACACCCCGATCAGGATCAGTGACTTGTCGGGTACGTACACACCGAAGAAGAGCGGCAAGGTCACCTTCACCGCCGGGGTGCTCACCATCAAGGCACTCGGTACGACCACCACCTGTACGCCCAAGAACAGTCCCGGACCGTCGCTGGAACTCGATGTCCAGGGCTCGGGCGGGTCGGGCGGTTCAGGGAATACGGGCGGTTCGGGGGACTCGGGCGG
This sequence comes from Streptomyces sp. NBC_00654, assembly GCF_026341775.1. Taxonomy (NCBI): domain Bacteria; kingdom Bacillati; phylum Actinomycetota; class Actinomycetes; order Kitasatosporales; family Streptomycetaceae; genus Streptomyces; species Streptomyces sp. NBC_00654. The sequence goes on along the minus strand of NZ_JAPEOB010000003.1, from coordinate 501,991 downwards.
GAACGCGTCGACGTCCCCGACGGGCGGCGGTGAGCTGCCCAAGACCGGTCCGCTCGACTCGGCCGCCGCGCTCGGCACGCTCGGCGGCACCGTGCTGCTGACCGGAGCGGCCGGGGTGCTGTGGCTGACCCGGAGGGGCGGGCGCGCCGCGGGCTGAGCGAGCGGTACGCGTTCAGCCGAGCGGTACGGGCGGAAGCCGGAGCGCACGCGTGAAGCCGGAGCGCACGGGTGGAGTCAGGGAGCACGCACGGAGTCAGGGAGCACCACAAGCGCCAAGGGAGCGGGAGTCGTCCATGCCGTCGTTGACCTCGTACGCCGCCCGAGCGGCGCTCACCGTACTGCTGTGCGCCCTCCCTGTGGCCCGGGCGACGGCGGCCGACGGCGCTCCGCGCTCCTCCGCGCCGTCCGGATGGGAGGCGCGGCCGGCGTCCGGAGTCACCCGTACGGGCGACAGCGGGCGGCCCTACTTCTATCTGGAGGGCGCACCCGGAACGGTCCTCCAGGACCGGCTCACGGTGACCAATCCCGGCCGGACCCCGCTGACCGTACGACTGCGGGGAGCCGACGCGGACCGGGGGCGGGCCGGGGAGCCTGCCGCACGGGAAGCGGCGAAGGGCGCCGGGGCCTGGCTGCGTTTCGCCTCGCGGAAGGTGACCGTGCCCGCCCGGACCCGCGCCGACGTGCCGTTCGCCGTGACCGTGCCGCCGGACACGGTGCCCGGCGACCATCCCGGGGCGATCCTGGCGGAGAGCGGGGGCCGTGCGATGGACGTCAGGGTCCATCTGCGGGTCAGCGGGCCGACGCTGGCGGCCCTCAGCGTGGAGGACGTCGCGGTGTCCGGGCGGACCATCCACTACACGCTGGTCAACCGTGGCAACGCGGCCCTGACGCCTCGTCTGTCGGTGAGCGCCGACGGAGTGTTCGGCGCACTGCTGCGTCGTGAGGCCCGCACGCTGCCGAGGGAGCTGCTGCCCGGACAGCGGATGAGGCTCACCGAGCCCTGGCGGGACGCCCCCGCCCTCGACTCCGTCACCGTCCGGCTGCGGGCGACGGCCGCGGGCGGCGCACACGGTGAGGCGTCGGCCTCCGCTACGTATCTTTCCCCGGCCCCTCTGGCGGGCGGCGCGCTGCTGGTCCTCGCCGTCCTCGCCGCGGGCGCGTACCGGCACCGGCGCCGACCCGGGCGCAGGCTCCGGCTTCGTCTCCGGCCCGGACGCGGGCGGACCGGTCCCTCGTCGGGCGGCGGCATGGGCGACAGGACGGGCGGCGGCACGGGCGGCGGCACGGGCGACGGGACGGCCCTCCGGCATGAACAGGACTCCGACGACAGGCACGTGGCGAAGGCGGGAGCGGAGACGTGAGGGATGTGACGGACATGCGGTGTGCGGGAGGTGCGGGAGGCGCGGGAGGTGCGAGGGGCATGAGGGAACCGGCCGGGCCGTCCCGCCCGGCACGGAACGGCCCTCGCGGAGGCTTCGCACCGCTGCCCGCGCTGCTCGCCACGCTGCTCCTTGTGCCCCTGCTCCCCGTGCTGCTGCTCCTGGGATCCTCCGGTGCCCGCGCGGCGGATGGCGAACCGAAGATCACCCTTTCCAAGAGTGAGGCGGGCAAGGGCGGTGAGATCACCGTCAAGGGCAGTGGCTGGCGCGCCGACACGCTGCTGATGCTCCTGATCTGTGGGCAGTCCACACCGGACAAGGGGGTGATCGGCGGCACCAACTCCTGCGCCAACGCCGAGGGCCGGGCCGTCACCACCGGCAAGTCGGGTGCTTTCAGCAAGAAGATGCCGGTTTCCGAGCCGCCGAAACCCTGCCCGTGCGTGGTGCATGTCGCCACGGTCACCGGGGAACAGGCCTCGGCCGAGGCGGTGTTCACGGTCGCCGGGCACCCGACGGCACCGTTGCCGCAGCCGGACGGCGGGAAGCTCGCGGTGCTGGCCACGACCCGCCTGGAAGGGGACAGCTCGCTCCTCACCTGGTTCGGCGCCCCGGCCTCCCGGCGGCTGGTGCTCACCGTCGGCAACCTCGGCTCCGCGCCGGTCGAGGACCCCGTGTTCCAGGTCGGCGCCTCCCACGGTGTGTACGCCCCGAGGTGGGAGGAACACCAGTGGCGCGGCACCGTCGCGCCCGGCCGCAAGGCGCGGATCGAGCTCCCGGTCGAACTGGCCGCCGGAGCCCACGGCGACTACCGGATCTCCCTGAAGTACGGCACGAAGGTGCTGGCCGAGCAGCCATGGGGAGTGGGCCGCCCCTGGGGCGTCACGCTCTTCTGGATCCTGCTCTGTGTCGTCGTGCCGGCCGCCGTCTTCCGTATCGGCATGGCGATCGTGGACAAGGTACGGCCGCGCCCGGACAGGGCGGGTCCCCGGACGGGACGCCACCGCCATCCGCAGCTGTCCGAGGTGACCGCGAGACTGCCCGGCCTGCGCCGCGGGGACGGCGCCGCGCCCGCGCGGCCCTCCGCCGCGGACCCGGCAGCCACGACCACGGCCGCGCTGCCGTGGTTCACCCCGGATTCCGCACCGTCAGACAACAGACCCACGACGAAGGGACATTCGTGAGTACGCAACGGAGGATGAGCGCGGCCGGAGTCGCGCTGATGCTCGGCGGCGCGGGCATACTGCTGGCCGCGAGCCCGGTCCAGGCCGCTGACGTCTCGTACGCGACGGAGTGCATTCCGCCGCCCATTTCGGGACTGCCCGCCGTGCAGGGCACCACCGAGGTGAAGCTGACCGCGCCCGCCGAAGCCAAGGTGGGCGACGAGATCGAGGTCGTCTGGAAGACGGTGGCGGCCGCTTCCAAGAACCCCGACATACTCGACCTGGACGAGAACACGGTGAAGCCGACCGGCACCGTCAAGGTGGGCGGCGCGGCGAGCGGTGAGCTGACGATGGAAGGGCCGCGGCAGAACCCGCCGATCCCGAAGAACAGCGCCATGCTGCTGCCGGACATGAAGGGCACGCTGAAGCTGGAGAAGGCCGGCGAGATCACGCTGACCCCGGACGCGTACAGCATCAACGTGTCCAAGCCGATCTCCACGGACACCAAGTGCGCTCCGAAGGAGGCCGTCCGGCCCGGAGCCACGATCAAGGTGACGGAGGGCGGCGGCACATCCACCGGCGGCACGTCCGACGGCGGGACCACGGACGGCGGGACCACGGACGGTGGCACCACGGACGGCGGTACGAACGCCGGAGGGACGACCTCCGGCGGTACGGCGGCCGGCGGTACGGACTCCGGGGGCTCCGCCGCGTCCGGCGGTTCCAGCGGGGGCGGCGGTGGTGAGACGGACTTCCCCGGCAAGGAGGTGTCCGTCGCGTACGCCTGCAAGACGCCCATCGGCGACAAGAACGCGACCTCCCCGGTGAAGATCAGCGCCAAGAAGAGCGGCGGCGGTTACGCCCTCACCGTGAAGTTCAGCAAGTCGGTGATGGACAGCCCCATCGACATCCCGGCGAACCAGGTGAAGCCCTCGATGGAGGTCAAACTCGGCGGCGCGGACAAGGGGACCGTCCATGTCGAGGGCCCCCTGAACAAGGAGGTCATCAAGACCGGCGCACCGATCGACATCCCCGATCTCACCGGTACGTACAAGCCGGGCGCGAGCGGCAAGTCCACGCTCAGCCCCGGCGTCCTGACCGTGATGGCCGCCGGTACGAAGACGACCTGCACCCCGCCCTCCGGGGTCGCGGTCTCGCTGGAACTGGACACCTCCGCCCAGCCGGGCGGCGCGTCCGGCGGTGACACGGCGGGCTCCGGCGGCGCCGGGGCATCCGGTGGCGGGACGGACTCCGGCGGCGGTCTGGCCGACACCGGGGCAGAGGGCGACGGCGCCCTGCGGGCACTCGGCCTGGTCGCCGGTACGGCGATCCTGCTGGGCGGCGCGGTGTTCACGTTCACCCCGTGGCGCAGGCTCCGCGGGACCCGCTGAGGCAGCACACGACGAAGGGCCGCCGCGCCGGTCTCCCGGTGCGGCGGCCCTTCCCCGTACGGCTTCACGGATCAGTACGCATCAGACGCATCAGACGCATCTGTACGGGTCGGTACGCGTCAGCGCACATCGCCCATGAGCGCGGTGACCTTCTTGCGGTACATCCAGATCGCGAACCCGGCCAGGATCGCGAGCGCCGCTTCCAGCCCCACCATCCCGGTCCTGTTCAGATCCACCCCGGCCAGCGAGAGCAGGCTGGTGGTGCAGTCGCCCGCGGTGACGGCCAGGAACCAGACACCCATCATCTGGCTGCCGTACTTCGCCGGAGCCATCTTCGTGGTGACCGAGAGGCCGACCGGGGAGAGGCACAGCTCACCGACGGTCTGGAGGAAGTAGATCGAGACCAGCCACATCGGGCTGACCTTGTCGCCGTCCGAGGTCAGCGTCAGCGGCATCATGAAGACGAGGAACGACACACCGACCAGGAACAGGCCCGAGCCGAACTTGACGACCGTGCTCGGCTCCTTGCCGCGCCGGTTGAGCGCCAGCCAGATCCAGGCCACGACCGGAGCCAGCGCCATGATGAAGACCGGGTTGACCGACTGGTACCAGGAGGTCGGGAAGTCCAGGCCGAACAGGCTGTTCTTGGTCGAGGACTCGCCGAACAGCGACAGCGTCGAGCCGCCCTGGTCGTAGATCATCCAGAAGACGGCCGCCGCCACGAAGAACCAGATGTATCCGGACATCTTCGACTGCTCGGTGGCGGAGAGGTCCTTGTCCCGCTTGATCCGCACCAGCACGGCGACCGGAATGACCAGACCGGCGATGGTGATCGGGACGAGCGCCCAGTTCAGCGTGTAGACATCCGTGGCCACCAGGACGCCGTAGAAGACGGCGGCGGCGATCAGCCACAGCAGACCCTTGCGCAGGGTGGAGCGGCGCTCCTGGTCCGACAGCGGCTTCGGGACGACGCTGGAACGTGCGTCCAGGTGCCGCGTACCGATGAGGAACTGGGCCAGGCCCAGCGCCATGCCGAGCGCGGCGATGGCGAAACCGAGGTGCCAGTTCACCTGCTCGCCGATCGTGCCGATGATCAGCGGGGCGGCGAAGGCACCGAGGTTGATGCCCATGTAGAAGACGGTGAAGCCGCCGTCGCGGCGCGGGTCGTCCGGGCCGGAGTAGAGGTGGCCGACCATCGTCGAGATGTTGGCCTTCAGCAGCCCGGAACCGAGCGCGACCAGTCCCAGACCGGCGAAGAAGGTCCCGGTGCCGGGCAGGGCCAGCGTCAGATGGCCGAGCATGATGACCGAGGCCGAGATGGTGACCGTCTTGCGCGGCCCCCAGACACGGTCGCCGAACCAGCCGCCGGGCATGGCGAGCAGATAGACCATCGCCATGTAGATGGAGTAGATCGCGGTGGCCGTGGCCGCGTTCATGTCCAGCCCGGAGCTGGAGACGAGGTAGAGCGGGAGCAGGGCCCGCATGCCGTAGAAGCTGAAGCGCTCCCACATCTCGGTCATGAAGAGAGTGGCCAGGCCGCGGGGGTGGCCGAAGAAGGTCTTTCCGCCGGCAGTGCTGGCCGAATCCTTCGTCAGGCTGGACGCCATGGTCGATCCTTGCTGGTCGGGACGCGTCGCCTGGTGAGCGTTACGCGCCCGGTGGGGGGTGGCCGGCACCGACACGGTGAGCCCCGTCCCCTGCGCCTGGAAGGGGATTCGCCCCGTGTGCCGGACTCCGTTGGGGAGAGTCCGGCGCCGTGGGCGGGGGAAGAACCGCATCGGGATCCACGCCCGGCGCGCGTCCTCGCGCTCCGGGCCCGGCCCACAGGTCATTCACTCACGTCAGGACTGGCTCTCGGCCAGCCCGCATACAAAAAAGACCTTTGGCGCTTAAAGCTGCCCAAAGGTCTTTGAGTAGTGCAACAGGCGTCGGGACACCATACGACACGCCACGCCCCGATATGAAAGGACATGAGATGTGGATCACAGGTATTAGTGGAATCGCAGTCGCACATTCGAAGGTTACGGAGCGCCCTACGGGTCTGACCCGCAGGCCTTGGCGAGCGCCTCACTCCCGGCGGCCCGTGCGGTCTACCATCACCACATGACCCGTGTACTGCTCGCCGAGGACGACGCATCCATCTCGGAGCCACTGGCCCGCGCACTGCGTCGGGAGGGTTATGAGGTCGAGGTCCGTCAGGACGGTCCGACCGCGCTCGACGCCGGACTCCAGGGCGGTGTCGACCTGGTCGTCCTCGACCTGGGCCTGCCCGGGATGGACGGCCTCGAAGTCGCCCGCAGGCTCCGTGCCGACGGTCACACCGTGCCGATCCTGGTGCTGACCGCCCGCGCCGACGAGGTCGACACGGTGGTCGGCCTGGACGCCGGGGCCGACGACTACGTCACCAAGCCGTTCCGCCTCGCCGAGCTCCTGGCCCGGGTCCGCGCCCTGCTGCGCCGCGGCGCCACCGAGCCCGTCCCGCAGCCCGCCACCCACGGGGTCAGGATCGACGTCGAGTCCCACCGGGCCTGGATGGGCGAGGAGGAGCTCCAGCTCACCGCGAAGGAGTTCGACCTGCTGCGGGTCCTGGTCCGGGACGCCGGCCGGGTCGTCACCCGCGACCAGCTGATGCGCGAGGTCTGGGACACCACATGGTGGTCCTCCACCAAGACGCTCGACATGCACATCTCCTGGCTCCGCAAGAAGCTCGGGGACGACGCGGCCAACCCGCGCTACATCGCGACCGTCCGCGGCGTCGGCTTCCGGTTCGAGAAGAGCTGATCCGGGAAGAGCCGGTCCGGGAAGCCAGGGATCCGAGAGCCGTTCCGAGAAAGAGCTGACGAGGCGAAGCCCCCATGCGCCGTCGACTGATCAATTCCACGCTCGCCGTGGTGCTCGTCGTGATCGCCGTCTTCGGCGTCTCCCTGGTCATCGTGGAGACCCGCACCATCAGCGCGGGCGCCCAGGAGAGTGTGGACACCGAGGCACTGCGGCTGATCAGCGTCGTCGAGAGCCGGCTGCTGGGCGAGGAGCGGATCAACCCCCGGGTGCTGGCCGAGCAGGTCGACTCCAGCCGCTACGCGCTGGTCGAGATCCCCGGCCGCGACCCCATCGAGGTCGGGGAGCGCCCCAGCGGGAGCGTCATCCGCAGCTCGGAGACGGGCGAGCAGGGCGAGAAGGTCACCGTCGAGGAGTCCCGCTCGGCCGTCACCCGTGAGGTCGGCCGGACCCTGCTGATCATCGGCGCGGTGGCGCTGCTCGCGATCGTCTCCGCGGTGCTCCTCGCCGTACGCCAGGCCAACAGGCTGGCCTCGCCCCTCACCGACCTCGCCGAGACCGCCGAACGCCTCGGCTCGGGCGACCCGCGCCCCCGCCACAAGCGCTACGGGGTGCCGGAGCTGGACCGGGTCGCCGATGTGCTGGACTCCTCGGCCGAGCGGATCGCCCGGATGCTGACGGCCGAGCGGCGGCTCGCCGCCGACGCCTCGCACCAGCTGCGCACCCCTCTCACCGCGCTCTCCATGAGGATCGAGGAGATCTCCGTCACCGACGACCCGGACACGGTGAAGGAGGAGGCGAACATCGCCCTCACCCAGGTCGAGCGGCTCACCGACGTGGTGGAGCGGCTGCTGACCAACTCCCGGGACCCGCGTACGGGCTCCGCCGTCGTCTTCGATCTGGACGAGGTCGTCAAGCAGCAGATCGAGGAGTGGCGCCCGGCCTACCGCAGCGCGGGCCGTGCCATCGTCTGCTCGGGCAAGCACGGGATGCGGGCCGTCGGCACCCCCGGCGCGGTCGCCCAGGTCCTGGCGGCGCTGATCGAGAACTCCCTGATGCACGGTGGCGGCACCGTCGCCCTGCGGACCCGGGTCACCGGCAACCAGGCGGTCATCGAGGTGACGGACGAGGGCCCCGGCGTCCCCGCCGACCTCGGGGCACGGATCTTCGAGCGCACCATCAGCGGCCGCAACTCCACGGGGATCGGCCTGGCCGTCGCCAGGGATCTCGCGGAGGCGGACGGCGGGCGGCTCGAACTGCTCCAGCAGCAGCCGGCGGTCTTCGCGCTCTTCCTCAGCCGGGTCGCGCTGAATCGCAAGGACCCGGACCGCCCGGTCCGCTGAACGGCCACACCCGGTCCGCTGAACGGCCGCACCCGGTCCGCCGGAAGCCCGGGCCCGGCGTCAGTGGCGTACGGCGTCAGCGGCGTACGGTGCCCGGTGCGGCGGTGCCCGGGGTCATCGGGTCGGACGGTCCTCGCTGTTCCAGAAACTTCTCCGCGCTGAGCACGGCCTCCTTGGCGGGCAGCGCCTTGAACACCCAGGTGCGGTAGGACCAGAAGCGGAACAGCGTGGCGATCCCGATGCCGAGGATCTTGAAGACGTTGCTCTGGACCGGGCTGTTCCAGCCGAAGCCGTACGTCGCCACGTACAGCACACCGGTCTCGATCACCGCGCCCACCGCGCTGAACAGCAGGAACAGCATCAGTTCGCGGGTCCGGCCGGTCTTGTCGCGGTCCCGGTAGGTCCAGTGGCGGAAGCCCACGTAGTTGAAGAGGATGGCGATGCAGGTCGCCATCAGACCTGCCCGCACCACCGGAATGTCCGTGGTGCGCCAGATCAGGTTGGAGACGGCGATATTGACCACGAGGCCGAACGCGCCGACCGCGCCGAACTTGGCGACCTCCCGGGCCAGCAGATCAAGCCGGGTCCGCAGTGCGCCCCGTTCGCTCATGGTGATCGCTCAGCCCCGTCCGTAGGTTTCGTCAACTCGGTCATGCTATCCAGCCCTCCCGTGTGATGCCTGTGTGATGCCTGTGAGCGGCGAAGATGCCTGTGTGATGCGGGTGATCGGGGGACGATCCGGACAGCGGCGGGGGAGTACCGGCACGGCGGATACCCTGGGAGCGTGACGTTCCCGGTAGTCGGCATGGTCGGCGGCGGTCAGCTCGCCCGTATGACCCACGAGGCGGGCATCCCCCTCGGCCTGAAATTCAAGCTCCTCAGTGACACTCCCCAGGACTCGGCCGCCCAGGTGGTGAACGAAGTCGTCATCGGCGACTATCGCGACCTGGACACGCTGCGTGCCTTCGCACAGGGCTGTGACGTGATCACCTTCGATCACGAACACGTCCCGACCGAGCATCTGCGTGCCCTGGAGGCGGACGGCATCCCCGTGCGCCCCGGCCCCGAGGCTCTGGTGCACGCCCAGGACAAGGGGGTGATGCGCGCCAAGCTCATGGAGATCGGTGTGCCCTGCCCCCGCCACCGCATCGTGAGCGACCCGGCCGACGCCGCGGCGTTCGCCGAGGAGGTCGGGGGTTTCCCCGTCGTCCTCAAGACCGTGCGCGGCGGCTACGACGGCAAGGGCGTGTGGGTGGTCCGCTCCGAGGCGGACGCCGCTGACCCGTTCCGGGCCGGTGTCCCGGTCCTGGCGGAGGAGAAGGTCGACTTCGTACGGGAGCTGGCGGCCAACATCGTCCGCTCTCCGCACGGCCAGGCCGTCGCCTACCCGGTCGTCGAGTCGATCCAGACCGACGGTGTCTGTGACACGGTCATCGCCCCGGCACCCGGGCTCGACGAGAAGCTGGCCGGAGAGGCCCAGCAGCTCGCGCTGCGCATCGCGGCCGAGCTCGGCGTCGTCGGCCACCTCGCGGTGGAGCTGTTCGAGACCCGGGGACCCGACGGGAAGCCCGGCATCCTGGTCAACGAACTGGCGATGCGCCCGCACAACTCCGGGCACTGGACCCAGGACGGCGCGACCACCTCGCAGTTCGCCAACCATGTGCGGGCCGTCCTGGACCTGCCGCTGGGCGACCCGCGCCCGCGCGCCCCCTGGACGGTCATGTGCAACGTCCTGGGCGGCGACTACCCGGACATGTACCAGGCGTATCTGCACTGCATGGCCCGCGACCCGCAGCTCAAGATCCACATGTACGGCAAGGACGTGAAGCCCGGCCGCAAGGTCGGACATGTCAACACCTACGGCGACGATCTGGCGGACGTGCGGGAGCGCGCCCGGCACGCGGCCGACTACCTGCGAGGAACGATCACCGAATGACTTCCCCCGGCACCGCCACCGGCACCCCCGCGGGCACCGCACCCGCCACCGGCCCCGTCATCGGCATCGTCATGGGCTCGGACTCGGACTGGCCCGTGATGGAAGCGGCCGCGAAGGCGCTCGACGAGTTCGAGATCCCGTACGAGGTCGACGTCGTCTCCGCGCACCGCATGCCGCGCGAGATGATCGCGTACGGCGAGCGGGCGGCCGGCCGCGGGCTGAAAGCGATCATCGCGGGCGCGGGTGGCGCGGCCCACCTGCCCGGCATGCTGGCCTCCGTCACCCCGCTGCCCGTCATCGGTGTCCCGGTCCCGCTGAAGTACCTGGACGGCATGGACAGCCTGCTCTCCATCGTGCAGATGCCCGCCGGGATTCCCGTCGCCACCGTCTCGGTCGGCGGAGCGCGCAACGCGGGCCTGCTCGCCGCGCGCATCCTCGCCGCCCATGACGACGAGCTCCGGACCCGGATGGAGGACTTCCTCCAGGAGCTCAACGACCAGGCGACCGAGAAGGGCAGAAGACTGCGGTCCAAGGTGGAGGGTTCCGATTCCTTCGGCTTCGGAAAGTAGGCGCCCGGTGGACCACCTGGACCGGGCCCGGGAGCTCCTCGCCGCCCACCCCGTCGTCGACGGCCACAACGACCTGCCGTGGGCGCTGCGCGAACAGGTCGGCTACGACCTCGACGCACGCGACATCGCCACCGACCAGACCGGCCTCCTGCACACCGACATCCCCCGGCTGCGGGCCGGCGGCGTCGGCGCGCAGTTCTGGTCGGTCTACGTGCGCACGGACATGCGCGGCGACGAAGCCGTCAGCGCCACCCTCGAACAGATCGACGTGGTCGCCGAACTGCTGGCCCGCCACCCCCAGCATCTGCGGCGCGCGCTGAGCGCCGACGACATGGAGCGCGCCCGCGCCGAGGGCCGGATCGCCTCCCTGATGGGTGCCGAGGGCGGCCACTCCATCAACAACTCGCTGGGCACCCTGCGCGGGCTGTACCGGCTCGGCGTCCGCTACATGACGCTGACCCACAACGACAACGTCGACTGGGCGGACTCGGCGACCGACTCCCCGCGCCTCGGCGGCCTCTCGAAGTTCGGCCGCGAGGTCGTACGGGAGATGAACCGCATCGGCATGCTGGTCGACCTCTCCCATGTCGCGGCCACCACGATGCGGGACGCGCTCGCCACCAGCACCGCGCCGGTGATCTTCTCGCACTCCTCCGCCCGGTCGGTCTGCGACCACCCGCGCAACATCCCGGACGACGTGCTGGGCGCGCTGCGGGCCAACGGCGGTGTCGCCATGGCGACGTTCGTCCCGAAGTTCGTGCTGCCCGCGGCCGGTGCCTGGACGCTGGCCGCCGACCGGAACATGCGTGAGCACGGTCTGCACCACTTGGACACCACCCCCCAGGCCATGCGTGTCCACGAGGACTTCGAGGCGGCCTACCCCCGCCCGGTGGCCACCGTGGCGACCATCGCCGACCACCTCGACCACATGCGCGCGGTCGCCGGTATCGACCACATCGGCATCGGCGGCGACTACGACGGCACGGCGTTCCTCCCGCGGGGTCTGGAGGATGTCTCCGGCTACCCGCGCCTGATCGCCGAACTCCTTGCCCGTGGCTGGTCGGAGACCGACCTGGCCAAGCTGACCTGGCGGAACGCCGTACGGGTGCTGCGGGACGCGGAAGCCGTCGCCCGGGACATCCGGACCCGGCGCGGCCCGTCGCACGCCACGATCGACGTGCTGGACGGTCCGGTCGCCTGACCCGTTGTCGCGGGGGCCGGGTCCATGCCGGACCCGGCCCCCGCACACGTACGACGGCCGAGTCGGCCGAACGCGCCGAGCCGGTCGAACGCGCCGAGCCGGCCGAACGCTGAGACATCCCGGCCGTCAGGCGGCCGAGCGGCCGAACCGTCCTGCCGTCAGCCCGCGCACAGACAGAACGGGTGGCCGGCGGGGTCCGCGTACACCCGGAAGGACCGCTCCCGGTCCGCCGCGTCCAGCACCCGCGCACCCAGCGCGAGCACCTCGCTCTCCGCCGCGTCCAGATCCGGCACGGTCAGGTCCAGGTGGAACTGCTGGGAGCCGTCCGCGTGCGGCCAGCGCGGCGGTACGAAGCCGGGCGCGGCCTGGAACGCGAGCGGAATGCCCGTGCCGCCGGAGAGCTCCACCCAGCTCTCCCCGTAGTCCTCGACCCTCTCGACGGTGCCGCCCAGCACGGCGGCGTAGAAACCGGCGAGCGCGACGGGATCGGGGCAGTCCAGTACGACGGTGCCCAAGGTGGCGATGGCCATGATGCTTTCTCCTCCAGGGTCGGAACCGATCGTCAACACGGTTACCCGTACAGCCGGTCAATGGGTAACTGTTACCTCATGCTCCCGCATCGGAGGTAACGTCGCAACCATGGATGAGAGGGCCGCCGCACCCGGAGCACTCGTACTGATCGAGGACCTGGTGAACACACTGAACATCGAGACCGGAGCGGACGCCCTGGACACGCCGGACGGCCGTGCCGCGTACGGCCTCACCGCGGCCGAGGTGCCCGCCGCCCGCGACCTCCGCGAGGCGCTGCGCGGCGCCTGTCTGGCCCACGCGGGCCACCGGCCCCCCGCGGGCGCCCCGGCGCCGCCCCCGCTCGACGAACTGCTGGCCGCCGCGCCGCTGCGCGTATCGGTGGACGCGGCGGGCGCGGCGGCGCTCCGGCCCGTCACCGCCGCCTCCGGGTCCACCGGCACCGCGGCCCTCACCGCGCGGGTCGCCGAGGCCATCGTCGCCGCGGCGGCCGACGGGACCTGGCCGCGGCTCAAGGCCTGCGAGGCGGCGGACTGCCACTGGGTCTACTACGACCGCAGCCCGGCGGGCCGACGCCGCTGGTGCTCCATGTCCGTGTGCGGCGCCCGCGCCAAGATGCGTACGTACCGGGCCAGGCGTGGCTGAGGGCGACCGCGCGCCGTGCCGCCGGGCCGCGATCCGGCCCGCGGCGCCCTCAGCCCTTCGGGCGGCCCATCGCCCGGTACGTCCAGCCGGACTCGCGCCACACCGAACTGTCGAGCGCGTTGCGGCCGTCCAGGATGATCCGGTGGGACACGACCTCGCCCAGCGCCGCCGGGTCCAGCTCGCGGAACTCGCGCCACTCGGTGAGGTGCAGCACCACATCCGCGCCGCGCACGGCGTCCAGCGCCGAGTCCGCGTAGCCGAGCGTCGGGAACAGCCGGCGGGCGTTGTCCATGCCCTTCGGGTCGAAGACCGTGACCTGGCCGCCCTGGAGGTGGATCTGTCCGGCCACGTTCAGTGCGGGCGAGTCCCGTACGTCGTCGGAGTCCGGCTTGAACGTCGCGCCCAGCACCGCCACCCGCCTGCCCAGGAAGGAGCTGCCGCCCACGGCCTCCCGGGCGAGCTCCACCATGTGGCCGCGGCGCCGCATGTTGATGGAGTCGACCTCGCGGAGGAAGGTCAGCGCCTGGTCCGCGCCCAGCTCACCGGCGCGCGCCATGAACGCCCGGATGTCCTTGGGCAGGCAGCCGCCCCCGAACCCGATCCCGGCCCGCAGGAACTTCTTCCCGATCCGCTCGTCGTACCCGATGGCCTCGGCCAGCTTCACCACATCGCCGTCGGCGGCCTCGCAGACCTCGGCCATGGCGTTGATGAACGAGATCTTGGTCGCGAGGAAGGAGTTGGCGGAGGTCTTCACCAGTTCGGCGGTCGGGAAGTCGGTCACCACGAACGGCGACCCCTCGGCGATCGGTGCCGCGTACACCTCGCGCAGCAGCTTCTCGGCCCCCTCGCTCGCCACGCCGACGACGAGCCGGTCGGGGTGCAGGGTGTCCTGCACGGCGAAGCCCTCGCGCAGGAACTCCGGATTCCAGGCCAGCTCGGCGGCCTCGCCCACCGGTGCCAGCTCCGCGAGCCGGGCCGCCAGCCGGGCGGCGGAGCCCACCGGCACGGTCGACTTCCCGACGACGAGGGCGGGCCGGGTGAGGTGCGGTGCGAGCGACTCGAAGGCGCTGTCCACGTAGCTCATGTCGCAGGCGTACTCGCCGTGCTTCTGCGGTGTGTTCACGCAGACGAAGTGGACGTCGCCGAAGGCACCCACCTCCTCCCAGGAGGTGGTGAACCGCAGCCGGCCGGTGGAGCCCTCGATGCCCTCGACATGCTTCTGGAGGATCTCCTCCAGCCCCGGCTCGTACATCGGCACCCTGCCGGCCGAGAGCAGTGCGATCTTCTCCGGCACGACGTCCAGCCCGAGGACTTCGAAGCCCAGCTCCGCCATGGCCGCGGCATGGGTGGCACCGAGGTAGCCGGTGCCGATCACGGTGATCCTGAGGGCCATGGAGTGCTCCTGGAAGATGTGGACGGACGTGCGGAGCCGAGCATAGTCGGGCCTCCTGTCACGGGAATTTCCCTCTCCATTTGCCCTGGGTATCCCTTATGCCCCACCCCTGTCGTGAAGCTCACTCGTCGTTCTCGTAGGCCATCGCACGGCCGGGCCACTAAAATTGGGTTACTTAACGGTAGTTAGCACCCTGGGGAGTGAGCGTCTTGGCGGGTTCGACCGATTTCGACCTGTACCGTCCGGCGGAGGAGCACGACATGCTCCGCGAGACGATCCGTTCCCTCGCCGAGGCGAAGATCGCCCCGTTCGCCGCCGCGGTGGACGAGGAGGGCCGCTTCCCGCAGGAGGCGCTGGACGCCCTGGTCGCCTCGGACCTGCACGCCGTCCATGTCCCGGAGGAGTACGGCGGTGCGGGTGCCGACGCACTGGCCACGGTCATCGTGATCGAGGAGGTGGCCCGCGCCTGCGCGTCCTCCTCCCTCATCCCCGCCGTGAACAAGCTGGGTTCGCTCCCGGTGATCCTCTCCGGGTCCGAGGCGCTGAAGAAGAAGTACCTGGGCCCGCTCGCCAAGGGCGACGCGATGTTCTCGTACGCGCTCTCCGAGCCGGACGCGGGATCGGACGCGGCGGGCATGAAGACCAAGGCCGTCCGTGACGGTGACTTCTGGGTCCTCAACGGGGTGAAGCGCTGGATCACCAACGCGGGCGTCTCCGATTACTACACGGTCATGGCCGTCACCGACCCGACCAAGCGCTCCAAGGGCATCTCGGCGTTCGTCGTCGAGAAGTCGGACGAGGGCGTCTCCTTCGGCGCCCCGGAGAAGAAGCTCGGCATCAAGGGCTCCCCGACCCGCGAGGTCTACCTCGACAACGTCCGTATCCCCGCCGACCGCATGATCGGCGAGGAGGGCACCGGCTTCGCCACCGCGATGAAGACCCTGGACCACACCCGCATCACGATCGCGGCCCAGGCCATCGGCATCGCCCAGGGCGCCCTGGACTACGCCAAGGGCTACGTCCAGGAGCGCAAGCAGTTCGGCAAGCCGATCGCCGACTTCCAGGGCATCCAGTTCATGCTGGCCGACATGGCGATGAAGCTGGAGGCCGCCCGCCAGCTCACCTACGCGGCAGCCGCCAAGTCCGAGCGCCTCGACGGCGACCTCACCTTCTTCGGCGCCGCGGCCAAGTGCTTCGCCTCCGACGTGGCGATGGAGGTCACCACGGACGCGGTCCAGCTGCTCGGCGGCTACGGCTACACGCGGGACTACCCGGTGGAGCGGATGATGCGCGACGCGAAGATCACGCAGATCTACGAAGGCACGAACCAGGTCCAGCGGATCGTCATGGCCCGCAACCTGCCGTAGCGGGGTTCCGGATCCTGGCCCGACCCCGGGCTCCGGACCGCTTCTGACCTGCGCAAACAGTCTGACCTGCGCAAACAGTACGGCCCCCGGCGTGATGCCGGGGGCCGTTCGCGGTACCTGCCGTCAGTTTCCGGTGACGGTGACCTTCTCGTCGTTCTTGAGCTGCTGGACGAGCTGCTTGACCTTCTCCTTGTCCCAGACCAGGTTCCCGCCGACGCTGCCCGAGATCGGCATGTTCATCGACGTGCCGTCGCCGCCCGTGACGCCCTTCATCGCGAAGAACATCTGGCTCAGCGACCAGAGCGACATGTCCTTGTCCACGATCAGGGTGTCCAGGCCCGCGCCCATCGTCGGGTACAGCTTGAACGGGTTGAGGATCGTGGACGCCGTCGCCGTCTGGCTCGCCAGCGCCGCGAGGAACTTCTGCTGGTTCTTCGTACGGTCGAGGTCGCTGCCCGCGAACGCGTACCGGGTACGGACGAAGGCGAGGGACTGCTCGCCGTTCAGCGTCTGCTTGCCCGCCCGGAAGTCGGCGCCGGACTTCTTGTCCTTGAACGCCTTGGGGATGTCCAGCTCCACCCCGCCGATCGCGTCCACGATCGTGGCGAAGCCGCCGAAGCCGATCTCGACGTAGTGGTCGATGCGCAGCCCGGTGTTGAACTCGACGGTCCGGACCAGCAGTTCGGGGCCGTCCTCGGCGTACGCCGCGTTCAGCTTGACGGTCCGGCCCCTGCCCTCGTACTTCTTGCCCGACTCCGAGCCCACGAACGAGGGGATCTCGACGTTCGAGTCGCGCGGCAGGGAGACCAGCGTCGGGCCGTTGGATCCGTCGTGCAGGATCATCATCGAGTCGGTCCGCTTGCCCTCGGCGGAACCGGTGTGGAGCTTCTTCTTGTCCTCGGCCGTCATGCCGGCCCGGCTGTCGGAGCCGACGATCAGGTAGTTCGTGCCGTCGCCGCCCTCGGGCCGCTCGATGACCTTGGAGAGGTCGACCTCGCGCTTGAGCTTGGAGTCGGCCCAGAAGTACGTGGAGATGGAGACGGCGAGCACGACGACCACCAGGGTCAGCGCGCCCACCTTGATCCGGCGGCGCCAGTCGGGAGCGGGGCGGCCCTGGACGTAACCGCCGTCGCCTCCGCCACCGCGTCGGCCACCGCCGCCGCCGCCGTGGCCGGAGCCGCCGCCGTAGACCTGGCCCGTGTTGTAACCGCTGTCGTAGGAGGAATCACCTTCGCGGCCGCCGTAGCGGTCGTCGTACCCCTGGCCCTGCGGCGGTACCTGCGGTGCCCGCGGCGGGGCCGGTCGACGCTGGATGTGCGGCATCGCGCGGGCGCTCTCGGGCTGGGGGCTCGCACTGCCCTGCCCGTAGCGGTCGCTGCGGTCACCGGTCCGTCGATCGGGCCAATCGTTCATGCCGACCAGTGTGCCGTCCGGGCGCATCGTTATTACAGGGTGTAAGGGAAATAGGTCCAGGGCTGTTGCCAAGCTGATGCATTCCGCGGGACACAAGCCCGCGCATAAGGTGGAGGGCATGACAGATCAGGCCCCGCACCCGGAGGGTGAGATTCCGGGCAAGCCGACCGCGGCTTCCCGGACCACCCTCAGCCACATCATGACCGGAAACGACACCAACCTGCTGGGTACGGTGCACGGCGGCGTGATCATGAAACTGGTCGACGACGCCGCGGGCGCCGTGGCCGGCCGGCACTCCGGCGGACCGGCCGTGACCGCGTCGATGGACGAGATGGTCTTCCTGGAGCCGGTACGCGTCGGCGACCTCGTCCATGTGCGTGCGCAGGTGAACTGGACCGGCCGCTCCTCCATGGAGGTCGGCGTCCGTGTGATGGCCGAGCGCTGGAACGAGTCGACCCCCGCCCAGCAGGTCGGCAGCGCCTATCTGGTGTTCGCCGCCGTCGACGGGGACGGCAGGCCGCGCGCCGTACCGCAGGTGATCCCGGAGACGGAGCGCGACAAGCGGCGCTACCAGGAGGCCCAGATCCGGCGCACGCACCGGCTGGCCCGGCGCCGGGCGATCAAGGAACTGCGCGAGAGGCGCGTGGCCGACGGCATCGACGACTGAGCGGTCACGGGCGGACCGCCGGCACCGGCACCGGCACCGGCACCGGCACCGGCACCGGCATCGGCATCGGCACCGGCATCGAGGCACCCGCGGGCACGGTCACGGGCAGACCACCTCGTCTCCCGTCACCGTGCCGAACTGTCCCTGCTCCGGGTTCTCCGACCGCACCCGCTGCACCGTGCCGAAGTCCGCGCCCGCCGTCACCTTCATCGTGCCGCCCTGCCCCTTCACCGCCCTCAGCTCGCTCCCGGGCAGCGCGGTGGCGAGGGACTTCGCCGACCGGTCCCACCGGGGGTCGTACGTCACCAGCGTCCGCTTCAGGTCGCGCAGCTCCCCGTTGAGCGGGGCGCCCGAGGTGTTGAACCCGGTGGCGCGCAGCGCCGCGTCCACCTCCTTGCCGAGGCCGTCCTTCAAGGTTCCGTTGTAGACCTGCACCCGGATCTGCCGCGGTGCCACATCGACCGGCGTCGCCTTCGGCAGCCGTGGGCTGCCCGGCTTGTGCGGGGCGAGCGGCTTGTCGTCGCGCAGCGCCCGGAACAGCTTCTTCGACTTCTTCGCGTCCCACCGCACCGTGGAGCCGATGCCCTGGACGGGGAAGCTGACGTTCCCGACCGGTACGGAGGTGAACTCGGAGGACGCCGGACTGAAGCCGCGCATCGCCTTGCCCAGCGCCAGCATCTGCTCCGTACCGAACTCCTTGTCGGCCCGCAGCGAGCTGAGCACGGACGAGGAGACCTGCTGGAACTTCACCGGGTTCAGCAGTACCCCGCTGCTGGTGGCCTGCTTGATCAGCGCCGCCATGAACTTCTGCTGGCGCTGCATCCGGCCCAGGTCGGAGGCCCCGTCGATATGCCGGGACCGTACGTACTGAAGGGCCTGGCCGCCGTCCAGTTCATGGGTGCCGGCCGCCAGATCGAGCCCGGTGTACGAGTCCTTCATCGGTCCGGCCGTGCAGATCTTCACCCCGCCGAGGGTGTCGACCGTCTTCATGAAGCTGGTGAAGTCGACCTCCAGGTAGTGGTCGATCTTGACGCCGGTCATGTGCTCGACGGTCCGTACGGTCAGGGTCGGCCCGCCCTCCGCGTACGCGGCGTTCAGTTTCACCGGGTGGGTGGCGTGGTGCCTGCCCGTGTTCCGGTCGGTGTGCTCGGGGACCTCGGCGTAGCTGTCGCGGGGGAGGCTGACGACGCTCGCCCGCTCCTTGTCGGCCGACAGATGCACCAGCATGATCGTGTCGGTGCAGTGGCAGGGGGCGCCGCCCAGCCGGTACTTCTTCTTCTCGGCCTTGGTGATCCTGTCGCGGCCGTCGGTCCCGACCAGCAGCAGATTCATGCCGTGGCCCCCGGCGGGGCGGTTCTTCATGTCCTTGAACGGGTCGACGCGATTGATCCCCGTCTCCAGACTGCTGACCATGGCATGGCCGATCCCCCCGGCGCCCAGCACGAGCACGGAGAGACCGGTGGCCACCCGCATGCCCCAGCGGGGCCGCTCGTCCTGCTTCCGGCTCCGGGTGCGGGGACCGGAGCGCTGCGGTGGTCTGCGCTGCGGGGGAGTGGTGCGGGGGTGCGGCGGTCGGGACGGTCGGTGAGGCGTGGGCACGGGGGGACACCTCCGCGGTGCAAGGGGGACCGTTCGCACCGTAGGCCCATACGATCTGCATAACGGGCCATGACCCGGTGGCGCGCGACCCTATCCCCCATTCGCGGTAACGTGGCGGCCGAATAACGACGCCTTGCGGGGTGGGAAACCCCTGGCGCCCCCGAGGACCACCCGAGGACCACATGTCTGCCGCGCAGCACCCCGCCGTCTCCGTGATCATGCCGGTACTCAACGAGGAACGCCATCTCAGGAACTCGGTCCGGCACATCCTGGAGCAGGAGTACGCAGGTGAGATGGAGATCGTCATCGCGCTCGGCCCCTCCACGGACCGGACCGACGAGATCGCCGCGGAGCTCGTCGCGGAGGACCCCCGGGTCCACACCGTGCCCAATCCCACCGGCCGTACCCCTGCCGCCCTCAACGCCGCGATCGAGGCCTCCAGTCACCCGATCGTGGTACGGGTCGACGGGCACGGCATGCTCTCGCCGAACTACATCGCGACCGCGGTCCGGCTGCTGGAGGAGACCGGGGCGCAGAACGTCGGCGGCATCATGCACGCCGAGGGCGAGAACGCCTGGGAGGACGCCGTCGCCGCCGCGATGACCTCGAAGATCGGCGTCGGCAACGCGGCCTTCCACACGGGCGGCCAGGCCGGCCCGGCCGAGACGGTCTACCTGGGCGTCTTCCGCCGCGAGGCCCTGGAGCGGGCGGGCGGCTACAACGTGGAGTTCATCCGTGCGCAGGACTGGGAGCTGAACTTCCGCATCCGCGAGGCGGGCGGCCTGATCTGGTTCTCGCCCGAGCTGAAGGTCCAGTACCGCCCGCGCCCCTCCGTGCGGGCGCTCGCCAAGCAGTACAAGGACTACGGCCGTTGGCGCCATGTCGTCGCCCGCTACCACTCGGGTTCGATCAACCTGCGCTACCTGGCCCCGCCGACCGCCGTCTGCGCCATCGCGGCGGGCGTCGTGGTGGGCGCCGCCGTCACCCCGTGGGCCTTCGTCGTCCCGGCCGGTTACGTCGCGGCCATCGCGGCCGGGTCACTGCCCGCGGGGAAGGGCCTGTCGCTGAAGGCCCGTGCCCAGATCCCGGTGGCCCTCGCCACCATGCACATGTCCTGGGGGTACGGCTTCCTCACCAGCCCGCGCTCCCTGGCGCGGAAGGTCATCGCCAGCCGCCGCCCGGAGGCTCCCCGGCAGACCGTCTGACGCCGAACCGGACCGGTCCCGCGCCGCCGGACGACGACGTACGACGAAGGGAGGGGCCCCACCGTTCGCGGTGGGGCCCCTCCCTTCGTCCGGTCGCCGCCGGTCGGACCGTCCGGCCGCAGCCGGTGTCGGGCCGTCCGGCCGCAGCCGGTCAGGACCAGATGTAGTTCGGGTTGACCTTCATGCACGCCTCTTCCTGGCCGTTGAGCGCCCCGGCCGAATCCGGGGTCTTCTCCTGGCCCTTGGGCGCGGGGTAGGCCCCGTCCTCACGCCAGTCGGCTCCCACCGCGAGCGAGATGCCCGAGACATCGGTCGACTTCTTCACCAGCGAGACCGGGATGCCGAGTGCCTTGGCGACCGCCTGGGCATCGCCCTCCATATCGGCGCTCGGGTACAGGATCCCGGTCCGGGCCGCTCCGGTCATGTTCTGCCAGTCGACCGTGGCCTTCGCGAAGCCGGCGTCCTTCAGCGTCTTCTCCACCGCGGCGGCACGCCCCCCGGCCGAGCCGAGGGTGTCGGAGCGGGTCGCGTTGCGCACGCTGACCGCGATCTCGCCGACCGGTGCGGACGGGTCCTTGGTGACCGTCGCCTTGCGCTTGGACGCCTTGCCGTCGAGCGGGATGTCCTCGCGCACCATCCGGAACAGCTGCTCGGCGTCACCCGCCTTGGGGAACACCCGGCCCTTGAGCGTGCCCGTGCCGTACACGTTCGGCATGGTCGACATGGTGATGCGCTTGGTCGGGACCTTCTTGAGCTCCTCGGCCAGGTCGTACAGCTTCTTGACCGTGTCGAGGCCCTTGTCGACCGTC
The DNA here is from genome assembly GCF_026341775.1 of Streptomyces sp. NBC_00654. Taxonomy (NCBI): domain Bacteria; kingdom Bacillati; phylum Actinomycetota; class Actinomycetes; order Kitasatosporales; family Streptomycetaceae; genus Streptomyces; species Streptomyces sp. NBC_00654. The sequence goes on along the minus strand of NZ_JAPEOB010000003.1, from coordinate 480,608 downwards.
AGCGCGTCCGTGGCGGCCTCGGCGAGGTTCATCAGCTTCGTGGGGTCGGTCAGCTTGGTGCCCTTGCGCAGCTCGCGGACCATCGAGTTCATGTACTGGTGCTGGGCCTTGGCGCGGCCGAGGTCGGTGTTGTCCTCGAAGCCGTACCGGGTGCGCAGCCACTGGAGCGCCTGCTTGCCCTTGATGGACGTGGTGCCCTTCTCCAGCTTCAGCCCGGACCCCTTGCCGTCGCTGGAGCGCGATTCGATGTTGGCGTCCACGCAGACGGGGACGCCGCCGATCGCGTCGGCCATCGAGACCACGCCCGCGAAGTCGATCATCATGAAGTGGTCGATCGTGATGCCGGTGAGTTCGTACCAGGTGGCCACCGTGCAGCCGGGACCGCCGCGGCCCAGGCTCTCGTTGGTCTGTACGTTGCCCGTGCTGGCCGGATACACCTTGTCCGTCTTGGGGTCGGTGCACTTGGGCATCTTCAGCATCGTGTCGCGCGGCATGCTGACCACGGAGAGGTTGCTGCGGTCCGCGGAGAGATGGAGCAGCATCTGCACATCCGCGAGCGGCCGGGCGCCGAAGGTCTCCTTCGCGCCGCCGAGCTTCTGGTTCTCCTTGGAGTCCCGCGCGTCGGAGCCGATGAGCAGGATGTTCAGCGGGGTCTGACCGGCGGCGTTGGCCTTGTGATCGGCCATCTTCTTGTCGCCGAGGGTCAGGTCCTCTTTCTTGATGTTGCCGTTGAGGTGCTCGTAGTAGAGGTAACCGGCGCCACCGGCACCGAGTATCAACAGGGCGAGCACGGACGCGACCCAGCGCAGTATGCGCCGTTTGCCGCGTTTGGCCGTGCGTCGGCCGCGACGGTGGGGCCCGCCGCCCCGGTGCCGGCTCCCGGGTGAATCGGAATGGTCGCCTCCGCCGGCGTTCCGGCCTCGGCCCCGCTCCTTGCCCCTGCTCCCGCCCTCGCCGTCACCCTCGTAGAGACTCTCGTCCCAGCCGAGTTGATCGGCTTGCCGGACGCGTGGCCGCGTCCCCTCCCCGGGCGTGCTGCTCCGTCCCACCGGATCCCCCCTGCTGCTCAGTCTCTTGCTGTAGCGCGGTGACCCGGTGTCACTTGGCGCATTCCGCCTTGTCGGCGCTTGCTCTCTGGATGTCGGCCGGCGCCTTCGTCGGACCGGTGATGGGCGTTCCCGCGCCCTTGAAGTCCGCCCCCAGCGTCAGCACCATCGCCTGAAGTTCTTCGGCGTCGGTGGTGCCCTGCTTCAGCGCGGTGGCGGGCAGCCCCATCATCTCGGCGAGCGTGCGCGCCTGGTCGGCCTGATTGGGCGCGTACGCCAGCGTCGTCTTGTCGATCTTCGGGCCGTTGGCCTTGTTGGTGGACTTCAGTACGCCCTTCTCGACCTGGAGCCAGGTCACGGTGGAGCCCGCGGCGCCCGGGATGCCGCCGCCGTTGAGGACATCCACGCGTACGTCGGCCGCGTCGGCCTTCGGACCCTTGAGGAGCTTGGCCTGCTTGCTCTTGGCGGCCTTCTCCTTCTTCTTCACCTCGGTGAGCGAGGTGTCCGAGCGCATCATCGCGAACAGCTGCTCGGCCTTCTCCGGCGCCGGGACCACGGTGATCGGGGTCGGCTCGGCCGGGTTGTCGATCACCGGCATGGTCACGAAGGTGATGTTCTTCGTGTCGACCTTGCCGATCTCCTGGGCGAGGCTCGTCAGCTTCGTCACGCTGCCGATGCCGGAGTCGACCGTGAGCGCCTTGGTCGCCGTGTCGGCCAGCTTGTACAGCTTCGGGGCACTGGTCAGGGTGTCGTCCGACTTCATCTGCCGGATCATCGAGCCCAGGAACTGCTGCTGCACCTTGATCCGGTCGAGGTCGCTCTCGTTGCCGAAGCTGTGCCGGGTGCGCAGCAGGGCGAGTGCCTCCTCGCCCTGCACGGTCGACTCGCCCTTGGGCAGCTTCAGATGGGACTTCGGGTCGTCGACCGGCTTGGCCATGCAGACCTTGACGCCGCCGACCGCGGTGGACAGCTCCTTGACCGCGTTGAAGTCGACCATCATGAAGTGGTCGACCTGTATGCCGGTGATCTGCTTGACCGTCCGCATGGTGCAGCCCGGGTCGCGGCCCTCCTGGCCGAGGCTCGTGTTGAAACGGTCGAGCGCGGTGCCCTGGATGACCTTGGTCGTGCCGTCCTTCTGCTTCGTCTCGCAGTCCGGGATCGGGATCTTCAGGTCGCGCGGGATGCTCATCGCCGTGGCGTTGGTGCGGTCCTCGGAGACGTGGAAGAGGATGTTGGTGTCGGCATGGCCGGTACTGCCCTTGTCGCCGTAGCCCTCGTTGCCCTTGCCGGTGCGCTTGTCGGTGCCGATGATCAGGATGTTCATCGGGCCGTCGGCGGTGACGCTCTTGCTGCCCGCGTCGCCCACGTCGATCGTGTTGAGGTTCCCGTTGAAGTGCTGGTACAGGGCGTAGGCCCCGGCCGAGCCGGCGACGACGACGAACGCCATCACCCCGCCCGTCCACAGCAGCGCCTTCTTCTTGCGGGCCTTGGGGGGCTTGCGCTTGCGGCGGCCGGCGGGCGCGGGGCCGGCGGCGGTGGCCGTCGGACCGCGGCGGCCCTGTGCCGAATGGCGGCTGCGCTGTCCGGGCACCTCACGGCGCGGGGCGTCCGCGGTGCCGGTGCTGTCGCCCGCGCCCTGTCCGGGGCGTCCGGACCCGTCGGGGGAGGGGGAGGCGCTGCGGCCGGATCCGCGGGGGGCCGCCACGCCCGGCGGGCGGGACGACTCCCCTGCGGATTGGTCCAGTCGCAGTTCGTAGTTGCCGGTGTGCGGGTTGAGTACCCACTGGTCTGCGGGGTCGATCTCGTCCGCCCGCCCACGGCTTTGCGCATCCACGGTTGCTTGAGTCCTCCGTCGGTGCCACGCGAGGCGCCTCCCCCGAAAAGGCGCTCGTTCTTTCGCTCCAGCAGTGCACGGCCGAATGGCCGGAAGCACCGGATCGCGTCACACTATCCGCCCGGTTCGGAGTCGAGCGACGTGCGTGACACATTCCACGCCGCTTACAACCGGGCATTCTTCCCATTATGAGTCGATTGCCGTGTGTGACTTGGGAATTGCTTTACTGCTTACACAGGTCGTCGGCCGCATTCGAGCCCGAATACATGGGTTCGGGCGTCGGGCTTCCCGGGCCCGCGCTGTCCGGTTTCCCGTTCCGCGTACCGTCTCCGGTGCCCACGCCCTTGTTCTTCTCCTTGAGTTCATCGGCCGGTACCACGGCGACCGGCTGGTCCTCGCGCAGTTGCTTGAACAGTCGTCCGGCATCCGGTTCGACGAGTTCGTCCCGGTTCCTGTTCTGGCTGTACGGCTGCCGGGGGACCGTCAGGAACTGCACCTTGTCGGTCGGTACGTCGCGCATGCCGCGCACCAGGTCGTACAGGTCCCTCAGCGAGTCCAGACCCGGGTCCGTCGTCAGCGACTTGGTCGCCGCGTCCAGCACCGGGTACAGGCGGGTCGGGTTGAGCAGGACGCCGTTGCTCTGCATCTTGTTCACCAGGGCGCCCAGGAATCGCTGCTGGCGGTCCATCCGCTCGGTGTCGCTGCCGTTGCCGATGGACTTGCGGGCCCGTACGTATCCGAGCGCCTCCTCGCCGTCCAGCTTCTGCCGCCCCGACGGGAGTCTGAGGTGCGCGTCGGCGTCGTCGATCGGCTCCTTGAGGCAGATCTCGACACCGTCCACGGCGTCGACCATGTCCTTGAAGCCGTTGAAGTCGACGACCATGTGGTGGTCGACGCGGATGCCGGTCATCCGCTCCACCGTGCGGATCGTGCAGGCCGTGCCGCCGAGTTCGAAGGCCGAGTTGAACTGGGCGAACTGTTCCCCGGTGGTCTTCTTGCCCGCGGTGTGGCAGCTCGGGATCTCCACCATCAGGTCACGCGGGACGGACATCGCGGTGGCGCTCTTCCGGTCCGCCGCGAGGTGCAGCAGGATCGTGGTGTCGGAGCGCTGGCTGCCGCCGTCGTCGCGGCCGTACTCACGGTTGTCGCCGGATCTGCTGTCGGACCCGATGAGCAGGATGTTCTGGGCGTCCTGCGCGACCGGAGTGGGGCGTTCCTTCTCGTACGCCTTCAGTTCGGCGGCGGCGCTCGTGTCGGTCCTGATATTGCCGTCGAGCTTCTTGTAGAGCCACCAGCCGGCTCCCGCGGCGATCAGTACGAGGAACGAGGCGGCGAGGGCGGTCCAGCGGAGCCAGTGGCTCCGGTGCCCGGCGGCGATGCCGCCCTTGGGCCGGTCGGCCCAGGTCCGCACGCCGCCGCCTTCGGCGGCGCCGCTCCCCGGGGCGCCGCCGGGGCCGCTGTCCCCGGTGTCCGTGCCCGCGGCTCCCGCGTCGTCCCCCGTGCCCGGCTCTTGATTCCCGTCGGCCTTGCCCGGCTGTCCCGTCTTCTCCGCCTCGTCCTGCGCGGCGGCGGCCCGGGAATCTTCCTGCGCTCCGTCCTGCCGCTTGTCCTCGGCCGGGTGCTCCGGGTCGGCCGGCGTGCCAGCGCTGTCGGTCACGTATGCGTCCATCCTTCACGTTCGGCGGCGCGATGGGCCGCCGGTCGCAGGAATAGACGGCTGAACCTCACGCTTGGTTGTGCATCCGGGGAGAGTGGTCCGTACCGCCGATCATGTACCTGAGTGGATGCTCAATCCTGGGGACTCGGCCCGCCGTAGGCCGGACGAGTGACACTCAGGGTGCTTGTCATACCGCGGTGTTGGTGACCCGCTCGCTCTCGACGCGCTTGGCGAGGCCGTCCTCGCCGAGCTGCCCGAGGTGCCGGCACAGGACCACGGAGCCTCCGGCGGCCAGCGGCGCGAAGAGTCCGGTGCTGAGCCCCTCCCAGCTGTCGTACGTGTGTCCTGTGAGCAGCCGCGATCCGGGCGTGAGCTCCAGGGCGGCGGCATCCTCGCGGGCCTTCGCGACCAGTTGCGCCCCCGTCAGCGCGACCTCGCCCACGGTCAGCGCGGGTGCGTCCGGGTCCACCGGTGCGAACGGAGCGAAGCGGTCGCCCTGACCGGGCGCCTCCACCGCGTAGTCCGCGAACCCCTCCGGCGGCTGCGGGAACCGGCCGCCCAGCGGGCGCAGCGCCAGCGCGACCCGCTCGCCGCCGCAGGCGCGGGCGCGCTCCAGCGTGTCCGGGCCGCTGACGACGAGGTCGGCCGCGGCGGGGTCGCCCTGCACCTCGGCGACCACTCCGACCGAGGAGCAGGCGAGCAGCCAGACCGCGGACTGCCAGTGCGCGGGGAGCAGCAGCGCGAGCCGGTCGCCGGGCTCCGCGGCCAGGTCTCCCTGGAGCAGGTTGGCGGTCTTGGCCACCCAATTGGCGAAGGTGGCCACCGACAGTTCGACGCGCTCTCCGGTGGCGTCGTCGTAGAAAGTGACCAGTGGGCGGGCCGGGTCCGAGGCCAGTGCGGATCGCAGCAGGTCGGCGGGGGTGCGGTCGCTGGAGTTCATCCGCGCAAGGGTACGCGGCGGTGCTGGACGGGGGCGGCGCGACGGGCTTCCCGTACACCGGTTCGGCAGACGGGCCATCAATTCGGGGCGTATGTCTGGGTAGACGTAGTTGTACGTATATGGCCAGGATCATGTGTATGCGTGCTCTTCTAGCAACCTCGATCGGCGTCACCTGCGCGGCGGCACTCACCCTGCCGCTCGCCGCACCCGCGTCGTCCACGTCAGATTCCGTCGCCGGCCGGACCTCGGCCGCCCACGGCCCCGCTTCCACCGCCGCCACATCGCCCGCCGGATCCGCCGCCTTCACCCCGGCCGGGCCCGCCGCCGAACTGCCGGGCTCGACGCAGTCCCTGCCCCTGTCGCCGCTCCCCTCCGCGGCCACCCGGGCCACCGGCTCGCCCGCCAGGGGCGCCGTACGGGGACTGCCCCGGAGCGACGCCCAGCCCTTCTCCCTGGTCGGAGTGGTCTGGGACGACGTGGACACCGAGCTCCACGGCACGGTCCAGATCCGGACCCGCGCCACCGGCACCACCCACTGGTCCGACTGGCAGAACGTCGAGACGCACAACTCCGAGCATGCCGCCGACCCGGGCAGCGCCGAAGGGAAGGCGCGTACGGTCCGCGGCTCCACGGCTCCCCTCTGGGTCGGTGACTCCGACGGCGTCGAGGTCCGTGTGAGCCCGGAGGCACCCGGCCCGCAGGACCGCGCCGCCACCCCCGTCGAGCTGCCCGGAGGTCTCCGTCTCGAACTGGTCGACCCGGGCGAGGACCCCCGCCAGCCCACCGCCGGCCGCGCCCGCGGGGCCACCCGTGCCGGTGCGGTGATCCCCGCGGCGACGAAGGCCGATTCGGGGGCGGAGGCCTTCGTCGCGGCGGGCGCGAAGCCGTACATCGGTCCGCGGCCGCGCATCATCACACGGAAGGGCTGGGGCGCGAACGAGAAGCTCCGCGAGCGCCAGTTCGCGTACACCAAGTCGGTCAAGGCCGCCTTCGTGCACCACAGCGCGACCGGCAACAACTACAGCTGCTCCCAGGCGCCCGCGGTCCTGCGCAGCATCTACCGCTACCACGTCCAGAGCAGCGGCTGGCGCGACTTCGGCTACAACTTCGCCGTCGACAAGTGCGGAAACATCTACGAGGGGCGCGCCGGGGGCGTGACGAAGGCCGTTCTCGGAGCGCACACGCTCGGGTTCAACTCAAACAGCATGGGAGTCGCGGTCCTCGGCACCTTCACCTCCAAGAACCCGCCCGCCGCCGCGGTGAACGCCATCGCCAAACTCACCGCCTGGAAGCTCGGGCTGTTCGGAGCCAACCCCAAGGGCAAGACCACCCTCGTCTCCGGCGGCGGCAACCTGTACAAGAAGGGCAAGAAGGTCAAACTCAACGTCATTTCCGGCCATCGGGACGGATTCGCAACCGAATGCCCCGGAGGGCGTCTCTACAAGAAGCTCGGCACGGCACGGACCAGCTCCGCCCGTCTGCAGGGCCGCTGACCGGGGGCGATCCGACCGGTCTGCATACACTGGCCAGCCGAAACGAGGCCAGGCCCCAGCAGGAAGCAGAGACGGTGCTGTGACAGAGGCAAAAGAAGCGATTCTTCTGGTCGGTGGCAAGGGCACCAGGCTGCGCCCGCTCACGGTGCACACGCCGAAGCCGATGGTCCCGGCGGCGGGCGTCCCGTTCCTCACACACCAGCTGGCACGCGCTCGGGCGGCCGGGGTCGAGCACATCGTGCTCGCGACGTCCTACCTCGCGGAGGTCTTCGAGCCGTACTTCGGCGACGGTTCCGCGCTCGGACTCCACATCGAGTACGTCACCGAGCGCGAGCCGCTGGGGACCGGCGGCGCCATCCGCAACGTGGCGTCCCGGCTCACCTCGGACCCCGACGACCCGGTCCTCATCTTCAACGGCGACATCCTGACGGGACTCGACATCCGGGCCCTGGTCACGGCGCACGCCACCTCCGGGGCGGATGTCTCCCTCCACCTCACCCGGGTCGAGGACCCGCGCGCCTTCGGCCTCGTACCGACGGACGGCACCGGCCGGGTGACGGCCTTCCTGGAGAAGCCGCAGACACCCGAGGAGATCGTCACCGACCAGGTCAACGCGGGGGCGTACATCTTCCGCAGGTCGGTCATCGACACCATCCCGGCCGGCCGCCCGGTCTCCGTGGAACGCGAGACCTTCCCCGGGCTGCTCGCCTCCGGCGCCCACCTCCAGGGCATGGTCGACTCCACCTACTGGCTCGATCTCGGCACCCCGCAGGCGTTCGTACGCGGCTCCGCCGATCTGGTGCTGGGCCGCGCCCCGTCCCCCGCCGTCCCCGGCCGCTGCGGCGACCGGCTCGTCATGCCCACCGCCTCCGTGGCCCCCGACGCCAAACTCACCGGCGGTACGGTCATCGGCGACGGCGCCCTGATCGGTGCGGGCGCCCGCGTCGACGGCTCCACGATCCTGTCCGGCGCGGTCGTGGAACCGGGCGCGGTCATCACGGACTCCCTGGTCGGTGCCAGCGCCAGGATCGGCAGCCGTACGGTGCTGGCGGGCGCGGTGATCGGTGACGGGGCCCGGGTGGGCGCCGACAACGAGCTGCGCGACGGGGTCCGGATCTGGTGCGGAGCGGTCATACCGGCCGCGTCGGTCCGCTTCTCCTCGGACCAGTGACACCGGCCCGGCCGTACCCTCGATAAGCACCCCACCCACCCACACCGAGGGCTTCATCAGTGGCAGGACGATTCGCACCCCGCGCCGCGCGAGCGGCCGTGCCGCATCAGGCCGCCCGGGCGGGAGCCGCCCCGTCCCCGGCCGCTTCGTCCACCACCGCCCCGGGCGGACCGGCGGCGCAGGCGGTGACCAGGGAGTGGACCCCGCCGGGCCCCCTGGACCTGCGCCTGGTCCTGGGACCGCTGCGCCGGGGCCCCGCCGACCCCACGTTCCGCATGGTCGCGGACGGCACCTTCTGGCGGGCCACCCGCACACCCCAGGGCCCCGGCACCCTCCGCGTCGCGGCACGCGGCGGCCGGATCGAGGCGGCGGCCTGGGGGCCGGGCGCCCCATGGCTGCTGGACGGGCTCCCGGATCTCCTGGGTGCGGCGGACGACCCGGACGCCTTCGTCCCGCGTCACCGGCTGCTCGCCCTGGCCCGGCACCACCGCCCGGGTCTGCGGCTGCTGCGCACGGGCCTGGTCCTGGAATCCCTGATCCCGTCGGTCCTGGAACAGAAGGTCACCACCGACGAGGCGTACCGCGCCTGGCGATACCTGGTCCGGACGCATGGGACCCCGGCCCCCGGCCCGGTCACGGACCTGGGCCTGCACGTGATGCCGGACCCGCGCGCCTGGTCGATGATCCCGTCCTGGGAATGGCACCGGGCGGGCGTCGACAGCAAGCGTTCCTCGACGATCCTGCGAGCGGTCAAGGTGGCCCGCCGAATGGAGGAGGCGGCCGGGATGGAGCTCCCCGAGGCGAAAGCCCGCCTGGAACTGATCCCCGGCATCGGCCCCTGGACCTCGGCCGAAACGCTTCAGCGTTCGAACGGCTCCCCGGACGCGGTCACGGTCGGCGACCTCCACCTCCCGGGCATCGTCGGCCATGCGCTCGCCGACGACAGAAACGCCGACGACGCGGCCATGCTGAGTCTGCTCGCCCCGTACGAGGGGCAGCGCCACCGGGCGACCCGGCTGATCCTGCTCTCGGGCCGCACCCCGAAGAGGCGCGCACCCCGGATGACCCCGGGCGATATCGCGCCCCTGTGACGAACAGCGGACCCCGCCCCCTCACCGCGCGGCCCTCGCCCCGCACCGGACGGCTTCTCACCGCACGGCCACTGCTCACCGCACGGCTTCTCACCGCACGGTGACGAACTCCGCCACGTCCCGGACGCCCCGCTCCCGAGGAGCACCCGCCGGGTGCCCGATCGCCACCGCGCCCAACGGATCCCAGGACTCCGGAAGCTCCAGCACCTCCCGCACCGCGTCCCGGCAGAACATCGTCGAGGACACCCACGCCGAGCCCAGCCGCTCACCCGCCAGCGCCACCAGGAAGTTCTGCACGCCCGCCCCGGCGGCGACCACGAACATCTCGCGCTCCGCCGTGTCCCGGCGCTCGTCCCCATAGGTGTGGGAACCGTCCATCACCAGGCACGGCACCGCGAGATACGGCGCGTTGCGCAGCACATCGCCCCGCCGCACCCGCTTCGTGATCGACTCCTCGTCCTTGCCGTCGCGCCGCAGATCCGCGGTCCACGCGTCCCGCATCGCGTCGAGCAGCCGGGTCCGCGACTCGGCGGACTCCAGCAGGACGAACCGCCACGGCGTCGTGTGGTGCGGCGCCGGAGCGGTCAGCGCCGAGGCCACGGCCCGCCGTACCGTCCCCGGGTCCACCGGCTCGTCCGTGAACTCGCGCACCGTGCGCCGCAGGGCCACCGCCTCGCGTACCGCCTCCGAGGTCCCGAGCCGGAACATGTCGTCGGCCGCGACCCGCACCAGGGCCCGCGCCCCGGGATCCTCGTCACCGGCTGCGCCCACGACATACGACGGCAGCCCCCGCACCACCGCGACCGGCAGCCCCGCGACCTTGCCCTTGACCAGGTCGCCCGCGGCGGCCAGCTCGTCCGCGGTCGCGACGACGGTGGCGTTGAGCGGATTGCCGTACGTGTCCGTCCCGCCGCGCAGATCGTCCAGCACCCGGACCCCGGCCGCCCCGATCGCCACATCGGTCAGCCCGTTGCGCCAGGGCCGCCCGAAGGTGTCCGTGACGATGACACCGATCTCGACCCCGAGCGTGTCCCGCAGCCCGTCCCGGATCGCCCGCGCCGAGGCGTCGGAGTCCTCGGGCAGCAGCAGCGCGGTCCCGGCGGGTGTGTTCGAGGCATCGACGCCGGCCGCGGCCATGACCAGCCCCTGCCGGTTCTCCACGATCCGCAGCGGCCCGCGCCGCGCCACCACACGTACCGTCTCGGCGTCTATCGCCGCCTCCCGGTCCGCCGCCTCGACGATCCGGCCCTCCGCCTTGGAGACGATCTTCGAGGTGACGAGCAGGACATCGCCGTCCACCAGCCCCGGCTCCGCCGCGGCGATCAGCTTCGCGAGGTCGTCCCCCGCCCGCACCTCGGGAATCCCGGGCAGTGCCCACACCCGGAAGGAGGGCGTCCCGGCCCCGGCGCCGCTCATGCCCGGACCTCCTCGGCCAGGGTCAGCGCCTGGCGGGCCATCTCGGCCGTCGCGTCCACGTCCGTCATCATCAGCGGCACCGCGCGGCAGCGGATCCCCGCCGCCTCGACCTCGCCGACCGTCCCGGCGTCCACCGTGTCGACCAGCCAGCCGTCCAGCAGTCCCGAACCGTAGTGCTGGGCCACCGCGGCGGCCGTCGATTCGACGCCCACCGCCGCCAGCACCTTGTCCGCCATGCCCCGCACGGGGGCGCCCCCGACGATGGGGGAGAGGCCGACGACCGGCACCCCGGCCTCCGCGATGGCCTCCCGGATCCCCGGCACGGCGAGGATCGTCCCCACCGACACCACGGGGTTGGACGGCGGGAAGACGATGACATCGGCCGCGGCGATGGCCTCCAGCACCCCCGGCGCGGGCTTGGCCTGCTCCGCGCCGACCGGCACGATCGCCTGCGCCTCGACCGAGGCCCGCAGCTTCACCCAGTACTCCTGGAAGTGGACCGCCTTGCTCTCGCCGTCCACATCGACCGCCACATGTGTCTCAACCCGGTCGTCGGACATCGGCAGCAACCGGACCCCCGGCTGCCAGCGCGCGCAGAGCGCCTCGGTGACCGCGCTCAGCGGATAGCCCGCGCCGAGCATCTGCGTACGGACGATGTGGGTCGCGAAGTCACGGTCGCCGAGACCGAACCAGTCCGGTCCCACGCCGTAGGCCGCCAGCTCCTCCTTGACGTGGAAGCTCTCGTCCGTACGCCCCCAGCCCTGCTCCTCGTCGATGCCACCGCCGAGGGTGTACATCACGGTGTCGAGGTCGGGACAGACCTTCAGCCCGAACAGATGGATGTCGTCACCCGTGTTGCCGATCACCGTGATGTCCGCGTCGGGCGAGGCCTGCTTGAGGCCACGCAGAAAACGAGCACCACCGATACCGCCGGCCAGAACCACAATGCGCATGGACAGCAGTTTGTCAGGCCGGTACGACATCCACGGCCGCCGGGGCGCATTGGGCGGAGTGCATCGGCATCTCGGTCAGACCCGGGTAGTAGATGTGCAGACTGACGGCCGGTTCGAGCGAGTCGTTGACCACTTCGTGGACATACCCGGGGGCGAAGACCCGCTGCGCGCCGGAGCCCAGGACACGGCTGCCGCGCCCGGTGCGTTCGGTCAACTCGCCCTCCAGCACGGTCAGTGCGCCGGAGGACGGGCCGTGGCCGTGCCGCCCGCTGCCCTGTCCGGGAACCCAGCTGAGCAGCCAGACCTCGTAGCCGGGGCCGGTGCGCAGCCGGTGGTACCAGCGGGTGGTCGTGTCGAACCGTACGAGCGGGGCCCACTGCGCCCGGTCGGCGGCGATGGAGCGGGCGAGTCCGGCGAACTCGGCCACGGTGGAGGGATGTTCGCGGGCCGGCTGGAGAAGGTGCTGGACCTCGAGGATGTCGCCGGCGATCTGAAGGTCGCTGTCGCTGTTCATGGGTGAGGTGGTCCTCGGCATGGGGGGTGCACGTGCGGGGAGCCCGCGATGAGCGGGAGACGGCCGGGGAACGGCCGTCGGAAGAACGGGATGCGGTGCGGAGAGTTGTGCTGGATCAGAGCTGGAGCTTCAGGGCTTCAACAGCTGTGACAGCTGGAACAGCAACAGCGGGCCTGAACAGCGGAACGGAACCCACGGACGTGGGTGACGTGCATCGCTGAGGTCGCTGGCATGACATCAAGGAGACCGGCTGGATCTCCCCCTGTCAACCCATTGACCGATTTGGGGGGTAATGTTTCACCCCTTCCGGTTGCCAGGGGTGAAGAAAGGTTTGTTCACCTGTGGTGGCGGAGATGTGGCGCATCGAGCGCGCCTTCAAACGCCGCTGGAATCTCGTGACCTGACTGTGATCCTGGTCGCTTCAGTGATCGAATCGCAACACAGGGAGAGGCTTACTCGTCTCACCTGGCGAGGGCGCGTCGCGGCAGGGCCTGTGGCACATGTCAGGTTTTTGGTGATTTGCACACTTTCCGCATAGGCTTGGTTCCGCAGAGTGAATACCTGGGCCAATAGCAGATCCTCGCTTGACTGGCTCGGAGCTACACACTTGTAATTTCACTCGTGTCGTTCGGCCGCAATCAGTAACGGCCGCATCACGGGACGCAAGAGACAGACGAGGGGCGCACATGACCGAGCTGTTCCAGCAACTGCTGGTCGAGGACGCGGACGAGGAACTCGGCTGGCAGGAGCGCGCACTGTGCGCCCAGACCGATCCCGAGTCCTTCTTTCCCGAGAAGGGCGGATCCACCCGCGAGGCGAAGAAGGTCTGCCTCGCCTGTGAAGTCCGTTCGGAATGCCTTGAGTACGCCCTTGCCAACGACGAACGTTTCGGTATCTGGGGCGGGCTCTCCGAGCGGGAGCGAAGGCGCCTCAAGAAGGCCGCCATCTAGAGGTGTCGCCAGAGGTGTCGCCCGAGGCGCCGTCCGGTGCGCCGTCCGGGGACGGCACATGAGGGCGGCGTACAGGGCCGCCGCGACGGGGCAGTTGTCCGAGGCCGCCGTCGGAAGGCCCCGCGCGAATCTCCGGCCGTAGCCCCGCCTCCGGCCACACGGACGGCCCGTCCTCCGTATCCTTCCGCAGGGTCCGGGCGACGGGCCGTCCGTGTGTCCGACCCCGTTCCGCTGCTCGGCGACACCCCCACCCACCCGTACCGTTAGTGTGGGGCCCCGTCCGAGACGCGCCAACGCCCCGCCGGGGCGCGCGTGTACACCGATGCAGCCCCCGGGGGGACGCCCCCCGGACCCGGCCGGAGGGCCCGTACCTCGATGTCCGTGCACAGCCACTCGGCGGCGCCGAACGCGGTCGCCGCCGCCCCAGAGTTCCCCCGGCACGTCGTCACCGCCGTGCTCGTCTCCCACGACGGCGCACGCTGGCTCCCCGACGCGCTCTCCGGGCTGCTCGGGCAGGAACGCCCCGTACAGAACGTCGTCGCCGCCGACACCGGCAGCGCCGACGACTCCGCGCGGCTGGTCACCGAGGCGCTCGGCGACGAACGCGTCCTGCACCTCGCACGCCGTACGAGCTTCGGCACCGCCGTCGACGAGGCGGCCCGCACGGCCGGTGTCCTCACCCCCGACGACCTGCCGTACCTCAAGCGCCCCAGCGGCTGGGACCCCGTCAGCCGGACCTGGGTCGACGAGAACTACGACCTGCCGGAACTGCCGCACGGCGAACCCGTCCAGTGGCTCTGGCTGCTGCACGACGACTGCGCGCCCGCGCCCGACGCGCTCGCCGCGATGCTGCGCGTCGTGGACACCGACCGGCACGCCGCGATCGTCGGACCCAAACTGCGCGGCTGGTACGACCGCAAGCAGCTCCTCGAAGTCGGCGTCTCCATCGCCAACAGCGGGCGCCGCTGGACCGGGCTCGACCGCCGCGAACAGGACCAGGGCCAGCACGACCAGGTCCGTACCGTGCTCTCCGTCTCCTCCGCCGGCATGCTGATCCGCCGTGATGTGTGGGAGGAACTCGGCGGCTTCGACCGCAGACTCCCGCTGATGCGCGATGACGTCGACCTCTGCTGGCGCGCCCACATGGCGGGACACCGGGTGCTCGTCGCCCCCGACGCCGTCCTGCGGCACGCCGAGGCATCCGCCCGGGAACGCCGTCCCATCGACTGCGCCGGCCGCTCGGTCTCCAGCCCGCACCGCGTCGACAAGGCGGGCGCGGCCTACACCATGCTCGTCAACACCGCGGGCAAGGCCCTGCCCTGGGTCCTGCTCCGGCTCGTCGTCGGCACCCTGCTGCGCACCCTCGCCTACCTGGTCGGCAAGGTGCCCGGCCAGGCGCTCGACGAGGTCGCCGGACTCTTCGGCACCCTGCTGCGGCCCGGACGGATCCTCGCCGCGCGCCGGAGCCGGGGCAAGGGGTCGGTGGACGCCGCCGAACTGCGCGCGCTCTTCCCGCCGCCGGGCGCCACCGTCCGCGCCACCGTCGATCAGGTCGCGGGCAACTTCGGCGGCCGCACCGACGCCGACTCCGGCGGCTCCCGGCACGGAGCCGTGGAGTCCGGACCGGGCGGGGACGACGCCGACTTCCTGGAGATCGACCAGTTCGCCCGGCTCAAGAAGGTCGGCCGCAAGCCGGGCCCGGTGCTCTTCGCGCTGCTGCTCGTGGTCTCCCTCATCGCCTGCCGCGGCCTCCTGAGCGGCGGCGCGCTCGCGGGCGGCGCACTGCTGCCCGCGCCCGGTGACGTCGCCGACCTCTGGGGGCGGTACGCCGACGGCTGGCACCCGGTCGGAACCGGCAACACCGAGTCCGCGCCGCCGTACCTCGCCGTGATCTCGGCGCTGTCCGCACTGTTCCTCGGCTCCACCGGCTTCGCGCTCACCCTGCTGCTGGTCTGCTCCGTCCCGCTGGCCGGGCTCACCGCCTACTTCGCCTCCCGGCCGCTGCTCGAATCGCGGCTGCTGCGGGCCTGGGCGAGCATCGCGTACGCCTTCCTGCCCGCCGCGACCGGAGCACTGGCCACCGGCCGCCTCGGCACCGCCGTACTGGCCGTGCTGCTCCCGCTGATCGCCCGCGCCGCCGTCGCCGCCCACGGGATGCGCGCGGACACCGGCACGGGCAGCACCGCGCGCGGCAGCTGGCGTGCCACCTGGGCCTACGCCCTGCTGCTCACCTTCACGATGGCCTTCACGCCCGTCGTCTGGCCGCTCGCCGTGGTCCTCGGCCTCGGTGTGCTGGCGCTGCGCCGGAAGGACATCACGGCGTACGGGCTCCGCTTCCTCGCCGCGGTCGGCACCCCGATGCTGATCCTCGCCCCCTGGTCGCTGTCCCTGCTGACCAGCCCGTCCGCCTTCCTGAAGGAGGCGGGCCTGGACCTCGGTACGGGCACGGCCTCCGCGCTCGACCTGCTCGGGATCAGCCCCGGCGGCCCCAAGGCCGCGGGCGGCGTCCTGCTTCTCGGCATCGTGCTGGCGGCGCTGGCCGCGCTGATGCGCGGGGAGCGGCAGTTCGCCATCCGTACCGCCTGGGCCGTCGCGCTCGTCGCGCTGCTCTTCGCGGGCATCACCAACGGCTTCAGCTGGGCCGGACCCGCCACCCTCGTCTACGGCATCGCCCTGATCGCCGCCGCCCTGCTCGGGGCGGACGGCGCCCGGGTGCGCGTCGCCGCGCTCAGCTTCGGCTGGCGCCAGCCCGTCGCCGCGCTGATCGCGCTGGCCGCCGCCGCGGCTCCCGTACTGGCCGCCTTCGGCTGGATGTTCGGCGGCGCCGACGGTCCGCTGGAGCGGCGCGACCCCGTACAGGTGCCCGCGTTCGTGGCCGAGGAGAGCGCCACCCGCGACCAGCCGCGCACCCTGGTGCTCGGCGGCACATCGGTGGATTCCGTCGACTACACCCTGGCCCGCGGCTCGGGCGCCCGGCTCGGTGACGCCGAGCTGACGGAGTCGGGCGGCAGCAACAGCCACCTCGACAAGGTCGTCGCCAACCTGGTCGCCGGTTCCGGTGCCGACCAGGGCAGCCAGCTGAGCGGCTTCGCGGTCCGCTACGTCCTCGTACGGGACGGGGCGCCGCGCCGGATGAGCCGGGTGCTCGACTCGACCCCCGGCCTGAGCCGGCTCAGCCAGCTGGACGGCAGCGCCCTGTGGCGGGTCGACCAGCAGGTGGCCCGGATCATGATCGTCCCGCCGGGCGAGGGCGAGCGGCAGCCCGTCGCCTCGCTCCCGGTCGAGGCGCACACCGATATTCCCGCGGGCGGTCCGGGCCGGGTGCTGCGGATCGCCGATGCCGCCGACCCCGGCTGGCAGGCCACGCTCGACGGCAAGCCGCTGAACCGGAAGACGGTCGACGGCTGGGCCCAGGGCTTCGAACTGCCCGCCGACGGCGGCCGGCTGGACCTCACGTACGACACCCCGGTCACGCACACCGCGTGGATCTGGACGCAGGTCGCCCTCGCCGTCGTGCTGGTGGTCCTGGCCCTGCCGGGCCGCCGCCGGGAGATCGACGACGACCTGCCCGAGGAGGAGGCCGCCGTCGCGGAGCCGATCGAGGGCGACGGCCGCCGGGCACGCAGGCTGCGCGCGGCCGCGCAGGCGGAGGCCGAGGCCGAGGCGGAACCGGTGGAGGCCGGCCGGGACGGCGGAACACCCCAGCCGCATCAGCCGAGTCACCCGGCTCAGCAGGCTCACCCGGCTCAGCAGGACCGGCCGGATCAGGCGCCGGTGGCGGAGGCGGGTGCGCCCGGGGAGTACATCCCCGCGCAGCAGAACACCGACCCGTACGCCGTGTCCCCGGACGGGCAGGCCGCCTACGCCCAGCAGCAGGACACCGGCGACTACGCGGCCGTGCCGCAGCAGCAGTACGGGGAGTGGGACGGTCAGCAGCAGTACCAGGGCGCCGACTACACGCAGTACCCGTACCAGCAGCCCGACCCGTACCAGCAGCAGAACGCCGCGTACGACCCGTACCAGCAGCAGACCGCGGGCTACCCGGCGTACGAGGGCCAGGTCCCGTACCAGGAACAGTCGCAGCAGTACCTGGAGCAGCCGCAGCAGTATCAGGAACAGTCACAGCAGTTCCAGGGGCAGCCGCAGCAGTACCCGGGACAGCACGACCCCAACGGTCACATCGACCCCAACAGTCACACCGGACACCGGCAGTACCCCGACACCACCGACCCCGTCCAGTACAACGAGCACGTCGACAACCCGGCCCCGGGCCAGGCCCCGTGGCAGTCCGGTAACGCATCGCGAGGCGAGTCCGAGTGAAGTCCACCCACCTGTCCCTCATCGCGGGCACCGTCGCCCTCGCCGCCGTCACCGGGTTCGCCGCGCTCACCGCGCCCGGCGAGGGGGATACGACGGAGGCGAAGCCCACTTCCCGGCTGCCCGTCGAACGCTCCAGCCTGCTCTGCCCGGCGCCCAGTGGCTCCGATCTCGCGGACACGCGGTACACGTCGTTCACCCCGGCGGGGCAGGGCGCCACCGGGAAGGGGGCCCCGGCCGAGGGCGGCGCCGAGCTGAAGCCGGCCGTGCCGGTCCCGGACGACGAGGACGCGCCGCCGGAGACGGACGAGAAGACCGAGCAGGACGAGAAGGACCCCAAGAAGGTCAAGAAGGCCGAGGAAAAGGCGAGGAAGGCGAAGGAGAAGGCCGAGAAGCCGGTCATCTCCGTCAAGGAGCCCGGCAAGCCGGCCACCGCCGAGGCCTCCGGCGCCGACGCCCCCGCCCTGGTCGGCACCGCCACCGGCCGGTCGGCCCCCGGCTGGGCCGCCCAGCAGACGACCGTCGTCGCCGCAGGTGACAGCCGCGGGCTCCTCGGGCTCGGCTGCACGGCACCCGACACGGACTTCTGGTTCCCCGGGGTGAGCACCGCGAAGTCCCGTCAGGACTACATCCACCTCACCAACCCGGACGACACGGCCGCCGTGGCCGACATCGAGCTGTACGGCCCCGAAGGGCTCCTCAAGTCCGACGGGAGCGAGGGCTACACGATCCAGCCCCGGTCGAGCGTCGCGGTGCTGGTCCCCACCCTGACCGGTGAGGCCGTGGACGGGGTGACCGCCCATGTCACCACCCGTACCGGACGGGTCGGCGCCGTCGTCGGTGTCGCGGAGGACAAGGTGGGCAGCGACTGGCTGACGGCCGCCGCGGACCCGGCGGGCACCCTCGTGATGCCCGGCATCCCGGCCGACGCCACCTCCGTACAGCTGGTGGTCTTCGCCCCCGGCGAGGACGACGCGGATGTGAAGGTGCAGCTGATGGGCGGGACGGCGACGTTCGCCCCGGCCGGCAACGACACCCTGCACATCAAGTCGGGGATGACCGCGACCCTCGACCTGAAGGACGTGACCCGGGGCGAGGCGGGCTCCCTGCGGCTGACTCCCGTCCAGAGCAGCCGGGCCACGCCGGTCGTGGCCGCCCTGCGGGTGGTGCGCGGCACCGGCGCCAAGCAGGAGATCGCCTACATCCCGGCGACCGGTCCGGTGGGCGAACGGGCCACCGCCGCCGACAACCGGGCCAAGGGCTCGACGCTCTCCCTGACCGCGCCGGGTGCGACGGCCAAGGTGAAGGTCACCGCGTCGGCGGGGAGCGAGGGCGGCGAACAGACCGTCAAGACGTACACGGTCAAGGCCGGTACGACGCTCGCGGTCACCCCGCCGGTCCCGGCCGGGCTCAAGGGCACCTACGCGCTGACGGTCGAGCCGGAATCGGGCGGCCCGGTGCACGCGGCCCGCACACTCGCCCTTCCCGAGGGCGGCGTCCAGATGTTCACGGTGCAGACACTGGCGGACGACAGGGGAACGGTCGCCGTCCCGGCGACGAAGCAGGATCTGTCGGTCCTGGCCGACTGAGGCCCCGGGCGGTATTCCGCGTACGGGCGGGGACGCCGGCCCCGCCCGTACCGCCGCACCGGTCTTCGGACGGGCTCACCGCTCCCGGCGCGGAGTCAGTCCTGCCCGTACCGGGGGTCCACCGACTCGGGAGCCAGGCCCAGCAGGTCCGCGACCTGCTCCACGACGACCTCGTGCACCAGCAGCGCCCGTTCGTCGCGGCTCTTGGTACGGATCTCCACGGGGCGCCGGTAGATGACGATCTGCGCGGGCCGCCCCTTGGCGGCGGCCAGCGCACTGCCCAGCGGAACGGTCTCCTCCAGCGTGCCCGGCACATCGAGGACCACGAAGTCCACCTCGGCCAGCTGGGGCCAGCGCCGCTCCAGCCGCTCCACCGAGTCCTGGACCAGATCGCGGAACGTCTCCGCCCGGCTCACGGACAGGGGCACCTGGGGCGGGGCGACGGGCCCCCGCATGCCGCGGCCATGGCGGTCACGGCGACGGGGCCGCGGTTCGGACGGGCTGGGCGGTACGGGACTGTCCATCACCGACGCAGCGTAACCCTCCCCGGGGCGGGCGGAGAGCGACCGGGTCGCGGCCCGGCCACCGGTCCGCAGTTGACCGTTCCGGCCAAGGTTGAGCCCGTTTCCGGCCCCGAATCCGATCTCCGGGCCCTCGCCCGGCATCGGCTCCCCCTCCTCCGGGGTGAGCGGGGCGTTCCGGTCGCAGCACGCGCTTTCCCGTCATCGCGCAGGTCACGGCAGTCCCCCCGGGGACCTCTGTGCGGGAGGTCACAGCGCGACACGGTGGGGTGACCTGTGGGGGAGTCGTCGCAGCCCGCTCAAGAGTGCGGTACCGTCCAACATCGTGAGCCCTGTACGTCGCTGTTCGCGCACCGCGTGCGGCCGCCCTGCCGTCGCGACACTGACGTACGTCTATGCCGACTCGACTGCGGTCCTCGGCCCGCTCGCCACCTATGCCGAGCCCCACTGTTACGACCTCTGCGCCGAGCACAGTGAGCGGCTCACCGCGCCGCGCGGCTGGGAGGTGGTGCGGCTCTCCGACGGCTCCGCCCCCTCACGCCCCAGCGGCGACGACCTCGAAGCGCTCGCCAATGCCGTACGGGAAGCCGCGCGCCCGCAGGACCGCGGGCCGGACGGCGGGGGCCGGGGTCCCCGCTCCGCGGATCCGGTCGAGGTCGCGCGCCGCGGTCACCTGCGCGTACTGCGTTCCCCGGACTCCTGACCCCTCGGCCCGGCCGGGTAGTTTGGGCGCTCCGCCCCAACCCCCAGGAGGACCGGCCGTGGTTGCTGATCTGTCGCAGCTCGTGAAGGCGTACGACGTGCGCGGAGTGGTGCCCGACCAGTGGGACGAGCCGTTGGCCGAGCTGTTCGGAGCGGCGTTCGTCCAGGTCACCGCAGCGGACGCGATCGTGATCGGCCACGACATGAGGCCGTCGTCACCGGGTCTGGCCGGTGCCTTCGCCCGGGGCGCGGCGGCCCGCGGTGCCGATGTCACGCTGATCGGGCTCTGCTCGACGGACCAGCTCTACTACGCGTCGGGGGCGCTGGACCTGCCGGGGGCGATGTTCACGGCCTCGCACAACCCGGCGCGGTACAACGGCATCAAGATGTGCCGGGCCGGAGCCGCCCCCGTCGGCCAGGACACCGGGCTGACCGAGATCCGCACCCTGGTCGAACAGTGGTCCGAAAACGGTGCTCCGCAGATCCCCGCGACCACCACCCCGGGCACGGTCGGCGAGCGCGACACCCTGACCGACTACGCCGCGCACCTGCTGGGGCTGGTCGAACTCGACGGAATCAGGCCCCTCAAGGTCGTCGTGGACGCGGGCAACGGCATGGGCGGCCACACGGTCCCGACGGTCTTCGCCGGCCTCCCGCTCGACCTCGTCCCCATGTACTTCGAGCTGGACGGCACCTTCCCGAACCACGAGGCCAATCCCCTCGACCCGAAGAACATCGTCGACCTCCAGGCCCGGGTGCTCGCCGAGGGCGCCGATCTGGGCCTCGCCTTCGACGGGGACGCGGACCGCTGCTTCGTGGTCGACGAGCGGGGTGCCGGAGTCTCCCCGTCCGCGATCACGGCCCTGGTCGCCGCCCGCGAACTGGCCCGCAACGGTGGCGAGGGCACCGTCATCCACAACCTGATCACCTCCTGGTCGGTCCCGGAGGTGATCCGTGAGAACGGCGGAACCCCCGTCCGGACCCGGGTGGGCCACTCCTTCATCAAGGCGGAGATGGCCGCGCACGGCGCGATCTTCGGCGGCGAGCACTCCGCGCACTACTACTTCCGGGACTTCTGGAACGCCGATACGGGCATGCTCGCCGCCCTCCACGTCCTGGCCGCGCTGGGTGGCCAGGAAGGCCCGCTGTCCGAACTGGTCGCCCAGTACGACCGGTACACGGGCTCGGGCGAGATCAACTCCACGGTCGACGACCAGGTGGGCCGCCTGGCCGCGATCAAGGCGGCGTACGGCGACCGCGACGATGTCACGTTCGACGAGCTCGACGGCCTCACGGCCACGTCCGCCGACTGGTGGTTCAACCTCCGGGCCTCCAACACGGAGCCGCTGCTGCGCCTCAACGTCGAGGCGAAGGACGAGGAGACGATGAGGGCGGTACGCGACGAGGTCCTGTCGGTGGTCCGGGGCTGAGGGCCGTCCGGCGATCGCGCCCGCCCCGCGATGCCCGGCCCGCGATGCCCGGCCCGCGATGCCCGGCCCGCGCTGAGCGGCCCGCGTACCGAGCGGCCCGCGTACCGAGCGGCCCGTGCGCTGAGCGGCCCGTGCGCTGAGCGGTCCGCCGGGGAAGCCCCCCCCCCGCCCCCGCCCCCGCCGCGGACGCCCACGCCGGGCCGCGCCCCCGCCACCCCGGCGGTAGGCTGACGACGCCTGATCCACGCGAACCCGAACCGCTTGTTCGAACGCTCGAAGGGACTCACCCCATGCCGCTCGAAGCCGGCCTTCTGGAGATCCTCGCCTGCCCGGCCTGTCACTCTCCGCTCGACGACCGGTCGGCGGCCGACAGCCCGGAGCTGGTCTGCACCGGTACCGACTGCGGCCTGGCCTACCCGGTACGGGACGGCATCCCGGTCCTGCTCGTCGACGAGGCCCGCCGCCCCGCCTGACAACGAGCGCCGCGCGTACGGGGCGCGGGCGGGCGGCGCCCACCGCCGTACCCCGTACCCGTACCCCGGATCTCGCACCCCGCATCCGTTCGGTGATCGGAGGCCCACCACCATGCTCGACGAGTCGCTGCTCGACGCCCCGGAAGCCCTGGCCCGAGCCGACCGCCGCGGTCTGCTCCGCGGCGCCGCCGAGGCAGGTGCCCGGGTCCGTACCGCCGCCCGGCACGCCGCCGAGGCCGGCATCGGCAACCTGAACCCGGAGGGCAGGCCCCGCGCCGTCCTCGTCGCGGGACCGGGCACCGCCGCGTCCGGCGTCGCCGACCTGATCGGCGCACTGGCGGGGGCCGCCGCCCCGGTGACCCGTATCCGCCCCTCGGGCGTCGCCCCCGCCGCCGGAGCCCTGCGCTGGGCGCTCCCCGGCTGGGCCGGATCCGTGGACCTGCTGCTCATCGCCACGGCCGACGGATCCGAACCGGGCCTCGCCCTGCTCGCCGAACAGGCGTACCGGCGCGGCTGCACCGTCGTCGCGGTGGCCCCCACCGGCTCGCCCCTGCGCGAAGCGGTCGACGAGGTGCACGGCCTCGTCGTACCGATGGCGGCGGCCCCGCACGGCGAGTACGACGCGGAGACCTCGGCCGCCGGACCGGGCACCCTCTGGGCGCTGCTCACCCCGCTGCTGGCACTCCTGGACCGGGCGGGCCTGGTGACCGCCTCCGCCGAGGACCTCCAGAAGGTGGCCGACCGCCTGGACCGCACCGCCGAACGCTGCGGCCCGGCCATCGCCACGTACAGCAACCCGGCGAAGACCCTCGCCGCCGAGCTCGCCGACAGCCTGCCGCTGCTGTGGACGGAGGGTGAGGCCGCGGGCCCGGTCGGCCGCCGCTTCGCCGCCGTACTGTCCGAGCTCGCGGGCCGCCCGGCGCTCGCCGCCGAACTCCCGCAGGCGCTGCCCTCGCACGGTGCGCTGCTGGCCGGGGACTTCGCGGCCGGAGCCGACCCCGACGACTTCTTCCGTGACCGTGTCAACGAGCGCGAGACCCTGCGGGCCAGGGTCGTCCTGCTCCGGGACCGGCCCACCGGCGGCCTGAGCGCCTACCCGGCGGCGCGCGAACTGGCGCTCGGCCACGACACGGCTGTCAGCGAACTCGAACCGGAGGACGGCAGCGAGCTCGAAGCCCTGGCCGAGCTGCTCGCCGTCACCGACTTCGCCGCGGTCTATCTGTCACTCGCCGCGGTACCCGGGCCCTGACACCCCCGCTTCCGCGTGCCTCGACACGTCCTGCCGCGCCGTGCCGCGTCCGCTCGACACCGTTGCCCGACGAATCCCCTGACTCATCCCCCGAGGACGATCTCCATGGACAGGCTGTCCAACACCGTGCGCCCCTACGCCTGGGGCTCCACCACGGCCATCCCCGCCCTGCTCGGCGTCGCTCCCACCGGTGAACCCCAGGCCGAGATGTGGATGGGCGCCCACCCGGGAGCCCCTTCCCGTATCACCCGCCCCGGCGCCGACGGCGGGGAACGCCCCCTCACCGAGGTCATCGCCGCCGACCCCGAACGCGAACTGGGCCCGGCCGCCGTCGCCAGGTTCGGCCCCCGCCTCCCCTTCCTGCTCAAGCTGCTCGCGGCGGGCGCCCCCCTCTCCCTCCAGGTCCACCCCGACCTCGAACAGGCCGCCAAGGGGTACGCGGACGAGGAGAGCCGGGGCGTCCCGGCCGACGCCCCCCACCGCACGTACAAGGACGCCAACCACAAGCCCGAGCTGATCTGCGCGCTCACCCCCTTCGACGGGCTGTGCGGCTTCCGCCGGCCCGCCGAGGCGGCCGACGCGATCGAGGCCCTCGGAGTCGGCTCCCTCAAGCCGTACGTGGACCTGCTCCGCGCCCACCCCGAAGAGGCGGCGCTGCGTGAGGTGCTCACGGCGATCCTCACCGCCGACCCGGCGGAGATGGCGGACACCGTGACCGAGGCCGCGGCGGCGGCCGACCGGCTCGGCGGCGCCCACGCCCCGTACGCCCGGATAGCCCATCACTTCCCCGGCGATCCCGGTGTGATCGCGGCGATGCTGCTGAACTACGTCCAGCTCGAACCGGGCGAGGCCCTGTTCCTCGGCGCCGGTGTCCCGCACGCCTACCTCGGTGGCCTCGGCGTCGAGATCATGGCCAACTCGGACAACGTGCTGCGCTGCGGACTCACCCCGAAGCACATCGACGTCCCCGAACTCCTGCGCATCGTCCGCTTCGAGGCCACCGACCCCGACATCCTGCGCCCCGAGGCGTCCCCCTCCGGCGAGGAGCCGTACGAGACCCCGGCCGACGAATTCCGGCTGTCGCGCTACGACCTCGCGCCGGGCGCCGCACCCGTCGAACTGACCGTCGCCACCCCCCAGATCGTGCTCTGCACGGCCGGTGCCCCCCAGGTCGGAGACCTTGCCCTCGCCCCCGGGGAATCGGTGTTCGTACCGGCGGGCGAAACGGTGCAAGCTTCCGGAACCGGGACACTCTTCCGTGCCACCGTGGTGGCCTGACGTACCGTCCGCACCAACGACTGCAACAATGTGCCGCCGTAATACGCGGCCGTAACGGGCGGCCGCATGCGCGGCCGCCCGTGCCGCACCGAGGAAGGGACACCACGCACTCATGAGCGCGTCAGGCGGAACCAAGGCGATCGTGGCGGCGCTGGCAGCCAACCTCGCGATCGCGGTGGCCAAATTCGTGGCGTTCCTCTTCAGTGGCTCGTCGTCGATGCTCGCGGAGAGCGTCCACTCGCTCGCCGACTCCGGCAACCAGGGCCTGCTGCTGCTCGGCGGCAAGAAGGCCCAGCGCGAAGCCACTCCCCAGCACCCCTTCGGGTACGGGCGCGAGCGCTACATCTACGCCTTCCTCGTCTCCATCGTCCTCTTCTCGGTCGGTGGCATGTTCGCGATCTACGAGGGCTACGAGAAGATCAAGCACCCCCACGAGATCGAGGCCTGGTACTGGCCGGTCGGCGTGCTGATCTTCGCGATCATCGCGGAGAGCTTCTCCTTCCGTACGGCGATCAAGGAGTCCAACCAGACCCGGGGCACGCGTTCCTGGACGGAGTTCGTCCGTCGCGCGAAGGCCCCCGAGCTGCCCGTCGTCCTCCTTGAGGACCTCGGCGCCCTCGTCGGCCTGATCCTGGCCCTCGCGGGCGTCGGTCTGGCGCTGGGCACCGGCAACGGCGTCTGGGACGGCATCGGCACCCTCTGCATCGGCATCCTGCTGATCATCATCGCGATCGTTCTCGCCGCCGAGACCAAGTCCCTGCTGCTCGGTGAGTCCGCGGGCATCGAGGAGGTCGAGAAGATCAAGGCCGCCGTGGTCGACGGCGACACCGTGACGCGCATCATCCACATGCGTACGCTCCACCTCGGTCCCGAGGAACTGCTGGTCGCCGCCAAGATCGCGGTCCGGCACGGCGACACCGCCGTAGAGGTCGCCCACGCCATCAACGCCGCCGAGAACCGGATCCGCGAAGCCGTCCCGATCGCCCGGGTCATCTACCTGGAGCCGGACATCTTCAACGCGGAGGCCGCCGCGGCCGGTACCAACCCGGGCAAGCAGCCCGGTGGCCCGGCCCCGGAGGAATCCGGCCACTGAACCACCGACGTTCAGCCCCCGACGGCCCGGTGCACGCCCCGGTTACTTGAACGGACTGGGGCTCACTGGGCCGTTCGGTGTAGATTCGTGTGAGACACAGACGTCGCTGCTGATGGCGGTTGATCGGTCCGCATCCCTGTGGACCGGCCGAGGGACAGAGGGCCTCCGACGGACTGCACTGGTGAACGACCGGGCATTCGTGTGCCCGCCGTCGCAGAGCCAGCCCAGCCCACCCTCGACCCATCACGAGGAGCAGCCCGTTATGACGACGGTCGCCAATCGCCAGGACTTCAAGGTCGCCGACCTCTCCCTCGCCGCCTTCGGCCGCAAGGAGATCACCCTCGCCGAGCACGAGATGCCCGGTCTGATGTCGATCCGCAAGGAGTACGCCGAGGCCCAGCCGCTGGCCGGCGCCCGGATCACCGGCTCGCTGCACATGACGGTGCAGACGGCCGTGCTCATCGAGACCCTCGTCGCCCTGGGCGCCGACGTCCGCTGGGCCTCCTGCAACATCTTCTCCACCCAGGACCACGCCGCCGCGGCCATCGCCGTCGGCCCGACCGGCACCCCGGAGGCCCCGGCGGGCGTCCCGGTCTTCGCCTGGAAGGGCGAGACGCTGGAGGAGTACTGGTGGTGCACGGAGCAGGCCCTGACCTGGCCGAACACCCCCACCGGCGGCCCGAACATGATCCTGGACGACGGCGGCGACGCCACCCTCCTGGTCCACAAGGGCGTTGAGTTCGAGAAGGCCGGCGCGGCCCCGGACCCGTCGACCGCGGACAGCGAGGAGTACGCCTACATCCTCACCCTGCTGAACCGCACCCTCGGCGAGGCCCCGCAGAAGTGGACCCAGCTGGCGTCCGAGATCCGCGGGGTCACCGAGGAGACCACGACCGGTGTGCACCGGCTGTACGAGATGCACCGCGACGGCACCCTCCTGTTCCCGGCGATCAACGTCAATGACGCGGTCACCAAGTCGAAGTTCGACAACAAGTACGGCTGCCGCCACTCGCTGATCGACGGCATCAACCGCGCCACCGACGTCCTGATCGGCGGCAAGACCGCCGTCGTCTGCGGCTACGGCGACGTGGGCAAGGGCTGCGCGGAGTCCCTGCGCGGACAGGGCGCCCGCGTGATCATCACCGAGATCGACCCGATCTGCGCCCTCCAGGCCGCGATGGACGGCTACCAGGTGGCCACCCTCGACGACGTCGTGGCACAGGCCGACATCTTCGTCACCACGACGGGCAACAAGGACATCATCATGGCCTCGGACATGGCCAAGATGAAGCACCAGGCGATCGTCGGGAACATCGGCCACTTCGACAACGAGATCGACATGGCCGGCCTGGCGCAGATCGAGGGCATCGTCAAGGACGAGGTCAAGCCGCAGGTCCACACCTGGACGTTCCCCGACGGCAGGGTCCTCATCGTGCTGTCCGAGGGCCGTCTGCTGAACCTGGGCAACGCCACCGGCCACCCCTCGTTCGTGATGTCCAACTCGTTCGCGGACCAGACCCTGGCCCAGATCGAGCTGTTCACCAAGCCCGAGGAGTACCCGACCGACGTCTACGTGCTGCCCAAGCACCTGGACGAGAAGGTCGCCCGCCTGCACCTCGCCGCGCTCGGCGTCAAGCTCACGACCCTGCGCCCCGAGCAGGCCGCGTACATCGGCGTCGAGGTCGACGGCCCGTACAAGTCCGACCACTACCGCTACTGATCCCCTGCCCCCCCGGCGACCGCGTGCCCTCACCCACCGGTCGCCGGGAGGCCGACAGCCTCAGCGGCAGTTCCGAGCGCAGGCCCCCGCACCCCCGTGCCGGGGGCCTGCCCCGTTACCGCACCCGTACAGCCCGAGGAACCCGAAGGACCCCATGCCCCGCGGCCGGTATTCGCTCCACGATCTTCACGATCACACCCCCCTCGGCGAAGAACACTTCCACTGCGCCCCCGGCCCCTCCGGCTGGCGCTATGTCTCCCGGACCACGACCCCCTCCGGCGATCACCTCGGCTCCGTCGACCTGGCCCTCGACGAGCTCGGCCGCCCCATCCGTCTTGAGCTCCACGCGGCCGCCTGGCAGATCCGCGGCGCCGCCCTGGAAGGCGTCACCTGGGTCCGGACCGACCCGACCGGCACTCATGCCACCGAAGGCAATGTCCGCGCCCACACCTTCGCCGGCACCTCCCCCGCATTCCTCGTCGCCATGACGAGGCTCCTGCGCCTCACCCCCGATTCCCCGACGACCCGCGTCCGTGTGGTCACCTTCACGGATCCGGTCCTCGCACCTCGTACCGTCGACCAGTCCTGGGCCCTGGTGAACAGTGAAGCCCATGCCACTGACAATGGGCCCCTGACCGTGGACGAATACCAGGTCAGCGCCCTGGACACGGGGGAGCGGCACACGGTCCACCTCGCCGGTGACGTGGTCCTCGCGGCGCCCGGCATCGAACTCGAACACCTCGAAACGCCCCCGTCGCCGCCACCTCCGCCCCGCAGCGCGCCCGACTTCGGCTAACCGGGCGGGGCGAAACCGGTCGTGGGCGCCCCCACCGCTGTGACGGGACCGACGGCCGGTACGGGAGCGACAGCAGGTACGGGAGCGACAGCCGGTACGGGAGCGGCGGCCTGCGCCGGAGCAGTCGTGGGCACGGATGCCGCAGGAACCGCCGGGGCGACGACCGTCCCGGAACCGCCGGGCAGCACCGGCGCGAAGGGTGTTCCGGGCGGCGCGAACCCACCGGGCGGGACCGCGGTGAACACCCGCCTCGCATCACGCGACTGACGCTCGCCGACCACCCCGGCCAGATAGGCCGCCGCCGGAACACCGTGCGGAGCGGGTGCGCCGGTCAGCGCCACCAGCTCACCGGCCAGCCGTTCGGAGATCGTCCGGCCCACTTCGGGGTCGAGCTGGTGCATACGGGTCAGGTACTGACGGATCGCGAGCCAGAGACCGTCCGGGACCGCCGACAGATCCAGCTGCGCGAACCGGCCGGCCAGCCAGGGCGGAGGCGGCGGCACCGCGGCCGACCGCCCCGCCGGCACCCGCTCCCGCACGACGAGCGTCCCGGCGAACACATCACCGAGCCGCCGCCCCCGCGCGGAGGCCAGGGACGCGACGCAGGCCACGACCCCGAACGTCATCAGAATCTCGACCATCCCCATGGCTCCGCGCACCAGGGCGTGCCGGAACCTGATCGGCCCGCCATCGTCCCGGACCACGCGCAGCCCGCACGCCAGCTTCCCCAGCGAACGGCCATGGCTGAGGGTCTCCACCGCGACCGGCCCACCCACCAGCACCAGCAGAAAGGCCGCCACCCCGATCGCCGCGACCGCCGCCTCGTCCAGCGAGACCGCCGCGATTCCCAGACCGATCGACACCAGGACGAAGACGGTGACGACGACCACGAGATCGATCGCCAACGCCAGGGCCCGGCTCGGCAGCCTCGCCGGCCGCAATCCCAGAACGACCGCGTCCCCGGTCACCAGCTCGTTCATCGCCACCCACCCTTCGCCGACCTTCTCCGCCCCACCGGTGCACAGTCTGCCAAGCTGACCGCCAGCGCCGCAGTTGTACGGACCCGTACGCACCCATGCCTGGAGCCGCAGCCGATCATGGACCTCGACGTCTTCGTCACCGCCCACCGCACGGAGTGGGACCGCCTGGACTTCCTCCTGCGCCGCGGGCGCCGTCTGACGGGTGCGGAGGCGGACGAACTCGTCGTCCTCTACCAGCGCACCGCCACCCATCTCTCCCTGATCCAGTCCAGTGCCCCGGACCCCATGCTCACGGCCAGGCTCACCCAGCTCGTGGCCCGCGCCCGCTCGACGGTGACCGGCACCCGCAAGGCTTCCTGGCGCGACGCGGCCCGATTCCTCACCGCGGGCTTCCCCGCGGCCGTCTACCGCTCGCGCCACTGGTGGATCCCCACGGCGGTGCTCTCGACCCTCCTGGCCGCGCTCATCGGCTGGTGGATCGGCACCCATCCGGAAGTCCAGGCGGCGATAGCCGCCCCGGACGACCTGCGCAGCATGACCCGTCCGGGAGGGGAGTACGAGACGTACTACTCCAGCCACCCGGCCGCGTCGTTCGCCGCGCAGGTGTGGACGAACAACGCCCAGGCCGCAGCCATGTGCCTGGTACTGGGGGCGTTCCTCTGCGTACCGGTGATCGTGATCCTCTTCCTCAACGTGCTGAACCTCGGTGTCGGCATAGGGCTGATGTCGTCCGCAGGCCGCCTGGACACCTTCCTCGGGCTTGTCCTCCCGCACGGGCTTCTCGAACTGACAGCCGTCTTCGTGGCCGCAGGTACAGGGCTCCGTCTCGGCTGGACGGTGATCGACCCCGGTCCGCGTACACGCCGCGTGGCTCTGGCCGAGCAGGGCCGCGCCGCTATCGGCATGGCGGTCGGCCTTGCGCTGGTCCTCTTCGTCTCGGGCGTCATCGAGGGCTTCGTGACCCCGTCCGGCCTTCCGACCTGGGCCCGGATCACGATCGGTATCGCGGCTGAGCTGGCGTTTCTCGCGTACGTCTACGTTCTGGGCGGACGAGCCGCACGGGCCGGCGACACGGGCGACCTGGACGCGGTCGAACGCAGCGCCGAACTTCCCTCCGCAGCCTGACCACCGATGTGCGACCGCCCGCGCTGACCTGCTAGTCTCCTCCTCGCCCCCAAAAGCCGTTGACACGGTTGCTGTGGGGAGGTAGATTTAAACGGTTGCCTCGAACTGGACAAGTTCGAGCCCAACGGTTAGTGTCTGTCTCGCTCTGGGCAGGGAATTCACATTCCCGCAGAGCCAATCGATTCTCCTGCTTCGAATCTCATTTGAGCTGATTATTTCGGCTGAAATGTTTCTGGTAAGGTCGAATCAGCCGAAAGGCAAAGGCCACTCCGCAGGCCGCTGGAATCGAATTCGGACCGGAAACGGAACGGAAAAGAGTCTGGTAAAGTCGGACTCGCCGGAAAGGGAAACGCGAAAGCGAAGAACTGGAAAGCGAAAAAAGTTTGACCCGCTTCGACCGGGAATCGGACACGAAAGAGTCTGATAGAGTCGGAAACGCAAGAACGAAGGGAAGCGCCCGGAGGGCTCCGGTGAAACGGGACCGAAGGAAGCGTCCGTTCCTTGAGAACTCAACAGCGTGCCAAAAGTCAACGCCAGATATGTTGATACCCCGGCCTGCTTCGGCAGGTTGGTGGTTCCTTTGAAAGTCCTGCTTTCGAATCCCTGGTGGTTCGGGCAGGCAATTACACAGCGAGGACGCTGTGAACGACTGGTCTTATTCCGACCGGTCGTTCCGCTCTCGTGATGTGTGTCCCGATTACGGGAAAACATTCACGGAGAGTTTGATCCTGGCTCAGGACGAACGCTGGCGGCGTGCTTAACACATGCAAGTCGAACGATGAAGCCCTTCGGGGTGGATTAGTGGCGAACGGGTGAGTAACACGTGGGCAATCTGCCCTTCACTCTGGGACAAGCCCTGGAAACGGGGTCTAATACCGGATAACACTCCTGCCTGCATGGGCGGGGGTTAAAAGCTCCGGCGGTGAAGGATGAGCCCGCGGCCTATCAGCTTGTTGGTGGGGTAATGGCCTACCAAGGCGACGACGGGTAGCCGGCCTGAGAGGGCGACCGGCCACACTGGGACTGAGACACGGCCCAGACTCCTACGGGAGGCAGCAGTGGGGAATATTGCACAATGGGCGAAAGCCTGATGCAGCGACGCCGCGTGAGGGATGACGGCCTTCGGGTTGTAAACCTCTTTCAGCAGGGAAGAAGCGAGAGTGACGGTACCTGCAGAAGAAGCGCCGGCTAACTACGTGCCAGCAGCCGCGGTAATACGTAGGGCGCAAGCGTTGTCCGGAATTATTGGGCGTAAAGAGCTCGTAGGCGGCTTGTCACGTCGGATGTGAAAGCCCGGGGCTTAACCCCGGGTCTGCATTCGATACGGGCTAGCTAGAGTGTGGTAGGGGAGATCGGAATTCCTGGTGTAGCGGTGAAATGCGCAGATATCAGGAGGAACACCGGTGGCGAAGGCGGATCTCTGGGCCATTACTGACGCTGAGGAGCGAAAGCGTGGGGAGCGAACAGGATTAGATACCCTGGTAGTCCACGCCGTAAACGTTGGGAACTAGGTGTTGGCGACATTCCACGTCGTCGGTGCCGCAGCTAACGCATTAAGTTCCCCGCCTGGGGAGTACGGCCGCAAGGCTAAAACTCAAAGGAATTGACGGGGGCCCGCACAAGCAGCGGAGCATGTGGCTTAATTCGACGCAACGCGAAGAACCTTACCAAGGCTTGACATATACCGGAAAGCATCAGAGATGGTGCCCCCCTTGTGGTCGGTATACAGGTGGTGCATGGCTGTCGTCAGCTCGTGTCGTGAGATGTTGGGTTAAGTCCCGCAACGAGCGCAACCCTTGTTCTGTGTTGCCAGCATGCCCTTCGGGGTGATGGGGACTCACAGGAGACTGCCGGGGTCAACTCGGAGGAAGGTGGGGACGACGTCAAGTCATCATGCCCCTTATGTCTTGGGCTGCACACGTGCTACAATGGCCGGTACAATGAGCTGCGATGCCGCGAGGCGGAGCGAATCTCAAAAAGCCGGTCTCAGTTCGGATTGGGGTCTGCAACTCGACCCCATGAAGTCGGAGTTGCTAGTAATCGCAGATCAGCATTGCTGCGGTGAATACGTTCCCGGGCCTTGTACACACCGCCCGTCACGTCACGAAAGTCGGTAACACCCGAAGCCGGTGGCCCAACCCCTTGTGGGAGGGAGCTGTCGAAGGTGGGACTGGCGATTGGGACGAAGTCGTAACAAGGTAGCCGTACCGGAAGGTGCGGCTGGATCACCTCCTTTCTAAGGAGCATTTCTTACCGGGCCTTTTGGTCTGGTCAGAGGCCAGTACACCGGCGAATGTTCGGTGCTGGTTGCTCATGGGTGGAACGTTGACTACTCGGCACGACAGGTTGTTTTTCACTAGTACTGCTTCGGCGTGGAACGTGGGGAGGGATCGGTCGGGTCGGGCACGCTGTTGGGTATCTGAGGGTACGGACTCGTTTGAGTCTGTCCTTCGGTTGCCGGCCCCAGTGCACTCACCTGTATGGGTGGGGTGATGGGTGGCTGGTCGTTGTTTGAGAACTGCACAGTGGACGCGAGCATCTGTGGCCAAGTTTTTAAGGGCGCACGGTGGATGCCTTGGCACCAGGAACCGATGAAGGACGTGGGAGGCCACGATAGTCCCCGGGGAGCTGTCAACCAAGCTTTGATCCGGGGGTTTCCGAATGGGGAAACCCGGCAGTCGTCATGGGCTGTCACCCGCTGCTGAACACATAGGCAGTGTGGAGGGAACGAGGGGAAGTGAAACATCTCAGTACCCTCAGGAAGAGAAAACAACCGTGATTCCGGGAGTAGTGGCGAGCGAAACTGGATGAGGCCAAACCGTATGCGTGTGATACCCGGCAGGGGTTGCGCATGCGGGGTTGTGGGATCTCTTTTTCACGGTCTGCCGGCTGTGAGACGAGTCAGAAACCGTTGATGTAGGCGAAGGACATGCGAAAGGTCCGGCGTAGAGGGTAAGACCCCCGTAGCTGAAACATTAACGGCTCGTTTAAGAGACACCCAAGTAGCACGGGGCCCGAGAAATCCCGTGTGAATCTGGCGGGACCACCCGCTAAGCCTAAATATTCCCTGGTGACCGATAGCGGATAGTACCGTGAGGGAATGGTGAAAAGTACCGCGGGAGCGGAGTGAAATAGTACCTGAAACCGTGTGCCTACAAGCCGTGGGAGCGTCGCTGTATGTGCTTGCACATGCAGTCGTGACTGCGTGCCTTTTGAAGAATGAGCCTGCGAGTTTGCGGTGTGTTGCGAGGTTAACCCGTGTGGGGAAGCCGTAGCGAAAGCGAGTCCGAATAGGGCGATTTAGTAGCGCGCTCAAGACCCGAAGCGGAGTGATCTAGCCATGGGCAGGTTGAAGCGGAGGTAAGACTTCGTGGAGGACCGAACCCACCAGGGTTGAAAACCTGGGGGATGACCTGTGGTTAGGGGTGAAAGGCCAATCAAACTCCGTGATAGCTGGTTCTCCCCGAAATGCATTTAGGTGCAGCGTCGTGTGTTTCTTGCCGGAGGTAGAGCACTGGATAGGCGATGGGCCCTACCGGGTTACTGACCTTAGCCAAACTCCGAATGCCGGTAAGTGAGAGCACGGCAGTGAGACTGTGGGGGATAAGCTCCATGGTCGAGAGGGAAACAGCCCAGAGCATCGACTAAGGCCCCTAAGCGTACGCTAAGTGGGAAAGGATGTGGAGTCGCAGAGACAACCAGGAGGTTGGCTTAGAAGCAGCCACCCTTGAAAGAGTGCGTAATAGCTCACTGGTCAAGTGATTCCGCGCCGACAATGTAGCGGGGCTCAAGCGTACCGCCGAAGTCGTGTCATTCGTACATATATCCCCAACGGGAGTACGGATGGGTAGGGGAGCGTCGTGTGCCGGGTGAAGCAGCCGCGGAAGCGAGTTGTGGACGGTTCACGAGTGAGAATGCAGGCATGAGTAGCGATACACACGTGAGAAACGTGTGCGCCGATTGACTAAGGGTTCCTGGGTCAAGCTGATCTGCCCAGGGTAAGTCGGGACCTAAGGCGAGGCCGACAGGCGTAGTCGATGGACAACCGGTTGATATTCCGGTACCCGCTTTGAAACGCCCAGTACTGAATCAGGCGATGCTAAGTCCGTGAAGCCGGCCCGATCTCTTCGGAGTTGAGGGTAGTGGTGGAGCCGATGAACCAGACTTGTAGTAGGTAAGCGATGGGGTGACGCAGGAAGGTAGTCCAGCCCGGGCGGTGGTTGTCCCGGGGTAAGGGTGTAGCCCGTGTGGTAGGCAAATCCGTCACACGTATAAGGGTGAGACCTGATGCCGAGCCGATTGTGGTGAAGTGGATGATCCTATGCTGTCGAGAAAAGCCTCTAGCGAGTTTCATGGCGGCCCGTACCCTAAACCGACTCAGGTGGTCAGGTAGAGAATACCGAGGCGTTCGGGTGAACTATGGTTAAGGAACTCGGCAAAATGCCCCCGTAACTTCGGGAGAAGGGGGGCCATCACTGGTGATCCGATTTACTCGGTGAGCTGGGGGTGGCCGCAGAGACCAGCGAGAAGCGACTGTTTACTAAAAACACAGGTCCGTGCGAAGCCGTAAGGCGATGTATACGGACTGACGCCTGCCCGGTGCTGGAACGTTAAGGGGACCGGTTAGTGCACTTTCGGGTGTGCGAAGCTGAGAACTTAAGCGCCAGTAAACGGCGGTGGTAACTATAACCATCCTAAGGTAGCGAAATTCCTTGTCGGGTAAGTTCCGACCTGCACGAATGGCGTAACGACTTCTCGACTGTCTCAACCATAGGCCCGGTGAAATTGCACTACGAGTAAAGATGCTCGTTTCGCGCAGCAGGACGGAAAGACCCCGGGACCTTTACTATAGTTTGATATTGGTGTTCGGTTCGGCTTGTGTAGGATAGGTGGGAGACTTTGAAGCGGCCACGCCAGTGGTTGTGGAGTCGTCGTTGAAATACCACTCTGGTCGTGCTGGATGTCTAACCTGGGTCCGTGATCCGGATCAGGGACAGTGTCTGATGGGTAGTTTAACTGGGGCGGTTGCCTCCTAAAGAGTAACGGAGGCGCCCAAAGGTTCCCTCAGCCTGGTTGGCAATCAGGTGTTGAGTGTAAGTGCACAAGGGAGCTTGACTGTGAGACCGACGGGTCGAGCAGGGACGAAAGTCGGGACTAGTGATCCGGCAGTGGCTTGTGGAAGCGCTGTCGCTCAACGGATAAAAGGTACCCCGGGGATAACAGGCTGATCTTCCCCAAGAGTCCATATCGACGGGATGGTTTGGCACCTCGATGTCGGCTCGTCGCATCCTGGGGCTGGAGTCGGTCCCAAGGGTTGGGCTGTTCGCCCATTAAAGCGGTACGCGAGCTGGGTTTAGAACGTCGTGAGACAGTTCGGTCCCTATCCGCTGTGCGCGTAGGAATATTGAGAAGGGCTGTCCCTAGTACGAGAGGACCGGGACGGACGAACCTCTGGTGTGCCAGTTGTCCTGCCAAGGGCATGGCTGGTTGGCTACGTTCGGAAAGGATAACCGCTGAAAGCATCTAAGCGGGAAGCCTGCTTCGAGATGAGTATTCCCACCCTCTTGAAGGGTTAAGGCTCCCAGTAGACGACTGGGTTGATAGGCCAGATGTGGAAGCCCGGTAACGGGTGGAGCTGACTGGTACTAATAGGCCGAGGGCTTGTCCTCAGTTGCTCGCGTCCACTGTGTTAGTTCTGAAATAACGAACGGCCGTGTGTGTTCCGGTGTTGGTTAATTTCATAGTGTTTCGGTGGTCATTGCGTTAGGGAAACGCCCGGTTACATTCCGAACCCGGAAGCTAAGCCTTTCAGCGCCGATGGTACTGCAGGGGGGACCCTGTGGGAGAGTAGGACGCCGCCGAACAATTTTTCCGGGAAAGCCCCGTACCGCAAGGTACGGGGCTTTTCTGCGTTCACCACCAGGACAACGATTTTGCCCACCCTGGCTGGGTGGGCACTCTCCTGTCGCGACCGGGAGACGGTCTTCAGAGTCGGCCGGCTGCCTTGAGCGCCAGATAGGCGTCGGCGAGCGCGGGGGCGAGGCTCTCGGGAGTGGCATCGACGACGGTGACGCCGTGATGTTGAAGCTGTTCCGCCGTGCGGCGCCGCTCCGCCTGGGCCTGCGCGCCGGCAGCTGCCTCGTACACCGCGTCCACTGTGCCCCGGGCCTGCGCCATTGTCTCGATCTGCGGGTCGGCGACGGCGGCGACCAGCACCGTGTGGCGCTGGGTGAGCTGAGGGAGGACCGGAAGCAGGCCCTCTTCGATGGGGGCGGCGTCCAGGGCGGTCAGGATCACGATCAGAGAGCGTCGGGGAGCGGCGGCCAGGACGGCGGTGCTGAGGGCGCGGGCGTCCGTCTCGACGAGCTCCGGCTCCAGGGGAGCCAGGGCGTTGACGACCCTCGCCAGGACATCGCCCGTGTCGGTGCGGCCCTGGACCCGGGCCCGGACACGGCGGTCATGGGCGAGCAGGTTCACACGGTCGCCCGCGCGGGTGGCGAGAGCGGTGAGGAGCAGTGCCGCGTCCATCGCGGCGTCGAGCCTGGGGATGTCGCCCACCCGGCCCGCTGAGGTTCGACCCGTGTCCAGGACGATGAGGATGTGGCGGTCCCGCTCCGGGCGCCAGGTGCGAACCGCGACGGCGGACTGGCGTGCCGTGGCCCGCCAGTCGATGGAGCGGGTGTCGTCGCCGGGCACGTAGGCCCTCAGGCTGTCGAACTCCGTGCCTTCCCCACGTGTGAGGACGCTGGTGCGGCCGTCGAGTTCACGCAGTCGCGCGAGCCTGGACGGCAGATGCTTGCGGCTGGTGAACGGAGGCAGCACCCGGACCGTCCAGGGAACCTTGTGGTACCCCTGGCGGGCGGCGAGGCCCAGCGGTCCGAGCGAGCGGACGGTGACGCGTTCGGACCGGCGGTCGCCACGGCGGGTCGGACGGAGCAGGGTGCTGAGCCGGCGTTGTTCGCCCGCGGGGACCGTGAACGTGTGGCGGGACGCCGACCGGTCGGTACCGGTGGGCCAGCTGCTGGGGGGCCAGGCGTCCCGGAGCTGGGCCCGCAGTCGGCGCCGGGATGGATTGGTTACGGTGAGTCGCACTTCTGCGGAGTCGCCGAGTCGAACGGATGTATCACCGGATCGGGTGAAACGAAGCGTGCGCACTGGTGCTGCCAGGGCGTAGTCGCACAGAATTGCTAGAGAGAGCGGTGCGTTGACCGCGAGCATCCCTGTCCAGCTCGGAGCCAGGATGCCTACAGGGAGTGATCCCAGTGCGGCCAGCAGCGCGGCTCGTCCGGTGAGGGCCATGGTCATCGCCTCATCGGGGTACGGGGACGTGGGCGAGCACCGAGGTGATGACGGAGTCGGGGGTGACCCCCTCCATCTCCGCTTCGGGCCGCAGTTGAATGCGATGACGGAGCGTGGGGAGAGCCAGGGCCTTCACATCGTCCGGGATGACATAGTCCCGTCCGGTCAGCCAGGCCCAGGCGCGAGCGGTGGAGAGCAGTGCGGTGGCGCCTCGCGGGGAGACGCCGAGGGCGAGTGAGGGGGATTCGCGCGTGGCACGGCAGATATCGACGACATAGCCGGCGATCTCCGGGGAGACCGTGGTCCTGGAGACGGCTTCGCGGGCGGCTTCCAGATCGGCGGGGCCCGCGACCGGGCGTATGCCGGCTGCCTTCAGGTCGCGCGGGTCGAAGCCGTCGGCATGACGGGTGAGGACATTGATCTCGTCCTGCCGCGACGGCAGGGGAACCGTCAGTTTGAGCAGGAAGCGGTCCAGTTGAGCCTCGGGGAGCGGGTACGTGCCCTCGTACTCGACGGGGTTCTGGGTCGCGGCGACCAGGAACGGGTCGGGCAGTGGGCGGGGGGTTCCGTCGACGGTGACCTGACGTTCCTCCATGGCTTCCAGGAGGGAGGCCTGTGTCTTGGGAGGGGTGCGGTTGATTTCGTCGGCGAGCAGCAGATTCGTGAACACCGGGCCGGGCTGGAAGGAGAACTCCGCCGTGCGGGCGTCGTAGACGAGGGAGCCGGTGACATCGCTGGGCATCAGGTCGGGGGTGAACTGCACGCGTTTGGTGTCGAGTTCGAGAGAGGCGGCGAGGGCCCGCACCAGGAGGGTCTTCGCCACACCGGGGACACCTTCGAGGAGGACGTGGCCTCGGCAGAGCAGTGCGACGACGAGTCCGGTGACCGCCGGGTCCTGGCCGACCACGGCCTTGGCGATCTCGGAGCGCAGGGCTTCCAGGGACGCGCGGGCGTTGTCGGAGAGCGCGGGTGCCGCGGGAGCCTCAATGGTCTCGGTGGGCCTGGTGGGCTCTGGGGTCGGGGCGCTCATGAAGTGCGTACCTCTCTTTCGAGGGCGTCGAGTTGGTCGGCGAGAAGAACGAGTGCGGCGTCATCGGCGGGGGGCGGACCGAAGAGCAGGGTGCTGGGGTCGACGCTCGGGCCGGTGAGTCGTGCGGAGAGGGCGGGGAGCAGTACGTCGGGGGAGTGGGCACCGTGGGAGGACACACCGATGAAGGGGGCGACGCGGGTGCGCGTGGCGGATCGGAGCGAGGCGGCTGCCCGGTCCCGGGCGTTGGCCTTGCGGTAGAGGCGAGCGCGGCCTTCGGCGGACTCGGAGGCGCGAATGGCCACGGGGAGCCGCTCGGTGACCAGGGGGCCCAGTCGGCGGGCGCGCCAGACGGCGGCGAGTACGGCCGCGAGGGTGAGCTGCAGGGTCCCCCAGATCCAGCCGGATGGGATCAGGTCGAGGAAGCTGCTCTCGCCGCCGGAGTCTTCGGTCCTGCCGACGTCACCGGAGCCGTCGCCGCTGTCGGCGCGTCCGTCGCCCCGGGTCGCGGAGGGATCGGCCAGAGAGGGGAGGTACCAGACAACATGTGGGCGGGAACCGAGGAGTCCCAGGGCGAGCGAGGCGTTGCCGTGCTGGGCGAGACGCTCGTTGTGGAGAAAGTCGGGGGAGCCGAGGAGGACGGTGTCGCCGCGGCCGGGCTCTTGGAGGACCAGGAGTGCGGGGAGGCCGCCGCTCGGGTAGCAGGCGAGGGTGTCGAGGCCTTCCGCTGTGTAGCGGATGCCTCCCATGTCCGCCGTGCCCGCGCCTCGGGCGGCAGGGAAGGTGCATGCCGGTGCTCGTTCGATCACCCTGCCGGGCGGCTCGGCATGTACGCCGGGGGCCAGTTCGTCGACGGAGGCCGGGCCCGGGGCGATCAGTACGGTGTGGCCGGCGGCGGTGGCGGTACGGAGCCGGTGCTGTTGCCATGGGGTCAGCAGATTGGGGCGGGCGACCAGGAGCGTGGTGTCGGGGCCTGCCGCGGTCGTCGCCTCGTCGAGGGTGGTCGCGACGGTGACGGATATGCCGCGGTCCTTGAGGAGTTCGGCGATGGCGCGGCTGCCGAACGGGTCGGCGGAGCGGGGGTCGAGCCGGCCGTGGTGGTCGCCGGAGCGTATGGCGGCGAACGTGATTCCGGCGATGACGAGGATGAGCACGGCGAGCAGCAGCCCTCGGGCGCGTTTCCAGACCTGGCGCGGGGTGGGGGAGGCCGAGGTGGGGGATGCGGTGGTGGTGGCCGCGGTCATCCGGTGGCTCCTCGGGCGGTACCGGACAGCAGGGGCTTGGCGGTGCCGAGTTCGAGATCGAGGGTGCGCAGGGTCAGGTACGTCCGCTGGTCGGCCGTGCGGCCGCCGTATGTGACGTCGTCGAACGCTCTGGCGGCGGCTCGCAGGCGGGCGGCGTGCTCGGGAAGGGGGCGGCCCGCTTCGGCGGCGGCCTCGTCCGCGGTGCGGCCGGGGCGGGGGTCGAGCAGGGCTCGTTCCTCCAGGGACCGGACGACGGCCCGCATGCGTTCCTGCACGGCCTCGTTCCAGCGGAGGGCCGCCGCGTGTGTTTCGGCGGCGGTGCGGTGCTGGTCCGCGCTGCGGGTACCGACGCTCTCGAAGAGGCCGTCGGTGGCACGGGTGGAGCGTTGCGGTGTGCCCAGCCGCCACCACAGGGCGACGGCCAGGCCGATGACGGCCAGTACGAGCACGGCCAGCCCCACGGGGCCACCGGGCGCGTTGTCGGCGGCGGCGTCGAAGAGACCGCCGACCCAGTCCCAGAAGCGGTCGAGGCCGCGCTGGAGCAGGTTGGGGTCGTTCTCGTGGTACATCGGTTTGGACAGCTCGTGCTCGGCCGCTTCACGGGCAGGGACGCGCGGGGCGTCCACGGGTATGTCGTCCGCCCGGATGACGTGCCGTCCTGCCGTGGTGCCCCCCGCCCCCGACACAGCATCAGCTCCTGGGGGTGTCGGTGGCGTAGCCGGGCACGCCCGCGGCCCGTGCGAGGTCGAGGTCGAGCGCCTCCCGGCGGATGCGCTGGTCCACGTAGAGGAGAGCCATCACACCTGCGGTGAAGGGGTAGGTGAGCGTCGAGACGATCACTTCGCCGATGCCCGTCACGATGAGGAAGGGCCAGCCGAATCCGGCGGAGTCGGCGTCGAGGAGTTCATCGAGCCCGTTGCCGTCGGCGGAGAGTGCCACGACGCCGAACGGGATGCTGATGACCAGGGCCAGCATCAGGACGATCACGTAGGTGAGCGCCAGGATGCCGAAGGTGCGCCACCAGGCGTCCCGGACCAGCTTCGCCGACCGGCGCAGTGCGGTGGGGATGGACTGGCGCTCCAGCATCAGGGCCGGTGCTGCGAGGGTGAAGCGGACCATCAGCCAGAGGACCACGGCGCAGGCGGCGGCGAAGCCGAGGAGGGAGAGTGCCGCTCCCGCGCCGGAGCCCAGAAGTATTCCGGGAAGGATTCCCACGGCCATGATGGCGGCGCTCATCAGGGCGAGCAGCAGGGTGAGGCCGAGAAGCCGCAGGATCTGCGGGCGTGCCTCCGACCAGGCGTCGGAGAACGTCACGGGGCGGCCCAGCACGGAGCGGCTGATCACCACGGTGAGCACCGAGGTGATGAACAGCGTGGCGACCATCGTGATGAGTGTGGCCGGTCCGCTCGCGGTCAGCGTGGACTGCGCGGACTCGGTGGCCTGGCGGATGGCTTCGGCGCCGGTGGCGTTCGGGTCGACGGACGGCGGTTTCGGCAGGAGGTAGCGCTGGATCAGGATGACCGCGATCTGGGTCACCACGGAGACGGCGAGGCTGATGCCCAGCACGGTGCGCCAGTGGGTGCGCATGGTGGCCATGGCACCGTCGAGGATCTCGCCGACGCTCAGTGGCCGGAGCGGGATGACACCGGGTTTCGCCGCGGCGGGCGGCCCGCCCCACGCGGAGCCCGGCGGGCGGCCTCCCCAGCCGGGTGCGGGCGGGGGTGCCCCGGGGCCGTTGCCCGGGGTGCTCGGTGCGGACCACTGCCCGGGAGACGGCTGCGCGGGGGGTTCCTGTCCCGCTGGGCCGTTTCCGTCCACGGGCCGGGAGGGCCGGGGGATGCCCGTCTCCTGGCCGTCGGAGGGGGCAGATCCGGGCGACGCCCAGCCCGGAGAGTCGTTCATTCTGGCTCCTTCACCGTCCTGTCCGCTCATGGGGGCGGCAGGTTGGCAGCCATCGTGCCACGCGTTGCTCCGGTGGGGACCAGGCGCTGTATCTCCTTCGTGCCTTCATTTGTGGGCGGCTCACCGGGCAGACTGGGTGGATGGCTGATCAGGACGCGCAATCGCCGGTGGGCATCGAGCCCTCCGCGCTTCCCGTACTCCGCTGGGACGAGCCTCCGGGAGGTGCTGTTCTGGTGCTCCTCGACCAGACGCGGCTGCCCGCGGAGGAGGTCGGGCTGGTGTGCGCGGATGTGCCCGCGCTGGTGCGGGCGATCAGGACTCTGGCGGTGCGGGGGGCGCCGCTCCTGGGGATCGCCGGGGGCTACGGAGTGGCGCTGGCCGCCGCGCGGGGCCATGACGTGGCGGAGGCCGCGGAGCTGCTGGAGCGGGCGCGGCCCACCGCTGTGAACCTCGGGTACGGGGTGCGGCGTACGGCGGGGGCGTACCGGGCGGCGGTCGCGAAGGGGGCCGGCCCCGGGGAGGCGGCCGCCGCGGCGCTCGCCGAGGCGCGGGCCCTGCACCGGGAGGACGCGGAGGCCAGTGGGCGCATGGCACGGTACGGTCTTGCTCTCCTGGAGGAGCTGCTGCCGGGCGGGGAACATCAG
This sequence comes from Streptomyces sp. NBC_00654, assembly GCF_026341775.1. NCBI lineage: Bacteria > Bacillati > Actinomycetota > Actinomycetes > Kitasatosporales > Streptomycetaceae > Streptomyces > Streptomyces sp. NBC_00654. Next base: position 438,154 of record NZ_JAPEOB010000003.1, on the reverse strand, counting down.
CTGCTGACCCACTGCAATACGGGGGCGCTGGTCTCCGGGGGCGAGGGGACGGCGTTCGCGGTGGCGCTGCGGGCCCACCGGGAGGGGCGGCTGAGGCGGCTCTGGGTGGATGAGACGCGTCCGCTGCTCCAGGGGGCCAGGCTGACCGCGTACGAGGCGGCGCGCCATGGGATGGCGTACAGCTTGCTCACGGACAACGCGGCGGGTTCGCTGTTTGCCGCGGGGGAGGTGGATACCGTACTCATCGGGGCGGACCGCATCGCCGCCGACGGGTCGGTGGCCAACAAGGTGGGGAGTTATCCGCTGGCGGTGCTCGCGAAGTACCACCATGTGCCGTTCATCGTGGTGGCGCCGACCACGACCGTGGATCTGGACACGGTGGACGGTTCGTCGATCATCGTCGAGCAGCGTTCCGGGAAGGAAGTGACGGAGGTCACATCCTCTCGGGCGGCATCGGTCGACGGAGAGGGGGGTGGGCTGGTCGTGGCACCCCTGGGAACCGTGGCGTACAACCCGGCATTCGACATCACGCCGCCGGAACTGATCACGGCGATCGTCACGGAGGAGGGCGTAATTTCCCCGGTCACGGGGGTCGGACTGGCAGAGCTGTGTGCCAGGTCATCGCAGGTAACGATTAGCTAATGGGATGATGTCGATTATGAAGGGACGCGTCCTTGTCGTCGACGACGACACCGCACTGGCCGAGATGCTCGGGATTGTGCTGCGTGGAGAAGGTTTCGAGCCGTCGTTCGTAGCGGACGGCGACAAGGCACTTGCTGCATTTCGTGAGGCCAAACCGGACCTGGTTCTGCTGGATCTCATGCTGCCCGGACGGGACGGCATCGAGGTCTGCAGGCTGATCAGGGCCGAGTCAGGTGTGCCGATCGTCATGCTCACTGCCAAGAGCGACACCGTCGATGTGGTGGTGGGCCTGGAATCCGGGGCCGACGACTACATCGTCAAGCCGTTCAAACCGAAGGAGTTGGTTGCCCGGATCAGGGCACGTCTGAGGCGTTCCGAGGAGCCTGCGCCGGAACAGCTGACCATCGGTGACCTGGTCATCGATGTGGCTGGTCATTCGGTGAAGCGCGAGGGGCAGTCCATCGCCCTGACCCCGCTGGAGTTCGACCTGCTGGTCGCGCTCGCCCGCAAGCCGTGGCAGGTCTTCACCCGTGAGGTCCTGCTGGAGCAGGTGTGGGGCTACCGTCACGCCGCCGACACCCGTCTGGTGAATGTCCATGTCCAGCGTCTCCGCTCCAAGGTCGAGAAGGACCCGGAGCGGCCGGAGATCGTCGTGACCGTCCGAGGCGTCGGTTACAAGGCCGGACCGAGCTGACATGACCCGAGGCAGCGCTGCTCCGAAGCCCGGGGAGCCGGGAGTCCGTGCGGGGCGGGCTGCCGGTCCGGGAGGGAATAACTCCCGGACGGGCCGATTTCTGCGGGGCGGCCGGTTGCTCCAGGACCGGGCGCCCGGCAGTCCCGTACCGCGGCTGCTGATGCGGTGGGTGCGGCGCCCGCTGCTGCCCGCCGTGCGGCTGTGGCGGCGCAACCTCCAGTTCCGCGTCGTCGCGGGCACGCTGCTGATGTCCCTCGGGGTGGTGCTGCTGCTCGGCTTCGTCGTGATCGGGCAGGTGCGCAACGGGCTGCTCGACGCCAAGGCCAAGGCCGCCCAGACCCAGGCCGCCGGTGGTTTCGCCGCGGCGCAGGAGAAGGCGAACGCTCCTCTGACCCCCGGCGGGCAGGGCGACGACGCCACCGACGGCATGACCGCCAACACCTCCTGGCGTACGGAGCTTGTCGACCAGCTCGCCAGCGGCGGCAAGAACGCCTTCAACGTGGTGGCCCTCAGCGCGGACTCCTCGACGGAGGGCGCGACCAGCCGTGCGCCGCGCGGCTCGGGCAGCGTGGAGGCGTCCAGCGTGCCGGACAGCCTGCGCAAGGCCGTGGGCGAGGGTCCCGGGGCGTTCCAGACGTACTCCCTGATCCGCTACTACGGCAAGGATTCGCAGCCCGGACTCGTCGTCGGCAAGCGGCTCTACGACGTCGACCACCATCCGTACGAGCTGTACTACCTCTTCCCGCTGGCGCAGGAGGAGAAGTCGCTGACGCTGGTCAAGACGACCCTGGCGACCGCGGGACTGTTCGTGGTCGTGCTGCTCGGCGCCATCGCCTGGTTCGTGGTGCGGCAGGTCGTCACGCCGGTGCGGATGGCCGCCGGTATCGTCGAGCGGCTCTCCGCCGGCCGGCTCCAGGAACGGATGAAGGTCACCGGCGAGGACGACATCGCCCGGCTCGGTGAGGCCTTCAACAAGATGGCGCAGAACCTCCAGCTGAAGATCCAGCAGCTGGAGGAGCTCTCCCGGATGCAGCGGCGGTTCGTCTCGGACGTCTCGCACGAGCTGCGGACCCCGTTGACGACCGTGCGCATGGCCGCCGATGTCATCCATGAGGCGCGCGCGGACTTCGACCCCGTCACCGCACGCTCCGCCGAACTGCTCGGGGACCAGCTCGACCGCTTCGAGTCGCTGCTCTCCGACCTGCTGGAGATCAGCAGGTTCGACGCGGGCGCGGCGGCCCTGGAGGCCGAGCCGATAGATCTGCGGTCGGTCGTACGGCGGGTCATCGGCGGCGCCGAACCACTCGCCGAGCGCAAGGGCACCCGGATCAGGGTCGTCGGCGACGAGCAGCCGGTGATCGCTGAGGCCGACGCCCGGCGCGTCGAGCGCGTACTGCGCAATCTCGTGGTCAACGCCGTCGAGCACGGTGAGGGCCGGGACGTCGTCGTGCGGATGGGCGCGGCTCAGGGCGCCGTCGCCGTGGCGGTCCGGGACTACGGCGTGGGGCTCAAGCCCGGCGAGGCGACCCGGGTCTTCAACCGGTTCTGGCGCGCCGACCCGGCGCGGGCCCGGACGACCGGCGGTACGGGTCTGGGGCTGTCGATCGCCGTCGAGGACGCCCGGCTGCACGGCGGCTGGCTGCAGGCCTGGGGCGAGCCGGGCGGCGGCTCGCAGTTCCGGCTGACGCTGCCGCGCACCGCGGACGAGCCGCTGCGCGGTTCGCCGATACCACTGGAGCCGGAGGACTCGCGGCGCAACCGGGAGAGCCGTGACCGCGCCGGTACGGCGCCGGTGCCCGGCGGCGGACACCGGCTGGTGTCCGTACCGAGCCAGCCCGGTTCGACGGAGCGCCCTCCGCTGCCCGTGCCGGCGCGTGCCCCCGTGGCTCCGCGCCCGGCCCCGGCCTCCGTCCATCCGGCCGCGCTGCCCGGCAGCGGCGCGCGCGTCGTGGCCCGCCCGGCCGGGGAACGTCCGGGCGGCGCCGATTCCGAAGCGCGGGAACCCGACCAGGAGGACACGACACGTGGGCACTGACCGTCGTCTGGGCGGCCATGGACGGGCGGTGCGCACGTCCGCGCTGCTCGGCTGCGGCATCGTGGTGCTGGCCGGCTGCGGATCGATGCCGGTCACCGGGGATGTGAAGGCCGTCGACGCCTCGCAGGCGGGCGATTCCCAGGTGCAGGTGTACGCGGTGCCGCCGAGGGAGGGCGCGGAGCCGAGCGAGGTGGTCGACGGGTTCCTGGAGTCGATGACCAGCGACGACCCGGACTTCCGGACGACCCGGCAGTACCTCACCAAGGAGGCGGGCCGTGCCTGGAGGCCGAGCGAGGGCACCACGGTGCTCGCCAAGGCCCCCAACCGGAGCGGGCCCTCGCTCCACGACAAGGAACGCAAGAACGCGGAGACCTCCTACACGCTGACCGGCGAGAAGGTGGCGGCGGTCGACGAACAGAGCTCCTACCAGCCGCTCGCGCCCACCGACTACTCGCAGACCCTGCACCTCGTCCGGGAGAACGGGGCGGACGGCAAGCCCGAGTGGCGCATCGACATCGTTCCGGACGGCCTGGTGCTCGGGCAGTCCGACTTCAAGCGGCTCTACCGCTCCGTCAACAAGTACTACTTCGCCACCGGTCTGACGGACGGGCAGTCCACCCTGGTCGCCGACCCCGTGTACGTACGGAACCGGACCGATCCGGTCACCCGGATGGACACGGCGACCCAGACGGTCCGGACCCTGCTGGACGGACCGACGGACTGGCTGCGTCCGGTGGCCGATTCCCGCTTCCCCGCCGGTACGGCGTTGCAGAAGAGGGTCACCTCCCTGGCACCCGACGACCAGAACGTCCTGAGGGTCCCGCTCAACAGGAAGGCCGACAAGGCCGGCCCGGCCACCTGCCGCATGATGGCCGCACAGGTCCTCTTCACCCTGCGGGATCTCACGTCCGCGCGGGTCGAGCGGGTGGAGCTGGAGGGCGGCCGGGGCCGGCTGTGCTCGCTGAATTCCGACGAGGCGGAGAAGTTCGCCTCCGACAACGGCTCCGGTGCGCCCGACAGCCAGTACTTCGTCGACGACAAGGGCCGGGTGCTGCGGATCCCCGGGAATTCCAAGGGCAGCGGCGACCCGGAGCCGGTGACCGGACCGCTCGGCACCGGCGCTGTGATGATGAGCGCCGTCGGCGTGGCCCGTGACGAGCAGAGCGCCGCCGCGGTCTCGGTGAACCAGCAGAATCTCTATGTGTCCTCCACGGTCGCGGAGGGCGAACTGGCACCCCCCGTGGTGACCAGCAAGGCGAAGAAGGCCGCCGACCGGCTGTCGCCCCCGAGCTGGGACGGCCGGGGCGATCTGTGGGTCGCCGACCGGGATCCGGGGAACCGCAGGCTGCTGCGGCTGGCGAAGGGCGAGGGCGAGCCGCAGGAGGTGACCGTTCCGAACCTGGACGGCGGGCGGATCGAGGAGCTGCGGCTGTCGGCCGACGGTGTGCGGATCGCTCTGCTGCTGTCGAAGGACGGGCATACGACGCTGAAGATCGGCCGCGTCGAGCGGAGCGGGCCCGAGGAGGCGCCGACGGTCTCGGTCGAGGATCTGCGGCAGGCCGCACCGCAGCTCACGGATGTGACGGCGATTTCCTGGTCGGGCCGCAGCCGCCTCGTGGTGGTCGGCAAGGAGGAGGACGGCGTCCAGCAGGTGCGCTATGTCCAGGCGGACGGCTCCACCTCGTCCTCGGGTGTGCTGCCCGGGGTGAACCAGGTGCAGGCGGTCGCGGCGGCGGACGACGAACTGCTCCCCCTGATGGCGGAGACCGTGGGCGACGGAATCGTGAAGCTCTCGCCCGGCGACAACTGGCAGACGGTGCTCAAGGGAGGCACCTCACTCGTCTACCCCGGCTGACCGGTGCCCCGGCTGACTGGTGTTACGGGTGGCAGGTGACCGGGCCGGCCGGTGACCCGGGTGGCGGGCACGCGGGCAGGCACCCGGACGGCAGGGTTTTCCACAGGGCTGGTCCGGGGTCCGTGAGCCCGGCACAGTTGACCCATGCGGGAATGGTGGCGGGAGATCACCGGCCTGGTCCTGCCGGTGGCCTGCGCCGGTTGCGGCCTGCCCCGTACGGAGCTGTGCCGGCCGTGCGCGGCGGCGCTGGACGGCGCGCTGCCGCGCCGGGTGCGTCCTTCGCCCGAGCCCGCCGGGCTGCCGGTGGTGCGGGCCGCCGCCCCGTACGAGAACGCGGTGCGTGCGGTGCTGCTGGCCCACAAGGAGCGAGGGGCACTGGGGCTTGCCGGAGCGCTCGGACGGGCTCTGGCGGGTGCTGTGAGGGCCGGGGAGGGCCGACTGGGGGACGGGGGGCCGCTGCTGCTGGTGCCCGTACCGTCGGCCCGGCGGTCCACCGGGGCGCGCGGCCATGATCCGGTGCGCCGGATCGCGCTGGCGGCTGCCGGGGAGCTGCGGCGTGACGGGGTACCGGCCCGGGTGCTCGCGGCGCTGCGGCAGCGGCGTCCGGTGGCCGATCAGGCGGGGCTCGGGGCGCGGCAGCGGCAGGCGAACCTGGCGGGCGCGCTGGAGGTGGTGCCCGGTGGCGGGCGGCTCCTCGCGGGCGGCCGGGTGGTGCTGGTGGACGACCTGATGACGACGGGCGCGACCCTGGCCGAAGCGGCGCGGGCCGTTCGTTCCGTACTCGATTCCCCACCCGCCTCCCCACCCGCCTCCCCGCGTGCCTTCCCCCCTGCCTTCCCGCGCGTCACCCCGGGTGCCGCGTCGCGTGCGATCGAGCCCGCCGCGGCACGGAGAGGGACGGGCCCGGGGGCGCTGTGCGCGGCCGTTGTCTCAGCCTCTCCGGCTGCTTTCGAAATAAACTGGAACTGTTAGCAAACTTGCATCGTTGCAGGTGGTGAGAGGGTAAAAGGCACTGAACGGAGGTACGGGCGAGTAGCGGGTGCCGACATCGTGGTGGGCAGGCTATGTTCGGTTGTGAGGAATGGTGAATGCCAGACCTCGATGAATGCACCGCCAGGTTTCGGGCAGGCAACTCACCGGTAGTTCAGTGGCACGCAAGTCGGTGGGGTGGTGACCTCATCGACGGGTGAGGAGGAGGTGTACGTCACCCAGTCCGAGGCCCCGGAGATCACCGGGGTCTGGTGCAAAAGGGAGATGCTCCGCCGTCGCAGCGGAGCGATCCGGGAACGGAGTTCTGCGTGGACATCGTCGTCAAGGGCCGCAAGACCGAGGTGCCCGAGCGGTTCCGCAAGCACGTGGCCGAGAAGCTGAAGCTGGACAAGATCCAGAAGTTCGACGGCAAGGTGATCAGCCTCGACGTCGAGGTGTCCAAGGAGCCGAATCCCCGTCAGGCCGACCGTTCCGACCGGGTGGAGATCACTCTCCGCTCCCGCGGGCCGGTCATCCGGGCGGAAGCGGCGGCAGGCGACCCTTACGCAGCGCTCGACCTGGCCACCGGCAAGCTGGAGGCGCGGCTGCGCAAGCAGCACGACAAGCGCTACAGCCGTCGTGGCAGCGGTCGGCTGTCGGCCGCCGAGGTCGGCGAGGTCGTGCCGGGTGCCGCCTCCTTCAACGGGGACGGCGAACTCACCGGCGAGGAATCGTCACCGTCCGTGCCCACCACCAGGATCGGTTCGCTCGAGGTGCAGGGCGAGGGACCGCTGGTGATGCGCGAGAAGACGCACGTCGCAGCACCGATGACGCTCGACCAGGCGCTCTACGAGATGGAGCTGGTCGGGCATGACTTCTACCTGTTCGTCGACTCGGAGAGCAAGGAACCCAGCGTCGTCTACCGGCGACACGCCTACGACTACGGTGTCATCCACTTGAGGACCGACCCGCTCGCCGCCGATGAGGCAGGCGGCGCGGGTGGCGCGCTCGGCGGCTGACGCCGCACCCCTCGTGGTGCCCCTGGAGCGTCTGTGCGCCCCCAGGGGCACCCGCGTGAGACCACAGGATCACCGCTCCGGCGTCCGGACATGAAAGCATGGCCGTCCCAGGCCAATCGGTGTTCCGTGAACTGCCGTTGGCGGACCGTTCGAGACTTCAGGCCGTGGCTTTCAGGGGGAGGAACGATGGCGGACACCTTCGGGCCCGTGCGCGATGTGAGTGATGCCGGCGACGACGTCGGCGCGCATGCCGGTGCGGACCTGGGCGGGAGTTCCCGCAAGGAGCCCATCCGGGTCCTCGTGGTCGATGACCACGCGCTGTTCCGCAGGGGTCTGGAGATCGTCCTCGCGCATGAGGAGGACATCCAGGTCGTCGGCGAGGCCGGTGACGGGGCGGAGGCCGTCGACAAGGCGGCGGACCTGCTGCCGGACATCGTGCTGATGGATGTGCGGATGCCCAAGCGGGGCGGGATCGAGGCCTGCACCTCGATCAAGGAGGTGGCTCCCAGCGCGAAGATCATCATGCTGACGATCAGCGACGAGGAGGCCGACCTCTACGACGCGATCAAGGCGGGTGCCACGGGCTATCTCCTCAAGGAGATCTCCACCGACGAGGTGGCCACGGCCATCCGCGCGGTCGCCGACGGGCAGTCCCAGATCAGCCCGTCGATGGCCTCCAAGCTCCTCACCGAGTTCAAATCGATGATCCAGCGCACCGACGAGCGCAGACTCGTTCCGGCGCCCCGGCTCACCGAGCGTGAGCTCGAAGTCCTGAAACTCGTGGCGACGGGCATGAACAACCGGGATATCGCCAAGGAGCTGTTCATTTCCGAGAACACGGTGAAGAACCACGTCCGCAACATTCTGGAGAAGCTCCAGCTGCACTCCCGGATGGAAGCCGTGGTCTATGCCATGCGGGAGAAGATCCTGGAGATCAGGTAGGAGTCCCGCGAAGCCCCCGGCCGTCGGCGCGAGTGTCCGCGGCTGTCGGCGGAATGTTCGCGGCTGTCCGTGGAATGTCCGCGGCCGTCAGCGGAATGCCCGCGACAGTGCCTGGGTGATTTCCGCCATGAGCGGTTCACGCAGCTCCGGGGCATCGACGCGGTCCAGCCGGACGGTGCTGCAGCCGACCCAGGACGCCGCCTCCACGAGTGCTTCCGCCATCGGCGCCACGGCCTTGCGGCCCATCAGGGACACCTGCCGGGCGATCAGCGTGCTGCCCTCGCGCGCCGGGTCGACCCGGCCCTGCAGCTTCCCGCCCGCCAGCAACGGCATCGCGAAGTAGCCGTGGACCCGCCTGGGCTTGGGGACGTACGCCTCCAGGCGGTGCGTGAAGCCGAAGATCCGCTCCGTACGCGCACGCTCCCAGACCAGGGAGTCGAACGGTGACAGCAGTGTCGTACGGTGCCGTCCGCGCGGCTCCGAGGCCAGTGCCTCCGGGTCCGCCCAGGCGGGCTTCGCCCAGCCCTCCACCGACACCGGCACCAGCCCCGAGTCCGCCACCACGGCGTCGAACTCCTCGCCCTTGAGCCGGTGGTAGTCCGCGATGTCCGCCCGGGTGCCGACCCCCAGCGACCGGCCCGCCAGCGCCACCAGACGGCGCCTGCACTCCGTGTCGGTCAGGTCGTCGTGGAGCACGGCGTCCGGGATCGCCCGCTCGGCGAGGTCGTAGACCCGCTTCCACCCGCGCCGCTCGGTGCACACCACCTCGCCGTACATCAGGGCCCGCTCCACCGCGACCTTCGACGCCGACCAGTCCCACCACTCGCCGCCGTTCTTCGCGCCGCCCAGCTCGGTCGCCGTCAGCGGGCCCTCGGCGCGCAGCTGCTTGATCACCGTGTCGTACACGCCGTCCGGCAGATCGTGGTGCCAGTGCGGACGGGAGCGGTAGGCGCGGCGGCGGAACGCGAAGTGCGGCCACTCCTCGACGGGCAGGATGCACGCGGCGTGCGACCAGTACTCGAAGGCCCGCCCGCCCGACCAGTAGGCCTCCTCCACCGTGCGCCGGCCGACGGCGCCGAGACGGGCGTACGGAATGAGTTCGTGCGAGCGGGCCAGGACCGAGATCGTGTCGAGCTGTACGGCCCCGAGATGGCGCAGCACGCCCGGCACCCCGGCCCGGCGGTCCGGAGCGCCGAGGAATCCCTGGGCGCGCAGCGCGATCCGGCGGGCCTGGTCGGCGGAGAGTTCGACTGCGGGGGGCGGCGTCGCGGGCGTCATGCGTCGACCCTAAGGGGCGGCACCGACAACCATCACGGGATCCGGCGTTCAGCTCCGTACCACCGGTTCGGGCCGCGCGGTCGGCGGCCAGAGGCCAGAGGCCGGCGGGCGGTGGTTCCGTCAGCGGCCCGCCGGCAGATACGGGTGGCTGCCGGGCAGGCCCAGGTCGCCGGGCAGCAGCGCGGCGATCCAGGCGTCGCGCCGTACACCTTTGTTCAGGAGCGCGGACCGCTGCTCGCACTCCATCCGGAATCCGGCCCGCAGCGCGGCCGCGCGGGAGGGGATGTTGCCGACCTCGGCCCGCCACTCCAGCCGGTCCGCCGCGAGGGAGGTGAACGCCCAGCGGGCCGAGCCGAGCACCGCCTCGGTCACATAGCCGAGCCTGCGGTGTTCCCGGGCGATCCAGAAGCCGACCTCGTACGTGCCCGGCAGGTTGCGGCGGTCGATGCCGAGGGCGCCGACGAGCGCTCCGCCCTCCCGCAGGACCACCGCGAAGTTGTACATCGAGTCGTCCCGCCAGCCGGTCGGCGAGAGCGTCCCGGTGAAGAGCTCCGCGTCCGCGCGCCGGTAGGGGGAGGGGATGACCGTCCAGCGCTGGATGTCCGGGTCCTGGCAGGCGGCGTAAACCCGGTCCGTGTCCCCGGGCCCGAAGGGTCGCAGCAGCAGGCGTTCCGTGGTGAGGGTGATCGGCTCCATGCAGGGATTGTGGTGAGCCGGCCCGCGCGATGCGAGCACTTTTGGGGCTTCCCGGCACCTTCCGTGCCTTCCGGCCGTTGTTCTGTGGGGGTGCTGCGAGGTCCACGCGACAGCAGCCCTCCCGACGCGGTGGGGTCCTCGCTTACGATGGCCGTTGCGGTGGGGCCCACCTGCCGTGCCCGCGCCAGAGTCCATTACACGACCCAGTGCCAGGCCCGACCGGCAAGGAGACCAGCCTCAGTGTCCGTCTTCAACAAGCTCATGCGTGCAGGCGAAGGCAAGATCCTGCGCAAACTGCACCGCATCGCGGACCAGGTCAGCTCCATCGAAGAGGACTTCGTCAACCTCTCCGACGCCGAGCTGCGGGCGCTCACCGACGAGTACAAGGAACGGTACGCGGACGGCGAGAGCCTGGACGACCTGCTTCCCGAAGCCTTCGCGACGGTCCGTGAGGCCGCCAAGCGTGTCCTCGGACAGCGCCACTACGACGTTCAGATGATGGGCGGAGCCGCCCTGCACCTCGGTTATGTCGCCGAGATGAAGACCGGTGAGGGCAAGACCCTCGTCGGCACCCTGCCCGCGTATCTCAACGCGCTCTCCGGCAAGGGCGTGCACCTGATCACGGTCAATGACTACCTGGCCGAGCGTGACTCCGAGATGATGGGCCGGGTGCACAAGTTCCTGGGCCTGGAGGTCGGCTGCATCATCGCCAACATGACCCCGGCGCAGCGACGTGAGCAGTACGCCTGCGACATCACGTACGGCACGAACAACGAGTTCGGCTTCGACTACCTCCGCGACAACATGGCCTGGTCGCAGGACGAGCTCGTCCAGCGCGGTCACAACTTCGCGATCGTCGACGAGGTCGACTCGATCCTCGTCGACGAGGCCCGTACGCCGCTGATCATCTCCGGCCCCGCCGACCAGGCCACCAAGTGGTACGGCGACTTCGCCAAGCTGGTCACGCGCCTCACCCGGGGTGAGGCGGGCAACCCGCTGAAGGGGATCGAGGAGACCGGCGACTACGAGGTCGACGAGAAGAAGCGGACCGTCGCCATCCATGAGCCCGGTGTCGCGAAGGTCGAGGACTGGCTCGGCATCGAGAACCTCTACGAGTCGGTGAACACGCCGCTCGTCGGGTATCTCAACAACGCCATCAAGGCCAAGGAACTCTTCAAGAAGGACAAGGACTACGTCGTCATCGACGGCGAAGTCATGATCGTCGACGAGCACACCGGCCGTATCCTCGCCGGCCGCCGCTACAACGAGGGCATGCACCAGGCGATCGAGGCGAAGGAAGGGGTGGACATCAAGGACGAGAACCAGACCCTTGCCACGATCACCCTGCAGAACTTCTTCCGCCTCTACGGCAAGCTCTCCGGCATGACCGGTACGGCGATGACCGAGGCCGCCGAGTTCCACCAGATCTACAAGCTGGGCGTCGTGCCGATCCCGACGAACCGGCCGATGGTCCGTGCCGACCAGTCCGACCTGATCTACCGCACCGAGGTCGCCAAGTTCGCCGCGGTCGTCGACGACATCGCCGAGAAGCACGAGAAGGGCCAGCCGATCCTGGTCGGCACCACCTCGGTCGAGAAGTCCGAGTACCTCTCGCAGCAGCTCTCCAAGCGCGGGGTGCAGCACGAGGTCCTCAACGCCAAGCAGCACGACCGGGAGGCGACGATCGTCGCCCAGGCCGGCCGCAAGGGTGCGGTCACCGTCGCCACGAACATGGCCGGCCGAGGCACCGACATCAAGCTCGGCGGCAACCCGGACGACCTCGCCGAGGCCGAGCTGCGCCAGCGCGGTCTCGACCCGGTCGAGCACGTCGAGGAGTGGGCGGCCGCGCTGCCCGCCGCGCTGGAGAAGGCCGAGCAGGCCGTGAAGGCGGAGTTCGAAGAGGTCAAGGACCTCGGCGGGCTCTATGTGCTGGGCACCGAGCGGCACGAGTCGCGCCGTATCGACAACCAGCTGCGCGGCCGTTCCGGCCGTCAGGGCGACCCGGGCGAGTCCCGCTTCTACCTGTCGCTGGGCGACGACCTGATGCGCCTGTTCAAGGCCCAGATGGTCGAGCGCGTCATGTCGATGGCCAATGTGCCCGACGATGTGCCGATCGAGAACAAGATGGTCACGCGGGCCATCGCGTCGGCGCAGTCGCAGGTCGAGCAGCAGAACTTCGAGACGCGCAAGAACGTCCTGAAGTACGACGAGGTGCTCAACCGGCAGCGCGAGGTCATCTACGGTGAGCGCCGCCGCGTCCTGGAGGGCGAGGACCTCCAGGACCAGATCCGTCACTTCATGGACGACACGATCGACGACTACATCCGGCAGGAGACCGCCGAGGGCTTCGCCGAGGAGTGGGACCTCGACCGGCTGTGGGGCGCCTTCAAGCAGCTCTACCCGGTGAAGGTCACCGTCGTGGAGCTGGAGGAGGCCGCCGGGGACCTGGCCGGTGTCACGGCGGAGTTCATCGCGGAGTCCGTCAAGGACGACATCCACGAGCAGTACGAGGAGCGCGAGAAGACGCTCGGCTCCGAGATCATGCGGGAGCTGGAGCGGCGCGTGGTGCTGTCCGTCCTGGACCGCAAGTGGCGCGAGCACCTCTACGAGATGGACTACCTCCAGGAGGGCATCGGCCTGCGGGCCATGGCGCAGAAGGACCCGCTGGTGGAGTACCAGCGCGAGGGCTTCGACATGTTCAACGCCATGATGGAAGGCATCAAGGAGGAGTCCGTCGGCTACCTGTTCAACCTGGAGGTCCAGGTCGAGCAGCAGGTCGAGGAGGTTCCGGTGCAGGACGGTGCCGAGCGGACCTCGCTCTCCAAGGAGGGCGCGCCCGCCGCGGCCGCCTCCCGTCCGGAGATCCGGGCCAAGGGCCTGGACGCTCCGCAGCGGCCGGACCGGCTGCACTTCTCCGCTCCCACGGTGGACGGCGAGGGCGGCGTCGTCGAGGGCGACTTCGCCAACGGTGACGGCGCGCGCTCCGAGGCGGACGGCATGACGCGTGCGGAGCGGCGCAAGGCGCAGAAGGGCGGCGGCACCGGAGGGCGTCGGCGCAAGAAGTAGCACGGAGGGCCGGGCCGCCGGTACGGAAGTCCGTACGGCGGCCCGCGCCGCGTCTCCGCGCGGTACGGCCGGGGCCGGACACCACACGGTGTCCGGCCCCGGCCGTGTCCTGGGGTGACGCGGCGTGCGCGGTGCGGGGGTCCGGCGCGGGGTGTGCGGCCCGCGGCCGTGGCGCGTGCTCAGTGGACGGCCCGGCTCGACCGGTCCAGTTCCACCGCCGCGCAGCGCCAGCGGAGGTCGGTGCCCTGTTCCAGGCGGAAGGCCATGGCCCTGACCCTGTCTCCCGCCGCGATGCTCGCGAACGCCTCGACGACGCCGGTCGCGGGCTGGGCGCCGTAGCAGCGGCGTACGACCGGGCGGCTGCCCCGGGCGGCCCTCAGCGGGGTGTCCGGGGCCAGCTCGGCCAGCTGGTCGTAGGCCTCGCCGATGGTGTGGCCGAGCATCCAGTGCACCGGGCGCTGGCCGCTGAGGACCGCGAGCAGACGTTCCGCGAACCACTGGTGCGGGCGCGGTGGCTGCCGGGGCCGTTGCGGGGTCCGCTGCGGCGGTACGCGGCCGGGCCTGCGCTGGTCGCGTCGGCCGGTGGGCCGCCTGTTGTCCGTGCTCATGCTCATCGCCCCCGTGAACCCGGGCCCGGACGAATACCGGGCAGTAACTTCTGTTGGGGTCCTTCTACGGGGACGGTCGGCAGCACCGCAAGGGCCCCCGCGGCGGCGCCGCGCACCCGGCGGGTTCACCCATCAGTGGCACATGCCTTGGGCCGCAAGGCCTGTGACGGGGGTGACGCACTGTTACCGGTGGACGGGCGGGGCCGCTCATCGGAACCCGAAAGGGGACGTCCACGTATCCTGAAGGCGTTTCCGACTACGAAAGCGGCCTGCCATGCGCGTGTACGTCCCCCTGACCCTTTCCGGTCTCGCAGCGGCGCACCGGGCGGGCGAGGTCGGGCCCGGACCGCTGACCGCCTACGCGGTGACCCCCGGACTGCGTGAGTGGTACGTCTCCGACGACATCGAGGAGCTGGAGTACGCGGCGCTCAACCGGGCCGCCGCCGCCTCGCTCCGGATGATCGCGGGCAAGCCCGAGGAGCCCCGCCGACGGGTCGTCGTCGCCGTCGACGTACCGGACGGGCACGCGGTCGCCGACCCCGATCACAGCCTGGACGGGTCGTCCCTCGGCGAGGTGCGGATCCCCTCCGCCCTGGCGCTCGCCAAGGCGGCCGCGGTGCATGTGGACGCCGATGACGCCGAGAAGGACGTGGCGGCCGCCGCGGCGGCGCTGGGGGCGGCTGACCTCGGTGACGACGACGCGCAGTTCACCGTGGACGGTGCCGAGGACCATGAGCTGCTGTGGTTCGGCATCCAGGAGATTCCTCACCTCATCGCGTGAGTGTCGTACCCGGCGAGTACCGTTTTTCGGTATGGGGACACCGGGGAAGAACCGTACGCATCTGGTCTGGGACTGGAACGGCACGCTGCTCGACGACATCCAGGCCGTGATCCACGCGACGAACGCCGCGTTCGCCGAGGTCGAGCTGGAGCCGATCACGCTGGCGCAGTACCGCGAGATGTACTGCGTCCCGATACCCCGTTTCTACGAGCGGCTCCTGGGCCGGCTGCCCACCCGGGCCGAGTGGGAGCGGATGGACGGCAGCTTCCACCGCTACTACGCGGAGCGGCGGCCCGCCTGCGGTCTCACCGAGGGCGTCGAGGAGCTGCTCGCCCAGTGGCAGGGCGCGGGCCGCAGCCAGTCGCTGCTGAGCATGTACGGGCACGAGCAGCTGGTCCCCGTGGTGCGGGGGTACGGCATCGAGAGCCGCTTCGTCCGCGTCGACGGGCGCACGGGGCCGTCCGGCGGCAGCAAGGCGCAGCACATGGAGCGGCACTTCGCGGCGCTGGACGGGATATCCCCCGAGCACTCGGTCGTCATCGGGGACGCGGTGGACGACGCCGTGGCCGCGGCGCATGTCGGTGCGCGTGCGGTGCTCTACACCGGGGGATCGCACAGCCGGGGCAGCCTGGAGGCGGCGGGAGTGCCGGTGGTCGACAGCCTGGCGGAGGCCGTGGCGCTGGCCGAGGTGTTCACGGGCTGAGGAGCGCGCCGGGCCGGGGAGAGCACGGGCCGAGGAGAGCGCCGGGCCGGGCGGCTCGCGCGGGCTCGGCGCGGGCTTCCGGGCCGCGGCGGAAGCCGCGCCGCGGGCGGGCGTGCGGTCCCGGCAGCGCGGCGCCTCCACCTCGGCCCGCCCGGCCTCAGCCGCCGGACGTGCCGTCGGGCGATCCCGATGCCGCGCGGAGCACCTTCAGGAACTCGCGCATCCAGGCCGAGTGGTCCGGCCACGCCCTGGATGAGACGAGCGTGCCGTCCACGACCGCCTCCGCGTCCTGGAACGTGGCCCCCGCGGTCTGCATGTCCGGCTCCAGCGCGGGGTACGCGGTGACCCTGCGGCCGCTGAGGCCGCCCGTCGCGGCCGTGATGAGCGGGCCGTGGCAGATCTGGGCCACCGGCCGGTCGCCGTCGAGGAACGCGCTGACGATCTTGCGCAGCTCGGCGTTGTTGCGCAGGTACTCGGGGGCCCGGCCGCCCGGGATCACCAGAGCGGCGTAGGCGCCGGGGTCGACCTCGGAGAAGGCCAGGTCGGCCGGCCAGGTGTAGCCCGGCTTCTCCGTGTAGGTGTCGAAACCCGGCTCGAAGTCATGGACCACGAAACGCAGCGTCTTGCGCTCGGGGGCCGCGATGTCGACCTCGTACCCCTCCTCGCGCAGCCGCTGGTACGGATACAGGACTTCCAGGGACTCGGCGGCGTCACCGGTGACGAGCAGGATCTTCTGTGCCATGGCGGGGCTCCCAGGCGTCGGAGGACCGGAAGGGGCGGTGTCGTACGGCCCGCCAGCCTGCCCCGCCGTGCGGAGTTCGCCAAGAGGGCGCGCGACGCACTGTCCAGAGTGTCAAAGTTCGTGGCCTTCTTTTGTACACATACAGCCCATGACGGTTGTGGGTGCGAGGGAGATAGCCTTGTCCCGTGATCAGCGCGATACGCCTCGGGGGCAGCGAAGCCCCCGGCCTGCGCCCGGAGTGCCACCGCACCCGGGCGATCCGCGATCTCCCCGGGGAATGCCCGCGGGTCGGGGCCATGGCCGCGACCCGCTGTACAGCCCCTGGCCCGGACCCGCTGCCGAAAATGGCCAATAAGGTCCCGGACATCTCTCATAGCGGCATAGCGTCGTCCCAGACCGGATACCCCGCGTCGTGGCGTTACGCCGTCTTTTTCACCTACGTCACGCAACGGCGCGCGACAGGAGCCAGAGGACATGCAGACCAAGCTGGACGAAGCCAAGGCCGAGCTGCTCGCACGGGCCGCCGAGGTAGCTGACAACAGCCCGGGTGGTGGTGCCGGTGGGCCGGGGAGTACCCCAAGGGTGCGCGCCGCCGCCGCGGCCGGCACCGGGGACGAGGCCGGCCAGGGCGAGCGCCCGGCCCAGGACATGCTGCTCTCCTATCTCCAGCGCTACTACCTCCACACCGCTCCGGAGGACATCAGCGGCCGGGACCCGGTCGATGTCTTCGGCGCCGCGTCCTCCCACTACCGGCTGGCCGAGAATCGCCCCCAGGGCACGGCGAACGTCCGGGTGCACACCCCGACCGTCGAGGAGAACGGCTGGACCTCCAGCCACTCCGTCGTCGAGGTCGTCACCGACGACATGCCCTTCCTGGTCGACTCCGTCACCAATGAGCTGTCCCGCCAGGGCCGCGGCATCCATGTCGTGATCCACCCGCAGGTCATCGTCCGCCGTGACGTCACCGGCAAGCTCATCGAGGTCCTCACCGAGGGCCGCGGTGTCGCGACGAACCCCCAGGGCCGCAAGAACGCCAAGGGGGCCAAGGACGCCAAGGCGGAGCTGCCGCACGACGCGCTCGTCGAGTCCTGGATCCACGTCGAGATCGACCGCGAGACCGACCGCGCCGACCTGAAGCAGATCACCGCCGATCTGCTGCGTGTCCTGTCCGACGTACGGGAGACCGTCGAGGACTGGGAGAAGATGCGCGACGCCGCCCTGCGGATCGCCGACGACCTTCCCGGCGAGCCGCTGGACGACCTGGCCGACGACGAGGTCGACGAGGCCCGCGAGCTGCTGCGCTGGCTGGCCGCCGACCACTTCACCTTCCTCGGCTACCGCGAGTACGAGCTCAGGGACACCGACGCGCTGGCCGCCGTGCCCGGCACCGGCCTCGGCATCCTGCGCTCCGACCCGCAGCACACCGAGGACGAGGCGCACCCCGTCAGCCCGTCCTTCGACCGGCTGCCCGCCGACGCCCGCGCCAAGGCCCGTGAGCACAAGCTCCTCGTCCTGACGAAGGCCAACAGCCGGGCGACCGTGCACCGCCCCAGCTACCTCGACTACGTCGGGGTGAAGAAGTTCGACGCCGAGGGCAACGTCATCGGCGAGCGCCGCTTCCTCGGGCTGTTCTCGTCCGCCGCCTACACCGAGTCCGTGCGCCGGGTGCCCGTCATCCGCCGCAAGGTCGCCGAGGTGCTGGAGGGCGCGGGCTTCACGTACAACAGCCACGACGGCCGCGACCTGCTCCAGATCCTGGAGACCTACCCGCGCGACGAGCTCTTCCAGACGCCCGTCGACCAGCTCCGCTCCGTCGTCACGTCCGTGCTCTACCTCCAGGAACGCCGCAGGCTGCGGCTGTACCTGCGCCAGGACGAGTACGGCCGCTACTACTCCGCGATCGTCTACCTGCCGCGCGACCGCTACACCACCGGTGTACGGCTCCGGCTGATCGACATCCTCAAGGAGGAGCTGGGCGGCACCAGCGTCGACTTCACCGCCTGGAACACCGAGTCGATCCTCTCCCGGCTCCACTTCGTCATCCGGGTGCCCCCGGGCACCGAGCTGCCGCACCTCACCGACGCCGACGCCGACCGCATCGAGGGCCGGCTCGTCGAGGCCGCCCGCTCCTGGGCCGACGGCTTCCAGGAGGCGCTGAACGCCGAATGCGGCGAGGAGCGTGCCGCCGAGCTGCTGCGCCAGTACGGGCACTCGTTCCCCGAGGGCTACAAGGCCGACCACTCGCCGCGCGCCGCCGTGGCCGACCTGGTCCACCTCGAAGCGCTCAAGCAGGACGAGAAGGACTTCGCCCTCAGCCTGTACGAGCCCGTCGGCGCCGGCCCCGGCGAGCGCCGCTTCAAGATCTACCGGACCGGCGAGCAGGTGTCCCTGTCCGCCGTCCTCCCGGCCCTTCAGCAGCTCGGTGTCGAGGTTGTCGACGAGCGGCCCTACGAGCTGCGCTGCGCCGACCGCACGCACGCCTGGGTCTATGACTTCGGGCTGCGGATGCCGGTGCCCACGGGCAACGGCGGCTATCTGGCGGACGACGCCCGCGACCGGTTCCAGGACGCCTTCGCCGCCGTGTGGAAGGGCGAGGCCGAGAACGACGGCTTCAACGCCCTCGTGCTCGGCGCCGGGCTGAACTGGCGGCAGGCGATGGTGCTGCGCGCCTACGCGAAGTACCTGCGCCAGGCCGGATCGACCTTCAGCCAGGACTACATGGAGAGCACTCTCCGTACCAACGTCCACACCACCCGGCTGCTGGTCTCCCTCTTCGAGGCCCGGATGTCCCCCGAGCGCCAGCGAGCGGGTACGGAGCTGACCGACGGGCTCCTCGAAGAGCTCGAAGGGGCCCTGGACCAGGTCGCCTCGCTCGACGAGGACCGGATCCTGCGGTCCTTCCTCACCGTGATCAAGGCGACCCTGCGCACCAACTTCTTCCAGAAGGCGGAGAGCGGCAAGCCGCACGCCTACGTCTCGATGAAGTTCGACCCGCAGGTCATCCCGGACCTGCCCGCGCCCCGTCCGGCGTTCGAGATCTGGGTGTACTCGCCGCGCGTCGAGGGCGTCCACCTGCGCTTCGGCAAGGTCGCCCGCGGCGGGCTGCGCTGGTCGGACCGGCGCGAGGACTTCCGTACGGAGATCCTCGGCCTGGTCAAGGCGCAGATGGTGAAGAACACCGTCATCGTGCCGGTCGGCGCCAAGGGCGGCTTCGTCGCCAAGCAGCTCCCGGACCCGGCGCTCGACCGTGACGCCTGGCTGGCCGAGGGCATCGCCTCGTACCGGACGTTCATCTCGGCACTGCTCGACATCACCGACAACATGGTGGCCGGAGAGGTCGTGCCGCCCGTCGACGTCGTCCGCCACGACGAGGCGGACACCTACCTCGTCGTCGCCGCCGACAAGGGCACGGCGAGCTTCTCCGACATCGCCAACGAGATCGCCGTCGCCTACGGCTTCTGGCTCGGCGACGCCTTCGCCTCCGGCGGCTCCGTCGGCTACGACCACAAGGGCATGGGCATCACGGCCCGCGGTGCCTGGGAGTCCGTCAAGCGCCACTTCCGCGAGCTGGGCCACGACACCCAGACCGAGGACTTCACCGTCGTCGGCGTCGGCGACATGTCCGGTGACGTCTTCGGCAACGGCATGCTGCTCTCCGAGCACATCAGGCTGGTCGCGGCCTTCGACCACCGGCACATCTTCCTCGACCCGAAGCCGGACGCCGCCACCTCGTACGCGGAGCGGCGCAGGCTGTTCGACCTGCCGCGCAGCTCCTGGGCCGACTACAGCACGGACCTGCTCTCCGCGGGCGGCGGCGTCCACCCCCGTACCGCGAAGGCGATCCCGCTCAACGCGCACATCCGCGAGGCGCTCGGCATCGACGCGGGCATCGCCAAGATGACGCCCGCCGAGCTGATGCAGACCATCCTCAAGGCCCCCGTCGACCTCGTGTGGAACGGCGGCATCGGCACGTACATCAAGGCGTCGTCGGAGTCGAACACCGACGTCGGCGACAAGGCCAACGACGCGATCCGGGTCAACGGCGAGGACCTGCGCGCCAAGGTCGTCGGCGAGGGCGGCAACCTCGGGGCCACCCAGCTCGGCCGGATCGAGTTCGCCCGCACCGGCGGCCGGATCAACACCGACGCGATCGACAACAGCGCCGGTGTGGACACCTCCGACCACGAGGTGAACATCAAGATCCTGCTCAACGGTCTGGTCCGGGACGGCGACATGACCGTCAAGCAGCGCAACAAGCTGCTCGCCGAGATGACCGACGAGGTCGGCGGGCTGGTGCTGCGCAACAACTACGCGCAGAACACCGCGCTCGCCAACGCCACCGCCCAGTCCCCGTCCCTGCTCCACGCCCACCAGCGCTTCATGCGCCGGCTGGGCCGCGACGGACACCTGGACCGGGCGCTGGAGTTCCTGCCGAACGACCGGCAGATCCGCGAGCTCCTCAGCGGTGGCAAGGGGCTGAGCCAGCCCGAGCTGGCCGTCCTGCTCGCGTACACCAAGATCACGGCCGCCGACGAGCTGATCTCCACCAGCCTGCCGGACGACCCGCATCTGCAGAAGCTCCTGCACGCGTACTTCCCGGAGCGGCTGCACGAGCGCTTCCCCGAGGCGGTGGACGGGCACGCCCTGCGGCGCGAGATCATCACGACCGTCCTGGTCAACGACACCGTGAACACCGGTGGCTCGACCTTCCTGCACCGGCTGCGGGAGGAGACCGGCGCCTCGATCGAGGAGATCGTGCGGGCGCAGGCGGCCGCCCGGGAGATCTTCGGCCTGGCCCAGGTGTGGGACGCCGTGGAGTCGCTCGACAACCAGGTCGCGGCCGATGTCCAGACCCGTATCCGGCTCCACTCGCGCCGGCTGGTCGAGCGCGGTTCGCGCTGGCTCCTGGGCAACCGGCCGCAGCCGGTCCAGATCGCGGAGACCATCGCCTTCTTCAGCGACGGGGTCGAGCAGGTCTGGAACGAGCTGCCCAAGCTGCTCATGGGCGCCGACCTCGACTGGTACCGGTCGATCCTGGACGAACTCACCTCGGTGGGGGTCCCGGACGAGCTGGCGACCCGGGTCGCCGGGTTCTCCTCCGCCTTCCCGGCGCTGGACATCGTGGCGATCGCGGACCGGACGGGCAAGGCCCCGCTGGCCGTCGCCGAGGTGTACTACGACCTCGCCGACCGGCTGCGGATCACCCAGCTGATGGACCGGATCATCGAACTGCCGCGGGCGGACCGCTGGCAGTCCATGGCCCGTGCCTCCATCCGCGAGGACCTGTACGCCGCGCACGCCGCGCTGACGGCCGACGTGCTGGGCGTGGGCAACGGGACCTCGACGCCCGAGGAGCGGTTCAGGGCGTGGGAGGAGAAGAACGCGGCGATCCTGACCCGTTCGCGGGCCACGCTGGAGGAGATCCAGAGCTCGGATGCGTTCGACCTGGCGAACCTGTCCGTGGCGATGCGGACCATGCGGACGCTGCTGCGTACGCACGCGTAGGGCCGATGCCGTAGGCGGTCGGGGACGAGTGCGGGTACCGGCTCGTCCCCGACCGCCGTACGGGCCCGGTTACTTCTTCTTGGTGAACTGCTCGTAGGCGGCCACCACCTGCTTCGCCGGACCGTCCATGCGCAGCGTTCCCGCTTCCAGCCAGAGCGCCCGGTCGCAGGTCTCGGTGATCGACTTGTTGCTGTGGCTGACCAGGAAGACCGTGCCGGCCTCCTTGCGGAGCTCCATGATCCGGTCCTTGCTGCGGCGCCGGAATCTCGCGTCGCCCGTGGACAGTGCCTCATCGATCAGCAGCACGTCGTGGCTCTTGGCGGCGGCGATGGAGAACCGCAGGCGGGCCCCCATGCCCGAGGAGTACGTCCGCATCGGCAGGGTGATGAAGTCGCCCTTCTCGTTGATGCCGGAGAAGTCCACGATCTGGTCGTAGCGCTCGCGGATCTGCCGGCGCGTCATGCCCATCGCGAGCCCGCCGAGCACGACATTGCGCTCGCCGGTCAGATCGCTCATCAGCGCGGCGTTCACGCCGAGCAGCGACGGCTGCCCCTGGGTGTGGACGTGGCCCTCGGTCGGCGGCAGCAGCCCCGCGATGGCCTTCAGGAGCGTCGACTTCCCCGATCCGTTGGATCCGATCAGGCCGATGGCCTCACCCTTGTACGCGGCGAAGCTGACCCCCCTCACGGCGTGCACCTCGCGTACGCCGGGGCTCTGCCGGCGCGAGGTGAGCCGGCTCAGGGCGGAGGTCGCGCTGCCCCGCCCCTTACGGGCCCCGTGGACCTTGTAGGTGATGTGGACCCCGTCGACGACGACGGTGGGGATCCGGGTGTCGGGTGCGCCGGGGGTTCCGGGTGCGCCGGTCGGGCCGGGGCCCGTGCCGGGTGCTTCGGGTGCGCTGGTCGCGCCGGGTGTCTCAGCCACGTCCGTACTGCTCCTCCGCCTGCCAGAAGTACACGAATCCGGCCACTCCGCACAGGAGCGCCCAGCCCGCCGCGACCGCCCAGACGTGCGGGGGCAGCTGGTCCCGGGCGAAGCTGTCGATGAGCGCGTAGCGCATCAGGTCGATGTAGACGGCCGCCGGGTTGTACTCCAGCGCCACCATCACGAAGTGCGGGACCCGGTCGCCCTTGAGCAGGCTGTCCAGGCTCCACATGACGCCCGAGGAGTACATCCACGTACGCAGCACGAACGGCGTCAGCTGCGCGATGTCCGGGGTCTTGGCGGTGAGCCGCGCCACGGCCATCGACACGCCGGTGTTGAACACGGCCTGCAGCATCAGCGCGGGGACCGCCAGCAGCCAGGACGGCCGCGGGTACTGCCCGAAGACGAGCAGGATCAGGAACAGCGCGCCCATCGAGAAGAGCAGCTGCTGCAGCTGTTGCAGGGCCAGCGCCACGGGCAGCGAGGCACGCGGGAAGTGCAGGGCCCGGACCAGGCCGATGTTGCCGCTGATGGCCCGGGTGCCCGCCGTGATCGAGCTGCTGGTGAAGGTCCAGATGAAGACGCCGGTGACCAGGAACGGGACGAAGTCGGCGACGCCGTGCTTCGTGTTCATCAGGACGCCGAAGATGAAGTAGTAGACCGTCGCGTTCAGCAGCGGGGTCATGATCTGCCAGATCTGGCCGAGTTTCGCCTGGCTGTACTGCGCGGTCAGCTTGGCGGTGGCGAACGCCGTGATGAAGTGCCGGCGCCCCCAGAGCTGCCGGATGTACGCGCCCAGCGACGGCCGGGCCCCGCTGACGGTCAGCCCGTGCCGGGCGGCGAGCGCGGCCAGTTCGCCCGGGGCGTAGACGGGCGGCTGGGGGGAGGTGGGTGCGGTGGGTGCGGGTGCGGTGTCCACCGGGGGCGGTGGAGCTGCTGTCTGGCTCACCACGATCGCTTTCGACGGAGGGGGGTGAAACGTCCGGAGGAACATCGGACGGCGGTGCTGGGAAGTGGTCGGGACGACACGTCGCGGTCGACGGGACGGAACCGTATCGTCGTCACGCTGAGAGTAGGGCGCTCCGACGTCGCAACGCAACCGTTTCGTCGTTACGGACTATCATTCGGCCATGACCACTGAACGGGGATCCCGCCGCCGCGCCCCGGCAGGCGCCGCCGTGCTGCGAGAGGACGTGACCGACGCCATCCGCGCCGCCGTCTTCGAGGAACTGGCCGCCTCGGGATTCGCCCGGATGTCCATCGAGGGCATCGCGCGGCGTGCGGGCGTCGGCAAGACCGCCGTCTACCGCCGCTGGAAGTCCAAGCTCCACCTCGTCCTGGACCTGGTCTCGGCAGTCGCGGCCCAGGGCATGCCGGCCCCGGCCACCGGTTCGCTGTACGGGGATGTGCGAGCCGTGCTCGAACTGGCGGCGTACGCGCTGCGCCACCCCGTCGCCTCGCAGGTGATCCCGGACCTGCTCGTCGAGGCGGCCCGCAATCCGGAGATCTCGGACACGATCAAGGCCGCCCTGCTCGACCCGCAGCAGGGCGTCGCCGCGGTCGTCGTCCGGGCGGCGGTGGCCCGCGGCGAACTGCCGGAGGGCAGTGATCCGGGCCGGGCCCTCGACCTGATCGTCGGCCCGCTCTACTGGCGGCTGGCCGTGGTCCGCGGTGATCTGCCCAAGGGGTACCTGGACGATCTGGCCGCGTCGGCGGTCGCCGCGCTCAGGAACCCCTGATCGGCACGGACCCCTGATCGGTATGGGGCCTCTGATCCGCACCGGGCCCTGATCGGCGCGGGTCCTCGTGGGGCGTCGCTGCCGTCAGTCCCTGTCAGCTGCCATCAGTTCCCGTCAGCCGCCGTCAGTCGCCGTCGGTGAGCAGCCGGTCCGCGACCCGGCCCGCCGCCCCGCCGTCGTCCAGGTCGCAGTAGTCGCGCCGGAAGCTCTCGTACGCGTCCGCGTGCCGGGCCGTGAGCGCCCCGGTGTCCCGCAGCGCCAGGGCGACCTCCAGTGTGGTGACGAGCAGCGGACCCGGGGCCCTGGTCTCGAAGTCCAGACAGAAGCCGCGCACGGTGTCGCGGTAGTGCTCCAGGTCGTAGGTGTGGAAGAGCATCGGGCGGCCGGTGTGCGCGAAGTCGAACACCAGGCCCGTGTAGTCGGTGACCAGGACATCGGTGATCAGCAGCAGCTCGGCGGTGTCCGGGTGTCCGGAGACGTCGCGCACGGCGGGCCCCTCCGGCGGGCCGCCGGTCACCCGGGGGTGCCTGCGGACCAGCACCGTGTGGCCGGAGCCGAGCGACCGCGCCAGGGCGTGCGTGTCCAGCGCCGGGTCCCAGCGGTACAGGGCGGAGGAGTGTGCGGGGAGTGCGCCCGGCGCATGGGCCAGCTGGTCGCGGTACGTCGGCGCGTACAGCACCACGCGGTGTCCGTCCGGGATACCGAGGCCGCGCCTGACCCGCTCGGCGGTCTTGTCGCGGTCGGGCGAGAAGAGCAGGTCGTTCGCGGGTGAGCCGGCCTCCAGCACCTCGCCCCCGTACGCCAGTGAGCGGCGCAGCAGGGGCGTGGCGAAACGGCTGGGGGAGACCAGCACGGACCACTGGGACGAGCGGTGCGGCAGAGTGGCGAGGTCGTGATGGTCGGCGTACAGGGTGTCCGTCAGACCGGTGCCGAAGCGGCCGAGCGGGGTGCCGTGCCAGGTCTGGACGACGGTCTGCCCCGGGCGGCGCTCGAACCAGACCGGCAGCTGTCCGTCGGTGACGATCCGCCGGGCCCGCGCCAGTGCCTCGTACCAGTCGGCGCTGTGCGCGAGGACCGGGCGCGCGGCGGGCGGTACGGGTGCGGCGCGCCCGGGGACGGTGCCGGTGACGTAGAGGTGCTCGGTGTCGGTGCCGCGGCGTACCAGCTCGGCGTGGACGGCCCGGGGGGAGTCCCCGCCCGCGTAGAGGACGGCGTCGCGGAGCGGGAGCGTGCGCCGGTCCCGGTAGTGCGTGGTGCGCAGACGGCGCTGGCGGTACGCGCCCCGCTCGGCGGGGGCGAGGAACGGGCCGATGTACACGGTCAGCCGGTCGCCGTGCCGCCGGTCGAGCACCGGCTCGGCGTGCCGGTTCTCGTTCCTGCTCTCGGTCACCTTCTCGCTCCGGCTCTCGTTCCGGTTCTCGTTCCGCTTGTCGTTCCGGACGGGGAGGCGGGCGGCGAGGGAGGCCAGGACACGGACCGGGGTGTCGTGGAGGTACAGGGCCCACCGGCCTTCCGGGAGAGAGCCGGGGACCAGCGCGGTGAAGCGGCCCGCCCGGCGGTCCATGGGCACGGTCACCGTCTCGCGCAGGGTCTCGTGGCGGAGCGTGAGGGAGTCCTGGGTTCCGGCGCCGGTCCCGGGTTCCGCCCCCGCCCTCGCCGGAGCCGCTGCCGCCGTTCCCGTCTCCGCCGCCGTACCCGTGATGCGCAGCCTGCCGTCCTCCGCCCACTCCGCCCCGTCCGCGAACGGCTGCCCGCTCACGTCCACCACCAGCTCGCCCGCCGCGTCGGCGAGGGCCGGAGGCGGCAGGTCCGGGGCGGCGGCCAGCGGGACCCGCGTCCCGTCGGCCATGACCAGCCGGGCCCGCCAGCGCACACCGGATTCCGGTTCGACCTCGATGGGAGCCAGGTGCGGGGCGGGCGGTACGGCGGCGAGGTCCGCCAGGGGAACGCGCGCCGAGAAGACCGCGACGCCCCCCTCACGGCCCGCGCCCCCGCCGGCCCCGCCGTCCCCCTCGCTCCCTTCGTCCCCGCACACCACCGGACAGCTCCACTCCGCCCCAGCACCTTCGGCCGCCCCGTCACGGGTCAGCAGCAGGGCGGCCGGGCGGGCCGCCCCGTACAGCCGGCCGGTCACCTCAAGGGTCCCTCCGCTTCCGTCGCCGTCGTGAGCCTCGGCCAGCGCGGGCACCTGCGACACGGTCAGCACGAGGCGGCCGCCCAGGTAGCCGAGCACCGCCCGCCGTCCCCCGCCCAGGTCGTGGACCAGGGGCTGCGCGGCGGCGGCGTCCACGGCGCGCACGGCCACGCGGCGGGCCACGCCATGACCGGCGACCACGATCCCCACCAGCCAGCCGCCCGGCCCCAGCCGGTGCGGGTCGAGGACCATCTCGAAGCCGGAGTGGTCGTAACAGTGCGGCTCCTGCCCCGAGTCGACGGTCGCCCCGGGCATCGGGACGGACCGTACGGGCACGGTCCGCAGCCGCCGGCCCTCGGCCGTACGCACCATCCCCACCTTGAGCGAGTGCCGGGCCGTCCCCGCCGCGAGGTTGCGGATGTACGCGTACCCGCGCAGCCGGAGCTTCCCGTCCTGCCCCCAGGACGCGTCCGACAGCCGTGCCACGGCGGGCAGATCGGTACGGGACAGCCGGGCGCTCGCCCCGTCGACACCGGGGTAGACCGCCCGCCGCCGCCCCGGCAGCCCCTCGACCGCGAACGTTCCCGCGCCGTTGGTCCGCTCGAAGGCGAGGACGGCCAGCAGCTCGTCCAGCCGGCGTTCCCGTACCAGCTGCCACTTGATGCGCAGCTCCACCGGCAGTCCGTCCAGGACACCGTCCCCGGCCCGGTCCAGGAACGCGCCCGCGTCCGCCAGGAACGCCGAACGGTAGGCCGTGCCGCCCATCGGCAGCCCGTCCAGGAAGTACACGAAGTCGTCGCGCAGACAGGACGTGTCGTACGCCCGCCGCTGCGCCGGGTCCCGGCCTGCGAGGAACGCGCTGACCTGCTCGCACGCGGCGATCCGGTCCCGTACGCCCTGGACGTCCGTACGCCGCCGGGTGATCGACCCCTCCCGCACCCGCCAGTAGTAGACGTGTTCGTGCAGGACGTCGGCGGACCGGGCGAGGTGGTGCGCCGGGATCATCACCGGGGTGTCCTCGTAGAGCTTCCCCTCGGGGAAGGCGAAGGCGTGCCGGTCCCAGAACGAGCGCCGGAACACCTTGTTCCAGGCGACCCGGTCCGCGAGCAGGCGCGGATCACGGGTGATGTGGGTACGGCGGTGGGTGCCGGTCAGCCAGCGGTACTGCCAGGCCTGCTGCCGCCCCCGCTCGTCGAGCCGCCACACATTGCCGGTCACCAGGTCGGAGCCGGTCGACTCCAGGGAGGCCAGCATCCGTTCGTACGCGTCGTGCACGACGATGTCGTCGCTGTCGGCGAACGCCAGGTACGGGACGCCGGGAGTGGTGTGGCGGACCCCGGCGTTCCGGGCCGCGCTGAGCCCCGCGTTGGGCTGGTGGACGCAGCGGAAGCGGCTGTCGCGTGCCGCGAACTCCTCCGCGATCCGGCGGCTGCCATCCGTCGAGCCGTCATCGACGAGCACCACCTCGATCGCGTCGAGGGTCTGTCCGGCCACCGACCGCAGGCACGCCCCGAGGTAGTCCTCGACGTTGTGGACCGGGACGACGACGCTGAGGAGTGGCTTCATGCCCTGCCTCAACCGGGGTGGGACCACCGGGTCACCGGCGCTGCCCCGAACGGGTGAATGGGGTGACCGCCATGCGCACGGGCGCGATTACGCTCGGCTGCCATGCTGCTCAGTGTCGTCGTGGCCGTCCACCGTTCCCAGGGATATCTGAGAGCGGCCCTGGACTCCGTGTGCGGGCAGGTGGTGGCGGGTGCGGGTGCTGGGGCCGGGCCGTGCGCGTGGGAGCTGATCGTCGTCGACGACGGTTCGGCGGACGGCGGCGCGGCGATCGCCGCCGAGTACGCGCGGCGCGATCCCCGGGTGCGGGTGCTGGCACCGCCGGACGGACCCCGGGGGGACGGACACCCGGCAACCGGGGCGGGTACGGCGTCCGCTTCCGCGACCGGCACCGGCGCGGCCCGGAATGCCGGGGCGGCCGTGGCGCGGGGCCGGTACCTCCTCTTCCTGGACCCCGAGGATCTGTTGCTGCCGGGCGCGCTGGGGGCGATGGCGGAACGGCTGGACGCGCAACGGCCGGACGGGGAGGGGCCGGACGGGCAACGGTCTGACGCGGACGGGCCGGACGGGGAGGGGCCGGACGCGCAACGGCCGGACGGGGAGGGGGCGGACGCGCAACGGTCTGACGCGGACGGGCCGGACACGGGCGGGCCGGATGTCCTGTGCCTCGGCCATGACCGTGTCGACTGGTGGGGGGACGTCCGGCCGCCGGACGAGGCGCCCGCCCCCGGCGCCCAGCTCTTCCGCCGCGCGTTCTGGACGGCCCACCGGCTCCGCTTCCCCGACGGCCCGTACGAGGACGTTCTCCCCGTCCACCGTGCGCGTCTGCTCGCCGCCGGTTCCGGCACGCTCGACCGGCTGGACCGGCTCTGCGTCCGCCACCGCCTGCGCCGCGCCGGTACCTTCGCCACCACGCCGGGCCGCGCGCACTTCGCGGTCATCGACGCCTACGCCCGCCTCCTCGCCGAGACCGGCGAGGACCCCCGCGTCCACCCCCTCCGTACCGCGCATCTGCTGGCCGTCCTGGCGGACCCCGGCCGGATCCGGCCCGGCGACCGGGCGGCCTTCTTCCGGGCCGCCGGGCTGCCGGGCGGATACGCCGCCCACCGCGCCCGGCAGGCCGCCCGGACCGGCCGCGCCCGGACCCGGGAGGCGTCGGTGCGGAGCAGGAAGGCGCTGCGCACCCGGGTCATGGGGGCCGCCTACCGTGCCGACCTGCACCGGCCGCTGGACCCGGACCTCGCCGTGTACGGGGCCTACTGGAACCGGGGCGTCGCCTGCAACCCGGCCGCCATCCACGCCGAGGCCCGCGAACTCGTCCCGCACATCCGCGGCCTGTGGGTGGTCTCCTCCCGGTACCGCGACCGGGTCCCGCCGGGCATCGAGTACGTCATCGAGGGCTCGCGCGCCTACTGGCGGGCCATGGCCACCGCGACGTATCTCATCAACAACTCCAGCTTCCCCGGCGGCTTCACCAAACGCCCCGGCCAGCGCTACCTCCAGACCCACCACGGGACCCCGCTGAAGACCATGGGCCTGGACCAGCGGAGCTACCCGGCGCTGACCAACGGCATCAGCTTCGAGAAGATCCTCGCCCACGCCGACCAGTGGGACTTCAGCCTCTCCGCCAACCCGCACACCACCGAGATCTGGGACCGGGTCTACCCGTCCTCGTACGAGCACCTCGACCTCGGCCATCCGCGCAACGACATCTTCTTCACCGCCACGCGGGACCGGATCGCGAAGCTGCGCGCCGGCCTCGGCATCGCCCCCGGGCAGACCGCCCTGCTGTACGCCCCGACCCACCGCGACTACCGCAGGGGCTTCGTCCCGCGGCTCGACCTGGACCGGTTCACCCGTGAACTGGGGCCCCAGTACGTGGTGCTGGTGCGGGCCCACTATTTCTACGGGCGTTCGGCGGGGCTCGAAGGATCCGGCCGCGCCATCGACGTCACGGGCCACCCGAGCGTCGAGGAACTCTGCCTGGCGGCCGACGCGTTGATCACCGACTACTCCTCCCTGATGTTCGACTACGCCTGCCTGGACCGCCCGCTCATCTGCTACGCCCCCGACTGGGACGCCTACCGGGCCTCGCGCGGAACGTACTTCGACCTGCTCTCCGGGCTCCCCGGCGACACCCCGGGGGCCGTCGCCGCGACCCAGGACGAGCTGCTGGAGGTGGTGCGGTCGGGCGAGTGGTGCTCCCCCCGGACGGCCGCCCTGCGCACCGCGTTCCGGGAGCGGTTCTGTCCGTACGACGACGGGCACGCGGCGGAGCGCGTCGTGCGGCGGTTCTTCGGAACGGGCTGAAGGGCCGAGGTGGCGCGCCACTCGAACGGCGCAGTGTCCACAGTCGGTGCGACCCCTCTGCCCGGCCCCGTCGTTGTCCTCAACAGCTCGCGCACACCGCAATGTTGGGAGAACGTCCATGCACCGGTCCGCCTACGAGCAGATGGCACTCTGCATCGAGGAGTATCTGCCCACGTCGACCAGGCATCGCGTCGTCGACCTCGGCTCGCGCGTCTCCGGGCGGCAGACGCGTACCCACAAGGGGCTGCTCGCCGGGCACGACATCGACTACTTCGGGGTCGACGTGCTCGACGGCCCCAACGTCGACGCCGTGATGACCAGGCCGTACCGCATCCCCGCCAGGTCCGGCAGCGCCGATGTCGTGCTGTCCGGGCAGGCCTTCGAACACATCCCGTTCTTCTGGGCGACGATGCTGGAGATCGCCAGGGTCCTGAAGCCCGGCGGGCACGCCTTCATCACCGCCCCCTCGCGCGGGCACGTCCACGACGCCCAGGACTGCTGGCGCTACTACCCGGACGGATTCCGCGCCCTGGCCGCCCACTCCCGGCTCGAACTCCGCGAGGCGTACACGGACTTCCCGCCGACGAAGGGCATCTGGCACGACTACCGGGCGATCGACGGGAAGGCCGCCTACTGGGGCGACTCCGTCGGCGTCTTCCGCAAGCCGCGGCGCTACCCCCGGCTGACCATGTTCGCCGTACGGGAGCTGGCCGTCTGGTGGGCGAACCGGGTCGGTGGGGTCGACGGCGTGCCGCTGCCCCGGACCCTGGAGGGGCGTGAGCGGTGCGGCCGTCCCGAGGGGGTTCCCGCCGGGGTCCCCGGACCGTTCCCGGCCGCGGCCCCCGGAGGCGTACCGGAGCGTACGGCAACCGGGGACGTTCCCGCGCAGGCCGAAGCCGGTTCCTGACCATGGGGCAACAGGGGCGAATCAATGGCAGGTTGACGAAAGATGACATGTGCCGCAAACCGCGCGTACTGTCCCGGGGCATGGCTTGGCGCAACGCCGTCAACGGCGTCCTTCAGCAGTTCACCGGATATCAGCTCAGGCGCGTGACGGTGCCCGCCGCCCGTACCGCCCCGGCGGAACCGGCCCCCGAACCCGTCGTGGCCCGGACGGAGCCGGCCCCCGGGCCGGAGGCGGAAGCGAAGCCCAAGCCGAAGCCGAAGGCCGTCGCGCAGTTCCCGGCGGACTACGACGACGAGGCGAAGGACATCATCCGTGCGGTCAAGCCGTACTCGATGACGTCTCCCGAGCGGCTCAACGCCCTCATCCTGGCGACCCGGCACATCGTCCGGCACGACATCCCCGGCGACATCGTCGAGTGCGGTGTGTGGCGCGGCGGTTCCATGCAGGCCTGCGCCAAGACCCTGCTGTCGCTCGGCGAGACCGAGCGCGAGCTGTACCTCTTCGACACGTACGAGGGCATGACCCCGCCCACGGCGGAGGACCTGCGGCGCGACGGCAGGTCGGCGCAGGAGCTGCTCGACGCCCAGGCCAAGGACCGGCCGATCTGGGCGGTGGCCTCGCTGGAGGACGTCATGGCGGGTTTCGGGACCGTCCCGTACCCGAAGAACCGTATCCACTATGTGCGGGGCAGGGTCGAGGACACCCTCCCGGCGAACGCGCCGGAGCGGATCTCGGTCCTGCGCCTCGACACCGACTGGTACGCCTCCACCAAGCACGAGCTGGAGCACCTCTACTCACGGCTGGTGAGCGGGGGAGTGCTGCTGATCGACGACTACGGGTACTGGCAGGGGTCGCGGCAGGCCGTCGACGAGTTCCTGGAGAAGACCGGCGAGCGGCTGTTGCTGCTGCGCATGGACGAGGGCCGGATCGCCGTCAAACCCTGAGCGGCGGCACCTGACGGATTGACACGAGCCCCGTTCCGTACCCGGTGCGGGGCTCGCCCGCGTCACGGTCACTCGAATGGCTCCCATCGGGTGACCGGTCCCGGCGCCGAAGGTTGTTACCCCGTAGACCAGTTGATGTCGTCCGACCGGAAGGACCGTACGCAGCGATGGCACCCCGACTCACCGTCGTCGTCCCCCTTTACAACGTCGAGGAGTATCTCGGTGCCTGCCTGACCTCGCTCGCCGGGCAGACCATGGCGGACCTGGAAGTCGTCATGGTCGACGACGGATCCACCGACAACAGCGTCGGGATCGCTGGGGAGTTCGCCGACCGAGACCCGCGCTTCAGGCTCGTTCGGCAGGAGAACGCCGGGCTCGGCGCCGCCCGTAACGCGGGGGTCCGTGAGGCGCATCCGGACGCGGAGTACCTGACGTTCGCCGACAGCGACGATGTCGTACCGCCCGGCGCGTACGAGCGGATGACCGCCGAACTCGGCCGTTCCGGCTCGGACTTCGCCACCGGCAACGTCCTCAGGCTGCGCGCGAACGGGGCGCTCGAACAGTCCCCGATGTTCCGCGGGCCGATGGAGAAGGCCCGTTCGGCCACCCATGTCACCCGGGACTGGATCCTGCTCGGCGACCGGATCGCCTGCAACAAGGTGTTCCGCAGGTCCTTCTGGGACGAGCACGCCTTCGCCTTCCCGACCGGTGTGCTGTACGAGGACATCGCCGTCGTCCTGCCCGCCCACTTCCTGGCCCGTTCGGTCGATGTCGTCGAGGAGCCCGTCTACCACTGGCGGGACCGGGACGGCTCGATCACCAGCCGGCGCGCGGTGGCCAAGGGCATCCGCGACCGGGTCACCGCCGTGACCGCCGTCAGCCGCTTCCTCGCGGAGCGGGGCCTGTCCGATGCCAAGCGGAAGTACGACGCGCACGCCCTCTCCGGCGATCTGTGGCTCTTCATCGAGGCGCTCCCCGAGGGCGACACCGAGTTCCACGAAGCCTTCCTCGCGCACGCCAACGCCTTCGCCGCCACCGTCGAACCGGCCGTCCTGGACGGGCTGCCCCTCCATCTGCGGGTCAAGTGGCAGCTCATCCGCGAACGCCGCACGGTGGAACTGCTCGCCCTCCTCGCCGACGAGAAGACCGACCGCGACACCTTCCACGTCCGAGGGCTCCTGCGGCCCCGCGCCCAGTACCCGGCCGTCCAGGGGCCGTTGCCGCCCGCCGTCACCGCGCTGGCCGGCGCGGACCTCCCGGTGCACGCCCATCTCACCGAGGCCGTGTGGCGGGACGGGCTGCTGCACCTCACGGGGTACGCGTACGTCCGCAACGCGCCGGGCAGGTCGGCCGGTACCGGCTGGCTGCGGTCGGGCCGGCGGCTGATCCCGCTGCGGGTGCGCTCCCTGCCCACGGACGAGGCCGCCGCCCGGTCGGGGCGCTCGCTGCACCGCTACGAGCGGTCCGGGTTCGAGGCCGTCGTCGACCCGCGCAGGCTCGCGGCCAGGGGGCCGGGCCGCGGCGGCCGCACCACATGGAAGCTGGAGTCCGTCGTCCTCGGCGGCGGACGGCCGCGCCGCGGACCCATGCGGCTGCTCGGCAACCCCGCCCCGCCGGCCGTCGTGCACACCGACGAGCGCACCCGGATCGTCCCCGTCCTGTCGGGCAACAAGCTGGAGCTGCGGACCGAGCGCGTCGACGCCCTCCTCACCGCGCAGAGCGCGTCCGGCGGCGCGGTGCGGCTGGAGGTGAAGGTCCTCGTGGACGACGGGCCGGTCGCGCTGCGGATCCAGGAGTGGCGCACCAAGGAGACCCGGGAGTTCCCCCTGCGGGGATCGGCGGGCTCCCGCGTCGCCGACATCCCGCTCAGCGCCTTCCGCGGCTGCGACGACGCGTGGGGCGTTCAGCTCGTGGGCGGCGGGCGCAGGCTGACGGTCGCCGTCCGGCCGGACAGCGCGGCGGGACGCTATCCGCTGGCCGGCGGCCGTGAGCTGTACGCGGCCGCCAACCCGTCCGGCGACCTGGTGCTCACCGACCGGGCCGTGCAGCCCGTCATCACCTCGCTCGGCCGGACCGGGTCCGGGGGGATCGTCATCACGGGCGAGTACCCGGTGACGCCCGGCCGCTCCCACGAGCTGGTCCTGCGGCACGGCGGCCACCACGAGGAGGCCGCCCTCGCGGTGGTGACCGGTGCGGCGGCGGACGCCGCCGCCGCGGACGGCGGGGCCGCGGGCACCGGGGCCGCCTGCGCCGCGTTCCGTGCCGTGCTGGCGCCCGCCGCCGTCGAGGGGCCGGGCGGCACACTGCCGCTCGCGGAGGGGCGCTGGCACCTCTTCCTGCGCGAGCGGGGGGAGAGCGACCCGGAGCAGTACCGTCCGCTCCGGCTGCGGACCCCGCTGCACGCGGACCTCCCGCTCCACCGGGAGGCGGGCGGACGGCGCTTCACCCTCCAGCGGCGCTTCCACGACCGGCTCGTCCTGGAGTCCGGCAGCGCCCTGCCCGTCACCGAGCGCGGGGCGTACGGGCAGCGGCGCCAGCGCGAGCGGTACGCGGCGCTGCGCGCCGGGGGCGGGGGCCTGCTCCGCACGGTGCTGTACTCCAGCTTCGACGGGCGCCAGTACTCCGACTCGCCCCGGGCGATCCACCAGGAGCTGGCCGGGCGCGACCCCGGCATCGAACACCTCTGGGTGGTGCGCGACCAGCAGACCGCCGTACCCGCCGGGGTCCGTGCCGTGGCCCTGCACAGCGCCGAGTGGCACGAGGCCCTGGCCCGCAGCCGCTGGATCGTCACCAATACGCAGCTGCCCGAGTGGTTCGAGCGGGCCGAGGGCCAGTACGTCGTCCAGACCTGGCACGGCACCCCGCTCAAGCGGATCGGCCGCGACCTCGCGGGCACTCCGAACGCCGATACGGCCTATATGGCCTCGATGCCCGCCCGCGCGGCCCAGTGGAGCGTGCTGATCTCCCCGAACAGCTTCTCCACGCCCATCCTGCGCCGCGCCTTCGGCCACACCGGGGAGGTCCTGGAGTGCGGCTACCCGCGCAACGACCTCCTGCACGCCCCCGACCGGGCGAAGGTGGCCGCCGCCGTACGGGAAGGTCTCGCGATCCCCGACCACAAGCGGGTCATCCTGTACGCGCCCACCTGGCGCGAGGACCGCCCCCGGCAGGGCGGCCGGTACGGGCTCGACCTCCAGCTCGACCTGCGCCGGGCGCGGGAGGCGCTCGGCGACGACCATGTCCTGCTGGTGCGCCGCCACTACCTCGTCGGCGGCAGCATCCCGCAGAGCGACTTCGTCCGCGATGTCTCGCGCTACCCGGACGTCGCGGAGCTGCTGCTGATCAGCGACTGCCTGGTCACCGACTACTCCTCCCTGATGTTCGACTTCGCGCGCACCGGGCGCCCGATGCTCTTCCACACGTACGACCTGGAGCACTACCGCGACACCCTGCGCGGTTTCTGCTTCGACTTCGAGAGCCGGGCGCCGGGCCCGCTGATCCCGACCTCGGCCGGTGTCGTCGCGGCCCTGCGCGACCCCGAGACCGCCACGGCGGCGCACCGGGGGGCGTACGCCCGGTTCCGCGAGGCGTTCTGCGACCTCGACGACGGCACCGCGGCGGCGCGGGTCGCCGATCTGATGCTCAAGGAGGAGCACGCGTGAGCGACTTCAGCTGTGTGGTCACCGAGGGCGGCGGGGAGGCCGCGCTGCGCACCTCCGTGGAGTCCGTGCTCGGCCAGTCCCTGCGCGCCGGCGAGGCCCTCGTGGTCCTCGCCGCCCAGGGCGACCCCGCCACCCGTGCCACGGCCCGAGCGCTGGCCGGGGGTGCCGCGGGCCGGGTCCGGGTGATCGTCGCCGGTCCGGAGGCACGGTCCACCGCGGCGCTGCGCAACGTCGGTCTGGACGCCGCCACCGGCCGCTACGTCCTGGTGCTCGGCACCGGCGAACGCCTCCAGCGGCACGCCTGCCGCAACCTGTGGGAGGCCGGCGAGCGCACCCGCGCCGATCTGGTCGCCGGGCGCTGGAGCCGGGTGACCGCGGAGGGCGGCAAGGAGCAGGAGCCGCCCTGGCAGGAGCGGCTGTACGCGCGCTCGCGCACCGTCGGACGCTGGACCGAGGCGCCCGAACTGGCGGTCAGGGACGCCCTGGTGACCGGGTTCTGCCTGCGCCGCGAGGCCCTGGAGCGGCACGGTCTGCGGTACGCGGAGGACCTCGGCCACAGCGAGATCCTCTTCGGGCCCGTGGCCGCCGCCGCGGTCGGCCGGATCGCCCTGGTCCGCCGGCTGATCGTGTCCGGACGTACGGTGCCCGACCGGGGCCGGGACATCGCCGCACTGGCCGAGGCGCACCGCCGGGCCATGGACGCGCTGGTGGCGCAGGGCCTGCACGGGCTGCGGTCCGAGCGGGAGCGGGCCTTCGCACGGGACCATCTGGTGCCGCTGGCCCGGACGTTCCCGCGGCTGCCGGCCGCCGAGCGGGCACGGGCCGCAGAGGCCGCCGCCCGCGCGCTCGACGGCCCGGTCCCCCCGGACCTGCCGCCCCTCGAACGGGTCGCCGTCCACCTGCTGGCGCGCGGCGACGCGGACGGGCTCCTCGCGGCGGCGTACGCGCTGAGCAGACCCGGCACCGTCGCGGCCCCGCTCACCGCGAGTGGGGACGGACGGGTGTACTGGGAGATCCCGGGCGCGGACGGACACGGGCCCACCCGGGTCGACGTCAGCGAACTGGGCCACCAGTACCGGGAGTTCGGCGAGCTCCGGCTGATGAACCGGCTCACCCGCTGCACCGGCGACGCGGGCCGGCTGCTGCTCGAAGGGCACCTCGTCCTGCCCTCGCGCACCGGCCCCGATCCCGCGCGGCCCCTCACCGCCCGGCTGGAGTTCCGGGTCCGGGGCGGCACCCGTGCCTTCACGCTCCCGGTGGACGAACTGCGGCGCGGGCCCGCCGGGATCGCCTGGCGGACCCGGGCCGACGTCACCCGGGTCCTGCGGCCGGCCGGCGGGCGCGACACCGTGTGGGACGCCCGGATGACCGTGGAGGCGGGCGGCACCCGGTCCGTCAGCGATCTCTTCGCGCCGCAGGACCTCACGGAGGGCGGGACCGGTGCGGACGGCCCGGTCCGGTTGCGCGCCCGCCCCCGGCTGGGCCCGCTCGCCGGGGAGACCTGGCAGCCCTACGTCACGGTCAAGGACCATCTGGCGCTCCGGCTCCTGGCCCGCCGCCGCCCCGCCCGGGTGACGCGGAGCCTGGTCCACTACGCCACCCACTTCCGCCCCGCCCGCCGGGCCAGGCTCCTCCGGCGCGCCCTGCGCACCCGGCTGGAACGCTACCGCTCCCGGGGATTCAAGGCCCCCGTCTACAACACCTGGCTCTGCCGCCTCCCGATGCGCAGGGGCTCCGTCGTCTTCGAGAGCCACATGGGCAAGTGCTACGGCGACAGCCCGCGCGCCATCCACGAGGAGATCCGCAGACAGGGGCTGCGGCTGCGCCCCGTCTGGTCGTACGAGAACTCCCCGACGGGCTTCCCCGGTGACGCGCGGCTCGTGCGCCGCTGGTCGTGGCGGTATCTGTGGGCGCTCGCCCGCGCGGAGTACTGGGT
The DNA here is from genome assembly GCF_026341775.1 of Streptomyces sp. NBC_00654. Classification (NCBI taxonomy): domain Bacteria; kingdom Bacillati; phylum Actinomycetota; class Actinomycetes; order Kitasatosporales; family Streptomycetaceae; genus Streptomyces; species Streptomyces sp. NBC_00654. The sequence goes on along the minus strand of NZ_JAPEOB010000003.1, from coordinate 400,500 downwards.
CGACAACCAGGGCTTCCCGCAGCACCTGCGCAAGCCCGCCCGCACCACGTACCTCCAGACCTGGCACGGGTCCGCATACAAGCGCATGGGCTTCGACGAGACCCGGGTGCGGATGCAGAACGCCCCGCAGCGCCACCGGCTCCAGGAGGCCGTGCACCGCTTCGACCACTTCCTCGTCCGCTCCGAGCACGATGTGCGCACCCTCGCCCACGCCTACCGGCTCCCCGAGGAGCGGCTGCTGCGGACCGGCTACCCGCGCAACGACGTCCTGTTCGCGGAACGGGCGCGTGACGAGGCGGAGGGCCGGCTGCCGCGCGGGCCGCTCGCCGAGGCCCTCGGACTGCCCGACCACCGCAGGACCGTCCTGTACGCGCCCACCTTCCGGGGCGGCCCCGGGAAGTACCGCAAGCGCCGTCTGCCGTTGGACATCGCGCGGTTCGCCGAGCGCTTCGGCGACGAGTACACGCTGCTCGTGCGCGCCCACTACCTGGAGGAGGCGAAGCTGCCCGCCTGCCCGCCCGGCACCGTCCTGGACGTCTCGCACCATCACGACGTCGGTGAACTCCTCACGCTCGCCGACGTACTGATCACCGACTACTCGTCGATCATGTTCGACTTCGCGCTGCTCGACCGTCCCATCGTCCTGTTCGCCCCCGACCTCGATGGATACACGGCCACCCGGGGCAGCTACTTCGACCTGCGGAAGAAGGCGCCGGGTCCGGTGGCCGGGACGGAGGAGGAGCTGTTCGCCGCGCTCGCGGAACTGAAGGAGGCCGACACGGAATTCGGCCCGGCCCGCGCCGCCTTCGCCGCCGAGTTCGGCGGCTACGACCGGGGCGACGCGGCCCGGCAGGTCGTCGGCACCGTGTTCGCCCGGCACACCATCCGCCACCAGGAGGCCGGCCGATGAACCGCGACGTCTTCATCGTCTCCAACAGCACCGACGAACTCGGCGGAGTCACCGGCTGGATGCACCAGACGGCCCGGCTCCTGACCCGGCAGGGCCACCGGGTGCACGCCATCGGCATCCACGCCTCCGACCTGACGATGGCCCTGCCCGACCCGCCCGGCCACCCCGTCACCGCCCTGTACCCGGCCCATCCGCCGACCCCCTGGGCACCAGGGGGCGTCCGGGACCGCTTCCGGATCCCCTCCCGGCGCCGGGAGGCGGCGCGGGCGGCCGGGAAGCGGCGTGCGGTGCGGCGGCTCTCGGAGCTCTTCCGCGCCGCGCGGCCCGGCGCCGTGGTGATCGTCACCCAGGTGTGGGCGATGGAATGGGTCGGTGAGGCCGACACCACCGGGATGCGGGTGATCGGGATGAGCCACGAGTCCTACGACTACTCCCGCGCGAGCCACCGCTACCGCTGGATCAAGAACCACTACAGCGACCTCGACCACTGGCTCGTCCTCACCGAGGAGGACGCCGACATCTGGGCGGGCGACGGCATGAACAACGTCGGCTTCATGCCCAACGCCCTGTCCCGGCTGCCCGAAGTGCCCTCGCCGCGCAGCGAACGGACCGTGGCGAGCATCGGCAGGCTCTGCGACCAGAAGGGCATCGACATGCTCCTGGACACCTGGGCCCTGGTCGCCCCGAAACGCCCCGGCTGGCGGCTGCGGATCTACGGCGCGGGCGAGGACGAGGCGGAACTGAAGGCGCGGTGCACCGCGCTGGGACTGGACGGCTCCGTGCACTGGATGGGCCGTACGGACGATGTGGAGGGCGCTCTCGCCGACGCCTCCGTGTTCGTGCAGTCCTCGCGCGGCGAAGGCTTCCCGCTGGCACTGCTGGAGGCCATGGCGAGCGCGGTGCCGTGTGCCGCGTTCGACTGCGCGCCCGGGGTGCGCGAGATCGTCAAGGACGGGGAGGACGGACTCCTCGCCCCCGCCGGGGACAGCGGCGAACTCGCCGACCGGCTGCTGCGGCTGACCGGGAACCCCCGGCTGCGGGACGCGATGGGGAACCGGGCGCGGGTCAATGTGCAGCGGTTCTCCGAGACGGAGATCCTCCGGCGCTGGGAGGAACTGTTCGCCTTCCTGGAGCGGTGAGGCCCGCGCGCTCGGGCCGTCGCGCGGTGAGCGGCGGCCCGACCGCGCGGTGAGCGGCGGCCGGGTGCGCGTGTGGCCCGGTGGGGGCCGGGAAGTCCGGACGGCGGGCTTCCCGGTCAGCCGCTGAGATACTGCCGGGCCGAATCCTGCGCGGGCACGGCCGGGAGCGTGGGCCGCCGTTCCTTGACCGGTACCGGCAGCGGCAGCCCCGCGCTCTCGCCCAGGAAGACCCGGCGCACCACCCGCTCGGCGGCGTACCCGTCGTCGTACGGACAGAACCTCGCCCGGAACGCCGCCCGCAGCCGCGCGGAGCGGGCGCCGCGCCAGTGGTCCGTGGCGAAGACGCCGAACAGCTCGTCCTGACCGCGCGCGACGATGCCGGGCGGGAAGGCCGCCAGGTCGAAGTACGTGCCGCGGGCCGCCTCGTATGCCTCGCTGTTGTCGAGGTGCACGACGATGGGACGGTCCAGGTTGGCGTAGTCGAACATCAGCGACGAGTAGTCCGTGATCAGCGCGTCCGAGGCCAGGGCGAGGGTTTCGAGCGACGGATGGGCGCTGACGTCGATGATCCGCGGATGCGGCGTACGGCTGCCCGCCGGGGCGGGACCGTACAGATAGTGCGAGCGGGCCAGGATCACGAAGCGCGGGCCGAGGACCTTCAGGAACCGCTCCAGGTCCAGGGCGTTCTGCTCGGTGCGCCGGTAGTCGCGGTGCGTCGGGGCGTACAGCAGCGCCGTGCTGCCCGCGGGGATGGACAGCGACTCGCGCAGCCGGGCCACCTGGGCGGCGGAGGTGCGGTGGTAGACGTCGTTGCGCGGATAGCCGTACTCCAGAGTCGTGTACGCGGACGGATAGGTCCGCTCCCACACGAGGGTGGAGTGCGGGTTCGCCGACAGGGAGAAGTCCCACTTGTCGATGTTGCGCAGCAGCTGCACGAAGTCCGTGTCACGGGAGGCCGCCGGACGGTCCAGGAGATCGGTGCCCATGGTCTTCAGCGGGGTCCCGTGGTGGGTCTGCACCAGGATCTGGCCGCGCCGCTTCACGAGCCGCCGGTCGAAGTTGACGTTGTTCACCAGGTACTTGGAGCGGGCCAGCGCCGTCCAGTAGCCGAAGGTGCCCGGGGCGAGCCGGCGGGTGGCGGCCGGCACGGTGTGGGCGTCGGCGGGACGGCAGATCCAGGCGGTCCGCAGCCCCGGCACCAGCTCGCGTGCCTTCGCCTCGACGGCCGCCGGATTGCAGGCGTAGCCGCGGTGCCAGTAGGCGGCGAACACCGCGTCCCGGGGCCGGACCGGCAGCCGCAGCTGGACGCGGTAGTGCAGCTGGAGCACGGCCCCGCGCACCGCCCGGAACACGGCCGCCACGCCCTGCCGCGCGCTGCCGCGCAGTCGCTGCGCCGCCCACAGGGTCCGGTACGTGCGGTGCGCGCCCAGGCGGAACAGGCCGTGCCGCAGCCGGGCGCGGAGCGGCACACGGGCGCCGGGGGTGCGGTAGCGCCGGCAGTGCGCGTGGGCGCGGCGGAAGAACGCGGCGCGGCTGCGGCGCGGCAGCCTGCCGGGCGAGGTGAACAGGGTGGAGAAGTGGTCGAGCATCCGCCGGTACAGCACCGGCCGCCAGAGGGCGAGTTCGGGGCGGGCGTCGATGAACGCGAAGACCCGGTCGTACTGGTCGAAGACGTCGAAGTGCTTCTCGCTGGTGGTGGAGAGGATGTTGCCGCGGCGCCGCTGCCGGTAGGAGACGCAGACCCGGTCCAGGACCGCGATCGATCCGGCGGCCATCAGGACCGGATAGGTCCAGGGAGTGTCCTCGTAGTAGCCGGGCGGAAAGGTGAAGCCCTCGGCCTCGACGAACTCGCGGCGGTACGCCTTGTTCCAGACCACCATCAGGACCTTGAGCAGCTCGGGCCGGTCGGTGAGCCGGAAGGACGCGGGGCCGCTCTCGGCGAGCGGGGCGGCGTACGCGTTGCGCACCCGCTCGCCCGACCAGTACACCCGCGCGTAGTCGTAGACCAGCACATCGGGTCCGCCGGTCGCGTCGATCCGGTCGGCGACGGCCTGCAGGGACTCCGGTACGAGGGTGTCGTCGCCGTCCAGGAAGAGCAGGTAGTCGCCGCTCGCGCGGGCGATACCGGCGTTGCGGGCGGGGCCGAGTCCGATGTTGCGGGGCAGATGGAGCGCGGTGACCCGGTGGTCCCGCCCGGCGTACTCGTCGGCGATCGGGCCGCAGCTGTCCGGCGAGCAGTCGTCGACCACGATGATCTCGTAGTCCTTGAAGGACTGGCTCAGCACGGAATCCAGGCACGCGTGCAGATACGCCTGGACCCGGTACGCGGGCACGATGACACTGAACCGGGGCACTACACATCCAGGGGTCGTTCGCGGGCTGCGGGTGGCCCGCAAACGGCCGGTGGAGTGACCGGGTTACGCCGTACGTGGCATTCGGGGGAAAGAACACGCGGAAGCGGCCCGGTTCTGGGGAACCGGGCCGCTCCTGGTTGACGTACAGCCGTGCGTGCGGAGCTACTTGACGGCGCCCGCCATGACGCCGGAGACGAACTGCCGCTGGAAGGCGAAGAACACGGCCAGCGGGATCACCATCGACACGAAGGCACCGGGCGCCAGTACGTCGATGTTGTTACCGAACTGGCGTACCTGCTGCTGGAGTGCGACGGTGATCGGCGGCGAATCGGAGTCCGCGAAGATCAGCGCGACCAGCATGTCGTTCCACACCCACAGGAACTGGAAGATCCCGAGCGAGGCGATCGCCGGACCGCCCAGCGGCATCACGACCCGGGTGAAGAGCCGGATCTCGCCCGCCCCGTCGAGCCGCGCCGCCTCCAGGAGTTCGCGGGGGATCTCCGCGAAGAAGTTCCGCAGGAGGAAGATCGCGAACGGCAGGCCGAAGGCCGTGTGGAACAGGATCACGCCGAAGGTCGTCTCGAAGATCCCGATGGTGCCGAAGAGCTCGGACACCGGGATCAGGGCGACCTGTACGGGCACCACCAGCAGCCCGACGACCAGCAGGAACCACCAGTCGCGGCCGGGGAAGTCCATCCAGGCGAAGGCGTATCCGGCGAGCGAGCCGATCACCACCACCAGGACGGTGGACGGGACGGTGATCATCACCGTGCTGAACAGGGAGTCGGTGATCGTCGAATTGTCCAGCAGGCGCCGGTAGTTGTCGAAGGTCAGCTCGGACGGCGCGGTGAAGATCTTCCACCAGCCGGTCGCCGCGATGTCGTCCGCCCCGCGCAGCGAGGAGAGCAGCAGGCCGATCGTCGGCATCAGCCAGAACAGGGCGACCAGCAGCAGGAAGACCCGCATGACGCCACCGCCCGCCCGCGTCGCCAGCCGCGCGCCGAGGGACTGCTTCTTCTTCGTGGCCGTGGATGCCGCGCTCATCGGCGCCCCTCCTTCCGTATCCGGCGGATGCTGCTGTGTTCGTCCGGGGGACAACCCCCGTACCCCCGGCCGGGGGGCGGTGTCAGGTCGGCCGGACCGTTCATCGGCGCCCCTCCTTCCGTATCCGGCGGATGTTGAACAGCATCACCGGGATGACCAGCAGCAACAGCAGCACCGCGATGGCGCTGCCGATGCCCAGGTCCGCGTCCGTGCCGAACGAGGACCGGTACAGCTGGAGCGCCAGTACGTTCGCGTCGTCCTGGGAGGAGCCCGGCGCGATGATGAAGACCAGGTCGAAGACCTTCAGGACGTTGATCATCAGCGTGACGAGCACCACCGCGAGGACCGGTGCGAGCATCGGGACCGTGATCCGGCGGAACACCTGCCACTCGTTGGCGCCGTCCACGCGGGCCGCTTCGAGGAGTTCGCGCGGCAGGCCGGCCAGACCCGCGGCGATCAGCACCATGGCGAACCCGGCCCACATCCATACGTAACTGCCGATGATCCCGGGCGTCACCAGGGACGGGCCGAGCCAGTCGACGCCGTTGTACGGCTCCCTGAAGTTGTCGGCCGGGAGCCGGAGCTGGGCTCCGTCGGCCGATGCGGGCAGCGTGAACACGCCGTCCGCCCCGGCGGTCGCGGAGGCGATGACCTTGCCGTCCTTGACCGCCTCGACCTTGATGCCCTTGAGGCCGAGCTCCTCGGGGTCGACGACATTGGGTTTGCCGCCGCCGCCCCGGGTGAAGTCCAGCCAGGCGGTTCCGGTGATCTGCCCGCCGGAGGCCGTGGGGGCCTTCGCGGGCTTCGCGTCGCCGGGCATCTTCGCGGGGGCCACGCCCACCAGCGGCAGCAGCACCGGATCGCCCGCCCGCACGGTCTGCTTCGTGACGAAGGACCCGGCGTCACCCGCCTTGAGCGGATGCACGGGCAGCGGATGCGCCTTGGGGAAGCCGGCCGACTCGTTGAACGTGTCGTGCACGCCGACCCAGACGGCGTTGGCGACACCGCGCTCCGGGGCCTGGTCGTAGACCAGCCGGAAGATGATGCCCGCGGCGAGCATCGAGATCGCCATCGGCATGAAGACGATCAGCTTGAACGCCGTGCCCCAGCGGATCCGCTCGGTCAGCACCGCGAAGATCAGGCCCAGTGCGGTGGAGACCGTGGGGGCGAGCACGACCCAGATCGCGTTGTTCTTCACCGCTGTGCGGATGGTGCCGTCCGAGAACAGCGCCTTGTAGTTGTCGATACCGGCGAACCCGGTGCCCGCCTGGTCGAAGAACGACCGGTAGACGGAGTACACGATGGGATAGACCACCAGCGCGCCGAGCAGCACCAGTGCGGGAAGCAGGAACGCCGCGGCCAGGAGCCTGCGGGTACCGGTCACGCTCCGGCGCGGTTTGTGGGGGGAGGTGTTCGGACTCTTGTCGGCGGGGGGCGCCGCTCCGGCGCCCCCCGCGGTGGCTGTGGTCACCGCGTCAGCTCTTGTACGCCTTGGCCGCGTCGGACTCCAGTTTCGCCTGGGTCCCCGCGATGTCCTTCGGGTTCTTCAGGAAGTCCTGGAGGATCTTCCACTCGCCCTTCCCGGGCGTCCCGCCGAACGACTGCGGGGCCTGGTCGGACATGTCGAAGCGGACGTCGTCACCGGCGGCGATCAGTGCCTCGGCCATCTTGCGCTGCACCTCGTTGGGGTACGCGGCGGCGTCCAGGCCCTTGTTCGGGGAGATGAACCCGCCCGCCTCGGCCCAGATCCGCGCCGCGTCCGTCGAGGCCAGCCAGGTCAGCAGCGCCTGCGCGCCCTTGCTGTCCTTCAGGGCCACGGCCGCGTCGCCGCCGGTCACCACGGGGGAGTCCGCGCCGACCGCCGGGAACGGGAACACCTTGGCGTCCGTACCGACCTTGGCCTTGGTCTGCGCGATGTTGATGGAGACGAAGTCGCCCTCGAAGACCATGGCGCCCTTGGGCTGGTCGCCACCGGTGAACGTCTGGGTGACGGAGGCCGGGAACTCGGTCTGGAGGGCGCCGTCGGCACCGCCCGTGATCAGGTCCGGCTTGCCGAAGAGCTCGGCCAGCGTGGTGAGCGCGGCCTTCACGGACGGGTCCGTCCACTTGATCTCGTGCTTGGCGAGCCGGTCGTACTTCTCCGGGCCCGCCTGGGAGAGGTAGACGTTCTCGAACCAGTCGGTGAGGGTCCAGCCGTCCGCGCCGCCCACCGAGACCGGGGTGACACCGGAGGCGGAAACGGTCTCCGCGGTGGCCAGGAAGTCCTTCCAGGACTTCGGCTCGCTCGCGCCCGCGTTCTCGAACGCCTTGGTGTTGTACCAGATCAGGGACTTGTTGGCGGCCTTGAAGTAGACGCCGTACTGGGTGCCGTCCACCGCGCCGAGGTCCTGCCAGACCTTCGCGTAGTTCTTGGACAGCTGGGCCTTGGCCTCGGCGCCCACCGGCTTGGCCCACTTCTTCGCCACGGCCTGCTGGACCGCTCCGACCTGCGGGATCATCGCGACGTCCGGCGGCTGGCCCCCCGCGATCTTCGTACCGAGGAAGTTCACGATCGGGTCCTGCGCCGGGACGAAGGTCACCGTCGCGCCCGTACGCTTCTCGAACTCGTCCAGCACCTTGGTGAAGTTGGCCTGCTCCGGTCCGGTCCAGACCGCGGCGACCGAGATCTTCTCGCCGTTCAGCTTCGGCAGCGTGACGCTCGACGGGCTCTCCTTGCCCTTCCCGGAGCCGTCACCTGCCTTGTCCTTTCCGCCGCTGTCGTCTCCGCAGCCGGTCAGCGCGAGAGCGCCTACCGCGGTGAACACCAGTGCGGCCCTACGTATCCGAAGGGTTGTGCGCATTCCTGCCCCGTCTCTTTCCTACGTGCCCGGCCACGTCTCTGTGCGCGGGCCACGTCGTCCGTGCCTTCAGTCCTACGCCGGGCGCACGGGTGCCGCAATACCACCCGGGGGCTCAACACGCCTATCGTTGTGGGCTCGTGACGTCGCATCAGTGCAGGAGAAGGGACGTTTCCGCCTGATCTTCAGGAAGGGAACGGGACGAGCGGAGGGAGTCGTTCAGCGTTCACCGAACGGGCCGCCCGCTCCAGCGCGCTGGCGAGCAGCGCCAAGTCCGTGGGGCCGTTGCCCAGTTCACGGACGGGGCGACGGGTGGGCGGATCGCCCATCCGGTCCCACTCCAGGGGTACGACGGTGGGGCGCAGGGTCGCCGTACGGGGAATGCGGCCGGTGACCCGGCCCCCCTGGAACGGGGTCACCCGGCCGTCCGGATGCCCCAACCTGCCGCGCCCCGGCGCCGGTTCGTCCGGAGAGGGCGGCAGCACGGGCGCGTCCAGCACGATCCGCAGCCGGGCCCCGCGGGCCAGCTCCGTGTCCTCGGTGCGGTCCGGGCGGGCGGACGTGGCGACCAGATGGACGCCGAGCCGTCCGCCGTCCCTGGCGACGGCCTCCAGCGCCCGTACGACGGAACCCGCGGCCGGCCGGCCGGGGCTGCCGAGCGCCGGGGCGACCAGGGCGTCGAAGTCGTCGGCCAGGACGACCAGCCGGGGCAGTGGGGAGGGCCCCGGGTCCATGGCCCGCGCGGCGGCGGGCCGCAGCCGCAGGGTGCCGCTGGCCGGGGAGTCCAGGTCGCCGCGCTGCTCGGCGGCGCTCGCCGGACGCTGGCCGACGAGCCGCTGGGAGACCTCGTGCTGGGCGTGCCACTCGGCGAAGTCCATGGTGCCGAGCAGTTCCGCCCGCCGCTTCAGCTCGCCGCCCAGCGCCTGCGCGAACTCGCGCATCCGGACCGGGTCGGAGGCCATCAAGTGCGTGAAGACATGCGGCAGTTCCGTACAGGGGCGCAGCCCTTCGCCACGCTCGCCGTGCTCACCCGCCGCCCCGTCGACCAGCAGAATGCCGAGCCGGTCGGGCCGGGCGGCGGAGGCGAGGGAGGCGGCGACGGCGCGCAGCAGCTCGGTGCGCCCGCTGCCCGCCGGTCCCTCGATCAGGAGGTGCGGCCCTTCGTCGGCGAGATCGACGCTGAGGGGCCCCCGGGGCCCGGCCCCGAGCACCAGCACCGGACGCCCGGCGTAGACGGCGGCACCCGCCGCCTGCGGGGCGGCCCGGGACGCGGTCCGGGGTACGGCGGCACCGGGGTGGGGGGTACGTTCCGATCCCCGGCCCGCGGTGCCGAAATACGGCGTGTGGTCCGACGCGCTGCCGGGGTACGGGGTGCGCCCCGAGCCCCGGGTGTCCGAGGCGGGGTACGGCGTGCGCCCCGAGTCCCGGGTGTCCGAGGCGGGGTAGGGCGTGCGCCCTGAGCCCCGGGTGTCCGAGGCGGGGTAGGACGTGCGCCCCGAGTCCCGTTCCTGGGGGCGGTGGTACGGGTCGGGGGCCGTGCGCTGGGCGCCCACGCGGGGGCCCGCGCTGAGGGTGCGGCCCGAGCCGGGGGTCTCCAGGTCCGACCTGGGCGGGGCCTGCGCGGCGGCGGGCCGGACCGTGGCGCCCGGCTGGTCCTCCGCCGTGGAGGCCCAGCGCGCCATCAGCGACGCCGGGGTGGCGCGGGCCAGGCCCAGCTCGTCCAGCAAGCGGGCGGACGGCGGCAGTGCCGCGGCCGTCGGCCGGCCCGGCAGCGCGGCCGAGCCCTCGTCGCGCAGCGGCGCCAGGGCACGCCCGAACCGCTCGGCCCAGGCGGCCGACACCGCGTCCACCGTGGCGACGGTGCCATGGCCCGCGGCCTGCCCGCCCGCGGTGCGCAGCAACCGCAGCGCCGTCGCCACATCGCCGCTCAGCATGGCGACCGCCCCGCACTCGCGGAAGGCGATCGAGGCCTGGCACGCGGCCTCGTAGGTCGCGGTGACGGGTGAGGTGGGTGACGCGGCCGGGGTCTCGGCCAGGGCGATCAGATGGATCCCGGCCGCCGCCCCCGCACCGGCCAGCCGGGCCGTGGTCTCGCGCAGCGCCGAGGAACCGGGGTCGCCGTCGACGATCACCACCGTGTGCGGCCCCGTATGGGCGCGGGCGGCATCGGCGACCGCGGACCGGTCCACGCTCGGCCAGCCGGGGCCGAGCGGGCCGTCGTCCAGCCGGCGGACCAGCTCCGCCGTGCGGGACATGGCCTGCTCACGGTCGTACGCGAGAAGGAGCCGGCAGTCCTGGCCGTGTGTGGGGCGCAGATGCGGCAGCCACCCCAGCCAGGCCCAGTCCCGCCGCCGCTCCTCCGCGGAGCGGCCCCGGTCCGTGCTGATCAGCACGATCTCCAGGTCGAACGGGGAGTGCAGCGCGGCGAGCTGCGCCACCGTCGAGCGGGCCAGCCCCAGCAGCCGGGCGCGCGGCCCGGCCAGGCCCAGCGAACCGGCCTCCCGCAGTCCCACGGTCACCGGCACGGCGGGCAGCTCGGCCCGGTCGGTCGTCCCCAGCCGCACCACCAGCGCTTCCGGATGCGAGGCGGAGCGCTCCCACAGGCGGGGGCCGGGGCCGAGTGCGGTCAGCAGCACAGCCGCCGGGTCCGGCCAGGTCCCCTCAGGTGCGGAGGGCACGCCGAAGGAGGAAGAGGGGGAAGGAGAAGAAGGGGACGCGCCCGGGGAGGAGGGGTACGCGGAGTGCGACCCGTACGGGGTCCGCACGGCATCCGGGGCCCCCGCCCGCCGGTCCGCGCCGTCCTCGCCCGGCTCCCGCGCCGGTTCGCCCCTGCCGCCCGTGAGCCGCCGCGCCCAGGCGCCTATGCCGCCGCGCCGGGGCGCCTCGCTCTCTCCGTACCGGGCGCCGCGGGCGTGCGTGGAGTGCTGCCTCCGGGGCCCGTCCGGTCCCTCCGCGCCGTCCCGCTCCGGGTCCGGCCAGTGGGTGTCGTGCCCCGCGGGCCCGGGGTCCGTCCGGGAGGGGGCATGGCTGTACGCGTGCCCGGAGCCGTCCGGGTCCTCCTCGCCGGGGCCGCCCGGGAAGCCACCGGCTCCGACGGCGGAGCCGGTCTCCGGTGCGGCGGACTCCGCCCGGGTCACCCGCAGATGCCCCTCGCCGTCCGGTGCGGTCGGCAGAGCGGCGGTGCGGGACCCCGCGGTGAGCCGGAGCGTCGATTCGCCGAGCCGCAGCAGCGCGCCGGGGAGCAGCGGGACGGGGCGCTCGCGGACCTCCGTACCGTCCAGTGAGGTGCCGTTCGTCGAGCCGGGGTCGGCGACCGCGACCCGGCCGTCCTCGGAGACCGTCACCGTGCAGTGCAGCCGGGACACGTCCGGGTCGTCGAGCGGGACGTCGGCGTCGGCGGAGCGGCCGATCAGGATCTGCCCGCCGTGCAGCAGATGGACGCCGCCCGCGTCGGGCCCGGCGACCACGTGCAGCTGCGCCGGAACGGTGGCGTCCGCTGCCTCGTCCTCGCCGGGCACCTGGAGGGAGAGCACCGCGCCGTCCACGAGGGGCGGATCGCCGAGGGCGATGCGCTGCGCGTCGAGCCGCTCGCGCCCGGCGAACAGCACCACCGCTCCACCGCCCAGGGAGCCCTCGGGTCCCGAGACGGCCGCGGTCAGGCCGGAGGCGACGGCGGCGAGCGCCGTCCCGGCGGGGGCGGTGACGAGCACGTCGCAGGCGCGCGCCGGGGTCTGGCCGCTGCGCGGCGCGAGGACGGTCAGCCGGATCTGCATCGCCGTCAGCGGTCCCTTCTGCGCGGGGTGCCCGGCAGGGGAAACGCCCTGTGATGTCCCCCCACCCGGCACGGACGCGTCGTCCGGTTCAGGTCGTCACGGACCGCGAGGTTCCCGACCCCAGGGTTCCGTGCTGGAAGGCATCCTCGCACCTGCCACTGACAACACGCCCGGGGGCCACCTTCAAATGATCTTGAATGGCCGAGTGTGGTCGCAAAAACGCCTGCTTGGGTCTGGTTCGAGCCGTTCGGGGGCATAGTCGGCCTCGCGTCGGACGGGGGTGGGGAACGGTTGTTCGGCAACCGTCGGCAACCTTCTGTCCGGTGTGTGCGTCTTCCTCCGGACACGGTGGGAATCCCGCGTGACACCGCCCCGGCGTCCGTCGCGACATGGCGTGAACAAGACCGGAAGACGACCGACCGGTGGCCCGTTCTGCGGCACTAGAGTGGGCCGGAACATCCGGGCGGGCCCGGGGGACCGCAAGCACCACGATCAGCAGGGAGCGCATGACGTGCGGCCGGTAGGCAGCAAGTACCTGCTCGAGGAGCCGCTCGGACGCGGCGCCACGGGCACCGTCTGGCGAGCCCGCCAGCGGGAGACCGCGGGCGCCGAGGCGGCCGTCGCCGGCGAGCCCGGCGAGACTGTGGCGATCAAGGTCCTCAAGGAGGAGCTCGCCAACGACGCCGATGTCGTGATGCGGTTCCTGCGGGAGCGCTCCGTGCTGCTGCGGCTCACCCACGAGAACATCGTGCGCACCCGGGACCTGGTCGTCGAGGGCGATCTCCTCGCCCTGGTGATGGACCTGATCGACGGTCCCGACCTGCACCGCTACCTGCGCGAGAACGGCCCGCTGACCCCGGTCGCCGCCGCCCTGCTCACCGCCCAGATCGCGGACGCGCTCGCCGCCAGCCACGCGGACGGCGTCGTCCACCGCGACCTCAAGCCCGCCAACGTGCTGCTCGACGAGCGCGACGGCCAGATGCACCCGATGCTCACCGACTTCGGCATCGCGCGCCTCGCCGACTCCCCGGGGCTGACCCGGACCCACGAGTTCGTCGGCACCCCCGCCTATGTCGCGCCCGAGTCCGCCGAGGGCCGCCCGCAGACCTCCGCGGTCGACATCTACGGCGCGGGCATCCTGCTCTACGAGCTGGTGACCGGACGCCCGCCGTTCGCCGGGGGCACCGCTCTCGAAGTCCTGCACCGCCACCTCAGCGAGGAGCCCCGCCGCCCCAGCAACGTGCCCGCACCCCTGTGGACGGTCATAGAGCGCTGCCTGAGCAAGGACCCCGACCGGCGGCCCAGCGCCGAGAGCCTCGCCCGCGGGCTGCGTACCGTCGCCGCGGGCATCGGCGTGCACGCGAACTCGGCCCAGATCGCCGCCGCCGACGGCGTGGGCGCCCTGCTGGCCCCCGACCCGGCGCCCGCCGCGGTCCCCGAGACCCCGGGGGCGGCCGACCCCACCCAGATGCTGCCGGGCAACGTGGGCGCGTACGACCCCGCGGCGCCGACCAGTGTCATGCAGCAGACCCCGGGCCAGACCCCCGGCCAGGGCGGATACGGCCAGGGCGCGGGCGGTCAGGCCGACCCGACCGCCGTTCTGCCGCCCGTGCCGCAGCGCCCCGACGGCCCTCCGCAGCCCGACGGCCCGCACCCCTGGCAGTCGCAGCTCCAGGCCGCCCGGGACCGCAACGAGCAGACGCAGGTCCAGTACCTCGACCCGAGCCAGGACCCGCTGCGCCGCCGGCCCCAGCGCCAGCAGCCGCCCCAGCAGCCACCGCAGAGGCAGCAGCCGCCGCAGCACCAGCAGCGGCCTCAGCACCAGCAGTACCCGCCGCAGCAGCAGCACCCCCAGCGCTACCAGCAGCCGCAGCCGCCCCAGCAGCCGCAGCGACAGCAGTACGCGCCCCCGCAGCAGCAGCAGCCCCAGGCGCCGCCCCAGCAGCCGGCCCCGCGCCAGCCGAGGCAGCGCAGCGCCAACCCGATGCGTATCCCGGGCCTCGGCTGCCTCAAGGGCTGCCTGTTCAGCGTGGTCCTGCTGGTCATCGCGGGCTGGCTCATCTGGGAGCTGACACCGCTCCAGGACTGGGTCGCCCAGGGCAAGGGCTACTGGGAAGCGATCGGCGACGCGATCAGCACCGTGAGCGACTGGGTCTCGAAACTCGGCGACAGCGGCAACAGCGGCGGCGACACCGGCGTCTGAACGGCCAACTCTGTACCTTTGTCGACTTCTCCGGGCCTATTTGGTCCGGAGAAGTGAAGGTTGGCGCCATCCAGGGCACGTGACACCCCGAACGCCGCGTAACTTTGTCGACCGGGGGTCCAACGCCAGCCGCTGAGGGAGCAGTCTTGGCACGGAATATCGGCAGCCGGTACACCGCCCACCAGATCCTGGGGCGCGGCAGCGCCGGCACGGTGTGGCTCGGCGAGGGGCCCGAGGGCCCCGTCGCCATCAAGCTGCTCCGCGAGGACCTCGCGTCCGACCAGGAGCTCGTGGGCCGCTTCGTGCAGGAGCGCACCGCCCTGCTCGGGCTCGACCATCCCCAGGTGGTCTCCGTCCGCGACCTCGTCGTGGACGGCAACGACCTGGCCCTGGTCATGACGCTCGTACGCGGAACGGATCTGCGCACCCGCCTGGACCGCGAGCGCCGCCTCGCCCCCGAGGCCGCCGTCGCGATCATCGCTGACGTCGCCGACGGGCTCGCCGCCGCGCACGCCGCCGGGGTGGTCCACCGCGACGTCAAGCCGGAGAACATCCTGCTCGACATGGAGGGGCCGCTGGGCCCCGGCGGCTCGCACCCCGCGCTGCTCACCGACTTCGGCGTCGCGAAGCTGATCGACACCCCGGGCCGCACCAAGTCCACCAAGATCATCGGCACCCCGGACTATCTGGCCCCCGAGATCGTCGAGGGCCTCCCGCCGCGCGCCGCCGTGGACATCTACGCGCTCGCGACGGTGCTGTACGAGCTGCTCGCCGGGTTCACGCCCTTCGGCGGCGGCCACCCCGGCGCGGTGCTGCGCCGCCATGTCACCGAGACCGTCGTCCCGCTCCCCGGCATCCCCGAGGAGCTCTGGCAGCTCCTGGTCCAGTGCCTGGCCAAGGCCCCGGCCTCCCGGCTGCGCGCCTCGGAACTGGCACTGCGGCTGCGCGAGCTGCTTCCCCTGCTGTCCGGGATACCCCCGCTCGACGTGGACGAGCCGGACGCCGGCGAGGCCGAACCGCAGTCCCCGGCGTACGACGAGCAGCAGTACACCCCGGCCGAGGAGCCCCGCCGCCGCGGCGCCGTTCCGCTGGTCCCCGGCTCCGCGCCGGACTCCAACCGCGACACCCACACGAGCATGCGCGTCCCGGCCCCCGACGAGCTGGCCGGCGGCCCCCTGGGCACCGCCCGCGCCCCCCGCGCCCCCGGCCGCCCCCGCCCCGGCTCGGCCCGCAACAAGTCCGCGGCGGTCCGCAAGCGCCGCATCACCCTGGGTGCCGCGGCGGTCCTCCTGTGCGCGGCCGTCGCGGTGGGCGGCTGGCTGGCGACCGGCGGCGAGGACGCGGACGCGACCCCCCAGGACACGGGGAACTCGGCTCCCGCCTCCCCCTGAGGGCCGCGGACCGGGGCCGGAGGGTGCCCGGAACCGGTCCGGGAAGCCGCCCGGAACCGATCCGGTTCCGGGCGAGGGCAAGCTTCACCCGCCCAGCCGTTACGCTGGACCCGTGGCAGTCGTCGATATTTCCGAAGAGCTGAAGTCCCTCTCCTCGACCATGGGGTCGATCGAGGCCGTCCTGGACCTGGATGCGCTGAGGGCGGACATCGCCGCGCTCGAGGAGCAGGCGGCGGCGCCGTCCCTCTGGGACGACCCGGAGGCGGCGCAGAAGATCACCAGCAAGCTTTCGCACCTCCAGGCCGAGGTCCGCAAGGCCGAGGCCCTGCGCGGCCGCATCGACGACCTCGAAGTCCTCTTCGAGCTCGCCGAGGACGAGGGCGACGCCGATGCCCTCGCCGAGGCCGAGACCGAGCTGGAGTCGGTCCGCAAGGCGCTGGACGAGATGGAAGTCCGCACGCTCCTCTCCGGCGAGTACGACGCCCGTGAGGCCCTCGTCAACATCCGGGCCGAGGCGGGTGGCGTGGACGCCGCCGACTTCGCCGAGAAGCTCCAGCGCATGTACATCCGCTGGGCCGAGCGGCACGGCTACAAGACCGAGGTCTACGAGACGTCGTACGCGGAAGAGGCCGGCATCAAGTCGACCACCTTCGCCGTCCAGGTGCCGTACGCCTACGGCACCCTCTCCGTCGAGCAGGGCACCCACCGCCTGGTCCGGATCTCGCCCTTCGACAACCAGGGCCGCCGCCAGACGTCCTTCGCGGGCGTCGAGGTGCTCCCCGTCGTCGAGCAGACCGACCACATCGAGATCGACGAGTCCGAGCTGCGCGTCGATGTGTACCGCTCCTCCGGCCCCGGCGGCCAGGGCGTCAACACCACGGACTCCGCGGTGCGCCTGACCCACCTGCCGACCGGCATCGTCGTCTCCTGCCAGAACGAGCGCTCGCAGATCCAGAACAAGGCCTCCGCGATGAACGTCCTCCAGGCGAAGCTCCTTGAGCGCCGCCGCCAGGAGGACCAGGCGAAGATGGACGCCCTCAAGGGTGACGGCGGCAACTCCTGGGGCAACCAGATGCGTTCGTACGTCCTGCACCCCTACCAGATGGTCAAGGACCTCCGTACGGAGTTCGAGATCGGCAACCCGGAAGCGGTCTTCAACGGGGAGATCGACGGCTTCCTGGAAGCCGGTATCCGCTGGCGCAAGCAGCAGGAGAAGTAACCCCTGCCGTACGTCGGTCGAGCCCGGACAGGCCACTGTCCGGGCTCGACCGCGTTCTGCCGCCGGTCGGGTGGACCGGCGGCAGGTTGCGGGGGAGTCGTGCCCAATGCGTCACAGTCGTGATTCCGAATAGCCGTCAAGAAGCCCCATAGCGGTGCGTATTGCACGGAACGGCCTTGACGTAATCCTTAACTCTGGCCAGGGTGCTAGAGCAGCATGCGTATGTCTGGGACGGGTGTGAACCGGGGGGCGGGTGGGATGGACCACGGCATGACGTGGCCCCGCCGAGAGCGAACCCCGCAGGGCCGTGGCCCCGCATATATGGCTGCTCCACTGACGAGATCGGCTACTGGGGGTAGCAACAGATGACCAAGAAGACGCGCATCCGCGTCGCGCGGATAGCCGCTGGTGCGGTTATTGCCGCGGGTGCCTCGCTGACCGCGGCCGGTGCGGCGCAGGCCGTCGGCATCGGCATCGAGATCGGTGTTGACGGTGAGGACGGCGTCAGTGCCAAGGCCGAGGTGACGAACGGTAACGAGAACCCGGCGGGCGGTGCTGACCAGGGCGGGACGTCCGGTGAGAACCCCATCGGCGGTGCTGACGCCGGTGCCGACGGCGGCGCGGACGGCGGTGCCGATGGTGGCGCGGACGGTGGCGCTGACGGCGGTGCCGATGGTGGCGCGGACGGCGGTGCTGACGGCGGTGCTGATGGTGGCGCTGACGGCGGTGCCGATGGCGGTGCCGATGGCGGTGCTGACGGCGGTGCCGATGGTGGCGCGGACGGTGGTGCTGACGGCGGTGCTGATGGTGGCGCTGACGGCGGTGCCGACGGCGGTGCTGACGGCGGTGCTGATGGTGGCGCTGACGGCGGTGCCGACGGCGGTGCTGACGGTGGCGCCGATGGTGGCGCTGACGGCGGTGCTGACGGCGGTGCCGATGGTGGCGCTGACGGCGGTTCCGGCAACAACGGTGGTTCCGGTAACAACGGTGGCTCGGGCAACAACGGCGGTTCCGGTAACAACGGTGGCTCCGGCAACAATGGCGGAACCACGGACGGCGGCGGCGACAACGGTGGTTCCGGCAACGGCACCTCCGGTTCGACCTCCGGCGGCGGCGACGGCGCCGGTACCTGCACGGTGGACCTCGACGGTGCCGAGTGCGCCGACAACACCGACACCGACAGCGTCGGCAACCAGCCGGTCGAGCAGGGCAAGGGCAAGGATGAGCTCGCCGAGACCGGTGCGGCCGAGACCACGTTCCTGCTGGTCGGCGCCGCGACGATGATCGCCGGTGGCATCGGCTTCCGTATGCTGCCGCGTCTGGTCGGCGGCGGTCGTACGGTCGCCTAAGGGCCCGTACGCGCACGGAGAAGGGCCCGGGAAGGCCGCTACGGCCTTCCCGGGCCCTTTCGCGTATCCGACCGCTCCACGGCCCGTACGCGGGCGTATCGGCGCCCACGGGCCGCTGCGGACAGCGGAGACCGGGTGACGGGTCAGACGGCCTGGTGCGCCAGCAGGGCGAGCGCGGCCACCAGGATCACCATCAGCGCGATCAGCATCGCCGGGTTCAGCCCGGCGAGCGGGCCCTGGTCCTGCTGCTCCTGCAACTGCTGCCGCACGGCACGGCACACCCGGCAGCGCCCCTCGGCCACGGGTGCCGCGCAGTTCGCGCACACCAGTCGGTCATAGGTCATGCGCTTTCCTCCTCCCGCGCGGCGGAGCCGCTACTGCTTTCTCTCCGCACAACGCTTCCGGAAACGCAACCGTTCCCCCCACCACTGTGCCAGCTCGCGCGGAAATCGGCGCGGCCCGCCGGACAAGGTCCGGCACGACCCGTTTCGTTCCGACCGGGGTTCTGCCACAAATCACCCATTGCCGGACGCCGCCTGCACGCGTGAGCCCGGTTCGCGTATGGTCACGCTCACCTACTCCCGGCCGACCGTGGTGCATCCGTGATCCGATTCGACAACGTCTCCAAGACCTACCCGAAGCAGACCCGCCCGGCTCTGCGCGATGTCTCGCTCGACATCGAGAAGGGTGAGTTCGTCTTCCTGGTGGGCTCCTCCGGCTCCGGCAAGTCGACCTTCATGCGGCTGATCCTGCGCGAGGAGCGCGCCAGCACGGGCATGGTCCATGTGCTCGGCAAGGACCTCGCGCGGCTGTCCAACTGGAAGGTGCCGCAGATGCGCCGCCAGCTGGGCACGGTCTTCCAGGACTTCCGTCTCCTGCCCAACAAGACCGTCGCCGAGAACGTGGCCTTCGCGCAGGAGGTCATCGGCAAGCCGCGCGGCGAGATCCGCAAGGCGGTGCCCCAGGTCCTCGACCTCGTCGGCCTCGGCGGCAAGGAGGACCGGATGCCCGGTGAACTCTCCGGCGGTGAGCAGCAGCGCGTGGCCATCGCGCGGGCCTTCGTCAACCGCCCCATGCTGCTGATCGCGGACGAGCCGACCGGCAACCTCGACCCGCAGACGTCCGTCGGCATCATGAAGCTGCTGGACCGGATCAACCGGACCGGCACCACCGTGATCATGGCGACCCACGACCAGAACATCGTCGACCAGATGCGCAAGCGCGTCATCGAGCTCGAACAGGGCCGTCTCGTACGCGACCAGGCACGCGGCGTGTACGGCTACCAGCACTGACCGAGGGGCTCCGGCCCTTCGTGCATTTCGAGCATCGAGTACTGAAAGGACGCCATGCGCGCCCAGTTCGTCCTGTCGGAGATCGGCGTCGGTCTTCGTCGCAACCTCACGATGACCTTCGCGGTCGTGGTCTCCGTCGCCCTCTCGCTCGCCCTGTTCGGCGGCGCGCTGCTCATGCGCGAGCAGGTCAGCACGATGAAGGACTACTGGTACGACAAGGTCAACGTCTCGATCTTCCTCTGCAACAAGAGCGACGCCAAGGACGTACCCAAGTGCGCCAAGGGTGCCGTCACTCCGCAGCAGAAGAAGGAGATCAAGGCCGATCTCGAAGAGATGGACGCTGTCGAGAAGGTCAGCTTCGAGACGGTCGACGAGGCGTACAAGCACTACCAGGAGCAGTTCGGCGACTCGCCGATGGCGGGCAACATCACGCCCGACCAGATGCAGGAGTCGTTCCGGGTCAAGCTCGACGACCCGAAGAAGTACAAGGTCGTCGCCACCGCCTTCGCGGGACGCGACGGGGTGCAGTCCGTCCAGGACCAGAGAAGCATCCTGGACAACCTCTTCGGGCTGATGAACGGCATGAACGTCGTCGCGATATACGTGATGGTGCTGATGCTGGTCATCGCGCTGATCCTGATCGTGAACACCGTCCGGGTCTCGGCGTTCAGCCGCAGACGTGAGACGGGCATCATGCGGCTCGTGGGCGCTTCCGGCTTCTACATCCAGATGCCGTTCATCATGGAGGCGGCCGTCGCCGGCCTGATCGGCGGCCTGCTCGCCTGCGCCATGCTGCTCGGCGGCCGGTACTTCCTGATCGACGGCGGACTGGCGCTCAAGGACAAGCTGAACCTGATCGACTTCATCGGCTGGGACGCGGTCCTCACCAAGCTGCCGCTCGTCCTCGCGATCGGGCTCCTGATGCCCGCCGTGGCCGCGCTCTTCGCGCTCCGCAAGTACCTCAAGGTGTGACATGCGCCCCCTGTGGCACACGGTCGATCGACCGTGCGCCACAGGGGGCTTGTCCTAGACTCGTCCGCATGCCGGGCCCCACGCACCGCTTAGGGCCCCGCGGTCTCTGCCGCGGGGCGGCCCTGACGTTGGTCTTCGGGTGCGTTCTCGCCACGGCGGCGGCCACCGGTTCACTGCCCCACGAAGCGGAGGCGGGCGGGGACATCCAGGCCCGCGCCATCGCCTCCACCGTGGCCCCCGTCGACCGGGCCGAGATCGAGGACGCCGCCGCCGAGGCCGAGGCCGACGGGAAGTCCGGTACGGAGGCGGCCGAGGAGGTCGTCAGCCGCAGCGGTGACCGATGGGGCGCGGTCTACGACGAGCGGGAGTACGAGGAGTTCGAGCAGGCCCTCGACGGCTCGTACACCGGCATCGGCCTCTCCGCCCGGCGCACCTCCGGCGGCCGGGTCGCCGTGGCCCGGGTGGAGAGCGGCGGCCCCGCGGACCGCGCCGGCATCCGCGCGGGGGACCTGCTGAGCACGGTCGACGGCAGCCGGGTCGACCGGCGCCCCGTCGCCGAGGTCGTCGCCCTGCTGCGCGGCGACGGTACGGGAGCGGCCGAGGGCAGCACCGTGGTTCTCGGGCTCGAACGGGGCGGGCGCGCCTGGACCGAGACCCTGGGCCGGGCCCGGCTCACCACCGAGGCGGTCACCGTCCGGCGGCTGGGCGACGAGCCCTCCGCGGCGGTCCTGGTCAAGGTCGCCGCCTTCACCAAGGGGGCCGGGACCGAGGTCCGCGACGCGGTGCGCGCGGCGCCGGGCGACGCCGGCATCCTGCTGGACCTGCGCGCCAACTCCGGCGGCCTGGTCAACGAGGCCGCCGTCGCGGCCTCCGCCTTCCTGGACGGCGGCCTGGTCGCCACCTACGACGTGCGCGGTGAGCAGCGCGCCCTGTACGCCGAGTCCGGCGGCGACACCGACCGGCCCGTCGTGGTCCTCGTCGACGGCGGCACGATGAGCGCGGCGGAGCTGCTGACCGGCGCCCTCCAGGACCGGGGCCGCGCCGTGACCGTCGGATCGCCCACCTTCGGCAAGGGTTCCGTGCAGATGCCCAGCAAGCTTCCGGGCGGTTCCGTGGCCGAGCTGACCGTCGGGCACTACCGCACCCCGGCCGGCCGCAGCGTCGACGGCACGGGCATCACGCCCGACCTCGTGGTCGACGCCCGTGCCCAGGAACGGGCCGAGACAGTATTGAGTGGCCTCGGGGGTGGGTCGTAGTGCGAAAATGACCGCACTATGGCCAAGGAAAAAGACACCGGGCGCAAGATGATCGCGCAGAACAAGAAGGCGCGGCACGACTACCACATCCTCGACACCTATGAGTGCGGGCTCGTCCTCATGGGCACCGAGGTCAAGTCCCTGCGGATGGGCCGGGCCTCGCTGGTGGACGGGTTCGTCCAGATCGACGGCCACGAGGCGTGGCTGCACAACATCCATGTGCCCGAGTACGTGCAGGGCACCTGGACCAACCACGCGGCCAAGCGCAAGCGGAAGCTGCTGCTCCACCGGGCCGAGATCGACAAGCTGGAGTCGAAGTCGCAGGAGACGGGCCACACCATCGTGCCGCTCGCGCTGTACTTCAAGGACGGCCGGGTGAAGGTCGAGATCGCGCTGGCGAAGGGCAAGAAGGAGTTCGACAAGCGCCAGACACTGCGTGAGAAGCAGGACACGAGGGAGACGAACCGTGCGATCGCGGCGGCTCGCAGGCGTCAGCGGAGCGCCTGAGCGGGAATACGCTGGCATCGCCCGGCGTTGGTCACGTACGATGGGCCGTGCACCTCACAGCGGGTGCACGTTTGAAAAATCAACATGGGGATGATCGGTTTCGACAGCGGATGTCGAAGCAGGGGAAGCGAGTCGAGGAAGCGGCAATGATCTCGTAAACCATATGTCGCAAACAATAATCGCCAATTCCAAGCGCGATTCCTCCGCCTTCGCCCTCGCTGCCTAATTAGCAGCTAGCGAAGACTCTGCGGAGTGTCAGCCCGGGGGTGATCCCGACCCGGATCCTGGCATCAACTAGGGATCTAAACTTCTCGGCCCGGTCACGGGGCCGAGAAGGAAATCAAACAGTGACTGGGCCTGTCGGAGGCTTGTTCGTGTGACCTCCGGGGCCGAGAAAAGCGTAGCGAACTGCACTCGGAGAAGCCCTGGTTCTGCACCGTTGGACGCGGGTTCGATTCCCGCCATCTCCACCACCCCATGTAAGCCTCCGCCCCGCGAGTTCACTCGCGGGGCGGAGGCTTTTTCGCTGCCGGAATCCGGCTGCCGCACGCCGTTCGGCGTGGGCGGCCGCCGTGCTGCACGACCTGAACCAGGCGGCGCGCTACGGCACCCATGTCATCGCCATGAAGGACGGCTAAGGGCTGTCCCGCCAGGGATGACGGGACAGCCCTTAGGTCGTCGCCGAGGGGGCGCCCGCGGAACTGATCACCGAGAACCGGTCGAGGAGGTGTTCGGGCCGCCCTGCCGGATCATCGAGGACCCGGTCTCGCACAGCCCGCTGGTCATCCCGCTCGGCGGGTACGCCGCACAGCCGTCCCCGCCGCGATGACCAGCGCCAGCCCCGCCGCGCACATCGGCGCCGCGTAGCCGGTCACCGTCCCGGCGTGCTCCACCAGCCAGCCGCCGGCCGCGGCCCCCGCCCCGATGCCGCCCAGCAGCGCGGTGACCGCGAGCGTCATGCCCTCGTTCAGCCGCGCCTCGGGCGTGAGGCGCTGGACCACGGTCATACCGGTGACCATCGTGGGCGCCGTCGCCGCGCCCGCCAGCAGCAGGCAGAGGGCGAGAACGGGCAGGGAACCGGTTGTGGAGGCGGCCAGCAGCGGCAGTGACATCAGCGCCGTCATGCACGCGAGGCAGACCAGCAGCCGGCGGCCGATGTCCGGGGCGGGCCGCAGCGATCCGTACAGCAGCCCGGCCACGCAGGAGCCGCCCGCCTGGAGGGCGAGGATCGCGCCCCCGGCGTGCGCGATCGAGACGACCTCCATGGTTCCGAACACCGCGCCGGTGGCGAGGAAGACGGCGAGCAGGGCGGGCATGCCGGGGGTGCGGAGCGGGGAGACCGCCCGCGTACGGGCGGCGACCGGCGGTTCGGTCGAGCGCTGGGCGGCGAAGACCAGCATGCCGGTCATCAGCAGGACCGCCCCGACGAGCGTTCCCGCCTCGGGGAACAGCGCGGCGCACAGGGTCGCGGCGACGACCGGGCCCAGCATGTAGCAGAGTTCGTCGACGGCCTGCTCGAAGGAGTTCGCGGTGTGCAGGGCCGCCGGATCGCCCCGGTGCAGATACGCCCAGCGGGCCCGGGACATGCCGCCGGTGTTCGGGGTGGTCGCGGTCGCGGCGTACGCGGCGAAGAGCGTCCAGGCCGGGGCGCCGTGGTGCGCGCAGAGCAGCAGGGCCAGGGAGCCGAGCACGGCGATCGCGGTGGCGGGCACGGCGATCCTGGCCTGGCCGTAGCGGTCCACGAGCCGCGCGGTCCAGGGGGCGACCACCGCCGTCGCGGCCAGCCCGGTCGCGGTGACGGCTCCGGCCAGGGCGTACGAACCGTACGACCCGGCGATCATGATGACCGCGCTGACGCTGAACATCCCCTGGGGGAACCGGGCGATGAGGTTGCCCGCCGTGAAGGCCCGCGCGCCGGGGGTGGCGAGCAGCCGGCGATACGGGTAGGCGGCGGGAGCAGGCGGCGCGGCGGTCTCCTTCCCGTGCGGCCGCGGTACGGACTTCTTTCCGGGCCTCCGCGGAACGGCCGCCCCGGCAGGTTCGCCCGGCGTGACCGGTGTCCGCGGGGCGATGATCAGCAGGTCGCCGCAGACGGTGTGCAGCGGGCCCGCGGCGCGGGGCCCGGGGGCGGCGGAGGGCATCGGCATACGGCAAGCCTCACGGCCCCCGGCCCGTACGGTCCAACACCTGTTCCGCACCGACTCACGCACCCGTGTTGTAAATTCTGCGGCGTGACCACGCCCGACACCGACCCCCGTCTCCTGCGCGCCTTCCTCGCCGTGGCCGAGGAACTGCACTTCACCCGCGCCGCCGCCCGGCTCTTCCTCGCCCAGCAGGCCCTGAGCAGGGACATCCGCCGTCTGGAGCGCGGGCTCGGCACGGAACTGTTCGTCCGGACCACCCGCCAGGTGTCGCTCACCCCGGACGGCGAACGCCTCCTCCCGTACGCCCGGCGGGTGCTCGACGCACACGCCGAACTGGTTGGAGCCTTCGCCGATCCGGCCGCCCGGCCGCTGCTCGTCGACCTCAACACCGACGGCATGACCGCCGCCCGGGTCCTGGCCCGCGCGCGGGAACTGGCCCCGGAGTGCGAGCTGATGGCGCGCTTCGAGTCCGGGCTGACCCGGGCGGCCGACGAGATCCTCGCGGGCCGCCTCGACGTCTCCTTCGGGCGTGCCGCCGGGCTCGACCCCGCGGTGCGCGGCGGGCTCCACGTACAGCCCGTGCGGTACGAGCCGATGGCCGTCCTGCTCCCGTCCGCCCACCCGCTCGCCGGGCGGGAGACGGTCGCGCTGGACGAACTGGCCGGGGAGACCGTGTACGCCGGGGCCGGCAACGAACGCACCCGGGAGTGGACGGCCCTGGCCGCCCTGCTGTTCGCCGAGTACGGCATCGAGCTGGCCCCGCCCACGCCGCTCGCCGTCGGAGCGGCCGAATTCCAGCGGGTGATGGCCAAGGCGGGGAATCCGGTACTCGCCGTCGTCGGCTTCCCGCCCCTGCCGGGGACCGTGCTGCGCCCGCTCACCCGGCCCGTACCGCTTTCCGCGCTGATGCTGGTCTGGCGCAAGGGTCTGCGCCATCCGGGACTCGACGCCCTGCGCGCGGCGGCCGGTCAGCTCGCCGCGTCCGAGGGGTGGATGGAGAGGCCTCCCCACGGCTGGCTGCCCGAGGGCGACGCGGCACTGATGCGCCAACCCCCGCCGGCCACCGGACACTGAACCGGCTCCCTCCCGGCCGGGCCGGGCCGCCTTCCTCGCCTTCTACGCCGTCTGTTCCGTCCTCACCCGGGCGGTATACCTTCGCCGCACCGCCGCCGTGTCCGCGAAGCCCGGCTCGGCTACGCGGAGGTGTGAGGACGACGGCCGGGCGGCGAGCGACGTAACGGGCGGGAAATACGGGTGAACCGAGGACGACACGCGGGGTTGGCAGTCTCGCTCCTCCGCACCACCGAGCAGCAGCGGGACCACGAGAGCCGGGTATCACGCCATGCAGGACGACGACGCAACGCACGGGCCCCTCGCGGGCTTCACGGTCGGGGTGACCGCCGCCCGCCGGGCCGAGGAACTCGGCACCCTCCTCAAGCGCAGGGGCGCCGCCGTCATGCACGCCCCCGCCCTGCGCATCGTGCCGCTCGCGGACGACCGTGAACTCCTCACCGCCACCGAGGAATTGATCGAGCACGCCCCCGATGTCGTGGTCGCCACCACGGCGATCGGCTTCCGGGGCTGGGTGGAGGCCGCGGACGGCTGGGGGATCGGCGACCGGCTCCTGGACCGGCTGCGCGGGGCCGAACTGCTGGCCCGCGGCCCCAAGGTCAAGGGCGCCATCAGGGCGGCCGGGCTGACCGAGACCTGGTCGCCCGGCTCCGAGTCCATGGCCGAAGTGCTCGACCGGCTCCTCGGCGAGGGCGTCGAGGGGCGCCGTATCGCCCTCCAGCTGCACGGCGAACCGCTGCCCGGCTTCGTCGAGTCGCTCCGGGCGGGCGGCGCCGAAGTCGTCGGCGTACCCGTCTACCGCTGGATGCCCCCGCAGGACATCGCCCCGCTCGACCGGATGCTCGATGTCACGGCGGCCCGGGGCCTGGACGCGGTCACCTTCACCAGCGCCCCCGCCGCCGCCTCGTTCCTGAACCGCGCCGAGGAGCGCGGTCTGCTCCCGGAGGTCCTGGGCGCCCTGCACGACGACGTCCTGGTGGCCTGCGTCGGCCCGGTCACCGCGCTTCCCCTCCAGGCCCGGGGCATCGGCACGCTCCAGCCGGAGCGCTTCCGGCTCGGCCCCCTCGTCCAGGTGCTCTGCGCCCGGCTCCCGGGCACCGTCCGCACCCTGCCGGTCGCCGGACACCGTGTCGAGATCCGCGGCCACGCCGTGCTCGTCGACGACGAGCTGCGCCCGGTGGCGCCCGCGGGCATGGCCCTGCTGCACGCGCTGGCCCGCCGGCCGGGCTGGGTGGTGGCCCGTGCCGACCTGCTGCGGGCGCTGCCCGGCAGCGGCTCCGACGAGCACGCGGTGGAGACGGCGATGGCCCGGCTGCGTGCCGCGCTCGGTGTGCCCCGGCTGATCCAGACGGTCGTCAAGCGCGGCTACCGGCTGGCGCTGGACCCGTCGGCGGACACCAAGTACGCGGGGTAGGGGCGCGGGAGTACGGCGGGCGCGCGCACGGCGGTTCCGGGGCGCGAGGACCGGCGTACGAGGACCGGGGTACGGGAGCCGGGGCGCGGGCCACCGGGGACAGGCGACCGCACCGGAACCAGGCCCACCGCACCGGCACCCGACGCCCCGGCCCCGGGATAACGTAATCCGATGATCCACGACAGCCACCCCGTCGCCCAGGACGTGACTCTGCGGCCCGCGGCCCTCACCGACGCCCACTCGCTGGCCGCCGTACTCGTCCGCAACCGCGCCTACATGGCTCCCTGGGAGCCCATCCGCACCGAGGCCTTCTACACCCCCGAGGGGCAGGCCGTACGCCTCACCTCGATGCTGGTCGAGCGGAACGCGGGGCGCTCCATGCCCTGGGTGCTGGCCGACGGGGAGGACCGGGCGATCGGCGCCGTCACGTTCAACAGCATCGTGCGGGGACCGCTCCGCAGCGCCGGCCTCGGCTACTGGGTCGACGCCGACCGGGCGGGCCAGGGGCTCACGACCGCCGCCGTCCGTGTCGTCTGCGACATCGCCCGGGACGAGCTGGGGCTGCACCGGGTCTCGGCGGGGACCGCCCTCGACAACGTGGCCTCCCAGCGCGTGCTCGCCAAGTGCGGCTTCGAGCACATCGGCACCGCCCCGCGCTATCTCCACATCAACGGGGAGTGGCGCGACCACCGGCTGTTCCAGCGGATTCTGCACAACGACCCGCCGCGGGACTGACCCCCGCCCCCGGGGCGTGGCGGACGTGGAGATGGCGGCCCTGGAGATGGTCCGGGGGCAGCGCGGGCAGGATCCCGGCGAGCGCGTAGCCGCACTTCTCCGCCACCCGGCACGAGGCCTCGTTGTCCACGTGGTGCAGCAGTTCCAGCCGGGCCGGCGCCCGTGCGCCGAGACCCAGGAACGCCCAGTCGGTGAGCGCCCCGAGCGCTCGGGGGGCCACGCCCCGGCCCCGGGCCGCCGCCGTCGTCCAGTAGCCGACCTCCGCCCGGTCCGAGGCGGGGCCGGACCGCTTCAGCGCGAGATGGCCGACCAGTTCGCCGTCCCGCTGCGTGTCGGTCACCGCGAAACCGAACCGGTCGCCGGACTCCCACCCCGCGCGCTGTACGTCCAGCCAGCGGGCCGCCTCCTCGGCGTCCGCCACCTGTGAGCGGAGCCAGAGGCGCATCGCGGGATCGTCGTACGCGCGGACCAGCGCCGCGATGTCCCCGGGGCCCCAGGGGCGCATCAGCAGCGACCCCGCCGTGAGCGTGACGGCTCCCTGATCGTTCTCCATGGCCACCACCGTACGGCGGCCCCTCCCCGGCATGCCCCGCGGTGGCAGGGGTTCCGGCCCGGACCGGGGACGGGCACTCTGGGAGTGGCATCCCCACCGGTGACCTGGAGGCGGTGACAGGCGCATGGCTACGGGCGTGGGCACGGGTACGGGCGCGAGCCGACGGCGGTTCGACTCCGGCCGGGTCTGTCTCGACCTGGTCGCGACCGGGACGGTCACCTCGGGTGCGGGCGAACTGCTCGACGGCCCCGAGCGGCTGGCCGACTGGCTGGTGGCCGCCCGGCTGGTCCCGGAAGGGACCGCGCTGACGGCCCTGGACGACACCTGGGTGACCCGCTTCCGGCAGCTGAGGGCGGGCGTCGACCGGCTGATGACCGCCGAACTCTGCGGCCGGGGCGCCGACGCGGCCCTGGACCGGGTGAACGCGCTGGCGGCCGGGGCGCCGCCGGGGCTGCGGGCCGTGCGGGGCCGCGGCGGCACTCTCGTACGGGCGCTGAGCGCCGAACCCGACTGCGGGGCGCTGCTCGCCGCCGTGGCCAGGGACGCCGTGGAACTGCTCACGGACCCGGCGGCGCGGGCGGTGCTGCGCCGCTGCGAGGGGGACGCCTGCCGCCGCCTCTATCTGGACACCTCGCGCGGAAGGCGCCGGCGCTGGTGCTCCAGTGAGGTCTGCGGCAACCGGGAACGGGTGGCCAGACACCGGCGCCGGGCGGCCGCGGGAGGCACCGGCGCGTGACCCTGCGGGTGGTGCACGCCCCGCGCCCCGGCACGCGATGGCACCGGCGCGCAATCGGCGCGTGGCCGACAGGTGCGCTCGGGCCCCCCTTCGCATAAGGTTGACGGCTGCCCAGTGCACGTCAGAAGGGGGCCTCGGTGGCCGCGCAGGATGCCGCTGTCGATTCGTTGCGGGACCGGGAAATCGGTGTCGAGCAAGAACATCTGGACCGGGTTTACCACCGCCTCGAAGAGAAGATCCACGAGGCGGAATTTCTCATGCACGACGCCGTCAAGCGCGGGCAGGTCGGCACGCCCGGCGCGCTCGCCGAGCGGGACGCCCAGGTCTTCCGGGCCGGCGTCCACCTCAACCGGCTGAACAGCGAGTTCGAGGACTTCCTCTTCGGACGGGTCGATCTGCTGCTCGGCAAGGACGGTGAACGCGGCCCGGACGGCGCGTACACCTCCGTCGAGCCCGCCGACGACGCCGTACGCGAGGACGCCACCGCCGATATCGCGGAGACGCTCCACATCGGCCGCATCGGGGTCCTGGACTCCGACTACGCCCCTCTGGTGATCGACTGGCGTGCCCCGGCCGCCGCGCCGTTCTACCGGTCGACGCCGAAGGAACCGGGCCGGGTGGTACGCCGCCGGGTCATCCGCTCCAAGGGCCGCCGGGTCCTCGGGGTCGAGGACGACCTGATGCGGCCCGAGCTGACGGCGTACCTGGACGGCGAGAAGCTGCCCGTGATCGGCGACGGTGCCCTGATGGCCGCGCTCGGCCAGGCCCGCAGCCACACCATGCGGGACATCGTCTCCTCCATCCAGGCCGAACAGGACCTGGTGATCCGGGCCCCCGCCGCCTCCGTCACGGAGGTCACCGGCGGACCGGGCACCGGCAAGACCGCGGTCGCCCTGCACCGCGCGGCGTACCTGCTCTACCAGGACCGGCGGCGGTACGCGGGCGGCATCCTCATCGTCTCCCCGACCCCGCTCCTGGTCGCGTACACCGAAGGGGTGCTGCCCTCGCTCGGCGAGGAGGGCCAGGTCGCGATCCGCGCGGTCGGCTCGCTGTCCGACGAGGCGGCGGGCGTCGCCGGGGCCACCACGTACGACGAACCGGCCGTCGCCCGGGTCAAGGGCTCCTCCCGGATGCTCCAGGTGCTGCGCAAGGCCTCGCGCGGTGCCCTGGAGACCCCGGGCACCCGTTCGGCACCGCGGGAGGGCCAGCTCTCCTTCGGCGAGGAGGCGTCGGACGGCCCCGCCGCCACACCGACCCGGCTGCGGGTGGTCGCCTTCGGCGCCCGCGTCGAGCTGAACGCCGACGAGCTCCAGCGCATCCGGCACAACGTCCTGGGCGGCACCGCGCCGGTCAACCTGCTGCGCCCGCGCGCCCGCAAGCTGCTGCTGGACGCGCTCTGGAGCAAGTCCTCGGGCAAGGGCCGCTACACCGACCCCGAACTCGTCGCGGAGCTGCGCTCGTCCTTCGACGAGGACGTCTCCACGGAGACCCCGTTCCTGGTCTTCCTGAACGCCTGGTGGCCCGAACTCACCCCGCGCGGGGTGCTCGCCGCGATGGCCGACGAGAAGCGGCTCGGCCGCTGGTCACGTCGGGTGCTCAACCAGGGGGAGGTGCGCCGGCTGGCCCGTTCGCTCAAGCGGCTCGACGCCGACGGGCAGGGCCCCCTGTCCGTGCACGACGTGGCGATCCTGGACGAGCTCCAGGCGCTGCTCGGCACCCCGCACCGGCCGAAGAAGAAGCGCGAGTACGACCCGCTGGACCAGCTCACCGGGCTGGAGGAGCTGATGCCGCAGCGCGAGGAGACCCAGCGCGAGCGGGCCGAGCGGCTGGCGGCGGAGCGCACCGAGTACGCGCACGTCATCGTGGACGAGGCGCAGGACCTGACGCCCATGCAGTGGCGGATGGTCGGCCGCCGCGGCCGGCACGCCACCTGGACGATCGTCGGGGACCCGGCGCAGTCCTCCTGGTCCGACCCGGACGAGGCGGCGGCGGCCCGCGACGAGGCGCTCGGCAGCCGGCCGCGCCGGCGCTTCACCCTCACCGTCAACTACCGCAACCCGGCGGAGATCGCCGAGCTCGCGGCGAAGGTGCTGGCGCTCGCGATGCCCGGAACCCCGTCCCCGTCCGCCGTCCGCTCGACCGGAGTGAAGCCCCGCTTCGAGACCGTGCGGGACGGCGACCTGGCCGCCGCCGTGCGCGAGGAGGCACGCCGGCTGCTCGCCGAGGTGGACGGCACGGTCGGTGTGGTGGTGGCGATGAACCGCCGCGCCCAGGCCCGTACCTGGCTCGCGGAGCTGGGGGAGCGGGTGGTGGCGCTGGGCAGCCTGGAGGCGAAGGGCCTGGAGTACGACGCCACGGTCGTCGTCTCGCCCGCCGAGATCGCCGACGAGTCCCCGGCCGGGCTGCGGGTGCTGTATGTGGCGCTGACCCGTGCGACACAGCAGCTCACCGTGGTCTCGGGGGAGCGGGACATGCCGGACGAGGACGGTGTTCCGGACCTGCTGCGGGACTGAGAAGGGCCGGCCGGGGCCGAGCCGGGCAGAACGGATGGCCGGGAACTATTCGATTCCGGGTCAACCCGCCGTGGGGGAATCACTTCTCGGGGGTGTTTGTTAGCCTGGTGTCGGCACCGGCTCGATCCAAGCCCCCGGGCCCAACCTTCGTCGCTACGAGCGACCACTTGCCGCGAGGCGAGCATGGCGGGTCGGTGCCGCTCAAGTGAAAAAGACAGGCCCGCGTCACCTGATGGTGGCGCGGGTCTGTTCTTGTTGGGGGAGCGGCAGGGGTTCCGCCGGAACGGCGACTTCTCGTATGGTGGAAAAAACTTTCCGAAACGTGGCACTCATTACCGGCTACCGGTCGGTAGGTGCGACGATCGGGAAGCGTGTACGGGGCGATTGCCCCGGCCGCGTAGCAATGAAGCTAAGGAAAGCGAAGGAC
The DNA here is from genome assembly GCF_026341775.1 of Streptomyces sp. NBC_00654. Classification (NCBI taxonomy): domain Bacteria; kingdom Bacillati; phylum Actinomycetota; class Actinomycetes; order Kitasatosporales; family Streptomycetaceae; genus Streptomyces; species Streptomyces sp. NBC_00654. The sequence continues at coordinate 368,661 of NZ_JAPEOB010000003.1, read as the reverse complement.
TCGGCCATGGCAACGGCGCCCAGCGTCTCGTACTCGATGACGGTCAGGCTGGAGGTGCCCGCGAGCGGCACAGCAGTCTCCCAGCTCACCACGGCCGTGGAGTCGTCCGGGGGTTCTGTCACCGGCCTCGACGTGACCGCTTCCGGCCACGAGAAGCTGCGGATCGATGTCACCATCGCCGCCTCCTCCACCTCGCACGCGGACGAGATCGTCGAAGGTCTGCGCGACATCGAGGGCGTCGTGCTCGGCAAGGTCTCCGACCGTACGTTCCTGATGCACCTCGGCGGCAAGATCGAGATGGCGTCCAAGCACCCCATCCGCAACCGTGACGACCTCTCGATGATCTACACCCCGGGTGTCGCCCGGGTCTGCATGGCGATCGCCGAGAATCCCGAGGACGCCCGCCGCCTGACCATCAAGCGCAACTCCGTCGCAGTTGTGACGGACGGCTCCGCCGTGCTCGGCCTCGGCAACATCGGCCCGATGGCCGCACTGCCGGTGATGGAGGGCAAGGCGGCCCTCTTCAAGCGCTTCGCCGGCATCGACGCCTGGCCGATCTGCCTGGACACCCAGGACACCGACGCCATCGTCGAGATCGTCAAGGCGATCGCCCCGGGCTTCGCGGGCATCAACCTGGAGGACATCTCCGCACCCCGCTGCTTCGAGATCGAGGCGCGGCTGCGCGAGGCCCTGGACATCCCCGTCTTCCACGACGACCAGCACGGCACCGCGATCGTCGTGCTGGCCGCGCTGACCAACGCCCTGCGCGTGGTGGGCAAGGACATCGGGGACGTACGGGTCGTCATGTCCGGTGCCGGAGCCGCCGGTACGGCCATCCTGAAGCTGCTCATCGCCGCGGGCGTCAAGCACGCGGTCGTCGCCGACATCCACGGTGTGGTGCACGCGGGACGCACGGACCTGGTCTCCGCCGACCCCGATTCGCCGCTGCGCTGGATCGCCGACAACACCAACCCGGAGGGCGTCACCGGCACCCTCAAGGAGGCCGTCGTCGGAGCCGACGTCTTCATCGGCGTCTCCGCTCCCAACGTCCTGAACGGCGACGATGTCGCGGCGATGGCGGAGGGCGCGATCGTCTTCGCGCTCGCGAACCCGGACCCCGAGGTGGACCCGGCGATCGCCCGTCAGACGGCGGCGGTCGTCGCCACCGGCCGTTCCGACTTCCCCAACCAGATCAACAACGTGCTGGTCTTCCCGGGTGTCTTCCGCGGTCTGCTGGACGCCCAGTCCCGCACCGTCAACACGGAGATGATGCTCGCCGCGGCCGGCGCCCTGGCCGATGTCGTCGCCGAGGACGAGGTGAACGCGAACTACATCATCCCGTCGGTCTTCAACGACAAGGTCGCGGGAGCCGTCGCGGGCGCGGTCCGGGCCGCCGCGAAGGCGGCGGGAGCCGACGGGGCGGCCCCGGCCGCCCAGGCGTAGCACCTTTCCGCGGGGCTTTTCCGCGGGGGCCGGTCACGGTTCCCGCGGAGAGTGCCGTACCTCACGCGGGCCGCCGTACGGCGCGTCGTGGGTCGCGGCGCCCCAAACGCCCCTTTAGGGTGGGCGGGCAGCGGGCCCCGCAGGCCCGGCATCCGCTGCGGACCGCTCAGGCCAGTCGACGGAACGTCACCACGAGCAAACCGTGGCGCTTTTCGTGTGACCCCGGAGGGTTCCGGATTGGCTTTCCCGCCGCAGGTGGGGGCAGGATGCGTAATCGGGCGCGAGGGTCTGACATCAGACCCGGGTCCGGGGACTGTCAGAGGGCCCTGGCAGCATCGGCTTCGATCTCACGCCTCACAGGCAAGAAGAACACGGGAGTAACAACATGAACCGCAGTGAGCTGGTGGCCGCCCTGGCCGACCGCGCCGAGGTGACTCGCAAGGACGCCGACGCCGTGCTGGCCGCGCTCGCCGAGACCGTCGGTGAGATCGTCGCCAAGGGCGACGAGAAGGTCACCATCCCCGGCTTCCTGACCTTCGAGCGCACCCACCGTGCCGCTCGCACCGCTCGTAACCCGCAGACCGGCGACCCGATCAACATCCCGGCCGGCTACAGCGTGAAGGTCTCCGCGGGCTCCAAGCTCAAGGAAGCCGCCAAGGGCAAGTAAGTCTTCTCGGGCCCGTCGTCGCACGACAGGCCCCATGGACGCGAGAAGGGCGGCCACCCCCGACCGGGGTGGCCGCCCTTCGGCGTGTCACGTGGTGCCCCGCACGGGCTCCGGCCGCCGCGGGGGCGGGGCCGAGGGGCCGCAATGGCCTGTACGGGCCTGTACGCGGCGCCCAGCGGGGTTGTAGGCCCCGCTCCGGAACCCGCGACCCCGTGGTCGCGCACGCGACACCCCGCCGCACCGCATGCCGCCGCCCGTCGCACCGCATGCCGCAGCCCGCCGGTCCGGCCCCGGATGCGGGGCGGAGCGGCGGGCTGCGGCGTACGGCCGTGCTGTACGGCGGCCGTCCGGGTACGGCCGCACACGCGTACGGGTGTACGAGCTGCGCAATGCTGTGTGCGGCAGCACTGTGCGGGTGGGCCGGTCCGGGGTGTCATTCGGCGTCACCCCGGTGTCATCCGTCGCGTCAGACGAGCGAGCCGCCGGGCAGTTCGACCTTCGCGCCGAGCTTCTGCAGCTTGTCCATGAAGTTCTCGTAGCCGCGGTTGATCAGGTCGATGCCGTGCACCCGGGACGTGCCCTGGGCCGCCAGCGCGGCGATCAGGTACGAGAATCCGCCACGCAGATCGGGGATGACCAGGTCCGCGCCCTGGAGCTTCGTGGGCCCGGAGACGACTGCGGAGTGCAGGAAGTTGCGCTGGCCGAAGCGGCAGTCGGAGCCGCCAAGGCACTCGCGGTAGAGCTGGATGTGCGCCCCCATCTGGTTGAGCGCCGAGGTGAACCCGAGCCGGGACTCGTACACCGTCTCGTGGACGATGGACAGGCCCGCGGCCTGCGTCAGCGCCACCACCAGGGGCTGCTGCCAGTCGGTCTGGAAGCCGGGGTGCACGTCCGTCTCCAGCGCGATGGCGTTCAGCGCGCCGCCGGGGTGCCAGAAGCGGATGCCCTCGTCGTCGATCTCGAACGCCCCGCCGACCCGGCGGAAGGTGTTGAGGAAGGTCATCATCGAACGCTGCTGGGCACCGCGCACATAGATGTTGCCCTCGGTCGCCAGCGCGGCGGACGCCCAGGAGGCGGCCTCCAGGCGGTCCGGGATCGCCCGGTGCGTATAGCCGTCGAGCCGGTCGACACCTGTGATCCGGATCGTCCGGTCGGTGTCCACGGAGATGATCGCGCCCATCTTCTGCAGTACGCAGATGAGGTCCTCGATCTCCGGCTCCACGGCCGCGTTGGACAGTTCGGTGACGCCCTCGGCGAGCACCGCCGTCAGCAGCACCTGCTCGGTGGAGCCCACCGACGGGTAGGGCAGCCGGATCTTCGTGCCGCGCAGGCGCTGCGGGGCCTCCAGATACTGACCGTCCGCCCGCTTCTCGATGGTCGCGCCGAACTGGCGCAGCACCTCGAAGTGGAAGTCGATCGGGCGGCCGCCGATGTCGCAGCCGCCGAGGCCCGGGATGAAGGCGTGGCCCAGCCGGTGCAGCAGCGGGCCGCAGAAGAGGATCGGGATGCGCGACGAGCCGGCGTGGGCGTCGATGTCGGCGACGTTCGCACTCTCGACGTGCGACGGGTCGAGAATCAGTTCGCCCGGTTCGTCACCGGGGCGCACGGTCACACCGTGCAGCTGGAGAAGTCCCCGGACCACCCGTACGTCACGGATGTCGGGCACATTGCGGAGTCGGCTGGGACCGCTGCCGAGCAGCGCGGCGACCATTGCCTTCGGCACCAGGTTCTTGGCGCCTCGGACGCGGATCTCACCCTCCAGCGGGGTTCCGCCGTGGACAAGCAGGACATCGTCTGTGCCGGTCATGAATCTCGCGTTCCGGAGTGGTCGGGCGGGGGGCCAACGAAAAGGGTAATGGCCTCGTACCCCCATTCCGTAAGGCAAAGGGGGGTGTACGAACGTCATGAATCCGCCACAACACGCTCCGCGCCCCGGCACGTGCGGAGGGTCACCGTCCGCATCGCCCGCCCGCGATGCGCTCCCCGTGCATCCGTGCGCCCTGAGCTGCGCTCGCTCGGTATGGACGGGCCGTGGCGCCATCCGGTGTCCACCGGGGCCGAAGATGCGGGATCATTTCTGCCATGACCGAGGTGTCCTCGCTCACAGGGCGACTGCTCGTGGCCACACCCGCACTGGCGGACCCGAATTTCGACCGGGCGGTGGTGCTTCTTCTCGACCACGACGAGGAGGGTTCGCTCGGCGTTGTCCTGAACCGCCCGACCCCGGTCGGCGTCGGTGACATCCTCGCGTCCTGGGCCGGTCTGACGGGTGAGCCCGATGTGGTCTTCCAGGGCGGCCCCGTCTCGCTGGACTCCGCCCTCGGCGTGGCGGTGATCCCCGGGGACGAGGGCCCGCTCGGCTGGCGCCGGGTGCACGGCGCGATCGGCCTGGTGGACCTGGAGGCACCGCCCGAGCTGCTGGCCGCGGCGCTGGGCTCGCTGCGGATCTTCGCCGGGTACGCCGGATGGGGGCCGGGCCAGCTGGAGACGGAGCTGACGGACGGCGCCTGGTACGTGGTCGAGTCGGAGCCGGGCGATGTCTCCTCGCCGCGCCCGGAGAACCTCTGGCGGGCGGTCCTGCGCCGCCAGCGCAGTGAGCTGGCGATGATCGCGACGTATCCGGACGACCCTTCGCTCAACTGACTCGCGCGGCTTTCAGTACCCTTGGCGGTTATGAGCACTCTTGAGCCCGAGCGCGGGGCAGGTACGGGGACCCTCGTAGAGCCGACGCCGCAGGTGTCGAACGGCGACGGCGACCACGAGCGCTACGCCCATTACGTCCAGAAGGACAAGATCATGGCGAGCGCCCTGGAGGGCACTCCCGTGGTGGCACTGTGCGGCAAGGTCTGGGTACCGGGGCGTGACCCCAAGAAGTATCCGGTCTGTCCCATGTGCAAGGAGATCTACGAGTCCATGGGCGCCGGCGGCGACAAGGACAAGGGCAAGGGCGGCAAGGACAAGAAGTAGTCCTTACTCCCGGACACCCTCCAGAAGATGCCCCCGGGGTGCGCAGAGATGCGCGCCCCGGGGGCTTTTCGTATGCCCGGCGCGTGTGCGCGGCGTGTGCCCGGCTCGTCTCCCGGCGTGCACTCCGTGCCCGGCGTGCCCGGAGTGCGCCCGCGCGCCCGGCTCGGGTGCGGCGTCGGATGTCCGGGAGGCGTCCGGCGGATGGCTGGTATTGCTCCCCCGTGAGCACCTTGTGAGAACCCCCGTGCGGGGCCGTGCGTTGCACGGTCTGCACCCGTGGGTCACAGAGTGGTAGAGACCACTTGTCGGCGCGAAGGTCCGGACCTACTCTCCTGCCAGTTGTGCAGAACGAAACGCCCGTTGCGCATGTTGCAACGGCCGATCGGTAAGGGTTCCTTATGAAGCTTTCTGCCCGAATTGCTGTTCCCGCGGCGGCACTTGTGCTGGCGGGCCTCACCGCCACCGCCTGCGCGCCGCAGACCTCCGACACCAGTGCGCAGGGTGACGAGAAGACCGGCACCCTGCGCGTCTGGCTGTTCCAGGAGGTCGGCAACAAGCCCAAGGAGAAGGTCGTCGACGCGGCCGTGGCCGACTTCAGGAAGAGCCACAAGGACGCGAAGGTCGAGATCGAGTACATACCCGTCGACACCCGGGCCCAGCGGATCAAGGCGGCCTTCAACGACCCCAAGAGCGCGCCGGACCTCATCGAGTACGGCAACACCGACACGGCCGGATACGTGAAGGACGGCGGACTGGCCGATGTGAGCGCGGAGTTCGCCGCCTGGGGCGAGGCCAAGGACACCGACCCGACCGCCAGGCAGTCCGTGACCGTCGGCGGCAAGGTCTACGGAGCCCCGCTCTTCGTCGGCGTACGCGCGCTCTACTACCGCACCGACGTCTTCGAGGACCTCGGCATGGACGCCCCCAAGTCCCAGGCCGAGCTGATCTCCACCGCCAAGAAGATCCACAAGGCGAAGCCCGACCTCTACGGCCTCGCGGTCGGCGGCGCCTACACCTATGGCGCGATGCCGTTCATCTGGGCGAACGGCGGCGAACTGGCCGGGGAGAGCGGCGGTACGTACAAGTCGGCCATCAACAGCGACAAGGCCCGCAAGGGCATCGAGGCCTACACCTCGCTCTTCGGCGACGACAACTGTCCGGCCGCCAAGTGCGCCTCCATGGGCGGCAACGCCACCGTCACCGCCTTCGCCTCCGGCAAGGCGGCCATGGCGATCGGCGGCGACTTCAGCCACACGGCGGTCGAGGCGGGCTCGGTCAAGGGCAAGTACGCCGTGGTGCCGCTGCCCGGCGTGGCCGAGGGCTCCATCGCTCCCGCCTTCGCCGGCGGCAACAACATCGGCGTGCTCAAGAGCAGTTCGCACCGCACCCTCGCCGTCGACCTGATGAAGTCGCTGACCGGGAAGAAGACCCAGGCGGAGCTGTTCGACGCGATGGGCTTCCTGCCGACGTACACCGACGTGCTGGACAACGCCGCGAAGAAGCAGCCGTTCGTCGCACCGTTCGTCCGGACGCTGGGCGCGGGCGCCAAGTTCGTACCCGCCTCGGCGGGCTGGGCGCAGATCGACGCCTCGCTGATCCTGCCGACGATGTTCCAGGAGGTCGTCAGCGGCCGTAAGGACGTGGCACAGGCCTCGGACGACGCGGCGAAGAAGATGGACGCGGCGTTCACCACCGCGGGCTGACGATGACCACGGACACCACGGCGTGCAAGAGCTCCGGCCCGACCGGCCCGACCGGTCCGTCCGGGGCGTCCGGGCGCGGCGGCCGCGCGGCCGGACGCCCGCCCCGGAGGCTCCGCTCCCCGTCCACCCGGCGCCCCGGCTGGACCCCCTGGCTCTATCTGCTGCCCGCGCTCGTCCTGCTGGCCGGGCTGCTGGTCTACCCGATCTACCAGCTCGGCCTGATCTCCTTCCTGGAGTACACCCAGGCCCAGGTCAGCGGTGGCGAACCGACCACCTTCAAGGGCCTCGGCAACTACGCGACCCTCTTCGACGACGGCCAGTTCTGGCAGGTGCTCCTCGCCACCGTGGTCTTCGCCGCGGCCTGTGTGCTGGCCACCCTGCTGGTCGGCTGCGCGCTCGCCGTCCTGCTGACCCGGATCCGCGCCCTGCCCCGGCTCGCGCTGATGATGGCCGCGCTGGGCGCCTGGGCGACGCCCGCGATCACCGGCTCCACCGTCTGGGTCTTTCTCTTCGACCCTGACTTCGGACCCGTCAACAAGGTGCTGGGGCTGGGCGACTTCTCCTGGACGTACGGGCGCTACAGCGCCTTCGCGCTGGTGCTCCTCGAAGTCCTCTGGTGCTCGTTCCCGTTCGTCATGGTGACGGTGTACGCGGGGATCCGGGCCATCCCCACCGAGGTGCTGGAGGCCGCGTCGCTGGACGGCGCCTCCCACTGGCGCGTCTGGCGTTCCGTCATGGCGCCGATGCTGCGCCCGATCCTGATCGTCGTCACCATCCAGTCGATCATCTGGGACTTCAAGGTCTTCACCCAGATCTACGTCATGACCAACGGCGGCGGCATCGCGGGCCAGAACCTGGTGCTGAACGTGTACGCGTACCAGAAGGCGTTCGCGTCCTCGCAGTACAGCCTCGGATCGGCGATCGGCGTCGTGATGCTGGTGATCCTGCTGGCCGTCACGCTGGTCTATCTGCGCCTCGTACGGCGCCAGGGGGAGGAACTGTGAGCCCGACCGGCACCGCCACCGATGCCGCCGCCACCGATACCGCCGTCGTCACCGCGTCCACCGCCTCCCGCCCCGCTTCCGCGGGTGCCCGGCTGCGCACCGCCCTGCGGGTCCGCCGGCCCGGCCGGCTGGCGGCCGAGGCGGCGGCCCTGCTGATCGCCGCCGCCGTCGCCTTCCCGCTGTACTGGATGGTGCTCTCCGCCGTGAAACCGGCGGGCGAGATCCAGTCGGCCGAGGCCCGTCCCTGGACGCTTTCCCCGTCGCTCGACTCGTTCCGCCGGGTCTTCGAACAGCAGGACTTCGGCCGCTACTTCCTCAACAGCCTGCTCGTCGCGGGCACGGTCGTCCTCGCGTCCGCGCTGATCGCGTTCCTGGCCGCCACGGCCGTGACCAGATTCCGGTTCCGCTTCCGCACCACGCTGCTGATCATGTTCCTGGTCGCGCAGATGGTGCCGGTCGAAGCGCTGACCATCCCGCTGTTCTTCCTGATGCGGGACTTCGGACAGCTGAACACCCTGGGCTCGCTGATCCTGCCACACCTCGCCTTCTCGCTGCCGTTCGCGATCTGGATGCTGCGGGGCTTCGTCAAGGCGGTCCCGGAGGCGCTGGAGGAGGCCGCGTACATCGACGGGGCGAGCCGCACCCGCTTCCTGTGGCAGATCCTCTTCCCGCTGGTCTTCCCGGGCCTCGTGGCGACGAGCGTCTTCTCCTTCATCTCGACCTGGAACGACTTCCTCTTCGCCAAGTCGTTCATCATCAGCGACACCTCCCAGTCGACGCTCCCGATGGCGCTGCTGGTGTTCTTCAAGCCCGACGAGAACGACTGGGGAGGGATCATGGCAGCCTCGACGGTGATGACCATTCCCGTGCTGGTCTTCTTCGTACTCGTACAGCGACGCCTGGTCTCGGGACTGGGCGGAGCGGTTAAGGACTGACGTCATGCGCATGGACCTGATCCCGGCGCCCCGTAACACCCGTGGGGCGGGGCGGCCCGGATTCGCTCCGGACCGGGACACCACCATCACCGCGGCACCCGGCACCGAGAGCACGGCACGCTGGCTGCGCACCACGCTCGGGGCCGCCTTCGGCCTGCCGCTGGCGCCGCGCGCCGACAGCGTGACGGGCCCCGACAGCGCTACGGGCTCCGCCAGTGCGCCGGGCGCGGAGAACGCCACCCGCGCCGGGAACACCGTGGAACTGCTCATCGACCCGGCCCTGGAGGCCGAGGGCTACCGGCTGTCCGTCGACCCCGGACACGGCATCCGCATCACCGGCGGCAGCGCCGCAGGCGTCTTCTGGGGCGCGCAGACGCTCCGCCAGCTGCTGGGTCCCGAGGCCTACCGGCGCGCCCCGGTGACCGCGGAACCGGACCTGGGTCTCCCCGCACTGGAGATCGAGGACGGGCCCCGCTTCGCCTGGCGCGGCCTCATGCTCGACGTCTCACGGCACTTCATGCCCAAGGACGACGTCCTGCGCTATCTCGACCTCCTCGCCGCCCACAAGCTGAACGTCTTCCACTTCCACCTCACCGACGACCAGGGCTGGCGCGTGGAGATCAAGCGTCACCCCCGCCTCACCGAGGTCGGCGCCTGGCGCTCCCGTACCAAATACGGTCACCGGGCCTCCGAACTGTGGGACGAGACCCCGTACGGCGGCTACTACACGCAGGACGACATCCGCGAGATCGTCGCGTACGCCGCCGAGCGGCATATCAGCGTCGTCCCCGAGATCGACATCCCCGGCCACTCGCAGGCCGCCATCAGCGCGTACCCCGAACTGGGCAACACCGACGTCATCGACACCACCACCCTCTCCGTCTGGGACACCTGGGGCATCAACCCGAACGTACTCGCCCCCACTGACAACACCCTGCGCTTCTTCGAGGGCGTCTTCGAGGAGATCCTGGAGCTCTTCCCTGCCACGACCTCGCCATTCATCCACGTCGGCGGCGACGAGTGCCTGAAGGACCAGTGGCAAAAGTCCCCGACCGCCCAGGCCCGGATCGCCGAACTCGGCCTGGCCGGCGAGGACGGGCTCCAGGCCTGGTTCATCGGACACTTCGACACCTGGCTCACCGAGCGCGGCCGCCGCCTCATCGGCTGGGACGAGATCCTCGAAGGCGGCCTTCCCCAGGGCGCCGCGGTCTCCTCGTGGCGCGGTTACGCGGGCGGAGTCGCCGCCGCCGAGGCAGGGCACGACGTCGTGATGTGCCCCGAGCAGCAGGTCTACCTGGACCACCGTCAGCACGGCGGCCCCGACGAGCCGATGCCGATCGGGTTCATCCGGACCCTGGAGGACGTCTACCGCTTCGAGCCCGTACCGCCGGGCCTCTCCGAGGAGGCGGCCCGTCACATCCTGGGCACCCAGGCCAACGTGTGGACCGAGGTCATGCAGAACCGGGCCCGTGTCGACTACCAGGTCTTCCCGCGCCTCGCGGCGTTCGCGGAGGTCGCGTGGTCGGCGCTGCCCGCCTCCGCCGACCGGGACTTCGCGGAGTTCGAGCGCCGTATGACCACGCACTACGCCCGGCTCGACGCCCTCGGCGTCGACTACCGCCCGCCGGGCGGCCCGTTGCCCCGGCAGCAGCGCCCCGGCATCCTCGGACGCCCGCTGGACGGTCCGCCCCCGAACGTCTGAGTCACCCTGCCGGGCGGTTTCCTGGCCGCCGGGTTGCCCGCGCCCGCGTGAATTTCACGCGGGCGCGGAGCGTGCGGAACGAACCGCGCAAGTCGCACAGGACTCGCCGAAGAGTGGCAATTCACACTCTGCGTCAAACAGGTGCGAAAGCGGATTTTCCCCCTGGTCAGGGACGGATGTGTCCTTCGTGGACCCTCGCGTCGGTCCGGTCGGAAGATGTGCCAGAGTTGCCACGTCCGGGCTGTGAGCACGTACCGTACGGCGGAACAGGCGGACTGCCGGGACACCGGGAAGGGGCAGCTGGGTTGACCACGCACGCACCGCAGGCGATGCAGTCGGTGACGCTGCCGGCCTCGTTGGACGAGGCCGTGGCGGCACTCGGCGCCATGCCCGCCGCAGTTCCGGTCGCCGGTGGCACGGACCTGATGGCGGCCGTCAACAAGGGGCTGCTGCGCCCCTCCGGACTGGTCGGTCTCGGCCGGATCAGCGAGCTGCGCGGCTGGCACTACCAGGACGGTCACGCGCTGCTCGGCGCCGGCCTCACCCACGCACGCATGGGACGGCCCGACTTCGCCGCCCTCATCCCCGCGCTCGCCGCCTCCGCGCGCGCGGCGGGCCCGCCCCAGATCCGTAACGCCGGAACACTCGGCGGCAACATCGCCACCGCCGCGCCGACCGGTGACACCCTGCCGGTCCTCGCGGCCCTGGAGGCCGAACTCGTCATCGCGGGCCCCGGCGGAGCCCGCCGCGAGATCCCGGTCTCGCACCTGCTGGCCGGCCGCGAGCTGCTCGAACCCGCCGAGCTGGTCGGCTTCGTCCGCGTACCGCTGCTGCACGCCCCGCAGGTGTTCCTGAAGGCGACCGGCCGCACCGGACCGGGCCGCGCCACCGCCTCCGTCGCGATCGTCCTGGACCCGGCCCGGCGCGGTGTGCGCTGCGCGGTCGGCGCCATCGCGCCGATGCCGCTGCGCCCGCTGGAGGCCGAGCGCTGGATCGCCTCGCTGATCGACTGGGACGGCGAACGCGGGCTGGCCCCCGACGCGCTGGCCGCCTTCGGCGAGTACGTCGCCGCGGCCTGCATCCCGGACCAGGCACCACCGGAAGACGGGGGAGAGGCACCACCGCTGTCCCCGGCCGTACTGCACCTGCGGCGTACCGTCGCCGCACTGGCCCGACGCGCGCTGGGGAGGGCACTGTCGTGAGCAATGAGGAAAACCCCGGACAGCAGGGGCACTCCGGCGGGTCCGACCCGCACTACGGGGCCTGGCAGCCGACCCCGCAGAGCGGTGAGTACGACGCCGACGCGACCGCGTTCGTCCACCTGCCGCCGGAGGACCTGGCCAACGTCCCGCTGGCCGCGCCCGGCCACGGGTACGTACCGCCGATGATCCTGCCGCTCACCCCCGCGGTGGGCCTGGACCCGACGGCGACGGGCAGCTGGGTCGTGCAGACGCAGGCCCAGCAGGCGCAGGCCGAGGCGAGGGCGCAGAACCAGGCCCCCGGCGCGGTGCACTGGCCGGACCCGAACCAGCAGGGTCTGCAGAACCAGCACGGTCTGCAGAACCAGCAGGGCCTGCAGCACCAGCAGGGGCCGCCGGCCGAGCAGCGCATGCACGAGGAACAGCGCATGCGCGACGAGCAGTACATGCGCGCCCAGCAGGACCTGTCGGGTCAGGGCAACCAGCCGGACCGGCAGGGCTTTCCGGACCAGCAGAGCCTTTCGGACCAGCACGGCCTGTCCGATCGGCACGGCCTGGCGGACCAGCACGGCCTGTCCGACCCGTACCTGTCGCCGTACCAGGAGACCGCGCACTCGACGGCCCAATGGAACTTCAGCGAGGTCACCGGCGAGCCGCCGGCGGCCGCCGCGGGGCCGGAGACCATCGAGCCCGTGGGCCACACCGGCGAGTGGACGATCCCGGTGGCGGACGGGGATCTGCCGGACGAGTCGGGCGAGTTCCTGGCTTCGGCGCAGGCACCCCAGTGGTACGCGGACAGCGCGCCTCCGGCCACGCTGCCGGGCGGCGCCCCCGCACCGTGGGCAGCACCGGAGGCCCCGGCCTCGGTTCTGCTTCCGCTTCCGGCGCCCGAGACCACCGCCGCCGCCTCCTCCGCCGAAGCGGTCGCCACGGTCGAGCCCTCCGCCGAGTCGCCCGTGTCCGGCCCCGTTGACCACGGGCACATCGACGCGCAGGCCCCCGCAGGTGTGTCCGCCGACGTACTCACCGACGCGCCGCTCGACGTCCACGCCGACGCCGACGCGCCGCTCGACGTCCACGCGGACGCGGACGCCGACGCCGAAGAGTTCACCGGAGAGTTCACCGAGGCAGTCGCCGGGACCGTCGCCGGAACGACTGCCGAAGAAGCCGCGGAAGAGACCGCCGGAGCCGCCGAAGAGACCGCCGCAGCGGCCGCCGAGCCGGTGACCGGAGCAGCCGCGGAACCCGTATCGGAACCGGCCGGGGAACCGGTCGCCGAAGTGACGGTCGAGGGTCTCAGCGAGCATCCCGCGGCCTCCTACCTCCTGCATGTGAACGGCGTCGACCGCCCGGTGACCGACGCCTGGATCGGCGAGTCCCTGCTCTACGTGCTCCGTGAACGCCTCGGTCTCGCCGGTGCCAAGGACGGCTGCTCGCAGGGCGAATGCGGGGCCTGCAACGTCCAGGTCGACGGCCGTCTCGTCGCGTCCTGCCTGGTCCCCGCGGCCACGGCGGCGGGCAGCGAGGTCCGTACGGTCGAGGGCCTCGCCGTCGACGGCGAGCCGTCCGACGTCCAGCGGGCACTCGCCCGTTGCGGAGCCGTCCAGTGCGGCTTCTGCATCCCCGGCATGGCCATGACCGTCCACGACCTGCTGGAGGGCAACCACGCCCCCAGCGAACTGGAGACGCGCCAGGCACTCTGCGGCAACCTCTGCCGCTGCTCCGGATACCGGGGTGTGCTCGACGCCGTGGCCGAGGTCGTGGAGGCCAGGGAGGCGAGCGCGGAAGCGGCCGGGACCGCCGCGCACGACCACGACGAGGACGAAGCGCGTATTCCGCACCAGGCCGCGCCCGGTGCGGGCAGTGTCCGCAGGCCCCACCCGCACGAGGGAGGCGCGCTGTGAGGCACGCCCGCAGACCCGCCGCACAGCACCACGACGCCACCACACAGGTCACCATCTGCTGCCGCCGCAGCGGGGCGAACGACAAGGAGGCGGCGTGAGCAGCGACGCAGCCACCGCGGCCAACGCGACCAGCACCAGCCTGCCCAGGATCGACGCCACGGGCAGCGGCCCCGGCCCGGACGAGGAGAAGCCCGCACTCGGCCTCGGTGTCTCGCTCCCGCCCGCCGACACCCGCGCCAAGACCGAGGGCACCTTCCCGTACGCGGCCGACCTGTGGGCCGAAGGCCTGCTGTGGGCGGCCGTGCTGCGCTCGCCGCACCCGCACGCCCGGATCCTGTCCGTCGATGTTTCCGCCGCGGTGGAGATGCCCGGGGTGCGGGCCGTCGTCACGCACGAGGACGTGCCCGGGGACAGCGCCTACGGCCGCCGGGTCGTCGACCGCCCGGTGTTCGCGTCCGACCTGGTACGCCACCACGGTGAACCGATCGCCGCGGTCGCCGCCGACCACCCGGACACGGCGCGCCTGGCCGCGGCGGCGATCGCCGTCGAGTACGAGGTCCTGGAACCGGTCACGGACCCGGAGAAGGCCTTCGCCGCCGAGCCCCTGCACCCGGACGGCAACCTCATCCGCCATATCCCGCTGCGCTACGGCGACCCGGAGGCGACCGGCGAGGTCGTCGTCGAGGGCCTCTACCGCATCGGCCGCCAGGACCCGGCCCCGATCGGCGCCGAGGCCGGGCTCGCGGTGCCCCGCCCCGACGGCGGCGTGGAGATCTACACGGCCTCCACCGACCCGCACACCGACCGCGACCTGGCCGCCGCCTGCTTCGGCCTGGCGGCGGACCAGGTGAAGATCGTCGTGACCGGCGTCCCCGGCGCGACCGGCGACCGCGAGGACCCGGGCTTCCAGATCCCGCTCGGCCTGCTCGCCCTGCGTACCGGCTGCCCGGTGAAACTGGCCGCCACCCGCGAGGAGTCCTTCCTCGGCCACGCCCACCGCCACCCGACGCTGCTGCGCTACCGCCACCACGCGGACGCGGAGGGCCGGCTGGTCAAGGTCGAGGCCCAGATCCTGCTGGACGCGGGTGCGTACGCCGACTCCTCGTCCGAGTCCCTGGCCGCGGCCGTGGCCTTCGCCTGCGGCCCGTACGTCGTACCGCACGCCTTCATCGAGGGCTGGGCGGTCCGTACGAACAACCCGCCCTCCGGCCATGTGCGCGGCGAGGGCGCGATGCAGGTCTGTGCCGCGTACGAGGGCCAGATGGACAAGCTGGCCGCCAAGCTCGGCATGGACCCGGCGGAACTGCGCCTGCGCAACGTCCTGTCCACCGGCGACATCCTGCCCACCGGCCAGACGGTGACCTGCCCGGCCCCGGTGGAAGAACTCCTCGGTGCCGTACGGGACTTCCCGCTCCCCGTGCTGCCCAAGGACGCCCCGGAGGACGACTGGCTGCTCCCCGGCGGCCCGGAGGGCGCGGGCGAGCCCGGGGCCGTACGCCGGGGTGTCGGATACGCGCTCGGCATGGTGCACATGCTGGGCGCCGAGGGCACGGACGAGGTCTCCACGGCCACGGTCCGGGTCCACGACGGCATCGCCACGGTCATCTGCGCGGCGGTGGAGACCGGCCAGGGGTTCACCACGCTGGCCCGCCAGATCGTCCAGGAGACCCTGGGTATCGAAGAGGTTCACGTCGCCTCGGTCGACACCGACCAGCCCCCGGCGGGCCCGGCGACGCACGGCCGTCACACCTGGGTGTCGGGCGGTGCGGTGGAACGGGCCGCCAAGATGGTCCGCACCCAGCTCCTCCAGCCGCTCGCCCACAAGTTCGGGATGTCCACCGAGCTGCTCCAGATCGCCGACGGCAAGATCACCTCGTACGACGGTGTCCTCTCCACGACGGTCACGGAGGCCATGGACGGCAAGGAACTCTGGGCCACCGCCCAGTGCCGCCCCCATCCCACCGAACCGCTCGACGATTCCGGCCAGGGCGACGCGTTCGTCGGCCTCGCCTTCTGCGCGATCCGCGCCGTGGTGGACGTCGACATCGAGATCGGCTCGATCCGGGTGGTCGAGATGGCCGTCGCCCAGGACGTGGGCCGGATCCTCAACCCCGCCCAGCTGGCCATCCGTATCGAGGCGGGCATCACCCAGGGCATCGGCGCGGCCCTCACGGAGAACCTCCGGACCGCCCGTGGCCTGATCCGCCACCCCGACCTCACGGGGTACGCACTTCCGACGTCCCTGGACGCTCCGGACATTCGCATCGTCAAACTGGTCGAGGAACGCGACGTGGTGGCCCCCTTCGGCGCCAAGCCCGCCTCGGCCGTACCCGTCGTGACCGCCCCCGCCGCAGTGGCCTCCGCCGTCCGCTCGGCAACCGGACGCCCGGTCAACCGCCTGCCGGTCCGGCCCCAGGCGGCGGTGGCAACGCCCAAGTCCTGACTGTCCAATTGATGATGTGATTCGCATTGCACGTGCAACCCAGGGATGCGAGTTGTCAGTGATGCTGACTACAGTGATGCCCAAAGCTGTAGCCAGCTGTAAACGGGGAGGGTGCTGTGGAGCCGACTGAGGCTGCCGTGGCGGGGTTCGCGGCGATGCCGTTCGGATCGATCATCGGGGCCGCGCACAGCGCGGTCGGTGAACTGGTCACCGAGCTGTCGTCATTCACGAAGTTCCGCGATCGTATCGACGAACTGCTGACGGACCTCAAGACGTCCCCCGCCGGCCCGAACAAGCTGGGCGAAGACCCGGTGACCAAGGGCCAGTTCGGCGACCCCGGCTGGTCCGAGGCGACCGGCCTCTACACGACGTACAACACGGTCATCACCGAGCTGGAAACCCTGTCGAAGCTGCTCTCGGACTCCATCGAGGGCATGGGCATCGCGGTCCTCGCCTCCCACAACGGCTACGAGAACCTGGACATCGACATCCGGCGCCGCATGCTGGCCATCAGCAAGGAAGCGACCGAGCACTACGGCGGTGCCTACGACCCGACGAAGCAGGACGGCGGCAAGCCGACACCGGCGCCCACGTCCACCGAGTCCACCGGTGACGGCATCTGATGACAACGACGATCACGGGCACGACACGGGGATAACGGGGGCTGGATATGGGAACGACGTCATTCGAAGGCATGTCTCATGAGCAGATGCTGGCCTGGCTCGACCAGGCGAACAGCGGGGCTGTTCAGGGGGCGGCCGACCGACTGCTGAGCGCGGCCACGGAGATCCGCAAGATCGCGGAAGACCTGAAGATCCGCCCGCAGATGGTGGAGTGGAAGGGCGAGGGCGCGGACGCCTTCCGCACCTGGAGCGCGGACCTGGCCAACTCGACGCTGCGCCTGGGCGACTACAGCGAGGGCGCGTCGAAGTGGCTGGCCCGCGCCTCCGACGCGATCGCCGCAGCCCAGGTGGCGATCCCCCGCACCCACGCCGGCGCGGCAGCGAACCTGGCAGCGGCCAAGGAAGCGCGCAACGACCCGGATGCGTCGGCGGTCGCGCGCGAGGCCGCGGACACCCTGCTGGCGAACAAGGAGGCGAACCGCCAGGAAGCGGCCGCGCAGATGCGGAAGCTGGCGGAGTCGTACGCGTTCTCGTCATCGCAGATGAAGGGCCTGGAGAAGCCGGTATTCCCGCCGCCGCCGGCGATCATTGTGCCGGAGAACCAGGGAAATCTGGACAGTGGGAGCGGGGACTACGCAGTTGGGGGAGCGGATACGGGCGGCTCCGTCGGGGGCCTCGCACGGGGTGCTACGTCGTATACACACGGCCCTGAGTCGTCAGACGGCCACGTAATACCACCGGGCGTGTCTACGCCGACTCCTGGAGTGGGAGCCACGGTGTCACAGCCGGTCGACATGGGGATCGACAGCGTGGCAACGCTGCCGGACCCTTCGACGCTCCCCCCGACCACCACGCCGAGCGTTCCGAATCCGGGCAGGCCCGAGACCAGCCTTCCGACGTCACCCACAGTGTTCCCCAACGTCGGACCGGTCGCTCCGCCTACGACGAGCGGAGGCGGCCGTGGGCTGCCGAGTGGCGCACGTCCTCCCATACCCACGGTGGGACCGCCGAATGCCAGCGGTCCCGGTACCAGGCCTCCCGGTCCCATCGTCGGTGGACGTCCTGTGCCGCAGAACCCTGGCCGCCCCATGGGCGGCCTCCCCCGCAGCCCGGTGATCGGAAACGAGGGAACGCACGCCGGCCGTGGACCGATGGGACATGGTCCGGCAATGGGCGGCACCAGCGGTGGCCAGAGCGGCATTGTCGGCGGTCGCCGTCTCGCCGGTGAGACGGGCGGCATGGTGGGCGGTCGCCCACAGCAACCCGGGCATGCCAACGCGCGCCCGTTCACGCCCGGCGGAACTGGTTTGGTGCGTGGCGCGGCAGACGGTGGCCGTGCTTCTGGTCCGATGGGTCGAGGTGGCGCCGGGGTGACGCCGCGCTCAGGTGATTCACGTCGCGACGAGGGCAGCGACAGGCCGGATTACCTGATGGAGGACGAGGAGACTTGGCAGCAGGGCGGCCGCCGTGTTGTTCCTCCGGTCATCGACTAGGGCAAGAAACCACTCAGGGGAAATGAATGCGTACCAGCAGTAGTCGCAAGGTAGTTGCTCGGCGAGGGACTGTGGCATCCACTGCGTTGGTTCTGCTGCTGGTTGGCGCTGTTCCTGCATCGGCGGATTCTGTGCGAGCGGATCAGTGGCATCTGGATGCGATGAAGGCCGAGGAGATGTGGGCGGTGAGCACCGGCGCGAACGTGACCGTCGCGGTGATTGACACTGGTGTGGATGCCTCAAACGCCGATCTGCTCGGACAGGTTCTCAAGGGCAAGGATCTTTCTCCTGGATCACCGGGAGATGAGCGAGATGACTACGACACACACGGCACAGCGATGGCTGGCCTGATTGCTGGCACCGGAAAGTCGAATGGAGGAAATGGGGCCTTCGGCCTGGCCCCTGGGGTCAAAATTCTCCCTATCCGTATGAGGGATGACACCGGTAAGGTCAACGGTGCCACGGGGAGTAAGAACTTTAGCGAAGATGTTTCTGCTGGAATTCGATTCGCGGCTGACAGTGGCGCCAAAGTAATCAATATTTCTCAAGGTAATCAGGCAGGATCGCAAGAGCTGTCCGACGCTGTGAAATATGCCCTCGGAAAAGGCTCACTTGTTTTCGCTGCGGTGGGAAATACCGGAAACTCTGGAAATCTCGCACAGTACCCGGCGGCAACACCTGGGGTTGTTGGAGTAAGTGCTATTGATAGAGATCTGAAAAGATCTAAGGAATCTCAGTACGGGACCCAAGTAGACCTTGCTGCTCCTGGAGTGGAGATGGTCCACGCATGCGGGGGGAAAACGGGGATCTGTAAATCTCGCGGCACTAGTGATGCCAGTGCTCTCGCCTCCGCCTCCGCTGCTCTCATCTGGTCCAAGCACCCGGACTGGACCAATAACCAGGTCCTGCGGGTCCTGCTGAATACGGCCGGAGGTCCGGTCAGTGGTGATGAGCGCACGGACGCCATCGGTTACGGCATCGTCCGTCCCCGTATCGCGCTGAAGACCCCCGGTGACCCCGGCCCCGCCGATGAGTACCCGCTTCACGACTTGGCCGCAGCCGAGAGTCCCGCTCCTTCCGCCAAGCCTTCGAAGGGCACGGGGAGTTCCGAGTCGGACGACAAGCCCGCTGCTGCCGCCCCTTCGGCCGATGGAGACGGTGGCAGCAACACCGGTCTCTGGATCGGCATCGGTGTCGGGGCTGCCGCACTCATCGGCGCAGGTGTGGCGGTCGTGGCGGTACGGTCGCGTCGTCGAAACGCAGCTGCCTCGCCGCCGGCCGCGCCTCACCCGCCGCAGTACCCGGGGCAGGCCCCGCCCGCGTACCCGCAGCAGCAGGTACAACCTCCGTACCAGGGCTACGCGCCGCCGCAGAATTCCCCTGGCTCGAATCCGCCTTATGGTGGCGCGCCGGGACAGGACCGTCGCGTCTGAGGCGCGTCGGCGGCACCACTGGGGCCCGGCATCTGCCGGGTCTGCCCGTACTCCGGTGCGGATAGCGATGCTGTCCGTATTCGGTTCGGCCTGGTAGCCAAGGGAACTGAAACCTGACGGGAAGATCAGTCCCTTATTTATCCCATTCGATATGGGAGAAGTTGCGTCGATGGCGCAGGATCTTCGTACCTTCAGTTCGCCCTTCGCAGTGACTATTTGGCTGGATCTGCAGAGTCGCCCGCTCGCATCAAGGTGTCTGTGAGCCGGGATCGGCAGACTGAGGGGTCCAGTGGCGGAACTGTGCGAGTCTCAGGTGGTATTGGCCCACTCAGTGACCCTGCCCTTGGTGTGAGCACTTTCGTGTGCACGCGACGGAGGTATCGAGGAAGGCTCAGCCGAAGGGGCGATGTCTTCAATTCTGGGTTAGCTGGAGTAGGGCAGGCGCGCTCCCGCTCCATGCGTACTCACGGTTAGGTTTCGTCAACCCCGCCACGCCAGAATTTTTGGTCTTTATCTGTTCAGGCTGGAAAGCCTCTCCTGTGGCAGGTCGATGGATAGCTAGCCGCTAGCGTGGGCGTCATTGAGAGCGGAGCGGTGGGCTTCGGTGGCATCCGGGATTGAGTACGGGGGATTTCGTGACGTTCGACTCAGAATGGGCAACGCTTCGTGCCGAATCGACACAGCGGGTCGATATGCGGCTGAATGGTGTGCCGGCGGAGCCGGGGGGTCCCGGTGGTGGGCCGGTTGTTGCGGATCTTGCGGTGAACAAGGACAACCTGGGTGCTATCGGGCATGAGGCGTACGGTCTGCGGACCCGTGTGTCGAAGGACGGTGATCATGCCCGTCCGTCGACGTTCGACGCGGCCATCGCGCTCACCAACGGGAACTTCGAGAGCGGGTCGGGGCTCCTGAAGGTCCATGACCGGTGGAACACGCATCTGAAGACGTTGCTCGACGCGTGTGCGCAGATTTCGAATCACCTCAATTACACGACGTTGTCGCTTCAGAAGGACGATGTCCAGATCGCCGGGGATCTCATCTCGGTCTCCAAGCTCAATGAGTATCTGAAGTAATCCCCGGGGGAATTGACGTGCTGAAGTACGCAGACATTGTCGATGCGCCGATCGGCAAGCTCCAGACGGCTGTGACCGACTGGACGGAGATGGTCACCAAGCTGGACAAGCTGGCCACGGATGCCAATGACGGGATGAAGGCCAAGGCGGACAAGGCGGAGTGGGAGGGTGAGAACGCCGGTATCACCAAGGCGTTCATCGCCAAGACCGCCAAGGAGTTCAAGGACGCCGCCGCCGAGGCCAAGGGTGTCAAGCTGATCCTGGAGGACGCCCACACGGCCATCAGGAAGGCCAAGGACGACCTGGTGAACATCCGGGACGTCGAGGGGCGCGAGGCCGGCATCCATGTCGATGCCCAGGGCAAAGTGACGGCCCGGCATCCGCTGGAGAAGGACAACACCGCACGGCACGACCCGGACTACTCCGAACTCCTGCGCAAGCAGAAGGAGTCCATCGAGGCCTGGCAGAAGAAGATCGATGTCATCGTGGACGACTGCAATGATGCGGACGCGGCAATCAAACGGGCCCTTGAGGCCAACGTCACCGAGGGGCGCAATTTCAGCGCACCCAAGTACGGGAGTCTGGATCAGGAAGAGGCGGCCTATGCTGTCGATTTGGCATCCAAGGGTCCCGGTATTACGCATATGGAGCTGCAGTCACTCAATGAAGTGCTGCGTGAGCGAGGAAAGTTTCCCGAGTTTGCCAAGGTGTTCTACGAGAAGCTCGGCCCCGAGAAGGTGCTCACTTTTTTCGGACAGCTCTCTACGGGAACGAACGGTTATGGAAAAGTTGACAAGGAGCGGTTGGCGGATGTTCAGGCACTCCAGCGCAACCTCGGTCTGAATCTTGCCACCGCCTCGCACGACAAAGAATTCGCGGCCGAATGGGGGCCGGAACTTCGCAAGCTGGGTACGCAGCAAATTCCGCTTGCCAAGAATGATTACGGTGGTGCGTACGGTTATCAGTTGTTGGGCGGCATCATGCGGTACGGGAACTACGACGCGAAGTTCCTCAACCCGATCGCCGAACATGTGGCGCAGTTGCACCAGAAGAGTCCGCATATTTTCGCGAGTACCAATCAGGACACTGCCTACGCAGGGAACCCGTTCAACCCTTCGGGGAAGAATGGATCCGGGTTTGATCCGGCCACCGCCATGCTGGAGGCGCTGGGCCACAGTCCGGATGCTGCGAAAAAGTTCTTCACCGATGTCCCGACCGCGTACAACGAGGACGGCACGGTCAACAAGGAGAGTGCAGCGGATCTGGGTAAGGGTGAGGATGGTGAGGCGATTGGGAATTACCTTGACTTCTTCGGAAATGATAAATGGAAGTCTTTCTCGGACGTCGGCCATGACAACCCAGGTGCTTCTGATACGACCCGTCAGTATGTGCCGGACGCGCTCGGGCATGCTCTGGAATCGGCGACCCTCGGGTATCCGTACGACAGCCCGGATGCCAAGGTGGTGCGCGACTCCGATAATGCGGCGATCATGCGGCAGGTCATGGAAAAGTATGGAGCGGACGCGGGTCTCCTCCACAAGCAGAACGCTATGGCAGACAGTCTGGGAGTCATGGGCGCCGGGTACATAGACGACATCAACTGGGCGCTCGAAAAGGGGGATTCCGAAAGCGTCTTTGCCCCAACGCGAAATCCTGATGGTCACCTCGCCTTCGACAGTAGCGCCTACAAGGGGGGGCAGGAAGGCAGGAGTGTCGCGCGCGGCTTCCTCAGCGTTCTCGGACAACACCCGGATGCCTATGCCACCCTCTCCACGGCGGAGCAGGTCTATACCCGGAGCGTGTTGGAGGCTCAAGTGGGCTCCGACGGGAAGGTCGACATGGGTTCCGCCCGGTCGGCTGTGCACGTGGGCGCCGAAGTCCAGGGCATGCTCGACCAGTCCCGGGCCGACCAAGTTGAGGCAGACTTCATGAAGACTCATGAGGACTACGAGAAGGCCGTGGCCAAGCGTTCGGGCTGGGTGGAGTTCGGTGCGGTGGCGGGGGTTGCGGCCGGTGTCGCTTTCCTTCCGGTAACGGCTGCGGTAGGCGCTGCTGCTGTGCTCATTCCCTTGGCGACCGATACTGCGAGCGGTGCAGCGGAGCAGCTCATCGGCCAGGTCGTGGGGGATATCTCGGACAACTCGGTGGAGAAGAGCAAGGAAAAGGCTGAGAATCTCACTGTGGAAGAATGGAACAGTATTTACCGTTCCGGCGAGGCCATGGCCGAGGCTCCGATGGAGGAATTTCTGGCGCGTCACGGAAGCGAGGAGGATTCCAACTTCCGCCAGGACTTGAAGGAGTCGATGAGGTCAGGCTACTCAAGTGGCAATGATCGCGAGAATCAGCAAGGCAGTGCGCCGGAGACCGGGTGAAGTCGGCAACGCGGAAGATATGAGGGGGTGGGCGGGGTGCGGTGCGGAAAAGTGATGGCGGCCGCCGGTCTGGTACTGGCTGTTGTTGCTGGCGGGGTGGCATGTGGGGCCGAGGAGCCCCAGTCGCCCTATGTGAGCGCGGCTGAGGGGTGCGAGGGCCTGTTCGTGGGCCCTCTGGAGAAGACGGTTGAGGCCGTTGCCGGCGGCACGTCTTTCGGTCGGCGCTCTGGAGGGGGCATGGACCGGGTGGTCGAGGCGATCAAGAAGGGGTACGCGTCGGGACGCCGTTGGTCGCTGGCTGAAGAACTCTGCGAGATGCGTGCCAAGGGTGTTGATTCGAGAGAAGCGACCACACTGTCCTTCCTCATCTACGCGCCGGACGATGTGGGTGATCCGGGCAACCCTGAGGGCACTCGGCTCTTTCCGTTGGGTAAAGAGGCGGTGGCCCGTTCCCGTGTGGCCGGGCTTTACTTCGAGTGTGTCAGTCCGCGACTGGATGGTTCCAGGAATCGACCGGCACGGATTTATGGGGGATTGGAAGGTGCTGCGAATCGAGGTGACGCGGTGGAGAACCTGGTGGCCAATCTGACCGTTATTCATGCCGCTTCCCTCGCCGTCGCCGAAGAGCTTGAATGCGAGAACGACGGCGGGTTGCCCCGGGAGCTGGATCCGAACCTTCAGCCCCTGCCGTAGGTCGCCCGCGCTCGTTGAGTTCGTGGAGTCGGGAGGCCGTCCTGTGTCCGGGGCGGCCTTCCTGGTCACGACGTCCAGCCGGCGCCGTCCGCCCCCGCGCCGTTGATGGTGCTCTCTGTGAGTGCCGCACTCCGCACGGTTGCCGTTCGCGCCGTGTGCATCCGTCCCGCCGCCTCCCTTCTCCAGGAGCCGCGGCGGCTGGCCGCTCCGGGGATGGCGACGCGCAGGGGAACGGCCCTCGGAAATGGAACCGTCTGCCTGGCTTTATGTGTTTGGGGCGGAAAGTGATCTCATCCCGAGGTGCCTCGGCTGAAACTGAGCCGCTAGCGTGGGCGTCATTGAGAGCGGAGCGGTGGGCTTCGGTGGCATCCGGGATTGAGTACGGGGGATTTCGTGACGTTCGACTCAGAATGGGCAACGCTTCGTGCCGAATCGACACAGCGGGTCGATATGCGGCTGAATGGTGTGCCGGCGGAGCCGGGGGGTCCCGGTGGTGGGCCGGTTGTTGCGGATCTTGCGGTGAACAAGGACAACCTGGGTGCTATCGGGCATGAGGCGTACGGTCTGCGGACCCGTGTGTCGAAGGACGGTGATCATGCCCGTCCGTCGACGTTCGACGCGGCCATCGCGCTCACCAACGGGAACTTCGAGAGCGGGTCGGGGCTCCTGAAGGTCCATGACCGGTGGAACACGCATCTGAAGACGTTGCTCGACGCGTGTGCGCAGATTTCGAATCACCTCAATTACACGACGTCGTCGCTTCAGAAGGACGATGTCCAGATCGCCGGGGATCTCATCTCGGTCTCCAAGCTCAATGAGTATCTGAAGTAATCCCCGGGGGAATTGACGTGCTGAAGTACGCAGACATTGTCGATGCGCCGATCGGCAAGCTCCAGACGGCTGTGACCGACTGGACGGAGATGGTCACCAAGCTGGACAAGCTGGCCACGGATGCCAATGACGGGATGAAGGCCAAGGCGGACAAGGCGGAGTGGGAGGGCGAGAACGCCGGTATCACCAAGGCGTTCATCGCCAAGACCGCCAAGGAGTTCAAGGACGCCGCCGCCGAGGCCAAGGGTGTCAAGCTGATCCTGGAGGACGCCCACACGGCCATCAAGAAGGCCAAGGACGACCTGGTGAACATCCGGGACGTCGAGGGGCGCGAGGCCGGCATCCATGTCGATGCCCAGGGCAAAGTGACGGCCCGGCATCCGCTGGAGAAGGACAACACCGCACGGCACGACCCGGACTACTCCGAACTCCTGCGCAAGCAGAAGGAGTCCATCGAGGCCTGGCAGAAGAAGATCGACCTGATCGTCGACAATGCCAACGACACCGACGTGGCCTTCAAGAACGCCCTTGAGGCCAACGTCACCGAGGGCAACGACTTCAGCGCCCCGAAGTACCAGAACCTCGACCAGGAGGAGGCGGCCCGCGCCGCCGACCTGGCCGCCAAGGGCCGCGACATCAATCACACCGAGCTCGCGGCGCTCAACGAACTCCTGCACGACAACAGCAAGTCGCCGGAGTTCTCGAAGAACTTCTACGAGAAGCTCGGCCCGGAGAAGGCCCTCGCGTTCTTCGGGCAGCTGTCGACCGACACGTACGACTACGGCAAGGTCGACAAGGAGCGCCTGAAGGACGTCCAGGACCTCCAGAAGAATCTGGGACTCAACCTGGCCACCGCCTCGCAGGACCCCAAGTTCACGGCCGAGTGGGGGCCGGAGCTGCGCAAGCTCGGCACCGAGCGCGTCCCGCTGGCCAAGTACGACAGCAACGGGCCGTTCGGCTACCAGCTGCTCGGCGGCATCATGCGGTACGGGAACTACGACCCGAAGTTCCTCAACCCGATCGCCGAGCACGTGGCGCAGCTGCACCAGAAGGACCCGTACATGTTCGCCGAGAACAAGCAGGTGAACAGCCCCTTCAAGAACCCGTTCAACCCGTCCGGGGTGAACGGTTCCGGCTACGATCCGTCGGTGGCCATGCTGGAGGCGCTGGGGCACAGCCCGGAGGCGTCGAAGCAGTTCTTCACCGATCCGCCGACCGCGTACAACGAGGACGGTACCGTCAACAAGGGGGCGACGGCCGACCTCGGCAAGAAGGACGGCCAGGCGGTCGACAACTACCTCGACTTCTTCGGGAACGAGAAGTGGGAGTCCTACGGGGACGTCGACTCGCTCGACCCGGACGAACTCAAGCGGTCGCTCAACTACATGCCGGACGCCCTGGGGCATGCCCTGGAGTCGGCGACCCTCGGGTATCCGTACGACAGTCCGGACGCCACCGTCGCGCGGGACGCGGACAACGCCGATGTCATGCGTCAGGTGATGGAGAAGTACGGATCGGACGCGGGCCTGCTCAAGCAGCAGGAGGCGATGTCCGACAGCCTCGGGAACATGGGCGCGGGCTACATCGACGACATCAACTGGTCCCTGGACAAGAACAACCCGGACAGTGTGTTCGCGCCGACCAAGAACCCCGAGGGGCACCTCGACTTCTCCGACCTCGCCGGCCAGGACGGTGGCCGGGACGCGGCGCGCGGCTTCCTCAGCGCTCTGGGGCAGCACCCCGACGCGTACGCCACCGTCTCCAAGGCCGAGCAGATCTACACCACGAGTGTCCTGGAGGCGCAGTACCAGGACGGGAACATCAAGGAAGGCGCCGCCCGGTCGACCGTGCACGTCGGCGCCGAGGTCCAGGGCATGCTCGACCAGTCGCGGGCCGACCAGGTCGAGGCGACGAACCTCAAGACCCACGAGGAGTACGAGAAGGCCGTGGCCAAGCGGGCCGGCTGGGTGGAGTTCGGGGCCGGGGCGGCGGTCGCCGCCGGTGTCGCCTTCCTCCCGGTCACCGCGGCCGTGGGAACGGCGGCCGTTCTCATCCCGCTGGCCACGGACACGGCGAGCGGGGCCGCGGAACAGCTCATCGGTCAGGTCGTCGGCGACATCTCCGACAACTCCGTGGACAAGAACAAGGACAAGGTCGACGAACTCACCCGGGAGGAGAAGACCAAGGTCTACTCCTCCGGTGAATCGATGGCCGAGGCGCCCATGGAGAAGTTCATGGCCCTGCACCACATCGACATCAACAGCGATCTGGGCCAGGACCTCAAGGAAGCGATGCGGATCGGGTACGGGACCGGTAACGACCGCGAGAACCAGCAGGGCAACGACCCCGAGACCGGCTGACGCCCGCAGGGCGGTGACCGGGACGGAATGATCGGCGATGAAAGGCGTGGGACCGGTGCGAGTGGTGAGGGCGCTGTCCGTGATCGGGCTGGTGATGACCGTCGGGGCGGGCGCGGTGGCGTGCGGTTCCGAGGAGGAGGAGTCGCCGTACGTGGGCGCCGGGGAAGTGTGCGGGGGTGTGTTCGCCGGTCCGTTGGAGAAGACCGTCGAAACCGTCACGGGCGCCACGTCCTTCGACCGGACCGGTGAAAAGCGCATGGACCGGGTGGTCGAGGCGCTCAAGAAGGGCCATGCGTCGGGCCGCAGCTGGGCGACGGGGTACGACCTCTGTGTCCTGGGTGCGGAAGGCGCCGACCGGCGCGACGACGTGAAGATCAATTTCTCGATCTACGCGCCGCAGGACGTGGGGGACACGGACCTTCGCGGGGGCGCTCGCATGTACTCCATGGGCAAGGAGGCCACGGCGGGGCCTGTCGGGGCCCGTATCAATTTCGAATGCGTCAGCCCGCAGCTCGACGGTTCGAAGGACCGGCCCGCGCGTATCAAGGGGGGCTTCGGGAACGCCAAGGACCGTGGGCCCGCCCCGGAGAACCTGGCCGCCAATCTGACCCTCGCCCATGCCGCGTCCCTCGCCGTCGCCGAGAAGCTCGGATGCGAGGACAACGGCGGTCTGCCGAAGAAGCCGGACCTTCGGCCCCTGCCGTAGACCGGTCTCCTGCCGTGGACCGGTCCCCTGCCGTAGACCGGTCTCCTGCCGTGGACCGGTCCCCTGCCGTAGAGCCGTACTCCTGCCGTGGACCGGCTGCCTGCCGGGGGCCGGTCTCCGGCCCGGGGCCGGCTTCCCCCGCGGGCCCAGCGGGCCCCGCGGGCCCGTCACGCGCAAAGGCCGCCCCTGCCGGGGCGGCCTTTCCGGTGGATCCCGTCACGGGAGATCCCGTGAAGCTGAACTGGAGACCGTGACCGGATTCGAACCGGTGTAACTCGAGTTGCAGTCGAGCCCCTGAGCCTCTCGGGCACACGGTCGGGGTGTGGTGCTTCGTGCGTCGTGCTTCGTGCTGTTCGTTGTTCTGATGTCGACCGTAGAGCGGGCGGGGGTGGCACTCAAGGGGCGGGGGCGCGCCGCAATACGACTGCCATACGCCGTTCATGACCGGAGCCGCCCGGCTTACGACCAAGGGATGAGGCCGGGGCGGCACATCGACAGGGTTCAAACCGTTTCGTGCCCCTTACCCTTGGGCCATGACCGCCCTCGAACCCCGTGACGCCGACGTCGCGCCCCCCGTGCAGCACCCCATATCGGACCCGATGCCGGACCGTATGCCGGACCGGATATCCGACGTGACCGTCGGCGACCCGGGCGAAGGGATTCTCGGGCGGACCTACCGGGCGCTCAGCATCGGCATCGTCTCCGTCGTCCTCCTCATCGCGTTCGAGGCGACAGCCGTCGGTACCGCCATGCCGGTCGCCGCGCGGGAGCTGAACGGCATTCCGCTGTACGCGTTCGCGTTCTCCGCCTACTTCACCACCAGCCTGTTCGCCATGGTGCTCTCCGGGCAGTGGGCCGACCGGCGCGGGCCGCTCGGGCCGCTCGCCACCGGGATCAGCGCCTTCGCCGTCGGTCTGCTGCTCTCCGGTGCCGCGAGCAGCATGTGGATCTTCATCGCGGGACGGGCCGTCCAGGGCCTCGGCGGCGGGCTGGTGATCGTCGCCCTGTACGTGGTCATCGGGCGGGCCTACCCGGAGCGGATCCGGCCCGCGATCATGGCCGCGTTCGCGGCGAGCTGGGTGATCCCCTCCGTCGTCGGACCGCTCGCCTCCGGAACGGTGACCGAGCACCTCGGCTGGCGCTGGGTCTTCGTCGGCATCCCCGTGCTCATCGTCTTCCCGCTGGCCCTGGCCCTCCCCGCGATCCGGCGCATGGCCGCCGGGCCGGCGGACCCGGACGCGCCCGTCGCCCCGTACGACCGCCGTCGCATCCGGCTGGCGCTCGGTATCTCGGTGGGTGCGGCGCTGCTCCAGTACGCCGGGCAGGAGCTGAACTGGTTCGCCCTGCTGCCGGCCGCGGTGGGGGTCGCGCTGCTGGTCCCGGCCGTGCGCGGGCTGCTCCCGGCCGGTACGGTGCGGGCGGCGCGCGGGCTGCCCGCGGTGGTGCTACTGCGCGGGATCTCCGCCGGTTCGTTCATCGCCGCCGAGTCCTTCGTACCGCTGATGCTGGTGACCCAGCGCGGGCTGACCCCGACCATGGCCGGGCTCTCGCTCGCCGTCGGCGGTGCGACCTGGGCACTCGGTTCGTACGTGCAGTCCCGGCCGCGTCTTGAGGTGCACCGGGAGAAGCTCATGGTGACCGGCATGGTGCTCGTCGCCGCGTCGATCGCCGTCGCGCCCTCGGTGCTCATCGAGGCCGTGCCCGTCTGGATCGTCGCCGTCGCCTGGGCGTTCGGCTGCTTCGGCATGGGCATGGTGATCGCCTCGACGAGCGTGCTGCTGCTGAAGCTGTCGGCCCCCGCGGAGGCCGGGTCCAACTCCGCCGCGCTCCAGATCTCGGACGGCCTGTCGAACGTCCTGCTGCTGGCCGCCGGGGGCGCCGCCTTCGCCGCGCTCGGCGGCGGGGCGATGGGGGCGGCGCACGGGGCCGTGGAGGCGGGAGCGTCCGGCTCCCACCCGGGGGCGTTCGCCGCGGTCTTCCTGCCGATGGCGGGGGTGGCGCTGGTGGGGGCGTGGGTGGCGGCCCGGGTGCGGGTGAGGTGACGGCACCGAGTGGTACCGCGCGGTACCGTCGATCCCGAGTGTGTTCGGCCAGGACGCGTATCCGGACGTGTGGCAGAAGGCCGCGGCTCTGATGGAGTCCCTGGCGCGCAACCACTCGCCGGTGGACGGCAACAGGCGCATCGCCTGATACACGACCTGGGTCTTCCTGCACATGAATGGGCATCCGCTCAACGCGAGCTTCGATGTGGACGAGGCGGAGACGTTCGTGCTGGATGTGTGCCAGGGCGCCCTGGACATGCCCAAGATCGCCGAACAGCTGCCCGGGTCCGCCGTGTAGGCACTCCTGTGAAGAGCGTCTCAACGGGCCCGAACCACGGCTCGTTCGTACGGGGTTCCGGCCGGGCCGCCGGTAGGGTGGCCCGGTTGTCGTATCTCGTACGAGGTCGTGCGAGCTCACTACGGACAGCGCCCCACGTACCCGAGAGCCCCGAACCGGAGACCGTGACTACTACCGCCTCCCACCACCTCTCACCCGCCTTTCCCGGCCGTGCCCCCTGGGGCACCGCCGGCAAGCTGCGAGCCTGGCAGCAGGGCGCCATGGAGAGGTACATCCAGGAGCAGCCGCGTGACTTCCTCGCCGTCGCGACACCCGGCGCAGGCAAGACCACCTTCGCGCTGACCCTCGCCTCATGGCTGCTGCACCACCATGTCGTCCAGCAGGTCACCGTCGTCGCACCGACCGAGCACCTCAAGAAGCAGTGGGCGGAGGCGGCCGCCCGGATAGGCATCAAGCTCGACCCCGACTACAGCGCCGGACCCGTCAGCAAGGACTACCACGGCGTCGCCGTCACCTACGCCGGTGTCGGCGTCCGTCCGATGCTGCACCGCAACCGCTGCGAGCAGCGCAAGACCCTCGTGATCCTCGACGAGATCCACCACGCCGGTGACTCGAAGTCCTGGGGCGAGGCCTGCCAGGAGGCGTTCGACCCGGCCACCCGGCGGCTCGCGCTGACCGGTACGCCGTTCCGGTCGGACACCAACCCGATCCCCTTCGTGGCGTACGAGGAGGGGAACGACGGCATCCGCCGGTCGTCCGCCGACTACACGTACGGATACGGGAACGCCCTCGCCGACGGTGTCGTCCGCCCGGTCATCTTCCTCAGCTACAGCGGCAACATGCGCTGGCGCACCAAGGCCGGTGACGAGATCGCGGCGCGGCTCGGCGAGCCGATGACCAGGGACGCCATCGGGCAGGCCTGGCGCACCGCGCTGTCGCCCACCGGCGACTGGATCCCGAACGTCCTCTCCGCCGCCGACAAGCGGCTCACCGAGGTGCGCAAGGGGATTCCGGACGCGGGCGGGCTGGTCATCGCGACCGACCAGGAGTCGGCGCGCGAGTACGCCAAGATCCTGAAGAGGGTCACCGGTGAGAAGGCGACCGTGGTCCTCTCCGACGAGAAGGCCGCGTCGAAGAAGATCGACCAGTTCACCGAGGACGGGTCGCGCTGGATGGTCGCGGTCCGCATGGTGTCCGAGGGCGTCGACGTGCCGCGCCTGGCGGTGGGGGTGTACGCCACCACCATCTCGACGCCGCTGTTCTTCGCGCAGGCCGTCGGGCGCTTCGTGCGCTCCCGCCGGCGCGGTGAGACGGCCTCCGTCTTCGTACCGACCATCCCGATGCTCCTCGACTTCGCCAACGAGATGGAGGTCGAGCGGGACCACGTCCTGGACAAGCCCAAGAAGGGCAGCGACGAGGAGAACCCGTTCTCGGAGGAGGACAAGCTCCTCGCCGACGCCGAGAAGCTGGAGGACGAGGAGACCGAGGAGCAGCTGCCCTTCGAGGCGCTGGAGTCCGACGCGGTCTTCGACCGGGTGCTGTACGACGGTGCCGAGTTCGGCATGCAGGCCCACCCCGGCAGTGAGGAGGAGCAGGACTACCTGGGCATCCCGGGGCTGCTCGAACCCGATCAGGTGCAGCTTCTCCTCCAGAAGCGGCAGAGCCGGCAGATCGCGCACAGCCGCCAGCGGCCGGCCGAGGAGGCCGATCTCCTGGAGAAGCCCGCCGAGGCCCGCCCGGTCGTCACGCACAAGCAGCTGCTGGGCCTGCGCAAGCAGCTCAACACGATGGTGTCGGCCTACACCCACCAGAGCGGCAAGCCGCACGGCGTGATCCACACCGAGCTGCGGCGGGTCTGCGGCGGGCCGCCGAGCGCGGAGGCCACCGCCGGGCAGATCCAGCAGCGGATCTCCAAGGTCCAGGAGTGGGCCACCCGCATGACGTGACGCGAAGCGGTGCGAGTAACCACCGGTCCGGGACGGGAGCGCGCTTCCTGACCCGGACCGGTCGCGTTTCGGGGAGCTGCCGGGGGTCCTACCAGACGAACGCCGCCGACTGGTTCGCCGTCGCCACGCACGGGACGGTCGCCGAGGTCGGGGACGAGGCGACGATCTGCAGCGACCAGTTGGTGGCGCCCGGAGGAGAGGGCAGCACCACGGAGTTCGTCGTGTCGCCCGCGGCCAGTGTGCCGGTGGTGAGTTTCAGCGGGCCCAGGCTGATCGGACTGCCGCCGCTCATGCCCGGGTTCGTCTTCCCGGAGAACCGCACCTCGCTCGTGACGCCGCCCGAGGTCTTCGACAGCTTGAGCGTCGTGGTGATGCTGTTCGGGTCGGCACTCGTGCCGGGCGGCATGGTGATGGCCGTGGAGGTGATCTTGATGGTCTTGCCACCAGCGCCGTCGGCGGCGGTCAGCGTGGCCAGTCCGCTGCCCCAGCTGCCGCAGTTGTACGTCGCGGTCGCGGTGAGCGGAGTGACGGCGGCCGACGTGGTCGACAGGGCGAGCGTCGCCGCGACGGAACACGCCGCGGTGACCGTCAGCAGGGGCAGGCGTCTTCGGCGCGGCCGGCTCGGCCGGGCCTTTGTTCCGGGTGTATTCGACATGACGGGAGGAACTCCTTCCGGTTGAATTCCACAGATCCGCTGCGATTGCCGATCTGGGTGCCGGGCCCGGCATGTCGGTGCAGTGAAACGGCGCCCATCGGAGAAGTCAATAGCCGCCGGGAGCAGGTAATTACGGCGAAGAAATGCCTTCCGGGTGTTTCCCGAAAGGATCAAATAATTCTCTCTTGACTTCTCTGCACCCGCCCTCCTCAATGTGCGCAATCAATGGGGTGTGGAGGGATGTGGTGCCGATGCGTCGCGTGACACGGGTTTCACGGGTGACACAAGTGGGGCGGACGATCCGCCGACGAAGATCCGGCGGTGCCGGCCGCCGGTCCGGCGGATCACGCCGTACGGGACTGCTCGCGGGCTGCCTCGTACTGTCGCTGGGCTGCATCGGTGCCACCACGGCTGCCACGACTGCCACCGCCACGACTGCCGCTGCCACCGGGGCAGGTTCCGGCGCGGCCGGCACCGTCACGCCCACCGTGCACTGTGTGCTGCCCGCCGGGCAGGGCGAGGCCACCGGACCGCAGGAGATGACGGTCGAGCTGACCCCTGATGTCGTCGCCCCCGGGGGCACCGTGCACGCCAGGGTCACCCTCGGCCCGTCGCCCGCCACCAGCGGCATCGCCCTGGAGGACGTGCCCACCATCCCGAGTCTCGACCTCGCGATGACCGACGGGGCCACCGGCACCGTCACCGTGCGGGGCGATGAGTTCACCATGGACGTACCGGCCGGGCAGCCCATCGAGATACCGCCGTACGAGGGGGACTTCCTGGTCCCCGCGGACGCCTCCGGCGAGATCTCGTTCGCCCCCCTGCGCACCCTGACCCAGACCAAGGTCTTCGGTTCGGTCTTCGAGACCCCCTGCGACGTGGTCGGCGCCGCCGGGTCCATCGGGACGGTGACGGCCGAGGGGGACGGCGGTGAGCCCGCCACCCTGACCGCGCCAACCGACTCCGTGCGCCCCAACACCCCTGTCGCTCTGGGCGGTTCGGGGTGGACGCCGGACGGAGCGCCCGTTCCCTCACTGTGTGCGGTGGGCGGCGGTGGCTGCGATCCGCTGAAGTTCCGGGCCCACTCCCTGCGTATCGACTCCTACGGGACCCTGACCGGTACGGCGACCCTCGCCGAGGCCGGGGCGGTGCCGGACGGAGCGTACGAGGTGAAGGTCAACGACGGGACGAAGGAGGCCACCGCCCCGCTGACCGTGAAGGCCGTCGCGGCGGGCGACCGGGAGATCACGCTGTCGAGCGGCAGCGGTCCGGTGGGCAGCGTCATCACCGTCAGCGGCAAGAACTACAACCCGGACCGGTGGATCAATGTCATCGGTCTCGACGCGGCGGGTACCGCGCTCGACGACACGGCCGTCTATGTGAAGAGCGGCACGGACGGCACCTTCGCCGCGGAGTTCACCGTGACGTCCGACGCCGTCGCCGCCGTCCAGGCGGACGAGGGCAATGACCCCGCCACCGTACGGACGGCACCCTTCACCGTCACCACGGGCGGCGGCGGGGACGGCGGTACGGCCGAACAGAAGCTCACCGCCTCCGTCCGGGCCGGCACCCTGAGCATGGTCCAGGACGGCGACACCGTCGACTTCGGTACGACGGTCCTGGGCACCGGCAGTGGTGTGCAGCGCTCCCGGCTCAACCGGGTGGAGGTGGAGGACGCGCGCGGCGTCAACAGCGGCTGGTCCCTCACCGCCACGCTCACCGACTTCACCGCCGCGGGCGTCAGCGGCGCGGGCCCGGCCACCATCCCGGCCGACGCGGTCAGCTGGGTCCCCAAGTGCCGTGCGCAGAACGGCAGTCAGGGTACGCCGGTGGCGGGGTCGCCCGTGCGGCTCGGCAGCACCGCGGCGAGTCTGTGCCGGATGAACCCGGATGGTTCGCGTCCGTTCACCGGCGGACGCTTCGACGCCGACGCCGATCTCACCCTGACGGTCCCCGGCTCCGCACCGCCCGGGGACTACAGCGCCACGCTCACCCTCACCCTGCTCTGAGAGCAGGCACCGCGAAGAGCCCGCCCGATGATCCGCAGCGGCATGGACAGGGCGGGCTCTTCCTCGCCCGGTGCCTGAACGTTTGCGAACCCGCCCCGTCCGGACCCGCACCTCCGAGGGACCGGACCCGCACCTCCGAGGGACCGGACCCGCCCCCTCGGCACGCCCTCCAACCTGTCTGCCCGAAGGAGCGACCATGCACCCGTCCCAGTCCCCGGCCCCCTCCCCGATCCCGCCCCCAGCCCCAGCCCCAGCCCCAGCCCCATCCCTTTCCCCCTCCCCGTACTCCGGCCGAAGACGGTCATGGCGCCGTGCCGTCGCACTCGCCGCCGGGGCCGTTCTCGTCTGGACCGGCGGTGCCGTCGCCGTGGCCCCGGCCGCCCATGCCGGTACGGTCACCCCGACCGTCCACTGCACGCTGCCCGCCGGACAGGGCGAGGCCACCGGACCGCAGGAGATGACGGTCGAGCTGACCCCCGACGTCGTCGACCCGGGCGGGAAGGTGCACGCCAAGGTCACCCTCGGCCCCTCGCCCGCCACCAGCGGCCTCAGCCTGAACGACGTGCCCACCACACCCAGCCTCGACCTCGCGATGTCGGGCGGTGCCACCGGCACGGTCACCGTCACCGGACCCGAGGTGACACTCGACATCCCGTCCGGGCGGCCCATCGAAATACCGCCGTACGAAGGGGACTTCCTCATCCCCGCCACCGCGAGCGGGCCGATCTCCTTCACCCCGGTGCGCAATCTGACCCGTACGAAGGTGCTGGGCGGCACCTACCAGACCCCGTGCGACGTGGTCAGCGGAAGCGGCTCCATCGGCACGGTCACCGCCGAGGGCAGTGCCGGACAGCCCCCCACCCTGGTCGCGCCCGCGGGCCCGGTCCGGCCCAGCACCTCCGTCGCTCTCGCGGGCAGCCGCTGGACCGCCGGCGGCGCCCCCGTACCGTCCCTGTGCGCACCCGACGGAGGCGGCTGCGACACCGGGGCGTTCGCCTCGGACTCCCTCGCCGTCAGCGGCTCGGGACAGCTGACCGGCAGCGCCGTGCTCGCCGCCGCGGGCGCGGTGCCGGACGGGGCGTACCTGGTCAAGGTCAACGACGGTACGAAGGAGGCGACCGCACCCCTCACCGTCCGGGCGTTCGTCCCGGGCGGCCCGCGGGCGATCACGCTGTCCCGCGCCGCCGGACCGGTCGGCACGGTCGTCCGGGTGACCGGCACCGACTACCTCCAGGACCGGTGGATCAATGTCATCGGTCTCGACGCGGCGGGTACCGCGCTCGACGACACCGCCGTCTATGTCAAGAGTGGTCCCGACGGCACCTTCTCCGCCGACTTCACCGTTCTCTCCGATGCCGTCGCCGCCATCCAGGTCGACGAGGGCAACGACCCCGCCACGGTCCTGAGCCGTCCCTTCACCGTGACCGACACCTCCGCCACGCTCACCGCCGGGGCCGGGAAGGTGAAACCCGGCGGAACCCTCGCGCTCGGCGGGGGCGACTGGCCGTCCGGGGCCACCCCGGCCGCCGCGCTGTGCGCCGCCGACGGAACCGGCTGCGACCCGGGCCGGATCAGCGGCTCCACCCTCCGCATCACCGCCGAGGGCGCGCTGACCGGCACGGTCACCGTGGCGGGCACCACCCCGAAGGCCGTGTACACGCTCCAGGTCACCGCCGGGTCCGCGCAGGCCGTCGTCCCGCTGTCCGTCGCCCCGACCTTCGTCGTCCTCACCCCTCCGTCGGGTCCGCGGGGTACCGCGGTCACCGTTCTCGGGCAGGGCTTCGCCAAGGTGGCC
The DNA here is from genome assembly GCF_026341775.1 of Streptomyces sp. NBC_00654. Lineage (NCBI taxonomy): Bacteria > Bacillati > Actinomycetota > Actinomycetes > Kitasatosporales > Streptomycetaceae > Streptomyces > Streptomyces sp. NBC_00654. Next base: position 332,365 of record NZ_JAPEOB010000003.1, on the reverse strand, counting down.
ACCGTCTCGATCGTGGGACTGCGGGCCGACGGATCGCAGACCTCCGACCCGGTGCGGACCAAGGTCGTCGGGCTGGACGGGGCGTTCTCGCAGACGTTCACCGTCAACGCCGCCGACACCGTCGCCATCCGGGTACGGGAGGTCCTGGTCAACCCGCGGACGGAGACGGCCGCGTTCACCGTCCGGGACGGTACGGTTCCGGCCGGTCCCTCCTTCCAGCTCTCCCCGCCCGAGGGGCCGGTGGGCACCGTGGTCCAGGTGACCGGACGCGGCTTCGCCCCCGTGGCGACGGTCGTGGCGACGGGGCGCGCCGCGGACGGGAAACAGACCTCGGACAGCCATGTCACCCGGATCGTCGGACTCGACGGAACGTTCGCCCTCAACTTCACCGTCCGGGACCCGGCGACGAAGTCGATCAGGGTCTGTGAGGTCCTGGTGAACGGGAGAATCAGCCAACTTGAGTTCACGGTGAGTTAACGTCGGTTCACGAGTGAATACGGAGTGTCGCGAGGGCGTCGCCCGACCTGGACGCGCGTAGACGTTCGGTTTCCGGACGATGCCCCGCTGACCGGCGCTTATGCTCCACCGGCTCCGCCGGGTTCCGGCAGGAGACCGGATTCTGGACGAGGTCTTCCGCTGAGCGGACTGGCTCGCTAATGTCCCCGCAATGTGAACGCGCCGTGGCAGTGTCGCCGCGTAGCGCAGCCGGTGCCTTGCCAGACCGGCGGCTTTCTCCGTGCGACGCCGCTGGGACCGGTGTCGCAACCGCCGGGAGACTGCCGTCGTCGCTCACCCGAAGAGGAGAGGGCGTCGTGACCGCGGAGACTTCCCAGACGCTCGACCGAGGACTGCGCGTCCTCAAGCTGCTCGCCGACACCGATCACGGTCTGACGGTCACCGAGTTGTCCAACAAACTCGGTGTCAACCGCACCGTCGTCTACCGTCTGCTCGCCACCCTGGAACAACACGCCCTGGTACGCCGTGACTTGGGCGGCCGTGCCCGGGTGGGCCTGGGTGTGCTGCGCCTCGGCCGACAGGTGCACCCGCTGGTCCGCGAGGCGGCGCTGCCCGCGCTGCGCTCCCTGGCCGAGGACATCGGGGCCACCGCCCACCTCACGCTCGTCGACGGCACCGACGCACTCGCGGTCGCGGTCGTCGAACCGACCTGGACCGACTACCACGTGGCCTACCGGGCCGGCTTCCGTCACCCCCTGGACAGGGGCGCCGCGGGCCGGGCCATACTCTCCGCCCGGCAGAAGAACCTGGTCGGCGACCCCGGCTACACCCTCACCCACGGCGAGCTCGAAGCCGGTGCCAGCGGGGCGGCCGCAGCCCTGGTCGGGGTGTCGGGCGTGGAGGGCAGCGTCGGTGTGGTGATGCTCGCCGACGCCGTACCGGAACGGGTGGGCCCCCGGGTGCTCGACGCGGCCCGGGAAGTGGCGGACGCGCTGCGCTGACGGGGGCGGACGCGCCGCGGGCGCCGGCGGATAGATTGGGCGGGTGCTCTCTCGTCTCTCGCGCCCCCGTGCCCTCGCCCTCTGCGCACTGCCCGTCCTCGCCCTGTTCGGCACGGCCGCCTTCGCGCCCCTGCCGTTCACCCTGGCGCAGCCCGGCACGACCGCGAACGTCCTCGGGAAGAACGACGGGAAGCCCGTGATCACGATCACCGGCGCACCCACCCGCACCACGGAGGGGCAGCTGCGGATGACGACGATCTTCGCGACCTCGCCGAACGCCGACGTCGGGATCGGGCAGGTGATCGACGGCTGGTTCCGGACGGACCGGGCCGTGATGCCCAGGGACTCCGTCTATCCGACCGGCGGTTCCGAGAAGGAGATCGAGAAGCACAACCTCGACGACATGAAGGAGTCGCAGGACGTCGCCGTCGACGCGGCCCTGAACTATCTCGACCGGGACCTCGGTTCGATGCGGATCAGCGTGGACCTCGGTGATGTGGGCGGCCCCAGTGCCGGGCTCTTCCTCGCCCTCGGCATCATCGACAAGCTGGACGGCGACGGCTCCGGCGGGGATCTGACCGGCGGCCGTTCCATCGCGGGTACGGGCACGATCAGCGCCGACGGCAAGGTCGGCGCCGTCGGCGGTGTATCGCTGAAGACCCAGGCCGCTCACCGCGACGGGGCGACGGTCTTCCTGGTCCCCGAGGACGAGTGCAAGCAGGCGGAGGCGGAACGGCCCGATGGGCTGCGGCTGATCCCCGTCACGACGCTGAAGGGCGCCGTGGACTCGCTGCGCTCCCTGGAGCAGGGCGGGAAGGTCCCGAGCTGCTGACCTCCCCCGCCACCGGAGCGGGTACGGGTGCGGGGGAGCCCCCCGGACCCTCCGCGGAAGCGAGGTCCGGTCCCTCCGCGGAAGCGGTCGCCGCCCCCTCGGCGGAAGCGGCACCCGGCCCGGCCACCGCACCCGGCCGGTCCACCGCACCCGGCCCGGCCTGAACACCCGGCCGGTCCATCGTCCGCCAGACCGGGAACACCAGCGGGCTCAGCGTCGCCAGGAGATACACCCCGCCCATCGCGAGCAGGGCCCCCGTCACCCCGAACCCCTCCACCAGCAGGCCCGCCGCGAGGCCGCCCACCGGCATGGCGAGCTCGCAGCCCGCGGTGAGTGCCCCGGAGACCCGGCTGCGCAGTTCCTCGGGGACCCGTTCGTACGTCACCGTGGTCAGGATCGGGTTCAGCACGCCGCCCGCGATGCCGCCGAGCAGCATGGTCACGGCGAGCGGCAGGGTAGTCCCGGTCACCGCGGCGACCAGGAATCTCGGCGCCCCGCACAGGAGCACGCACACCGCGAACACCGTCCATCGCGAGAACCGGTGACCCACCGCCCCGTAGAGCAGCGCCCCCGTCAGGCCGCCGGCGCCGAACAGCGCGGTGAGCAGACCGAGGTCGGTGGCCCCGCCCAGCTCGCCCTCGGCGTGCACCGGCAGCAGGACGGCGTTCCAGCCCTGGTCGGTGCCGTTCATGAACATCACCATGATCACGACCGAGAGCAGCAGCCGGTTGCCGAGCAAGTAGCCGTATCCCTCGCGCAGTTCGGCACGGTAGGTGCGCAGCGAGACGGGCGCCGCGGCCTTGCGGGGCTCGGCCGCCCGGACCCCGCGTACCCCCGTCGCGACCAGCAGCGCGGACAGCCCGAACGTGGCGGCGTCCAGCAGCAGTACGGTCTCGGCCCCGACCAGCGCGATCAGCAGCCCGGCCAGTGCGGCGCCGACCATCCGGGCGCCGCGCGAGACGGCGTCGAAGAGGCTGGCGGCGCGGGTGAGCGTGGTGCCCGCGTGCTCGGCGAGGTCGGGCACGAGGACGTAGCGCGCGGTGTTGCCCGGGGTGTGGACCAGCCCGTTGAGCGCCATCAGCGCGCACAGCATCCAGAATTCGAGCGCTCCCGCGTAGTGCAGAAGCGGAATCGTGGCGATGGCGAGGCCGCATACGGTGTCGGAGGCGACGGCGACCCGGCGGCGGCCGAGCCGGTCGATGACCGGTCCGCCGATGAGTGCCGAGACGACGATCGGCAGCGTGGCGCAGAACGCGACGAGGCCCGCCCGTCCCGCGCTGCCGGTGGTCTCCAGGACGAACCACGGAACACCGATGAGGGTGAGTGACGTCCCGGCTGTGGAAATGGAGTTGGCCGCGAGCACGCTGATGAGCGGTGTGCGGTGACGCGCCTTCCGCGTGTACCGCGGGTGCTGTGGGTCCTGCATGTGATGCCCCCCGTTCATCGGTTACGCCGGACGGGGCGCGCGCACGGCGGCCCGGGTGGGCCGGTTCTGGGCGAGGCGGAGGCCCAGCTCGACCATCGTCCAGCCGACCCGGCTGCGCAGGCTGGTGTGCGGCGGCCGGAGGGTCATGGCCTCGCGGTGCAGTTCGGTGGCGCGGTAGACGTGTGTCCGGTGGTGGATGTCGCAGTGCATGGCTGGTGGGCCCCTTCGGTCGGCTCGTCGGTGGCTCGTCGGTGGCTCGTCGGTTCGTCGTCGGCCGGTCCGGACGGTCTGCTGCTCGGACCGGACCGGACCGGACCGGCCGGTCTGCCGGTCCGGCTGGTCCGCCGGTCTGCGGGTCGGTTCGTCGTCCGCAGGGCATGACGGGGTGCCGGGTCGGCGGGTCGGCCCTTCATCGCGCCGGCCCGTCAGCCCGCCAGTTCGTTCGTCAGGTCTGTCAGCCCGTCAGGCCCGTCAGCCCGTAGTTCCGTTTGTCCGTCCGTCCGGCCTACTCGGGAGGCCGCGGGAAGACGTGCACATGGCTGCGTACGGTGGCCGAGCCCTCGGTGCCCTCGGGAACCACGCCCTGGTAGCTCTCGATCAGCTCGTGGATCTTCCCGGTCAGCTCGTGGGCGAGCTCGGGGGTGAGCCGTACCTTGAAATTGCTGATGTCCCAGCTCTGGTGCCAGGCCTCGGGCCATTCGTGCATCGTGCCGAGCCAGGTGTTCAGCTCCTGGGCGTGGGTCGTGGCGATCTCGTGGAGGATGACGCCGGTGGCCCCGCGCACCTCGGGGTCCGGGTGGGACAGGAAGCGGCCCGTGTTGAAGGCGGTGCCCCTGTGGACGGCCCGCCACCACCGCTCCCGGCCCTTGCCCAGTTCCGGGGCGTCCTCGACGAGGCCGTGCGACGCCAGTTGCCGCAGGTGGTAGCTGGCGGCACCACTGGACTCGCCGAGCCGCTCCCCGAGGCCGGAGGCGGTCGCGGGGCCGTACTCCCGAAGGGCGCTCAGCAGCCGCAGTCGCAGTGGATGAGCGAGGGCACGCAGGGTGCGGGCATCGACGAGGTGGACGTTGGTCCCCTCGTAGGACCGGCGGTCACCGGCGGGAGCCCCGTCCCCGTCCTCACCGCCGGTCTCGGCTCCGGTCTCTGCCTTGTCGGCCTCGTTCGCTGTCATGCCGTGACTCTAGAGTTGCAAAGGAAGCTTTGCAACGCTTTTTTGCAACGGAATCTTTGCAAGGGGCCTGATGGCTCCGGCGGGCCGTCACCCCTCCTCGATGAACCCCTCCGCCACCAGCCATTCCTTCGCCACCTCGTGCGGGTCCTCCCCGTCCACGTCCACCTTGGCGTTGAGCACCTGCGCGACCTCCGTCGTCAGCTTCCTGCTGACCGGGTCCAGCAGCCCCGCGATCTCCGGGTACTTCTCGAAGGTCGCCGTGTGGATGACGGGAGCGGCGTTGTAGTTGGGGAAGAAGTGCTTGTCGTCCTCCAGCACTTCCAGGTCCATCGCCTTGATCCGGCCGTCCGTGGTGAACACCTCGCCCAGCAGGCAGGAGTCGGACGTGGAGACCTGGGTGTAGATGATTCCGGCGTCCATCTTCTGGATGTGGGAGGCGGGGACCGGCATCCCGTACGCCTTCTGCATCCCGGGCAGCCCGTCGTCGCGGGAGGCGAATTCGTTCTCCACGCAGATCGAGACGGCGTTCGGGTCCTTCCTCGCCAGCGCGGCGACGTCCGAGAGCGTCCTCAGCTTGTACTTCGCGTTGTTCTTCCGGCTGATGGCCAGCGCGTAGGTGTTGTTGAGCGTGGACTGCGGCAGCCAGGTCACCCCGTTCTTCCGGTCCTCGTCCCGTACCGCCTCCCACTGCTTCCGCGGATCGACGATCGGCTCGGCGTGCCCGAGGTAGGTGATCCAGGCCGTGCCCGTGTACTCGTACATCGCGTCGGCGTCGCCCTTGACGATCGCCTCGCGGGCACTGATCGAGCCGGGCAGATTCGTCCGGTCCAGCACCTCCGCGCCGGCCGCCTTGAAGACCAGGCCGATCATCTGGCCGAGGATGATGTTCTCGCTGAAGTTCTTCGAGGTGACCGTCAGGGAGGCGCCCTTGAGCGGCTTCCCCCGGCCGGCCGGCCCGGGCGTCACATCGTCCACCATCGGCGATCCGCTCTTCAGCCCGCACCCGGCGAGCACCAGCGACAGGGCCAGGGCCAGCGGCAGCCCGGCCCGGTATCCGCGCGTCACGGCCCCTCCAGTCCGCGCGGCGTCAGCGACAGCTCGACCAGCGAGGCCAGCCAGTCCACCAGCAGCGCCAGCACCACCGTCAGCACGGACCCCAGCACCAGCACCGGCATCCGCTGTGTCTGGATGCCCGAGGTGATCAGGTCGCCGAGCCCGCCGCCCCCGCCGAACGTGGCCAGCGTCGCGGTCCCCACGTTGAGCACCAGTGCCGTCCGCACCCCGGCGAGGATCAGCGGCACGGCGAGTGGCAGCTCCACCTTCCTCAGCGTCCCGAGCCCCGACATCCCGATCCCGCGCGAGGCCTCCACCAGGGTCGGATCGATCGCCTTGAGACCGGCCACCGTGTTGGACAGCACGGGCAGCACCGCGTAGATCACCATGCCGACGATCGCCGTCGACGGGCCGATGCCCAGCCAGATCACCAGCAGTGCCAGCAGACCGATCGCCGGGGTGGCCTGCCCGATGTTGGCGATGGCCGTGACCACCGGGGCGCCCTTGCTGAGCCCGCGCCGGGTCAGGGCGATGCCGAGCGGGATCGCGATGATCAGCACCCAGAAGGTCGAGATGGCCGTCAGCCTGATGTGCTGCCACAGCCGCAGCTGCACGGTGTCGCCGGCCAGTGAGTTCTCCGCGATCGAGTCGAGGTCGACGTTGGTGATCCACATATAGGTGATGGCCAGGACGGCCGCGAGCACGAGCGGCAGCACCACCAGCTTCTGCCAGGTGATCCGGCGCGGCGGCCCGGCGGGCGGGGGCGCCGGCTCCGTCTCCTCGTCACGGAAGGCATGGCCCTTGACGTCGTGTTCGCCCGGCGGCCGGGTCTCGGAGACGCCGGGCTCGCCGGAATTCGGACGGCCGGGAGTCATACGCCGCCGCCACCCCCTTCCAGCTCCTGCTCGGTCGAGTGGGTGCGCAGCTCCTCCAGCTCGTGCTGGTGCTCCATGGCGGTCAACCGGTCGGCCTCCAGCAGCTCCTGCACGTTGTCCAGCAGGGTGTGCATGTCGACGAAACCGATGAACTCGCCGCGCCGCCCGGTCACCGCGACCCGCCCCCCGCTGTCGGTCAGTACGGCCTCCAGCGCGTCGTGCAGCGTGGCGTCCCGGGTCACCGTGTCGTGCACCAGTTGCCCGGCACGGGCCAGCGAGCCGCGGGCCCGCATCAGATCGCCGCGCCGCAGCCACTTGTACGGGCGGTTCCTGCGGTCCAGCATCAGCAGTTCGTTGTGCGTGCCGCTGCGCAGCTTGTTGAAGATGGACTGGAGCGGGTCGTCGACCGTCACCGTCGGGAAGTCGGCGATGCCCACATCCCGTACGCGCGTCAGGTTGAGCCGCTTGAGCGCCGCGCCCGCCCCCACGAAACCGGAGACGAAGTCGTCCGTGGGGTTGGTGAGGATCGCCTCCGGGGTGTCGAACTGCGCGATGTGCGAACGCTCGCGCAGCACGGCTATCCGGTCGCCCAGCTTGATCGCCTCGTCGAAGTCATGGGTGACGAAGACGATCGTCTTGTGCAGCTCGTGCTGGAGCCGGATCAGCTCGTCCTGGAGGTGGTCGCGGGTGATCGGGTCGACCGCCCCGAACGGCTCGTCCATCAGCAGCACCGGGGGATCGGCCGCCAGCGCGCGGGCGACGCCCACCCGCTGCTGCTGGCCGCCGGACAACTGGCGCGGGTAGCGCCCGTGGAACTCGCGCGGGTCCAGCCCCACCAGGTCGAGCATCTCCTCCACCCGGTCCTTCACCCGGGACTTGGACCAGCCGACCATCTTCGGTACGAGGGCGATGTTCTCGGCGACCGTCATGTGCGGGAACAGCCCGGAGGACTGGATCGCGTACCCGATCTTGCGGCGCAGCTTCACCGGGTCGATGTCGGTGACGTCCTCGTCGTTGATCCTGATCCGGCCGGAAGAGGGCTCGATCAGCCGGTTGATCATCTTCAGGGTGGTGGACTTCCCGCAGCCGGACGGGCCCACGAAGATCACGGTCTCGCCGGCCCTGATGTCCATGGAGACGTTCTCGACGGCCGGGTTCGGGTTCCCGGGGTAGCTCTTGGTCAGGTCCTCCAGCTCGATCGTGGCCCCGGAGGCGACCGTCGCGGTGCCCTCGTCGCCGTCCCTCCCGCCGTCCCTCCCGTCGGCCCCGGGGGCGGTCTCGGAGACGGTCTCAGCCACGGATCCCCCTGGGGATGGTCAGCCGCCCGAGCAGGACGTACGCGGCGTCGAAGAGCAGGGCGAGAATGACGATGCCGAGCGTGCCCGCGAGGACCTGGTTGATCGCGTTGGCGCTGCCCAGCGAGGCGATACCGCGGAAGATCTCGTTGCCGAGACCGGGCCCGGAGGCGTACGCGGCGATGGCGGCGATGCCCATCAGCATCTGGGTGGAGACCCGGATGCCGGTGAGGATCGGGGGCCAGGCGAGCGGCAGCTCCACCTTGCGCAGCCGGGCGAACCGGGACATCCCGATGCCCTTCGCCGCGTCGACCAGCGAGGGGTCGACACCGCGCAGCCCGACGATGGAGTTACGCACGACGGGCAGCAGTCCGTACATCGTCAGGGTGATGACGGTGGGCGCGACCCCGAGCCCGACCAGCGGGATCAGCAGACCGATCGCGGCGAGGGAGGGGATGGTGAGGACCGTCGCCGTGGAGGTGATGGCCAGCGATCCCGCCCAGCCGCTGCGATAGGTGACCACGCCGATCACCACCCCGAGCGCGGTGGCGATGACCATGCACTGAAATACGGCGCTGACGTGCTGGAACGCGTCGGTGAGCAACTGCTGGTGCCGATTTCCCACGTACTCCCAGAAGCTCACACGTCACTCCTCGGCTCGGTCAGTCGGTGTCCTGTGCGGCCTGCTCGACGAGCGGGATGACGCGCAGTGGGACCGGGTTCTCCATGACGATGGCCGTGGAGGCCCGGACAATGCCATCAAAACCGACAACGCGGTCGATCACCCGTTGGAGGTCGGCGTTGGAGCGGGCGACGAGCCGGCAGAACATGTCTCCGTGCCCGGTGGTGGTGTGCAGTTCGAGCACTTCGGGCACGCCACCCAAGTGGGCCCGGACCTGGGCCCCTTGGCCCTGCTTGATCTCCAGTGTCGCGAAGGCGGTGACGGGGTAGCCGAGCGCCGCCGGATCGACGTCCGGGCCGAAGCCCCGGATGACGCCATTCGACTGAAGGCGGTCCAGCCGGGCCTGTACGGTGCCGCGCGCCACGCCGAGCCGGCGGGACGCCTCCAGTACCCCTATCCGCGGCTCACGTGCCAGCAGCACGATCAGCTGCCCGTCCAGACGATCGATCGCCATGTCCCTGCCTCCGATGGTCATCATGTACAGAACGCCTGCTCATAGTGCCGAACAGCTGCACAGGTTGCCCAGCGATTCCGCGAACTATTGCGCACCTTGCGGAGCGGGGAGAGCCTGGGTTTATGACTGAGACTCTGCACACCACCCCCGACACCGCCCGGCAGGCCGATCCCTTCCCGGTCAAGGGAATGGACGCGGTCGTCTTCGCCGTGGGCAATGCCAAGCAGGCGGCGCACTACTACTCCACGGCCTTCGGAATGAAGCTCGTCGCCTACTCCGGACCGGAGAACGGCAGCCGCGAGACCGCGAGCTACGTCCTGACCAACGGGTCGGCCCGCTTCGTCCTCACGTCCGTCATCAAGGCGTCCACCGACTGGGGGCACTTCCTGGACGACCATGTCGCGGCGCACGGCGACGGTGTGGTCGACCTGGCCATCGAGGTCCCGGACGCCCGCGCCGCGTACGCCTACGCGGTGGAGCACGGCGCCACCGGTCTGACCGAGCCGCACGAGGTCAAGGACGAGAACGGCACCGTCGTGCTCGCCGCCATCGCCACGTACGGCAAGACCCGCCACACCCTCGTCGAGCGCAGCGGTTACGACGGCCCGTACCTCCCCGGCTACACGGCGGCCGCCCCGATCGTCGAGCCGCCCGCCAAGCGCACCTTCCAGGCCATCGACCACTGTGTGGGCAACGTCGAGCTCGGCCGGATGAACGAGTGGGTCGGCTTCTACAACAAGGTCATGGGCTTCACCAACATGAAGGAGTTCGTGGGCGACGACATCGCCACCGAGTACTCCGCCCTGATGTCGAAGGTCGTCGCGGACGGCACCCTGAAGGTCAAGTTCCCGATCAACGAGCCGGCGATCGCGAAGAAGAAGTCGCAGATCGACGAGTATCTGGAGTTCTACGGCGGTGCGGGTGTCCAGCACATCGCCCTCGCCACGAACGACATCGTCGCCTCGGTCCGGGCGATGCGCGCGGCCGGCGTCCAGTTCCTGGACACGCCCGACTCGTACTACGACACGCTCGGCGAGTGGGCGGGCGAGACCCGGGTCCCGGTGGAGACGCTGCGCGAGCTGAAGATCCTGGTCGACCGCGACGAGGACGGCTACCTGCTCCAGATCTTCACCAAGCCGGTCCAGGACCGTCCGACGGTCTTCTTCGAGATGATCGAGCGGCACGGCTCGATGGGCTTCGGCAAGGGCAACTTCAAGGCCCTGTTCGAGGCGATCGAGCGCGAGCAGGAGAAGCGCGGCAACCTCTGACCGCAGGGCTCCCACGCGGAGCGGGGTTCGCGGTACGAGGGCGGGGCACCCGGCACACGGGGTGCCCCGCCCTTCCGCGTGCGTTGCGTGCGGGGCGGCCGCGCCGCACGGCGCAAGCGCCGCGCTCCGGGCGCACGCCGTCGGCCCCCTTGCGCAACACCCGCGCTCCCGCTTTGGTGATCTGGATCACCTTGGGGACGAGCGGGAGGACACCGGCATGGCAGAAGCGACCGACAGCGGTACCGGCAGCGGTACCGGCCGCAGCGCCGACAGCGGTACCGAACCCCTGAACGCCCTTCCGCGCAAATCCAGTTGGACGTACATCGGTCCCGGCATCGTCGTCGCGGCCACCGGGGTCGGAGCCGGTGACCTCGTCGCGACGCTGATCGCGGGCAGCAAGTTCGGCTACACCCTGATGTGGGCGGCCGTCATCGGCTGCGTCGTCAAGATCTCGCTGGCCGAGGCGTGCGGCCGCTGGCATCTCGCCACCGGGCGCACACTCTTCGACGGCTGGCGCAGCCTCGGCCCGTGGACCACCGTCTACTTCGCGGTCTACGTCGTCGTCTGGGGCTTCATCTACGGCGCGACGGCCATGTCCTCCTCCGCCCTGCCCATCGTCGCGCTCTTCCCCGACGGTCCGGACCTCAAGACCTGGGCGATCATCACGGGCCTGATCGGCCTGGCATTCGTCTGGTTCAACCGGTACGCCGTCTTCGAGAAGGCCATGACCGTCCTGATCGGCGTGATGTTCGTGGTCGTCGTGTACGTCGCGGTGCGCGTCGGCCCCGACGTCGGCGCGTCGTTCGCGGGCCTGGCCCCCGTACTCCCGGACGGCTCGCTCCTCTACACCCTGGGCCTGATCGGCGGCGTCGGCGGCACGATCACCATGGCGGCCTACGGCTACTGGGTGAACGCCAAGGGCTGGACCAACTCCTCCTGGATGAAGGTGATGCGCCTCGACAACCGGGTCGCCTACATCACCACCGGAGTCTTCGTCGTGGCGATGCTGATCGTCGGCGCGGAACTCCTGCACTCCTCCCACCTCGCCCTCACCAAGGGCGACCGGGGGCTGATCGACCTCGGCGCGATCCTGGAGGACCGCTACGGAGCCGCGACCGCCAAGCTGTTCCTGGTCGGCTTCTTCGCCACGTCCTTCTCGTCCCTCATCGGCGTGTGGAACGGCGTGAGCCTGATGTTCGCCGACTTCGTCGACCGCTTCCTGCGCGAGCGCGGGGGTGCCCCGGCCGGGGTGAGCACCGTGGAGGAGGTGGCGGCCGGGACGAAGGAGCGCTCCTTCGCCTTCCGGGCGTATCTGCTGTGGCTGACGTTCCCGCCGATGACGCTGCTCTGGCTGGACCAGCCGTTCGGGCTGGTCGTGGTGTACGGCGTGCTCGGCGCGTTCTTCATGCCGTTCCTGGCCCTCACACTGGTATGGCTGCTCAACTCCTCGCGCACACCGAGGGAATGGCGCAACGGGGCGCTCAGCAACGTGATGCTCGTGGCGGCGGGCCTGCTGTTCGTCGTGCTGTGCGTGCAGCAACTGCGGGAGCTGCCCTGGTAGGGCCCGGCCGGGGTAGCCCCCCCCGTATCCCCCGTCCCCCGTCCCCCGTCCCCCGTCCCCCGTCCCCGTCCCCCGTCCCCGTCCCCGTCCCCCGTCCCCGTCCCCGGTCAGCGCGCCCTCAGCGTCAGCTCCAGGTCGGCACCGAGGGCGTGGGCGAGCCGTTCCAGCAGGGGAAGCGTCGGAGTCATCCGTGAACGTGCCGACGGCTCGTCGGGACAGGCGGGAAGGTCCCTCCCCGCCTGTCCCGGCGGGACCTCACCGCCCGTTCCGGCCGGGGAGGTCCCGCATCCGTCAGCGGCCGGACGGTGTCCCCGCAGCGGACGGGGCGGACAGGGCGGACGGGGCGGCCGTGGACGCCGCCGCCGGGCCCGCCGCGCCCGGCTCCGTGGATGCCGGGCTGCTCGGCCGGGGCGTCGGGGAGGCGGGGGAGGAGGGGGTCTGCCGCGACGGGGCGGGCTTCGCCGTCCCGGTATCGGCCTCCGGCTCCGGCTCCGGCTCGGGCTCGGGCTCGGGCTCGGGGGCCGGCTTCGGCGGGGGCTGCATGTCCTTCGGGCCGCCCGGCGCGGGTTCCCCCAGCGCGTCCAGGGCCTCCTCGGCGCGGGGCGCGTCCAGCGGGGAGAAGGCCGGGTTGGTGCGCAGGGCCTCCTCCAGATGGCGGCGGGCCGCACCGTACTGGGCCAGCTCCCGTTCGATCGTGCCCAGGTGGTACACGTACGAGGCGTTCCGGACCCCCGTGTCGACGGCCCGCCGGGCGTACTCCAGCCCCTCCTGCGACCGGCCCGCACGGTGCAGCGCCCAGCCCAGCGCGTCCGCCACCGCCGCACTGCGGTGCTGCCGGGACCACTCCGCGCGCAGCAGCTCCACCGCCGTGTCCGCGTCGCCGTGGTCGCTCTCGTAACGCGCCCGGAGCAGGGACTCGTTGACCCCGGCGGCCTTCGACCGTGACAGCAGGGTGCGCATCCTCGCGTACTGGCTGCGGGCGTCGCCGTCCAGGCCCAGCGCCTCGTACAGCTCGCCCAGTTCGAGGGCGTACTCCGCGCGGGGCAGCTCCGCCACCGCCGCCTGGTACGCGTCCAGCGCCTCGTCGGCACGGCCCAGGGCCGCCAGGGCGCGGGCCCGGCCCGCCAGCGACGCGTGCTGGCCGCTGTCCGTGCGCAGCGCCGCGTCGTACTGCGCCACGGCCTCCTCCGGCTCGCCGCGCTCCCACGCCAGATCGCCGAGGCGGTGCAGGGACTGCGCCTTCTCGACGGGGGTGGTGGCCCGGTCCGCCGCCTCGCGGGCGGTGGCCAGCGCGTCCTCCCGCCAGCCCTGGGCGCGGTACATCTCGGCGGTCCGGGCCAGCGCCGGAACCCCCTTGCGCAGCTGCCCGAACCTCTCCGTCGCCGTGCCGGCCGCCCGCTGGTCGCCCAGGCCGTTGTACGCCTCGATCAGGACCGGGTACGTGCTCCAGGTCTTCGGTTCCCGGGCCCGTACGGTCTCGCCCCACCGCTTCGCCGCGACGAAGTCGTGCCGGGCGTTGGCGAGTGCGGCCAGGCCCACCCAGGCCTCCCCGTTGCCGCGTTCGCCGGGCTGTTCCTCCAGCGAACGCCTCAGGGCCGTCTCGGCCCGCGCGTAGTACGCCGCGTCCGCGGAACGCCGCCCCCACTCCACGTACGCCGTGCCCAGCACCGCCCACGAAGGCGCGTCGGACGGATGCTCCTCCACCCACTTCTGCCGGTCCCCGATGAGCGCGGTCAGGTCCGAGAGCGAGGCCGGGGAGCCGGCGGTCGCCGCCGCTCGGGCCCGCTCGACCGGTCCCGGCACCTTCGGGCCGTCCTGCCCGCCGTCCGGAACGGCCACCACCGCACCGGCCACCAGAACGGCCGCGGCGACCGCGCCGAGCGTGGCCCTGCGCAGCGTCGTACGTGCGGTGGGCGGCGGGGGCGGGACCGCGGTCGCGCCCTTCCCGGGATCCTGGGGAGCGGCCGGGAGATCCTTCGCGTCCGCCGTGCGCGGCGGGAAGGGGGACGGCGGCTCGGGCGGCTGGCGGGGGTCCGGGTCCTGCTGCGGCGTGACATCCATGGCGATCACTCTGCGTCAGTATGAAGAGCACACCGCGCCTTGGGGACGCCCTCGCAGACGGGTTCACACCATTGGCCCCGGGTGCCAGTCTTGGATCATGAACGATCTCCTCGCACAGCTGCGTGCCGGTCTGCCCGCCGAGGCTCTGATCACCGATCCGGACGTCACGTCCTCGTACGCCCACGACATGGCGGGCTTCTGCGACGCGGGTTCCCCGGCCGTCGTCGTGCTCCCGCGCACGGTCGAGCAGGTCCAGCACGTCATGCGCACCGCCACCGCGCTGCGCGTCCCGGTCGTTCCGCAGGGTGCCCGTACCGGCCTGTCGGGCGCGGCCAACGCCTCCGACGGCTGCATCGTGCTCTCCCTGGTGAAGATGGACCGGATCCTGGAGATCAGCCCGGTCGACCGGATCGCCGTCGTCGAACCGGGTGTCATCAACGCCGTGCTGTCACGCGCGGTGAATGAACACGGCCTCTGCTACCCGCCGGATCCCTCCAGCTGGGAGATGTGCACCATCGGCGGCAACATCGGCACCGCGTCCGGCGGCCTGTGCTGCGTCAAGTACGGGGTCACCGCCGAATACGTCCTCGGTCTCGAAGTCGTCCTCGCCGACGGGCGGCTCCTGACCACCGGGCGCCGTACGGCCAAGGGCGTCGCCGGCTACGACCTCACCCGGCTCTTCGTCGGCTCCGAGGGCAGCCTGGGGATCGTCGTCAAGGCCGTCCTCGCGCTGAAGCCGAAGCCTCCGCGGCAGCTCGTCCTGGCTGCCGAATTCCCCTCCGCGGCCGCTGCCTGCGACGCGGTCTGCGCGATCATGGAGCGCGGTCACACCCCCTCACTCCTCGAACTGATGGACCGTACGACCGTGCGCGCGGTCAACGCGATGGCCGGCATGGGCCTCCCCGACTCCGCCGAGGCGCTGCTGCTCTGCGCCTTCGACACGCCCGATCCGGCGTCCGACCTGGCGGCCGTCGGCGAACTGTGCACCGCCGCGGGCGCCACCGAGGTCGTCCCCGCCGACGACAAGGCCGAGTCCGAACTCCTGCTCCAGGCCCGCCGGATGTCGCTCACCGCGCTGGAGACCGTCAAGTCCGCCACGATGATCGACGACGTGTGCGTACCGCGCTCGAAGCTCGGAGCGATGCTGGAGGGCACCGCGGCCATCGCCGAGAGGTTCGGCCTCACCATCGGCGTCTGCGCCCACGCCGGCGACGGCAACACCCATCCCGTCGTCTGCTTCGACCACATGGACCCCGACGAGTCCCGCCGGGCCCGTGAGTCCTTCGACGAGATCATGGCGCTCGGCCTCGAACTGGGCGGCACCATCACCGGCGAGCACGGCGTCGGGGTCCTGAAGAAGGAGTGGCTCGCCCGCGAGCTGGGCGAGACCGGGGTCGAGCTGCAACGCGGAATCAAGACGGTCTTCGATCCGCTCGGTCTCCTCAACCCCGGCAAACTCTTCTGACCCCGACACGCCGGGGCACGACAGCCGGATAAGGCCCTCACGCCTCACCGTCCTGGGAGGGCGACTCGTCCGCGGACCACGGGTCGCTCAGCCACAGGTCGTCGGCCGGGAGCGGCGCCAGCAGCTCGGCGAGCGCGTCGTCGAGGCCCAGCCGCTCGCTCTCCGTACCCGGGGGCACCACCCGCAGCGTCCGCTCCACCCACGCGGCCACGGCGGCCGACGGCACCTCCAGCAGGGCGTTGCCATCGGGGGAGGTGAGGGCGACACAGATGACGTTACGGTCGTTGATCTTGGTCGGCCAGATGCGTACGTCTCCGTGTCCGCACGGCCGGAACACCCCTTCCACCAGCAGTTCCCGGGCGAACGTCCAGTGCACGGGGGACTCGGAGCCGATGTGGAAGGCGATGTGCACGGCGTACGGGTCGTCGGTGCGGTAAGTCAGCCTGGCGGGTACGGGGATGGAGCGCTCGGGCGACAGGACCAGCTTCAGTTCCAGCTCGCGTTCCACGACGTTCAGCATGTCAGTGCACGACCTTCCGGTGCTCGTGGACCGGTCCCATGACCGGCCCGCACAAGGAGAGAGCGCCCTCCCCGCCATCCATTACGCGACTTTTCAAAAAAACTTCGGACGGCGTGGAAAGTGGTCCCAAACAGTGGGACCGGCCCGGCGACACGTGGGCGTCTGATAGATGTGGACCCTTGTATTGAGGCCGTCCGCACCTGCGACCGGACGGCCTGAGGCCTCGAAGAGATACGGGACCACGGTGATGAGCGCCCCAACCCCGGCACCCGGTGACGAAAGCCCCCGCGAGGGGTACTACCCCGACCCCTCCATTCCTGGATATGTCCGGTACTGGAACGGTGCGGCCTGGGTACCCGGTACGAGCCGGCCCGCGCCCCAGGGCGAAGCCACTCCCGCGCCGCAGCCGACCGCCTCCGCCCCCCTGGTGGAGGAGACCGGCCCGATCTTCTTCGACGAGGTCGGCGAGACGGGCGGTCCGGACGGTGTGCCGGACGGAGCGAACGGGCTGACCGCGCCGGGCGGACCGGGTGGACCGGGGCAGGGCGCTCCCGCCCGTCCGGAGCCGGAACCGGCATCCGTCTGGCAGGCCGACACCTCCCGGCAGACCGGCTTCGGCGGCGCCCGCGACCGGCGCGTCTCCTGGGGCGGCCCGGAAGCGGCGTCCGGCCGGCCGGACCCGGCGGGTGCCGATCCGCGCACCCCGGCCGACAGCGCGCGGCCCGAACGCGCCGAACCGGCCCCGGCGGACCCGCGCGTGTCCGGCGCCCCGGACCCGATGGGCGGCGCCCTGCCGGCGATGCGGGACGGCGGCGGCAGCGGCGGTGGCAGCCGTGACGGTCGTGGCAGCCGTGACAGTGGCGGTGCCGAGGGCCGTCCGCCGACCGACGGTACGGTCACGATCCGCGCCGTGGGCGGTGGTGCCCGCACCCCGCGACCGCGCGACGCGGGACCGGTACCCGCCGACGGCACGATGACGATCCGCGCGACCACCCCGGTCGCCGGTCCGCCGGGCATCATGCCGGGCGGTCCGTCGCAGGGGCCGCAGGGGCCGCAGGCGGTGCAGCCGTCTCAGACGCCCCAGGCACCCCAGGTGCTCCAGGGCCCGCAGGCCCCGCAGTCACCGCAGGCCCCGCAGTCACCGCAGGCTTCACAGCAGCCTCAGGTGCCTCAGCCGACCCGGGTGCAGGTGCCTGCGCGGACGACCGCGTTGCCGTCCGCCCCTCCGCCCGCCGCGCTGCCCGCGCCTCTGCCCGCCGCGACCCAGGGCCCGGTGCAGGTGCCCGGCCCTGCCCAGGCCGCCGCCCAGGTCCCTGCTCCCGTGCCCGCCCCCGGACCCGGCGGCTCGGCCTCGTGGGGGCAGCAGGTCCACCAGCCGGCCCGGCCGGAACAGCACCAGCCACAGGGCCAACACCAGCCGCACCAGCAGCAGATGCAGTCCCAGCAGCAGGTGCCCGCCGCACAGCAGGTGCCTGCCCAGCAGCAGGCCGGTGCCGGGGCGGATCAGCCCGTCGTGCCCTGGAAGCCCCCGGTCGACGACCCCTTCCAGCAGCTCGCCAGGGCCCAGACGTCGGCGCGGCCCGCCGGGCTCGGCAAGCGCTTCGCCGCCCGGCTGCTCGACAGCGTGGTACTCGGCGCGGTCGTCGGTGCCGTCAGCTTCCCGCTGGTCACCCGGGCACTGGACCACATCGACGAGAAGATCACCGCGGCGAAGCAGTCCGGTGAGACGGTCACCGTCTGGCTCGTGGATGCCACCACGGCGGGTCTGTTCGGGGCCGTGCTCGGCGCGCTCCTGGTGCTCGGCTTCCTCCTGGAGGCGCTGCCCACCGCCAAGTGGGGCCGTACGCTCGGCAAGAAGCTCCTCGGCCTCGAAGTGCGCGACATCGAGTCGCACGACTCGCCCACCCTGGGGGCGGCCCTGCGGCGCTGGCTGGTCTACGGGGTGCTGGGCATCCTTGTCATCGGTGTGTTCAACGTGCTGTGGTGCCTGATCGACCGCCCCTGGCGCCAGTGCTGGCACGACAAGGCGGCCCGCACCTTCGTGGCGGGCTGACCGGCCGGGGCTGACCGGGCGGGGCTGACAGGCCGGGGCTGACCGGGCGGGCGGGCGCCGTTGGGCCCGTGGGCTGACGCCCCGTCCCCCGAAAGCACCTGAGCCGTTGCGGGTACCGGTGGGCCGGGGTGCACTGCCCCCATGAGTAACGACCAGCCGACGCCCGGCCAGCCGCCCGAGGACGACGATCCGTTCCTCAAGAAGCCGCAGGAGCCCCCGCCGCCGTCAGCGGGTTCGCCGTACGGCAGTGCCCCTCCGCCGCCCCCGCCCCCGCCGTACGAGCCGGGGGGCTACGGCGGATACGGCGGGGCGGACCCGCTGGCCGGGATGCCGCCGCTGGCCCAGCCGGGCAAGCGGATCGTGGCGCGGCTGATCGACTTCCTCATCGTCTCCATCCCGCTGTATCTGATCTCGCTTCCCTGGGGCGGCGCGATCGACGTCACGTCGGACAACGGCGACGACGGGTTCGGCGACGCCGTCAGCAACTCCTACAGCGGGCATCAGCTGGTGTGGTCGCTGATCGGACTGGTGGTCTACGTCGCGTACGACACGTACTTCACCCACAAGGACGGCCGGACCATCGGCAAGCGGCTGCTGAAACTGCGCGTCGCGATGCTCAACGACGGGCGGGTGCCGGACACCAACCCGTCGCTGATGCGGGCCGTGGTGCTGTGGCTCCCGGCACTGCTGTGCTGCCCGTGTCTGTGGTGGCTGATCAACATCGTGCTGATGTTCACCGACAAGCC
Source organism: Streptomyces sp. NBC_00654 (assembly GCF_026341775.1). Classification (NCBI taxonomy): domain Bacteria; kingdom Bacillati; phylum Actinomycetota; class Actinomycetes; order Kitasatosporales; family Streptomycetaceae; genus Streptomyces; species Streptomyces sp. NBC_00654. Next base: position 313,446 of record NZ_JAPEOB010000003.1, on the reverse strand, counting down.
CTATCGGCAGGGGCTCCAGGACAAGGCGGCGAAGACCGTTGTGGTCAGCGTCCCGTAGGGCGGCGCGGCACCCGGCGGTGCCTGGGGCAGCCGGAGGCGCCGAGGGCACCCGGGCGTACGGGGATGCTCAGCGGCGCAGGGAGTGTTCCCCCGCGCGCTCACCGGCAGGGGCGGCGGGGAGCACCGGTCCGATGTCGTCCAGGGCCTGCTGCGTGCGGGCGGCGGCCGCGGCCCGTCCTTCCGCCGACCGGTTCCCGCGCACGGTTTGCACGTGCTTGGGCACGGGTACCGTCATGGCCACCAGCAGACCGAGCACGAGTGCCGCGGCGCAGGCGAAGGCCATACCGAAGCCCGACTCCGTCCGGGACAGCAGCAGGATGGCGAGGGTGGAGAGGATGACGGTGGCCGAACCGTAGGCGAGCTGTGCGGCAGTCGGACGCGGCATGGCGGTATCCGTCCTCGGGACATCGGATGGGACAGTCTCTGAAGCGGAATCGCTCGGCGCGGTCGAATGGTGGAGCGGTGGAACGGTCGCGTCGACACACGGTCAAACGACTCTACGACGGTGGATGCCCGAGCCGGGCCGGTGGTAAGCACGGCCTAACCCACGGTGTCGGTGCACCGGGGGGCGCACGGATTCACGGAGCCCCCCAACGAGTGGTGACCACGCGCCTGTTGTCCCCGTGGGTGCCGTCCGGATACCGGAAGACCACTCCGCATAGTGCACTTGGTATGTGCAAGTCAAGGTCTGTCTTTTCTTTCATAACTCCGATCAAATGTCGTCACTTGTGACGCGTTGAACGCGCGCGGCCCTTCACCACCCCCCTGGCCGCGATCGCGGACGCCGGGGAGGACTGCATCAAGTGACCACTAAGAGACGGGCGCTCCGCGCCACCGCTGTTGTCGTGGCCATGGCCGCGACGGCCGCGACAGCGTCGGCATTCGCCACCGCCCAGGCAGACGACAAAACGTCGGGCTCGGGCGCGTCCATCGTCGACCGCCGTGACCCGGCACCGGAGAAGGGCCAGGAACACAACCTGGAAGGCCCCTTCAGCGAGCAGCAGGACGCCCAGCGTCAGGCGGCGCTGGAGCAGGTTCTCTCCGGCGACAAGAAGGTGTCGAACCGCAGCGGCTCCAAGGTCGTCAAGCTCGACAACAAGAAGTACGTCGAGCTCGGCCGGGAGAAGACCGACAAGATCTTCACCATCCTGGTGGAGTTCGGCGACAAGGTCGACGACACGACCATGTTCGACCCGGACGGCGACGGCCCCAAGCCGCCCGTCAAGAAGTACGGCGGCACGCCCGGACCGGTGCACAACAAGATCGCCAAGCCGGACCCCAAGAAGGACAACAGCACCGCCTGGCAGGCCGACTACAACCAGAAGCACTTCCAGGACCTCTACTTCGGTGAGGGCGAGGGTGTCGACTCGCTCAAGACCTACTACGAGAAGACGTCCTCCGGGCGCTACTCGGTCGACGGTGAGGTCTCGGACTGGGTGAAGGTCCCGTACAACGAGGCCCGCTACGGCTCCAACTACTGCGGTTCGAGCAACTGCGCCAACGTCTGGGACACCGTCCGTGACGGCGTCAACGCCTGGGTCGCCGACCAGAAGGCCAAGGGCCGCACCCTGGAGCAGATCAAGGCCGACCTCGCGCAGTACGACGAGTGGGACCGTTACGACTTCGACGGCGACGGCAACTTCAACGAGCCCGACGGCTACATCGACCACTTCCAGCTGGTCCACGCCGGCGAGGACGAGTCCGCCGGCGGCGGCGCCGAGGGCACCAACGCCCTCTGGGCGCACCGCTGGTACGCCTACGGCACCAACGCCGGAGCGACGGGCCCGGCGGGCAACAAGGCCGGTGGCGCCGAGATCGGTGACACGGGCATCTGGGTCGGTGACTACACCGCGCAGCCCGAGAACGGCGGCCTGGGCGTCTTCGCCCACGAGTACGCCCACGACCTCGGTCTGCCGGACCTGTACGACACCTCCAACAACGGCGAGAACTCGGTCGGCTTCTGGTCCCTGATGTCGGCGGGCTCCTGGCTCGGCACCGGCACCGGCGAGATCGGCAACCTGCCGGGCGACATGACCTCGTGGGACAAGCTGCAGCTGGGCTGGCTCGACTACGACAAGGCCAAGGCCGCCACGAAGTCGACGCACAAGCTGGGCGTCGCGGAGTACAACACCAAGAACAAGCAGGCGCTCGTCGTCGAGCTGCCCGAGAAGGCCGTCACCACGACTGTCACCAAGCCCGCCGAGGGCTCGAAGCAGTGGTGGAGCGACATGGGCGACGACCTGTCGAACACCCTGACCCGCTCGGTCGACCTGACCGGCAAGTCCGCCGCGTCGCTGGACCTTTCGGGCTGGTACGACATCGAGGCCGACTACGACTACCTCTACACCGAGGTGTCGGAGAACGGCGGCTCCAGCTGGACCGCGCTCGACGGCACGGCCGACGGCAAGGCGCTCCCGCGCGACGCCAGTGACAAGCCGGCCCTGACCGGTGTCTCCGGCGCCGTCCAGAAGCTCTCCTTCCCGCTGAACGCCTACGCCGGCAAGAAGATCGACCTCCGCTTCCGCTACCAGACGGACGGCGGCGCGGGCGGCAAGGGCTTCACGGCCGACGCCATCACGATCACCGCCGATGGTGCCGCGCTCCTCACGGACAACGCCGAGGGCGACGACAACGGCTGGACCGCCAAGGGCTTCTCGCGGATCGGTGAGTCGTTCACCAACGACTACCCGCAGTACTACATCGCCGAGAACCGTCAGTACGTGTCGTACGACAAGACCCTCAAGGTCGGCCCGTACAACTTCGGCTTCTCGCAGAGCCGTCCGGACTGGGTGGAGCACTACGCCTACCAGAACGGTCTGATGGTGTGGCTCTGGGACACCTCCCAGAAGGACAACAACACCTCCGCCCACCCGGGCCAGGGTCTGATCCTGCCGGTCGACTCGCACGCCAAGCCGCTGAAGTGGAAGGACGGCTCGGTCCTGCGCAACAAGATCCAGCCGTTCGACGCGCCGTTCAGCTGGTGGCCGAACCAGGGCTTCACCCTGCACAACGCCGACGTGCCGCTGAAGATCAAGCCGTCGCTGGGCGTCCCGGTCTTCGACGACCGCAAGGGGACGTACTGGTACGAGGAGAACCCGACGGGCAGCGTCAAGGTTTCTGACACCAACACCCGGATCTCGATCGTCAGCGAGCCGCTCAACGGCTCGACGATCACCGTGAAGGTTGGTCCGTCGACCAAGTAATCCGGTAACACCGCAGGTCAAAGCATGATCGGCCGTCGCCCCCTAGCGGGCGGCGGCCGATCGTGTTTAGGTGCCTCTTGTTCTTATCCTTATTGACACGACGTCTCACGGGGGAGCGCGGAGCATGGCAGGCGGAGGATTCTGCAGGTTGCCCAACGGCACGGTGGTGGTGGCACTCACCCTCACCCGGCCGGCGGACGGGGCCGCGCCCGGAGCCCCGGTACGGGTGCTGGTGCACGCGGCCAACCGGGCGCGCGCCCTGACCCGGCTGCGCAACCTGGGGCTGCGCGCGGTCTATCTCCGCGGCAACAGCCAGCCGCCCACGCCGGACGAGATCACGGCCGTGCTGCACCACCCGGACGGCCTGCTGTGGCGGGCGGCGCCCCAGGCGGGCCAGGAGCTCTGGCACCCGATCCGGGCGCTGCTGGGCCCCACCGGCTACGCGGGCCCGGCCCGGCCGGCGGCGTAGGGCCCGCGCGGGCCCGCGGTGCGCCCTACCGGGGTCCGGCGACGACCGGCTTGCCGGTGAGCTCCACGCCCGCGTCGCGGAGCTCCTCCAGCGCCCGCTGCGTGGTCGCCCCGGCGACTCCGGCGGTCAGGTCCAGCAGTACATGGGTGGTGAAGCCCTCGCGGGCGGCGTCCAGGGCGGTGGCCCGGACGCAGTGGTCGGTCGCGATGCCGACCACGTCGACCTCGGTGACGGAGCGGTCGCGCAGCCACTGGGCGAGCCCGACCCCGTTCTCGTCGAGCCCCTCGAAGCCGCTGTACGCCGCGGCGTACGCCCCCTTGTCGAACACGCTGTCGATGGCGCCGGAGGCGACCGCGGGGGCGAAGTTCGGGTGGAAGCCCACACCCTCCGTACCGGCCACACAGTGCACCGGCCAGGAGTGCTCGAAGTCGGGCCGGTCCGAGAAGTGGTCGCCCGGGTCGATGTGGTGGTCCCGGGTGGCCACCACATGGCGGTAGACGGCCTGGGCCTCGCCGATCAGGTCGGTGATGGCGGCGGCGACATCGGCGCCGCCCGCCACCGCGAGGCTGCCGCCCTCGCAGAAGTCGTTCTGAACGTCCACGACGATCAAGGCGCGGTGCATGGCGGGTGTCCTTAGGTGGGGAGTGGCGGCGGGCCGGGCGCGAGCCGGGCGCGAGCCGGGATTTCGGGGCCGGGGCGTGAACCGGACCGGAGGGGAGCGGGAAGGGGAGTGGGCCGGAGGGGGAGCGGGCCGGAGGGGGCGGGAAGGGGAGCGGGCCGGGGGCGGGAACGGAGCGGGACGGGATGCCATCGAGCGTAGAGACTCGGACGGCACAATCAAGCCCGTCCGGCAATCCCGGCCCATCCCGCCGTTGCCCCGCCCCGGCCGCCTCACACCTGCCGGCAGGACCCGTGCCGGGTCACATGTACTCGGTCGGGATCACCGGCTCGCCGCGGGACAGCTGGATCGCCGACATCGGCAGCCCCTTCCGCGCGGCGACATGCCGCTCGCGGGCCGCCTCCAGGGGTTCACGGGCGACCACCTCGCCGCCCCGTACCAGCTCCACCAGCAGCTGCCGCCCGGCCAGCTCCTCGGGCACCGGGCCGGTGCCGACGACCTCGGCCTCGGCCACCCCGTGCTCGTCCAGCCGGCGCGCGGCCCACTTGCGTCCGCCCACCGACGACTTCGCGCCGAGCGACTTCTTCGCGACCGGCCGCATCGTCTCGCCGGGGTCGGCGGAGGCGGCGCGGGCGACCAGCTTGTAGACCATGGAACAGGTCGGCTGTCCGCTCCCGGTGACCAGCTGCGTGCCCACCCCGTAGGCGTCGACCGGCGCCGCGGCCAGCGAGGCGATGGCGTACTCGTCCAGGTCCGAGGTCACCACGATCTTCGTCCCGGTGGCGCCCAGCTCGTCCAGCTGCTGCCGTACGCGGTGCGCGACCAGCAGGAGGTCACCGGAGTCGATCCGGACCGCGCCGAGCTCGGGCCCGGCGATCTCGACCGCCGTGCGGACCGCCTCGGTCACGTCGTACGTGTCGACCAGCAGCGTCGTGTTCCGGCCGAGCGAGTCCACCTGTGCCTGGAACGCGTCGCGCTCGCTGTCGTGCAGCAGGGTGAACGCGTGGGCGCTGGTCCCGACGGTCGGGATGCCGTAGCGGAAGCCCGCCGCCAGGTCGGAGGTGGTGTCGAAGCCGCCGACGTACGCGGCGCGCGCCGAGGCGACGGCCGACAGTTCGTGCGTGCGGCGGGCGCCCATCTCGATCAGCCCGCGGCCGCCCGCCGCGGCCGACATCCGGGAGGCCGCCGCGGCGATCGCCGAGTCGTGGTTGAGGATCGACAGGATCACGGTCTCCAGCAGCACGCACTCGGCGAAGGAGCCCTCCACCCGCAGGATCGGCGAGCCGGGGAAGTACACCTCGCCCTCCGGGTAGCCCCAGATGTCGCCGCTGAAGCGGTAACCGGCCAGCCATTCGAGCGTGGGCTCGTCGACGACGCGCTGCTGGCGCAGGAAGCCGATCATCTCGTCGTCGAAGTGGAAGTTCTCCACGGCGTCGAGCACCCGCCCGGTGCCCGCCACGACGCCGTAGCGCCGCCCTTCCGGCAGCCGCCGGGTGAAGGCCTCGAAAACCGAGCGCCGGTCCGCGGTGCCGGCCTTCAGGGCTGCCTGCACCATGGTCAGCTCGTACTGGTCGGTGAAGAGTGCGGTCGACGGCACACCGACCCGTCGCCCAAGGTCCGCTGAGTTCATGGCTGGGATGCTACCCCCTATTTCGTCAAAGTGACGAGATGTGGGGTCCGTTTGTGCGATGACCCCTTCCGGGTGGCAGCATGGGGTAGGTGAGCGTTGCTACCCCCGTAGAGATCGAACGTCCGGAGTCGGCCGAAGAGACCTTCGCGGTCCCCGAGCCGGACGTTCCCTGGGTGACGCTGGTGCACAACGACCCGGTCAACCTCATGAGCTATGTGACCTATGTCTTCCAGGCCTACTTCGGCTACTCCAAGGACAAGGCCCACAAGCTCATGCTCGATGTGCACCAGAAGGGCCGTGCCGTCGTCTCCAGCGGAAGCCGCGAGGAGATGGAGCGCGATGTCCAGGCCATGCACGGCTACGGCCTCTGGGCCACCCTGACCCAGGACCGCACCTAGGACCGCGGCCGGCCCGCGCGCCGGCGGACGGGGCCGCGCACCGGCCCCGCCCCACGCGCCCGTCATCCGCTTCTCCCGCCCCTGCCCCGCACGACCCACCATCGGAGAATCCATGGCCGGCCATTTCGAGGCCACCCCCGACGGCGGCGCGGCCGTCGCGCTCGACGAGGTCGAGATCTCCATCCTGCGCTCCCTGGCCGTCCAGCTGCTGGAACTGATCGGTCCGGGCGATCAGCCCGCCGAGGGCGAGGACCCGCTCGCCGCGCTCTTCGCCGAGGGTCCGAGCGAACCGCCCGCCGACCCCGCCCTGGCCCGGCTGTTCCCCGAGGCGTACGGGAACGAGGACAAGGAGCTGCGCGAGGCGTCCGCCGAGTTCCGCCGCTTCACCGAGAACGATCTGCGCACCCGCAAGCGCGAGGACGCCCTCGCCCTCGTACGCACCCTGGACGGGCTCTCACCCGTGGGGGAGGGCGGAGCCGTGCTCACGCTCACCGCCGCCGAGTGCCGCAACTGGCTCGGCGCCCTGAACGACCTGCGGCTCACCATCGGCACCCGGCTGGAGGTGTCCGACGAGGACGAGGGGCAGGAGGGTTCGCTCTACCGCCTCTCCGACAGCGACCCGCGCAAGCCGATGGTGATGGCCTATCTCTGGCTGGGGGCGCTCCAGGAGACGCTCATCGAGACGCTGATGCCGTAATCCGGAGGCGAAGGGCTGTCCCGCGAAGCTGTTCCGCGGGGCAGCCCTTCGGCGCGTCCTCGGGTGCCTCCTTGGGCGCGTCCTGCGGTGCGTTCGCTCAGTGGACGCTCAAATCGGAATAACGATCGCGTCACCCGAACAGCCGTCTTTGCAGCGGCTGGAAACTCTTGTCCGCTTTTTCCTGTGGTGTGCGCCACACAATGTCCCGTGGGTCGCCCGGGGGCCCGTGATAAATCTTCACGACCGCCCGGGGACGCCATCCCTGTTCCCGGGGGCGCTACAAGTCGGCCGAACGCCGACGGCACTCCATCCATATCCGGGGGGATCAGGAACTGATCCGTCGCCTGTGAAGGCGCGGATCGGCGTGGAGAAAGGCGCACCACCATGACATCGGCACAGGTCGACAAGGGGCACGCCGGCGATGAGGCCGAGGGTGCAGGAAACAGCGGCGAAGGATACCGGCGCGGCCTGGGTGCCCGCCAGATCCAGATGATCGCCATTGGTGGAGCCATCGGCACCGGGCTTTTCCTCGGTGCGGGCAAAGCCATCGACCGGGCCGGTCCCAGCCTCATCCTGGCCTACGCGATCGCGGGCCTGGTCATCTTCTTCATCATGCGGGCGCTGGGCGAACTTCTCATGTACCGCCCGGTCTCCGGCTCCTTCGCGGAGTACGCGCGGGAATTCCTCGGCCCGTTCTTCGGATTCGTGACCGGCTGGACGTACTGGCTCTTCTGGGTCGTCACCGGAATCACCGAAGTCACCGCCGCCGCCACCTATATGACGTACTGGTGGAACATTCCGCAGTGGCTGTCGGCACTCGTCTTCACGGTCATTCTGTACGGCGCCAACCTCATCTCCGTGAAGCTCTTCGGTGAGCTGGAGTTCTGGTTCTCGATGGTCAAGGTCACCGCGATCATCGGCATGATCCTCGTCTGCGCCGGAGTCCTCACGATCGGCTTCTCCGACGCCGCCGACACCGCGACCGTCGCCAATCTCTGGAACGACGGCGGATTCTTCCCCTCGGGCATCACCGGCACGCTGATGACCCTCCAGATCGTGATGTTCGCCTTCCTCGCCGTCGAACTCGTCGGCGTCACCGCGGGCGAGTCCAAGGACCCCACGACCGTCCTGCCCAAGGCCATCAACACCGTGCCGTGGCGCATCGCCGTCTTCTACGTCGGCGCGCTGATCATGATCCTCTCGGTGGTGCCGTGGAGCACGTTCAAGCCGGGTGTCTCGCCGTTCGTGAAGACCTTCGAGGAGATGGGTCTCAGCGTGGGGGCCGCGATCGTCAACTTCGTCGTCCTGACCGCGGCGCTCTCCTCCTGCAACTCCGGGATGTACTCCACCGGCCGCATGCTGCGCGACCTGGCGCTCAACGGGCAGGGCCCGAGGGCCTTCACCAGGCTGACGAGGAACGGCCTGCCGTTCGCCGGCACCACGTTCTCGGCCGCGCTGATGCTCGTCGGCGTCTGGATCAACTACCAGTGGCCGGGCGAGGCGTTCAACTACGTCGTCTCCTTCGCGACCATCTCCGGCATGTGGGCCTGGGTCATGATCCTGCTCAGCCAGCTCCGCTTCCGCGCGCTGGCCGACCGGGGGGTGCTCCCGCAGTCCGCCTTCAGGGCCCCCGGAGCCCCGTACACCAGCGTCTTCGCGCTCGGCTTCATCGGCATGGTCATCGTGATGATGGCCATCGACAAGGACGCCCGGGTCTCGCTGTACTGCGCACCGGTCTGGGCCCTGATCCTCGGTGTCTCGTATCTGGTGCTCAAGGCCCGCAACCCCGGGAACACGGCGTTCATCAAGCGCTGACACCCACGGCCACCCACGCCGGAGCGTCCGGCATGCGGGCCCGTCCGTACCACTCCTCGGTACGGGCGGGCCCGCCGCCCGTACGGGCCGGTCCTATCCTGGGCGCCATGCTGACCATCACCCAGGACCTCCACGACCGGATCGTCGCCCACTCCCGCGAGGACCACCCCGACGAGGCGTGCGGAGTCGTCGCGGGACCGGCCGGAACGGGACGGGCCGAACGCTTCATCCCCATGCTCAACGCCGCCCGCTCGCCCACGTTCTACGAGTTCGACTCGGCCGACCTCCTCAAGCTCTACCGCGACATGGACGACCGCGACGAGGAGCCCGTGATCATCTACCACTCGCACACGGCGACCGAGGCCTACCCCTCCCGCACCGACGTCACGTACGCCAACGAACCCGGCGCCCACTACGTCCTCGTCTCCACCGCGGACACCGACGACGCGGGCCCCTTCCAGTTCCGCTCGTACCGCATCGTGGACGGCGAGATCACCGAGGAGGACGTCAAGATCGTCGACGCCTGCTGAAGGACGCCCGGGGGACGCCCACTGAGGGTCGCCTCACCTGCGTCGCGACCAGGTCTGGCACACTGCACCCAGACCCAACGAGGCGGCAGGAACCAGGAAGCCGGTGCAAGTCCGGCACGGTCCCGCCACTGTGACCGAACCCCGTCCACCAGGACCGGGGCTCGGCAGTCAGGAACTGGCCTGCCGCCTTCTCGCACCGACCAGGGGACGCGGAAATCCCCCGGAGAGGCCCCGCCATGTCCCGGCGCACCCCCGCGCTCATAGCCGCCGCCGTGCTGCTCCCGCTCGCCCTCACCGCCTGCTCCGCCGCGGACGCCGACAACGGCTCCGCGGGCTCGGCCAAGGCCGGCGGACCGTCCGCCGAGGGCTTCCCGTACACCGTCACGAACTGCGGTGTCACCACGACGTACAAGGCGCCGCCGAAGCGCGCCGTCACCATGAACCAGCACGTCACCGAAGTGATGCTGGAACTGGGGCTGGCCACGTCCATGGTCGGCACCGCCTACCTCGACGACCAGGTCCTGCCGGAGTACGAGGACCAGTACGAGTCCATCCCGGTCCTGGCCGAGGAGTACCCCTCGTACGAGAAGCTCCTCGCCGCCGACCCCGACTTCGTCTACGGCGGCTACTCCACCGCGTTCACCGCGGGCGACGGCCGCAGCCGCGAGGCGCTGAAGAAGTCCGGCATCGACACCCGGCTCAACACCGAGTACTGCGCCAAGAACCCGACCGCGATGGACGCCCTCTACCAGGAGGTCCGCGAGGTCGGCCGCACCTTCGGCGTCGCCCCGCGCGCCGACGCGTGGATCGAGGAGGCGAAGGCCACCAACGCCGCCACGGCCGAGCGGCTCAAGTCCGCCCGCCCGGTCTCCGTCTTCGTCTACGACAGCGGCGACAAGACCGCGTTCACCGCGGGCGGCAAGGGCATCGGCAACGAGCTGATCACCCGGGCCGGCGGCCGCAACGTCTTCGCCGATCTCGACAAGCCCTTCGGCGACGCCTCGTGGGAGAACGTCGTCGCCCGCAAGCCCGACGTCATCGTCATCTACGACTACGGCTCCACCACCGTCGCCCAGAAGAAGAAGCGCCTCCTGGAGGACCCGGCACTCGCCGACGTCCCCGCGATCAGGAACAAGCGCTTCGCCGTCCTCCCGCTCTCCGACGCGGTGCTCGGCGTGCGCGCCCCCGCGGCGGTCGGCAAGCTCGCCGCCCAGCTGCACCCGGAGATACCGGGGGACTCACCCACGGAGGAAGCGACGGACGCGGCCACCGCGCCGTGAGCTGCCGCACCCCCGCCGCGCCACGACGGCTGCGCTACACCCTGGTCCTCGGCGCCCTCGCCGTCGTCCTCGGGGCCGCCGTCCTCGCCGCGCTCGCCCTCGGCTCCGTCCGCATCCCGCCCGGCCAGGTCCTGGACATCCTGACCGGGCGGGCCGGACCGAGCCCGTTCCGCACGATCGTCCTCGACGTCCGGCTGCCCCGGGTCCTGCTCGGCATCGTCGTCGGCGCCGGACTCGCCGTGATCGGCACCGTCCTCCAGGCGCTCGTACGCAATCCGCTCGCCGACCCGTTCCTCCTCGGCGTCTCCTCCGGGGCCTCCACCGGAGCGGTCCTCGTGATCGTCCTCGGCGTCGGCGCGGGCCTCGCCACCACCGTCACCATTCCGGCCGCCGCCTTCGCGGGCGCGCTCGCCTCACTCCTGCTCGTGTACACCCTGGCCCGCGGCGGATCCGGCCTCACCACCAACCGGCTCGTCCTGGCCGGAGTCGCCGTCTCCTACGTCCTCTCCGCCCTCACCAGCCTCATCCTGGTCACGTCGGCCCGCGCCGACCACCTCCAGGAAGTCCTCTACTGGACCCTCGGCGGTCTCGGCGCCGCCCGCTGGGACATGCTCGCGCTCCCCTCGGCCGTCCTCGTCGCGGGCACGGCGCTGCTCCTCACCCTCGCCCGCCCGCTCGACCTGCTGCTCGTCGGCGAGGAGGGCGCCACCGTCCTCGGGCTCGACACCGCACGCTTCCGGGCCGGGGTCTTCGTCCTCGCCTCCCTGCTCACCGGTGCCCTCGTCGCCTACAGCGGAGCCATCGGATTCGTCGGCCTGATGGTGCCGCACATGGCCCGGATGGCCGTCGGCGCCGGCCATCGCGCCCTGCTCCCGGTCGCCGCGCTGGGCGGCGCGGTCTTCCTGGTCCTGGCCGATCTGGCCGCGCGGACGGTCGCCGCTCCCCAGGACATCCCGGTCGGCGTGCTCACCGCCCTGACCGGCGGCCCGTTCTTCCTCTGGATGCTCCGCCGCCGCCCCGAAGGAGCCCCGGCATGACCGGCCTTCGCCCCGAAGGAGTTCCCGCATGACCAGTCTGCGTACCGAAGGCCTCTCGTACGGGACCGGCGGCCGGCACCTCGTGGACTCCGTCGACCTGACCGCCGCCGACGGTGAGACGGTCGGCCTCGTCGGCCCCAACGGCAGCGGCAAGACCACCCTGCTGCGCTGCGTGTACGGAACCCTGCGCCCCACCCACGGCCGGGTCCTGCTCGACGGCGACGACCTCGCCCGCCTCCCCGTCAAGGCCCGCGCACGCCGGATCGCCACCGTCCCGCAGGACGGCCAGGCCGGTTTCGAACTGACCGTCGCGCAGGTCGTCGCCATGGGCCGGGCCCCGCACAAACGCTTCTGGGAGGCGGACACCGCCGCCGACACCGAGCTGGCGGCCGCGGCCCTCGACCGGGTCGGCATCGGAGCGCTCGCGCCCCGTACGTTCGCCTCCCTCTCCGGCGGCGAACGCCAGCGCGCGCTGGTCGCCCGGACCCTCGTCCAGGAACCGTCCCTCATCGTCCTGGACGAACCCACCAACCACCTGGACATCCGCTACCAGCTGGAGATCCTCTCGCTGGTCCGCGAACTCGGCACGACGAACCTCCTGGCCCTGCACGACCTGAACCTCGCCGCGTACTACTGCGACCGCCTCTACGTCCTGCGGGCCGGCCGGGTCGTCGCCTCGGGCACCCCCGCCGAGGTCCTCACCCCGGACCTGCTGGCCGACGTCTACGGAGTGACGGCCGAGGTCACCACCCACCCCACGACGGGCGCCCCGACCGTCGTCTACCTCCCGGGCGAGAGCCGCCGTTCCGCATAGTGAACGCTCGGCATCCACCATGCGAGATCGCACTCCGGATTTCCGGCCGGGAATCGATACGATGACCGCATGGTTCCCCATGACGTGAGCATCAAGACGCCGGGCACGCTGCTCGTCGCGCGGCTGCACGTCGACCTGTGCAGGCTTTCCAGCGCGATCTGTCCCGGCTGACGCCTGCCCGTGAGCCGCACGGCCTGAGCCGCGGTCCGAGCGCCACCCACACGCCCCACCCCCAGCGCGGGGGCTGAAACGCGCGCCCCACGCCACCTCCCCGCTTCCGACAGGAGCCCACGCCATGGCCATCGAGGTCCGCATTCCGACCATCCTCCGCACCTACACCGACGGCGCCAAGGCGGTCGAAGGCAGCGGGGCGACGCTCGCCGACCTCTTCGTCGACCTGGACAGCCGCCACAACGGCATCCGCGAGCGCGTCGTCGACGGGGGCGAGCTCCGTCGCTTCGTGAATGTCTACCTCAACGACGAGGACGTCCGCTTCCTCGACGGCATCGACACCAAGCTCAGCGACGGCGACAACGTCACCATCCTCCCGGCCGTCGCCGGCGGCATGCGCTGATGCGTTACGACTCCCCGCTGGCAGCCGTGGGCAACACACCTCTGGTGCGGCTGCCCCGGCTGTCCCCGTCCGCGGACGTCCGTATCTGGGCCAAGCTGGAGGACCGCAATCCCACCGGCTCGGTCAAGGACCGCCCCGCGCTCCACATGGTCGAACAGGCCGAGCGGGACGGCCGCCTGACACCCGGCTGCACGATCCTGGAGCCGACCAGCGGCAACACCGGCATCTCGCTCGCCATGGCGGCCAAGCTCAAGGGCTACCGCATCGTGTGCGTCATGCCGGAGAACACCTCGCAGGAGCGGCGCGACCTGCTCGCCATGTGGGGCGCCGAGATCGTCTCCTCCCCGGCCGCGGGCGGCTCCAACACGGCCGTCCGCGTCGCCAAGGAGCTGTCGGCCGAGCACCCCGACTGGGTCATGCTCTACCAGTACGGCAACCCGGACAACGCGGGAGCCCACTACGCCACCACCGGCCCGGAGATCCTCAGCGACCTCCCGACCGTCACACACTTCGTCGCGGGCCTCGGCACCACCGGCACCCTCATGGGGGTGGGCCGCTACCTCCGTGAGAAGAAGCCGGACGTCAGGATCGTCGCCGCCGAACCCCGGTACGACGACATCGTCTACGGCCTCCGCAACCTGGACGAGGGCTTCGTCCCCGAGCTGTACGACGCCTCGGTGCTGACCACCCGCTTCTCGGTCGGCTCGGCCGACGCGGTCACCCGTACCCGCGAACTCCTCCAGCAGGAGGGCATCTTCGCGGGCGTCTCCACGGGCGCCGCGCTCCACGCGGCGATCGGCGTCGGCAACAAGGCGGTCAAGGCGGGGGAGAGCGCGGACATCGTGTTCGTCGTCGCGGACGGCGGCTGGAAGTATCTGTCCACGGGCGTCTACACAGCGCCCACCACGGAAGCCGCCATCGAAACCCTGCACGGCCAGCTCTGGGCCTGACGGGCCCGGCCCGCCCGGGGCGACCCCGGGCAACCCCGGGCGGCCCGTCCGGCGTTCGAGGAGCGGGGTCCCGGGGCGGAGCCCCCGGTTCCGGGAAGGGGAGGGGGAAGGGGGAAGGGCGGGCACGGGACGGGCCCGCCGGGGCGGCCCCCCGCCCGCCCCGCTCCGTCACCCCAGCCCCCGTACCCGCTCCCACACCTGCGGGGCCACGCCGCCCACCCGCCGCCGGAACCCCCGTACCGCCACTTCCCGCAGCTCGTCCGTCTCCAGGAAGCTCTGCCGCCCCCGTAGGTCGCCCACCGTCCCGGGCGGCAGCGCGATCACCCCGGGCCGCTCCTCGTGATGCTTGCTGGTGATCTTGGCGACGACGGCCCGTTCACCCCGTACCGAGAGCACCAGGCACGGCCGGTCCTTCGACCCCGGCCCGTCCTCGAACGGCACGTCGGCCCACCAGATCTCGCCCGGCCGCGGCGTCCGGCCGCCCCCTCCGCCGGTTCCGCGCCCCGGAGCCGAGGGCTTCCCCGGCGGCCGTGTCCGCCCACCGGGCCGGTCCGCCCCGCGGCCCCCGCCGGCCCCGCGCCCGGCTCCGGCGGGGCCGGTACCACCACCGCGCCTGCCCGGCCGCCGGCCCGACCGGCCCCGCCCGTCCACCACCGCGGCGACGAGTGCGAGCAGGACCACGGCGGCCAGTGCCACCCACCAGGACGTGTTCATCCCCCGACCGTACCGGCGCCCGTACGGGCCCACCCGGCCGCGGTCCCCGGCGGGCTTCCATCGAACCGGTGACAGAGCAGGTGAGTTCCCCCACAACGGCAGGCCGCAGAGGAGCGACCAGCGGTTTCGCGCCTTACGCTCGACGAACCGCTCGAATGAACCGTACGACCGCACGAACCCTCCCCGTTCCCACGTCTCGGAGGTTCACGTTCCATGAAGCTCACCGTCGTCGGCTGCTCCGGCTCCTTCCCGTCCGCGGGTTCGGCATGCTCCAGCTACCTCGTAGAGGCCGACGGCTTCCGGCTGCTCCTCGACATGGGCAACGGAGCCCTCGGCGAGCTGCAGCGCCACGTCGGTCTCTACGACCTCGACGCGATCTTTCTCAGCCATCTCCATGCCGATCACTGCATCGACATGTGCGCCTACTTCGTCGTGCGCTACTACCGGCACGACGGCGGGCGCCCCGCCCCGCTCCCGGTCTACGGCCCCGACGGCACCGAGCAGCGGCTGACCACCGCACACGGCGACACCCCGTCCGACCGGGCGATGGGCGAGGTGTTCGACTTCCACACGCTCAAGTCGGGTTCGTTCGAGATCGGCCCCTTCTCGGTGCGTACGGAGAAGGTCTGCCACCCCGTCGAGACCTTCGGGATCCGCGTCGAGCACGGCGGCCGCACCCTCACCTACTCCGGCGACACGGGGACCTGCGAGGCCCTGGACGAACTCGCCGAGGGCGCGGACCTGTTCCTCTGCGAAGCCTCGTTCGTGCACGGCAAGGAGGACATCCCGGACCTCCACCTCAACGGCCGGGAGGCCGGTGAGTGCGCCGCCCGCGCCGGGGCGGGGCGTCTCGTCCTCACGCACATCCCGCCGTGGACCGATGCCGCGCGCAATGTCGCCGACGCCCGCACGGTCTACCGGGGCCCGGTGGAGCTGGCCGCCCCCGGCGCGGTGTACGAGATCTGAGAGCGGCGCGGCGCGAAGCCCCCGCCTTCCATGGGAAGGGCAGGGGCTCCGGTGCGGCTCGGCGGCCGGGGCAGGGCCGGGGGGCCGGGGCCTACTTCGCCTCGGCCTTGAGGATCTCGGCGAGCTCCTCGTCCGACTCGCGTCCCGGGGTCGGCAGGTTGAACCTGGTGATCGCGAAGCGGAAGACCACGTAGTAGACGACCGCGAAACAGAGTCCGATCAGGACCAGCAGCCAGGGCTTCGTCGCGGCACCGAGGTTCAGGAAGAAGTCGATCGCACCCGCCGAGAACCCGAAGCCGTCCTTGATCCCCAGGCCCCATGTCAGGGCCATCGAGACACCGGTCAGCACCGCGTGGATCGCGTACAGCACCGGCGCGATGAACATGAACGTGAACTCGATCGGCTCGGTCACACCCGTCACGAAGGCGGTGAGGGCCAGCGAGAACATCATGCCGCCGACGACCTTGCGGCGCTCCGGGCGGGCGCAGTGGACGATCGCGAGGCAGGCCGCCGGAAGGGCGAACATCATGATCGGGAAGAAGCCGGTCATGAACTGCCCGGCCGTCGGGTCACCGGCCAGGAAGCGGCCGATGTCACCGCTCTTGCCCTCGTACGAGCCGGCCTGGAACCACGGGAACGAGTTCAGCAGGTGGTGCATGCCGACCGGGATCAGCGCACGGTTGGCGACACCGAAGATGCCCGCGCCCACCGCGCCGGAACCGACCAGCCACTCACCGAGGTTGTGCAGTCCGGTGCCGAGCACCGGCCAGATGTAGCCGAAGACGATGCCGATCAGCAGACCCGCGAAGGAGGAGAGGATCGGGACCAGCCGACGGCCGCTGAAGAAGCCCGCCCAGTCGGGCAGCTTGGTCCGGTGGAACCGCTGGTACAGCAGGGCGACGACGATGCCCATCACCACGCCGCCCAGCACACCGGCGTCGACCGGCTTGTCGGCCATGACGATCTTGTCGTCCACGACGGTCGCGACCTTCTCCAGGTTGCTGTCGGTGAAGGTGCCGAGCACGTTCTTGAAGACCAGGTAGCCGGTGACCGCGGCGAGCGCGGTCGAGCCGTCCGACTTCTTGGCGAAGCCGATCGCGATACCGACGGCGAACAGCAGCGCCATGTTGTCGAGGATCGCGTTGCCGCCCGCCGCCATGAAGCCGGCGATCTTGACGACGAAGTCCGGGAACGACGCGCGCCCGAGCATGTCGTCATTGCCGAGCCGGACCAGGAGCGCGCCCGCGGGCAGCACCGCGACCGGCAGCATGAGGCTGCGGCCGATGCGCTGCATGACGGCCATCACGCCGGCGCCCTTCTTCTTGGTGACCGCGGGTGCGGTGTCAGCCGTGGACATCAACTTCCTCCATGGGGGCAAGGCGCCGCCCGGGTGAGCTGATGTGGGGAGGCGGCGACTCGAAGCAACGCGACAGATGACCACGTGGTCTGGACCACTCAGTGGTGTAGACCATTTCTAGCACGGTGAGGGTGAGATAAGGAACCTGTGATGTGCCAACTTCTTCGCAGTAGCAGATCGGGCACGCCCGGTGACATGGCGAAGGCCCCCGGACCGTGAGGTCCGAGGGCCTTGCGTGACCGGGGCCGAAGTCCCGGAGGGGCTCTGTTACTTGGTGAGGTCCTTCTCGATCTCCTTCTCCACTTCCTCGGGTTCGCGCCCGGGTGTCTGGAGGTTGAACTTGGTGATCGCGAAACGGAAGATGGCGTAGTAGATCACCGCGAAGCACAGTCCGATCGGGATGATCAGCCACGGTTTCGTGTCCAGATGCCAGTTGACCACGTAGTCGATCAGGCCTGCCGAGAAGCTGAATCCCGCGTGCACTCCCAGCGCCCAGGTGACCCCCATCGAGACCCCGGTGAGGACCGCGTGCACGCCGTACAGCAGCGGCGCCACGAACATGAACGAGAACTCCAGCGGCTCGGTGACACCCGTGACGAACGAGGTCAGGGCCACGGACAGCATCAGACCGCCGACCTCCTTGCGCCGCTCCGGCCGCGCGGTGTGCGCGATGGCCAGGGCCGCGGCGGGCAGGCCGAACATCATGATCGGGAAGAAGCCGGAGGTGAACTGCCCCGCCGACGGGTCCTCGGCGAAGAAGCGGGAGATGTCTCCCTGGACCGTCACGCCGTCCGCCCCGGTGAACTCGCCCGCCTGGAACCAGAAGAAGGTGTTCAGGAACTGGTGCATGCCGATCGGGATCAGCAGCCGGTTCGCGAAGCCGAAGATGGCCGCGCCCCACGCTCCGAGGTCGATCAGCTGCTTGGAGAACCAGGTCAGCGCGTCACCGACCGGCTGCCACAGCAGGCCGAACAGCACGCCCAGGATCACGCAGAGGAACGCCATCAGGATCGGTACCAGGCGGCGCCCGTTGAAGAAGCCCAGCCAGTCCACCAGCTTGGTGCGGTGGTAGCGCTGCCAGATCACGGCGGTGAGCAGACCGATGAGGATGCCGCCGAGCACACCGGGGTTCTGCGGGATTCCGTTGGGCACCGCCTCGGTCACCGAGTCGTCGACGGGGAAGGCGCCGAGCACGCCCCGGTAGACGAGGAAGCCGACCACCGCGGCCAGCGCCGTCGAGCCGTCCGCCTTCTTCGCGAAGCCGATGGCCACACCGATGCAGAACAGCAGGGGCAGGCCGGTGGTGCCGTCGAGGATGGCGTTTCCGCCGTTGAGCAGGACCTTGGAGGTCTTGTCCCAGAAGTCGCCGTGCAGATACGAGCTGAACAGGTTGCCGAGGCTGACCAGCAGGCCGGCCGCCGGGAGGACGGCCACGGGAAGCTGAAGGCTCCGTCCGACCTTCTGCAGCCCCTGGATCGGCCCGTTCCACCACTTCTGCTGCGGTGCCGCAGCCGCGCTCGTACTCATCGGCATCCTCCCGGAACACGTCACGTTTGGCGGTCGTTGCAAACTGGTGTAGACCAGTTGCGTTACGGTGCGGGGCCCGCCCGGAAGACAGGGCACCGGTGATCGTCATCCTTGGGGATGGTTCGATTACTCGCCTGCGAAGATGGGCCAACCGTGCGTTAACGTGACGAAACGGACCCAGTGGTGGGCGCCGGAAGCATGCCAAATCCAGGGAGAAGCACATGGCCACCAAGGCTGAGAAGATCGTCGCCGGGCTCGGCGGCATCGAGAACATCGACGAGATCGAAGGCTGCATCACCCGCCTCCGCACCGAGGTCCACGACCCCGGCAAGGTCGACGAGGCAGCCCTCAAGGCGGCCGGCGCGCACGGCGTCGTGAAGATGGGCACCGCGATCCAGGTCGTCATCGGTACCGACGCGGACCCGATCGCCGCCGACATCGAAGACATGATGTGACCGCCGCGCCCCGCTGAGCCGCTCCTGGCGCACAGGACGTACGACGACGGCCCCACCCCCGACCGTCCGGGTCCGGTCCGCGCCCGCGTGCCCCGCTCCTCCCCGGGGGAGCGGGGCCGTGTCGCTCCCGTGTTGCTCCCTCCCGCCCTCCGTCCCGCCCGGCCGGAAGCTTCCTTCCCACCCGAACGGAGCCCCGCCGCCAGCGGATAAAGTCGACGCCATGTCTCGCATCGACGGCCGCACCCCCGAACAGCTCCGCCCCGTCACCATCGAACGCGGCTGGAGCAAGCACGCCGAAGGCTCAGTCCTCATCTCCTTCGGCGACACCAAAGTCTTCTGCACCGCCTCCGTCACCGAAGGTGTCCCGCGCTGGCGCAAGGGCAGCGGTGAAGGCTGGGTCACCGCCGAGTACTCCATGCTGCCCCGCTCCACCAACACCCGGGGCGACCGTGAGTCCGTCCGCGGCAAGATCGGCGGCCGGACCCACGAGATCAGCCGGCTGATCGGCCGCTCGCTGCGCGCCGTCATCGACTACAAGGCCCTCGGCGAGAACACCATCGTCCTGGACTGCGACGTCCTCCAGGCCGACGGCGGCACCCGTACCGCCGCCATCACCGGCGCCTATGTCGCCCT
Organism: Streptomyces sp. NBC_00654; assembly: GCF_026341775.1. NCBI lineage: Bacteria > Bacillati > Actinomycetota > Actinomycetes > Kitasatosporales > Streptomycetaceae > Streptomyces > Streptomyces sp. NBC_00654. Next base: position 293,718 of record NZ_JAPEOB010000003.1, on the reverse strand, counting down.
CGCCGACGCCGTCGCCTGGGCCCAGGGCAAGAAGATCGTCAAGCAAGGCCGCAAGCCGCTCACCGACACCGTCGCCGCCATCAGCGTCGGCATCGTCGACGGCGTTCCGCTCCTCGACCTCTGTTACGAGGAGGACGTCCGCGCCGACACCGACATGAACGTCGTCTGCACCGGCGACGGCCGCTTCGTCGAGGTCCAGGGCACCGCGGAGGCCGCGCCGTTCGACCGCACGGAACTGGGCGCGCTCCTGGACCTCGCCACCGCCGGCTGTGTGGACCTCGCCGCACTCCAGAACGAGGCACTCGCCCGCACCTCCGGCGAGTAACCGGCCGCACCGGGCGGGTAAAGAAGCAACCAAGTACGCACCACAGAGCGTCGTTACGTACACGGGCGCACGGGTCGAACCGTGCGCCCGTCCACGTATCGATCCCCGGGGAGGGACCGCACCATGGCTTCGCGCCGCCATCACCGCACCGCACTCGCCGTCACCGCCGCCCTGCTGACCCTCACCGCCGCGGTCGGCTGCGGCGCCGTCGACAAGGCCATCGACTGCGTCCGTACCGCCGACGCCATCGCCACCAGCGTCAGCAACCTCCAGCAGGCCATCTCCAGTGCCTCCGACGACCCGACCCAGGCCGCCGAGGCCCTCGACGAGATCGACAAGGAACTGAAGAACCTCGGCGACACCACGGACAACGCCGATCTCGGGAAGGCGGTCGACGACCTCCAGGCCGGAGTCACCAACGTCCGCGACGCCATCGAGAAGGGCGACGCCACCCCGGACATCTCGCCGGTCACCGACGCCGCCACCGAGATCGGCAACGTCTGCACGTCCTGACCGACGTCCCGAAGCGAGTGACGGGCCCCGTGGGCCGTCCTGCGGCGCGCGGCGATAATCGGGGCATGACCCGCCTGATCCTCGCCACCCGCAACGCCGGGAAAATCACCGAACTCCACGCGATCCTCGCCGACGCGGGCCTTGCCCACGACCTCGTCGGCGCGGACGCGTACCCCGAGATCCCCGACGTCAAGGAAACCGGCGTCACCTTCGCCGAGAACGCCCTCCTCAAGGCCCACGCCCTCGCCAGGGCCACCGGCCACCCGGCCGTCGCCGACGACTCCGGCCTCTGCGTGGACGTCCTCGGCGGCGCCCCCGGCATCTTCTCGGCCCGCTGGTCCGGCACCCACGGCGACGACCGGGCCAACCTGGACCTGCTCCTGGCCCAACTCGCCGACATCGCCCCCGAACACCGCGCCGCCCACTTCGCCTGCGCCGCCGCGCTGGCCCTCCCCGACGGCACGGAACGCGTGGTCGTGGGCCGCCTCCCGGGCACCCTGCGCCACACCCCGTCGGGCACGAACGGCTTCGGCTACGACCCGATCCTCCAGCCCGAGGGCGAGTCCCGTACCTGCGCCGAGCTGTCCCCCGCGGAGAAGAACGCGATCAGCCACCGGGGTAAGGCGTTCCGGGCGCTGGTTCCGGTGGTCCGGGAGCTGGTGGGCTGACCGCCCCGCCGTGAACGCGACCGGCCCGGTCCGCCGTGAAAGGCGGGCCGGGCCGGTGACGAAGGTGCGCGAGGAGGGACTCGAACCCTCACGCCGCTAGGGCACTGGTACCTAAAACCAGCCTGTCTCACCAATTCCAGCACTCGCGCGTCCGGGGCAGTCTACAAGGGGACGCGGGCGGAGCCCCGGGCAATAGCGGCACCCGCGGACCGGCAGGGCGCCGACCTCAGGACCATGTCCGGGTGAACGCGCGGCGGTTGGGGTCCGCCACGCGTGCGGGTACGGTCCCGGGGGCGACGTCAGAACTTCGGATCCGGCGACTGGGCCGCGCAGATCTCCGCGGCCTCCGCCTCCGTCTCCACCGAGGGCGGGGAGCCGGCCAGCGGCTGCTGGGCCGTTTCCTTCATGCAGGCCACGGCGATCACTCCGGCCAGGGCGGCGGCCATCGCGTAGTACGCGGGCATCAGGTTCGAGCCGCTCCAGCTGATCAGAGCGGTGATCACCAGGGGGGTCGTGCCGCCGAAGATCGACGCGGAGAGGTTGTAGCCCACCGACAGCGAGCCGTAGCGGACGTGCGTGGGGAACAGGGCGGGCAGCGCCGCGGACATCGTGCCGAGCATGCAGACCAGGGACAGGCCCAGCAGCAGCATCCCGATCGTGATGGCGGGGATGCTTCCCTGACGGATCAGGAGGAACGACGGCAGGGAGAGGAAGAGGAAGCCGAGCATGCCGGTCATCAGCAGCGGCTTGCGGCCGAAACGGTCGGAGAGCTTGCCGACCCGGCTGATGATCAGCATCAGGAAGACCATCACGGCGAGCAGGATCAGCAGCCCGTGGGTCTCGCTGTAGCCGAGCTCGTCGGAGAGGTACGTCGGCATGTACGACAGCAGCATGTAATCGGTGATGTTGTACGCGCCGACCAGGCAGATGCAGAGGATCAGCGTCGGCCAGTACTGCCGGAAGATCTTGGCGAGGTCGCCCTTGGCGGTGGACTCGACGCCGTCCGCCGCCTCGCTCGCGTGGGCGGTGCCGCCCTCCAGCTTCTGGAAGGCCGGGGTCTCGTCGAGCCGCAGCCGCAGATAGAGGCCGACCAGACCGAGCGGGCCCGCGACGAGGAACGGGATGCGCCAGCCCCAGGACTCCATCTGGGCGGTGTCCAGCAGCGCGTACAGCGCGGTCACCAGACCCGCGGCGCCGACGTAGCCGGCGAGGGTGCCGAATTCGAGGAAGCTGCCGAAGAAGCCGCGCCGCTTGTCGGGGGCGTACTCCGCGATGAAGGTCGAGGCACCGCCGTACTCACCGCCGGTCGAGAAGCCCTGGAGCATCCGGAAGAAGATCAGCAGGGCGGGGGCCCAGAGGCCGATCGTGCCGTGGGAGGGGATGAGGCCGATCGCGAAGGTGCCGACCGCCATCAGGATCATGGTGAGGGCGAGGACCTTTTTCCGGCCGACCTTGTCGCCCATGGGCCCGAAGAACATTCCCCCGAGTGGCCGAACGAGGAAGGCCACGGCGAAGGTCGCGAAGGACGAGAGCAGCTGGGTGGTGTCGTTCCCGGACGGGAAGAAGACATGCCCGATGGTCACGGCCAGATAGGAGTAGATGCCGAAGTCGAACCACTCCATGGCGTTCCCGAGCGAGGCCGCTTTCACCGCGCGCTTGACCGCCTGGTCGTCGGTGACCGTGATGTCGGTCCGGCGGAGCCTGGGATTCCGGCGCTTGCGGGCGGCCCGGAAGAGCGCGGGGTGACGTTTGACCGCATCGGGGTCGGCCGCCTGCTGGGGGTCGGAGGCCGCCATGGCCGGGTCCTTTCCTCGGAGGGTGTTCCAGGAAAGGCTTCTGCGCGGACATGGCGGCTGCAAACCGAATCAGTGGCCGATTGCGATGTCCCTCACATGTTCCCGGCCATTGTGAGGCCGGGTCCACGCGGGTCCGGACCGGCCGGCGGCGGTCTCAGATGCCCAGATCCCTGATGATCTTGGCTACATGGCCGGTCGCCTTGACGTTGTAGAAGGCGTGCTCGACCTTGCCCTGCTCGTCGACGACGACGGTCGAGCGGATGACGCCCGTCACCACTTTGCCGTAGAGCTTCTTCTCGCCGAAGGCGCCGTACGCCTCAAGGGTCTCCTTGGACGGGTCGCCGACCAGGGTGACCTTGAGGTTCTCCTTCTCACGGAACTTCGCGAGCTTCTCCGGCTTGTCGGGGGAGACACCGATGACGTCGTATCCGGCCTCGGCCAGAAGGTCCAGATTGTCGGTGAAATCGCAGGCCTGCTTGGTGCAGCCGGGGGTCAGGGCGGCCGGGTAGAAGTACACGATGACCTTGCGGCCCTGGTGGTCCGCGAGCGAGATCTCGTTGCCGTCGGCGTCGGGGAGCGTGAAGGCGGGGGCGGTGTCGCCGGGCTGGAGTCGCTCGCTCATGGTTCTCCTCAGGTGGCACGTGGGGTGTACGGGACCGAGCGTAATAGGGGTGCCGCCGGGTGTGCGGGCGGTCGAGCTGACAGACTGTCGATGAAGGTTTACCGGACGAGGACCACGGAGGCGGCGCAGTGTCGGATGCCAGGAGCCCTGCGCAGATCGAGGCGGACATCATCAGCAGGCGTGAGCAGCTCGCGGTGGTGCTCGACGAGATCGGGGTGCGGGTGCACCCGAAGACGATCATCGGCGACGCGAAGGCCAAGGTGGCCCAGTCGGTCGACCGGACGGCGGGCCGCGCGTTCGTCGCGGTGAACCGGTCGGTGTCGGACGTGAAGGCCCAGTTCGTGTCGCAGGACGGTACGCCGCGTCTGGAGCGGGTGATCCCGGCGGCGCTGCTGGTCGTCGGTGTGGTCGGGCTGCTCGCCGTGTCGTCGCGGCGCGGGAAGAAGTAACGGGCGGACCCCGGAGGCGTGCGGATCCGTGCGGGGCAGGTAGGTTTCGGGTCGTGAGCGACAACACCCACGACGACAAGCTGCCCATCCGTATGCTGCACGATCGCGTGCTGGTGCGGACCGATACGCCCGAGGGCGAACGGCGCTCCGGCGGCGGCATCCTCATTCCGGCGACGGCGGCGGTGGGCCGGCGTCTGGCGTGGGCCGTGGTGGTCGCGGTCGGACAGAACGTACGGACGGTCGAGCCGGGGGACCGGGTGCTGTACGACCCCGAGGACCGCGCCGAGGTCGAGGTGCGGGGTGTGGCGTACGTACTGATGCGGGAGCGCGACCTGCACGCCGTGGCCGCGGACCGGTTCGAGGGTTCGGTGGATTCGACCGGGCTGTATCTGTAGCCCGCGTCCGCGGCACGCCCCCCCCGCACGATGTGCGCAAAGGCCTGGTGACCGGTGTCACCAGGCCTTTGCGCGTTCTTTGCTACGGTGGGGGGACCCCGACGAGACGCGCCGTACCGGGCTGGAAAAGACGACGCACCCGTTGTTCACGAGTTCTCGTCGGAGGTGCCGTCATGGCCTGGGTTCTGCTGATCGTCGCCGGTCTGCTCGAAGTGGGCTGGTCGATCGGAATGAAGTACACCGAGGGGTTCACCCGGCTGTGGCCGAGCGTGTTCACCGGCCTCGGGATCGTCGCGAGCATGGTGTTGCTGTCCCATGCGGCGAAGACGCTGCCGATCGGTACGGCGTACGGCGTCTGGGTCGGTATCGGCGCGGCCGGGGCCGCGGTCCTCGGCATGGTGATCCTCAATGAGCCGGTGACGGCCGCCCGGATCTTCTTCGTGTGTCTGCTGCTGGTCGCCGTGGTGGGGCTGAAGGCGACCTCCGGGCACTGAGCCCGGGAAGCCCGGGGATCTCTCCGGGGGGATCTCTCCGAGGGGAAACCCCCGGGCGGCGCCCGGGGCCCCCGTACGCGTGGTCAGCCGCGCGCACGGGGGCCCTGGGCGCCTTCCGTGAAGCCCCCGTCACCGCCCCCGTCACCGCCTGTGGTGCCGGTGCCGCCGTCCGTCCCGCCGCCGGTGCCTCCCGTGCCGCCGTCGCCCCCGGTTCCGCCGTCGCTCTGGCCGCCGGTGTCCGTGCCTCCGTCGGTCCCGCCCGTGGTGCCGCCGGTGTCCGTACCGCCCGTGTCCGTACCGCCGTCGGTCGGGCCGGGGGTGGTGGGAGTACTGCTCGGGGGGCTGCTCGGAGGCGTGCTGGACGGGGTGTCGCTCGGCTCGGCCGGTTCGGTGGTGCCCGGGTCCTCCTCGGTGGGCGGGACGGTCTCCGCCGCGCCGGGCTCCAGGTCGAGGTCGAATTCCGCCGCGTCCGAGGAGCGCAGGGCGGCCTCCGTGTAGGCGGCCCAGGTCGCGGCGGGGGCGCCGCCGCCGTTGACGCGGGGCAGTCCCAGCGCGCCGTAGAGCGGCTTCTGCGCGCCCGTGTCGGGGTCCTGGCCCATGACCGCGACCACGGTCGCGAGGTCGGGGGTGTATCCGGCGAACCAGGCGGCCTTGTCCTCCTCGGCGGTTCCGGTCTTGCCCGCGGCGGGGCGGCCCGCGGCCTGGGCGGCGGTGCCGGTGCCGCCTTCGACGACGCTCCGGAGGATCGAGGTGGTGGTGTCGGCGGCCTCGCGGGAGACGGTCCGCTCGGTGTTCCGGCCGGGGAGGGCGACCTCCTCGCCGTCCTTGCTGACCTTGGCGACGAGGGTGTACGCGCCGTGCTTGCCGTGGTTGGCCAGGGTGGCGTACGCCTCGGTCATGTCGAGGACGCTGGCGGTCGCGGGGCCCAGCGCGATGGAGGGGGACGCGGTGAGGTCGGGGGTGTTCTCGGGGATGCCGAGGGCGACGGCGGTGTCCTTGACCTTGCCGGGGCCGACGTCCTGGGCCATCTGCGCGTAGACGGCGTTGATGGACTTGTCGGTGGCCGTGCGGACGGTGACGGGGCCGTAGCTGACGTCGTCCTCGTTGGCCGGGGCGTAACCGGTGGAGCCGTCGCGGCCCTGGACGGTGCGCTTGTTGGTGCCGTCGTAGACGGTGTTGGGGGTGATGCGCCGCCCGTCGAGGGTGGTGGAGCCGTTGGCGACGGCGGAGGTGAAGACGAACGGCTTGAAGGTGGAGCCGACCTGGTAGTCGCGGCGGGTGGCGTTGTTGACGTACTGCTTGGTGTAGTCGATGCCGCCGTACATGGCGACGACCTCGCCGGTGCCGGGGTCGATGGAGGCGCCGCCGACGCGGACGTTCCGGTCGGCGGGCCGTTCGTCGCTGGTCTTGGCCATCACCTGGGTGTCGACGGCCTTGACCAACGCGTCCTGCTTCTTCTTCTCCAGCGTGGTCGTGATGCGGTAGCCGCCGGTCGCGAGGGTCTTCTCGTCGATGATCCTGTTGCCGGTGAGGTAGTCCTCGACGGCCTGGACGAGATAGCCGCGCTGTCCGGAGAGCCCGGTGGCGGGCTTGGCCTTGCCGGGTACGGGGAATTCGGTCGCCGCGCGTTCGGCGGCGCCGAGCCAGTCCTCCTTGACCATGCCGTTCAGGACGTAGTTCCAGCGGGCGAGGGCGGCGCCCTTGTTCTCGGGGTGGACGACCACGTCGTACGCGCTGGGGGCGTTCAGCAGCGAGGCGAGATAGGCCCCCTCGGCGGTGGTGAGCTCCTCGACGTTCTTGCTGTAGTACGCCTGGGCGGCGGCCTGGATGCCGTAGGCGTTGCGGCCGAAGTAGCTGGTGTTGAGGTAGCCCTCGAAGATCTCGTCCTTGCTCTCCTCGCGGTTGAGCTTGACCGCGATGAAGAACTCCTTGGCCTTGCGGACGACGGTCTGTTCCTGGCCGAGGTAGTAGTTCTTGACGTACTGCTGCGTGATGGTCGAGCCGCCCTGCTTGCCCTTCCCGGTGAGCGTGTTCCAGGCGGCGCGGATCATCGCCTTCACGTCCACGGCCCGCTCGGAGTAGAAGTCGCGGTCCTCGGCGGCGAGCACGGCGTGCTGGACGGTGAGGGGGACCTGTGAGAGCTGGATGTTCTCCCGGTTGACCTCGCCGTCGCGGGCGATGACGCTGCCGTCCTTGTAGAGGTAGACATTGGACTGCGCGGTGGCGCTCGCGTTGGCGGCCGGGATGTCGACGATCTGGTACCCGGCGACGAAGCCGCCGACGAGCAGCAGGGCGATGCCGAGTACGGTGCCGAGGACCATGCGCCAGGTGGGGATGATGCGGCGCCAGCCGGTCCTCTTGGGGCGCTTCGTGCGCCCCTTCCTGCCCTTCGCGCCCGGCGCACCACTGCCGTCGGCGCCCTCACCGGGCGTGGCCGCGGCGGCTGTGTGGTCGCGCGGGGCCCAGTTCTGCGGGTCGTCGTTCATGTCGGTGGTGACTCCTCGGGCGCGGTCGGTTCTCCCAATAGTGCCCGTTTCGCCAGGAAACCATCGGATCATCCTTCAGGAGGGGGCACGGGAAAAGCGGTCGCGTCCCTCGCCCGCGCTCCACTAGGGTCGTGCGCTTTGGTGCCGGAGCCCGGTGGCGGCGGGGAATGGGGGAGACGTGCGGCTCTACGCGGTGGTGGCGGCCGGTGGTTTCCGGCGCCATGCCACCTACCGGATGGCGACGGCGGCGGGTGTGTTCACCAACACCGTCTTCGGTTTCATCATGGCGTACGTCTATGTGGCGCTGTGGGACGAGCGCCCGCAGCTCGGCGGCTACGACACCTCGCAGGCGCTGACCTACGTGTGGCTGGGACAGGCGCTGCTCATGACCTGCTCCATGATGGGCGGCGGCTTCGAGGACGAGCTGATGGAGCGCATCCGTACCGGCGACATCGCCGTCGACCTGTACCGGCCCGCCGACCTCCAGCTGTGGTGGCTGGCGGGTGACGTGGGCCGGGCGGCGTTCCATCTGCTGGGGCGCGGCATCGTCCCGATGGCACTGGGCGCGCTCGCCTTCGATCTGGCCCTGCCCTCCTCGCCGTGGACCTGGCTGGCGTTCCTCGTCTCGGTGGCGCTCGGTGTGGTGGTCAGCTTCGCCGTGCGCTTCCTGGTCGCGCTGTCGGCGTTCTGGCTGATGGACGGGGCGGGCGCGATGCAGGTCGCCTGGCTGATGGGGCTGTTCTTCTCGGGGATGCTGCTGCCGCTGAACCTGTTCCCCGGGGTGCTGGGCGAGGTGGCGCGGGCGTTGCCCTGGTCCTCGCTGCTCCAGGTGCCCGCCGATGTGTTCCTCGGCAAGCACCAGGGGTGGGAGCTGCTGCGGGCGTACGCCTTCCAGGCCGGCTGGGCGGTGGCCCTGCTGGGCGCGGGCCGGCTGGTACAGACCGTGGCGACCAGGAGGGTGGTGGTTCAGGGTGGCTGATACGGCGGTGGCCGAGGATTCCGGGACGGAGCCGGACGGGGCCGCGTGGCGGGAGACGCGGGAGGCGTTCCCGGGCGGGTCCTCGACCGGCTTCGCGGGGCGGGCCCGGGTGGTGGCCGACGGACTCCGGGCGTACGGGCTGATCGTGGCGATGTGGCTGCGCTCGACGATGGCGTACCGCGCCTCGTTCGTGATGACGACGTTCGGGAACTTCGCGGTGACGGCGTTCGACTTCGTCGCCCTCATGATGATGTTCTCGCACATCGACGCGCTGGGCGGCTACTCGCTGCCCGAGATCGCCCTGCTGTACGGATCGGCGGCGACCGCGTTCGGGCTGGCCGATCTGACACTGGGGTCGATGGACCGGCTGGGCAGGCGGGTGCGGGACGGGACGCTGGACATCCTGCTGGTGCGCCCGGTCCCGGTACTGGCCCAGGTGGCGGCGGACCGGTTCGCGCTGCGCCGGCTGGGGCGGGTCACCCAGGGGCTGCTGGTGCTCGGGTACGCGCTGGTGTCGCTGGACATCGCGTGGACGCCGCTGAAGGTGGTGATGCTGCCACTGATGGTGCTGAGCGGGGCGGCGATCTTCGGTGCGGTGTTCGCGGCGGGGGCGGCGTTCCAGTTCTTCGCGCAGGACGCCTCCGAGGTGCAGAACTCCTTCACGTACGGGGGGACCACGCTGCTCCAGTACCCGCCGACGGTCTTCGCGAAGGACCTGGTGCGCGGGGTCACGTTCGTGGTGCCGCTGGCCTTCGTCAGCTGGCTGCCCGCGCTGTATGTGCTGGGCCGGGAGTACCCGCTGGACCTGCCGCGCTGGGTGGCGTTCCTGCCACCGGTGGTGGCGGCGCTGTGCTGGGTACTGGCCGGGCTGGCGTGGCGGGCGGGGCTGCGCGCGTACCGCAGCACGGGCAGCTGAGAGGCCGGATCCGGGGGATCAGGACACCGAGGGACTGAGGGACCGAAGGGCCGAGGGAGAGACGGAGCATGGGTACGGACACGGACACGGGCACGGGGAAGGACACGCGCAGCGGCGGCGACGCGGACTTCATCGCACTCGACGGCGTCGAGAAGGTCTTCGACGTACGCCGCAGAACGGGCTTCCTGCGCCGGGAGCGGCGCGAGGTCAGGGCGGTCGACGGGATCAGCTTCCGTGTGTCGCGCGGCGAGATGGTCGGGTACATCGGCCCGAACGGGGCCGGCAAGTCGACCACGATCAAGATGCTGACGGGGATCCTCACGCCGAGCGGGGGCAGCCTGCGGGTCGCGGGCATCGACCCGTCCCGGGAGCGTACGCGGCTGGCGCACCGGATCGGCGTGGTGTTCGGGCAGCGCACCACGCTGTGGTGGGACCTGCCGCTGCGGGACTCGTACCGGCTGATGCACCGGATGTACCGCATCCCGGACCGGCGCTTCCGGGAGAACCTGGACCGCTGTGTCGAACTCCTCGATCTGGGCGAGCTGTTGGAGGTTCCGGTACGTCAGCTCTCGCTGGGGCAGCGGATGCGCGGGGACATCGCCGCGGCGCTGCTGCACGATCCCGAGGTGCTGTACCTGGACGAGCCGACGATCGGCCTCGATGTGATCTCCAAGGCCAAGGTCCGGCAGTTCCTGCGGGATCTGAACGCCGAGCGGTCCACCACCGTGCTGCTGACCACGCACGATCTGACCGATATCGAGCAGCTGTGCAAGCGGGTCATGGTGATCGACCACGGCCGGCTGATGTATGACGGGGCGCTCGCCGGACTCCATGAGGTGGGCGAGAGCGAGCGGACACTCGTGGTCGATCTGGCACGTGAACTCCCGCCGATCGAGCTGGACTCGGGCTCGGCGGAGGGCGATGGGGCGGGCGAGGGCGCGGGTTCCGTCCCGGGAGTGCGGGTGGTGAAGGTGGAGGGGCCGCGGCAGTGGCTGACCTTCCCCGCGTCGATGTCGGCCGCCCCGCTGGTGGCGCGGATCGCGGAGCGGTATCCGCTGGTCGACCTGTCGGTGCGGGAGCCCGACATCGAGGCCGTGATCGCGAAGATGTACGCGTCGGCCCCCTGAGCGCCGCTGCGGGGCGCGTGCGTGCGGGGCGTGCGCGCGGGGCGCGCGGGCGGTGAGGTGGCGGGGCGGTGAGGTGGCCGGGCGCGGCGCGCGGGTGGTGTGGGCCGCTGTGCTGTGACGGGAGCGGATGCTTTCAATAGGCTGCGCGGTATGACAAGTGAACTTCCGGAAATGCGTGCCTCCGACGCCGAACGTGAGCGCATCGCCGAGACTCTGCGCGAGGCGGTGGCCGAGGGACGGCTGGAGATGGAGGAGTTCGAGCAGCGCCTCGACGCGGCCTTCAAGGCCCGTACGCATGGGGAGTTGGAGCCGTTGGTCCGGGATCTCCCGGCGCCGGGCACCGTCGTGGCACCCGTCGGCGCGGCCTCGTCCGCGCGGCCGGGTACGTCGCGGAACTGGCCGTCCCGGGTCGGGGGTCCCGCGACGTCGAACGGGGCCTTCGCGTTCTGGGGCGGGTTCAACCGCAAGGGGCGCTGGACGGTGGGCCGGAAGTTCACCGCGTTCGCGATGTGGGGCGGTGGCGAGATCGATCTGCGCGAGGCGAACTTCGAGGACCGCGAGGTCGTGATCCGTTGCTTCACGATCATGGGCGGACTGCATGTGACGGCGCCGCCGGAGCTGAACGTCGAGGTCAAGGGCATCGGCATCATGGGCGGCTTCGGCGAGGGCTCGAACGAGGGGGGCGAACCGGATGCGGACGCCCCGCGGGTGCGGATCACGGGGTTCGCGCTGATGGGCGGCGTCGGTGTGGAGCGCAAGCGGACGAAGGCGGAGCGGCAGCGGCTGAAGGACGCGGAACTGGCGCGGCAGCGGGAGCTGGACCGGGACCGGGGCGCGGACGGGGGCGGCCGCAAGGAGCTGGGCTGAGCGCCCCCGCCCCGCTCCGGCGGGGGGCAGTGCGTCAGAACGCGTCGGACCTCGGGGTTCCTACCAGGGCCTTGAGGTCGATGTGACGGCCCAGGGTGCGGTAGCCGTCGTCGTTGAGGTGCAGATGGTCGCCGGAGTCGAACGACGGCAGGAGGCGGTTGGGCGCGTACGGGTCCCGCACCGCCCGGTCGAAGTCGACGTACGCGTCGAAGACCCCGCCCGCCCTGATGTGTTCGTTGACGGCCAGCCGTACGGCGTTGCGCGCGGGGGACCAGGTCCGGTACCCCTCGTACGGTGTCAGCGTCGCCCCGACGACCCGTAGCCCGCGGGCGTGCGCCCGCTCCGTGAGGGCGCGTAGGCCGTCCACGACGCGCTGCGGGTCCGTCTCCTGCGGGGCCTGCTGCACGTCGTTGATGCCGAGCGCGACGAACACGGTCTTCGCCCCGGCCACCGACAGCACGTCCCGCTCGAAGCGGCCGGTCCCGCCCTGGCCGCCGCTCCGGGCGAGTCCGTCGCGCAGCAGCCGGTTCCCCGCTATGCCCTGGTTGGCGACGCCGTACGTGCCGCGCAGCCGGTCGCTCAGGACGTCGGTCCAGCGGGCGTTGGCGTCGGTGGTGGAGCCGCTGCCCGCGGTGAGCGAGTCACCGAGCACGACGACCGCGCCGGCGGCGGACTCGTTGCGGACGTCGACGGCGGTGAGGTAGCGCCACCGGGTGGTGCTCCAGGTGCCGTGTTCGTCGGCCAGGTAGGACGTCTGGTGCGCGTTCGGATGGAACGTGACGGGCCCGCCCCCGTGCGGGGTGCGCAGGGTGACCAGCAGGTCGGCGTCCGGGGTGACGGGCACCACGACCGGGTCGCTGATGACCTGTCCGCCCGCGGCGATGGTGACGGTGGGGGCGCCCTTGAAGGTGACCGGGCGGGTGTTGACCGTGGCCTGGTCGACGACGAGGGGGGCCGCGCCGAAGAGGTTGGAGAGGGTGATGCGTGCGGCGTCACCACCGACGCTGGTGTGCACGGTGTTACGGATGGTGCGCCCGGGGAAGCCATGCCCGGTGCCCGGTTCGGCGCTGACGGCGGCTCCGGTCCAGGTGGCGACCCAGGTGCCGGTGGAGTTGGCCGGGGCGGCGGGGTTGCGTGCCGCCGCGTGCGTCTCGGCGCCGGTGAGCGGTGCCGGGCGGGGGCCGGAGAACAGTGTCGTACCGAACGCCGCGGCGGCGGCGAGTGCGGCGGTGCCCGCGACAAGGGCGGTGAGCAGGGCATACCCCTGGCGCCTGGGCATGTGCGGTGTGTCTCCTTGTGCTGATCGGGCTGGTCCCATGATGCGACAGGCCGCGGGGAACTCGACGTGCGGCCCGGGAGTAGGTGAGGTAAGGACAATGCGTACGGCACGGGGGAGATGCGTACGCGGACGGGTGGAGCGGATGGAACGGGCCGGAGCCGGAGAGCAGGACGCGGTGCAGAAGTCAGTGGAGGGTCCACAGGGCCCGGGTGCCTCGGAGGACCCGTCGGAACCGGCGCCCCCGACCGGGCAGGGCGGTTCGTCCGGGCCGGGCGGGCACGGCGGTTCGGGCGGGCACGGCGGGCCGGGCACCGCGTCCGGCGGTGCGTCCGGGGACGGTCCGGGCGGTGCGCCGGGGTCCGGGCGCCGGGCGTCCACGCCGCTCGCCTCGTTCGCGTACACCGCCGCCGACGAGGAGAAGCGGCGCGGAGTACGCCGTATGAAGACCACAGCGACCGGCCTCCTTCTGCTCGTCGCGCTCGTGTACGTCCTCGCCACATGGGCGAAGAACGCGGGGGTGGGCGGCTGGCCGGGCTACGTCGCGGCGGCTGCCGAGGCGGGAATGGTGGGCGCGCTGGCGGACTGGTTCGCCGTCACGGCGCTCTTCCGGCGCCCGCTCGGCCTGCCCATCCCCCACACCGCCATCATCCCCACCAAGAAGGATCAGCTCGGAGCGTCACTTGGTTCCTTCGTCGGGGAAAACTTTCTCTCCCCGGGGGTCGTTCGTGACCGAATTCACGCTCTCGGAGTCGGCCGGCGGCTCGGCGCCTGGCTGGCGGAGCCGGAGCACGCGGACCGTGTCACCGCCGAACTGGCGACCGCGCTGCGCGGGGCCCTGACCGTCCTGCGGGACTCCGACGTCCAGGCGGTGGTCGGCGAGGCGATCACCCGGCGGGCGGACGCGGCGGAGGTCGGCCCCGGACTCGGCAAGATGCTGGAGAAGGTCGTCTCGGACGGCGGCCACCGCAGGGTCGTGGACCTCGTCTGCGCGCGGGCGCACGACTGGCTGGTCGAGCACGGCGACTCGGTGATGGACGCGGTGCAGGGCGGTGCCCCGGGGTGGACACCCCGGTTCGTGGACAAGCGGGTGGGCGAGCGGGTCTACAAGGAACTGCTGCGCTTCGTCACGGAGATGCGGGACATGCCCGGCCATCCGGCGCGCGGCTCGATCGACACGTTCCTGACGGACTTCGCGGCCGACCTCCAGTCCGACTCCGACACCCGGGCCCGGGTGGAGCGGCTGAAGTCGGAGATCCTGGGCCGTCGTGAGGTCCAGGACGTCATCGCGTCGGCCTGGTCCTCCGTCCGCACGATGATCATCGCGGCGGCGGAGGACGAGCAGAGCGAGCTGCGGCTGCGGGCCCGTGCCTCGCTGATGTCGCTGGGCGCCCGGCTGGCGACGGACGAGCGCCTCCAGGCCAAGGTGGACGGCTGGCTGGAGGACGCGGCGGCGTACGTCGTCACGACGTACCGCGCGGAGATCACCTCACTGATCAGCGACACGGTGGCGGGCTGGGACGCGGACCAGACCTCGAAGAAGATCGAGGCGCACATCGGCCGTGACCTCCAGTTCATCCGGATCAACGGCACGGTGGTCGGCGCGCTGGCGGGGCTGGTGATCTATTCGGTGTCGCGCGCGGTGGGGGCGTAGGCGATCGGGGCGTAGGGGCGTGTCCGCGCGGACGCGGGCCGGGGCCGGCGCGGGGCGGAGATGAGCGGCGCGGAGACGAGCAAGGCGGAGGACGAGCAAGGCGGAGGACGAGCAGGGCCGCGCGGACACGCGGGGCGGACATGAGTGGGCCGGGCGCGCGTTCTGCGCCCGGCCCACTCATGTCCGCGGCCGCTCCGTTTCGGCGGTTCCTCGTCCGGCGGCTCTTCGTCAGGCGGCGCGGCGGGTGACCGCCCACGACGCGGCGGCCACGCCGCCCGCGACGGCGAACACGGCGGGCCAGGCGCCGACCTTCTTGGCGAGCGGGTGCGATCCGGCGAACGCGGCGACGTAGGCGACGGTCAGCCCGGCGGCCGCACGCGGTCCCGCCTGCCGGTTCCACTCGTACGCGGCGAGCGACCCGGCGGCGGCGAGGGCGACCCCGCCCAGCGGGCGCTTCTTGGTCCAGCGGGCGACGCCGTAACCCCCGACGAGTCCGCTCGCCGCCACTGCCGCTGCCGGAACCTTCGCCATTGCCGCCACCTTCGCTCTCGTCTTCTCGACTCTCGCCACCGAGGCCGTCGTCAGGTCTCGCCACCGAGGCTAACGCGCTGCCTCGGACACAACCCGTGCGCAGGGGGTGCACAAGCGTTTACCCTGGAGGTGAACGCTTGTGCACCCCTCTCGCTCGCGCACCTCTGCCCTCTCCAGCCCCAACCGAACCAGCCCAGCCCAGCGCGGACCGAACAGGCCCAGTCCGAACCGCCTCAGACCTTGACCGGCCCGGCCCAGACCGGCCCGGCCCAGACCGGCCCAGACCGGCCCAGACCGGCCCAGACCGGAAGCACCCCCGACCCTCCCCGCCGGACGCCGTACGGAGATCGCATGCCCGCGGACCCACCAGCAACAGCCGCCCCCCACCCCCGCTTCGCCGTGGGCGTCCTGGCCTTCTGCGGGGTCGTCGTCGCGGTCATGCAGACGATCGTCGTCCCGCTCCTCCCGCACATTCCGGAGCTCACCGGTGCCACGCCCGCCGCCGCGAGCTGGCTGGTCACCGTGACACTGCTGACGGGTGCGGTGTTCACGCCGGTGCTCGGCCGGGTCGGTGACATGTACGGCAAGCGGCGCGTGCTGGTGGCCTCGCTCGGGGTGCTGGTCCTCGGCTCGGTGCTGTGCGCGGTCAGCTCGCACATCGGCGTACTGATCACCGGCCGGGCGCTGCAGGGCGCGGCGCTCGCCGTCGTCCCGCTGGGCATCAGCATCCTGCGGGACGAACTGCCTCCGGAGCGCGTGCTGTCCGCCGTCGCGCTGATGAGTTCGACGCTCGGCATCGGCGCGGCCGTGGGCCTGCCGGTCGCGGCGCTCGTCATGGAGAACTTCGACTGGCACACCATGTTCTGGGTCTCGGGCGTCATCGGCGTCATCGACATCGTGCTGGTGCTCCGGCTCGTACCGGAATCACCGCTCCGCTCCCGCGGCCGGTTCGACGCCGTGGGGGCGCTCGGACTGTCGGCGGCCCTGGTCAGCCTGCTGCTCGCGGTCACCCAGGGGGCGGACTGGGGGTGGACCTCGGCGCGTACGACCGGGCTGCTGGCCACCGCCGTGGTCGTCGGCCTGTTCTGGGGGGCGTACGAGCTCCGCGTCGGCAACCCGATGGTCGACCTGCGGGTCTCGGCCCGCCCGGCCGTCCTGCTCACCAACGTCGCGGCGCTGCTCATCGGCTTCGCGTTCTACGCCAACTCCCTGGTCACGGCGCAGATGGTGCAGGAGCCGAAGGCGACGGGGTACGGGCTCGGCGCCTCGCTCGTCGTCAGCGGGCTGTGCCTGCTGCCCGGGGGCCTGGCGATGGTGGCGCTGTCGCCCGTGTCGGCGCGGATCTCCGCCGCGTACGGACCCAAGGTCAGCCTGCTGCTGGCCGCCGCGATCATGACCGTCGGATACGGGGTGCGGTACTTCACGAGCCACAGTCTGTGGCTCATCATCGCGGGCGCGACGGTCGTCGCCTCGGGCACCGCCATCGCGTACTCGGCGCTGCCCGCGCTGGTGATGCGCGGGGTCCCGGTGAGCGAGACGGGGGCGGCCAACGGTCTGAACACGCTGATGAGGTCGATCGGGCAGGCGTTCTGCAGTGCGACGGTCGCCGCCGTCCTCGCCGGCCTCACCTTCGAGGTGGGCGGCGCCACGGCACCCACGCTCCAGGCGTACCAGCTGGTCTTCCTCATCGCGGCGGGCGCCTCCCTGCTCGCCCTCGCCGTCACGCTCTGCCTGCCGGGGCCGGGCGGCCGGGGGAAGACGGGTACGGTCGGAACGACCCGCGAGAACCGGAAGGCCGGTGCGCGGACGATCCCGATCCAGGAGGGCGCATGACCGGCGGCCGGTCCACGGAGGACACACGGGCGGGGGCTCCCGGCTCCGATTCCGGCACGGGCAAGGACGCGATCCTGCGGGCCGCGCGGCGGGCGTTCACCCAGCGCCCGTACGCGGAGGTGACCATCAGGGCGGTCGCGGCCGATGCCGGGGTCAGCCCGTCCCTGGTGGTCAAGCACTTCGGGCGGAAGGAAGACCTCTTCAACACGGTGGCCGACTTCGGGCCCGCCGCCGAGGAGCTGTTCGACGCCCCGCTGGAGGGGCTCGGCCGCCATATGGTGCTCGCGCTCGTACGCCACCGGCGGGAGCGGCAGCGGGACCCGCTGCTCCGGGTCGTCTTCTCCCTCGGCAACACCGACGAGCGCTCCCTTCTGCGCGACCGCTTCCACGAACAGATCACCCAGCACCTCGCCGCCCGACTCCCCGGTCGCGAACGCACCCTGCGCGCCGAACTGATCGCGGGCCATCTCCTCGGCCTGGGCGCCACGCTCAGCCTCCACCGTGAGGGCGCGGGTTCCACGGCCACCGCCGAACACCTGGCGGACCTGTACGCTCCGGCGCTCCAGACCCTGGTCACGGGCACGGCCGGTTGACGGGCGAGGACGGTGACGGGCGAGGACCGGAAACAGGCCGTCCGGCGGCTTCGTTAGGGTGACCGGTATGAAGGATCAGCCCACCGATCTCGACGTCTCCGCCCTCGCGGACACCCTCGCCGCCTGGGCCGTGGCCCCCGCGTCGCTCACCTACACGCCTGTCGGGTTCGGCGATCACCACTGGACCGCGCTCGACGCCGACGGGCGGCGCTGGTTCGTGACGGTGGCGGACCTGGCGCACAAGCCGTACTGCGGCGAGGGCGTGGAAGCGGCCTGGGAAGGGCTGCGGCGCGCGATGGACACGGCCGCCTCCCTGAGCGCGGAGGCGGGCCTGGACTTCGTCGTCGCGCCGCTTCGGACGTCCGGGGCCGGGACGGGAGCGGGAACAGGGCCGGGGACAGGGCCGGGAACAGCGTCGGGCGCGGAGGCAGGGATGGGCGCGGGGCCGGGGTCGGAAGCAGGTGCGGGGGCAGGTGCGGGGGAGACCGTGCGCCGGCTCGGGGACAGGTACGCGGTGAGCGTCTTCCCTCATCTGGACCTGCCCGCAGGACACTTCGGGCAGGTGCTGCCACCGGAGCGCCGCCGCACGCTTGTGGAACGGCTGGCGGCACTGCACCGTACGCCGCCGCCGGACGCAACGCCCGTACACCGGCCGGGACTTCCGGATCGCGCCCCGCTGGACGCGGCGCTCCGCGCGCCTCACGACGCCTTCACGCCGGAGCACGGCCCGTACGCCGAACGCTGCCGCGCGCTCCTGGCGGACAGTGCCGTGCGGCTCCGGCTCCGGCAGCGGCTCGCCGAGTTCGACGAGCGGACCGAGCGGCTGATCAGGCGGGCGCCCGCCACGGTCGTGACGCATGGCGAACCGCACCCCGGGAACGTCATGGACCCGGGCGGCCGGACCCTGCTGCTCGACTGGGACACCGTCGCCCTTGCGGTGCCCGAACGGGATCTCTGGCTCTGTGCCCCGGACCCTGACGACCTCGCCCGCTACGAGGAGCTGACCGGCCATCACCCGGACCGGGAACTGCTCGCCCACTACGCGCTCCGCTGGGACTTCGACGATGTGGCCGCCTGCCTCGACGTGTTCCGCGCACCGCACGCGGCGACGGAGGACGCGGAGCAGGCGTGGCAGGGGCTGACGGGAGCCGTGGAGCGCCTGAGCCGCGGCTGAGGAGCCGCCAACCACTGAGCCACCGCTGAGCCGCCGCTGAGCCGCACCTGAGCCGCACCTGAGCCGCCACTGAGCCGCGGCTGTGGCGCCCACCGAGCTGCGGCCGTCCGGGGTGCTCCGCGGCTGAACGTCGGTGAGCACCCCGGACGGCTCAGGCCGTGTAGCCGTCCGGGCGGACCAGGAGCGTGTCCCTCCGGTCGCTCGCCCAGTGGACGACGGCCGTGCGCTCGTCACCCGGTTCCGTCCGCCCGCGCGGCAGGACCCGTACGAACTTCCCGGCGCGCAGGGCCTCGTACATCCGTCCCTCCTGGAGCCGGATGTCGGGGACCCGCCTGACTCCCGGTCCGTACGCGTAGCCGATCCCGCTCAGCCTCCCGAGCAGGCGCCGGGTGGCGGCGGCGGGCAGCCGGCCGACGGTGAGGGCGGCGACGGTACGCAGCGCGCGCCAGGCGGGGGTGTGCGCCATCGCGAAGCGCAGCATGCCGCCGCTGCTGCGGATCACGTCCCGGCCGATCGGGTGCCGCTCCGCGTGATAGGTGTCCAACAGCCCATCCGCTTCCTGGCCGTTGATGACGGCGGCGAGCTTCCAGCCCAGGTTGGCGGCGTCCTGGAGGCCGGTGTTCATGCCCTGGCCGCCCACGGGCGAGTGGGTGTGCGCGGCGTCCCCCGCGAGCAGCACGCGGCCGACCCGGTACCGGGGGACCTGTCGCTCGTCGCTGTGGAACCGGGACGTCCAACGGACGTCGTGCATACCGAAGTCGGTGCCGAAGACCTGCTCGACGACGGCGCGCACCTCGGCCAGGTCGACGGGCTCGTCCTCGGCGGCGTCGGCGTGGGCACGGAGCCAGCCGCCCACGCGCCAGTAGCCGTCGCCGAACGGGGCGGCGAAGGCGACGGCCTGCCCCGAACCGCTGACCGCCACCGCGCGGGCCGGCTCCTCGGTCAGCCTGACGTCGGCGAGCACGATCGACTTGATCACGGAGTGACCGGGGAAGGGCAGCCCGATCGCCTCCCGGACGGCGCTGTGGATGCCGTCCGCGCCCACCACGTAGGCGGAGCGAAGGGTTTCGGCGGTTCCGTCCTGACCGGCGAACTCGACGGTGACGCCCTCGTCGTCCTGCGAGACTCCGGTGACCCGCGCCCCGTGCCGGAAGGTGACCCCGTGCTCGACCGCGCGGCGCAGCAGGAGCTTCTCCACCTCGAACTGCGGTGTGGCCAGCAGGTACGGGAAACGGGTGCGGAGCCTGGAGAGGTCGAGGGCGAGCGAGCCGAAGAACCGTAGTTCGGTGACCTTGCGCCCGGTCGTGACGAGCTCGTCGGCGAGGCCCCTCGCGTCGAGCTGTTCCATGGTGCGGGCGTGCACGGCGAAGGCGCGGGTCAGGTTGCTGATGCCCGCGGGGCGCTTCTCGATGACGGTGACGGGCACGCCCGCGGCGGCGAGGTCGCCGGCGAGCAGCAGTCCTGTGGGTCCTGATCCAACGATGGTGACGGTGCCGTTCATGGTGGCCTCCCGTGGTCAACGCCAGTTGGTCAACGCTTGTGGGTCAACGACTGTGGGTCAACGCTTGTTGTCAACGGTAGAACGCTGCCCCGGGGCTGTCAACGCTTGTTGGCCTACAGCTGTTGGCCTCCGCTTGTTGGCCTTCGTCCGTTGGCCTACGGTTGTTGACATGACGCGAGACGTGAAGCAGGACCCGACGCCGGAACCGCGGTCCCGCCGCTCCGACACCACCCGCGCGAGCATTCTCACCGCGGCACTCGAACGCTTCGCGGCCGATGGATACGAACGAGCCACGATCAGGGCGATCGCCAAGGACGCGCGTATCGATCCGTCGATGGTGATGCGCTACTACGGCAACAAGGAGCAGCTCTTCGAGGCCGCCTGCACGGTCGACCTGCGCCTTCCCGATCTGTTGACGGTCCCCGAGGCGGAGGTGGGCCGCACGCTCGTGGGCCACTTCGTCGACCTCTGGGAGCAGAACGGCGCCCTGACCGCGCTGCTCAGGGTCGGCGTCACCAATCAGGCAGGCGCGGAGCGCATGCAGGAGATCTTCAAGCAGCAGCTGCTGCCGCTGGCCGCCCGGATCTGCCCCGCCCCGACCACGGCCCCCGTACGCGCCGCCCTGGTCGCCTCCCAGATGCTCGGGATGGCCCTGACCCGCTATGTGCTGCGGTTCCCGGTCACCGCCGCCATGACCCGTGACGAGATCACGGACTGGCTGGCCCCGACGGTCCAGCGCTACCTGACCGCCGAAAGCCCGGCCACCGTGCCACCGGCCGCCGCGACCCCGACCGCCGCGACCCCGGCCGCCGCGACCCCGGCCGCCGCGACCCCGGCCGCCGCGACCCCGGCCGCCGCGACCCCGGCCGCCGTGCCACCGTCCCCCGTACCGCCGAGTACCCACTGACGCGGCCGCACGACCCCGGGCTCAGGCCAGGGCGTTGAGGGCCACCTCGGCGGCACCGGCGATGAGGGCGTCGTCGCGCTCCGCGTCACGCGTGTCACGCCGGGAGAGAACGGCGATGGTGATCGGCGCGGCGTCGGGGGGCCAGACGACGGCGATGTCGTTACGGGTGCCGTAGCCGCCGGTACCCGTCTTGTCGCCGACCTGCCAGCCGTCCGGGGCGCCGGCGCGGATGGTCCGGTCGCCGGTGGTGTTGCGCTTGAGCCAGTCGGTCAGCAGGGCGCGCTTGTCGGGGGAGAGGGCGTCGTCCAGGACGTAGGCGCGCAGATCGGTGGCGAGGGCGCGCGCGGTGCTGGTGTCGCGGAGGTCACCGGGCACGGCGTCGCTCAGCTC
Source organism: Streptomyces sp. NBC_00654 (assembly GCF_026341775.1). Taxonomy (NCBI): domain Bacteria; kingdom Bacillati; phylum Actinomycetota; class Actinomycetes; order Kitasatosporales; family Streptomycetaceae; genus Streptomyces; species Streptomyces sp. NBC_00654. The sequence goes on along the minus strand of NZ_JAPEOB010000003.1, from coordinate 272,222 downwards.
GACCTCGTAGCGGTCGCAGCGGGTGACGCGGTCACCGAGGGCGGCGAGCGCGTTCTGCAGCCCGCGGGGGCCGCCGAGTTCACGGAAGAGGAGGTTGGCCGCACCGTTGTCGCTGTACCGGATGGCGGCGTCGCACAGCTCCCGCAGGGTCAGTCCGGCGCCGACGTGCCGTTCGGTGACCGGCGAGTGTCCGACGGGGACCTCGCGCCCGTACCGTACGCGCCGGTCGAGCTGCTTGAGGGAGATCCTGTCCATGACGGCCGCGGCGAGCAGGGCCTTGCAGGTCGAGGCGTAGGCGAAGCGCTCGTCGGGCCGGTGGGTGACGTACCGGCCGGTGCCGGTGTCGAGCGCGTAGACGCCCAGCCGGGCATCGTACGTGCGCTCAAGTGCGCGGAAATCACGCTCGGTTCGACGCCCGGCCGGCCGCTCCGGGCTGCCGGAGCCCGACCCCGACCCGGTTCCGGAGCCGGAGCCGGTTCCGGAAGGAGTCGCGGCCTTCGGTCTGCCGCTGTCCGTCCCGCACCCGGCGAGGGGGAGCGCGGCGAGTCCCGTCAGGGAGGTGAGTGCGGTGCGGCGGGGAACGCGGGTACGCATGGTGGGCGGACTTCCGTTCGTTCGTCGGGCCCATCGGCGGGAGCGTGCGAGGAGCATGACCGGAGACCGTCACAGCGGGCAGGACGGGACGAGAGACGGCGGGCATGACCGGAGGAAAGACCGCGGGCAGGACCGGAAGCTCGCACCCTTCCGCTCCCCACGCCCACGGACCTGCGGACCTGCGGACCTACGGTGCAGGGGGAGCGTCAGCGGCAGAGGCCGCCGCGTCCACCAGTGCATCGAGCGTGGCCGCCAGCTGCCGGCGGATCTCCGGATCGGTGCTGATCCCGTCCGCGCCGACGGTGTTCCGGTCGAGCGAGACCCGTACGCAGGCCGCGTCCACGACGGCCCCACCCGTGTAACCGAGCACGCTGCGGAGTGTCGCCGATGCGCCCTCCCCCCGGCCGGGCGCGGCGGCGTTCAGCCAGGCGACGGGCTTGTCACCGATCTCGGTGCCGCCGACGGTCCAGTCGAGGAGGTTCTTGAACGACCCGGGCAGCGTCCCCGCGTACTCCGGCGTACAGATCAGCAGCGCGTCGGCGGCATCGATCGCGGCCCGCATCTCCGTCACCGGCTTCGGCAGTGGATCGGTGTCGTCGTCGGGGTTGAAGTGGGGCAGCTCCCCCAGGCCCTCGTAGAAGACCGTGCGTACGGAGGCGGGGGCCACGTCCCCGGCGGTGCGCAGCACGGTCTCGTTGGAGGACCCGGCCCGCAGGCTGCCGGACAGCAGAAGGACTACGCGTGAGGTAGGCATGTCCTCAGAACTCCGGACGGCACCGGACTTGTTCCGTCAGCTCTGCGTGAGAAACGCGGCAGACCGGCACGGGTCGCACACCAGGACGTATCCGCAGCCTCCGCCGAAGTTGGCGGCGGTCGCGTTTTCGTTGCCCTCCTCCAGATGCCCGACGAACGTCATGAGCTGCCCGCAGCCGGGGCACGCGGGCCACTGGTCCTCGTAGAGCCAGTCCGCCTCACCGCCCAGCGACCCCAGCACCAGGCGCCCCCTGCCGCTGCGCAGGCGGTACTGCTCGCGCGCGTCGTTGTACGTGTCCTCGTCGACGGTCTCCAGCTTGATCGCCGAGACCGCGCCCAGCAGGGTATCGCCCTCGGCCGGGACGGCTGCCGGTACCAGCCCCTCGCGCGGGAACAGAAAGGCCCGATTGCCTCCCTCGAAGGCCTCCCACTCCTCGCACAGGCCGGGGTCGTTCTCGCACTGGAACACGGACACCACCCCCTGTTCGACCGGCAGGTGCGCCAGGAACTTCATCGCGCCCTCGCAGGTATCGCAGTGCGGCCACGAGAAGTCCGCGGGGACGAGAGGTATCCCTCCGGTGCGCGGCTCGTCCGCCGTCTCGTCGGTCGTGCCGTTGTAGATCATCAGTGTCTGTGCCATGGGGCAGGAGCATACGGAGGGAGTGTGACAACGGACCTGTGGGCTACGGACTCGTGGCCATGGACCTGCGATACCGGTCCACGCGATACCGGTCCACGCGATACCGGTCCCGGGGCACCGGTCCACGCGACACCGGTCCTGCGACACCGGTCCTGGGCACCGGTTCTGTGATCCCTCAGGCGGGCACCGGCTCGATCCGCGACGCCCGCTTCCCGGCCCGGTCCAGGCTCAGGCGCACCAGCATGACGACCAGTGCGGCGACGGCGAACCCGGCTCCCGCCCAGGGCAGTTGGCGCGTACCGGCGGAGGAGATGACCCATCCGCCGACCGCGGTGCCGAGGGTGATGCCGAGATTGGAGAAGGAGATGAAGAGGCTGTTGCCGAACTCGGGGACGTCGCGCGCGTCGCGGCCCAGCCAGCTCTGGGTGACGATGAGCCCGCCGGAGTGCACGGCTCCCCAGACCAGCACGCCCACGACCATCGGGGCGAACCGTGGCCCGATCGCGTACACGAGTACGTAGACGAGCAGGCAGAGGACCGGATAGGCGAGCGCGGTACGGGTGAGGTTCCTCTGGAGCAGGCTGCCGAAGGCGAAGTTGCCGAGGAACATCACGATGCCGAAGGCCATCAGCATGGCGCTGACCCACGAGCCGTTCATGCCGGTGACCTCGCCCAGGTACTCCGCGAAGTAGCCGTAGACGGAGAACATCGACGCGAAGACGAACACGACCGACGTGATGGTCAGCCACATCCGGGACTGCTTGAGGACGCTCAACTGGGTTCCGTACGAGACGCGTTGTCCGACCGGCATGTCCGGGAGCAGGCGCAGGATCCCGAGGAACGCGATCAGATTGACGAGCGCGGCGAACCAGAAGGACGTGGAGAGCGACAGGTGCTCGGCGAGGTACGAGGTCAGCGGCACCCCGAAGGCGAACCCGACGGTGACGCCGGCGAAGACGGTCGTCGTCGCCCGCGTGGCGGCCTTGGATCCGTCCGGGTCCTCCGTGTCGGCCGTGCCCTCGCTGTCCTTGCTCATGGCCATGCGGGCGGCGGTGGCCAGCGCGACCGAGAAGAAGACCGGATGGAAGATGGCCGGGATGATGCGGAAGGCGAGCATCACCTCGTACTGGGTGGTGAGGGCGTACACGGCGTTGGAGAGGGCGAACACCGCGATCGCGGCGGCGAGCACCTTCTTGCGGTTGATCCCGGAGGCGAGCAGTGTCGTGAAGGGCCCGGTCACCGCGATGACCAGGGCGAACGCCCCGACGAGCCAGCCGGCGGTGGAGGGCTGGACGCCGAGCTCGGCGGAGAGCTGGGGGAGCACACCGACGATGCCCATCTCGGTGGTGATGATGCCGAACACGCCCAGGGCGAGCACCAGGACGGCGGCGGAGGTCTTTCTCATCACGGCCTTTCTTTAAATCTAGAAAAGTAGATATATGGAGTCGCCGGAGCGCCTCCTGGGTGCGCGGGGGCGCAGGGGTGCGGAGCGCGGCGGTCGGGCGTGGGTGTACGGGCCGGGGGCGGGGCGCTGGGAGCGGGGGTGCTACAGCTCGTCGCGTACGTGGGCGGCGAACTCGGCGATCACCGGCTCGTTGCGCCGGTAGTACGTCCACTTGCCGACGCGCTCCGAGGTGAGGAGGCCCGCGTCCCTGAGGGTCTGGAGGTAGCCGGACACCACGGACTGGGCGAGCCCGGCCCGCTTCTGGATGTCGCCCACGCACACGCCGATGTGGAAGCCCAGCCCCTGTTGTGTGTAGGAGTCCTCGTCGAAGTACTTCTCGGGGTCCTTCAGCCACTGCATGAACTGCAGCCGGGAAGGATTGGCGAGGGCCTTGTGCACGGCCAGGGGGTCCATGGGGCGCCTCTCTGCGAGTCCTCGGATCTTCGAATCTTCGAATCTTCATGAGCCCATCGGCCTCACGCTATGTATCTAGCTTTCTCGATATGTAGGAGCAAGTCAAATCGCGTGTACGAGGACAATGGGCGGACCGGCGGCAGGCCCCCAGGGAACGGCTGCACCGCCTGACCGCCGCCATCGACCGGGTACACACCACGGGAGGAACGTTTGGCACGCACGGCTCACCACTTCCCCCCGTCGCAGACGAGGAAGACGTTCGACGAACGCTTCGGCGGCCCGTGGCACCGCGTCGTCGTACGCGACCTGCGCTACAGCGCCCGGAGCCTCGCCGAGGCGGCGGACGAGTGCCGCAGACCGCGGCCCCGGGCGGTGCGCCGCCACGTTCAGGTGTACAGCTTCCCCCGCCACAACCGCGATGCGAGCGTGGGTCGTTGGTCGGCCCAGGAGGAGCGCCGGGCGAGACAGCGGCTGCGCTCGCAGGTGGGACGGCTGCGGCGCCTGGTCAACTCCGGTCCGGACGGCGGCATCGGCGTGGACATGGCGGACCTGGTGGAGATCCCACCGGCGAATCACCGGCACGGCTCGCTCCGGCTGGCGTAAGTCCCGCTCGTGTGGTGGGAGATGAGGCCGGTGCGGTACGGTGACGGGGTAATCACCCTCTGTGCGTACGTAGGCGCATGGAGCGGCCCCCGGTGGTGCTGTAACACCACGCGAGGGCCTACACCACCAGTGCCACTGCGAGGCAACCGGAAATGCTGCGTCATGTTATCGCGCCCTCTTCGGGCTATACGAAGGCATCGAACAACGTCGTGCGTACGCGGCGGATGAGCAGCGATGCGAAGATCCTTCTCCTGTATGTCCAGGGCCTGCCCGAGTCCGCCAGGAACCGCCCTTTGAGCGAGCTGGCCAACCGGCTGGACATGACGGGCCGTTCGTACCAGCGGGCGAAGAGGCAGCTGATCGAGAACGGTTTCGTGCACGAGTGGAGGAGCCAGATCGAGGGCGGCCGCTGGACCACCGAGCAACTGTTCACGAACATCCCGCTGACGAGCGCCGAGGCAGCGACCCTGAGAGAGGGTCCCTCCACGTTCCCGCCACCGAGTGAGCAGTCTCCGACGGTCGGTCGGCCGACCCCTCGGCAGACTGCTGGCTATCAACCGGTAGAAGACGACAGAGATAAGACCACTCCCCACCCACCCTCCGAAGCGGATCCGGACCCGCAGCCCACCGCACAGGCTCCGTACCCCCCGAATCCCTCCCCGGGCTCTTCCCCGGCCCCACCCGAGACACGCTCATCCCCGAACCAGGCGATCTCCCCCTCGCCGAACCCGGCCCAACTGGCCCTGGCCGAACGCATCCTGCTCTCCCTGCGCCACACCCGCCGCGAACTGCACCTGGGAGTCCGCGAGGCACGCGACCTGGCGCTGGAGGCGGTGAAGTGGCTGGAACGCGGCCTGGGCGAGGCCGACCTTCGCCAGGCGTTACTGGCCGAACGCCCGGAGGGCGGCGTCCGCTCGGCGGTCGGCTTCCTCCGCTACCGCCTGACCCAGAAGTGCCCGGAACCCGCTCCCGTACCCGTACCCCGCCCCGCTTCCGCTCCCTCCCCGGCCTCCTCCCCGGCCCCCTCCCCGGTCCGCGACCTGATCGCCTGCGCGGGCTCGGGCTGGGGCTCCGACTCGGGCTCCGAATCCAGCTCAGGCTCCGGCGAGGAGCACGTCTTCCGCCCCCTGGGCGACGAAACGGAATGCGCCGAGTGCCGCCGGGCCACGGCGTACGAGAACTGGCTCCAGGACACCGGCACCCACTACTTCCCCGAAGGCACCCCCTGGCGCGAACGCTTCGCCACGGTCAGAGCCGCAGAAGGCCTCGCACCAGCGGCGTTGGGGGGCGCGTGACATGGAGCCCTCCCGTCGCGGAGTCCTGGGCGCCGGTCTCTTCTCCGTGGCACTGACGATTCCCGGGTGGCCTGACGTGATCGGCCGGGCGGAAGCAGCCCAGTCCGGGCGTCTCTCGCGCATAGGGATGAGTGAAGTCGACATGGTCGTCGCCATGACCGAGCGGGTCTCGGACCTGGACGATCAGTTCGGCGGCCGTCATGCCCGCCCGATGGCGGCATCGTTCATGGTCAACACGGTGGCGGCCTACTTGCGTGCTGACGCTCCCACTCCGGTCCGGCAGGCGATGCTCTCCGCGGCTTCGGATCTCCTCTATCTGACCGGCTACATGGCTGTCGACGAAGGCCTCCACGGCCTTGCACAGCGGTACTACATCAAGGCGCTCGAACTGGCCGGTGCGGCTGAGGACCATCTCACCTACTGCACCACCCTGCGCGGAATGAGTGTGCAAGCTGTGGACCTTGGCCATGGAACGAAGGCCATGCAGCTGGCCGATGCCGCCGCTGCCGCGTCTCCGCAGGCCGGACCGAGGATGCGTGCCTTTCTCGCCGGACAGCAGGCTCACGCAGCCGCTCAGACAGGTGACCGTGTCAGCGCGATGCGATTCATCCGTGAAGCGGAAACGGCCATGGACCGTGCGGAGTCCCGCAGCGCGCCGTTCGGTTCGTACGACCCCTCATCCCTCAACTACCACATCAGTCAGGTGCGTTATGGGCTCGGCGACGTCTCCGGCGCCGTCGAATCCATGCAGCAGTCCGACAGGCTCCGCTTCGGCGTCTACCGTCGCGCACGGGTCCGGCACAGGGCAACGCTCGCGGAACGGCAGCTGGAGCTCGGCCATCTGGAAGCAGCCTGCGCGACCTGGAACCAGGCACTTGACGACTACCCCATGGTTCAGTCCGGGCGCGCGGACGACCGTGTACGAGCGATGTTCGGCCTTCTGCGCCCCCACGTGAAGAATCCGACCGCCCGGGATCTGTACAACCGGGCACGCGGCATTGCCCCGTCTGCCCTCGCCGGCTGATCCGGCGAGGGCAGACGGGTCACGACGTACGCCGGCTCACGGGTATCGCCGAAGCCTGGTCGCGAACGACCTCGATGAACTGCTCCCAAGCAGTGGCTCCGAACGTCAGCCGAGGGCCGGCCGCCCGCTTGGAATCACGGACCGCCACGCCCAGGGCAAGACTCGCGACCTCCAGGCACTCGGTGGTGTTGCCGCCGCTGTAGGAGGACTTGGACCAGGTCAGAGCCTCGTCGGACGGGATATGGGGAACCATTGGATCTCCTTGCGTACGCGCTCGATCATGGCCGAGGGAAGCTGTTGGGCACGGCCCGAGTCGTACGCTGGGTGGCGAAGGGCGGTGCCGTATGTCGGACGAACTCGCTGACAACCTAGGGAAATACCGGCGGGTGAGTGGGCTCAGCCAGGAGCAGCTCGCGCGTCGGTCGGGGCTCTCGGTCGGCCTCATCCGGCGCATCGAGCAGGGTGCCGATGGGGTGCGGATGGAGACACTTCATCAGATCGCCAGGGCCTTGGGGGTAAAGACGTCGGACCTCATGGCGGCCGGTCCGCCGGAGCCCGTCAGGCATGACGATCCGAACAGCTTGAATCTGCGCGAGTTGCGCATCGCGCTCACTCCGGCGATCGGTCTTGTCCCCGCGAGCGCGCCTGCCGGTGAGGAGCCGGACCTGCGTCGTCTTCGGCGCATGACGCACGACCATGCGGTGCTGTACTTCGGTGACAGCTACAAGAGCATCGCGGCCGATCTGCCCGCGCTGATTCGCGCGGTGAGTGAGGCAGTCGCGTACTACGAATCGGGTCAGGACCACATCGAAGCCCTGGTCGCCCGATCGGAGGCGCTGCAACTGGTCGGGCGCTACCTGACGCAGATCCGTCAGTACGACCTCGCGCACGGTGCCATTCGGGAGGCCATCTCGGACGCGCGGAGGGCCGAGGCGCCGCTGACGGCCGCGTCCGGCGTCGGCGGGATGTGCTGGATGCTCATGCGTACCGAGCGCTTCGACGAGGCCGAGGAGATCGCTGTCGCGACGATGGACGTTGTCGAGCCGAAGATCAAAGGTGCCTCGCCCGACGAGTACGCGACGTGGGGAGGCCTGGCGATGGAGGGTGCGGCGGCGGCTGCCCGTAACAACCGTCCCGAAGAGGCGAAGGCGCTGCGCCGCGCTGCCGGTACCGCTGCCAGGGCCGTGGGTGCGGCGCACCGGAACCTTCTTCGCCACTGGTCGATGTTCGGTCCCGTGACCGCGTCCATGAAAGAGCTTGAGGACTTCATGATCGTCGGCGACGCGCGATCAGTGGTCCGCAAGTCGAGCGAGGAGGAGAGCCTCCAGCCCAAGAGCTGGAAGCGGCTCGGGAAGCCGAGCAGCAACGACGGGAATCGGTACTACCTCGAACTCGCGCGGGCTCAGGTGCGCACGGGTGACCCGACCGGTGCCATGGAGGAGTTGGCCCGGCTCGACCATGTCGCACCCGAGTGGTTCCGTCACCAGTCGTCGGCCGCGATCACCTTCGAGGAGATCACCAAGAGGCGCCGCACGCTCACGACAGAGATGAGGGAAGTGGGCACCCACCTGGGTGTCCTCGCTTGACCGCATCGCAGCCGGGCGGAGAAGCGGCGGGCTCAGGCGGTGAGTTGTCGCAGCCCCAGGGCGGTGACGAAGCTGGACCAGGTGTGGCGCCGCACTGTCAGGTGTGGTCCCCGAGCCTGTTTCGAGTCGCGTACGCCCACGGCGTTGCGCAGGTCGGCGACCTCGACGCACTCGGTGCCGCTTCCGCCGCTGTACGAGGACTTGAACCAGTGCGCGTTCTCTTGATCCATCAAAGCTCCCTGCAGGCCCGATCCAGGAGCGCGGCAGACATGTCGATGTCCAGTGCCTGTGCGCGCAGATACTCGAACGCCATTTTATAGCGCGCCAGTTCTTGCGGCTTCTCCATGAACAGGCCACCACCGATGATGTCGACGTACACGACGTCGAGTTCGGGCGTCGGCCCGCCGAGGACGACGAAGCTGCCGACCGCGGCTGCGTGGGCACCGGCCTCGAACGGAAGTATCTGGACGGTGATGTGGGGTCGTTCGGTCAGGTCGAGCAGGTGCTTCAACTGCTCGCGCATGACGGAGCGGCCGCCCACGACACGACGGATGACCGCTTCGTCGATCACTGCCCAGATGTGTGGGGGCTCGTCCCGCGCCAGAAGTTCCTGACGTCTCATGCGGATGTCCACCATGTGGTGGATCTCCTGCTCGGTGCTCCGCATCTCCGAGGCCCGGTGCACAGCCTCCGCGTACGCGCGTGTCTGGAGGAGGCCGGGCACGTACATGCAGGCGTAGTGGTCCTCGCTGACCACCTCGTCCTCAAGCGTCAGCATGAGATTCATGGACTCGGGGATCGGATCGGCGAGCGAACGCCACCAACCCTGAATCCGGGCGCCCTTGGCCAGCGCGACGAGCGACGCACGCTCATCGTCCGATGTGTCGTACTCGCGGCAGAGAGCGTCGACCGCCGGCCACTTGACCGTGCCTTCCTTTCTCTCGTAGCGACTCAAGGTCGCCTTGGAGATGCCGACCAGGGCCCCTGCCTCCTCCAGGGTGAGGCCCTTGCGTTCACGAAGACGGCGTAGGTCCGCGCCGAGTTGACGTCTGCGGGTGGTGGGCCCGACTGGCATGACTGTTGCCCTTCGCGTAGATCCCTCAGAGGGTGCACGGTGAGGTGTTCGGCGGGCAAGACAGCGTGCGCCGGGGGCGTGCACTGCTTGGAGTGCTCCCGTTGACGCAGTCTGAGAGTTCCAAAATGAGAGTTCCACTGTCACTCTTCTTGTGTGGACAGACACGTTGGGTGACTGTCGGTGTCGCGGGAGTGGTGATCTGTATGGGTGGCTGTCGCTTCGGTGTGATTCGGAAGGCGTGGGCTCTCCCCTTCCTGGCGGAACCTGCGGAGTTGGCGGGCCTGCGCCGCGCGATCGGTCTGAACCTGGCTCTCTGGGGCCTCGGTGGCGTGGTGCATGACGCACAGCTCTGCGTCTCCGAGTTGGCGGCGAACGTGATCAAGCACGTGGGGCCGGGCACCCCGGCCCGGCTGGCCGTTTCGATGAACGGGAGTCGCCTTCGTATCGAAGTGAGCGACCCGGACACACGCGTGCTTCCCGTCCTCCGTCCGGTCGCGGACGGATCGGAGGACGGGCGGGGGCTGGCCCTGGTGGACGGGGTCGCCGAGCGCTGGGGTGTCGACCTGCGCGGCGACTCCAAGGTCACCTGGTGCGAACTGGTCACCGGTCTGCGTTCGTCGGTCGACCATGCCGAAGGGCCGCAGGTCGCCAAGGCCGAAGCGCTGCTGGGTCTGATGGGGTCGGTGGTCGAGCCGGAGGACGCCTCGTACGGGCGGCTCGGTGTGGCGAGGGCGGAGGAGTCCGCGATCAACCTCATCGCGGACCTCCTCCACTGGCTACGGGCCCACGGCTGCGACCCGGACGGAGCCCTGGACCGTGCGCAGACGCACTTCGAGGCCGAGCTGGGCGGAGTCGTGTGAGGGGGCGATCAGGCCCGCAGCGCCTCGCTGAAGAATCCGATGGAAGGATCCTCCGGAGTGCCGATCAGCAACGCCCGGTCGAGCAGCCCGTTGTTGTACTCGCAGCTGGTCTCGGGCAGGAGGACGCAGGCGTGGCAGGCCGCCAGGTTGATGCCTCCCACGCCGCTCGCCTCGGACTCCACGCAGAGCGGGTCGGCCGAACACCACTGGGCCCGGACGAGTGCCGACCGCAGGGACAGGGCCAAGTGGTCCGGTTCGCCCTGGGCGACCAGGCCACCGAGGCTTCCGGCGGAATCGCTCGTCGCCGTGGCGACGAGGATTCCCGCCATGGTGTCGTCCGCGTACAGACGCTCGCGCAGGGACGCGGCGGGGTAACCGCCGTCCAGGCTCCACTCGTTGATCAGTGCGTGCGCCAACGTGTGCAGGAGAACCATGCGCGGAGTGGCCGGCGAGTCGGGAACACTCGCCGGATCCTGGGCCCGTTCCCGCATCATGCGCAGGTGGTTGGCGCGCATCCGGTCGACCCTGGCCGCGACGGCGACGCTCCGTGCCCAGGAGTCCAGCCGCTGCTCGTCGAGCCTCAGGAAGACGCCTTCACCCTGGACCTCCATGGCGGGCAACCAGTCCATCTCGGCGAGCGACAGCGCCGCCTCCTGGACGTCCGTGCGTGTCTCGGGTGTGTCGACCCGCGAGAACGCCTTGAGCGCACGGACCTCCCGCAGCCGCTTGACCAGCATCGGGCCCTCCAGCCCATAGGGAGTCAGGACGGACGCGGAGGACCGGGGAGGTTCGCAGACGAACTGGTCCTCGTGGTCGGTCTCGCTCTCGGCTCGGCCCGCGATCAGCCGTTCGTACTCCTGCTTCCGAAGCGCTGTGCAGGCGTCGTCCTTGACCTGTTCCTGATCGGGTGCCGCATCCTCGTGATTCTCCCCTTCGAGGAGCGCGATGACCTTGTCGACCGAGAAGTCGTACTTCTTGGTGAGGGCGACGGCCTTGAGGAAGACCTTGATCCCATGGGTGTCCCCGTCCGCGTACATCGTGCGGAGCTCGTCCATGTGCGGGGCGAGCCGGGAGAAGTGTCCGTCGCTCCACGGCGGGATCGACAGCGCCGTCCGCACGATGGGCTGCCAGGCCACGGACGAACCGCGCTGGAGCGTACGCGGACGCTCCGAGCAGGACTCGGCGGGAGCGTCCTTCAGCCAGGGGCGCTTGCCACCGCAGAACACCTTCAGATCGGACAGCGCGGTGCCGCGGAAGGCGCCCTCCATGGACACCTCGGGGATTCCGCAGGTGCAGGAGATCAGGATCGAGCGGAGCGAAGCGGTCCTGCCGCTGGTCCGCAGCCGCATCCGACCGCCGCAGAGACCGGAGTCGCCCTCCTGACGATTCTTGCGGTGCGCCCACTTCCAGTACGGGAAGTCGTCGATGTGTCCCTTGGAGCAGGCCATGACGAAGCGCGAGGGAACGAGGTCCTCCCCGCAGTCGCCGCACTCGTTCTTCCCCGGCGGGGAGTTGAAGAGCCGAACATGCTGGAGGGACTGACAGGTCGGGCACGAGTGCCACAGAGGGAAGCGGCGGACGTGTACACCGTCCTTGCTCGTGTCGTCCGAAGCGGGCGGCAGACGGAACGACTTCACCCCGAGCACCCGGGCCAACCGGTGCTCGTGGATCGTCGGCGCCTCACTGATGTTCCACGAGTCGATGCCGGTCACTATGAACGACTCGTTGTCGACGGCGACGAGCGAACCGACACCGTACGTCGTGATCATCTGCGCCCGGCGGACGGAGCCCCGACGGGGATAGCTGCGCTCGGGCGCACCGGCCCGGCGGCGCCGGGAGGGGGGAGGGGTCATCGGGTTGCCTCCATGAAGAGAGCGGACTCGGCGTCGACATCGCGCAGGCTCCACAGGGTGGGCCACGCCTCCTCGTTGTCGTCGTCGAACGCGCACAGCAGGGACGGTGTCCTCCTGCCGCGCTTGGGTTCGTAGGTGAGCTCGCCATGGAGCTCGGCCTCTTCGGACCACCACTCGACGAACTCGTCGAACGCGTCGGCCGTCGCCGCGTACTCGTCCGGGTCGACCGCCTGGACCCGGGCCAGGAGCGCCGTCCTGACGATCCGGTCCAGTTCGTCGCGGAACTCGTCGATCCGTCCGGCACCGTCATCGGGTCGGGCCGCGGGGATCAGGATCCGGGCGAGCGCGACGACCACCGCGTGCAGACCGCGCTCGCGGGAGCGGGAGGAGAAGGGCGTCACACTGGTCGACTCGACCTCGCGGTACAGCGCCGAGTGGAAGTGCTGGAAGCTCTCGTAGTGCGAACGGTCGCGCGAGCGGTTCGAGTTGAGCATCACGGCCACCAGGCCGGGGTGGCGGCGGCCGACCCGGCTGGTCGCCTGGATGTACTCGGCAGTGGTCTGCGGCTGCCCCATGACCGCCATCAGACCGAGCCGGTCCACATCGACACCGACCGAGATCATGTTGGTGGCCAGGAGGACGTCCACGACATCGGGATGGGGGAGCCGTTGCTCGACCTGCTTGAGCCGCTTGGGAACCTCGCTGGAGTTGGCCCGACTGGTCAACTCGGTCTGTTCCACGATCTTTCGCTGCTCGCGACCGTCACGTTCGGCCAGGTAGCCGAGATAGGCGTCGACGTCGTCGTGGACCTGAAGTTCGGCGGCGGCCAACAGTCGAAGGCTGTTGAAGTAGCCGACGAGCGTCCAGTAGGCGTCGCGCACCTCATCGGTGGCATCGGCCTGTGCCGCCCGGTGGAGGAGGTTGGCGTAGGTGCGGATGAGAAGCGTGGACTGGCTCGTGCTCGGAGTGAGGAGACCGACGTACTGGCGGCTCGCCTTTCGCTCCTTGGGCGTCTCCACGGCGAACCAGGAGTCGCGGGCGTCAATCCCCGCCGGCGGGAACTGGGCGACCTCGCGGGCGAACAGTTTCCTGCCCTGGTCCGAAGCTCGGCGGATCGTCGCGGTCGAGGCGATCACCTTCGGCTCGTCGGCCAGCAGGTCCACGGCCGTCTCGTACAGACCGGTGAGCGTTCCGAGGGGACCCGAGATGAGGTGCAGTTCGTCCTGGACGATCAGCTCCGGAGGCGGGGTTCTGTCGGAGCGGTCGCGGTTGAACAGCGCGGCTGTCTGCTCCCGCCACGGCATGGCGGCGAACTTGTCGACGGTGGCGATCACCAGCGTGGGGCGCGCGTCGTAGACCGCTTCGTCGATCAGATGGACCGGGAGCCCGTGGTGGAAGTCGCACCAGGTGTCCGGGCACCGGACGTGCATGCGCTTCGCCGGCTCGTCGACCTCGTACTGATGCGCGTCCATGCGGGTGCCGCACCACGGGCACGCGTGCAGCTGGACGGGATTCCTCTCCTGGAGCTCCTTCTCCTTCCGCAGTTCGGCGAGGCTCTCCTCGGCCACCGACAGTTTGTTGGGGGTGGCGGACTGGCCGACCCACATGCCGATGGAGATGGGATCCGTCCCCAGCGTTTCCTTGTCGCCGAGGCGGATGCGCTCCATGGCGCAGATCAGAGCCGCCGCTCGTTCGAACTGCTGCAGGGTGAGCAGCCTCAGCGTGTAGCGCATGAGGACGGTGACACCCCCTCCGTGCTCCTTCAGCCGGATGCGCCGCAGGAAGGTCGTGAAGGCGATCAGACCGAGGTACGCCTCGGTCTTGCCACCACCGGTGGGGAACCAGAGCAGGTCGGCGACCGAACGGTCCTGGTGGCCGGGGTCCACGATCCCTTCGAGGCACAGGAGCATGAAGGAGATCTGGAACGGACGCCAGCGCCCGACGGACTCGTCAGGGGAACCTTCCCTTCCCTTCTTCACCCACTCGCTGCGGGAGCGCTGCTGGGCCATCGCCCGATTGGCCAGCCGGAACGCCCGCATCGCGTCGCTGTCGGTGCCGAGAACCCGGATGCCACGACGCATCCGGGCGAGCGCCGTGCGACAGTGCTCGATCTGCGCGCGGGCCGGTGCTTCGTGCGGGGTGCCGCGAAACGCGCCCGACTCCGCCTCCTTGCGATCGATCCACTCGGCGTACGCGGCCGTCAGATCGTTGAGCGCGGCCAGGATCTCGCTCTCGGGCCCGGTCGCCAGGCCCTGCATGGTGAGGGCCGAATCGTCGATGTCGGGGTTGGAATCGGTCAGCAGCACGTCGTGCGCCGGGACGAACTCGGTCCGTACGGTGTCGATGGCGGCGCGCTCCGTATGGGGCACGCCGATGGGCGGGGGCGTCCAGTCCCACTCGGCCGAGCAGCCGTGTCCCACGGCGAAGGTCGGGGCGTGCCGGTGCAACAGCCTGCTCGTCGCCACCTCCGCGTCGATCACCCGCCGCTCGGAGGGGCGTTCGACGAAGCCCGGGGTGCCGGACTCCGTCTTGACGGTGAGGCGGGGCTGGTACAGACAGAAGGCGTCCTGCAGCGCCCGCTTCCCCACCAGGTGTGAGTTGATCAACGTCACCGTCACCGTCACGGTCCCGCTCGCGGGAGCCACCGGCCGGACCACGACGTCGATGGCGACACCGGGGTGCAGATCGTCGATCCGGTATCGACGGGGCACGGACACGTCGATGGTCTCCGGGCGCAGGGTCAGCGGGCGCCTGCGCCAGTGCTCCCTCTGCTCGGAGACGGTGCGGGCCCGGGCGCGCTCGGCGGCGACGGGACGTCCGTCGGCGTCGACCGGATCGTAGACGGCGGCTTCCGTGCGCACGACGAGGCGTCGCGAAACGGCGGGGTCGACGGCGAACGTCAGACCCATGGACGAGGGGCGCCGGTCGCCGACGTGGGCGACACCGAGGTCGGGGGCGGACTCCTCGATGTCCCTGCCCCTCCTCGCCAGCGGCACGTCGTCCAGGCCCTCGTTCTCGGCCGCGTCCTCACCGAGGGCCCGCTCGGCGTCGTCGTCCGAGGCGCGCGGGAACAGCACCCCGATCGGATAGGTGGTGATCGGCGGGTCCTGTGTCAGGACCTCGTCGGGTGATCCGGGACCGAGCAGGTCCCTGCGGAGCTGGGCGACGAGGCCGTCGCGCAGCTCGTAGTGCGCGGAGTGCGGGTTCGTTTCGTCGGTCATGCGTCGTTGCCTTCCTGCGCGGTCTTCCCGGCTCGCCTGTACCGACCGAGTCCTGTCATACGGGGCACCGTCCAGATGCCGTGATCCCCCAGTCCGGCGCGGGAGCCGGAGGCGACGCTTCCGGCGACACTCTCCAGACAGTCCACCCGGAATCCTCCGATCTCCACCGGCCAGCTGACGTCCCAGGTCCTGCTGATCTTCAGAGAGGTGTGGAGATCCCTGCGGAACCGCTCCGAAGCGACCGCGATCGGTCGGTCCCGGTGAAGGACGGTGTACGGGGGGCTCTGGTCGGCGGCCACGGGCAGCCCGTGCTGGGCCCGCAGAACCAGCGAGTCACCGGGGGACACCGCCGACGCCAAGTAGTCCTGCACGCCCGCCGCGTCGTCGTCGAATCCGTCCGTGCCGGGCGGGTGCTCCCGGCACATGTCGCGTCCCGAGGCGGCGATGCCGTCACGGACGTACGACTTCCAACCGCCCAGGTACCAACGGTCGGTCGACCTGTCACGACGGATCAGCGCCGTGTCCGGCGCCGCGATGCGGAACAGGTCGTCCCGCGGTCGGGTCATCGCGACGTAGAGCGAACGCGCCTCGGCCGCCGGGTCGACATGGGTGTGCTGCTTGCGCAACTCCGCCATCGGGGACGGGTCGAGCACGATCACCCGATCGAATTCCAGACCCTTGGCGCGGTGCACGGTCGACACGACCAGGCCGGCGGGTTCGACGGCTGCCAGGTCGTCGGGGAAACGCCCCTCGGCGATCAGCCGTCGCACGGCCGACACGTCCATCAACCCCCTGGGGGCACGGGCGGCACCCCGCAGGGAACGCCAGATCCTCGCACGGTCCCCGACCGGCGCCACCGGGCTCGCGGAGAGCAGCGCCAGGAAGCGTTCCTCGGTCAACGTGGTGGTGCCCGTTCCGCGCAGAACGGAGGCGACCCAGGCGGGAACGGGACGATCCTGCAGGGCCCGCTGCACCCGGTGCCGGACCCCGAGCGAGAACAGCTTGTCGGACAGCACGAGCGCCTGCCGATTGTCCCTGCAGAGGATCGCGCAGGTTCCCGGGTACGACTGCAGTGACTCGACGGTGAACGGGGCCTCCGGATCACCGAAATCGGGGCATGAACGAAGCAGGTCGGTCAGCTTCCGGTGATAGTCCTCACCGGCGGCATCGGACTCCGCCGACTCCGAGGGCAGCCGCCGGAGCGCGCCGCCCAGGGCCAGCGCGGTGCGCGCCTCGTCCGTACGGGCCCGGAAGTTGGTGGAGAGATGCAGCTCCACCAGGTCGTCCGGGTAGGAGGCGCGCAACCAGTCGAAGAAGTAGTTCGTCTCGGCCGCACGGGCATCCTCGTCCGACACCTGGAAGCCGAAGATCGCCTGGGCCCCGTCGCCCACCACGGTGAAGCCGCAGCTCTCCTGGAAGCGGTCCAGCAGGGTCTCCACCATGTCCCGCCGATCACCGACGAGGTCCTGGACCTCGTCGATCACCACGTGGGCGGGTGCGCCCTGCTCGCCCGCCTCGACCGCTCCTCGGAGAATGGCCTCGGTGGTCTCCCTGATCCGCTCGTCGAAACGGAGAACGCCCCAGTCACGGTCGGGCTGCTCGCTCCGCAGCACGCCGTACGCCCATGAGTCGAAGGTCTGGACCCTGACCCGACGGGCCTCGTGGGCATGCGCGGAGATCCGCTCGCGCAGCTCCCGGACCGCCGCACGGGAGAAGCTGAGGACCAGGATCTCACCGGCTTCCAGCGCCTCGTCCTCGTCACTCATCAGGGCGTCGAGGCGGCGGACCAGGGTATGTGTCTTGCCGGCGCCGGCGCCCGCCGTGACCAACAACCTGGTGTCCCAGGGGTGGTCGACCACCGCCCGCTGCTCCTCGGTGAGGGGCGGGCTGTCGAGGTAGGCGTCGGTCACTTGGCCCTCCACAGGTGCTCGAACTGCGTGAAGGCGAGCGCCTTGTCGTAGTTGGTGATGTTGTCCCGGACGTTCAGGATGAGGCAGGTCTCCTTGCCTCCGTTGCCGGGACCCCGCAGACCGCGACCGATCATCTGCTGGTACACGTTCGGGCTGTAGGTGGGGCGGGTGATGACGACGGCACGCGTGGCCGGCGCGTCGAACCCCTGCGTCAGAACACCGTAGTTGGTGAGCACACGCACGCGGCCCCGGCGGAAGTCGTCGATGCTCTTCCTGCGTTCGCCCGTCGGCGTGGCGGAGTCCACCGAGGCGGCGGTGATGCCCCGGTCCTTGAGCTTCGCGGCCAGGAACTTGGCGTGCGCGACGGACGTGGCGAAGACCAGCACCGGCCAGTCGGCGGGCATGGCCTCGATCTCTTCGAGGATGCGCCTGTTGCGGTCGTGGTCGTCGGCGAGACGCTGCTCGGCGGCCTTCGACAGCAGGCTCATCTGCTCGGCCCGCTCCTTCTCGTCGTTGGTCAACACGATGGTCCCGCCGGTGAGTTCGCGGTGATCCACCTTCGCCAGCATGCGGAGCTTCTGAAGCTCCGCGTACGGGTCGTCCGAGTCGAAGACCCCGTCGTCGAGCCGCTGCGCACCGAATCGCTGGACCAGTCGCCGGGTCTCCTCGTCGTTGGTGTTGCGGAACGGGGTGGCGGTGAGCCCGAGCAGGTGGCGACGTGTCTCGCGCGAGGTGAGACCGAGGTGCGCGAGGATCTCCGTGTACTGCGGAGAGATCGCCACGTGCGCCTCGTCGACGATCACGAGGCACGCCTGTCGGAGCCAGGCGTACGCGTCCTCGCCCAGGCAGTTGCGGAGCTTCGCGTCCGTCGCGACCACGAGATGGGGTCGGTCGACGACCGGGCCGGCCTCGTTGGTCGTCCACAGCCTGCTGATCGTCAGCGGGGACTCGGCCCCCACCTTCGACCAGACGAAACTCCAGCTCTGGACCGCCTGTTCGCAGAGCTCCTCGGTCTGGGCGATCCAGAGAATGGGACCTTCCAGCTCGCCCATCTGCTTGACCCAACGAATGACCGCTTCGGCCGCCACCCGGGTCTTGCCCGCACCGGTGGGCAGCGACAGCATCCCGCGCTGCGGGGTGAACCGGTCCAGCATCGCGAAGACCTTCGTGGCCAGGCGTTCCTGGTAGTCGTGCAGACGGGGGAACTCCGTGGGGCCCGGAACCTCGACCCTCGGGGGCAACGAGGGGGTTCTGGTGCCGGCGAAGGAATCGGGGAAGCCGAACTCCGAGACGAACCTCACCGCGGACGAGGAGCCGGTGAAACCCGACGGGGCATGACTCGGATAGGCGGACAGGAGATCGCGGGTGTGCATGTGCAGGACGCTGTCACCGTGGGCGTTGTACGCCATCCGCGCGATGCGACGGGCCGACGGCTCGACGTCGCCGAGTTCGGCGCGCTCGCTCTCCATCAGGCCCGGCGGCAGACCCGCGCGCAACGCCGTCGCCCCGATGAGCAGTTCCAGCTTCTCCTCGACGCTCTCCGCCTCCCGGACCCGGCGGAGGGAAGCCTGGAGTTGCTGGTCGGCCTCCTGGCGTTCCTGTGCGTCGAGAACCGCTCGGCACCCCGCCTCCTTCAGCCCCCAGCGCAGTTCACGGTCCACCGCCATCAGTGCGGCCAGTCGGTTCTCGGGTTCGAGGACGAGCACGGTGGTGCCCTGGAGCGCGCTGCTCAGGGGGGTGGCCCGGGTGCCCTGCGGCGTACGGATCAGCTCCTCCAACTCGGAGCACGGCAGCAGCCGGTAGTTGTTCACCGAGTTGCCCATGCGCTGCCGGAGCGTGGGGAACTCGTCGTGCAGGAGGGTGGGCTCGCCGATACCCACATGACGGGTCTCCTTGCTGATCACGTCGGCGTAGCGCAACATGCCCCACGTCTTGACCAGGAGCGCGGCGTCCTCCGGGCTTCCGGCGAAGAGGGCGGGCAGCTGCTCCGCGCGAAGCGCGCGATACTCCGCGTCGGTGGCCGCGACCGCGATCTCGTGGTCCTCGCGTGCGGACCACTCCGATCCGACGCGGCAACGGGTCAGCTCCCCTTCGGGGAAGTCGACTTCGAGGCGGGTCAGCATCACATAGGTGCGACCGACGAAGGTGTCGTCGTCGCTGGTGCCGAGCTGTTCGAGGAGACGGGCCCACTGATTCGCGGGGACATCCTCCACCACGGTCGGAAGGTGCAGCTTGCGGGCTTTCTCCGCACTGATGTCCGCGACGGGAAGGACATCCGCGTACGCGTGGAGCTGCGGGCCCACCGCGCCGGCGAGCGGCACGACACCCTGTGAGGTGGGGACTCGGCCGTGTCGGGCGAGCATCCATCGCAGGGGGGAGTAGACGGTCTTGAGTGTGGAGACCTGGACGCCGAACTGCATGTTCCAGGTGTCGATGACACCCGCGTCGGGCAGCGCCTTGACGAAAGCACCCCTGCCTTCCTCCGACAGCCGCTCCAGGAGATGCAGCGGCCCCCCGACTGGGGAGCCCTCCAGCTTGAGCCTGCTGAAGGAGGGACGGCCGGCGCTGCTGCTCAACGTCCGGCAGTAGCTCTCGTACATGGCTGTGCGGTACTCCTCGTACCACTGCTCGTCCGCCGGACGGTGTCCGGTCGTCGGCAGCGCGCGCAGGCCGAACTCGTGGAAGACCATCCTGTCGTCGGAATGGAACTCCAGGTCCACGGCGACCGAGCCGTCCCGGCTGCCGTCACCGGGTACTACGTCCCCGGGGAGCAGGCAGTCCCGCATGGGATGGAAGCGCCCGTCGACGGTCCGTACGTACAGGGTCGCCAACGGGTCGGCGACGCGGGCGGTGACCTCTCCGCTGACCTGACTGCCGCCGGCGCTGTGGAAAAGCTCCCAGAATCGTGACCAGTCCTGCGGACCGTAGTGGGCGAAGCCCTGTTCGAGGACGCCGATGAAGCGACCTCGGGAGTCCGCCTCGCGGATGCCGATCTCGTTGAGATCAATGATCAGGGACTGGTCCTCGGACAGCTTCTGATCGACGTACGTCGTTCCGTCCCGAAGCCCGTCCTGAACGGCCCTCCGGAAGACCTTGCCCACGACGGCGGGAACCATCCCGCTCTCCTCGGTGAGCACGATGCGCGCGGCGCGGGCCTCGGCCGCGAACGGGGACGCCTCACGGATCATCGCGGCCAGGATGCGGATCGCGACGGCGGAGGCCTCGGCCGTGCCGTCGGCGACCAGCGCCTCCAGCCACTCACGGACGGTCGCCCGGCCCTGGCGGGTCTCGTCGAGGACGTGTCCCACCTTTCCGGCGCGGAACTCGGCGGCCTCCACCGAGGGGTGGATCCAGTGCGTGGGGCGCCCGGGATAGGCGTTCCACATGCGGAGCCAGTCGAGCCTGAGCGCGACCTTCCCCATCGGGGCCGGGTGGATGCGCAGATCCCGGGGGACCCGCAGGACACCGTCCTGATCGGGGAGCGAGGGCAGCTGGGCCGTCAACTTCCAGATCTGTTCGGTCAGATACTTGTCCGCCCAGTTCAGGGTCTCCGAATCCCGGGACCGGCCGGGCAGGAAGGGCAGATAGGCTCCCGGATCCTCGGCGGGGGCCAACCGCGGAAGCGATTCGACCACCAGCCGCGCCGCGACCTGGATGATCTCCTGGTTGAAGGGGCTGGAGTCCAGAAGGTTCTGTCTGTCCTCATTTGTCTTCCAGGCGCCGTTGAGAATTCCGCCCAGGGTCATGGGGTACTTGGTCGGGAAGAACGACCAGAACTCGCCACGTCCCTTGGGGGCGGTCAGCACGGTGTCACCGGTGTACTCGGGAACGGCCCAGGCGATGTCGATCGTCCCCCGGTCGTGCATCTCGCCCGCGCTGGCCCTGGCCACCTCGGTGGGACGGTGGGCGTGCGAGAAGACCTTCCAGGTGGACCGCGCATCCGGCTTGCCGGTCCGCGCCTCGTGGACGATGTGGACGAAGCCCTCGTGCTCGACCGTGATCTCACGGCGGACCTGCGGCATCGACCGACGGTCCTCCAGCACCACGGTCCCCACATGGTGGGAGAAGAGCTGGAACCGCGCGGGGAACTCCCGCTGGATGTCGGGCTTGCCGGCGGACGTGTGGATGTCGTGGCCGAGCCGTTCCGCGGCGCCCGGCAGCAGGGGAAGTCGTACCACGGTGGTGGCCCAGTCCAACAGGCCGGCCAGCACGGGATCCGCCGCGCGCTCCTTCGAGGCGTCCAGCGGACGGGCCATCCGCAGGACCGGTGCCTCGAACTCCTCGTCGGCCGCGCCCCCGCGCGCCTTCCTGATCTCCTCGTACGACCATCCCCGGTCGAATCCGAACGAGCCGGACGTGCTGAAGAATTGAGGAGTGTCGGTGACGGCCAGGATCGACTTCACACCGACCCCGAATCGGCCGATCTGGCCCCCGCGCTTCTTCGACACACCCATCCGGAGAATGGTCTCCGCGCCCTGGGCCGTGACCGCTGTTCCCTCGTTCGCGCAGTAGAGGTGTGTGTTCGTGAGAACGACATGCACCTTGCCGCCGGGGGAGTCGGCGATCTCGTCGGCCGCATTCTGGACGAGCTCGAACAACTGCCGGTCCCCGTAGCCGCCCTGGGTGATCCGCCGCTCACCGTTGGCGTGTTCCAGGATCAGGCCCGGATCGACCCTGTAGGTCTCCAGGACGCGAGTCGACTGCTCGATGATCGTCTCGATGACGGACGGGTCGCCCGAACCGCCCGTCACGTTGGGGTAATTCACAGTGAATCCATTTCATGGCCGTGAGCTGGATGAAACGCGGGAGGAGCCGGCGGACGGCCGCTGCGGGGGTGCGGCCGTCCGCCGGATGAACGATAGACGCGGGTTTTGGGCCGGGGAGCCGGTCAGTCCAGTTCGATGACAATCACGAGGACGACGCGCCGCCGACGACGCGGGGGCATGCGCCGGGTGCCGCCCCGGTTCGGCGGGTGGTTGACGGTCACCCGGGAGCGGCGGGGCGCGTGGCGACAGCGGCGACGGGGCTCCCGCCGACGCTCGTACGCCGAAGACTCGTTCGACTCCGACTCCTCGGTGGCCTTCGCCGCGTTGCGGGCGGCCTGGGCGTCGCGGCGGTGCCGAAGATACTCGATACGGGCACGCGTCGTGCCGATGGCGTCGAGGAAATCGGACTTGAGCTGCGGGTCCTCGAAGGAGTCGTACTGGTCGACGATGTCGAATTCGTTGGGCATGACTGATGTACCTCTGCTCTCGTGTTCTGTGTACGTGATCGAATCGGGCGGTATCGAAAGATGGCGCACATGCAGAGAGGCTGAATACACACGAGAGGAGAGAGGCGTGAATTCCGCGCGGAACGATGGAATCGGGGTTATGGAACTGCCGGACGGTTGAGTGGTGTTGCCGCCGTCATGGCGACCGGTGCGTGAATCAAACTCCGTTCCACCGAATCGAGCAAGGGTTTTTGAAGATTCGGCCGAAATTGCGTATCGGGCATGATTTTGGTGTCCGGGTACGCAAAGGAGGGCTCCCGAATTCGGGTGCCGATCGGGGCCGAAAAGGCCTCGCCCACTTCGACCGTACAGGGCTATTCCCGCACTCCGCAAGGGTGTTCGTCGCATGTTTGTCGCAGGCCGGGTTCGGTGCATTTCGGGCAATAGTTGCAAAACGGCATGCGAGGGCATTCCTCGCATTATTCGATCCCGTGACACATTGGGGCATTTGAACGATGTGACGGTGAGAACCTTCCTCGGACCCACGGGGGATGTCAATCAGGATTGTCGCCCGCGTGTCGCTGTCAAATCTGCGTGTACGGTGGACTCCATGGGCAGTGCAGGAGCTGAGGAGTGGTGACGATGGACACCGGCATGGACTTCGGTCCCTGGCTCGCACGACAGCTGAAGCAGTCGAAGATGAGCCAGGCCGATCTCGCTCAGGAGATCGGCCTGACCCGGGCGGCCGTCTCGGCCTGGATCACCGGGCGGGCGACTCCCCGCGAGGAGACGATCGCCAAGATCGCCGAGGCGCTGGGGACGGATCTGGGGACCATCCACACCCGGACCACCGACACCCTGGCCGGCCTGCCGGTCTCCTGGTACCACCGCCCCGGATACGCGGACGGGGGACGCGAGTTCGGCAACGCGGCGGCCTTCGCGTTCCGGGCCGATGTCGGAGTGCTGGCCCGCGAGGCCACCCAGAACAGTCTGGACGAACGCCTGGACCCAGCCCAGCCCGTCCGGGTGCGCTACACGCTGCACGAACTGACCGGAGAGTCCTTGGCCCGGTTCAAGGAGGAGATTCGCTGGGACGACCTCCTTCCGCACTACGAGGCGGCTTCCGCGCAGGACCAGAAGGTCGGCCGGACGATCGCCGCCGGGCTGCGCGACATGTACGAGCGCGACCGGCTGGTCCTCCTGCGCATCGACGACTACAACGCCTCCGGTCTGACCGGCGACGACTACGAGACCGGCCGCTTCGCCGCGGTCGTCCGTCGTCAGCTCGACAGCCACAAGTCCATGAGCGCCGCCGGTGGCTCGTACGGTCTCGGCAAGGCGACGCTCTGGGCGACGAGCCGACTCGGCCTGGTGCTCATGAACTCCACGCTGTCGGAACCGCACGAGGGACGGACCGAACGGCGGCTCATCGGCCGACTCGATCTGCCCTGGCGCGAGGTGGGCGGAACACCCTGGGCAGGTCCGGCCTGGTTCGGCCGGCCGGATCCCGACGCCGACGATGTGAACGTCGCCCGCTCGTGGTGGGCCGACGAGGGCGGAGCCGAGCGGCTCCATCTCTCCAGGGAGAGCTCCGAGCCCGGCACGTCGTTCCTGATCGTCGGGGCCCACGACGTGGCGAGCCTCGCCGAGGAGACGGAGAGCGGCGATGTCGAGGACAGCGACAGCGTGCATCGGATGCACCACCGTCTGCGGGAGGCACTCGGCCGGAACTTCTGGGCGGCCATGACCGGTGGAGCGACCGGGCGACCGTTGCTGGAGGCCTCCGTCCGGACGCTCCGCAACGGCGAGGAGATCATCGCGGAGACGCGGGTCGATCCCCGGGGCACCCAACCTTCCCGCACCCGCGCACTGCAGGCGTTCCTGGACGGCACGACCGTGGAGCGGTTGACGGAGTCCGGACAGGTGGCCATGACCACCGTGCCCCTGGTGGTGCCGGGGCGCGCGGGACGAAGCGACGGGGAGCACCGGGCCGTCGTCCTGGTGACCGCGGCCGAGGACGGCGACGACGGGAAGTCGAACCGGGTGACGACCATGCGGGGCAACCGTATGACGGTCAGGAGCGGGTGGGTGCCCAACCTGCCGGTAGGGACGAATCCCTTCCAGGCCGTGCTGCTCGCGGGCAGGGCGGCGGGTGACGACGCGCCCTTCGCGGACGAGGCGGAGGCGTTCCTCCGAGCCGCGGAACCGCCCGAGCACGACAAGTGGGGACAGACGGAAGAGCTGCGGATGCTCTACTCGCCGTCCGCGTACCGGCGCATCGCCACGCTCACCACCGAGACGAACAGAGCGGTGCGCGATCTGGTCGCGCTTCCCGCCAAGAAGCGCAAGGGCGGCTCGGAGCGGCTGCGCAAACGGCTCGCCGTGGGAGGCCGTAAGGTCGCCCGGCCCGTGTCGGCGGCCGGTCCGCCGACCCTGGAGGAGCTCGATGCCCGGATCGACGACGACGGCGCGTGGTGCGTCACGGGGGAGATCAAGGTTCCTCTCGGAGGAGACTCCTGGCGCCCCGTCCCGGTCGCGAAGCTGGAAGTGCGCTCCGGGCCGCGACCGGTTCTGGGCTGGTCCGAACTCGTCGCCGTGCACAACTGCGAGGTGGTGGACGGGGCGATCCACATCGCGCCCGGCGCGCGCGGTGCGACCTTCCGGGGAACCACCGACGTATCCACCCATCCGGTACGGGCCGTGTTCAGCGGACTCGTCGTGGAGCTGCGCACCGACAAGGGGGTCCAGGCATGAAGGTCTATCCGTACAAGCGACTTCCCGGTGTCGTGTCGCTCCGGGTCGAGGCCGTCGAACTGCGGGGGCCGGGCGAGATCCGGGAACCGCTGGACACCAACGCGTTCTCGACCGTCGACCAGGTGGTCGCGCCGGGAGTGGCCGGGCGGGACGACTGGGAGAGCGCCCGGCTGAAGCTCTCCGCCACCGTGCCCGGCAGGGCGACCGAGCCCGACGGCCCCTGGTCGGACGTGGCGGTCGTCGTCGTGCTGAGTGAGGGCGCGACCAACACGAGGAACACGGCGTCCCTGAGGCCCGGGGCCGATGGGGGCCGCCAATGGACGGGCCATCTGGATCTGTGGCGTGAGGACCATCTGGACCGGGCCACGATGTCTCTCCATGTGGTCGCCACTGTCGACGGCGTGCCGGGACGGGAGATCGCGACCTCGGACAAGGACTGGATCGTCGACCTGAAAGCCGATGCGCCCCTTCGCGAGCGGGAACTCGAAGTCCATGAGGTCGGATTCCGCGAAGGGCCGGAATGGCTGCGACGCTTCCGTGAGGTGCCGTGGATCGTCGACACGTCCGGCGACCTCCCGGCCGTACACGTGAACACCGATTTCGAAGGCATCACCGAACTTGTCGATGGCAACGGCACATCGGTCGACAACCTTGTCCGTGATCTTCTGATCGCCCAGATGTGCACGGATGTGTGGACAGCCGTCTTCCACACCGCCATCGGCGACCTGGAGATCGAGGAGGACGGAACGCCGCTCTTCCCGCGCGACTGGCGCGGTGAGGTGCTCCGCGAGATGCTGCCCGACGTCGTGCCCGACCGCTCCCTGGAGGAATCCCTGCGGGAGGTCCACCGGCGACGCACCGGAACGGCCGGCTGGACCGACCTCCAACCCCGCATCCACTACGCGGCGACGCGCAGGGCGGAAGTGCCCAAGGCCCTGACCGCCACCATCCGTGGCCTCGAAAGCATCCACCGGGGGACCGACGCATGACCGAGAAGCCGAACCACCTGCCCGAACGTCTGGCCCTGCTCGCGGACCTCAACGCCGCGCAGTACATCGGTGAAGGACTGCTCACCGGCAAGGAGGACGTCCCCGCCATCGGGCTCAACAAGGTCACCGAACCTCTGCCGTACGCGGAGGCGAGCCGTGCCGAGCTGGGGCCGGTCCGTGGTCTGGTCGACGACGCCATGCATGTCTTCGGTGACGGGAAGCCGACGGCGGCCGACGCCTGGCTGGCCCCTCGGCTGCACGCGACGCTGAGACTCAGCCGACGCGAGGCCGCCGACCGACGGTTCTGGAACTACCTGGCGCTGGGTGTGGCCCCCGACTACGTCGTCTGGCGTCACACTTCCGAGCCGAAGAAGGACGAGCTGCCGAGGGCCACCGCCGCACGGTTCAGCGGACCGGCGTACACACAGGCGTTCGCCCGGCTGTGGTGGGCGGCCGAACTGTTCCGCGACGGTCCCGACTACGCACCGGTCGAGACCGTGTGCGCGCACCAGGACATGCTCAACAGCGCCCTGAGGCTCGACGTGATCGACCACCGACCCACGGCGCAGGCGATGGCGCGCCTGATCGAGCGCGGCACGGTGAGGACCGGCCGGGAGATCAACGCGTTGGCGGCGGTGATCAACGCTTCGGCGGCCACGCTCATGTACGACGTCATCGCTCCGGACATCGAGCGGGACGGCCGGCCTCTGCGGGGCTGGATCGAGGCGGCGGAGTGGGCGGCCGCCGTGCCGCGCCGGACGCTTCCGGAAGGCCCCCCCGAGGAGAAGGCACCCGAGGCGTCCGTGGTCGCACTGGCCGACCTGTTCGCGAGCCTCTTCGCCGAGGCCCCCGTACGCGGAAAGGCCACCGTCGACGCGGCGTGAGGGCGGGCCGGGGCCTCAGGCGTCCTCGTCCTCGACCGGGGACGGGGTCTGCGGCTTCCAGCCCTTGAGCTCGCCGTACCACTCCTTCCTCGGCTTCTCGCGCAGGAGAGCCATGCTCAGGATGTGGAGGGAGAGACGGGGCGGGATGGCGTTGCCGATCTGCTGGGCCACATCGGTGGACCGCCAGGGGTACGCGGCGGGGAAGGACTGGAGGAGCCCGGCCTCTTCGAACGACAGCCGTTCCAGTTCCTCACCGACCTCCTTCGCGCCCGCCTCGCCCTTGAGCAGGTAGAGCCGGTTGCGTCGTACCTTGCCGGTGATCGTCGGCGCGGGCTCGTCGGAGGTGCGGCGTCCTCGGTTCTTGGGGTCGCCGCCGGAGCCGTAGTTGGAGACCATGACGAAGTCGTCGGGACGGGTCGCTTCGAGCGCGTCTCCCATGGACACCCAGGGCTTGATGGGCTCGTCCTCCTCGCCGTCGGGCAGGGTCGAGAAAAGGGAATCGTCCTCCTGGCCGCCCGTCGTCGTCAGCCTTTCGGCGCCCTTCACGTACCTCTGATGCGTCGCTTTCGGGAAGCGCACCTCACGACGCTCGTTCCCGGGGTCGTACTGCGCGATCAGCACGGCCCGTCGACGGGCCTGCGGGACACCGAAGTCCTCGGAGTGCAGGACGTGGGCGTCGGCCGCGTATCCGGTCCGCTTGAGGATCTTGACGTAGTGCTTCCACACCGGCAGAACGGTGGGTACCTGCTCCAGGACGACCACGTCGTACGGTCGACCGCGCCTGAGCTTGGCCTCCATGATCCAGCGCAGGGGCTGGAGCACGAATCCGGTGCGCTCGTCCGACATGAGGTCGGTCTCGGCCTTGACCTCTTCCCACGCCTTGTCGAACGAATCGATGTCCTCGTGGTCGGCCAACCGCGTGGCCAGACGCTCCACGTCGTCCAGCGCCTCGTGACCCTTCCGGTTGCCCGCGACGGAGAAGGACTGGCAGGGCGGCCCGCCGGTGAGCACCGTCGCCTCGACGACCGACGGGTCGCACGGGCCCAGCGCGGCGACGTCCTTGACCTCGGTGGTCAGCAGACCGGCCGCGTCACGTGTCCGGCGCGTGGCGTCGTCCCACTCGACGCCGATGCTCGCCACACCCTCGCCCGCCATGATCGTGGCGGCGATGTCGAGACCGCCGGGCCCGGCGAAGAGATCGACGATCCCGAATTTCGCAGGCGGAAGTGAGGGGTGTGCTGGGCGGGTCATGGTGTGAAAGTGTAGCCGGCGTTCAACCTCTCTCCGTCCAGCACTTCGGGGTCGGTCGACCCGCTCGGGATCATGCGTCCAGGGCCGCCGCGACGGCCCGGCCGAGTGCCGTTCCGACGGGCGGGGGTGAGGCGTGGCCGATCTGGCGGTAGCGCGCGGTCTTCTTCCCGGCGAACGACCATTCCCGGGGGAACGACTGGAGAAGCGCGGCCTGCTCGACCGTGAGTTTGATCAACCCTGAGGGGGAGTCGTCCGGTCCGGGAACCTCGTCGGCCAGCGCCCCACCGTTGACCCCCATGCGTTCCCAGGCCTTCTTGGTCCCCGTGAGCCCCAGGTCCGCGCCTCCTCGCTTGTCCGAGCCACCCACCAGGGTGGGGGCGACACTCAGCGCCTGTGCCGCCCACGCGTCCGCACCGGGCCAACCACGAGCGGCCATGGAGCGGCGCAGCGCGCTGCCGACCGGGACATGACTGTCGACCGTGGGCGCCGGCGGGCGGAACGCGTCGAAGTACCGCTCCTTCAGCGCGACGAGCACGCCCTGTTTGCGGTCCTGCGGCACGCCGAAGTCGGCCGCGTTCAGGACGAACCAGCGGAACCGGTACCCGAGGTGTTCCAGCTCCTTGCGGATGAATTCCCGGACGGCCTCGAAGGACGGGGAGTCGACCAGGCCGGGCACGTTCTCGATGAGCAGCGCCCGCGGTTGGACGGAGTGTGCGAGCAGCACCGCCGCCTCCAGCAGGCGCAGCTCCTCCTCCGTCTCCGTCCTCGCCGCGGTCGCGCTGGACTTCACGCGCGGCAGCCCGGCCGACAACAGGTCGACGTCGTAGGTCCGCGGATGCTCGTCCGGAACGAAGTCCAGCAGATCCATCTCCAGGACGTTCCACGCGGGCCGGTTCCGGCGAAGCGTCTCGCAGGCCACCGGCTTCCGGTCCAGAAGCAGGACGGGGTCGAAACCCGCCCCCTCCAGCCCCAGAGCCAATCCGCCCGCGCCCGCGCACACATCGACGAACCGCAGTTTGCTCATAGGTCCCCACCCTTGTGTCGTTTCGGCCGTGCCTGTCGCTCCCGCTCGACTGCCGCCGCCACCTTCTCGGCGGCACCGGCCGGAGGTTCGTGCTCCCAGAACCGCAGTACGGTCCAGCCCGCCGAAGCCAGGTGCTCGGTCGTCTCCAGGTCCCGCGCCATGTTCCGGTCGAGCTTGTCCCGCCACCACTGGGCGTTCGACTTCGGTTGCGTCGCGTGCACGGGGCAGCCGTGCCAGAAGCAACCGTCGATCATCACGGCCACCTTGGCCCGGGTGAACGCGATGTCGATGGTCCGCCGGGGCATGTCCGGCACGCGCACGTTGACCCGGAAGCGGTACCCCTCCGCGTGCAGCAGCTTGCGCACCGCCACCTCGGGCGCGGTGTCGCGGCTCGCCTGGCGGCTCATCCGGGCGGAGACGCCGGGGGACGAAGGTTTCGCCGTGCTCATCACCACCAGTCTCCTACGTTCCGTCCGTCCCGCGTTCGATGATCGCCGAATCTCTCCTGGTGGAGTCGATGGTCCGGAAGCGCACCAGGCTCCGCTGCGGGCCGGTCGACGACCTCGGCGGAACCAGGGAGAAGGCCATGACGAGGTGCTCGGGGTCGATCGCTCCGGCGGCGGAGATGCGGGGTGCCCTGTCCTCCACCACGGGATACAGGACGAGTACGCCGCGTCGCTCGCGTACGAGCGATTCCACGATCTCGTTCCCCGTCCCCTTCTCGGTGTCCCTCGCGCGGGCGATCCGCAGCGCGGCCCCGCGGTGCTTCGGTTCACTGATGGCGCCGAAGAGGTCGCCCCGGCGCCTCCTGCGGTGGGCGAGGGAGAGCGGGCGGGAGCCGAGGACCGTGGCGGCGACGCGGCGGGCGGACATCTGCTGCGGAGCGATCACCAGCCAGTCGTCGATCCCCGGGCCGTGCTCGCCCGCGGTGAGCAGGGATTCCAGGTGCGGCGAGAACTGTGCGGGGGCGGACCACCGCAGATCGCACAGGACCCTGATCAGGGACTCGTGGTCGAGCGTGCCGAGCAGCGCCTCGTAGCTGTCACGGCCGCCGTGGGTCATGGTGACAGGGGTGGGGTCGAGCGTGTCCAGGACCGGTCGCCACACCTCCGCGTTGTGCCGCAGGTCGGCGGTG
This sequence comes from Streptomyces sp. NBC_00654, assembly GCF_026341775.1. NCBI lineage: Bacteria > Bacillati > Actinomycetota > Actinomycetes > Kitasatosporales > Streptomycetaceae > Streptomyces > Streptomyces sp. NBC_00654. The sequence goes on along the minus strand of NZ_JAPEOB010000003.1, from coordinate 241,701 downwards.
GCCGTCGGGTAGGCGGTCGGCTCGACCCACTCGCCGGGGGAGCGGATCTCCACCAGCTCCGCGTTGAACATCTTGTTGCGGGCGGACGGCTTGATCCAGGAGAGGTGCTGGGAGACCAGGGGCGGGATCTGGGCCGGGGTGACCTGGGGTTTGCCGTCGATCAGGGTGGCGTAGCGGGTGAGCTGGGCGCGGAACGTCTCCTCGTCGCGGCAGATCGCCTCGAACGCCTCGTACAGGTCGACCGTCTTCGTTCTGCCCATCGGCTCCTCGCGGCCGATGTAGAGGCGGACCAGGTCGCGGTAGCCGGGGCGGAAGCCGAACCAGCGGCCCATCTGCATCAGAGTGTCGGCCTGCTGGGTCTTGCGGCGGTAGTACGTCACCGTCAGGCCCTCGACCGTGAAGCCCCGGGAGAGCTTCGTGCCGCCGACCAGGATCTTCCAGACGTTCGGGGTGCGGTCGAAGTCCAGGTCCGGCTGGGCGTAGTCGCGTTCGGAGTCGCCGTTGACGACGAGCACCGGGGTGCCGCCGGAGTTGATCAGCTGGCGGGCGCGGAAGACGTGCGGCTTCAGGTCCTCGTACGACGTGGGCGTGGGCAGTCCCTCGTCGGCGAAGCGCCGGAAGTCGGAGAGGAGGAGGGCGGCGAGGCGGTCGTGGCCCTCCTGGCCGGTGTAGGACGCCTTCTCCCACAGGGTCCTGATGCGATCGGCGAGGATCTTGTGCTCGGCCATGCGGACGGACTCGTGGACCAGCATCGTGTGGTGGCGGAACGGGCCGTCCGGGACTCCCCGGGCCGCGCGGTACAGCTTCAGGGCCCCGGTGAGGAGGAAGGCGTCCAGGGCCTCCTGGAGGCGGTCGCCCCGGGCGTCGTCGTGGATGCCCCGGATGTGGGACTTCTCGGCGCCTCCGGTGGCGGACTCGTCGGTCCGGTCCAGGTCGTGGAAGTCCTGCACGCCCATGTAGCCGGTCGGGCGCGGCAGCGAGATCAGGAAGTCGCGCGGGAAGATGTCCTCGCCGTCGCCGGGGTCGACGAAGACGTTGGCGAACGGGGTGGCCGTGTAACCGACGTACTGGGCCCGGGGCAGGAGGCCGAGCAGCTGGGAGATCTGGCTGTTGATGGCCGTACGGGCGACCTTGCCCTCCTCCCACTTCTTCGGGTCCGTCGTGTTCACCGAGGCCTGGTCGGACTCGTCGTCGATGATCAGCGCCGGGATCTCGGAGAGGATCATCGGGCCGATCTTCTTCAGGTCCGTGATGAGCTTGCCCAGTACGGACTTGTTCTTCTTGACGACCATCACGCGGGCGGCCGCCCGGTGCAGGTTGTCCGGCGCGTACAGCGGCTGTGTGCGGTCCTGCTTGTCGATCTCCAGGGCCCGGATGCCGGTGGCCAGACTCTGGTAGTCGTCGTCGCGCGTGGTGAGGCGTTCGATGTCGAACGCGCCCTGCGTGGACGGGCGTCCGCCGTGGCTGACGAACTTCGCCGGCCAGTCCTCGTCGTCCTGGTAGTCGACGCCGATCAGCGCGTCCAGGTCCGTGGGGTCGGCGCCGCGCAGGATGTTCTCCTGGCCGATCAGCTCCATGTCGAGCCGGCGCTGGGTCTGGCCGCGGAGGAGGTTCAGCGTGCCGCCGAGGACGATGACCAGGCGGTAGCCCGCGTCGATGGCCTTCGCCGTGACGCCGGTGAAGTTGGCGGTCTTGCCCGACTGGACGTAGCCGACGACCAGGCCGCGGGCCCCGTACGCCTCGGTGCGCGTGGGGTCGGCGAGGCGCTCGACCACGGCGTGGCTCGCCTCGTCCAGACTGGAGACCGCCGCGTCCGACCAGCCCTTGCCGCGCAGCAGCCGCTCGTACGCGTCCCAGTAGAAGGAGCGGGCGGCAGCGGTGTCACGGGAGTACCAGGCGGTCGGCGTCGTGCTGATGACGGTCGGGCCGGGCTCCTTGAAGACCGGGACCGCCCCGTCGAGCGCCTTGCGCAGGTCGGCGCCGAAGCCCAGGCGGGTGTACGTGTCGGCGCGGCGCTCGTCGGTACGGGGCGGGGCGGACGACCACTCGGCCCGCTCCGCCAGGTCCCAGCCGGTCAGGGTGCGGTGCCACAGAGCGGTGAGTTCGTCGCCGGGGCCCGCGCCGATGACGCGGTCCGCGAAGTGGCTCAGTCCGGTGTCGGCGGGTTCGTCGGCCTCCGCGAGGGCGAACGCCAGTTTGGCGAAGTGCTTGGGGCCCCGGCGCATCGCGCCCAGGACATCGCCGTGGAGGTTGAACAGGTGGTCGGTCATGGTGTGCTCACGCTTCCTCGGGTGGGTACGTCCGGACGCGGGTCAGCGCGCGAGTTCGCAGCGCGCGGCCGTCACCAGGACGCTGTTCCACAGGGCGACGTTGTCGGTGTGGACGGCCCGGACGCGTTCCTTCTGGAAGATCTCGTTGACCATCAGGTAGAGCATGCTCTTCACCACCGGGGCGTCGTTCAGGCCGCCGCGCCGCCCGCCGTTGAAGACCTGCCGGTACTCCTTGTTGAGCCTGATCTCCCGTTCCTCGCGGTCGAGTTCGAAGAACACGTCCGAGGGCAGCGCGTCCCAGCGGAAGGTGATCGGGTCCTCGCCCTCCAGCTCGGGCAGCTCGTCGCGCAGGGTGCGCTTCAGCCGCGGGTCCAGGCCCTTGCCGGGCGGGATGACCGCCTTGCGCTGCGGCTCCGTGGCCCGCCGGGCCGCTTCCCGGTATGTCGCCTCCGCCTCCTGGAGATACGTGGCGAAGCTGTGCCCCGTGCCGTCCACGGCCTTTTCGAGACCGCGGGCGAAGGCGGGAGTGACCGTCACCCCGTCCTTCTTGACGGTGAGGCTGAAGACGTCGTTCGGCCCGGACGGCAGGTCGACGGCGATACGGGCCAGGGCGAGGTGTCCCTCGGCACTGCGGGTGCTGTTCCAGCCGCCCGCCTGGACGAGCCGGTCGTTGCGGTAGATGTAGAAACCCTGGCGTTCGGCGAGCGGGCCGATGCCCCGGTAGCTGACCAGCGGGGACTTCGGCGGCCAGATGTGGGCGGCCAGCTCCACGTCGCCGACGCCCTCGACCGGTGCGGTGTACGTACGCGGGTAGCCGGGCCGGCCGGGGAGGCGGTAGCCGAACGGGTCGATCGGCTCGACCCCTCGGTGGTCCAGCTCCTCCTTCGTCGTCACGTCCTCGACGACGATGTCGACGTTGAAGTCCTCGCGGGCGAGGAAGCGGTGGAGATAGAGCCCGAGGTGGGTCTCCAGCTTCTCGATCGCGTCGTTGAGGAAGCGGTCGGCCTGGCCCGCCGTGACGGTCTCGAACGCGCGGACCCGGTCCCAGCGGACGATCGTGCCGTGCCACTCGATCAGGCCGTCGTACCGGTCGACGAGGTCCTGGCAGTAGCCGGGGTCGACGATGTCGCACGTGAAGTCGGCCTGGGCGCGGGCGGTCAGCCAGCGGCGTCCGGCCGACGGGCTGCGCTTGGTACGGCTGATCACGGTGAGCGAGTCGGCGTGCGAGAGGGACGCGGCCTTGAGACCGGCGCCGAAGTGGCCGAGCGCGCTCTTCCCGTACTCCTGCCGGCCGCCGACCGTCATCGCGGTGTCGAGCGCCTCGTCGTTCATGCCGGTGCCGTCGTCCACCACGAGCAGGCTGACGAGCCGGTCCTCGTCGCGGAGGAAGCTGATCACGACACTGCGGGCGCCCGCGTCTATGGAGTTGTCGACCAGGTCGGCGATGGCCGCCTCGAAGCCGTATCCCTGGTGGGTCAGCGACTCGACGTAACGGGCGGCGGGCGGGAGCCGCTTGCTGCCGGTCGTCGGGATCTCGTACTGCCAGTCCGCGGACGGCTGGTAGGGCGGCATGAAGACTTCCTCGCGCACACGGAACGGGGCCTGACGGGGAGGCGCGGCCCCAAGACGATTGTTGAATTGTGATCGTATGGCAAAGGTCGGACATCCGTGAATCCTCACCACTCGTTCCACAACGCGTGGCCGGAAGTGAACCTTGAGTGAGAGGGGGTGTCGGTGCGGCTCCCTCGCCATTGTGCGGAACAAAGCAGTGCCTTGTGTCAACTCCCGTGAAATAATGGCTTGTTCGGTGGAGTCCGGCAGGGCGGGCGGCGACGGTGCCGATGGGGGCGGGCGGATGACTGACAGCGGGAACGCCGGTGGGCGGGGCGACGGGCAGGTCACGGGGGGTGGGGAGCGGGGCGGGACCGTCGCGTTACGGATCACGGTGAGCGGTACGCACCGGCGCAGGGAGGATCTGGCGGCGCTCTGCGCCTGGCTGGAGAACGCGCCCGCGCTGACCGAGGCGCGAGGGTGGGCCGGGCTGGAGGTGGAGCGGGGGGACTCGCTCACCCAGAGCGAGTCCATGAGCGGTGAACTGGTCCAGGACATCCTGCTCATCGTGGCCGCCGAGGCCGCCCGGCCGCTGGCCGACATCGCGTGGAACTCGGTGACGACCTGGCACCGCAATCGGCGCCGGCTCGCCAACAGCGAGGAGGATCCCCGCGTCAGCCTCGCGGCGGACGGCTTCGAGGACGACCCCGCGCTCAACCGGGACACGGACGACCCACCGGCGCCCGACGACGATCCGGACCCCGGCGCGGGGGAGCACGGGCACGGCGGTGAACGGCCCGAGGGGGTATAGGCGTCGTGTCGCCGTACAACACACGCGGCGCGGGGAACCGCGGCAAGCGGCACCGCGCGGTGCTCATCGGCGTGGACTCGTACGACCACGAGATCGACCTGCCCGCGGTGACGCAGAGCCTCCGGCTCATGGCCGAGGCGCTCACCCACGCGACATCCGGCGTGCTCGACGGGTCGGATCTCGTCATCCTCCCCGACCCCGCCGAGAGGGAGGGGAGTTCGGGGGCGGCGCGGCCGGTGGATCCGTTCCAGGCGCACGCCGCGCTGCGGGCCGCCCGTGACGAGGTGGACGGGCTGCTCGTCGTCTACTTCGCCGGGCACGGCATCGTCCGCAGCGACGGCAGCGATCTGCATCTGCTGTTCACCTCCTCGCGCGTCACCCAGGACCCGCTGCACCCGTTCGTGGACGCCCTGTCCTGGCGGAACGGCGTGATGGCCGAGCTGCGGAAGGCGAAGGCCGACTGGGTCGTCGCCATCCTCGACTGCTGCTTCGCGGGCAACGCGCTGAACGAGTTCACGCCGGAGGTCCGGCAGAACTTCGCCGTGCTCATGGCGGCGGAGCCGGGCGTGGAGATCCCGCCGGGTGCCGAGGGCATCGGCACCGATTTCACCGTCGCCCTTCACGGGCTGCTGACCGGGCGGACCGCGGCCGACGAACCGGTCAGCTTCACCCGGATCGTCCCCGAGATACGGGAGGCGATGGCGCCCTTCAAAGCCGTCGACGGTCACCGGTGGGTTCCCGAGGAACGGCGGCACGGCGATGACGTCCTGCTCGCCCTGACACCGGCGAGCCGGCGGGTGAACTGCGTCCTCCCGCCTCCGCCCCATCTACCACCGCCCGTGCCGCCCGAGGCCGACGGTCCGGGTGAGCCAAAGCACGAGACCGCCGAGTCGGGTGAGCCCGGACCGGAGGCCGTCGAGCCGGACACGTCCAAGCCCGCGCCCATCGAGCCGGGTGAGCCCAAACCCGCCCCCGTCGAGCCGGACACGCCCGAGCCCGCGCCCGCCGAGTCGGGTGAGCCCAAGCCCGCGCCCGTCGAGCCGGACGCGCCCGAGCCCGCGCCCGTTCGCGCTGAGCAGGGCGGTGCCCTCGATCGGGTACGTCAGCGTCTGCGGGCCCTCCGCCGGAAACGGGCCATCGCGCTCACCCTCGCCCTCGCGGTCGGTGCCGGAGCGGTCCTCTGGGCGGCCCCGGACTGGCCGCCGGGCGGCGGACGCGGCGGCTGCACCCCGCCCATGGAGCTGCGGGTCCTCGTCGACCCCGATGTCCTGCCCACCGTGCAGAAGGCCGCCGACGCCTATACGAACAGGGACGCGGAGGGCTGCCGCACCGTCGGAATCGGTGTCTACGCCGGCAAGTCCACCGACGCGGTGGACGCGTTCCGGTCCGCCGCCCTGTGGCAGTCGCCGCTCCCCACGTGCCCCGTGTCCGGGGACTGCCTGCGGCCCCAGCGGGACCTCGGCGCGCAGCCGGACATCTGGATCCCGGCGGCCGGGAGCACCCTCGCGCGGGTGCGGGAAGGGCAGAGCGGGTCCGCGCGGGAGACGGTGAGGCTCGCCGGGCTGGGGCCGCTGGCCTTCACCCCGATGGTGCTCGCCGTTCCCGACCTCGGGCCCTCGGTGGCCGGTGCGCGGACCCGTGCCCCGCTCGGCTCGCTCATCGCCGGGCTGAGGATCGGCCGGCCCGCCGGTGAGGAGCCGTTGGAGGTGCTGCGGCCCGATCCCGAGGGCACGGACGGGGCGCTGCTGTCCACGGCCGCGCTGTACGACTCGTTCTCCGCCGGGGAGCCCTCCGCCGGGGAGCCTTCGGCCATCGAGGCTGGGATGGCCGACCGGCTCCGGCCGATGCCCGGCACGGCGCGCGACCTGATGTGCGCGCTGTCCGACGGGTCCCGCAACACCCTGGAGAACCGGGCCGCCGTGCTGGTCCCCGAACAGACCATGGCGCTGTTCAACCTGCCGTCCAAGGTCTCCGTGCAGGGCACCCGCCCCTCCTGCGCCAGCGACACCCTCCAGCACCGTACGGCCCGCTACCCCACCGACGTACCGGTGCTGGAGCTGCCGTTCGTCCGGGTCACCTGGACCGACGCCGACCGGGACACGAAGGCGCGCGAGCGGGCGGTGAAGGACTTCTACGACTGGCTGGTGGGGGACCCCGACGCACGGGCGCTCTTCGTGCGGGACGGGTTCCGGGATGTCGAGGACGGCAAGCCGGCGCCACCGGGACCCACCTCGCCGCTGCGTGCTCCCGCCAACGACGGGGCGGTGAGCCTCGACATCCCGGATTCGGACTCCCTCATGTCGGTGGCCTCGATCGCCGGTGCGCTGAGCAACTACCGGAAGGCCCTCGGACCCGGCCGGGTCCTCTATCTGCTCGACAACTCGACGTCCATGGAGGACAAACGGGTCTGGTCCGGGCCCGGCCGCGCCAAGGAGCTGGTGACCCGGTCGTTGCGTTCGCTCGGTACGTCGGACCAGTACGGGGTGTGGACGCTGGCCCCCGAGAAGAAGGCGAAGAAGAAGACGGATCACCCGGACGTCGTCCGGTACGGGAAGAACCCGCTGACCGGTGCGCAGAAAGCGGTCGGGGAGGCGAAGGCGGTGAACGCCGACGCGGACATCGTCACCGGGCTGACCGACGCGCTGGGGACGCTCCGGAGCGGCTCGTCGGGCGCCGATCCCCGGCTGATCGTTCTGATCACCGACGACGAGGACTCCTCGGAGCTGAAGCGGAAGGACATCGAGGCGGTGGTGAAGGCAGCGGGTCAGGGGGCGCGCGTCCGTGTGGTCGCGGTCTCCCTGCGCCCCGACGGCTGTGCGCCGGGACGGCTCAACCAGCGGCTCGCCGAGGTCACTGGGGGGCGCTGCCTGGATCCGTCGGACAGCATCGCGACGGAGCTGACGGCCGAGGTCGCGAAGACCGGTACGGGGGACGCGGAATGAGTACGACGGGAAGAGACATCCGAGGGAGCCGGTGGCACCGGACGCGTCGCCTGCGCCTCGTCGCGCTCGGCGCGCTGTTCGCCCTCGCCGCGCCGGCGTGCTCCGGCGGCTCCGGCGGTGAAGGGCCCGGCCCGGACACGAGCGGGAAGGGTCCCGGTACGACGGCCGCCGGGCCCATCGTCGTGGCCAGCGGTCTCGATGTGACCGGCTCCGGCGGCGTACGGCAGCAGCTCATCGAGGAGTGGAACCGGCAGCACCAGGACGATCCCGCCCTCCGGGCCAAGCTCGTCGAACTCCCCGGCGGCGCCGACCAGCAGCGCAGCCAGCTGCTCGGCGCACTCCAGTCGGGCAGCGCCGCGTACGACGTGGTCAACCTCGACATCACCTGGATACCCGAGTTCGCCGAGGCGGGTCTCATCCAGGCACTGCCCGCCGACGAAGCGGACGATCCGGACTTCATCCCCCGGGTGCAGAGCACCACGCTCTGGGAGGGCCGCAGTTACGCCAGGCCCTTCAACAGCGATGTCGGGCTGCTGTACTACCGCCGCGACCTGCTCCAGAACGGCGGGATCACCGAGGACCGGATGCCCAACAGCAGCTGGACCTGGGAGAGCCTCTACGCCTCCATCACCACCCTCGACAACGGCACTCTCGACCGGGAGCGCGGCGAGGCGGGCTGGACCACCCAACTCCGCCAGTACGAGGGGCTGACCGTCAACACCATCGAGGCCTTCGCCGCCGTCGGCGTGGAACTCGTGCGGGACGACGGCACGTACCGGTCCGACCCGGCGGAGCTGAAGAAGGGCCTCAACGAACTGCTCCGGCACGCCGACAACGACCGGCTGCTGCCCGCCGCGCTCTCCTCGGACGAGAACGCCACCCTGGCCGACTTCGCCGCCGGACGCGTCGCGTACCTGCGCCACTGGCCGTACGCCTACGGGGCGTTGCAGAGCCTGCTGAAACCCGGGCAGTACGCGGTCACGGCCCTGCCCGGCCACGCCGTGCTCGGCGGCCAGAACCTCGCCGTCACCGCGGACTCCCCGCGAGCGGAGAACGCCCGCGGGCTGACCAAGTTCCTGACCTCGCCGGAGAGCGAACGCTGCCTGCTCGACGCGGGGTTCGCCGCCACCCGCACCTCGGCCTACGAGCCCACCGCGATGTCCCGGCCCTGCTGGCCGGCGGTCGCCGCGGCCCTGCGCCCGGCCGGCAGCGCCCCCGGCGCGCCCGTGACGGGCGAGGGCAGCGCGCAGATTCCCACGGAGTCCGCCCGCGCCGCCTTCACCCGCACGCTGAGCGAGGCGCTGAAGACCGCGGTGCAGCGGCCACGCACCCCGTACTACGGGGCGTTCACGCAGGTGCTCCAGTCGAAGGCGCACGATCTGCTGACCGAGGGTTCCCCCGACATCGACGCGGCCGAGGAACTCGACAAGGCCCTCGAAGCCGCCTTCGAGGGCCGGTAGCCGGGGCATCGGGGAATACGGGGCTTCGGGGATACGGGCTTCAGTGGGGCCCGGGGCTCCGGGGCTCCGGGGCTTCGCCGGGCCCCGGCGGGTCACGGGGTCACGCGGCCCCGTGGCACTCCCGGTACGTGTTCCCCGAGCCGCACCAGCACGCCGCGCTGCGGGCCGGCGGCCAGGGGACGGCGCGGCCGCGGGCGGCGAGGGTGGTGGCGTACTGGGGGAGCAGATCCGGATCGGCCGGGGACGCGGCCTCCGACGCGGCGAACGCCTCGTACGAGGGCACCGTGCCCGTGACGATGCCGAGATTCGGCGTGCCCGCCGCGTGCAGATCGCGCAGGGCGGCCTCCAGGCGGTCCAGATGGGTCTCGTGCGTGACGTACTCGGTCGCCAACCCCGGGTACGCGGTGAGCAGTTCGCCCAGCTCCTCGGCGGTCCAGTGCAGGACGGCGACCGGGAACGGCCGGGACAGCGCCGTGCGGTAGGTGCCCAGTTCCACACGGAGCCGGGTGATCTCGGCCTTCAGCTCACCGGGGTCGGAGGAGCCGAGCGCCCACACCCGCTTCGGGTCGTGCAGCTCGTCGAGCGGGACGGCGGCCGTGTGCAGGGCGTCGGCCAGCTCGTCCCAGGGGTCGTGTCCGACGCCCATCAGCCTGCGTACGCGATGGCGTCCGGTCAGCAGGGCCTGGGTGGCGTACGGGACTTCCTCGCCCGGCGCCAGCAGCAGGGTCAGCGCGGTCGAGAAGAAGTCATGGGCCGACTCCAGCTCGTCATGGGCCTCCAGCGTCTGGGCGGCGATGTCCCACGGGGCCGCCTCCAGCGGGCCCGCGGCGCGGATGCCGTCGATGATCGCGCGGGCCTCGGCCTCGTGCCCGTACTCCCAGAGGTTGGCCGCCTTGAGGGCCTTGACCAGGTGCGGGTTGTCGACGGTGGCGCCGGGGGCGGCGAGGAGTTCGTCGTAGAGGGTGCTGGCGCGGGCGCGGTCACCGGCGAGTTCCAGATGGGCCGCGGCCTGGAGGACCAGCGGCTCGCGGTCCTCGGGGTACTGCGCCGCGGTGCGCAGCAGGCGCTCGGCTTCGGTGGTGTGGTCGGCAGGCGTGTCGGGGCGCATGAACCACACGGTACTGCCGTACGGCAACGGGAGGGAGGACGGGGAGAACCCCGCCGGGTACCGGGAGAACCCTGGTGGGTTACGGGGATTGCCCCTATCGTTCGGCCCGTGCGGGAGCGGGAGCGGATACCGGTCGTGGTGCAGGGGAGCGCGCGAGGACGGCTGTCGGCCGTGCTGCGGCGACTCCCGCGGCAGCCGTGGAACCCGCGGAACCCCTGGGGCCCGCGGCGCTCGTCGAGCGTGCGGAGGACGTGGCCCCCGCGGGGCGAAGTGCCGCCCGGCTCGCGGATGCGGGGCGCCGCTGTGCGCGGACTGTGGACCGGGGCCGAGCTGGTGATCACCCTCGGCGTCGTCCTGCTGCTCCTCGTCGCCCATCAGCTGTGGTGGACCAACCGGCAGGCCCGCGAGGGCGCCGAGCACGAGGTACGCGCGCTTCAGCGCGACTGGCGGCAGGACCGGCCGCAGGACCCGGACGGCGCCGGCGCGGGAACCGCACCCGACGCAGCGCCCGATGCGGCCCCGGACACCACCCCGGACGCGCCGCGCGACGGGCGGCCCGCGCGCACCGGCCCGTCCTCCGCCCCGCGCTGGGACCAGGCGTACGCCGTCCTGCGCATCCCGCGCATCGGCCTCACCGCCCCCGTCGCCCAGGGCATCAGCAAGGGCGGCGTCCTCGACAAGGGATACGTCGGGCACTACCCCCGCACCGCGCAGCCCGGCCGGCCGGGCAACTTCGCGGTCGCCGGACACCGCAACACCCACGGCGAACCGTTCCGCCGCATCGACCGGCTGCGCCGCGGCGACCGGATCACCGTCGAGACCCGGGAGGCCGTGTACACGTACACCGTCGACAAGAGCCTCGCGCGGACGACGGCGTCGGACAGCGGGGTCATCGCCACCGTGCCGCGCAGCAATGTGCGGACGTCGGCCGGGTACAGCACCCCGGGGTACTACCTGACGCTGACGACGTGCACGCCCGAGTTCACCTCCCGTTACCGGCTCATCGTGTGGGGCAGGCTCACCGCGATGCGCCCGAGGTAGCCACGGGGGCCGGGGCCCGGGGATAGGGTCCCGGAGTGCTCAGAGTCCTCAAGACACGTCCGCAGTTGCTGTGGCTGCTGGTCCCCTATGTGCTGTACCTGGGGGCGCTGCCGTTCGTGAACCGGGTCCAGCCGGTGGTGTTCGGGCTGCCGTTCCTCTTCGTGTGGCTGCTGGGGGCGACCCTGCTGACACCCGTGGCGGTATGGCTGACCTGGCGGGGGGACCGCCGGTGAACGCCGCCGTGGCGACCTCCGTCTTCGCCGTCTTCATGGTCGCGACCGTCGCCCTCGGCCTGCTCGCGATGCGCGGGCGCGGCGGCGGCACGGGCGGCCTCGCCGAATGGTCGGTCGGCGGCCGGAGCCTGGGGCCCGTCTTCATCTGGGTGCTGATGGCCGGTGAGGGCTACACCAGCTTCAGCTACCTGGGCGCCGCGGGCTGGGGCTACAACTACGGGGCACCCGTCCTGTACGTCGTCGCGTACATGTCCTGCGGATACGCCATCGGCTATGTCGTCGGCCCGATGCTGTGGGCGTACGCGCGCCGGCACGGTCTGGTCGGGATCACCGACATGGTGGCGCACCGCTTCGGGCGGCCGTGGCTCGGCGCGGTGGTCGCGGTGCTGGCGACCGTGTTCCTGCTGCCGTACATCCAGCTCCAGATCACCGGCATGGGCGTCGTCGTCTCGACCATCTCCTACGGTGCGATCAGCCTGAACTGGGCGTACTTCGTCGCCTTCGCCGTCACCACCGGCTTCGTCGTGGTCAGCGGACTGCGCGGCAGCGCGTGGGTGTCCGTGCTGAAGGACGTCCTCGTCATCGCCACCCTGGGCTTCCTCGCCCTCTACGTCCCCATGCACTACTTCGACGGGTACGGGCCCTTCCTCGACCGGCTCGTCACCGAGAAGAGCGAGTGGCTGACCTTCCCCGGCCACGGCGACAGCGGACTCGGACAGGCGTGGTTCATCAGCACGTCGTTCCTGAACTCGCTGACCGTGGTCATCTTCCCGACCACCGTCGCCGGGTACCTCGGGGCGCGGAACGCGGACGCCCTGCGCCGCAACGCGATGTATCTGCCCGCGTACAACATCCTGCTGTTCGTGCCGATGCTGCTCGGCATGGCCGCGCTGTTCGTGGTGCCGGGACTGGTCGGCGCGGAGTCGAACCTCGCCCTGTTCAAGCTGGTCGTGGACTCGCTGCCCGCCTGGGCTGTCGGGATCATCGGGGTCGCCGCCGCACTGTCCTCGATCGTTCCCATGGCCGTCTTCATGCTGGTCATCGGCACGATGTGGGGGCGCAGCGTGCTCTCGCTCGTGCCGCGCTGGGAGCAGCGGCAGAAGGGGGCCGCGCAGGTGGTCGTGGTGGTGGCGGGCGGCCTCGCGCTGCTGCTCACGTACACCGCGCCGAACACCCTCGTACGGCTCTCCCTCATCTCGTACGAGGGGATGGCGCAGCTGCTGCCCATGGTGCTGCTGGCGCTGGTGTGGCGGAGGCTGACCCTTGCCGGGGCGTTCAGCGGGCTGGCCGTCGGGGTGGCCGTGGTCTGTGTGCTCGTCTTCACGGGGAACGATCCGGTGTGGGGGGTGAACGCCGGGCTGGTCGCGCTCGCCGCGAACCTGGCCGTCGCGCTGGCCGTGACGTTCGCGGGACCGCGCGACCGGGACGAGCGGCCCGATGACGACGTGCTGGCGAAGGACGAGCTGGAGCCACCGGCGGCCCGTACGGTCCGGGCCTGAACGTCCAGCACGGCTCCGGCGTGACGGGTGCCATCGTGTATAACGAACGGAGTAGCGGATACGCGTACGCGCGTCCGGACACGTCAGACAGCGCAACGAGAGGAGGGGCCGATGCGGGACACGAACCGTCTGCACGGCGCCTTCCCGCGGCTGCTCCGGCCCATCGGCCTGCTGGTCCTCTTCCTCACCGAGGTGCTCCTCGCCGAAGGCGGCAGCCTCTCCGCCGCCGTCGCGCTCGCCGCCACCGCCGCCGCGGGCTCCGCACTCCTCGCGTGCTCCGTCATCAGCGCCCGTTGCGCCGCTCCGGTGCCCCGCACCCGGGTCCGTACCGCCATCAGGGACCGGGAGAAACGCACCGCGTTCCTGCCCCAGCGGGACCCCGACGCCAGGGGCCGCACCAGGCCCCGAGCTCCCGGCCGCGCCCTCCTGACGGCCGCCGCGTAGGGCTTCCCTTCCTCTTTTCCGCAACGGACGCACCCCGCGCGGGCCGTCATGCCGAGTTCGTCTCATCCCGGCACGACGAGACCCCCGGAGGGCTCACCCATGTCCGCTTTCATGTCCGCCTTCGCGAGCCTGGTCGGCTCGCTCGCCGATCTGCTCCAGCCGCTCTTCCAGGGCGCGTCCGCGGCCGCCGCGATCGTCCTGTTCACCGCCCTCGTACGGCTGGCCGTGCACCCGCTGTCGCGGGCCGCGGCACGCGGGCAGAAGGCCAGGACCAAGCTCCAGCCGCAGATCGCCGAACTGCGCAAGAAGCACGGCAAGAACCCCGAGCGGATGCAGAAGGCCCTCATGGAGCTGCACGCCAAGGAGAAGGTCTCGCCGCTCTCCGGCTGCCTGCCGAGCCTGCTCCAGATGCCCGCGTTCTTCCTGCTGTACCACCTGTTCTCCAGCCGGAACATCGGCGGTGAGCCCAACGAACTGCTCGGCCACCAGCTCCTGGGGGCGCCGCTCGGCGAACGCTGGCACGACGCGCTCTCGGACGGCGGGGCCTTCGGCGCGTCCGGCCTGGTCTACCTGGGGCTCTTCGCGATCGTCGCGGCCGTCGCCACCTTCAACTACGGGCGGACGAAGCGCCAGATGGCCGCCAACCCCATGACGCCCGCCACCGGCCCCGACGGACAGCCGGTGCCCGGCATGGGGGCGATGACCAAGCTGATGCCGCTGATGTCCTTCGCGACGCTGTTCACCGTCGCGGTCGTCCCGCTCGCCGCCGCCCTGTACGTGGTCACGAGCACCACCTGGACCGCCGTCGAGAGGGCCTGGCTCTACCGCGACCTGCCGGCCGCCGGTGCCGCCATGGCCCCCACGATGTAGGGCGCGGGGCGGGTGCGCGGGGAGGTACGCAGGTCCGGTGCGCGGAGAGGTACGCAGGTCCGGCGCGAAGAGGGGCACGCGGTCCAGTGTGTGAACAGGGTCTTGCGGAGTGATCCGATGTCTTGGAGGATCGACCAAGCCTTTCGCTGGCCGCAACCCACCGACGGGCTCGATCTCGACCAAGGGGAGTTGGACCGTTGAAGCTGCTTCGAGTCGGTACGGCGGGTGCGGAACGACCCGCGCTTCTTGACCGCGACGGGACCCTGCGCGACCTTTCGGGGATCATTCCGGACATCGACGGCGATCTGCTCGCCGACGACGCGGCGCTCGCCCGGGTCCGGGAGGCCGCCGCCGCGCCCGGTGAGCTGCCCGCGCTGGACGCGGAAGGGCTGCGGGTCGGTCCGCCGCTCGGCCGGATCGGCAAGATCGTGTGCATCGGGCTGAACTACCACGACCACGCCACCGAGACCGGCGCGGAGATCCCGGCCGAGCCGATCCTGTTCTTCAAGGCACCGGACACCGTCGTCGGACCCGAGGACACCGTGCTGGTGCCGCGCGGCAGCCGCAAGACGGACTGGGAGGTCGAGCTCGCCGTGGTCATCGGGCGCACCGCCCGCTACCTGGACTCCGCCGAGGAGGCGCTCGGGCATGTCGCGGGCTACGCCACGGCGCACGATGTCTCCGAGCGGGAGTTCCAGATCGAGCGCGGCGGCACCTGGGACAAGGGCAAGAACTGCGAGACGTTCAACCCGCTGGGCCCCTGGCTGGTGACGGCCGACGAGATCCCCGACCCGCAGGCGCTGCCGCTGCGGCTCTGGGTCAACGGCGAGCTGAAGCAGAACGGCACCACCGCCGACCAGATCTTCCCGGTCGGCGAAGTGGTCCGCTATCTCAGCCACTTCATGACGCTGTACCCGGGTGACGTGATCAACACCGGTACGCCGGCCGGGGTCGCCCTGGGGCAGCCCGAGCCGAAGCCGTACCTGAAGGCGGGCGATGTCGTCGAGCTGGAGATCGAGGGGCTGGGGCGGCAGCGCCAGGAGCTGAAGGACGCCTGATCGGCCCGTGGTGGACGGAGGGGGGGCGGGTACCGCGGACACATCGCGGCACCCGCCCCTTTCCCGGCCCGCCCGTACCTTGCCCGGCCCTTTCCCGGCCCGCCCGTACCTTGCCCGGTCCGCCACGCCTCTCCCGGTCCGTCCGCCTCTCCCGGTCCGGGAAAGGCGGACGGCCGCCCCCGATCAGGCGCCCAGCGACGAGACGAACCGGTCCAGCGCCTCGGTGACCAGCGCGTGGTCCTCGGCCTGCGGCAGGCCGGAGACCGTGACCGTGCCGATCACCCCCGCGCCCTCGACCGCGATCGGGAACGAACCGCCGTGCGCGGCATAGACGTCCGGGTCCAGCCGCGAGGACTCCTCGAACGTCGTCCCCTTCGCCCGGAACCGGGTGCCGACCAGGTACGAGCTCTCGCCGTACCGCTCCACGACCCGGCGCTTGCGGTCGATCCACGCGTCGTTGTCCGCGCTGGATCCGGGCAGCGCGGCATGGAAGAGCTGCTGGGCGCCGCGCCGGATGTCGATCGCGACCGGGGCGTGCCGCTCGCGGGCCAGCGCCACCAGGAGAGCGCCGAGGGCGTACGCGTCGTCGTAGCCGAAGTGCGGCAGCCGCAGGCTCCGCTCCTGGGCGATGAGCTCGGAAATGGTCGGAGCACCGGTGCTCATGCGGACAGCTCCTCGTCGGTGAACGCGTTCTCGTCGTGGTGCGGCAGCAGGGTGACGGAGACGCCCTCGCGGGCCGAACGGCGGGCGGCCTCCAGGACGTCCAGCGCGGCGGCGGCCTGCGGGGCGGTCACCGGGTTCGGGCCCGTGCCGCGCACGGCGGCGGCCACGGCGGCGTAGTACGCGGGGTAGTCGCCCGGCAGCGTACGGACCGGGTCGCCGCCGCCCGTCAGCGGGGACTCGCCCGAGCCCAGGCGGCCCCACAGCGCCTCGGGCTCCTCGCCCCAGGGCTCGCCGGCGGCCGGACGCTGGCCCGCGCGCAGGGCGGCCTCCTGCGGGTCCAGCCCGTACTTCACATAGCCGGCCGTCGAGCCGAGCACCCGGAAACGCGGGCCGAGCTGGGCCGCGGTGGCGCTGACGTACAGATGCGAGCGGACCCCGTTGGCGTGGGTGATCGCCAGGAACGTGTCGTCGTCGGCGGCGGCACCCGGACGGCGTACATCGGACTCCGCGTACACCTGCACGGCCGGGCCGAACAGGAAGAGCGCCTGGTCCACGACATGGCTGCCCAGGTCGTACAGCAGACCGCCGATCTCGTCCGGGTCACCGGACTCGCGCCAGCCGCCCTTGGGGTGCGGACGCCAGCGTTCGAAGCGGGACTCGAAGCGCCGCACCTCACCCAGCGCGCCGTCGCCGATCAGCCGGGCGAGCGTACGGAAGTCGTTGTCCCAGCGGCGGTTCTGGAAGACCGAGAGCAGCAGCCCCCGCTCCTTCGCCAGCGCAGCCAGCTCCCGGGCCTCGGCGGCGGTGCCGGCCAGCGGCTTGTCCACGACCACCGGCAGACCCGCTTCGAGCGCGGCCGTCGCGAGCGGCACATGCGTCCTGTTCGGAGTGGCGATCACGATGAGGTCCAGTTCGTCCGCACGCCCCCAGAGCTCATCGGGCGAGGCGGCGAACCGCACCCCGGGGAACTCGGCGCGGGCCTGCGCCTGCCGCTCCTCGTTCGATGTCACGACCGTGTCGAGGGCCAGGCCCTCCGTCGCGGCGATCAGGGGGGCGTGGAAGACGGAGCCGGCCAGACCGTAGCCGACAAGGGCGACGCGAAGGGGAGCGTTGGCAGTCATGCGATCCACTTAAGCAACGCTGTTGCCAAAGTGCAAGCGACAGGGACAATGGTGTGGTGAACAGGAGCGATACGAGGAACGACACCAGGAACGGAGCCGGGGCCAACCTTCCGACGCTGCGCCACCACAACGCCGCGCTCGTGCTGGACCTGCTGCGGGCGGCGGGCGCGGCGGGTATCAGCCGCCTCGAACTCGCCGAGCGCACCGGGCTCACCCCGCAGGCCGTCAGCAAGATCACCGCCCGGCTCCGGGCGGAGGGCCTGGCCGCCGGGGCGGGCCGCGGCGCCCCCACGGGCGGGAAGCCCCGCACCCTGCTGCGGCTCGTCCCGGAGGCGGGATACGCGGTCGGGCTGCACCTGGACCGCGACGAGCTGACCGCCGTCCTGGTCGACCTCGCCGGTACGGCCGTCGTGGCCCGGACGGCGCCGCTGGACCTCGGAGCCCCGGCCGACGAAGTGCTCATGGGCGCGGTCGAAGCGGTACGGGGGGTGGGCGCCGCCGGCCCGGAGCGGCGGGTGCTCGGGGTGGGCGTGGCCATGCCCGGCCCCCTGGACCACCGCGAGGGAGTGCTGCACCGCGTCACGGGCTTCCCGCAGTGGGACGGGTACCCGCTGCGGGACGTCCTCGCCCGGCGCACCGGGCTGCCCGTGGTCCTCGACAAGGACACCAACGCCGCCGCCCTGGGACTCGCGCTGGGAGCGCCGGACGCGGGTGACTTCGCCTACCTGCACCTGGGGACCGGGCTGGGCGCGGGGCTCGTCCTCGGCGGTGAGGTGCACCGGGGGGCGCGCACGGGGGCCGGGGAGTTCGGGCACCAGACCCTCCTGCTCGACGGGCCCGTGTGCGGCTGCGGCGGGCGCGGCTGCGTCGAGGCGCTGTGCCTGGCCGCAGAGGCCCGGGGTGACCGGGCGGAGGCCGCGCGGGTGCTGGGGACCGGGGCCGCCAATCTGGTCGGGCTGCTCGACATCGACCGGGTGGTGCTGGGCGGGCGCACGGTGGCCGCCGACGAGGACGCGTACGTACGCGGGGTGCGCGCCGTGATCGAGGAGCGCGCCCGGCGGGACGGGACCGGGCGGCCCGTACCCGTCACCGTCGCCGGGGGAGGCGACCGGCCGGTCGCGGAGGGCGCCGCCCAACTGGTGCTCGCGCCGCTGTTCGGACGGGTGGGCAGCGTGGGGGACTTCGCGGGGCCGGGTCCGGACCCGGGGCCGGTTCCCGGTCCGCGGCCCCTGGGTGGCACGGTGACGCGGGGCGGCCGGGCCGCCGGACGGGACACCGAGCCTATGGGGGTGGGGTCGTGGGAGTGATCGAGCGGTTGTGGGCCGCCGGGGAGATGCCGTACACCGACGCGCTCTACCGGCCGGACGACACCGCCGTGGAGGTGTGTGCCGACAGCCCCGGGGCCTACCACCCGGACGCCGGGCAGCCGATCCCCTTCCGGCTCGGCGGGCCGGTCGACGTGGCCGGCGCCATCGAGGAGGACGGCACCACCGAGGCGGACACGTACTTCGACAGCCCGCTTCCGGACGGATCGGGCTGGATGTGCGGCGGCGGCAGCGGGATGGGCAACGTCGGCTACCTCGCCCGCCTGAACGCCGACCGCTCCTTGCGGTGGGTGGCCGTGATGTGGAGCTCCAACCCCTTCCTGGGGGTGCGCTACGAAGGGGCGACCGCCGTCTTCACCAACGACTGGGGAAACCTGCTGACGCTCGACCTGACGGCCCCCGCCCTGGCCTGATCGCGCTCCGGCGGCCGGAAGGTCCCCTCCGGCCCGGTCCTGCCCGTGCCCGGTCCTGCTCCCGTCCGCTCCTGGTCCTGCTCTCCCGCCCGGTCCTGCCCGCTCCTGCCCGTGCCCGCCGTACGGGCGACGCCCCGGCATGTCGCCACCGTGTCACCGCGCGCGCGTGGCAGCGTCGCCGTCCACAGCCGGTGGCCCCCGCCCCGGCCGTTCGCGAGCAGCAAAGGGTGTCCCCCTATGCCCCCCAATCCCCCCGCACGACTGCGCGACGGCCGTGCGCTCACCACCTTCGGACTGGCCGCCGGACTCGCCGTGCCCGCCGCACTCCTCGGCGGCACTCCGGCCGCCGCCCACACCGACCGGGCCGTCCGCCCCGTCGCCGCTTCCGCCCCCGCCTCCTCCGCCGGGCGGCAGTCCGCCTGCGGTGACCGGACGGCCAAGGACTTCCCCATCGACACCCGGATCCACGGCGGCCCGGACACCTACGCCTCCGGCGGCGGCTACGGCACCTGGTACCTGGACCTCACCAACACCACCTCCGAGCCGTGCCCCGCCATCCACCCGGTGCTGGTCCTCACCGACCAGGACCGGAGGCTGACCGCCGACCAGATCCAGCTGAAGTTCTCCGAGCGCACCGGCCCCGGCACGGAGCACCGGGTGACCTGGGAGACCACGGACCGGGACGAGCAGATCGGGGTCTTCGGCGGCGGTGAGTCGGACGAGGAGTTCTCCGGCTTCACCGTTCCCGCCGGACGTACCGTCACCGTCCGGGTCCGTATGGCCTTCACCTCCGACACCCGGCCCGGCAGGGTGACCGCCAACGCCGCCGTCGTCCAGCGCCATCCCGGCAGGACCACCGGCAAGGCGACCGGCAGGGCCCCCGGCACGGTGGACGGGGACTGGGTGGGGGAGTCGGACGACTACCCGTTCGCGATCGTCGAGGGCGGCCTCGACGGCGGCCGTGAATCCGGCGGCACCGGAACCGACACCGGTGCGGACGCGGACCCGGGTACGTCGGACACGGTCACCGACCCCGGCGCCCCCCTCCGTGACGCCGCCGGAAACCCCCTGCCCGAGCTCGCCCGCACCGGGCAGAACGGGACGGTCGGCGCCGGGATCGCAGCGGGCGCGCTGTTCGTCGGCGGGTCGGCCATGGTGGTCCGGGTCCGGCGAACGCGCCGCACCCACGGCTGAGCGCGCGTACCTCCCTGTTCATATACGTCTGCCACCATCAGGCCGTGGACTACCCGAACGACCAGGCACCTGGCGCACCGATCCGCTCCGGCATCCCGGAGCACGGACGCATCCCCAAGTACTACGCCGTCAAGGCCCGTATCTCGCTCCTGGTGGACGAGTTGGGCGAAGGCGGCGCGCTGCCCACCGAGCGGGATCTCGCCCTGCGGTACGAGGTGTCGCGCGAGACGGTGCGTCAGGCGCTGCGCGAACTCCTGCTGGAGGGGCGGCTGCGCAGGCGGGGGCGGGGCACCGTGGTCGCCGGGCCCAAGCTGGAGCAGCCGCTCTCGCTGGCCAGTTACACCGAGGGCGTCCGCCGCCAGGGCCGGCGGCCCGGCCGTCATCTCATCGGCCTCGACCGCTTCCCCTGCCCGGAGGCCATCGCCACCGAGATCGGGGTCACGCGCGGCGAACCCGTCTGGCACCTGGAGCGCGTGCTGCTCGCCGACGACGAACGGGTCGGCCTGGAGAGCACCTACGTCTCCGTCGCCCGCGTTCCGGAACTGGACACGCGGTTCGACCCGGACTCCTCCTTCTACGCCTACCTCCACGACCGGCTCGGGGTCTCCTTCGGGGACGCGGACGAGCGGATCGAGACCGTGCTGGCGACCCCGCGCGAGGCGCTGCTGATCGGTACGCCGCCCGCGCTGCCGATGCTGCTGCTCCACCGGCTCTCGCGGGACACCGAGGGGCGCCCCCTGGAGCGGGTGCGGACCCTGTTCCGCGGTGACCGGTTCTCCTTCACCGCGCACCTGGGCAGCCGGGGCTGACCCGACCCGGCCTGTCGCGACCTGACCCGACCCTGCACGGCCTGACCTGCCGCGACCCGCGCCGTACGACCGGCCGTACGACCGGCACCCGTTGATAACGAGAACGTAACGGGTCTAGTCCAACCTTGGGTGGTCGTTCACCGTCCCGTTGCCGTACGGATCCGTACGGGTCACCGGCCCCGAGGAGCGTTGCCGCCGTGAGAGTCATCGTCGTAGGAGCCGGCGTGGTGGGAACCATGCACGCCTGGCACGCAGTGAACCGCGGCCACGAGGTCGTACAGATCGAGCGCGAAAGCGAGGCGCGCGGGGCATCGCTCCGCAATTTCGGACAGATATGGGTCAGCGGCCGGGCCGGTGGCGAGGAGCTGGATACCGCGCTGCGCGCCCGGGAGCTGTGGGAGGGCATCGGGGAGCGGGTTCCCGGCCTGGGCTTCCGGGCCTGCGGATCGCTCACCCCCCTCCGTAACGAGCTGGAGACCGCGGTCGCCGAGGCGGCCGTCGCCCGGCCCGACGCGGCGGCCCGCGGCTACCAGCTGCTCACCGCCGACGAGGCCCGCGCGGCCAACCCCGCCCTGCGCGGCACCTTCACCGGAGCCCTGTGGTGCGGGCGGGACGCGGCCGTCGAGCCGCGCACCGCCCAACTGGCCCTGAAGGAAGCGTTGCTGGCCTCCGGCCGGTACACCTTCCTCGGCGGCCGCGAGGTCCGGGAGGTGGTCGGCACCGCCTCCGTGCGCGACGACCACGGCGACGTCCACACCGGTGACGCCGTCATTCTGGCCACCGGCGCCTGGCTCGGCGGCCTCGTCCGCGAGCTGGCCGGTCCGGCTCTCCCCGTGCGCCGCGTCCGCCTCCAGATGATGCAGACCGACCCGCTCGGCGAGACGCTCACCACCTCCGTGGCCGACGCCGACAGCTTCCGCTACTACCCGGCGTACCGGAGCGGGGCCCTGGACGCGCTGAACGCCGGGCAGCCCCAGGACCCGACCGCCGCCGAACACCGGATGCAGCTGCTGATGGTGCAGCGCCGCGACGGCGGACTGACCATCGGCGACACCCACGAGTACGAGCACCCCTTCGCCTTCGACACGGTCGAGGAGCCCTACGAACACCTCACCCGGGTCGTGGAGTCCTTCCTCGGCCGCCCGCTGCCGCGCGTCCGGCACCGCTGGGCCGGGGTCTACGCCCAGTGCACCGACACCAGCCGTGTCGTCCACCGCCAGCAGGTGCGCGACGGCGTCTGGCTGGTCACCGGGCCCGGCGGACGGGGCATGACCTGCTCGCCCGCCATCGCCGAAACGACCGCCGACGAACTGGGCTGGTGAACCACATGAACAGCACCGACAACCCGAACCCGAACCCGAACCCGACCTTGAATCTGATCGTCCTCGACATGGCCGGTACCACCGTCGCCGACGACGGCCTCGTCGAACAGGCCTTCTCCGCCGCCGCCGGAACCCTCGGCGTCGAACCCGGCTCGGCCGACCACGCGGAGAAGCTCGACTACGTCCGCGCCACCATGGGCGAGTCCAAGATCTCCGTCTTCCGCCACCTCTTCGGGGACGAGGACCGGGCCCAGCGGGCCAACGTCGCCTTCGAGGAGGCGTACGGGCGACTCGTCGACGGCGGTCGCGTCGCCCCGGTCCCCGGCGCCCGCGAAGCCATCGAGCGGCTCCAGGCCGAGGGCCGGACCGTCGTCCTGTCCACCGGCTTCGCCCGCACCACCCAGGACGCGATCCTCGCCGCCCTCGGCTGGCAGGACCTGGTCGCGCTGACCCTCTGCCCCGCCGACGCCGGAGGCCGCGGCCGCCCCTACCCGGACATGGTCCTCGCCGCCTTCCTGCGCACCGGCGCGGTGGACGACGTGGCGCACCTCGTCGTCGCGGGGGACACCTCGTACGACATGCTCAGCGGCGTCCGCTCCGGCGCCGGGATCGTCGCGGGCGTCCTCACCGGCGCCCACGACCAGGACCAACTGTCCCGTCACGGGGCCACCCATGTCCTCGGTTCGGTCGCCGGGCTGCCCGACCTGATCGCGCGGGCCGAGGCATGACGGGCGGGGCGGACGCCGTGCGCGGCGGCATCAGGTTCGACCGGGTCAGCGTCGCGTACGGCGGCAACGTCGTCCTCGACCAGCTCGACCTGACCGTGGAAGCCGGCGAGGTCATGGCGCTGCTGGGGCCCTCCGGCTCCGGGAAGACCACCGCCCTGCGGGCCGTCGCCGGATTCGTCCGGCCGGCCTCCGGGCGGATCTGCCTCGGCGACCGCGACGTCACCGGACTGCCCCCGCACAAGCGGGGCATCGGGATGGTCGTCCAGCAGTACGCGCTGTTCCCGCACATGCGGGTCCAGGACAACGTCGCGTTCGGGCTCAAGGCCCGCAAGGTGGCGAAGTCCGAGATCCCCGAGCGGGTCGCCGAGGCGCTCGAACTCGTCGGCATGGCCGCGTACGCCAAGCGCTACCCGCGCGAGCTCTCCGGCGGCCAGCAACAGCGCGTCGCCATCGCCCGCGCGCTCGCGATCCGCCCCGGCGTCCTGCTGCTCGACGAACCGCTCTCCGCGCTCGACGCCCAGCTCCGCTCCGGCATGCTCGCCGAACTGGCGCGCCTGCACCGGGAGTTGCCGGACGTCTCCATCCTGTACGTCACCCATGACCAGGTCGAGGCGCTCACCCTGGCCGACCGGATCGCCGTCATGGACCGGGCCCGGCTCCAGGACTGCGGCACCCCGCAGGACCTCTACCGCCGCCCGCGCACCGAGTTCACCGCCTCGTTCGTCGGCAACGCCAACCTGCTGCCCGTCACCGTCGCCGACGCCGCCGGCCACGTCGACTTCGCCGGGCACCGCCTCTCCGTGCCCACCGGCCAGGTGGCGGGCGGCGTCACCGCCACCCTCTGCGTCCGGCCCCACCTGGTGGGACTCGGCGACGGGCCCAACGCCCTGACCGGGGCGATCACCGAGGTCCAGTGGCGCGGCTCCACCCACCGGCTGTACGTGGACATCGACGGCCACCGCGTCAAGGCCGATCTGCGCGAGCTGCGCGAGACCCCGGCGCTCGGCGACCGGGTCACCCTGCACTTCGCCGCCGAGGACGCGGTGCTGCTGCCGGTGGGTGCGGCGGGGGCGGCCGATGTCTAGCGCCTCGGCCACTCCTGCCACTCCCGCCACTCCCGCCACTCCCGCCACTCCGGCCACTCCGGCCACTCCCGCCGTGACCGCCGCGACCGGCGTGACCACCGCGACCACCTCCGGCACCAAGGGCTCCCGCGCGCCCCGCCCGCGCAACGGCGACGCCCCGCGCACGGGCGACTCCCGCACCGCGCCCGGCACGCCCCCCGGCCCCGGCGCCGCGGCGCACCGCGAGCCGCGGCGTGTTCCGCGCGCCGTCTGGGCGCTGCCGCCCGTCGTCGTCCTGGCGCTCGTCTTCCTCTACCCGCTGGCCCTTGTCGTCCAGCAGTCCTTCTCCCCGGACGAGGGCGGCACCTCCCTCTCCCCGTACGCCGAGGTCTTCGCGTCCCGGTCCTTCCGCGACGCGCTCACCACCACGGTGTGGCTCGCGGTCGGCTCGACCGTGGGATGCCTCGTCCTCGGCTTCGTCCTCGCGCTCGTCATCGCCTTCGTACCGTTCCCCGGCGGCAAGGCGGTCGCCAAGTTCATCGACGTCTTCCTCTCCTTCCCGTCGTTCCTGATCACCCTGGCCCTGCTGTTCATCTACGGCAGCGTCGGCATGGCCAACGGCCTCTGGACGGACGCCACGGGCGCCGCCGAAGGGCCCTTCCACTTCCTCACCACGCCCTGGGGCGTCCTGCTCGCCGAGATCACCTTCTTCACCCCCTTCGTGATGCGGCCCCTGCTCGCGGCGTTCTCGCAGATGGACACCGCCCAGCTGGAGGTCGCCTCCTCGCTCGGCGCCGGACCGGCCCGGATCGTGCGGCGGGTGATCCTCCCCGAGGCGCTCCCGGCGCTCGCCGCGGGCGGCAGCCTCGTCCTGGTGATGTGCCTCAACGAATTCGGGATCGTGCTGTTCACCGGCGCGAAAGGCGTCACGACACTGCCGATGCTCGTCTACGGCAAGGCGATCCTGGAGTCCGACTACCCGGCCGCCTGTGTCGTCGCCGTCGTCAACATCGCGATCTCCGTCGGTCTCTACAGCCTGTATCGGATGGTGAGCCGCCGTGTTGGTGCATAGCCGAACCGGGAAGTGGGCCACCTGGGCCGTCTTCCTCCTGCTCTTCGTCCCGCTCTTCGCGGTGCCGATGCTGGTCATCGTCGCCGCGTCGTTCGCCACGAACTGGTCCGGAGCCTTCCCCTCCGGGCCCACCACCGAGCACTACGCCGCCGCCACCAGCGGCGACTCCCTCCAGGCGCTCACCACCAGCCTGGTCACCGCCGTCAGCGCCAGCCTCCTCGCACTGCTCATCGGCAGCTGGGCCGCGCTGGCCGCCGCCTCGCTGCGCCGGCGCGGGAAGCGGCTCCTGGACGCGCTGTTCATGCTGCCCGTCGCCGTGCCGTCCGTCGTCGTCGGCCTCGCCGTTCTCGTCGCGTTCAGCCGGCCGCCGGTCCTGCTCAACGGAACGCGCTGGATCGTGATCCTGGCGCACACCGTTCTTGTCACGGCGTTTGCCTATCAGTCGGTTTCGGCCGCGATAGTGCGTCTCGACCCGATGTACGAACAGGCGGCGGCCAGTCTCGGCGCCCGCCCCTCGTACGTCCTGTGGCGGATCAGGCTGCCGCTCCTGCTGCCGTCGCTCACGGCGGCGGCGGGCCTCTGCTTCGCCCTGTCCATGGGCGAGCTGAGCGCCACGATGATGCTCTACCCGCCCGACTGGACACCGCTGCCGGTGCAGATCTTCGCGGCCACCGACCGCGGCTCGCTCTTCACCGGCGCGGCGGTCGCCGTGGTCCTCATGGGGACGACGCTGCTCGTCCTGCTCGGCGTCTCCCGCATCCGCACCAGGGCCTCGTACCGCTGATCCGCGGCCCCCTCCGTACGTACCGACTGTTCCCAGGAGAACGACACCCATGCGCAAGAGCCACCTCAAGCCGATAGCCGCCGTGTCCGGCGCGCTCGCCCTCGCCGTCACCCTCTCCGCCTGCGGGGGCTCCTCGGCCGCCTCCGACGAGAAGGTCGTCACCGTCTACAGCGCCGACGGCCTCAAGGGCGAGAACGGCGACGGCTGGTACGACAAGGTCTTCAAGGACTTCGAGAAGAAGACCGGCATCAAGGTCAAGTACGTGGAGGGCGGCTCCGGCGAGATGGTGCAGCGCGCCGTCCGCGAGAAGTCCAACACCCAGGCCGATGTGCTCGTCACGCTGCCGCCGTTCATCCAGCAGGCCGACGCCAAGGGGCTGCTGAAGGCGTACGGGCCGGCCGGCTCCGACCAGGTCGACGGCGCCGACAAGGCGGCCGACGCCAAGTGGACATCCGTCGTCAACAACTACTTCGGCTTCATCTACAACAAGAAGGAGCTGAAGACCCCGCCGAAGAGCTGGGAGGAGCTGCTGGACGGGAAGTTCAAGGAGAAGGTCCAGTACTCCACCCCCGGTGTCGCGGGCGACGGCACGGCCGTCCTCATCAAGGCGATGCACGACTTCGGCGGCAAGGAGCCGGCGATGGCCTACCTGAAGAAGCTCCAGACCAACAACGTCGGCCCGTCCGCCTCCACCGGCAAGCTCGCCCCCAAGGTGGACAAGGGCGAACTCCTCGCCGCCAACGGCGACGTCCAGATGAACTTCGCCCAGTCCAAGGACATGCCCAACCTCGGCATCTGGTTCCCGGCGAAGGGGAGCGGCAAGCCCACCAGCTTCGCCCTCCCGTACGCGGCCGGGCTGGTCGACAAGGCGCCGCACAGCGCCAACGGCAAGAAGCTGCTCGACTTCATGCTCTCCGAGCAGGCCCAGAAGGACGTCAGCGCGGTCGGCGGCGGCTTCGCGGCGCGCAAGGACGTCGAGGCCACCGACGCCAACGCCGTCGAGCTGACCAAGCTGATGGAGGGCGTGGAGATCTTCGAGCCGGACTGGTCGGACATCGGCACCGACCTGGACGGCTACGTCGACGCGTGGAAGTCGGCCACCGGCAGCTGACGGGCGCCCGATGTCCCGCCGCACGGTTCGCGCGCCCGCCGGACTGTCGCGAAAACGGGTCTGGACCCGCGTGCGGCCCCTCGCTCCCGGGCGGGGAGCCGTACGCCCCCAGCGCGCACCCGGCGCGGACCGACCGGCACCCCTCGCGCGGCACCCCTCTAAAATCGGGGATGTCGGCGCTGCACAACGCGGTGCCGCCGGCGTCCCGGCACCTCGCGTGCACAGCGTACGTACGGCAGGAGTCCCGTCACATGGCAGAGCGCAAGCCGATCGAATCCTGGCTCACCGACATGGACGGTGTCCTCATCCACGAGGGCACCCCGATCCCCGGCGCGGATGCCTTCATCAAGCGGCTCAGGGAATCCGGACTGCCCTTCCTGGTCCTCACCAACAACTCCATCTACACCGCCCGCGACCTGCACGCCCGGCTGAACCGCATGGGCCTGGACGTCCCCGTGCAGAACATCTGGACCTCCGCCCTGGCCACCGCGCAGTTCCTGGACGACCAGCGCCCCGGCGGCACCGCGTACGTCATCGGCGAGGCCGGGCTCACCACCGCCCTGCACGACATCGGATACGTCCTCACCGACCACGACCCGGACTACGTGGTGCTCGGCGAGACCCGTACGTACAGCTTCGAGGCGTTGACCAAGGCGATCCGGCTGATCAACGGGGGCGCCCGCTTCATCTGCACCAACCCGGACGAGACCGGCCCCTCCGCCGAGGGCCCGCTGCCCGCCACCGGGTCCGTCGCCGCGCTCATCACCAAGGCGACCGGCAAGGACCCGTACTTCGCGGGCAAGCCCAACCCGCTGATGATGCGGACCGGGCTGAACGCCATCGGCGCGCACTCCGAGACCAGCGCCATGATCGGCGACCGGATGGACACCGACGTCCTGGCGGGCCTGGAGGCGGGCATGCAGACCTTCCTGGTGCTCACCGGCCTCACGACGCCGGCCGACGTCGACCGGTACCCGTTCCGGCCGTCCAACGTCGTCGACTCCATCGCCGATCTGGTCGAGCTCGTCGACGACCCGAGCTGACGCCGGGCCGCGGTCGCCCGACCGGGCGACTGCGGATGCGGAAAGCGGCCGCACGCGTGAACCTTCGAACAGGAGGTTCACGATGCGTTCCATACCGCTCACGTTCTGTGCCGCGGCGGCGGCCGCGGCGATAGTCCTGCCCGCGTCCGCCGCTCTGGCCGTCCCGGCCGGCAACGAAGACCACGGTTCGGTCTCCGTGACCCCGTCCACCGTCGCCCCGGGCGGGGAGGTGCAACTGTGGGTCGACGTCTGCGGCAAGGGCAAGCGGGCCAAGGGAGAGTCCGACGCCTTCGTCTCCGAGGCCCACTTCTCGCCCGCCGACGGGAAGGGCCTCTTCGCCGAGGCCACGATCCGCTCCGACGCCGCCCCCCGCTCCTACGAGGTCCGGGTGACCTGCAAGGACGGTAAGGGCAGGGCCACCGGCACCCTCACCGTCATGCACCACGGCCGCCCCTCGCCCGTCGCGCCCGTCCGGGCCGGAGGCGGCGGCACCGCGACCCTCGCGGACCAGGCCGCCGAGTCGGACGGACCCGGCACCCGGCACGCGGTGACCGGACTCGTGCTCGCAGCCGTCGCGGCCGTCGCCGTTGCCTTCCGCACCGTGCGCCGCCGCCGCCCGGCCTCGGACTGACGTGTCCGCCACGGACCGCCCGGCAGGCACCGGGCGGTTGCTCACCGGAGTGGCCTGGGCGGTCCTGCTGCTCGGCCTCTGGATCTGGGGCCGCGAGGCCGGCGACGGCCCCGGCGGCAGCTCCGCCCCCACCACCGGCGACGTCGCCGCGGTCGGACGCCCCCTGGGCGTCCCGCTGCCCCCGGCGCACGACCCGCTCGACGGGGCGCCGCCGCAGAGCGTCGAGATCCCCTCCGTGGGGATCGATGCCCCCGTCGTCCCGCGCGGCCTGGACCGGGCGGGGGCGATCGACCCGCCCCCGTACGCGACACCGCAGACCGTCGGCTGGTACGGCAGCGGCACCGAGCCCGGCACCGAGGGCGCGGCCCTCTTCGTCGGCCATGTGGACACCGAGACCAAACCGGCCGTCTTCTACGGCCTCAGCGCCGCCCGCCCGGGGGAGAAGGTCCAGGTGACCAGGGCCGACGGCAGGATCGCCGAGTTCACCATCGACGACGTGCAGGTCTTCACCCGGGAACGCTTCGACGCCCGGAAGGCGTACGGGCCGCGCGAGGACGGCCGGGCGGAGCTCCGGCTGATCACCTGCGGCGGCAGGTACGACCACAGCACCCGCTCGTACACCGCGAACGTGGTGGTCTCGGCATATCTGACCGGCGAGAAGAAGGCCGGGAAGCAGACCGGGGCGCAGGCAGGGGCGCAGTCCGGGAAGCAGGCGGAGAAGAAGGCCGAAGCCGGGAGCCGCGCCTGAGCCGCGTCACCTCGGTCCCCACGCTGCCCGACGAGCCGAAGCGGCCCGTCGGGCAGCGCCGCGTGGTCTCATGGGCCCGGTGCTCCGATACCGCTGTTACCCGGACGGTGACCCCGCCGGGAGCTGGTGCGAACCCGCCGTGATCCCGTCCGCCGGCTTCTCCGGATCCCGTGCCACCGAGCACTGATCGGTGTCCGTGACATGGGTGACGCGCCGGGCCGCATCGGCTTCGCCGAGGTGACCGACGAGGCGTGCCGCGTCGTGAACATCCCCTGGCCGCCGCACCGGACGCTCTTCGGACCCGCCGTCAGCTTCTGCCCGCTGCCCCAACTGGCCGGAGAGACAGCCTTCTTGGAAGGACTGTGCGGGCGCATCCATGGGCATTCTGTGACCGTGCGGTTACTTCCTGGTGATGGTGCGGATCCTGTGAGTGGGCTGTGCGTGAACCTCGGATGCGACACGCTCCGCGAGGGGCGGTCGGGGGCGGTGGCAAACGGACAAGACCCCCTCACGTTGAGTGAGGGGGTCTTGACTGTGCGTGCGCCGTCAGGGACTCGAACCCCGGACCCGCTGATTAAGAGTCAGCTGCTCTAACCAACTGAGCTAACGGCGCCTGCTGACCTGGAGAACTCTACCCGACCTCCGGGCGTGCTCAGAACCAATTCCCAGCCGCCACGCCCCGTCAGATGGTCGTTTTTTCTCATTGGTCCGTCAAAATGCGATATGTCAGGAGGGTTGAGACACTGGCGCCCGTTGCAGATGCGCCCAAAGATCTTGACGAGTGCGGAGGGGAATCGCATGACTGTGCCGGTCTTCGAGGAGTACGAACCCACCATCGACTGCATCTGTGCGGGGTGTGCCGTGCAGCGGCGCACCGCCGCCAGGGCCCTGCCGGTACGACACGGTGGCCACCCGGCGGCGCACGGCGCACGCCGTGCGCTGGTCCTGGTCACCGCCGCCGGGGTGTGCCTGTCCAGTGGAGCCGTCGAGGCGGCGGTCGCGGCCGGCCACGCCGCCGGATCCGCACGGACGGACGAGAACGCCGATCCCGAACCGGCCACCCCGCAGGGCGAGACGGGACCGCTGATGGGTGCCGGGGCGTCCGGCCCACCGTCCTCCACCTCGGGCCTGCGCAGGACCACCCGGGCCGACATCATCGACCGGGCCAAGAAGTGGGTGTCCGCGAAGGTCCCGTACAGCATGGAGAAGTACTGGTCGGACGGGTACCGCCAGGACTGCTCCGGCTTCGTGTCGATGGCCTGGAACCTCGGCGGCAACGAATGGACCGGGAGCCTCGCCGCGTACGGGACACGGATCTCCCGCTCGGAGCTCCAGCCCGGCGACATGCTGCTCTTCCACAACCCGGCCGACCCGTCCAGGGGCTCCCACGTCACGATCTTCGGCGGCTGGACCGACCACACGCACAAGCAGTACATCGCCTACGAGCAGGCACGCCCGAAGACGCGCAAGCAGGCGACCCCCATGGCGTACTGGAACAACTCCGACCGCTACGTGGCGTACCGCTACAAGGGCCTGGCCGGCGGGTCGGGCGGCAGCGGATCGTCCACGGGATTCCCCGGCGCCGGGAAGTTCGGCCCCGGCGCCGACAACAAGTACGTCACCCAGCTCGGGAAGATGCTGGTCGAGCGGGGCGGGAAACGTTTCTACACGGTGGGCCCGGGGCCCCGCTGGGGCGACGCGGACAGGCGCGCGACCCAGGCGTTCCAGAAGGCGCAGGGCTGGAAGGGCAAGGAGGCGGACGGCCGCCCCGGCCCGCACACCTGGCGCCTCCTGGTGAACGGCACCGGGCGCGGCATCCCCGCCTCCGGCGCGGGCGGCAGCGCGAATACGGCCGTCGCGTTCCCCGGGCGAGGCTATTTCAAGCCGGGTCAGTCCAACAGCCATGTCGAGCGGCTCGGTAAACAGTTGGTGAAGAAGGGCTACGGAAAGCAGTACGTGTCGGGCCCGGGGCCGCGGTGGGGCGAGGCGGACCGCCGCAACATCGAGGCGTTCCAGCGGGCCCAGGGCTGGCGCGGCACCGCGGCGAACGGATACCCCGGCCCGGAGACCTGGCGCCGGCTCTTCGCGTGACGGAACGGACATGACGGAGGCGGGAATGCGACCCACGGCGGCGGACAGCTCCGGACCCCCGGAGGACGGAAAGGAACGCGAACCGGTGAACGCGGAAGAGAAGCGACACTCCGGGCAGCCGGACCGGACGGAACGGGCCCGTCCCGAGGCCGGGTCCGTCCGGTCCGAGGATTCCACGGCCGTGGAGTTCCCGGGCGGGAAGTCCCGGGACGGGGCCGGGATCGGGGCCGGGGCCGGGGACGGCGTCGGGAAGGGGGACAGGACCGGGGACGTGCCGGGCAACGGCAACAGGGCCGGGACCGGGGACGGGAGCGTGGATCTCGTCCTGGACCTCGCCCCCGGGCAGGCCGTCGCCTCCTCGCTCGGCGCCGCGTCGGCCACGGTCTCCGTACCGGTGCGGGGCGCTGACGGACCGTCCGCGTTCGGCGACGGGGCGCCGGAGGCCGTGACGACCTCCGTGGCCCTGCCCGTCACGGCCGGGTCCGGGCAGGGGGCCGCGGCCGAGACCCGCCGGGAGACCGGCCGGCGGCACTCCGTCATCGCCAACGAGACCACCGCCTCCATCCCCGTCCACCTGCTCTTCCGTGACGAGCGGGAGCACGCCGGCGCCACCGCGCTCCCCGCGACGGTGCCGGGGGAACAGCCCCCCGGCAATCAGAGCCCCGCACCCCGGGCGCCCGGGGTGCGGCGGCCCCCCGTACCGCGTTCGTCCCGTGCCCAGCCCCCGCCGCACCACCCGGCTCCGCGGCAGGCACCCGCGCGGGCCCGGGTGGTGCCGGCGTCCACCCGGCCCTCCCCGGTCGGGGACCCCCGGCTCGCGGAGCGCCCCGGTCCGGTGCTGCCGGGCTGGGCCGCGCTGCTGACCGGTGCCCTCGGGCTCGGCGCGGGCCTCGTCGCCCTGTGGTGGGTGGGAGCGCTGCCCGCCGCCGCGCTCGCCCGGCTCGGCATCGGCTCCCGTCCCTACGACGGCATCGGCATCGGCGTCTGGGCCGTGTTCGCCCTCCTGGTGACCGTCGTGCTCTTCGCGCTCGGCGGCCTCGGTCGGGGACGGGTCGGCTACGCCTGGGTGCTGACCCTCTTCGGCGACTACCGGGGGAGCGTCCGGCGCACCGGGCTGCTCTGGGTCTCCCCGCTGCTGCTGCGCCGCCGTGTCGACGTACGGCTGCGGCACTGGCGCAGCGAGCCGCTGCCCGCCGTGGACGCGGACGGTACGGCGCTGCGCGTGGTCGTCCTGGTCGTCTGGCGGATCAAGGACACCGTGCGGGCCACCCTCGGGGTCGCGAACCACGAGGAGTATCTGCGCGAGCAGGTCGAGGCCGCCATGGCCCGGGTGCTCTCGCAGCTGCCCGCCGACGCCTTCCACGAGGACGCCCCGACCCTGCGCGACGCGGAGGCCGTGGGGGACGCGCTGACCCTG
Source organism: Streptomyces sp. NBC_00654 (assembly GCF_026341775.1). Classification (NCBI taxonomy): domain Bacteria; kingdom Bacillati; phylum Actinomycetota; class Actinomycetes; order Kitasatosporales; family Streptomycetaceae; genus Streptomyces; species Streptomyces sp. NBC_00654. The sequence goes on along the minus strand of NZ_JAPEOB010000003.1, from coordinate 208,878 downwards.
ATGCTCAAGGCGGACTGCGAGCCCGTGGGCGTCGAGGTGTACTCGGCGCAGCCGACCGGGATCGAGTACGCCCCCGATGTCGCGGCGGCGATGCAGCGCCGCCGGGTCGCCGCGATCGACGCCAAGCACCGCGACAGTGTGCTGACTTCGGTCGTGGACGCGGTCGACGACACGGTCAACCGGCTGACCTCGCGGGGCATCGTGGAGCTCGACGACTATGAACGGAAGGCGCTGGTCAAGGATCTGACGGTGGCTTTCTACACGGGGCGCGGAGGTGGGGACGGGTCCTGAGGAAGGTGGGGTGCCGCCGGAGCGGCGATTCGGAATCCGACTCCCATTGGTCTGGACATGTTCACGTCGCGTCAATAATCTAGGCCTTGGTCTAGACCGCACGACACGCGCGCACCGGTCGAGCAGTGCTCATGGAACATCCCCCACGTTCTTGAGGAGCGACAGCAATGCGGAAAAGGGCAAGCGCGGCCGTGGTCGGCCTGGCGATCGCGGGTGCTTCGGTGCTCGCCACGAGCAGCGCCAGCAGCCATGGCTACACGGATTCCCCCATCAGCCGTCAGAAGCTCTGTGCCAACGGCACGGTGACCGGCTGCGGCAGCATCCAGTGGGAGCCGCAGAGCGTCGAGGGGCCCAAGGGCTTCCCGGCCGCGGGTCCGGCCGACGGCAAGATCTGCGCCGGCGGCAACGGTGGATTCGCCCAGCTGGACGACCCGCGCGGCGGCAACTGGCCCGCCACCCAGGTCACCGGCGGACAGGGTTACAACTTCCGCTGGCAGTTCACCGCCCGTCACTCGACGAGCGACTTCCGGTACTACATCACCAAGGACGGCTGGGACTCGACGAAGCCCCTCACCCGGGCCGCCCTGGAATCACAGCCGTTCATGACCGTGCCGTACGGGAACCAGCAGCCTCCGGCGACGCTGACCCACCAGGGCACGATCCCCACCCAGAAGACCGGCAAGCACATCATCCTGGCCGTCTGGAACGTCGCGGACACCCCGAACGCGTTCTACGCCTGCTCTGACGTTAAGTTCTGACGGATTGTCAGTTACTGTGCGGGGTCATGAGGAGTACCGGCACCGTCGCGGAGCTCGTACAGCGCCAATGGGGCGACCACCGGCCAGGGCTGAAGCACGAAGCCGCCGTGCTCAGTCATCACCAGGTCGCCTCCGGCGCCGCCGCGCGGGCCGCACTCCTGGTGGATCTGCTGCCGGCGGGCAGCGAACCGCATCTCGGGGTGCTGCTCGACAACACTCCTGAATTCCCCCTGTGGTTGAGCGCGGCGGCCCTGGCCGGGGCCGCCGTCGCCGGGATCAACCCCACCCGGCGCGGGCCCGAACTGGCCCGCGACATACTGCACACCGACGCCCGCGTACTGATCACCGAGACCGCGCACCTGCCGCTGCTCGACGGTCTCGTACTGCCGGGCGTACGGGTGCTGGTCACCGACACCGACGCCTACGCGGAGCTGCTCGCGCCCTACGCCGGGGCGCGTCCGGGCGAGGCCGTCCTCGCGTCCGTGCACTCCGGCAGCCGGATGCTCCTGTACTTCACCTCCGGGTCGACCGGGGCGCCCAAGGCCGCGATCTGCACCCAGGGGCGGCTGGCCGGGGCCGGGCGGTCGCTGGCGGCCCACTTCGACGTGCGGCCCGATGACGTGCACTACATCTGCATGCCGATGTTCCACGGCAACGCGGTGCTGGCCGACTGGGCGCCCGCGCTGGCGGGCGGCGCCGCGGTCGCCCTGCGCCGCCGCTTCTCCGCCTCCGGCTTCCTCGACGACGTGCGCGCGTACGGGGCCACCTACTTCACCTACGTCGGCCGCGCCGTTCAGTATCTGCTGGCCACCCCGGAGCGCCCCGAGGACCGGGACCACTCGCTGCGGCTCGGCTTCGGCACCGAGGCGGGAGCCGCGGACGCCGCCCGCTTCCGGGAACGGTTCGGGGTACCGCTCGTCGAGGGGTACGGCTCCTCCGAGGGCGGCGCGGCCATTCAGCGCGGTCCCGGCACCCCGGCGGGCGCGGTCGGCCGGGCGACGCCCGGTGACGATCTCGCCGTCGTCGACCCCGCCACCGGCGAGGAGCGGGAGGCCGCGGTGTTCGACGGGCACGGGCGGCTGCTGAACGGTTCCGCCGCCATCGGGGAGCTGGTCAACCGGGGCGCCACCCCCTTCGAGGGCTACTGGCGCAACCCGGAGGCGGACGCCGAGCGGGCGCGCGGCGGCTGGTACTGGACCGGAGACCTCTTCTACCGGGACACCGAGGGCTTCCTCTACTTCGCGGGCCGCACCGACGACCGGCTCCGGGTCGACAGCGAGAACCTCGCCGCCGCGATGATCGAGAACATCCTGGCCCGCTGGGACGACGCGGCGGCGGTGGCGGTCTACGCGGTGCCGGACCCGGTGACCGGTGACCAGGTGATGGCGGCCCTGGCCCTGCGCCCCGGGGCCGCGTTCGACCCGGCCGCCTTCGCCGCCTTCCTGGGCGCCCAGCCGGACCTGGGGACGAAAATGGCGCCCCGGTACCTACGGATCGTCCGGCGGATGCCGGTCACGGCGACGAACAAGGTCCACCGCGTGGAGTTACGCCGCGAGGGGCTGAGCTGCGCGGACCCGGTGTGGTGGGACGCCGCCCGCAGCGGCGCGTACACCCTGCTGGACACGGCCGCGGACACCCCGGCGGGCTTGCCGCCCGGGACCGGCCCGGACCATGAAAAACACCTTGGGTGCTCGCCGTGATACGGAGAGCACCCAAGGTGGTGTCTGTGCGCCGTCAGGGACTCGAACCCCGGACCCGCTGATTAAGAGTCAGCTGCTCTAACCAACTGAGCTAACGGCGCCTGCTGACTCGAAAATAATACCTGGTCTCCGGGGGTGCTGATGACACCCGCCCGCGGCCACCGGCCGGCCCGGCCCGCGGCCACCGGCCGGCCCGGCCCGCGGCCACCGGCCGGCCCGGCCCGCGGCCACCGGCCGGCCCGGCCCGCGGCCGTCGGCCGGCCCGCCCGGCCCGGGGCTACAGCGCCAGCGACAGCAGCACCGGCGCGGCCCGCCGGTTCAGCGTCTCCGCCGCGGACCGCAGCCGGTGCACGTCCTCCACCGGGAGGGACAGCGCCAGACAGCCCGCCGAGGAACCGGCCGTCAGCGGCACCGCCGCACAGACCGTGCCCACCGCGTACTCCTGGAGGTCCAGCACGGGGACCGTCGCCGGCTGGGCGTCCAGCTTGGAGAAGAGGACCTTCTCGTTGGTGATCGTCCGCGAGGTGAGCCGGGCCGTCCTGTGCCGGGAGATGTGGTCGCGGCGGCCGTTCTGGTCGAGCTGGGCCAGCAGGCACTTGCCGACCGCGCTGGCGTGCGCCGCGGAGCGGAAGTCCACCCATTCGTTGACGGCGGGCGTCAGCGGGCCGTCGGCCACCTGCGTGACCCGGATCTCCCCGTCGACGTATCTGCTCAGATAGACCGCCGCGCCGACCGAGTCGCGCAGCTGCGTCAGGGTCTGCTGGAGCCTGGTCTCCAGTGCCTCGCGGCGGGCCGCCCCGGAGCCGAGCAGCAGCAGTGCGGCGCCGACGACATAGGCGCCGTCGGTGATCTGCTCGACGTACCCCTCGCGGCGCAGCGTCAGGAGCAGCGAGGCGAGGTGGCCGGGCGGCAGCCCCGTCTCGCGGGAGATCTGGGCATCGGTCACACCGTCGCCGTGTTTGGAGACCGTTTCGAGCACGCGAAGGGCGTGCACCACCGCGTGGAACGGCGCGGTCGGCTCGGGCTTCAGCACCACGGTTTCCCCCTGCCAGGTTGTGACCGCAAGCATTCGCCTCACGATAGCGGCCGGGACGAGCCCGCCGGGCGGCTGTCGAAGAGTTCCCGGACGCGCCCCGGCGCTGTCAGCTGGGGCGCATCCGTGCGGCATATGCCGGAGTCATGGGCGTGGTCTCAAGGGCGAGGTCACAGCACCGCGTTGAGGAATTCGCGCGTACGTTCGTGCTCCGGATCGGTAAAGATTTTTTCCGGGGTGCCGGCCTCCACCACCCGGCCCGCGTCGAACATCAGTACCTTCTTCGAGACATCACGGGCGAAGTTCATCTCGTGCGTCACACAGAGCATCGTGATGTCGGTGTTCCTGGCGATGTCGCCCAGCAGGTCCAGCACCCCCGCCACCAGTTCCGGGTCGAGCGCCGAGGTCACCTCGTCGAGCAGCAGGATCTCCGGCTCCATCGCCAGTGCCCGCGCGATGGCCACCCGCTGCTGCTGGCCGCCGGAGAGCTGGGAGGGGTGCGCGTCGACCTTGCCGGAGAGCCCGACCAGGTCGAGCAGCTCACGGGCGCGGGCCTCCGCCTCGTCGCGGTCCTTGCCGAGCACGCTGATGGGCGCCTCGGTGATGTTCTGGAGCACCTTCATGTTCGGGAAGAGGTTGAACTGCTGGAAGACCATCCCGATCTTCTTCCGGGACTCGCGCAGCTGCTTCTCACCGGCCGGCTTCAGCGATCCGTCCGGGGCGCGGACGTGCGACAGCGGGGAGCCGTTCACCCAGATCACCCCGTCGCTGACCTTCTCCAGCGTCATCAGCAGCCGCAGGATCGTGGTCTTGCCGGAGCCGCTGGGGCCGATCAAGGTGACGTGCTCGCCGCGCCGCACGGTGAAGTCCAGGTGGTCCAGGACCACATGGTCGCCGTACCGCTTCACGACACCGTCGAAGCGGACCAGCGGATGGGCGGTGTCCGGGGCCACCGGGGCCGTGCTGCCGGGCGCGGTGGCCGCGTTGCCGGGGGCCGTGGCCGCGGTCTTCTGCAGGGGGAGGGGTTCAGTGGCCAAGGCGCTTCTCCAGCTTTCTCATCAACAGCGACGTGGGGTAGCTCGCGACCAGGAAGATCAGGCCGGCGAGCGTGAACGCCTCGGTGTAGTACCCGAAGTTCTCGGCCCCGTACTGCCGGGCCTCGAAGACCATCTCGTGCACCGTGATCACGGCGAGGAACGGGGTCTCCTTGAACATCGAGATCGCGTAGTTCCCGAGCGCGGGCAGCACATTGCGCACCGCCTGCGGCAGGATCACGGCCTGCCAGGTCCGGCGGGGCGGCAGCGACAGCGCGCGGCAGGCCTCCCACTGGCCCTTCGGGACGCCGTCGATCCCGGCCCGGTACACCTCGGAGGTGTACGCGGCGTAGTGGACGCCCAGCACCACGATGCCGATGGTCAGCGGTTCCACCGAGGTGAACAGGGCAGCGGCTCCCACCAGTTGGACGAGCAGCGGGGTGGAGCGGACGAACTCCATGACGACCCGCACCGGGACCGTCACGAACCTGCTCGGCGCCCGTCCGGCCACCGCGACGGCCAGCCCCAGGACCGCCGCGACGAGGGTGCCGAGCACGGTCGCGAGCAGGGTGACCTCGAACCCTTCGAGGAGGAGGGGCAGGACCTCCCCGGCGGCATTCCAGTCGAAGCCGTTCACCGGGTACCTCCGACGGTGGTGGTGGCCGCGCTGCGGCTCCTGAACAGGCTGCCCGCGCCGGTCGCCAGGCCGAGCCGCCGCTTGGCGGTCCGCTCCAGCAGGTTCATCAGCAGCGTCAGCGCGTAGGCCAGCACGAAGTAGACGGCCAGCAGCGTCAGATACGCGGTGAGGGTCTCACCGGTGCGGTCGCGCAGCTGCTGGATGACGGTCATCAGGTCGGCCGCGGAGATCAGCCACAGCAGGGGGGTGCACTTCAGCAGCTGGATCAGCAGATTGGTGAAGGACGGGATCATCTGCACCCAGGCCTGCGGCAGGATCACCTTCCGCATCCGCCGGGCGGGGCTGAGATTGAGCGCGAGCGCCGCCTCGTACTGCCCGCGCGGTACGGAGTTGACGGCGCCGCGCACGATCTCGGCGCCGTACGCCCCGTAGTTCAGGCCGAAGGCGACGACCCCGCAGAGCAGCGGCGTCAGTTCGTAGCCGGTCAGCGGCGGCATCGCGTAGTAGAGCCAGAACAGCTGGATGTAGAGCGAGGTGCCGCGGAAGAACTCCACGACGACCCGGGAGACCCCGCGCACCAGGAGGAGCCGGCTGCCCGCCATCAGACCCAGCAGGAACGACAGGGCGAGCGCCAGCAGGGCGCCCAGGACGGTGGCCTGAAGGGTCACCCACAGACCTGCGCGGACCTGGGGGAACTCATCGACGAGAGTGGAGAAGAAGTCACTCATGTGTAGGGGACCGCCCCGTCAGCCCTTGCACAGATCTGCGGTCTTCAGCGTGGCCGGCGGGATCTCGGCCGCCCCGAATCCGTACTCCGTCAGCAGGCTCACATAGCGGGACCGGTCCGAGACGATCTTCTTCAGCTCGCGGTTGAAGGCGTCCCGCAGGTCCTCGTTGCCCTCGCGGAACACCGCGCCGCCCGGCGAGAACTGCTGCTTGCCGTTCAGCTCCGGGACGAAGGCCTCGGTGACCTCGGTGGTGGGGTTGGTCTTCGCCAGCCAGCGCAGCGAGATGCCGGTCAGCAGGAAGGCGTCGATCCGGCCGCCCTTGACCGCGTCCGCGCCGTCCTGCGGCTTCTGGAACGTCTTGATCCTGCCCTCGGGGATGCCCGCGCCCTTGGCGTACGAGCCCTCGACCGCGCCCGACATCACTCCGACGGTGATTCCGGCGGCCTTCGCGGAGGCCAGGTCGGTGATCTTCTTCGGGTTGCCCTTCCTGATCATCAGCGCGGTCGGCGAGATGAACTCCGGTTCGGAGAAGATGGCGTTGGCGCACCGCTCGGGGGTGATCGCCATGCCCGCGCTGACCACGTCGTACTTCCCGGCCTGGAGTCCGGGTATCAGGCCGTCCCACTCGGAGAGGGTGGGCTTCAGCTCGTCGACGCCGAGCGCCTTGAAGATCTCCCGGTGCAGGGTGGGCGCCTCGCCCTTGAGCTCCTTGCCCTCCAGATAGCCGTACGGGGCCTCGTTGGCGTACGCGACCCGGACGAAGCCCTGCTTGCGGAGCTTGTCGAGTGCGCCTTCGCCGCTCGCGGCACCGGCATCGGTCTTGCTGCACGCGGCGAGCAGACCGGGAACGACGAGCGCTCCGCCCACGGCCGCCGTTCTGTTGAGGAAACCGCGACGGGAAAGATTCGGGAAGTCGGCCATGGTTCGCAATCTCCTGGAGGGCTCGAACAGTCCGGACAGGGTGAGCGCCTGCCCGATCCCGTACGTCTATGCAGGAAGCGGCCGCATGTAACCGAAAAGTGGCCGGAGGGTGACCTTCCCGTGCCCCAATGCGGGCGGAGTGCTACGGGAGGTGTGCGGTGCGTATCCCCCTGGGGGCGGGGTTCATGACGCTCCGTCATCCCGGGAGGCGGGCGAATCCGGGGACGGGTCCGTCGGCGGTACGGTCGGCGGGTCCGTCGGCGGGTCGGTCGGCAGGTCTGTGGAAGGGACGTAACCGAGCCGCTTGTCCACCACGTTCGGCAACGGCTCCCCGGCCGCCCATAGTTCGTACATCCGCACGAACTGCTCGCCCAGCCGGTCCTGCCAGCCCGCCGTGTCCCCGCTCAGATGCGGTGACAGGAGCAGCCCCGGCACGTCCCACAGCCCGCTGTCCGGCCCCGGCTCCTCGTCCTGGAACACATTCAGCGCCGCTCCCGCGATCCACCGTCTGCGCAGCGCGTCCACCAGCTCGCTCTCCACGACCGTCGGGCCGCGCCCCATGTTGATGAAGTGCGCCGAGGGCTGCATCAGCCCGAAGAAGCGCGCGTCGAACATCCCGCGCGTCGCCTCGGTCAGGGGCGCCGCGCAGATCACCCAGTCGGCGCGGGCGGCCAGCCGGTCCAGATCCCCGACGCCGTGGATGGTGCGCCGCGCGGTACGGGCCACCAGCGCGACCTGGACACCGAGACCGTGCAGCAGCCTGGTGATCTCCCGCCCGATCGGCCCGGCGCCGACGACCACCGCCCGCGACCCGGCGGCCTGCTGTCCCTCCCGCCGGTGCCGGAGCCGCCGGCGCTGGTGCTCCAGCGTGCCGGGGAGGTCCTTGGCGAAGGCGAGCACCAGGGCAGCCGCGTACTCGGCCACCGGCCGCTCGAAGACGCCCCGCGCGTTGGTGACCACGGTGCCGGACGCGGTCATTTCCGGGCAGAGCAGCCGGTCCACGCCCGCGCTCGCCGTATGCACCCATCCGGGCCGCGGCCCCGCGCCGGGCCAGGCCGCGGGGACCGCGTCGGAGGCGGCGTCCCAGACCAGCAGGACGTCCGCGAGCGGGAGCCGTTCGGCCAGGTTCTCCTCGTTCGCGTACCGCACCACGACCCGGCCGGTCAGCCGGCCCAGGCGCGGCGACGGATCGGATTCGAGGACGAGAAGGACGGGTCCTGGCATCGGTGAGTCATCACTTCGCAACGTCGGGGACGCACGGATCGGCCACGCTCGCCACCCAACCTACCGCCGTCCGCGGCGCCCGGCAGGTGCCGAGAGGGATGCGCCCACTGGGGGAATACTGGGAAGGGGCCGGGGCAGCAGTGGGACACGCCGCTCGGGCGACCGCTCGCCCCGCCTCCGGCGCCGGACACGAAGGACCGGACGAAAAGGAAGGGTGGACATGACGACCGTTGGACTTCTCTACCCGGGCCACTCCGCCGAGGACGACTTCCCGCGGATCGAGATCATGCTCGACAGCGACATCAGACTCCCGCTGTTCCACACCGAGACCGGCGAGGACGTCCGGCGCGTCGAGGAGCTGCGCGCGATCGGCGCCCCCGACCTGCTCGCCGCCGGGGTGGAGGAGCTGCGGCTGGCGGGCGCCGAAGCGCTCGTCTGGACCTGCACCGGCGGAAGCTTCGTGTACGGCTGGGACGGCGCGCACGAACAGATCGCCACCCTCGCCCGTGCCGCGGGCATGCCGGCGTCCAGCACCTCCTTCGCCTTCGTCCACGCGGTACGGGAGCTGGGCGCCCGGCGGGTCGCGGTGGCCGCGACCTACCCGGAGGAGATCGCCGGGCTCTTCGCCGGTTTCCTGAAGGCCGGGGACATCGAGGTGGTCGCCACCCGGGGCAGCGGCATCATCACGGCGCAGGAGGCCGGCACCTGGGGTGTGGAGCTGCTGAAGGAACTGGCCGTCGGCGGCGACCACCCGGACGCGGAGGCGGTGCTGCTCCCGGACACGGCCCTGCACACCGCCGCGTACATCCCCGAACTGGAGGAACTTCTCGGCAAGCCGGTCCTCACGGCGAACCAGGTGACGGTCTGGGAAGGGCTGCGGCTGGCGGACCGCCGGGCCTGGTCACCGAAGCTCGGCACGCTCTTCGCCACCCGCGTACCGCCGCCGGGGACCTGGGACACCAGGGGAATCGAGGTCCGGGAGTAGCGGGAAAGCCCCCGGGAACGGCGGCCGGCACCCGGAAGGCGGCCGGCCCCCGGGAATAAACGGAGTCATCCTCCTGTTTCCTCCTTCCGATACGCGACAGCACCACCGGGAGAGGCCGACACGTGGACGAGATCCGAGGCGACGAGATTCGCGGCACCGCAGGCGGAACGGCTTCCGTGCCCCTGTCCGTGCTCGACCTGGTGACCGTGGGGCAGGGCCGCACCGCGACCCAGGCGCTGCGCACCAGCGTGGACATCGCCCAGCTGACCGAACGCCGCGGCTTCCACCGCTTCTGGGTCGCCGAGCACCACTCCATGCCCGGGGTCGCCTCGTCCTCCCCGGCCGTGATCCTGGCGCACCTCGCCGCCCACACCGAGCGCATCCGGCTCGGCTCCGGCGGAGTGATGCTGCCCAACCACGCCCCGCTGGTCATCGCCGAGCAGTTCGGCACGCTGGAGGCCATGGCCCCCGGCCGCATCGACCTGGGCCTGGGCCGCGCCCCCGGCACGGACGGCGCGACCGCCGCCGCGCTGCGCCGCACCGACCGGCCGGGCGAGGGGGCCGACGATTTCCCGCAGCAGCTCGCCGAGCTGATCCGGTTCCTGGACGACGACTTCCCCGACGGCCACCCGTACGCCCGGATCCACGCCGTACCCGGCCCGGTCCAGGCGACCGCGCCCGGCGGGGTGCAGTCCCCGGGCCGGCCGCCCGTCTGGCTGCTGGGCTCCTCCGGCTTCAGCGCCCGGCTGGCCGGTGTCCTCGGCCTGCCGTTCGCCTTCGCCCACCACTTCTCGGCCCGGAACACCGTTCCGGCCCTGGACCTCTACCGGGAGTCCTTCAAGCCCTCCGCGGTGCTCGACGCCCCGTACGCCCTGATCGGCGTCTCGGCCCTGGCCGCCGACGAGGAGCGCGAGGCCCGCCGCCAGGTGCTCACCGGTGCCCTGTCGATGGTCCGCCTGCGCACCGGCCGCCCGGGGCTGGTTCCGAGCCCCGAGGAGGCGGAGGCGTACGCCTTCAGCCCCATGGAGCAGGAGTTCGTCGACAGCTGGCTCGCCAATGTCATCCACGGCACCGCGGACGAGGTCCGCGCCGGCCTCGACGCCCTGGCCAAGCGCACCGGCGCCGACGAGCTGATGATCACCGCCAACGCCCATGGCGGCGAGGCGCGGCTGCGCAGCTACGACCTGATCGCCGACGCGTACGGACTGCCTTCCTGACCCGGCCGCCCGAGTGAGCCTCGGTGAGCCCCGGACGGCCTTCCGGGGCTCACGGGTCTCACCGGGCACATGGGACGCGCGGGGCGCACAGGTCTCACGGCACGGGCCGCGTGCGGATCAGCCCGGCGATCAGCTCCGGCGACACCGCCCGTGAGTACAGCCACCCCTGCCCCGTGTCGCAGCCGATCCTCCGCAGCCGTTCCGCCTGCCCCGCCGTCTCCACGCACTCCGCGGTGACCGTCAGCCCCAGCCGGTGCGCCAGCTGGACCATCGCCTCGACGATCGTCTCGTCGGCGGGGCTGGGGTGGGCGCCGTCGTCGTAACGGAAGCCCCGGACGAAGGAGCCGTCCAGCTTCAGCACGGAGACGGGCAGCCGGCTCAGATAGGCCAGGTTCGAGTAGCCGGTGCCGAAGTCGTCGATGGCGATCCGTACGCCCATGTCGCTGAGCTCCTGGAGCGCCCGCAGCGGCCGGCCGGCCGAACCCATCACCGCGGACTCGGTCAGCTCCAGCTGCAGCAGGCCCGGCTCCAGCCCGGTGTCGGCCAGGATCTCCGCCACATCGGCGACCAGATCGGAGTCCCAGACCTGCCGCACGGCGACGTTGACGCTGATGAACAGCGGCGGCTGGTCCGGGTGGTCCAGCTGCCAGCGCCGCGCCTGCCGGCACGCGGTGCGCAGCACCCACCGGCCCAGCTGGACGATCGAGCCGTCCTCCTCGGCGATGGAGATGAACCGGTTCGGCGCCAGGACCCCGAACTGCGGGTGATGCCACCGCACCAGGGCCTCCACCCCGTGCACGACGCCGTCGGTCATGCCCACCAACGGCTGGTACTCCAGCGTGAACTCACCGCGCTCCACGGCGGGCCGGAGCGTCGAGGCGAGCGCCTGGCGGGTCATGCGGTGGGCGTTGCGTTCGGGGTCGAAGAGGGTCCAGCGCGCCTTGCCGTCGGCCTTCGCCCAGTACAGCGTGGTGTCGGCGGCCTGCATCAGACCGGTGGGCGAGGTGCCCGCCACGGCCCGTTCCACCACCCCGATCGACGCGGAGACCGAGAGCCGCTGCCCGGCCAGGTCGAACGGCCGCTGGATCGCGGTGAGGAGCGTACGGGCCAGTTCGGTGAGCTGCTCCGTGCCCGCGGAGTCCTCGACCAGGATCGCGAACTCGTCACCGCCCAGGCGAGCTACCAGATGGCTGCCGTCGCGGTGCTGGGACCCGCTTCCGGCACAGTCGGTCAGCCGCCCGGCGACGGCCGCGAGCAGCCGGTCGCCTATGCGGTGCCCCAGGGTGTCGTTGACCGCCTTGAACCCGTCCAGGTCCAGATAGCAGAGTCCGATGCGGCCGTGCGGGGGCATCATCGAGTCGTCCTGGTACGGCGGGGTCTCCAGCGCCGTCGAGAGCCGCTCGAAGAACAGCGTCCGGTTCGGCAGCCGGGTCACCGGGTCGTGCATCTGGAGGTGGCGCAGCCGCATCTGGAGCTCGTGCCGGTCGCTGACGTCCGCGACCGAGAGCAGCACCCGGCGGGGCGCGGAATCGGCGCCCGCGGTGTCCGGTCCGGCGCCCGCGGTGTCCGGGGAGGGGGCGGCGGTGTCCGGGGCGGGGCCGGCGCCGGCCTCGGTGGTGCCGGTCATCGGTACGACGGTGATCTCGGCCCACAGGGAGTGCCCGTCGGGATGCTTGAGCCGGCGGGTGCAGTGGAACCGGGAGCGCCGGCCGTGCAGCACCTCGCGGTACGCGTGCCAGGCACGGCCGTCCGACGCGAAGTCGACCAGGTCCGACGCGGGCCGTGCGGCGAGGGCCGCGGGGTCGGTGCCCAGCAGCCCACCGAGCGAGTCGTTGGCGCGCACGATCAGTCCCTGCGCGTCGACGACGGCCATGGGGAGGGTGGTGACCCGGAACGCGGCCCGGTAGTCGCGCAGCTCGGAGGCTGTGGGTCCCGTCGCGTGACGTTCCGTGACCGGAGAGGGGGCGGAGTCGGAGATTCCGCCTGCCGGGGGCCTCGGCCCTTCGGAGGTACCGCTCACCGCTCGCTCCCGCTGTGAAGATTGTCGTGAACAGGTGGGGTCGGACAGGCCGCCGGGTGGAGCGCCTGGGTGGGGGCGGGAACCACGCGGGAAAGCGTGGTGAAGCATAGAGGGTGGTGTGGTGGCCGTTCCAGCCCGTTCAGCGTGGCGAGCCCGGTGGATGTGCCGTACTGCCCCGTCCGGCGCCGCCCCGGTTTGCCCGCTGCTGATTATTTCTGTGCGGATCTGTCGATTCGCGGGGACTGCGAGGGGTGGCCGTGACTGTCCGTGAAGGTCGGCGGAGGGGTCGGTGGCGGGATCGGCGGAGGGGGTGGCATCTGACCCGTGTGGGGCAGCCCAACAGGGCGCGACGCTCCGAACCGTCACAGGGTGGTTGAGGTGTCCCGCATTTCGCCACCCGGAGGTAGATGTGCCGCGTCAGCACGGAGCCGGGGGAGTGGAAAGGCCGAGTCTGCGCGGTGTGGCGGCCGCTCTGACCTCCCTCGCGGCGCTTGCCGCCATGTCCCTCGTCGCGGGCCCCGCCGTGGCCGCCACGGGTGACGCGGGCCCGTGCGCCCTGCCCCGTACCGCCGCGCACCACTCGCTGGGACTGGACAACTGGAACGGCTCCTACCCCCGACCCGACCGCACCCTCGACGCGGTCATGATCTTCCTCTCGTTCCCGGGCTCCGAGCCGGCCCTCACCCCGGAGGTGCTGAGCGCCGACTACTTCCCCGCGACCACCCGCTTCTTCCAGCGCGCCAGCTACGGAAAGTTCACCCTGCGCCCGCACCCCCGGCAGCGCTGGACGCGGATGCCGCACCCGGCCGGCTGGTACGGCATAGAGCGTGACTGGGACTCCGGGCGGCGCACCGCCTATCTGCGCGACGCGATCGAAGCGGCCGACAGCGAGGTCGACTTCTCCACGTACGACATCGTCTATCTCGTCGCCGACCCGGACGCTCCCGGTGTCGACTCCGACGCCACCAAGGTCGTCAACTTCGACCGTCCGCTGCGCGCCGACGGTACGGACATCCGGCGCGTCGTCACCGTCTTCGAGCAGCATCCGCCGGACCGCAACGTTCTCGCGCACGAGACCGGGCATGTCTTCGACCTGGCCGACCTCTACCACCGGCCCACGGACGGCAAGGGCGACTGGGACACGTACGTCGGTGACTGGGATGTCATGGGCAGCCAGTTCGGACTGGCGCCGGACCTGTTCGGCTGGCACAAGTGGAAGCTCGGCTGGCTCGACGGCCGCCAGGTGGTCTGTGTCCAGGGCGAGGCCGATCTCACCCTGGAGCCCGTCTCCACCGCCCCCGTCCCCGGCGGGTCCATCGGGACCCGGCTCGCCGTCGTCAGGACGGGCGAGGACAGCGCTCTGGCCATCGAGGCCCGCAGCGCCACCGGCAACGACCGGGCGACCTGCTCGGAGGGCGTCCTGATCTACCGGATCCGCAACGGGACGCCGTCCGGCGGCGGTCCCGTCGAGGTGATCGACACCCACCCGGACACCCAGTCCTGCTGGGACCGGTCGGTCTACCCGCCGCTCGCCGACGCCCCGCTCGGGGTCGGCGAGACCTTCACCGTGCCCGGCGAGCGGACCAGGGTCGAGGTCGCCGACCGCACCCCGTCGGGTTCCTGGACGGTCCGGGTCACCACCGGCACCTGACACGAAGAAGCCCCCCGCTTGCGCGAGGGGCTTCTTCTGTCTGTGCGCCGTCAGGGACTCGAACCCCGGACCCGCTGATTAAGAGTCAGCTGCTCTAACCAACTGAGCTAACGGCGCCTGCTGACGTCGTAGACATTAGCATCCGGATCGGCCGGAGGAAAAATCGGATTACCGGTGGCCGCGAGCGGTGCCGACCTCCCCACCCGTACGCATGCCCAGAGCATGACGTCGGGCCCGGGGAGCCACGGGTTACGGGTGTCCGGGGCGACCACCCAGCGGGGCCCGGAACTACGGGGAGCGCAGGTCAGGGGCGGGACCGTCACCGCGTCGCCGGTGCCGTGGCAGAGCAGCGGAGGCACGGCCCGCTCCTGCGGGTACTCCTGTTCCGGGTGCCCTTCCGGGTGCCGTTCCGGGCCCTCGGCGGCGGCGCCGCCCCACTCCTCCCAGGCCAGCAGCGAGGGCAGCCGCTGGGCGGTGCCGGGGGCCGCGAACAGCAGCATCCGGCCGCGGTGCGTGGCGACCGGGCCCGAGCCCGGACCCTCGGCCCAGAGCCGCTCCAGCATCCGGCGGCCGAAGAGGGCCGGCACATTCACCACGTCGAACGCGGAGCCGCACGGCAGCACGCCCGGCGCACCGGGACGTGCCTCCCACTGCGACAGCGTGCTGCGGGGATACGACGTGGCCCCGGCCAGCCACGCGGCACCGGCCGCGGTGATCTGAGCGGTCTGATGGGCGGCGTGGTCCCGCAACAGGGCGAAGATGTCGACGCCGTGGTGCGCGGCGGCACCGGCCTGCCGGGTCGTTTCGTCTTGCAGCCATGCGCTCATGGAGACAGGTCTACCGGGAGTGACCGGACCGATTCCGAGAGTTGCGAAAACCGGGACAGGGCGGAAGGCGAAGGGGTATCTTGCCCGACGGCATATGCCAGGGGTCATACCCGGAGTGACCGAGGAAGGCTTGGGCCCGGGGCTCGCGGACGGTCAGGACCCGGGGTTGCTGAGCAGGGACCGGCCGAACTCGATCATCTTCTTGGCGTAGTCCTCGGTCCACTGCGCGCGTTCCGCGACATCCGCCGTCGTGAGCCTGTCGAACCGGCGCGGGTCGGCCAGCTGCGCCGCCGCTATCGCCTGGAACTCGACCGCCCGGTCGGTCGCCGCCCGGAACGCGTGCGTCAGCTCCGTCGCGCGGGCCAGCAGGTCCTTCGGGTCCTCCATCGACTCCAGGTCGAAGAAGTGCTCGGGATCGGCGACCGCCTCCGACGGCTCGAAGAGCAGCGGTGCGGGACGCAGCCTCCGGCGCTCGTTCCGCTCGGGCTGTGCCATGTGGTGTTCCTCCTTCGGACGGCCGGACGGCCACCCTCCATTGTCCAACCCCGCGCAAGGGCGCTTCCCGCCCCGCGCTCCGGGGCGCGGGGCACGGACCTCCTTCAGGGCCGCCACCGGGGGCCGGCGCCGTCGGCGGATCTCAGGGCCGCCACCGGACCCGGTGCTCCGCCAGATGGGCCAGCACCGCGTGATTCGCCTCCCAGCCGTCCGGGAACTTCACCGTGACCCCCAGCTGCACCGGCTCCGTCGACGGGTGCTCGTCCAGCAGGTCCGCCACGCCCTCGCGGCACACCACGACACAGGCGTGCCGGTGGCGCGAGGCCAGGACGCAGAGGCGGCCCGTCTCCAGGTGGAAGGCGGTCGCGTCCGGGCGACCGGACAGCGGATGCAGGACCACCGTCACATCGAACTCGCGGCCCTGGAGCCGGTTCGCCGTGTCCACGGCCACGCCCGTGACGCCCAGCTCCGCGAGCGCCGCCCGGACCGCCGCCGCCTGATCGCGGTGCGCCGTGCCGACCGCCACCCGGTCCGCCGTCACCGGCACGGGGTCCGCGGACCGCTCGCTCGTCGCGACGCCGCCCCGGTCCAGCATCCGGCGCACCACCAGGGCCACCGCCCGTACCGCCTCCGGGTCGGTGCGCGGGGTGTGCCGGGCCGGAAGCTCCAGCAGCCCCCAGCCCGACTCCGCCGCCTCGTCCAGAACCCGGTCCGGACCCGATCCGTCCGACGCGACGCCGAAGGAGAGCCGCCGGTCCCCGTGGCCCGTACCGCTGCGGAACGGGGTGTACGGGTAGAACGCGGCGGAGACCAGCGGCGCGGCCGACGCCGGGAGCCGCCACGACACCGGCAGCCGGTGCTGCGGCAGCTGCGGATTGTGCGCCAGCAGCGTGGAGACCGCGCTCGCCGACGGGTCGTAGCTCAGCCCCGCCCACTGGTCCGCGCCGACGATCGAGAACGGGTCCAGCTGGCCGGGGTCGCCGACGAACAGCGCCCGCTCGAAGAGCCCGGCGACGGCCAGCAGCGCGTCCGAACGCATCTGGTACGCCTCGTCGACGATCGCGTGGCCCCACGGCTCCACGTTCTTCACATGGGCCCACTTGGCGGCCGTCGAGATGACGATGTCGAGCCCGGCCAGATCCGCCGCCTTCGCCGACTTCCGTACGTTGGCCAGGCCGTCCAGCACCTTGTCGTACGGATCGGAGTCGCTGCTGTGCAACCGGCCCACCGGCAGCTCGGGGTCCTTCTCCGCGAGGCGCACCACCAGGTCGTCGACCTGCGCGTTGGTCTGCGCGATCACCATCAACGGGTGTCCGGCGGCGGCCAGTTCGAGCGCGGCGCGGACCACGAGGGTCGACTTCCCGGCGCCCGGCGGCGAGTCCACGACGATTCCGCGCGAGGTGCCGCGCAGGGTGTCGCCGAGGATCGCTTCGGTCGCCCGTGCCGCCTCGGCACCCGGGTCGAACACGGCCTTCACAGCAGGTCCTCCGAGGTCACGGGGTCGGGATTCTCCGGATGTCCGGCCGACGCGCCCGGCGGGCCGCCGTGGGTCCACGGGGTCTCCTCCGGGTCCGGCAGCGCAGGGCCGCCGCGCTGATCGTGCTCGAACAGGGTCCAGGCGATCCGGTCGCCGGGCTCCGGCACCGAACCGGGGGCCGGTTCCCTGCCCCGACCCATCCGGTCCAGGACGCGCAGCACCAGCAGGATCTCGCCCGCCCCGTCCGCCGCCCCGTCCGTCCCGCCGGCTCCGACGCCCGCGCCGCTGCCCGTGGTGCCGCCCGCGCCGCTGCCGTCCACAGCGCCAGTGCCCGCCGCGCCGCCGTCCGCCGCGTCCCCGGCGGCGTACCACGCGAACTCCGCGGTCTGCGGCTTCCCGTCCAGCGAGCGGTAGACCTTGGTGCGCTCGCCCAGATGCGGGCGCTCGGTCGTACGGACCGTGACCAGCGGGCGCGGCGAGGGGCGCTTCGACTCGGTGTACGTCATCTCCACCTCCGTCACCTCCGCGAGGAACGCCTCACCGGAGAGCCGCCGTCCGGCGAGCACCAGCGGATCGTCCAGTGCCTCCTGCGCGTCCAGCTGCGCCTGGGCCGTCTCCCGCGCGGCCAGCTTCCGCGCCGCCGTCACCGCGTCGTCCCGGCGCGGCTGCGGCGGCTCACCGGAGCGCACCCGGTCCCGGTGTCCGGTGAACGACCAGCGGTCCCGGGTCCACCGCTCCTCCGCCCTGGCCCCCTCCGGCAGCCCGCGCAGCAGATCGAGCCCCCGCCACACGGCGTCCCAGGTGGGCAGCAGCACCCCGGCCAGCAGGGACCGGATCTCCCGCTCGGCGTCGCTCAGACCGGCCAGCCGGGCATCCGCCGCGAGCCCGTCCTCGGCCGCCGCCAGCGAGGTGCGCGCCCGGTCGTACCGCTCGATCGCGGGCGCCAGCAGCCGGTTGTCGAACGCCGGGTCGGTGGCCGGCCCGGCGGGCGGACAGAGCAACTGGCCGCCCGGGTCCCGCGCCAGCTCCGCACGGAGCGCCGCCGCCGCCCCCGACTCGCCCGGGGGCGGGTCGATCCAGGAGAGCAGCGCCCCCAGATGCTGGTCCTCCAGGCTGCTCTGCCCGGTCGCCCAGTGCCGGTTCAGCAGATCCGTGGTGGCGAGCAGCAGCGAGGAGCCCGGCACCCGGGCCCGCTCCCCGTAGTGCGTCAGCCAGCGGCCGAGCAGGGGCACCCGTACGGGCGCCGGGTAAGGGGTGTCGGGGTCGTCCTCGGCGGTCCGCCGGAACCGCATCGAACGCCCCAGCAGCCGGACGAACTCGATGCCCGCCCGGCTCGGCACGATCACCTGGGCCGCGTCCGCGCACAGTTCGACCTCGACCTTGACCTTCTTGCCGGTCCCGGGATCGGCCTCGCTGCGCTCGGCGGGCTCGACGACGTCCTCGTACCCCTCGATGTGCGGCAGGACGGTCTCGGCCAGCTCCGCGAGGAACGCGAACCGCAGATCACGGTCGCGCGGCTGGGCGACCGCGAGCAGCCGGGGCGCCTCGCGGTCCGTCCCGACGAGAGCCCCGAGCGGGGCGCCCGCCTCACCGGCCGTGGTCAGCGGCACCAGCACCAGCGGTGCGGCGGTGAGATGGCGGTGGCGGACGGTGGCCATCGGCTGCGCGCGGCCGCTGTCCACGGCCTCCAGCCGGGCCAGCGTATTGATCAGCGACATGCGGCCGTGCCCTCCAGCGCCTCCGCGTACGGAGCGGTGTTCCGCGGTGTTCCGGTCCGCAGCGCCGCCGTCTCCAGGGCTTCCGCGCGCAGCGCCGCCGCCCTGCGCAGCGCGGCGACCGTCGGATCGGCCGGGTCGCCCTTCCTGCCGGCCGCGGCGGCCAGTACCTCGGCCACCGTCGTCAGCCCGCCGAGCTCGCCCCGCACGCTGCGGCCCAGTGACTCCACCGCGCCCTCGGCCCGGGACCTGGACCGGCAGTGGAAGGCCAGCTCGCACGCCGCCAGGCACTCCGGGGCGTACGCGGCGCCGACCGATTCGACCGCCGCGTCCAGCTCCTGCGGTGAGCACTCCGGGTCGAACGTCGTCCCCTCGGGCAGGGCCGCCGCGATGTCCTCGATACGGGCCAGCCGGGTCAGCTGGCGGCGGGTGACGGCGCGCTGCTTGCGTACGTCCACGACCGAGGCGGTCGGCAGGTTGGAGAAGTCCTTCGGGCAGACCAGCAGCACCCGGTGCCCGACCTCGGCGCCCTCGGTCACCGCCGCGACCCGCTCCAGCGCCAGCACATAGACGGCGGACTGGCGGGCCGCGGCGCCGACCTTCGCCGCGTCGGCGGAGCTGTCGATCATGGGAAAGGATTTGATCTCGACGACCGTCCACCGGCCGTCTGGGTGCACCACCACCGCGTCGGGCTCCAGATAGGCGGGCGATCCCGCCACCTCCAGGGCCAGCATCGGGTGGTCCAGCAGCGTCCAGGCGTCCGCCGCCGTCGCCTCCCGCAGGGCGAGCGCGGTGCGTGCGGCCCGGCCCTCGGGCCCGGCCGCCGTCAGATCGGGCACCCGCACCTCGCTCGGCGCCTCGCCGCCGCCGCCGAGCCGCTCGTGCAGCAGGCGCAGCAGCTCCGTACCGCCGTCGGCCTTGACCTTCGCCTCGAACGCGTTGCCCCGCATGAAGGCGAACTGGGACTGGCCGAACGGGGCGGGGGAGCCGAGCGCGGCGGCGAGCACGGCCTTGTCCACCCCGGCGCCGTCGAGCAGGGCCCGGCGTCTGCAGCCGGGGTTCGCGGCGAGTGCGGCCAGCGCGCGGGCGTCGAGCGGGTGCGGTGCGACGGACGGGCCGCGCAGTTCAGCGAGCCGCTGCCGGAGCGTCGTCGCTCGCGGCTGTGTCGCTTCGTGCCGTGTCGCCTCGCTCCGTGCCGCCAAGCTCGGTGTCGCTTCGTGCCGCGTCGGTGGAATCTGCGGAGGTGGTCCGCTGGCCGGGGATTCGCTCACCCGCGGAAGTCTTGCATCCGGCACTGACAATCGGGGACTTCGTCGCGGAGACAGCCGCGGCGACGGGGGCCGAGGACGCCCGGAACCGGTCCTTGATCCGGTCGGCCAGCCGCATCACCGGCCTGGTCAGGAGCGCTCCGACGCCCATCACGGCGGCACCCGCGACGGCGTCGAGGAAGTAGTGGTTGGCGGTGCCCATCACCACCAGAGTGGTGAACAGCGGATAGGCGATGCCCGCTGCCCGAACGAGGGGATGGCGGCCGTGGCGCCACAGCAGGATGCCGCACCACACGGACCAGCCCACGTGCAGACTCGGCATCGCCGCGTACTGGTTGGTCATTCCACTGAGACCGCGCGGCGCGCTGGCCCCGGTGCCCCACCAGCCGTACGCGCTGTACTGCGCCATCGTGTCGACGAAGCCGTGCCCGGCGTCCAGCAGCCGGGGCGGACAGGTCGGCATCAGCGTGAAACCGATCATGCCGAGCAGGGTCGAGGTCATCAGCCAGGTCCTGGCCGCCCGGTAGGCGGCCGACCTGCGCCGGAACATCCATATGAGGATGGCCGGGGTGACCAGGTAGTGCAGGGAGGCGTACGCGAAGTCGGCGGGTATCCCGAGCGACGGGGTGTCGGTCAGCAGCCGGTTGAGCGGATGCTCGGCGTTGATATGGAGCGCCTTCTCCAGGCGCAGGATGGCCAGACCGTGGTCGACCGCCGTCGACACATCGCCGCGGACCACGAGCCGGCCCGCCGAATAGAGTCCGTAGACCACGGCGATCAGTGGCAGTTCCGTCCACCAGCGGGGCCGGTGGCCGGGCACGTTCGCGGCGGTGGCGTGCGGCATCCGGTAGCTCTCCCCATGTTCATACGGCTGACGGCGGGCGTTCAACCGTACGGTGGTCACGAGCCGCCACTCCCCCCGGGGGGTCCCTTTCGGACGCCCCGCGCACATGCCGTTCCGGTCGCGGACCGAGGGCGGAACGGCACTGCGGAGAGAGGGACGCGGATACGGCCCCGGAGGTTGCCCGATGGGCACGTGCGCGATGATGGAGCGGGACGAACAGGCCCCGCCCCCCGACCGGGCCCGGAACCTCGTGGCCGTCCCCCCGTCGCCGTCCCGGCCATCGCAGTCCGGGACCTGTTCACCGTTTCACCGTTTCAGGGAGAGCCGTCATGGCACCGCGAATCCTGCTCGCCCGGCATGGCCAGACCCAGTGGTCCGTCCAGGGCAATCACACCGGCAGGACCGACATTCCGCTCCTCGACACCGGCCGCGCGGGCGCCAAGCTGCTCGGGGAACGGCTGCGCCGGGCACCGTGGGCGGGACTGCCCGGGGTCGAGGTGCGGACCAGCCCGCTCGTCCGGGCCGCCGAGACCTGCGACATCGCCGGGTTCGGCGAGCGGGCCGAGCCGTGGGACGCGCTCATGGAGTGGGACTACGGGGCGTACGAAGGGCTGACCCCGGCGCAGATCAGGGCGGAGCGTCCCCACTGGCTGATCTGGCGCGACGGTGTCCCGGGGGGCGAGACGACCGCGGACGTCTCCGCCCGCGCCGACGAGATCGTGGACTGGGCGCGCTCGGCGGACCGGGACGTCCTGGTCTTCGCCCACGGACACATCCTGCGGGCCCTGGGGGCGCGCTGGCTGGGCGAGGACCTGTCCTTCGGCGCCCGGATCAGGCTGGATCCGACGTCGCTGTCGGTGCTCGGCTGGGCGTACGGGATGCCCGCCATGGAGCGCTGGAACGACACGGGCCACCTGGAGCGGTAGCGGGGCCCGCGCTCCGGGGAGCTTCGGCTGTCCACGGGCCGCCGGCCGCCCACCGGACCCGGACCGGTGACGGCCCTCCGGCGGCCCTCCGGCCGTCTCCGGGCCGTTGCTGTCTCCGGGCCGTCGCCGTCACCGGGGTGCCGCCATCACCTGCTCAGGCGCGCGTGCCCCGGTCCGCGTGGCGGGCCAGGAACGCCGCCACCCCGGCCGCCCCGCTCCGGGGCTCCAGCACCCGTGCCGCCCCCGCCAGCATTCCCCGGATCCGGGAGGACTGGACCCGGTCGAGCAGGTCCAGGACCTGGTGCCCCGTCGCCGCCGCCTCGTCGGCCAGGCCCCACCGCGCCAGGTCGCCCGTCAGCTGAGCCCGGTACAGCGCCAGGTTCCGGGTGAAGTGGGCGTCCTGGAGCGCCACCGCGCGCCGCCCGTGCCGGGCGGCCCGGGACCAGTCGCCCAGCGTCGACCAGCACTGCGCCTCCAGCAGCTCCAGCTCCGCGTCCCGGAAGAAGGTCATCCACTCCGGATCGGCGGCGGCCGGTCCGCGCTCGAAGGCCGCGCGGGCCCGGCCGATCGCCCGGTCGCACCCCGTACGGTCGCCGAGTCCCGCCCGGCCCCCCGCCTCCCGCAGTGCGAGCAGCGCCAGCAGCCGGGGCGAGCCGAGCGCGCGGGCGGCCCGTTGTCCCGCCTCCGCGGCGCGGACCGCCTCCCTCGGCCGGCCCGTGTCCCGCGCCAGGAACGACGCGTTGCAGAACGCGTGCGCCTCCAGCGCGGAGTCACCGGCCAGCCGGGCCGTGGCGAGCGCCTCCGCGTAGTGCGAGCGGGCGTCCTCGAAGCGGCCCGAGTCATGGGCCAGCCAGCCCACGGAGATGGCCAGCTCACCCGCGCCCGCGTGCAGCCGGTCCGCGGTGGCCCGCCGGGCGGTGCTCCCGGCGTCCAGCAGCGCGTAGGCGGCCCGCAGCGGCTGGGCCGCCCGCCGGTAGAGCCCGTCGCCGCCGTGCCGGTCGTCCAGCAGCCGGATCTGCCGCACCGCTTTCTCCACGGCGCTCACCTCGGCCTCGCCGACCCGTCGCTGTGCGGGCAGGGAGATCGGGGCGGCGGACGCGTGGGTGCGGCCGAGCCCCAGGGACGCGGCCGCCACCGTGGTGGTGCCGCTCGTCATGAACACGCGACGCAGCACGTCGCTCTCCTCGTCGATGTCGCTGTGGAGCGTGGGGGGCGGGGAATGGGCCGGGGGCAGGGACAGGGACAGGGGCGGGGACAGGGGCGCGGTCGGCCCTGGTGCCCGGCCGGCCGGGACCGTCGGGCACTCTGCCGTCCCCGCCGTCCCCGCCGTCTCCCGCGCCCCCCTCCCGCGCACGCTCTCGCGGGCCGAGAACCCCAGGTCGGCCAGGGACGCCCCGGGGAACATGTGCAGGAAGACCCGCTCGTACGCGTAGTTGGGACAGCGGATCTCGCCGGACTCCACGCGGCCGATGTACCGGGCGTCGCACGCGACCTGTTCGCCGATCTCGCGGGCGGCCCTGCGCACGGCCGCCGCGAACTCTCCCGCCGAACGCGGGCCGCGCAGTTGCCGGAAGACAAGGTTGGGAACTGCCCGTGTCGACACCATGACGGGGCCCTTTCTGGTGCGGCCGGACTCCTGGTTCCGGTGTCCCGGCGGGGCAAGAACGTACCCGCTGTGACAAGTCACACACGCTGCGTTTCACGGCAAAAGGGATAACTCGCCTCTGATCCGCCATGAACTGCCACCCTTTGCGGCGGCGTGGCGCCGTAGCCCTTGACGGGGTCGGCGCGTTGGTACATGTGGAGACGGAGTGTGGCTCCGTCGGGCGATGAGAGGAGGGGTTCCCTTGCTGCATCCCGGCTCGGAGACCGGCTCACGGACGACCGCGACGACCCCGACAGACACGACCACGACCCCGGCAGACCCTACGGCGACCTCGCCCGGCCCAGCGACTTCGCCCGGCACGGCGACTTCGCCCGGCCCAGCGACCTCGCCCGGCGCCGCGCCCCCGGCGGACACGACCGCGACCGGCTCGGCGCCCGATCCGGCGCCCCCGGCCGCCGGAGCCGCCGAAGAGCCCTGCGACCTCGTCACCGTCCCCGCCCGCCACGGCCTGGAGGCCGTCGACATCCTGCGTCGCGGTGCCGACCAGGAGGCGGTCGGCCCGGTGCTGCACGACGGTGCCTGCGACACCCTGGGGTTCCTGGTGCCCCCGGGTACCGCCGAGGCCTGGGACGTACCCGGCAGCGCCTGTACGTCCTCGAACGGCCGGGGGCTGCGCATCCCCGTCCCCGCCGAGCCGTCCGTCTCCGGCAGCGGCTGGCTGCTGCCGCCCGCCGAGGACGCCCACGTCACCGATCCGTCCGCGCTCCGGGCCGCGCTCGACGAGGCGGCCCGGGTGATCGAAGCGGCCGACAAGTGCAGCTGAGACCGGCGGGCACAGGGGGGGCGACGCCACCCCCCCTGTGCCCGCCGGTCTGCGCCCATAATGGGAGGACGGGAGGGATTCCTCCCGCCGCAGGCGGTACGCCGCGGCATCCCATGAGCGAGGATCAGCGAAAGTGGCACGTCGAGGAGGGCCGGCCGGAGGCTCGGGCGCACGGAAGGACTCCGGGCGCAAGCAGGAGCGCCGGGCCGGCAAGGGCGAGCGGGCCGGGGCGGCCGAGACGGTCGACGGCGGCCGCGCCGAGCTGATACCCGACCGGGAACGGCCGCACGGCTGGACCCTGCTGCTGGACGGCGCCCCGCAGTCGCACGTGGACCTCGACGACCCCACGTACCTCTCCTTCGAGTACCAGCGCAGGATCGGCCACATCATCGACCTGGCCGCCCCTCCGCAGCAGCCGCTGCACGTCGTCCACCTGGGCGGCGGCGCCTTCACCCTCGCCCGCTACGTCGCCGCGACCCGCCCCCGCTCCACCCAGCAGATCGTCGAGCTCGACGCCGCCCTCGTCCAACTGGTGCGCCGGGAACTCCCGCTGGACCCGCAGGCCCGGATCCGGGTCCGTTCCGCGGACGCCCGCGCCGGGCTCGGAAAGATCCAGGACGGCTGGGCCGACCTCGTCATCGCCGATGTGTTCAGCGGGGCCCGTACCCCCGCCCATCTCACCTCCGCCGAATTCCTCGCCGAGGTACGCCGGGTGCTGAAGCCCGGCGGGCAGTACGCCGCCAACCTCGCCGACGGTCCGCCGCTGGCCCATCTGCGCGGCCAGGTCGCCACCGCCGCGGCGGCCTTCCCCGAACTGGCGCTCGCCGCCGACCCGACCGTGTGGCGCGGACGCCGCTTCGGTAACGCCGTACTGCTCGCCTCCGACCTGCCGCTCGCCGTCGCCGAACTGACCCGCCGGGTCGCGAGCGATCCGCACCCCGGCCGCGTCGAACACGGCCGGGTGCTCGCCGACTTCACCGGCGGCGCGGCGGTCGTCACGGACGAGGGCGCCAAACCCTCCCCGGCCCCGCCGCCCGGGGTCTTCACATAGACCCCGGGGACACGGAGCCCCCAACGTCCCCTGCCCGTACACGGCACACGACCCACGGCCCACGGCATACGGCCCACGGCATACAGCCCACGGCCTACGGCTCGACGACCTGCACCGTCGGCGGATGGCCGTTCCAGGTGCAGAACACCGAGTCCGTCCGCCCGTTCCCGTCGCTGAAGTCCACCCGGATCCAGGCGTCGTTCGTCCACACCTGCATCGACCAGCCCGGCTCCGGCGTCGCCGTGACCAGCTTCGCCGAACTGCGCCCCAGTTCGAGGACGACCCGGCCCCCGTCCGTGCGGTACCCCTTCACCTCGCCCGCGGGTGCCGAGGGCTTCGCGGCGGTGGGGGACGGCTTCCGGGGCGGCCGGGGGGACGGCGACGACGAAGTGGCTCCAAGGCCCGAGGTGTTCCGGCCGGTCCCGTCCCCACCGCCCGTACCGGTTCCGCCGCCCCCGCCGTCCCGGCTGCCGGATGCGCGTGGTGGGGCGGAGGGCGAGGCCCGGCGCGTCGAGGACGCCACCGGTTCCCGCTCCGCGTCGGCCGGCCCGGTCCGCTCCGGGCGCGCGCCCACCGCGATCGGCACGGCGAGCGGAGGGTCGTACGCCGACTCCGCCAGCACCGTGTGCACACCCCACCACGACAGCGTGACCGCCGCCCCGGTGGCGAGCGTCCACGCGATCGCGTGTACGAGTCCTCGTCGCATCCGGGACATCCTGCACCACCCGGACCCGTCCTGTCCCCGTACCTGCGGCGGGCGGGACCGGGCGGGGGCCGATGGCGTACGGTGCCGCCCATGGCAAGTGTGCTCGTGGTCGAGGACGACCAGTTCGTACGTTCCGCCCTCATCCGGCACCTCAGCGAGGCATCCCATACGGTACGGAGCGTGGGCACCGCGCTCGAAGCGCTGCGCGAGGTCGCGCACCTCCGCTTCGACGTGGTCATACTCGACCTCGGGCTGCCCGATCTGGACGGTGCCGAGGCGCTGAAGATGCTCCGCTCCATCACCGACGTGCCGGTGATCATCGCCACCGCGCGGGACGACGAGAGCGAGATCGTACGGCTGCTCAACGACGGCGCCGACGACTATCTGACCAAGCCGTTCTCGGTCGAGCACCTCTCGGCACGGATGGCCGCCGTGCTGCGCCGCTCGCGCGCCTCGGCCGGTGACGGGCCGCCGCGGCGGATCATCAGGGTCGGCGGGCTGTCCATCGACCCACTGCGCCGCCTGGCCGAACTGGACGGCGTGGCCGTCGATCTGACCCGCCGTGAGTTCGACCTGCTGACCTACCTCGCGGGACGGCCGGGGGTCGTCGTCCCGCGCAAGGAACTCCTCGCCGAGGTCTGGCAGCAGTCCTACGGCGACGACCAGACCATCGACGTCCATCTGTCGTGGCTGCGCCGCAAGCTGGGGGAGACCGCGGCCCGGCCGCGCTATCTGCACACCCTGCGCGGCGTCGGCGTGAAGATCCAGCCCCCGGCGCCGGAGCCACCGGCGTGAGATGGGCCCTGGTCAAGGTCTGCCTGGCGGTCACCGCCATGGTGGTCATCGCGTTCGCCGTGCCGCTCGCTCTCGTCGTCAAGGAGATGGCCGGCGACCGGGCCTTCTCCGACGCGGAACGGCAGGCCGCGATGATCGGCCCGACCCTCTCCATCACCACCGACCGCAAGGAACTGACCCGGGCCGTCATGTCCACCGAACCGGGTCAAGAGGGGCACCTCGCCGTCCATGTCCCCGCCGCCGACGAGCCGGAGCACCCGGCGCTGGAGATCGGGACCCGGCGTGCGCCCCGCAAGGACGTCGAGACCGTCAGGAAGGCGGGCCGCGCCTCCATCACCGCGGTGCGGGGCGGCTCCGTGCTGCTCCAGCCCACGGCCCTGGGCTCCGGGGACATCGCCGTCGTCGAGGTGTTCGTGCCCGAGGGCGAGGTCTCCAAAGGGGTCACCACCGCCTGGTTGATGCTGGCGGGTGTCGGCCTCGCCCTGATCGTCGGCTCGGTGGCGGTCGCCGACCGGCTCGGCGTGCGGATGGTGGAACCCGCCCAGCGGCTCGCGGGCGCCGCCCAGAACCTCGGCGAGGGCAGGCTCGGCACCCGGGTCCCGGAGGAGGGCCCCACCGAACTGCGTTCCGCGGCCGTCGCGTTCAACTCGATGGCCGACCAGGTCGTACAACTCCTGGCCAACGAACGGGAACTGGCCGCCGACCTCTCCCACCGGCTGCGCACCCCGCTCACCGTGCTCCGGCTCAACGCCGCCTCGCTGGGCGAGGGACCGGCCGCCGAGCAGACCCGGGCGGCGGTCGAGCAGCTGGAGCACGAGGTCGACACGATCATCCGCACCGCCCGCGAGCAGCGCCCGCAGACACAGGGGGTGCAGACGGGGGCGGGCGCGGGCTGCGACGTCTCCGAGGTGATCCGGGAGCGGATGGGCTTCTGGTCGGCGCTCGCCGAGGACGAGGGCCGCGAGGTGCGCCTGGCGGGGGTGGGCCGTACGGTGCGCATCCCGGTCGCCCGGCCCGAACTGGCCGCCGCGCTCGACGCGCTGCTCGGCAATGTCTTCCGGCACACCCGGGAGGGCACCGCGTTCGCGGTCGACGTGCACCACAGCGGCGACGCGGTGATCGTGCTGGTCTCCGACGCGGGCCCCGGCATCGCCGACCCGAAGGCGGCCCTGGCCCGCGGCTCCAGCGGCCGGGGCGGGGCGGCGGGCGCACTGGGCTCGACCGGGCTCGGCCTGGACAT
The DNA here is from genome assembly GCF_026341775.1 of Streptomyces sp. NBC_00654. NCBI lineage: Bacteria > Bacillati > Actinomycetota > Actinomycetes > Kitasatosporales > Streptomycetaceae > Streptomyces > Streptomyces sp. NBC_00654. The sequence goes on along the minus strand of NZ_JAPEOB010000003.1, from coordinate 180,906 downwards.
CGTGCGCAGGGTGGCCGAGTCCACCGGCGGCGACCTGCGGATCGGCCGTTCGGTCCTCGGCGGTACGGAGGTCCGGATCCGGATCGGGCTGCACCTGAGCGCGCCGGAGCGGATCGGCCGGGGCCACGGCCGGCGGGTGGGCCGGCAGCGGCGGCGAACGGCCCGCCGGGACGCGGAGGCGGGGAGCGGGCGCGGCGGGAGCGGGCGCGGCGGGGGCCCGTGCGGCGGGGGCCCGCACCATTAACCCGTGCCGATGGGCTCCTTAAGCCCGCCCTAAGAACCCCGACCCGGGCCCGAATCGCCCCGTTTGCCGGAACCTGTGCCGCTAGCGTGCTTCCACGTCCTCACTTCCGCCGGCCCCCACCGCCCGCGCACCCCGGCCGGACCCCAGGCCCCCCACCACCGGCCGGGGCGCGCGCCCCCCCATGGCACGCGAGGACGCTCTCCGGCCCGGAGCACAACCCCGGGCCGGAGCGGACCCCCGGCCCGGAGGCCGCCCCTCCCGGCCGGAGAGGCCGACGGCCCGGAGGCAGCCCCCTCCGGGCCGGACCGGCTCAGCCGCGGTTCACCGCCGAGAGCACGGCCATCACCGAGGCGGTCAGCACGGAGGTGTCCTGGCCCGCTCCCCAGCGCCGCTGACCGCCGACCAGGCACTCCACGTACGCCATCGCGGGGCTGCCCCGGCCCCGCCGCGTCGCGTGCTGGACGAAGTCGAGGATCTCGACCTCGATTCCCGCCCCGGCCAGCGCGTGCGTGAACGCCGACACCGGGCCGTTGCCCGTGCCCTCGTAGTCGCCCTCGCCCCCGACCCCGCCGTCGTCCGTCCGCAGCGTGCAGACGAAGCGGTGCTCGCCCGCCGGGGTGCGGTCCGTCGTCCAGGAGGAGAGGGCGACCGCGCCGTCCCGGCCCGGTGCCAGATACGTCGCCCCGAACAGTTCCCACAGGTCCTTCGGCGTGGCCTCCGTCCCGCTGTCGTCCGTGGCCGACTGCACCGTACGGGAGAAGTCGGCGCGCATCGCGGGCGGCAGGTCCACCCCGTAGTTGCTGTGCAGCAGATGGGCGATGCCGCCCTTGCCCGACTGGCTGTTGACCCGGATGACCGCCTCGTAACTGCGCCCCACATCGGCCGGGTCGATGGGCAGGTACGGCACCGACCAGAACGCGGACCCGCTCGCCTCGTGATGGGCCAGGCCCTTGCTGATGGCGTCCTGGTGGGTGCCGGAGAACGCGGTGTAGACGAGGTCGCCGCCGTACGGGTGGCGCGGCGGCACCGGCAGCCGGTTGCAGTGCTCGACCGTGCGGCGGATCTCGTCGATGTCGGAGAAGTCGATCATCGGGTCGACACCCTGGGCGTGCAGGTTGAGCGCCAGGTTCACCAGGTCCACATTGCCGGTGCGCTCCCCGTTCCCGAACAGGCACCCCTCCACGCGCTGGGCACCCGCCAGCACGGCCAGTTCGGCGCAGGCGACCCCCGTACCGCGGTCGTGGTGCGGATGCACCGAGAGGATCACGGAGTCCCGGCGGGCCAGATTGCGGTGCATGTACTCGATCTGGTCCGCGTACACGTTCGGCGTCGCGATCTCCACGGTGGCCGGCAGGTTGTGGATCACCGGCCGGTCGGGGGAGGCGTCCCACAGCTCCGTCAGGCTGTCGCAGATCTCCAGGACGAAGTCCGGCTCGGTGAGGATGAAGACCTCGGGGGAGAACTCGAACCGGATGTCCGTCCCCGGCATGGTGTGCGCGAGCCGCGCCATCAGGGTCGCCGCCTCCCGGATCACCGCGTGCACCTCCGCCCGGCCGCGCCCGAGCACCACATCGCGCCAGACCGGTGCCGTCGGGATGTAGAGGTGGACGACCGCGCGGTCCATGCCCGCCACGGAGGCGAAGGTCCGCTCGATCAGGTCCGCCCTGGCCGGGGTGAAGACGACCGGGGTGACATCGCCGGGCACCGCCCCGCTCTCCACCAGATGCCGTACGAAGTCGAAGTCCGTCCGGCTCGCGGACGGGTAGCCGATCTCGATCTCCTTGAACCCCATCGTCACGAGCAGGTCGAACATCCGGCGCTTGCGCGGGGTGTCCATCGGCTCGGCCAGTGCCTGATTGCCGTCCCGCAGGTCGACCGGCACCCAGAGGGGAGCCTGTTCGATCCGGGCATCGGGCCAGCCGCGGTCGGTCAGCGGCAGTTCGACTCGGTCGAAGGCGGAGCGGTAGCGGTGGGACGGCATATCGCTGGCGCGCTGCGGATTCCAGGCGGGCGCACCGGCGGGGACGGGGCCGCGCGGCGTACGGAGGGTGGGGAAGCTGTGCGTCGTTGACGGGGAGCCGGACATGACGTCGGACATGGAAACGGTCTCTTCTCGGGTCGCCGGACGCGACCGGCACAGCACGGCACCCCGCGGCGGGGTGCCGGTCGCTTCAGGCCCCGCCGCGGCAGCCGAGAAGAAGGAGACCGCTGTGCGTCATGCCGGTACAGTAGCCACTCCACAAGTCCTCAGACAACCTGACAGGTGAAACTCGTGTCGTCGCCCGGCCCGCTCGGCAGCCCCCTCGGTCCACTGCGCCCCAGCCCTCTCGTCGAACAGGCCACGGACCATCTGCGCGGGCAGATCACCGGCGGGCAGTGGCCGGTCGGTACGAAGATCCCCGGCGAGACCACCCTCGCCAAGACCCTCGGGGTCGGCCGCTCCACGGTCCGCGAGGCCGTGCGCGCGCTGGCCGCGACCGGACTGGTCCAGGCCCGGCAGGGCTCCGGGGTCTTCGTCATCGCCGACCGCCCGCACGAGGACTGGCCCACGCGGCTGCGCCGGGCCGCGGTCACCGATGTGTACGAGGTGCGCATGCTCATCGAGGTCGAGGCCGCCCGGCTGGCCGCCGAACGCCGCACCGAGGACGACCTCGCGGCCCTGGACGAGGCGATGGCGGCCCGGCGGGCGGCGAGCGGCCGGGGGGACGCGGAGTTCGTCGACGCGGACATCGCGCTGCACCGGGCGGTGGTGGCCGCCGCCCACAATCCCGTACTCACCGATCTGTTCGGGGAGTTCGCGCCCGCCCTGCGGCAGGGCCTGATCGACCTGCTCGACCTGCGCGCCACCCACCCCGGCCACGGCGAGGACACCCACGCCGCCCTCGTCCGGGCCGTCGTGGCGGGCGACGGGCGGGAGGCGGCCCGGACGGCCAGGACCGAGCTGGAGACCACGCTCGCCATGCTGCGGGACACGGCCTGACGGGACGCGCCCGCCCCCGTACCCGCCGCCGCGCCGCCGGACGCGCCTGCCCCGTACCCCCCCGCCCCGTACCCGCCGCCGCGCCGCCGGACGCGCCTGCCCCGTACCCTCCCCGCCGCGCCGCCGGACGCGCCTGCCCCGCGCGTCCGGACGCGCCGCCCCCGTACCTCCGGGGCGCGCCCCGTCGCCGCCCTCCTACTGCGCCTTCCACTCCTCCGCGTACTCGTTGAAGATCGCCCGCAGATGGTGGCCGATCTTCAGATAGTCCAGGTCGTCCAGGTTGGCCAGCGACACGCGTACCGACCACTCCGGACCGTCGAACCCGCCCCCGTTCAGCAGCACCACCGACGTCTGCTCGGCCAGCCGGAACAGCGGGTCGACCGGCTCGTAGTTCTTCTCCAGGAAGTCGGCGAACGGCTTCCCGTGGACGCGTTCGGCCTCCGCGAGCAGGTCCAGTTCGATGTAGTAGGCGGCCCGCTTGGAATCCTCGGAGATCTTCATGTGCACGCCCTCCAGCAGGAGGTCCAGGCGCTGCTGGACGATGGCGCGGATGCGGTGCTTGTACGCCTGGCCCTCGTCCAGCATGTCGAAGAGCGAGAAGAGCGTCATCATCACCTGGAGGGGGAGGGACAGGCCGGCGGTGTGGTTCAGCGCCACCTGCCGGGAGTCCGCGACCAGCCGGTCGATGAACTTGATCTTCTCCGGCTCCAGCGACAGCGTCCCGTACCGCTTGTTCAGCGCGGCCTTCCGCTCCGGGCTCTGCGCGGCGAGCATCTCGTCGATCACGTTGTCGTCGTGCAGCCCGATCACCCCGAGCCGCCAGCCCGTGGCGCCGTAGTGCTTGGAGTAGGAGTACACCAGCAGCGTGTTGCGCGGCAGTTCGGCCGCGAGCGAGCGGAAGCCCTCCACGAAGGTGCCGTACACGTCATCGGTGACGACGATCAGGTTCGGGTTCTGTTCGGCGACGATCGACACGATCTGCTCGGCGACCCGCGGCGCGAGCGCCAGCGAGGGCGGGTTGCTGGGGTTGACGCAGCAGACCAGCCTGACCGTCGGGTCGGCGAGCTTGGCGACCTCCTCCGGCGGGTAGCGCCACTGCCGCACCCCGGTCTCCGTGAACAGGTTCGCCTCGACATGGACGACGTCGAAGCCGTACGTGTCCAGCTCCGGGATCTCCAGGTACGGGGTGAACACCGGGACCATCAGGGCGATCCGGTCGCCCTTCTTCAGGATCCCGTTCTTCAGCAGCGAGTCGAAGATGTAGCACATGGCCGCCGTGCCGCCCTCGGTGGCGAACAGGCTCAGGTTCTGCCCGGCGGGCGGCCGGTGGTCGAACATCTCGTCCGCGACATAGCCGCGCACGATCTCCTCCGTGTGGCGCAGCATCCGGCCCGGCACCGGGTAGTTGTCGCCGATCGAGGAGTCCGTCAGCTCATGGACGAACGCGTCGCGGTCGAAGCCGAACCGCTTGACCGCCAGATCGACGCTCGCCTTGAGCAGTTCGATGCCGGGCAGCTCCGGGTGCGTACGGGTGAAGTGCTCGAAGCGGTCCGCGCAGCCGACCTCCTCCGGCATCCCGCCCAGGTTGTCGGCGGTCCACACCCGGCGGGACTCGGCGATGGCGAAGTAGCCCAGCGCGTGGTACGCCTCGCGGGGGCCGGTGGCGACCCAGTTCGGGTTGCCGCGGCCCGCGTTGAGCATGGCCCGGGTCGTCTTGCCCTTCTGGCCGGGCTTGTCGCTCTGCGCGGCCTGGGCGATCTTGATGAACTTGTCCTTCAGCTCGAACGGGCTGAGCTGCGCGAAGGACCGGATCTCTTCACGGCTGAGGGTGGTCTTGGGCATGCTGGTCTCCGCTCCCGGGCGATTCAGTGGTTGAGGATGACGATCACGGCGCCCCACACCGTCAGCAGGACGTTGCCGACCGCGTAGGGGATGGTGTAGCCGAGCGTGGGGATCTGGGACTTCGAGGTCTCGTTGATGGCGCCGATCGCGGCGGTCGTGGTCTGACCGCCGGCCAGCACACCCATCAGGATCGGGAATCTGATCCTCTGGACGTAGTGCCCGACCAGGAAGCCGACGATCAGCGGTACGACGGTGGCGACCGCCCCGAGGACGAGCAGCCCCCAGCCGGCCGTGGACAGTCCGCTGGTGAAGCCGGGCCCGGCGTTGATGCCGACGACCGCGACGAAGAGGCACAGTCCGAACGTGTCCATGAACCACTGGGCGCCGGGCGGCACATTGCCGTACGTCGGGTACTTGCCGCGGATCCAGCCGAAGACCAGACCCATGATCAGGCCGCCGCCGGAGGTGGACAGCGAGATCGGCACCCCGCCCGCGGTCAGCGCCGGAATACCGAGACAGCCGCCGAGGAAGATGCCGAGGCCGACCCAGATCATGTCGGTGGCGAAGCTCGTCGGCACGGGCTTGCCGAGCTCCTTGCCCGCCGGGCCGACGAGCCGCTCGGGACCGGTGAGGATCAGCGTGTCACCGCGCTCCAGCTCCGTGGAGAGCCGGTAGGGGAATTCGGCCCCGGCCCGGTACAGCTTGTCGATGTAGACACCGACCATGAACGGCTCCCGGCGCAGCTCCTCGATGGTCCGGCCGAGCTGGGCCTTCTCCGAGGCCACGACATGGAGCGTCTCGGTGCGGTAGCCGAGCAGTTCGACATCGTCGGCCTCGGCGCCGATGTGCGTACGGGCGTCGAAGTCGACCAGGTCGTGGCGCAGCGCGCTGACGGCGACGGTGTCGCCGAGCGCCAGGGCCCGTGACTGGTCGTGCTCCAGCACCGTCCCGCCGCGGCGGACGCCGGTGATGTAGACCCGACGGCCGAGCGCCTTCTGCTGGTTCTCGAAGTCCTCGACCGTGCGGCCCACGAGGTCGGGGCGCTGGACCGTGTACGCGCGCAGCACCACCTCGTAGTAGCCCTCGCCCTCGTCGGGGCTCTCGTTGGGGGCGTCCAGCTCCGCGGCGAGCTCCGCGCTCTCCTCGGCGAGGTCCTTGCGGTACAGCCGGGGCAGGACGTTGGCCAGCAGCATCGCGCACAGGATCGTGCCGAGCGGATACGTCACCGCGTACCCGACCGCGACCAGGTTCTCCTGGGTCTTCACCTCGGAGGAGGAGAGGCCGGGCAGCGTACCGATGGCGTCCTGGGCGACACCGATGGCCGCCGACTGGGTGAGCGCGCCGCTCATCAGACCGGCGCCGAGCCCGGGGCCGTAGCCGAGCAGGGCGGCGAACAGCCAGGAGACCAGCAGCCCGGTGACGCAGACGACGACCGCGTTGACGACCTGGGGCAGGCCGTCCTTCCTGAGGCCGCGGAAGAACTGCGGGCCGACCCGGTAGCCCAGCGCGAACAGGAACATGATGAAGAAGAGGTTCTTCACCGTGTCGTCGATCTGGACCTTGAACTGGGCGCCGAGCACGAGCCCGGCGACCAGACAGCCCGTCACCGCGCCGAGCGCGATCGCCTTGTAGCGGATCTTCCCGAGCAGGAAGCCCAGGGCGATGACGATGAAGACGAGCAGTTCGGGGTGGGGATGGAAGATGTTGCGGTTGAGGAAATCGATCACATCAGGCTCCTAGGACGCCGACGAGGATCGGCCCGGTGAGGGGCAGCAGGAAGTTCGAGAGCGTGTACGTGATCGTGTAGCCGAGCAGGGGAACGGAGCTCTGGGCCACCTGGGTGATGGAGGTGATCGCGGGGGTCGAGCACTGCTGTCCCGCGATGGCACCGATCAGCAGCGGCTTATCGATCTTCAGCAGCTTGTGCCCGACGACCAGCGAGACCGTCGCGGGGACCAGCACCATGGCGATGCCCGCGAAGGGCAGCAGCGCCCCGTACTCCTTGAGCAGCGGCCAGGCCTGCGGCCCGGCGGTCAGCCCCGTGCAGGCGATGAAGACCGCCAGGCCCAGGTCCTTGAGGGTGGTCGCGGCCTGCGGCGGGAACGCGCCGAAGGTCTGCTTGCGGGAGCGGAACCAGCCGAAGACCAGCCCGGAGATCAGACAACCGCCGCCGGTACCCAGGGACATGGGGATGTCTCCGGCGTTGACGACGATCTGGCCGAGCAGCGAGCCCGCCACGATGCCGAACCCGATGTAGATGAAGTCGGTCGTGTCGTTCTTGACCACGGCGCCGATCTTCGCGACCAGCTTGTTCAGCCCGCCGCGCGCACCGACCAGGGTCAGTACGTCGCCGCGGTAGAGCGTGGTGCGGCCCGAGGCGGGCAACTGCTGCTCGTTGCGCACCACCTCGGTGATGTAGACCCCGTCCTCGCGGAACTCGGGATGGGTCTTCTCCAGCTGGTCGATGGTCGAGCCATGGGTGGACTTCTCGGTGACGGCGACCTGTTTGGTGGCCAGCGGGGTGTCGAGGCCCGGAATCGCGGGCGTCTCGGGGCCGATCTCCCGGCCCGCCGCGATGATGGCCGAGCGCCGCCCGACGACCTGGATCAGATCGCTGAGCGTCAGCTCCAGGTCGGGCGCGGGGGTCAGCAGCTTGCTGCCGCGTTTGACGCCCTCGACCGTCACATGGCCGCCGAGCGCGGTCTCCAGCTCACCGATGGTGCGTCCGTCGGCCAGTGTCACCAGGTAGGTGCGCCCGACCGTGCCGGGCAGGGCCTCGCGCTCGTCGGACTCCAGCCCCGCCGCGCCGCCGCGCATCTTCTCCCAGAGTTCGCGCGAGGCGTCCGCCAGGTTGATGCGCAGCAGCATCGGCATGATCTGACTGGTGTAGAGCACGATGGTGATCAGGCCGAACAGGTAGCAGACCGTGTACGCGGTGGCGACATGTCCCTGGTACTGGGAGATCTGGTCGGCGGTCAGATCGCTGAGCTTGCCGATGGCCTCGGTGGCCGTACCCACGACGGCGGACTCGGTGGCCGCGCCCGCCAGGATGCCGGCGGCGGTCCCCACGTCCAGGTCGAAGGCCTTGGCCAGTCCGTAGGCGATACCGAGTACGCAGACCAGTTCGATCAGACAGAGCGTGAAGAAGCGCAGGCTCTTGCGGTTGAGGTTGGCGAAGAACTGAGGGCCCGCCATGTAGCCGAGCGAGAAGATGAACAGCGCGAAGAAGACGGTCTTGACGTCGTCGTCGACGCTGATGTGCCGGGTGCCGAGCAGCAGCGAGACGATCAGCGTCCCGCAGATGCCGCCGAGCGTGATCGGTCCGACGCGGAGCTTGCCCACCAGATATCCGGCGGCAAGGCAGAGGAAGAGTGCCAGTTCGGGATGGTCGCGGAGGACGCCCATCCCGCCTCACTCACCGATCAGGGAGTTGGTGACCAAAAAGGACATAAGGGTGAAATTAGCAGGGGTTGGGTGTGCGGGCACTTCACCGCGACGGCCCCATGTCCGCCCGCCTTTCCCGTGGGTGGGTCCTTCGCCTCCCGGGAGGCGGGTCCTTCTCCACCCCGGATGTGCGCGAGGGGAGTGCGGGGACGGCCCGAGTGCGGCGCCCCGTCGGGCGGTTCGTTCACCTTCCGGTGGCCGTGCCGCCGTCGCGGCCTCGCCGTGAGGGGCTGTTTCCGGACGGCGGGCGGTCCGGTTGTGCGCGGGCTCCCGTTCCCGCCGGGAAGGGTGCGGCCGCAGTGGACGGGCCCGTGACCTGCGGGCGTTCGCGGTGCGGCGGGGCGGGGGCCGGGCGTGGGCGGTGTCGGCCGGGGCGCCGGGCGGGCCGTGGCCGCGTGACGCGATGGACATGCTCGCGCAACGGAAACGTCTTCAAGTCTTGACACCCACCCCTCCGAGGAAGGAACCTTCCGGCATCGGTGCATGGGAGCGCTCCCACAATGCACGGGAATCCCGTGCGCATGGCACTGCCCGTGCCTCCCCCCAGTACCACCTGGCGCCGTCCGCGCCGCCGCACCGGCCTCGCGGAGCACCGCCAGTCCCACCCTGGAACAAGGAGTAGTGGAATGCGCATCACCCGCAGCGTTGCCGGCGGACGCCGCAGAACCGCGATCGTGGCCACCACGGGCCTGACGGTCACCGCCCTGCTGCTCACCGCGTGCAGCGACTCGTCGGATTCCGGCGGCAGTGCCGACGCCGACGGGAACATCACGCTGACCGTCGCCGACTTCGGGCAGTTCGGGTACAAGGAGGCCGGGCTCTTCGAGAAGTACCACGAGCTCAACCCGAAGATCACGGTCAAGGAGGACACCACCGCCGAGGAGAAGAACTACTACCCCAAGCTGCTTCAGCAGCTGAACTCGGGCAGTGGGCTCGCGGACGTCCAGGGCATCGAGGTCGGCCGGATCAAGGAGATCGTCGACACCAAGGCGGACGCGTTCGCCGATCTCGGCAAGGTGATCGACGTCGACGAGTGGGTGTCGTGGAAGGAGAAGCAGGCGACGGCCCCCGGCGGCGCGGTGATCGGCGCGGGGACCGACATCGGCCCGATGTCGCTCTGCTACAACACCGAACTCTTCGCGAAGGCCGGACTGCCGACCGACCGCACCGAGATCGCGAAGCGGACCGCCGGGGGCTGGGAGGACTTCCTCGCGCTCGGTGAGGAGTTCAAGAAGAAGGCGCCCAAGGGCACGTACTTCATGGACTCCGCCAGTGCGATGTTCAACGCCGTGGTCAGCTCGAACGCGAAGCAGTACTACGACGAGGGCGGCAAGCCCATCTACCAGGACAGCCCCAGCGTCCAGCAGGGCTGGGACCTGGCCGCCGAGGCCGCGTCCAAGAAACTGACCCAGGGCCTCGCCCAGTTCGAGGACCCGTGGCAGGCGGCCCTGCGCAAGGGGACCATCGCGACCGTGGTGTGCCCGGCGTGGATGGCCGGGCAGATCTCGACGTACGCCGGTGAGGCCAACAAGGGCAAGTGGGACATCACCAGCGCTCCCGGTGCGACGGCCGCCAACTGGGGCGGCTCCTTCCTCTCCGTGCCGAAGTCGGGGAAGAACGTCGACGAGGCGATGAAGCTCGTCAAGTGGCTGACCGCCCCCGAGCAGCAGGCGGCCGTCTTCAAGGCGATCGGTGTGTTCCCGTCCAACAAGGGCGCGTACGAGCTGCCGGACGTGAAGAACGCGACCCTCCCGTACTTCAACAACGCCCCGATCGGCCAGATCTACGCGGATGAGGCGACGTCCATCCCCGAGGCGGTCCTCGGCCCGAAGGACGGCGTGATCAAGGACTCCATCTCCACGCAGATCAACAACATGGAGCAGCGCGGCACGAACCCGGACGACGCCTGGGACGCGGCGACGAAGGCGATCGACAAGGCGATCGGCTGAACCGTCGCCGGTGCGGGCGGCCCACGGAGGGCTGCCCGCACCGGCGGGACGGGCAGCCGTCCGCATCCCTTCCGCACCGGGGGGCTTGCGCAGCGGTCCGCATCCCTTCCACGCGCAGCCTCCACCTCCGCCCTGATCTCCACCTCCATCCGCATCCCCACCTCCATCCCCACCTCCATCCGCATCCGCATCCCCATCCGCATCCGCATCCCCATCCGCATCCGCATCCGCATCCGCATCCCCATCACCGTCTCTCCGGTCCGACCGTTCCTCGCGCCGTCCTGCCGGCGCACCCCTGGGAAGGACTCCCGCCCGTGGCAACCTCGACCCCCACCCGGGACACGCACGCCCCGCCACCCGGTGATCCCGGGCGCGAACACCGCGACGCCCGACGCCAGTTGTGGCGGAGCCGGCTGTGGCGGTTCGACGACAAGGCGTCCCCGTACGCGTACATAGCGCCGTTCTTCCTCGTCTTCGCCGCCTTCGGGCTCTACCCGCTCATCTACACGGGCTGGATCGCCCTGCACCGGGTGGAGATGACCGGCCTGGACCGGATGGAGTGGGTCGGCTGGGAGAACTTCGACCGGATCCTGCACGACTCCGAGTTCTGGACGGCGGTCAGCAACACCTTCCTGATCGGGGTCATCTCGACCGTGCCGCAACTGCTGGTCGCGCTGGGCCTGGCGCATCTGCTGAACTACAAGCTGCGGGCCAGCACGTTCTGGCGCACCGTCATCCTGACGCCGTACGCCACATCGGTGGCCTCGGCGGCCCTGGTCTTCGCGCTGGTCTTCCGTGCGGACGGCGGCCTGCTGAACTGGGTGCTCCAGTTCGTCGGATTCGGCGACACCAACTGGGCGAACGGGCACTGGACGTCGAAGATCGCCATCTCCGTCATCGTGATCTGGCGCTGGACGGGGTACAACGCCCTGATCTACCTGGCCGCGATGCAGGCGGTGCCGAACGATCTGTACGAGGCGGCCTCGCTCGACGGCGCGTCGCGGTGGCAGCAGTTCCGCAAGGTGACCATCCCCTCGTTGCGGCCGACGATCCTCTTCACGATCGTCATCTCGACCATCGGTTCGATGCAGCTGTTCGGGGAGCCCCTGCTCCTGGAGGGCGGCGCGCTCGGAGCCACCGGAGGCAACGAGAATCAGTACGAGACGCTCAGCGTCTACCTCTACAACTACGGCTGGAATCTCGGGCATCTGGGCCCGGCCGCCGCAGTGGCCTGGGCGATGCTCGCCCTCCTGCTCATCATCGCCGCGGTGAACTGGCTCATCGGCCGTTTCGTACGCAACTCAGCGGCCTGACCGGGAGCGATTCCATGACCATGACCAGCCCCACCAAAGCGCCGCGGCCCGTCCTCCCGACACCGCGTGAGCGGCGCACACCGCACCGTACGAACCGTTTCCGGATGGGGGCGGGCCAGCAGATGAAGGGCGGCCCGTTCGCCTACGCCGCGCTGACCGTCGTCGGTATCGGCTCGCTGCTGCCTCTCTACTGGACGCTGGTGGCGGCGTCCAGGACCCAGGACGAGGTCCTCGCGTCCACCCCGCCGTTCCTGCCGGGCGGGCGGCTGTTCGACAACCTCGGGACCGCCTGGGAACAGGCGAACCTCGGCAAAGCGATCATCAACAGTGTCGTCGTCTCCGCGTCGATCACCGCGGCGACGCTGTTCTTCTGCACGCTGGCCGGGTACGCCTTCGCCAAGATGCGCTTCCGCGGGCGCGGCTGGCTGATGACCGCGGTCATCGCCACGCTGACGATCCCGCCGCAGCTCAGCGTCGTCCCGCTGTTCATGATGATGTCCGACCTCGGCTGGGGCGGGCAGCTGGAGTCGGTGATCTTCCCGACCCTGGTGAGCGCGTTCGGTGTCTTCTTCATGCGCCAGTACCTGATCGAGGCGCTGCCGTACGAACTCATCGAGGCGGCGAGGATCGACGGAGCGAACAACTTCCGCATCGTGGTGAGCGTGGTGCTTCCGGTGGCCCGCCCGGCGATGATGGTCCTGGGCATGCTCACGTTCGTCCAGGCGTGGAACGACTTCTTCTGGCCCTATCTCGCGCTGAACCAGCAGAACCCGACCCTTCAGGTCGCGCTGGGCCAGCTCAGCGCCTCGTACACCCCTGATCAGAGCATCGTGATGGCGGGCGCGCTGATCAGCACACTGCCGCTGCTGGTCGTGTTCGTGCTGTTCGGGAAGAAGATCGTCGGAGGGATCATGTCCGGCGCGGTCAAGGGGTGACGGAGCCGGCGGAGTTTCGCCCCGACGTTCACTGACGCCGCCCCGGCCCGACTCCTGAGCCCGACTCCTGAGCCCGACTCCTGCGCCCGGTTCCGAGCCCGTCGGCCTGCCCCTATTCCTACTCCCGCTCTCTACCCCCTACTCCCGCCCTCTGCCCTGCCCCTGGCGCGACCCGCCAGCCCCCTGCCGCAGTCTGCCCCAGCCTGCCAACCTCCTGCCCCACCCTGCCTGCTTCCTGCCGCCTGCCCTGCCTCACCCACTTCTGGGAGCGCTCCCGTTATGACTGCCGTACGCCCTGACACAGCAATCCCCGGCATTCCCGCCCTTCTCACCAGCCCCTCGGCCCCGCTGGGGTCCGGCCCCGCGACGGGCACCGCCCCGCAGCGGCCTGCGGGGGAGCCCCCCTTCCCGGCGGGCTTCGTCTGGGGCGCGGCGACCGCCGCCTACCAGGTGGAGGGAGCCGCCGCCGAGAACGGCCGCACCCCCTCCATCTGGGACACCTTCTGCCGCACACCGGGCAAGGTCCGCAACGGCGACACCGGGGACATCGCCGCCGACCACTACCACCGCTACCGCGACGACGTCGCCCTGATGAGGCGGCTCGGGCTGAAGGCGTACCGCTTCTCCGTCTCCTGGTCCCGCGTCCAGCCCACCGGCCGCGGCCCCGCCGTCGAGCGCGGGCTGGACTTCTACCGCAAGCTCGTCGACGAGCTGCTGGAGGCGGGCATCACGCCCGTCGCCACGCTCTACCACTGGGACCTCCCGCAGGAGCTGGAGGACGCGGGCGGCTGGCCGCAGCGCGTCACCGCCGAACGCTTCGCCGACTACGCCGCGATCATGGCCGGGGCGCTGGGTGACCGGGTCGGCATGTGGACCACGCTCAACGAGCCGTGGTGCTCGGCCTTCCTCGGTTACGGCTCCGGCGTGCACGCCCCGGGGCGCACCGAACCGGGCTCCGCGCTGCGGGCGGCCCACCATCTCAACCTCGCCCACGGCCGGGCGGCCGGGATCCTGCGCGACCGGCTCCCCGCTGCCGCCCAGCTCTCGGTCACCCTCAACCTCCACCAGGTGCGCCCGCTGACCGCGAGCGCCGAGGACGCGGACGCCGCCCGCCGCATCGACGCGGTGGGGAACCGGATCTTCACCGGCCCGATGCTGCGGGGGGAGTACCCCGAGGACCTGCTCGCCGACACCGCGCACCTGGTCGACTGGTCCGGGCTGGTGAGGGACGGTGATCTGGCGGAGATCGCGCGCCCCGTCGACGTACTCGGCGTCAACTACTACACGCCGACGATCGTCTCCACGCCCGCCTCGGGCTCCGGGGACACCCGCAACGACGGCCACGGCAACAGCGACCACTCGCCGTGGCCCGGTTCCGAGCACGTCGCCTTCCACCTCGCCGAGAACAGACCGCGTACGGCGATGAACTGGTCGGTCGACCCCGACGGGCTGCACGACCTGCTCCTCGACGTCACCCGCGATCACCCGGGCCTGCCGCTGATGGTCACGGAGAACGGAGCCGCGTTCGACGACTACATGTCCCCCGAGGGCCGGGTCGAGGACCCCGAGCGGATCGCGTATCTGCGGGGCCACCTGGACGCCGTACAGCGCGCGGTCGCCGCCGGGGCGGATGTGCGCGGCTACTTCCTCTGGTCGCTGATGGACAACTTCGAGTGGGCGTACGGGTATTCGAAGCGTTTCGGGGCGGTGTATGTCGACTACGCGACCCAGCGGCGCACCCCGAAGGCGAGTGCCCACTGGTACGCCGATGTGATCCGCCACCACGCGCTGCCCCCGGCGCCGGAGGCGCGAGACTGACGTACGCGCCCGGCGCACGCACCCGGCACACACGCCGGCCCCGCTCCCTCGGAAGACCCCGCGCACCGGCGGGGTCTTCCGACGTTCCGGCGGGTCCGGGACCCCGTAGACTCGAAACCGCTGGGAGCGCTCCCAAGCCGCACGGTCGACCCCACCGGGGCGAAGCATCCGAAACTTGGATTGGCTTTGCGGCTGTGAGAAATTGACCGGGAACGGGGAGGCAGCCATGGCGGCAGGGCGAGTACGGAGCGGCGGGCGGCCCACGCTCGAAGAAGTGGCGGCACGGGCGGGAGTGGGCAGGGGCACCGCGTCCCGCGTCATCAACGGATCGCCACGGGTCAGCGCGCAGACCCGCGAGGCCGTCGAGGCGGCCGTCGCGGAGCTGGGATACGTACCCAACCGCGCCGCCAGGGCCCTCGCGGGAAACCGCACCGACGCCATCGCGCTGGTCGTCCCGGAGCCCGAGACCCGCTTCTTCGCCGAGCCGTACTTCTCCGACATCGTGCGCGGTGTCGGCGCCGCGCTCGCCGACACCGAGATGCAGCTGCTGCTCACCCTGGTGGGCAGCGACCGGGAACGCCGGAGGCTCGCGCAGTACCTCACCGCGCACCGCGTCGACGGCGTCCTGCTGGTCTCGGTGCACGCCGACGACCCGCTGCCCGACCTGCTCGAACAGCTCGGGATGCCGTCCGTGATCAGCGGCCGCAGAAACGCCGCCGAACCGCTCGCCTCGGTGGACTCCGACAACTTCGAGGGCGCGAGGGCCGCGGTGGACCACCTGGTCTCACGGGGGCGCCGCTCCATCGCCACGATCACCGGCCGCCTCGAGGTCTACGGTGCGCAGCGCCGCCTGGACGGCTACCGCGCGGCTGTCGCCGCGGCGGGCCTGGCCCCCGACGAACGCCTGATCGCCCCCGCCGACTTCACCGAGGAGGGCGGCGCCCACGCCATGCGCGAACTCCTGGCCCGCCGCCCCGGCCTCGACGCGGTCTTCGCCGCCTCCGACGTCATGGCCGCCGGCGCCCGCCAGGTCCTGCGCGAGGCCGGCCGCCGCATCCCCGACGACGTGGCCCTGGTCGGCTTCGACGACTCGGTCGTCGCCCGCCACATGGACCCGGCCCTCACCAGCGTCCGCCAGCCGATCGAGGAGATGGGCCGCACGATGGCCCGGGTCCTCCTGGACGAGATCGCGGGCCGCCAGGAAGAGCGCCCGAGGATCGTGCTGCCGACGGAACTGGTGGTACGCGACTCGTCGTGAGGGCCGGCTCGCCCTCGGCGGCTGCCCTTGGGCCGCGCGCCTGTACGCGAACCTGTCCGCGACGATCGTGGTGGAGACCCGGTCCGCCCGCATGCGGTGGGAGTTGGTCACTCCGGAGAGCGTGATACCTCCGTGGCACGATGCTCCGGTCCGCGGTGGGGACCACGTCCGTTTCGGCATCACGGCACATGCTGCCGGGCGCCGGCTCACCGAAGCCGACTCCGACCTGGCGGCCCGGACCGATCAGATCGCCGCCGCGCATGGGGCGCAGCCGTTCAACGGCTGATCAGCGGAGCGAGCGCCTGGGCCGGGCAGGCAAGGAAGGCCGTCTCGCCGTGGCCGCAGCAGCCACAGAGCCGCAGCAGCCGCACAGCGGGCCACCCCGGTCCCGGCCGGCGTCCGGGACACCCCCGGGCACACGGAACAGCTCGCGTCCGGCCGAAGGCGATGGGCGCACGCCCCGCGCGTGCGGGGACCACCGTTCGGGGCTGATCTGGAAACGGATCAGCCCCTGACCCGTTTCCCAGGTCAGGGGCTGATCAATCAGGGTGAGTAACGGGACTTGAACCCGCGACATCCTGGACCACAACCAGGTGCTCTGCCAGCTGAGCTATACCCACCATGTCGTCCGGTCTTTTTCTGACCGGCCGAGAAAAAGTGTACAGGGTCCGGGAGGGTGCTCGCGCCCCGGTTGTTCCTGCCCGGTCCACGGGCCCCGAAGGGCCCGTGACCTGGGCTGTCGTCCTACGCCGGAGGCAGCACGTGGCGCGCCGCGATTTCCTTGGCGCGTTCCGAGTCCGGGCCGGGCTGCGGCACGAAGACCGCCTCCCGGTAGTAGCGCAGCTCCGCGATGGATTCGCGGATGTCCGCCAGGGCCCGGTGGTTGCCGCTCTTGGCCGGGCTGTTGAAATACGCCCGCGGATACCAGCGGCGGGCCAGCTCCTTGATGGAGGACACGTCGACGATCCGGTAGTGGAGGTAGCCCTCCAGCGTCTGCATGTCCCTCGCCAGGAAGCCCCGGTCGGTGCCGATGGAGTTTCCGCAGAGAGGGGCCTTGCCCGGCTCCTTCACGTGTTCGCGTACGTATGCCAGGACCCGCTCCTCGGCGTCGGCCAGGGTGGTACCCCCGGCCAGCTCGTCGAGGAGACCCGAGGTGGTGTGCATCTGCCGCACCACCTCGGGCATGGTCTCCAGGGCCGCGTCCGGCGGGCGGATCACGATGTCCACCCCTTCACCGAGCACGTTCAGCTCCGAGTCGGTGACCAGTGCGGCCACCTCGATGAGTGCGTCGTCCGCCAACGAGAGCCCGGTCATCTCGCAGTCGATCCACACCATGCGGTCGTTCATGCGCCCCACCCTACGGGGCGCTCCGCTGTCCCGGCAGGGCCGGGCGCCCGTGAGCGTACGCGTCCGGACCCGGTACGGAGTGGTCCCCGGCGCCCGCCGATGCCGCGCTCGCGAGCGGCATCGAACCTGCCCCGGACGGGGCCATGCCCCGGCGGCCGGACGGTGAACCCTGGGAGGGCACGACCGTCTCGATCGCCGTGGAGGACTCCGCCATTCCCCCTTGCGGACGACGGGCCCGATAGGCGGCCCGGTACGCGGCGGGGGAGGAGCCGAGCTGGCGGCGGAAGTGCCCGCGCAGCGCGACCGGGGAGCGGAAACCGCAGCGCCCCGCGACCTCGTCGACCGAGTAGTCGGAGGTCTCCAGCAGCCGTTGCGCCTGCAGCACCCGCTGGGTGATCAGCCACTGCAGCGGTGCGCTTCCGGTGAGCGAGCGGAACCTCCGGTCGAAGGTCCGCCTGCTCATATAGGCACGCGCCGCCAGCGTCTCCACGTCGAACTGCTCGTGAAGATGCTCCAGGGCCCAGGCCACGACCTCGGCGAGCGGGTCGGAGCCGATCTCTTCAGGTAAAGACCTGTCGAGGTAGCGCTCCTGGCCGCCACTGCGCCGTGTGGGCACGACGAGCCGGCGGGCCAGTGCCCCGGCGGCCTCCGTGCCGTGATCCGTACGCACGATGTGCAGACAGAGATCGATCCCGGCAGCCGTCCCGGCCGAGGTGAGCACATCGCCGTCGTCGACGAAGAGCTCACGCGGATCGACGTGCACCGACGGATAGCGCTTGGCCAGCGTCGGTGCGTACATCCAGTGCGTGGTCGCCGGGCGGCCGTCCAGCAGACCTGCGGCCGCGAGCACGAAGGCCCCGGTGCACAGTCCGACGATGCGGGCACCCTCCTCATGGGCGCGGCGCAGCGCGTCCAGTGCCTCGGCGGGCGGCGCTGAAGTGATCGAGCGCCAGGCGGGCACCACCACGGTGCCGGCCCTGCTGATCGCCTCCAGGCCGTACGGCGCGGTGAGTTCGAGTCCGCCCGTCGTACGCAGCGGCCCTTCCTCGCCGCCGCAGACCAGCAGGCGATAGCGGGGAACTCCCGCGTCCTGCCGGTCGATTCCGAAAACGGAGAGCGGGATGGAGCTCTCGAAGATAGGGCCACCACTGAACAGCAGCACGGCTACGACTTCCCGGCGTCGCCGCCCGGTCAGTTTTCGTGCGGCCTCCGTTGCGGTGGCGGAGTCCTGGCTCATGACGCTAAGCCCCCCTCGGTGTTCGCGTCTCCCTGGTCCTTACGGGCCTGTCGCTCCTGCACGTTTCCCCTCGGTATTGCACGGGTCCCCAGCCATCGATACCCATGATCGAATCTACTGTGTCCCGCAGTCCCGACGTGAACACGTTCCCCCACCGGCACTATGTCGACAAGGCAACTTGGCGCGAAGCATTCGATCACGAAGCGTTCCACTCGCGGGCCGCGCAGGGAAGTGCGCCTCGCGATCATGGCCCGTCCGCGTTGGGTGAAAGCGTACCGCGCGGTCTCTTCCTGCCTGGCGGCAAGTGGGTTGGTCGGCCATATCGCCAAGGATTCGGCGCAGATGTGAAGTTGGCTGAAAAGTGGTGGTTGTGTGAGCGGTTCCGGTCACGCCCGGCGCACAACTACTCGCCTCGCGGCCGCTGCAGTGCGCTCCTAACGGCCGCTCCGCTGTGCTCCTTCGGCCGCCCGGAGTGTGGCGCGTTCGGACCGGCGCAACAACAGCCGGCACACTGCCGTGACAGAGGCGAGACCGAGCGCGGAGACGGTGGCATTACCGACCGATGTGCCGTAGACGACCAGAACCGCCGGGACGAGCAGACCCCCGAACACCGCCCAGCGGACACCGTCGCCCGCCGGATCGGACACCGCGTCGCGGCTCTGCTCGGACGAGGGTCCCGGCGGGGTCGGCACAGCTTTGCTCCCTGAGGTGGCGGTGAGGTGGCACGGTGTGACGATGTGGCTAACGGAGACCGTTCGAAGGGGTCACTCCCCGGTGCGCCGATTCACTTTCGAGTGCTTCCGTACGGCCCCCAAAACAGGGCGACCGGCCTCCTCCGGCCGCCGAACCGCTCGGTGTAAGACACAACCGGCATTGCCATCCGGGGCCGCCTCGGGCATGCTCCCTCCAACGTCGCGCGCGCTTTTGCGGGGGTCTGGGCAGTGGAGGAGTGGCGCCGTACCCTTGGGGGTAGGGGGTTGGGAAGATGATTCCCGGACACAGCTACACCGCTCGCTGATGCACCTCCCCAAGCCGCTCCCTCCTCACGAGGACTCTCTTCGCCGAGACATCGATGGCCGGTCACGAAATCCCTGAACCCGCAGACCGCAAGCAGGTAGCCGACCCACTGTCGGAGCCGCAGACGGTCGAAGAAACATGCCATTCCTGCGATCCCGCCTTCCGCCACGGCGTCGTGGTCGGCTTCGACGGCTCCACATCCAGTGAACGGGCCCTCGCCTACGCCATCGGCATGGCCTGCAGATCCGGCTCCGGTCTGATCATCGTCCATGTCGCCAACCGGCTGCCGACCACTGTCTGGGCGGGCTGCGAGCCGCCCGTGTTCGTCGATGTGCCCGATCACCGCACCGAGGTCCTCGGGCTCGAACTGGCCTGCGCGGACTACCTCTCCGACGTGCCCTGGGTGCTGGTCGAGCGCGGCGGCGACATCTGCCACGAGCTGGAGGAGGTCGGCCGCGAGTATTCGGCCGACGCCATCGTCGTCGGCTCCACGCACGGCATCGTCGGCCGGATCTTCGGCTCGGTGGCGGGCCGTCTCGCACGCCGCGCGCAGCGCCCGGTCATCGTCATCCCCTGACTCCGCCGCCGCGCCCCGCCGCCGCGCCCCGCCGCCGCGCCCCGCCGCGGCGATCCCACCGGAGGCACCCCACCGACGTGAGGCATCGGGCGTCGGGCGGCGGGTGTCGGGCCGGTCTTCGGGCGCCGGACATCAGGTGCGCTGCGCCGTGGCGCGTGGCGCCGTACCGGCAGACGAAGCGTCACAAGGCCCTGGAAGGCGCCTGGTTGGCCGCTGGAGCGCTCGGCGCGGCGGTGGGCGCCTTCTCCCGGCCCCGCGGGGTCCACGGGCCTCTCGTGCCCCCCGGGGCCCGTCGTGACCCTCATGCCCCTCGGGCCGCCACACGCCCTCGCCCTCCGCCCCCTGCTGCCCCTCCCGGATGCCGGAGAGCCGCCCCGCGATCCCGGGGAAGGGGTGCGGGGCGGCTCTCCATGGATGCCGTTGCGAGGCGGGGCCGTGGCGCGGGGCGGCTACTCCACCGTGACGGACTTCGCCAGGTTGCGCGGCTTGTCGATGTCACGGCCCATGGCCAGCGCCGTGTGGTAGGCGAAGAGCTGGAGCGGGATGCCCATCAGGATCGGGTCCAGCTCGTTCTCGTTCTTCGGTACGACGATGGTGTGGTCGGCCTTCTCCTGCTCGCGGTGGGCGACGGCGAGGATACGTCCGCTGCGGGCCTTGATCTCCTCCAGCGCCGCTCGGTTCTTCTCCAGCAGGTCGTCGTCCGGGACGATCGCGACGGTGGGGAGCTCCGGCTCGATGAGCGCGAGCGGGCCGTGCTTCAGCTCCGAGGCGGGGTACGCCTCGGCGTGGATGTACGAGATCTCCTTCAGCTTGAGGGAGGCCTCCAGCGCGACGGGGTAGCCCCGCACACGGCCGATGAACATCATCGACCGCGCGCCCGCGTACTCCTCTGCCAGCTTCTTGATCTCGTCCTCGGATTCGAGGATCTCACCGATCTGCTCGGGCAGCTTGCGCAGGCCCTCGATGATCCGCCTGCCGTCGGCGACCGAGAGGTCACGGATACGGCCCAGGTGCAGGGCGAGCAGCGCGAACGCGACGACGGTGTTGGTGAAGCACTTCGTGGAGACGACACAGACCTCGGGGCCCGCGTGGACGTACATGCCCCCGTCGGCCTCGCGGGCGATCGCGGAGCCGACGACGTTGACGACGCCCAGGACGCGCGCGCCCTTGCGCTTGAGCTCCTGGACGGCGGCGAGCACGTCGTACGTCTCACCGGACTGGGAGACCGCGACGTACAGGGTGTCGGGGTCCACGACCGGGTTGCGGTAGCGGAACTCGGAGGCGGGCTCGGCGTCCGCGGGGATGCGGGCCAGCTCCTCGATGAGGCCGGCGCCGATCAGACCCGCGTGGTACGAGGTGCCGCAGCCGAGGATCTTGATCCGGCGCACGCCCCGCGCCTCGCGGGCGTCCAGGTTGAGACCGCCCAGGTGCACGGTGGAGAAGCGGTCGTCGATCCGGCCCCTCAGCACCCGGTCCACGGCGTCGGCCTGCTCGGAGATCTCCTTGTGCATGTACGTGTCGTGGCCGCCCATGTCGTACGACTCGGCCTCCCACTCCACCGTGGTGGGCGTGGACGTCGTGGTCGAGCCCTCCGTGGTGTACGTACGGAAGTCGTCGGCCTTGAGGGTGGCCATCTCGCCGTCGTCCAGGGTGACGATCTGGCGGGTGTGGGTGACCAGCGCGGCGACGTCGGAGGCGACGAACATCTCCTTCTCGCCGATGCCGAGGACGACGGGGGAGCCGTTGCGGGCGACGACGATCCGGTCGTTGAAGTCGGCGTGCAGGACGGCGATGCCGTAGGTGCCCTCGACGGACTTCAGCGCCTCGCGGACCTTCTCCTCCAGGGTGACGGCCTGCGAGCGGGCGATCAGGTGGACCAGCACCTCGGTGTCGGTCTCGGAGAGGAAGACGACCCCGTCCGCGACGAGCTTCGCACGGAGCTCGGAGGCGTTGTCGATGATGCCGTTGTGGACGACGGCGACCTTGTTGTCGGCGTCCAGGTGGGGGTGGGCGTTCTCGTCGCTCGGGGCGCCGTGGGTGGCCCAGCGGGTGTGGGCTATCCCCGTGGTCCCGGCGAACCGCTTGGGGACCCGGGACTCCAGCTCGCGGACCCGGCCCTTGGCCTTGACCGTCTTCAGGGTCCCGGCCTTGCCGGCCGCCGCCTTGCCCGTGATGACGATGCCCGCGGAGTCGTAACCCCGGTACTCCAGCCGCTGCAGGCCCTCCAGCAGCAGTGGGGCGACATCACGCTTCCCGATATAACCGACGATTCCGCACATAGAGTCTCTGCCCCTCCATCGACGTACAAAGATCAGACCGTGCTCAGCCGTAGACGATGCGGCGCAACTGGCGGAGCGAGAGCTCCGGCGGCGCCACCGCGCGGTGCGGCAGCTCGGCCGCGATCCGCTCGAAGATCTCCGCGTTGACCAGGCCGCCCGATTGCAGTTCGCGGTGGCGGCGCCGGACGAAGTCGTCCGTCGTCTCGTCGAAGTACGCGAGCACGTCAAGGATCACCCGGGCCGCTTCACCGCGCTGGAGCGCGCTGGAGCGTACGAGGTGGTCGATGAGGTCGTCGTGCGACGAGCGGCGTTCAAGCACTCGTCGATACTGCGCGGAGCGGAGGGCTTATGCAAGAAATCTGCCCGATATCGGGCAGAGGGTGCTGGGAGGGGATGCCAATCGGGTCAGAGGCGCTTCAGTACGGCCTGCTTCGCCGCGCCGAACTCCTCATCGGTGAGCACTCCGGCCCGGTGCAGCTCGCCGAGCTCGCGCAGCCTGCGCAGCAGTGCGTCGTGATCGTCGGCGTCGCCGGTGGCGGGGGAGGGGGAAGGGGGAGCGGCCGGTGGGGCGGAAGGGGAAGGGGGAGCGGCCGGTGCGGCGGCGGTCTCCCCGGGCGCGCCCGGGGTCTCGCGTGTGTTCGCCAGCCGCATCAGCACCGCCGCCGCGACCAGGACCGCGGTGTTCTCCTTCTTCGACATGCCCCACAGGTCCAGCGAGTACGGGTCGAACTTCGGCGGCGCCGTGACCGGCCCGCGGTCCAGCTCGAAGCGCAGGTAGCCGTTCTCCAGGCCGAGGGACGGCAGCCAGCGCACGCCCCGGACCGCCGACACCGGGAAGGAGACCGCGCCACCGGCGGTCTTCGACTCCTCGGCCTTCCAGTTCCAGGTGAGCCGCACGGTCTCCCCGTCGAACGAGGCCGTGCCGTCCCCGCCGCCGCCGGACACCGGGAGCGAGGGGCCCGGCAGCAGGAAGCGGTCCACCGGGCCCTCGGGCACCTGCTCGATCAGCAGGGCGTTGCGCACCTCGTCGACGAAGTACTCGGCGACGCCCGTGCGGTCCTTCTCCACCGTGAGTACATAGGGGTCCGCGCCGTCCTTGAGCCGGCCCTCCGCGGCGAGCAGCACCGGGCAGGCCCCGCCGCGCAGCCGTAGCCGCAGTCGGCCGCCCTTGCGCTCCGACTCGAACGAGATGCCTGCCAACGCCTGTACGGGTATGGCGAGTTCGCCGAGTCCCTGGCGTACCGGATGCGCCTTGCCGCCCGGCACGATGCGCACCGTTTCGCCGTCGAAGGTCCACGTTCCGTCGCGCTGGATGATTTCCGCCATGCCGGTGATTCTGCCAGCAGCCCATGCCGAACTTGGTCTAGTCCTTGACGGGTCCGCGACCACCGCGATACGGATGGTGACCGTTCGGTTGCTCAGAAGAAGCGCAGGTGACCCCGTCGAAGGGACCGGCTTGTGACACAGCACAGAACGCTTCCCCGCCTGTTCGGATCGCTGCTGCTCGTCGTGGCGGCCGGCGTCTCGGGCATCGGAGCCGCGCCCGGCGGCGGTACGGGCCCGGGGCACGCGGACGCACCCCGGCCGCTCGGGCAGCTCGTGCCCGTCCCCGCCGAGGTGGTGCCGGGCGGGTCCCCGTACGCCATCACCGCCGCGACCACGATCCGGACCGTCGGCGGCTCCCGCGAGGTCCGCGAGATCGGCGCGTATCTGGCGGACCTCCTGCGGCCCTCCACCGGTTTCGCGCTGCCGGTCACCGACCGCGACGGCCCGGACGGCATCCGGCTGGATCTCGGGGACGGCGTCCCCGGCCTGGGTGCGGAGGGCTATCGCCTGCGGTCCGCCCAGGGCTCCGTCACCATCACCGCCCGCGAGCCCGCGGGTCTCTTCCACGGCGTCCAGACACTGCGGCAACTGCTCCCGGACCGGGTGGAGGAGGACAGCCGGCAGGACGGGCCCTGGCGGATCGCGGGCGGTACCGTCACCGACTTCCCGCGCTACGCCTACCGGGGCGCGATGCTCGATGTCTCGCGGCACTTCTTCTCGGTCGCCGAGGTGAAGCGGTACATCGACCAGCTCGCCCTCTACAAGCTGAACAAGCTCCATCTGCACCTCTCCGACGACCAGGGCTGGCGCATCGCCATCGACTCCTGGCCCCGGCTGGCCACCTACGGCGGTTCCACCGAGGTCGGCGGCGGACCCGGCGGGTACTACACCAAGGACGACTACAGGGAGATCGTCCGGTACGCGGCCTCCCGCTATCTGGAGGTCGTCCCGGAGATCGATCTGCCCGGCCACACCAACGCGGCCCTCGCCTCGTACGCCGAGCTGAACTGCGACGGCATCGCGCCGCCGCTCTACACCGGCACCGAGGTCGGCTTCAGCTCGCTGTGCGTCCCGAAGGCCGTGACGTACGACTTCGTGGACGACGTCGTACGCGAGCTGGCCGCGCTCACGCCGGGGAAGTACGTCCACATCGGCGGCGACGAGGCGCATTCCACCAGCGACGAGGACTTCACGGCCTTCATGGAGAAGGCCCAGGCGATCGTCGGCGAGTACGGCAAGACCGTGATGGGCTGGCACCAGCTCACCGGGGCCGAACCGGTCGACGGGGCCGTGGCGCAGTACTGGGGCTACGACCGGACGGGCGCGGCCGAGCGGCAGCAGGTGGTGGACGCCGCGAAGGCCGGCACCAAGCTGGTGCTGTCGCCCGCGGACCGGGCCTACCTCGACATGAAGTACACGAAGGACACCGAGCTGGGGCTGTCCTGGGCCGGGCTGGTCGAGGTGCGGCGGTCCTACGACTGGAATCCGGCGGCCTGTCTCGCCGGTGCGCCGGAGGACTCCGTCCTCGGCGTCGAGGCACCGCTCTGGACGGAGACGCTGACCGACAGCACGGAGATCGAGCAGATGGCCTTCCCCCGGCTGCCGGGGGTCGCGGAGCTGGGATGGTCGCCCGCGGCGACGCACGACTGGGAGACGTACAAGGTGCGGCTCGCCGCCCAGGGGCCGCGGATGACCGCGCTCGGCATCGGTTTCTACCGGTCGCCGCAGGTGCCGTGGGCCGCGCCGTGACCGGCCGGCGTCGGCGCCGTACGCGTCGGAAGGCGCGAGAACCGGAGGCGTGAGTACGGGAACGAGTGCGCGTACGGGAACGAGTGCGCGTACGGGTACGGGAAGGTGAGCGGTGAGCGCCCGTAGGGCCTTGGGTCCGGGCGCTCACCGGTTTGTGGGGGCCCTGTCAGGGCCTGGTTCCTCTCACGGCACTGGAGACCGGCGGGACCCGGTCGTCGGAACCCGGCCGTCAGAATCCGGTCGCCGGGGCCCGGTGGAGGTGGCCGGTTCCCTGGTCGGCCGGTACGCGGTTCCGGCCAGGGCCGACGCGTGCCCCTCCGTGCGCTCCGGTACTGCCTCCGGCGTACGCCCGCGCGTGCGGCGCGGGCCGAGGGACAAGCGCGGTGCGTCCGCCGCTAGTTCGGATCGGCGCAGGTGGCGGCGGACCGTAGCCGTGCCGACCTGCCCCTGGTCCGGTGGGAGGGGCCGGCGCGGAGAGGCGGCAGCCGATCGTGGCGTCGCCTCCGTGCGCGGCGCGGCGGACCTTGCCGAGGAGTGCGGGGTCCGTCCGCCGCACATGGCCGAATTCGTCGGGCGTTCTGCGGCCGAGCGGTCTGTTTGTAGTGGTCCGGCGGCCGGGCTGCCCGCCGGAAAGCGGGCGGGCCCTGTCGGTGAGGGGGACCTCCGGGCGGAGAAGGAGGAGTGAGGGTCGCGATGTGTAACTAAGGTTAGCCTAACCTATCCATGGTGGTGATGTCCCTCGCCCTCCCCGGAACGCGCGAAGCCGCCCGCCTCAGGCGTCCTCGGTGGCCGCTTCGGCGCGCAGCTGCTCCTCGCTGAGCCCGCGCCGCCAGTAGCCGACGAAGGTCACGCGCTTGCGGTCGAACCGCCGCTCCTGGACGAGATGGCGGCGCAGCGCCCGCACCCCGGAGGACTCGCCCGCGATCCAGACGTACGGCGTTCCCCCGGGCAGTTCGGCGGCCCGGACGGCGTCCACGGCGGACGGGGCGCCCTCGCTCCGTACGAGCCAGCTGATCCTGGCCCTGGCCGCGGTGTTGAGGGCCTGGCGGTCCTCGGTGCGCGGGACGTCCAGCCAGACCCGGGCGGTCATCCCGGCGGGCAGCCACTCCAGGGCGGCGGCCGCGGCGGGCAGAGCCGTCTCGTCGGCCCAGATCAGCACCCAGTCGGTGTCCTGCGGCGGCCGGAAGCGGACGGCCGTGTTGTCCTCGACGGCGGGGCCGAGCGCCTTGATCAGCTGCCCCGGAGCGGCCGCCATCGCCCAGCGGCAGGCGGGACCGCCGTCCTCGTGCAGCGCGAAGTCGATGTCGACCTCGGTGGGGCCGTCGCCCGTACGGCGCTGCGCGCGCACCGTGTACGAGCGCATCACCGCCCGTACGTCCTCCGGCAGCGCCCGCCACCGGGCGAACCAGTCCTCGCCGGTGGGCAGTACCGGCTCGGGCTGCCCCGGGTGCGGCAGGAACAGGGACAGGCTCTGGTCGCGCCCCCCGGCGGCGAACCCGTCGAGCCCCGGCCCGCCGAAGGTGACCCGGAGCATGGAGGGGCCCAGCCGTCTGGACCGGAGCACGGTCAGGCCGAAGAACCGGAAGGGGGCGATGGCGGGTGCGGGGGCAGTCGTCATACGGAGTTCCTCCGGAACGGGCGGGGCCCGCGGGCGCACGGCCCGGCCCCGGCAGCGGTGCGCCTGTGGTGCGCCGGCGGTGCGGTCGGCGTACGGCCGTGGTGCGATGGGCGTACGGGCCGTGACGCGTCGCCGGTGCGGCAATCCGAAGGAAGGTTAGCCTACCCTTTGTGAGTTGTGGAATGGGTGGCCGACCGGAATGGGTGGCCGACCGGAATGGGCGGCCGACCGGAATGGGCGGCCGGAGGAATGGCGGCGGGGCGTGACCACCGGCCCGCCCCCGCCCTTCTCACCCGCACATGAATGGCCGGACAGAACTCAGACGCAGGTGCTCGTCTCCGGCGTGCAGAACGTGACCTGCGGGTAGTGCGTGGAGGGCTTGTCCAGGAGGGGCTGGGGCCGGTGGCGCAGGTGCAGTTCGAAGAACGCGCGGGTGTACCTGCGGGTGATCTCCGATACCCGGGCGGCCGGCAGGTCGGCGCCGAGGTCGATTCCCAGTTGCTCGGCCGGCAGCCCGACGTCGGTGAAGGAGGCGTGTTCTGCTCCGGCGGACCGTGCCCATCGGCGGCCAGGGGTTGTACGGGGGTACGCGCGCGGCGTCACCAGACGATGACCCCGCCGCCCACCGCACGGGCCCGCTCTCCCGCGGCGGCGATGTTGGCCAGCCGCTGGGCCACGTAGTCGGCGCGGTATCCGCCGTGCGCGGCCAGGGCCTCGGTGTGCGGGCGCAGCAGCTCGCACTCGGCGAGGAAGTCCGCCACCTCCTCCGGCTCGACGAGCAGCATGTCCGTCGCGAGCCGGGGCAGGAAACGGGCCCCCAGCGCCCTGGCCGGCTCCGCGCCCCACAGCCGCGTACGGCAGCTCTCGAACCCGGCCATGTCCCGCCCGTCCGGCGGATCGTCGAGGAAGTCCCAGGCCCCTTCCTCGCCCGGCAGATACGTGTGCACCAGCAGCGTCATGCGCCGAAGTCCCCCCGGCAGGCGTCGAGCCCCTCGACGGTGACCGGGATGCTCCGGTGCTCCTCCCAGCGGGCCCGCTCCAGCCGCAGCCGTCGCAGGGTGACGGCCCTGCCGCGTACGGCGGTGACCTCCAGGCCGTCCGGTACGTAACCGAGCCGCCGCGAGACGCCGAGCGAACGCGGGTTGTCGGTCATCGCGCTCGACGTGGCGCACCGGGCCCCGAGCCCGGCGAAGGCCAGATGGAGCGCGGCGGCCCGCATCTCGGTGCCGATGCCCTGCCCCTGGTGCGCGAGCCCCAGCCAGGAACCGGTCGTGACCTCCCGGGTCACGGCGAAGTCCCGCCCCATCACGTCCTGTCGCCCGACGACTTCGCCCTCGTGCAGAACGGCGAGGCTCAACGCCCAGTTCTCCGCCGACCAGTTCGCCACCGTACCCAGTACATGCAGGTACACGGCCCGCCCGACCTCCTCGGGCGAACCGTCGGTCCACGGCACGGTGAAGGGCATGGCGTCCGGCGCGTGCACCCCGTCGGCGGCGACCGACGCGAGCTCGTCGAGCAACTCGGTCCCGGGGAGGCGCAGTTCGAGGCGGGGGGTGCGGATGCGGAGGCCGTACAGGGGCCAGTGTCGAGGCGTCATGACGGGACTCTGCCGGGCGGCGGCGGGCGGTGTCGAGCGAGTTTCCGTACGTCGGCGCAGTGGCGCGGTCCGCCGCACCGGACCGGGGCTGCCGTCCGCTGCCGTACACCCGGTTACGGCGGCGGAACGGCAGAGCGGGTCCGGTCTCGCGGACGGCGGCCCCGGCCCGGGTGGCTCAGGCCGGCAGCCCCAGCTCGCGGGCGATCAGCATCCGCTGGACCTCGCTCGTGCCCTCGCCGATCTCCAGGATCTTCGAGTCGCGCCACATGCGGGCCACCGGGTACTCGTTCATGAAGCCGTAGCCGCCGTGGATCTGGGTCGCCTCGCGGGCGTTGTCCACCGCGACCGTGGAGGAGTACAGCTTGGCGATCGCCGCCTCCTTCTTGAACGGCTCGCCCGCCAGCAGCCGGGAGGCCGCGTCGCGCCAGCCGATGCGGGCCATGTGCGCGCGCATCTCCATGTCGGCGATCTTGAACTGGATCGCCTGGTTGGTGCCGATCGCTCTGCCGAACGCGTGCCGCTCGGCGGCGTACTTCACCGACTCGTCCACACAGCCCTGCGCCAGGCCCGTGGAGAGGGCGGAGATCGCGATCCGGCCCTCGTCCAGGATCCGCAGGAACTGCGCGTAGCCGCGGCCCTCCTCGCCCAGCAGGTTGCCCGCCGGGACGCGGACGTCGGAGAAGGACAGCTCACGGGTGTCCGAGGAGTTCCAGCCGACCTTGGAGTACGGGGCGGCGACGGTGAAGCCGGGGGTGCCGGAGGGCACGATGATCGAGGAGATGCGCGGGGCGCCGTTCTCCTTGCGGCCGGTCACCGCGGTGACCGTGACCAGCTCCGTGATGTCCGTACCGGAGTTGGTGATGAAGCACTTGGAACCGTTGATCACCCACTCGCCGGTCGCCTCGTCGAGGACCGCCGTCGTGCGCGTACCGCCCGCGTCGGAGCCGCCGTCCGGCTCGGTCAGGCCGAACGCGCCCAGCGCCTCGCCCGAGCAGAGCTTCGGCAGCCACTGCTGCTTCTGCTCCTCGGTGCCGAAGCGGAAGATGGGCATCGCGCCCAGCGAGACCCCGGCCTCCAGGGTGATCGCCACCGAGGAGTCGACCCGGGCCAGTTCCTCCAGGGCGATGCCGAGGGCGAGGTAGTCGCCGCCCATGCCGCCGTACTCCTCAGGGAACGGCAGCCCGAACAGGCCCATCCGTCCCATCTCGCGGACGATCTCGTACGGGAACTCGTGGCGCTCGTAGAGGTCGCCGATCTTCGGGGCGACCACATCCTGTGCGAACTGCTCGACGGTGCGGCGCAGTTCCTCGTGTTCGGGGGTCAGTCGGTGATCCAGGGCCATGGTGGTCTTCACTCCTTGTGGGAGAGCGCGCGGACGGTACGGGAGGGGCTGGGGCGGCCCAGCTGTTCGGCGAGCCACACGCTCGTGGCGACGAGCTCGTCGAGGTCGACCCCGGTTTCGATGCCGAGGCCGTGGAGCATCCACACGAGGTCTTCGGTGGCGAGGTTTCCCGTCGCGCTCTTCGCGTACGGGCAGCCGCCGAGGCCGCCGGCGGAGGCGTCCACGGTGCTCACCCCGTGCTGGAGCGCGGCGAGGGTGTTGGACAGCGCCTGGCCGTACGTGTCGTGGAAGTGCACCCCGATGGTGTCGGTGCGCACGCCCTTCTCGTTCAGCTCGGTCAGCAGGGTCCGGACGTGGCCGGGGGTGGCGACGCCGATCGTGTCGCCGAGCGACAGCTCGTCGCAGCCCAGGTTCATCAGTGCCTTGGCGACCCGGACGACCTGGTGGACGGGCACGGGCCCCTCCCAGGGGTCGCCGAAGCACATCGACAGATAGCCGCGCACATGCACCTTGTCCGCCTTGGCACGGGCCACCACCGGCTCGAACATGGCGAGCGACTCGTCGACGGTCCGGTTCAGATTGCGGGCGGCGAAGGTCTCGGTCGCCGAGCCGAACACGGCGATCCGGCGGGCCCCGAGCGACAGCGCCCGGTCCAGTCCGCGCTCGTTCGGTACGAGGACGGGCAGTGCCACATCCCCGATGTCCGCGATCTCCCCGAGCAGGGGGTAGAGCTGCTCGGCGTCGGCCAGCTGCGGCACCCAGCGGGGGTGCACGAAGCTCGTCGCCTCGATCGTCGCGAGCCCGGCCACGGCGAGCCGGCGGATGAACTCCGCCTTCACCTCCGTGGGGACGACCGCCTTCTCGTTCTGGAGGCCGTCGCGGGCCCCCACCTCATGGATGCGGACCCGGGCCGGCAGGTCCGGGGCGGGCACCTCCATGGGCAGCCCGAGCGGTTGCGCGGTCATGATTCCTCCCCGGTCACGGGTACGGCGACGGGTGCCACCACGGCCAGGATCTGGTCCATGGCGACCGTGGCTCCGGCGATGACGTCCAGTTCGGTGACGGTGCCGGCGTGCGGGGCTGAGATGACGTGTTCCATCTTCATCGCCTCGACGACCAGCAGGCTCTGCCCGGCCGCGACCTCGTCCCCGACCGCCACCTTGACCACCGTGACCGTGCCCGGCATCGGCGCGGCCAGCGTGTCGGCCCCTGCGCGGGCGGCGCCGCTCAGGGACGCCTCCACCGGGTCGTGGTCCTGCACGTGCCAGGTGTCGCCGTCGCGGCCCAGCCAGTGGCCGCCGCGGTGGAAGTGGTGCGTGACGCCGTCCAGTTCGACCGTGACCCCGTGCGGGGTGACGGCCGACGCGTGGGGGGCGGCGCGGTCGGCCGGCTCGCTGCCCGCGACCCGGAGCGGGAACGTCAGGGGGGCCGCCCCGCCGCCCGTGCGCCAGCCGTTCGGCACGGAGAAGGGGTCCGTCCAGCCGTCCGCGTCAGGCCGGGGGGCCAGCGCGTCGAGCCGCAGCGCGGCCGCCGCCGCGTACACCTCGTCCGGCACCCCGTCCGGGACCAGCCCGTCCGCCTCGCGTTCCACCAGACCGGTGTCCAGATCGCCCGCCACCACCGCCGGGTGGGCCAGCAGGCGGCGCAGGAAACCCGCGTTGGTCGGGACGCCCAGGATCACCGTGTCCGCGAGGGCGGCGCGCAGCTTGCGTACGGCGGTGGCGCGGTCGGGGCCGTACGCGATGACCTTCGACAGCATCGGGTCGTACAGGCTGCCGACCGGCACGCCCTCGCTGAGCCCGGAGTCCGTCCGCACCCCGTGGCCCTGCGGCTCGCGCAGCGCGAGCACCGTGCCGCCGGAGGGGAGGAAGCCGCGCGCGGGGTCCTCCGCGCAGATCCGGGCCTCGATCGCGTGCCCGGTGAGGGTGATGTCGCTCTGGGCGTACGGGAGGTGTTCGCCCGCCGCGACCCTCAGCTGCCACTCGACCAGGTCGAGACCGGTGATCAGCTCGGTGACCGGGTGCTCGACCTGGAGGCGGGTGTTCATCTCCATGAAGCAGTACGCGGCGGGGTCGTCGCCCGGGACGATGAACTCCACCGTGCCCGCGCCGACATAGCCGCAGGAGCGCGCCGCCTGGACGGCCGCCTCGCCCATCGCCGCCCGGGTCTCCTCGGTCAGCAGGACGGACGGCGCCTCCTCGATGATCTTCTGGTGGCGGCGCTGGAGCGAACACTCGCGCTCGCCCAGGTGCACCACCTGGCCGTGCGCGTCGGCCAGCACCTGGATCTCGATGTGGCGCGGCCGGTCGATCCAGCGCTCCACCAGCAGGGTGTCGTCGCCGAACGAGGCGCGCGCCTCGCGCCGGGCCGCCGCGATCTCCTCGGCCAGCAGCGCCTCGTCCCGGACCAGCCGCATGCCCTTGCCGCCGCCGCCCGCCGAGGGCTTCAGCAGCACCGGCATGGCGATCTCGCGTGCGGCGGCGGCCAGTTGGGCATCGGTGAGACCGCTGCCGGAGGACCCGGGCACCACCGGCACCCCGGCCGCCGCGACGGTCTCCTTGGCCCGGATCTTGTCGCCCATGAGGGAGATCGCGGAGGCGGGCGGCCCGATGAAGACCAGCCCCGCGTCCGTGCACGCCCGCGCGAAGTCCGCGTTCTCGGCGAGGAATCCGTACCCCGGGTGCACGGCCTGCGCGCCGGTGCGGCGGGCCGCGTCCAGCAGGGCGTCCACGCTGAGGTAGCTCTGCGCGGCGGGCGCGGGACCGATCCGTACCGCTGTGTCCGCCTCCCGTACGTGCCGGGCGTCGGCGTCCGCGTCGCTGAAGACGGCGACGGAGCGCACACCCAGCTCGCGCAGGGTCCGGATCACCCGGACGGCGATCTCGCCGCGGTTGGCGACAAGAACGGTGTCGAACATCGTCATCTGTTCCTCACATCCGGAAGACGCCGAAGCCGGGCCCGGCCGGGTCCTTCTGGGGCAGCGGGGCGTTGGCGCAGGCCGTCAGTGCGAGCCCCAGCACCTGGCGGGTGTCCAGCGGGTCGATCACACCGTCGTCCCAGAGCCGGGCGGTGGCGTAGTACGCGTTGCCCTGGGTCTCGTACTGCTCGCGGATCGGCGCCTTGAAGGCGTCCTCGTCCTCGGCGCTCCAGTCGTCGCCGAGCTGGTCGCGCTTGACGGTCGCCAGGACGGAGGCGGCCTGCTCCCCGCCCATCACGGAGATCTTGGCGTTGGGCCACATCCACAGGAAGCGGGGGCTGTAGGCCCGGCCGCACATGGAGTAGTTGCCCGCCCCGTAGGACCCGCCGACCACCACGGTCAGCTTCGGCACCCGTGTGCAGGCCACCGCCGTGACCATCTTCGCGCCGTGCTTGGCGATGCCGCCCGCCTCGTAGTCCCGGCCGACCATGAAGCCGGAGATGTTCTGGAGGAAGACGAGCGGGATGCCGCGCTGGTCGCACAGCTCGATGAAGTGCGCGCCCTTCTGGGCGGACTCGGAGAACAGGATGCCGTTGTTGGCGACGATGCCGACCGGGTGGCCGTGGATACGGGCGAAGCCGGTGATCAGCGTCGTGCCGTACTCCGCCTTGAACTCCTGGAACCGCGAGCCGTCCACGACCCGGGCGATCACCTCGCGCACGTCGTAGGGCGTCCGGGAGTCGACCGGCACCGCCCCGTACAGACCTGCGGGGTCGACCTTCGGCTCCTCGGCCGGCCGTACGGACCAGGGGAGCGCCCCGCGCTCCGGCAGGGTGGCCACGATGTTCCGGACGATCCGCAGCGCGTGCGCGTCGTCCTCCGCGAGATGGTCGGTGACCCCCGACGTACGGGAGTGGACCTCGCCGCCGCCCAGCTCCTCGGCCGTGACGACCTCACCGGTCGCCGCCTTCACCAGCGGCGGACCGCCGAGGAAGATCGTGCCCTGGTTGCGGACGATGACGGCCTCGTCGCTCATCGCGGGGACGTACGCCCCGCCCGCCGTGCAGGACCCGAGCACCGCCGCGATCTGCGGGATGCCGGCCCCCGACATCCGGGCCTGGTTGTAGAAGATCCGCCCGAAGTGGTCCCGGTCGGGGAACACCTCGTCCTGCATCGGCAGGAAGGCCCCGCCCGAGTCGACCAGATACAGGCACGGCAGCCGGTTCTCCAGCGCCACCTCCTGGGCGCGGAGGTGCTTCTTCACGGTCATCGGGTAGTACGTGCCGCCCTTGACCGTGGCGTCGTTGGCGACGATCACGCACTCCCGGCCGCTGACCCGCCCGATTCCGGCGATCACCCCGGCCGCCGGGGCGGCGCCCCCGTACAGCCCCTCGGCGGCCAGCGGGGCCAGCTCCAGGAAGGGCGAGCCCGGGTCGAGCAGGGTGTCCACCCGCTCCCGGGGCAGCAGCTTGCCGCGCGCCACATGCCGGGCGCGGGCCTTCTCACCCCCGCCGAGCCGTGCCGTGGCGAGCCGCGTGCGCAGCTCTCCGGCGAGCGCGTGATGCGCCGCCTCGTTGGCCTGCCAGGCCTCCGAGGCGGGATCGGCCGCGCTCGCCAGGACCGGTGCCTGCTGCATCGTGTCGAGCCCCCTTGCCCGTACCGCGATAGTTAATGAGCGTTAACGCATTGCGTTCAGGTTAACGAGCGCTAACGGCCCTGTCTAGAATGAATGCCCATGAGCACCCATGCCGCCGCCCGCGTCGCGGCTCCGACCCGCCGCGAGCAGATCCTCCGGGAGGCCGCCCGCCTCTTCGCCGAGCGCGGCTTCCACGGCGTCGGCGTCGACGAGATAGGGGCCGCCGTCGGGATCAGCGGCCCCGGTCTGTACCGCCACTTCCCCGGGAAGGACGCGATGCTCGCCGAGCTGCTGGTGGGCATCAGCGAGCGCCTGCTGGAGGGCGGCCGGCTCCGTGTGTCGCAGGACGCGGCCGACGGGGACGGCTCCCCCCGGGCCCTGCTCGACGCGCTCATCGAGGGGCACATCGACTTCGCTCTGGACGACCGCCCCCTGATCACCCTCCACGACCGTGAGCTGGACCGGCTGCGCGACACGGACCGCAAGCGGGTGCGCCGGCTCCAGCGCCAGTACGTCGAGGTCTGGGTCGGCGTCGTCCGCGAGCTCTACCCGGACGTTGCCGAGGACGAGGCCCGGGTCACCGTCCACGCCGTCTTCGGCCTGCTGAACTCCACCCCGCACCTGGCCCGCCCCGAGGCCCTTCCCGACCGTGCGGCGACGGCGGCGCTGCTGCACCGGCTGGCACGCGGAGCGTTCGAGGCGGCGGCCGCTCCGCGCTAGCGCGCGCGGGCGACAGCGGGTTCGGGCGGCCGGCGGTGGGTTCGCGGCAGCGCGCGGCAGCATCGGCCGCCGGTTCGCGCCGGCGCGCGGCCGGCGGTCCCCGGCGCCCTCGACGGGCAACCCCGAGGGGCGCGACCGCGTCTCCCCGCGGGGGACGAGCGGCACCGCCATGCCCCGGGACGACCGCAGGACGAACGAGGGGGACCCGACGGATGGCCGTCACACACTCGCGCCAGGAACCGGCCGCACCCCTGCGGCAGCGGATCGTGGAGGTCGACGCCCTGCGCGGCTTCGCGCTCTGCGGGATCTTCCTCGCCAACGTCATGGTGATGTCGGGGATCGAGGGCACGCGCGGCGGCGGCCCGCTCACCGATGGTGTGCACTACACCGCGCTGTGGCTGGTCACGATGTTCGTGCACACCAAGTTCTACCTGCTGTTCTCGTTCCTCTTCGGCTACAGCTTCACGCTCCAGATGACCTCGGCCGAACGCGACGGCGCCCGCTTCGCACCGCGGACGCTGCGCCGGCTCCTCGGCCTGTTCGTCCTCGGTGTCCTGCACGCCGCCCTGCTCTACCCCGGCGACATCCTCACCACGTACGCCGTGCTCGGCCTGATCCTGTTCGCCGCCCGCGACGCCGGCCCGGCCAGGATGTGGCGCGCCGCCCTGTGGGTGTACGGGGCCGTGGCCGCCCTCTACCTGCTCGCCGCGGCGGGCGTCGCGCTGCTGGACCCGGCCGACGACGGCGAGGCCGCCGAAATCGCCGCGCGGGCCGCCGACCTGACCGCCGCCTACCGGGGCGGCGCGGGTGATGTGCTCCGCGCGAACATCGGGTCCTGGCCGGACATCCTGGTCGGGCTGTTCATGATGGGCGGCATGGTCGTCACCGCGTTCCTGGTCGGCTACGCGGCGGGCAAGCGCCGCCTGCTCACCGGCCTCGTCGGCCGCACCGACCGGCTGCGCCGGATCCTCCTGGTGGGACTCCTCGTGGGCCTGCCCGGCGGGGCGCTCATGGCGGCGGGCACGGTCGGGCCGATGTCCGCCCGCTGGGAGATCCCGATGTTCGTCGTCGGCATGGTGACCGCCCCGGCGCTGACCGCCGCCTACGCGAGCGGCCTCCTGCTCTGGTTCACCACCCCGCGCGGCGCGGCACTCGCCGCCCGGCTCGCCCCGGCGGGCCGGATGGCCCTGACCAACTACCTGACGCAGTCGCTCGCCATGGCCCTGGTCTTCACCGGCTACGGGGCCGCGCTGTACGGCAGGGTGGGCGCGGCCACCGTCCTGGCCGGGGCGCTGCTCTTCTACGTCTGCCAACTCGCCGTGTCAGCCCGGCTGATGCGGCGCCACCGGCTCGGCCCGGTGGAGTGGCTGCTGCGCGCGATGACGCTGTGGGGCCGGCCCGGACGACGGCCGGCCCGGCCCCACGCGTAGAGCCCGCGGACAGCCTCTACCGCCCGGCGGCGACCCCCTTTCGGGCCGAGACGGTGACGTGGTCGACGCGCATCGGGTGGCCGGGCTCGGTGGCCGGTCCGGGAGCCGCCCCGTCCGCGAGCGGGAGCTTGCCGCCGACGGCCACGTTCAGGATCAGGAACACCCCGTGGTCCACCGCCCGCTTCCAGGTACCGGCGTCCATCGAGGCGGCCGTCACCCGGTGGTACGCACGCCCGTCCAGATACCAGCGGACCTCCTCCGCGCCGGGGGAGCGGTCGACCTCGACGGCGTACGAGTGGAACTCCGTACGGCAGCCGGGGCACGGCTGCGGCCCGGACGTCCGCCCCACCGGCTCCTCGCAGGGGCCGCCCTCCATGACACCGCAGTGCATGCTGCCGAAGACGGTGTCCCGGCCGTTGACGGACTCCATGATGTCCAGCTCCCCGACCCCCGGCCACCCCGTGTAGCCGTCACGCAACGGCGCGCCCAGGGTCCAGAAGGCCGGCCAGTAGCCCGCCGCCCCGGCCCCCGTGACATCCGGCAGCGCGATCGACGCCTCGATCCGCAGCACCCCGCCGGTCGGCGGCGCGAAGTCGGAGCGCCGGGTCTCGATCCGGCCCGAACTCCACTCGCCCGCCTTCCTGGTGGGGACGATCTCCAGCGCGCCCCTCCCGTCGAGCCGGACGTTGTCGGCCGAGTCGGTCATGGTCTCGATCTCCCCCGTGCCCCACTGCGGCGCGGGGCAGCCCGGGTAGCAGGTGCCGAGGTCGTACTGCCAGTGCGCGGCGGACGGGCGGCTGCCCGCCGGACCGTCGAAGTCGTCGCGCAACAGCTCGGTCCAGCCGCCGGCCCCGGGGGCGGCGGGGCCGCTCGGCGCGGGCGTTCCCGATACCCCGGGTACGGGCAGCGCCCCGGCCTCGCCGAGCAGCCGCTCCAGCCGGGGAGCCAGCACGACGGCGGCCGCATTGGTCAGATGGGCGTCGTCCCGGTAGAGCAGGACCCTGTCCCGTACGGCGGGGCAGTCCGGCCCGTTCCCCGGGCACAGCACGGGGTTCACGCTGATGCTCCGTACGCCGGGCAGCGCGCCCGACGCGATCCGCCGGGCCAGCGGATCGGCCGGCACGGCGTCCTTCCGGGCGAACGCGCACGCGCCCGGGTCCCCGGGGCTGCCGGAGACACACGCGGGGACGTCCGTACCGGGTACGGGGGTGTCCTCGATGTAGACGATCGGCACCCCGAGCGCGCGCAGCGGCTTCAGCGTCTTCTCCCAGCCGTCCGCGAGGAGTCCGGGGTCGGCGGTGTAGCGGTTGAGCGAGGAGATCACGATGAGCCTGGGCTTCGGCTGCTCCCGCAGCCGCTCCAGCGCGTCCGCCCGCCAGACGTCGCACTCCCGGTAGACGCGGCCCAACTGGGGACTGTCCACCGTGAGCCGGGGCAGCGGGCAGCCCTGCTTCACCAACTCCTGGAGCGCCCAGCCGCGTTCGGCGGCCAGCGCGAGCATCGGGGAGAACCACTGCCCGGCGTGCGAGTCGCCGAGCAGCACGATCCGGTCCGGGCTGTCCGTCGCGCCGAACAGGCACTCGGGGCTGCGGGTCACGGCGGGCGCGACCTCGCAGGCGCCGTCCGGCGGGAAGTCCTTCCGCGCCTGTACGGGGTTGGGCACCACGGGCCCGCCGGCGAGCGGCGCACCGGCGTCCCGGGCCAGCAGCGAGGGCCCGGCGGCGGCACCCGGCGGAAGCCCTCGCAGATCGA
This sequence comes from Streptomyces sp. NBC_00654, assembly GCF_026341775.1. Classification (NCBI taxonomy): domain Bacteria; kingdom Bacillati; phylum Actinomycetota; class Actinomycetes; order Kitasatosporales; family Streptomycetaceae; genus Streptomyces; species Streptomyces sp. NBC_00654. Next base: position 142,579 of record NZ_JAPEOB010000003.1, on the reverse strand, counting down.
CCGGGGTGGCCGGGCCCAGCAGCCGGAGCGTCGTGGTGCCCACCACCAGCGCCAGCACCACCGGGAGGATGATCGCCGAGACGCCCACCGCCAGCCCGCGCCGGGGCAGTTCGGACACCGTACGGCTGCGGCGCAGCGGCTGCTCCACCCAGCGCAGGGTGGCCAGCGCGGGCAGCGCCGATGCCAGGGTCAGCGCGGTCCGCGCGGGCCAGCCGAGCACCCCGAACCGGGCTTCGGCCAGTACGAGCACGGGCCAGTGCCACAGATAGAGGTTGTAGGAGAGCCGCCCGACCGCACGCGGTGCGCGCCCCGCCAGCAGCCGCCCCACCCCGTACGGCCCCTCGGCGAGGCGCTCGCCCCGGCCGGGGATCGCGGCCAGGATGACGGCCGCCGTGGCCAGGGTCGGCACGAGCGCGGCGTACCCGGGGTACGGGGTGCTCGCGTCGTACGACAGGACGCACCAGACGATCGCCCCGGCCCCGGCCCAGCCGCACAGCAGACGCAGCGGGCGCGGCCCGCGCATCAGGTGCCAGGGCAGCAGGGCGAGCAGCGCCCCGGCCCCGAACTGCCAGACCCGCGAGGGCGTCCCGAGGTACGCCAGTGAGACGGAGGAGCCGGTCCAGTGCAGGGACAGGGCGAACGAGCCGAGCGCCAGTACCGCCGTGACCAGGGCCACGACACCGCGTACCGCCCGTCCCCGGCGGACCGCGCGGGCCGCACCGATCACGATCACCGCCAGCAGCGGGGCCCAGAACAGATAGAACTGCTCCTCCACCGCGAGGGACCAGAAGTGCAGCAACGGGCTCTGGCCGTGCCCGGCGGCGAGGTAGTCGGTCTGCTGGGAGACGAACCGCCAGTTGGCGACGGACAGCGCCGCCGCCACGACGTCGTACTCCAGGTCGGTCCGCCGCAGCGGTACGGTCAGCCAGGCACCGGCCACCGCCACGGCGGCGAGCACCACGGCGGCCGAGGGCAGCAGCCGCCGGGCGCGGCGGGAGAAGAAGTCGCCGAGCCGGATCCGGCCGGTGGTGATCGCCTCCCGGACCAGCAGTCCGGTGATCAGGTAGCCGGAGATGACGAAGAAGACGTCCACCCCGACGAACCCGCCCGCCATGCCGGGTATCCCGGCGTGGAAGGCGAGGACCGCGAGCACGGCCACCGCGCGCAGGCCCTCGATGTCGGGCCGGAACGTGGACCGGTGCGGGCTCGGCCCGGATTCGCCGCCTGGACCGGTGGGACCGGTGGGACCGGCGGGACCGGCGGTGGGAGGTGCGCCGGGCGGGACGCCGTTGCGGCGCCGGCGCGGGGTCACGGGGAACGGCATGGAGATGATGCCTTTCACGTCAGCTCAACTCAGCCAGGGGAGCATCGGGTTGACGAGCCCGGAAGCGAGCAGGCCGGTCAGGAGAAGGACGGCGGTGGCGGCGAGGGTCTCGGGCCAGCGCCGGGGGAGCATGCCGGTCGGGACGCGGAGCCGGGTGACGACGGGGCTCGCGGACCGGCCGGGGCTCGCGGACCGGCCGGGGACCCGGCCCGGGTTCCGGCCTGTGTTCCGGACCGGGTTCCGGCTGGCGTTCCGGCCTGCGGACAGTCGGGCGTCACGGCGGATGTCACGGCGTGCGTCATGGCGCGCGGACTGTTGTACGTCACGGCGTGCGGACCGTCGTGCGTTCCTGCGGGCCGCCCGGTCCGTGGCCTTCGCCGGCGTACGCAGCTCGGCCAGCAGGTCCCGGATCAGCGGCACATTGATCTGGCACTGCACCAGGAGGTACAGCCCCAGGCCCCAGTTGGGCTCCCAGCCGTTGCGGGCGACGGCCAGCGCGAGTCCGGCCGCGGCGGCTCCGTTGGACACGACGAGCCAGCCCAGCGAGACGCCCACCACCCGGCGGGCCATCCCGCCCCGGGTGCCGGTGCCGCGTGCGCCGGTGGGTACCCAGGCGGCGCTGCGGCCCCGCAGGGTGTGCAGGAACGCGGTCGCGGCGGCGACGCTCGTGAGGACGTTGGCGCGGATCACCTCCACACGCCAGCGGGTACGGCTGACGCGCGGCAGCAGCACATGCCAGAGCCAGAGCGGCGCGAGGAGCGGAAGCACGTGCCAGGGGCGGATGTGGTCCGGGTACAGGAACATCATGACCAGCGGCGGCAGCGGTGCCGCGAAGGTGTTCACCGCGGTGGCCAGGTAGCCGACGATGCCCTCGTAGAAGCACAGCCGCATCCGCCAGGGCGCCCGCATCCGCCGCAGCACGGGTGTCCCGAGCAGATGCAGGTTCCCCATCGCCCAGCGGTACTGCTGGTTGACGAAGGCGGTGACATGGTCCGGGGAGGTGCCCTTGGCCACCAGTACCGGCACGTACTGGGTGCGGAACCCCCGTTCGTACAGGGCGAGTCCGGTGTACAGGTCCTCGCTGTGGTCGAGCGGGGCGAAGCCGCCCGCCAGGTCGATCGCGCTGCGCCGGTAGACGGCGTTGCTGCCGCAGCAGATGGCGGCGTCGCTCGCGTCGCGCGACGGCTGGATCCAGCGGAAGAACCACTCCTGCGCCGATCCGGCGGCCCGCTGGATCCAGTCCATGCCCTCGTCGGTGTCGAAGCACTGCGGGCTCTGCACGATGCCGACAGCGGGATCGGCCAGATACGGGACGAGGTGGCGCAGGAAGTCCGGCCGGGGTGCGAAGTCGGCGTCCAGGATCGCGATGAACTCCGAACCGCTGAGGGTGAGCGCGTGGTTGAGGTTGCCCGCCTTCTTCAGGTGCCCCCGGTCGGGCCGGACGACATAGGTGTAGCCGTGCTCGGCGGCGAGCGCGGCGACCTCGGGCCGGTCGGCGTCGTCCAGCACCCAGACGGTCAGTGCCCCGGGCCAGTCCACGGCGGCGACGGCGCGGTAGGCGTTGGCGAGGACGGGCAGCGGCTCCCCGCAGGTCGGCAGATAGAGATCGACTCCGGGCAGCTCGGCGGGCTGCCAGGCGCGCACGAGTACGTCGTGCGACTGCCGGGTCAGCCGGCGCTGGCGAAGGCTGTTCAGTGAGGAGAGGACGAGGGCCACGACATTCAGGCCGAGGACCGCGAGGAACGCCCACAGGGCGGGTGTCCGGAGCGCGAAGGTGAACATCGTCGCCGCCGTGAACACGAAGGCGAGTGAACTGCTGACCAGGACCCAACGGCGCTGTGGGCCGAAGTACCAGTAGAGCTCGTCGTCGGAAGGTGGTTGCGGAAGGTGACACACGCTCATAAAGCCCCCCACGGCTGCGTATGTAGCGGTTTCAGGTGGCCCACCCTAGTAGCAAAGGTATAGACCACTTGCCCGTCACGGGGGGAACAGGCGGAATTGGACACGGGATTGGCGTGACTCAGGTGGTCCAGACCTCTGTGCGGATCCATTCGAGACGCCGGGCCCGTCCGGGCCACGAAGCGGCAGGTCACGCGGGGGTGAACAGCACGGGAAGACTTCCGCCGGGCGGGGGCGCCGGGCCGCACGAGGGGCTGACGCCGGGGTCGGCGAGGGGGACGGGGCGCGGCGGGCGACGGGTGCGACGCGGGGCCGGCGAGCGGGCGATGGCCGACCGGCGGCGTGGGCACGGGGAGGGGCGCCGGGTGTACGACGGGGCACGAAGGGCGTTCCCCCGCGCCGCCCGGTGAGCAGGACACCCGGCGCGATGCGCACACAGGGCGGCACAATGGGTGCATGCCGATACCCAGCCGCGCCGCCCTCGTCGACCACCTCGTCCGTACGCGTATCGCAGGTGATGTCGCCACACCCCGCGACAACAACCTCTCCCACTACCGCAAGCTCGCCAACGGCGACCGTCACTACTGGCTGGGCCTGGAGCTCGGCGACCGCTGGGCCGATGAGCAGGACGTGCTCGCCGTCATGGCCGAGCGGTGCGGAGTGAACGACGACCCCGCACACCGGGTGGGCCAGGACACCATCGATCCGGAGCTGACGGTCGACGGCCTGGAGCGGATGGCGGCGCGGCTGCGCAAGGCGGCTGCGGGCTCCGAGCGCGTCCTGTTCGCCACCGGCCACCCCGGCGGTCTGCTGGACGTGCACCGGCAGACGGCGGACGCCCTGCGCCGGGCGGGCTGCGAGATCGTCCGGATTCCGTCAGGGCTGATGGCGGACGAGGGCATGGTCTTCCAGTTCGCGGACGTCGCCGTACTGGAGCGCGGGGCGACCCTGTGGCACACGCACTCGCCGGCCCCGATGGCGGCCATCCTGGACGCCATGGAGCAGCAGGGCCGGCCGCTGCCCGACCTGGTCGTCGCCGACCACGGCTGGGCGGGCTGCGCGGGGCAGCGCGGGCTCGACTCGATCGGTTACGCGGACTGCAACGACCCGGCCCTGTTCCTCGGTGAGTCCGAGGGCACCCTCCAGGTCACCGTCCCCCTGGACGACCACGTCACCGACCCGCGCTTCTACGACCCGATGACGGACTACCTCCTGGACGCGGCCGGGCTGCTCTGACCGGGGCGGGGGAGCCCGGCGGCCCACGGGCGCCCGCCCGGGTCAGCCGCAGCCGATGCGCGAGCCCTTGACGGGCACGAACTCACCCTGGCGTGCGGTGGTGGCGCCCGGCCGGGAGGGGAGCGCCGCCTTCGCCTCGGACAGCGGCCGGTCCTTCCGCATGGTCGCGAACACGGCGTCCGCCTTCTCCTCGTCCCAGTCGATCGTCGATCCGACGCCCTCGATGTCGGGGTGGAAGCCCTTGACGGGTACGGAGGCGAATTCGAGCGACGAGAGCGTGATGCCGCGCATGTCCCGGGCCAGGGAGACCAGGTCGGGCAGAGTGACATTCCTTTCCGTGCGGGGGCCGGAGAGCAGCACGTCGGTGAGTTTCGCGAGCCGGGCAGGGCTGCGCATTGTTCCGTCGGCCCGGAGTTTCTTGATGAACGAGACGACGAACCGCTGCTGCCGCTGCATACGGCCGAAGTCGGCGGAACCGTCGACCTTGCGTGAGCGGGCGAACCGGAGCGATTCGCCGCCGTTGAGCCGGTGGGTGCCGGGGGAGAGGCCGAGTCCGGTCACGGGGTCCTTCAGCGGGCGCGCGGTACAGATGTCGACCCCGCCGATGGCGTCGACGGCTTTCATGAAGCGGGAGAAGTCGACGGCGAGGAAGCGGTCGATCGTCACGCCGGTCATCTTCTCGACGGTACGCATCGAGAGTCCGGCGCCGCCCTCGGCGTACGCCCCGTTGATCTTCACCGGGTGCGTTCCGTGCCGCTCACCCGTGCGCCGGTCCTGGTGCGCGGGGAGCTGGGCGAAGGAGTCGCGCGGGATGCTGACGACGGAGGCCCTTTTCCGGTTCTGCGCGATATGGACCAGCATCATGGTGTCCGTGCAGTCGCAGGCGACGCCGCCCAGGCGGAATTTCTTCTTTTCCCGCGGGGTGATCGTGTCCCGGCCGTCCGTGCCGACGAGCAGGATATTCAGGCCGCGCCCTTTGTTGTCGAGGTTGTTCGACGACGGAATGGCGTCCGCTGTCCGAATGACGCCCAGGGCGAGCAGAGGCGTCAGCACCGCGGCGGCGACCACGGGCCTGCGGCGAATGATTCTCCGCTTCGGACCGGCGGACGGGAAAGGCGGTGTCGGGGGGTGAAAGGGCACCATGAGCGCTACTCTCCGGAATGGTTTTCCTGAAAGGTCATCCTGTCCCGGAAACCGTATGATTTTCCGCGTGCGCGGAATGCCGCACCATTCCGCGCATTGCCCTGTGACAGCCCATGATGCACGCGATTGGGCGTGAGGGGACGCGTGGGGGCGCGTTGGGACGCGACGGAGGCGACGGAGGCGACGGAGGCGACGGAGGCGACGGAGGCGACGGAGGGTGACGCCTCACCCGGTTCCGCGCGCCCGGCGCGCAGCCCGCTGTCCGGGCCCCGGCGTCGGATCGAGATAGACGCGGTGGATGGACGGAAAGCGTTCCCGCAACTGCGCCTCCGCCTCCTCGCAGGCCCACTCGACCTGCTCGGCGCCGGCCATGTCCCGGAAGTCGATCTTCGCGGCGATCAGGATCTCGTCCGGCCCCTGGATCAGCGTGGTCAGCTCCAGTACGTCCACGATGTGCGGGACCGAGAGCAGTTCCTCGCGGACCCCCGCCCGCATCGCCTTCGGCAGCGGACGGCCGATCAGCAGCTGGGCGTTGGACCGGCCGAGCACCCAGGCCACGTACACGAGCAGCACGCCGATCAGGACGGAGGCGATGCCGTCCCAGACGCCGGACCCGGAGAGCTGCCCGCCGAGCAGCCCGCCCGCGGCCAGCAGCAGACCGATCAGGGCCGCCGAGTCTTCCATCACGACGGCCTTGACCGCGGTGTCGGGGGTGTGGCGGAGGTAGTACGCGTCCGGGACGCGCAGCCTCGACGCCTCGCGCCGCACCTGCTTGACGCCGGTGCGCAGGGAGTAGCCCTCCAGCACGAAGGCGACGCCGAGCACGATGTACGAGATGAGCGGATCGCCGAGATCCTCGCCCTCGACGAGGGTGTGGACGCCGTCGTACACGGAGAAGACGGCGCCGCCGACGAACGTCGCGATGGAGGCGAGCATCGCCCAGATGTAGCGCTCGGGGCCGTAGCCGAGGGGATGGTCCTCGTCGGCCGGCTTCCCGCTCCGCCGGAGCGCGGTGAGGAGCATGACCTCGGTGACGGTGTCGGCCACCGAGTGCGCGGCCTCGGAGAGCATCGCGCTCGATCCGCTGATCAGCCCCGCGACGGCCTTCGCCACGGCGATGCCGAGATTGGCGACCGCCGCCACGACGACCGTGAACGCGGACTCCCCACCACCGGACTTCTCGTCGCTCATGGTGGGGAGTATGTCCGAATCGACGGACTTCGGCCTGTTCAGTCCCGGGGGACCCGGACCACGCCCTCCTGGATGACGGTGATCGCCAGCTGCCCGTCCTGCGTGTAGATCCGGGCCTGGCCCAGACCGCGCCCGCCGGACGCCGAGGGCGACTCCTGGTCGTACAGCAGCCATTCGTCGGCCCGGAAGGGACGGTGGAACCACATCGCGTGGTCCAGGCTGGCGCCCACCACGTCCCCGACCGCCCAGCCGCCGCGCCCGTGGGCGAGCAGCACCGAGTCGAGGAGCGTCATGTCGGAGACGTACGTGGCCATGCAGACGTGCAGCAGCGGATCGTCCGCGAGCTTGCCGTTGGTCCTGAACCACACCTGGGAGCGGGGATCGCGGGGTTCACCGACCGTCCCGAACGGCGGGGCGTCCACGTACCGCAGGTCGACGGCGGCCCGCGCCTCGATCAGCCGGTCCACGACCCCGGGGTCGCTGAACCGGTCCGCGTACCGGGGCAGCATCTCGGCGGCCGTGGGCAGCGTCTCCGGATCCGGCGCGGCCGGCATGCCGGCCTGGTGCTCCAGCCCGTCCTCGTACGTCTGGAAGGACGCGGAGAGGTGGAAGACCGGCTGGCCGTGCTGGACGGCGACGACCCGGCGGGTGGTGAAGGACTTCCCGTCGCGGATCCGGTCGACGCTGTACACGATCGGCGCGCCCGGATCCCCCGCGCGGAGGAAGTACGCGTGCAGGGAGTGGGCTCCCCGGTCGGCCGGGACGGTACGGCCCGCGGCGACCAGCGCCTGGGCCGCGACCTGGCCGCCGAAGACACGGGGCACGACCGCGCTGCGGCTCAGGCCCCGGAAGATGTCCCGCTCGATCTGCTCCAGGTCGAGCAGATCGAGCAGGGAGTCGAGTGGTGCGCTCATGAAAGGAACGTGGCCGCTCTACAGACCCATGGACTTGGCGATGATCGACTTCATGACCTCGCTGGTGCCGCCGTAGATCCGGTTGACCCGGTTGTCCGCGTACAGGCGGGCGATCGGGTACTCGTTCATGTAGCCGTAGCCGCCGTGGAGCTGGAGGCAGCGGTCGATGACACGGTGCGCCACCTCGGTGCAGAACAGCTTCGCGGACGCGGCCTCGGCGGGGGTCAGCTCGCCCGCGTCGAGGGCCTCCAGCGCGCGGTCGGCGACGGCCTGGGCGGCGTCGACCTCGGCCTGGCAGGCGGCCAGCTCGAACTTGGTGTTCTGGAACGAGGCGACCGTCTTGCCGAAGACCGTACGGTCCTGGACATAGGCCTGGGCGAACCGGACGGCGGCAGCGGCCTGCGCGTACGCGCCGAAGGCGATGCCCCAGCGCTCGGAGGCCAGGTTGGTGCCGAGGTAGCCGAAGCCCTTGTTCTCCTCGCCGAGCAGGTCCTCGGCCGGGACCTTGACATCGACGAACGCCAGCTCGGCGGTGTCGGAGGTGCGCAGGCCGAGCTTGTCGAGCTTGCGGCCGACCGAGTAGCCCTCGGACGTGGTGTCGACGGCGAAGAGGGAGATGCCGAAGCGGCGGTCGTCCTCGCGCGGGGCGGAGGTGCGGGCGCAGACGATCACGCGGTCGGCGTGCACCCCACCGGTGATGAACGTCTTGGCGCCGTTGAGGACGTAGTGCGTGCCGTCCTCGGAGAGCTTGGCGGTGGTCTTCATGCCCGCGACGTCGGAGCCGGTGCCGGGCTCGGTCATCGCGAGCGCCCACATCTCCTCACCGGTGGCGAACTTCGGCAGCCAGCGCTTCTTCTGGTCGTCGGTGGCGAGCATCTTGATGTACGGCAGGCCGAGTAGCGTGTGCACGCCGGAGCCGCCGAAGGAGACACCCGCGCGGGAGGTCTCCTCGTAGATGACGGCCTCGTACTTGTGCGACTCGATGCCCGCGCCGCCGTACTCCTCGTCGACCTCGATGCCGAAGACGCCCAGCTCACCGAGCTTGTGGTAGAACTCGCGCGGCACCTGGCCGGCGGCGAACCACTCGTCGTAGACCGGCGCGACCTCGGCCTTGATGAAGGCGCGGATGGTCTCCCGGAACGCCTCGTGGTCCTCGTTGAATACCGTACGGCGCACGGGGTGCCTCCTTGTGAGCTGTCAGCTTCGGCTTCGTCAGCAGGGCTAAGCGCTTGCTCAGCCATTCCTACTGAAGTTACCCGGCAGTCAAGGTGCCTGTCCAGGGTGATGCTCGGCACGCGCACACCCCGGCCCGGCGGTGTTGTCAGTGGCGTGGTGCAGGATCGGGGAGTCGGATCTTTCGGCTTTCGGCCTTCGGGCCTTCGGACGGGCAAGGGGGGTCGCCATGGCGATCACGAACGAGCGGGTGGCCGAGTACACGTTCCTGCTCCCGCTGTACGAGGACGATTACTACCCGGACCACGTGCTCGACAAGGGCAAGGCGATCCTGTTCCGCCTGTGCGAGCGGATCGAGGCCGAAAACCCCGCGGACCTGGCGGCGTTGTACGCGCTGACCGAGGTCGCGACCGAGGCGTTCAACGACCTGGAGGCGGAGTTCGACGCGGCGGGCAGCGAGATCGAGACCGTGGCCCGCGAGGAGATAGGCGAGGCGTTCTGGTTCATCGCGACGGCGTACGGCTTCGAGGACGCGGACGGCGAGGAGCTGATCGCGGCCCGGGAGTGGTGAGGGGTGGGACTGCGGGGCGGGGCTGATCCGGACTGCGGGGGCGAAGCCGTACTCACCCGGCGCGGCCGCCACCGCGCCCTTCGTGGCCCGGTCTCACGTCCGGCGCAGCGCGAACCACAACTCCGTCCGTACGTCCATGTCGTTCAGGTCCATGTCCAGCAACTCCGCGCACCGACCGACGCGTTGGCGGACGGTGTTGCGGTGGACGGAGAGGGCCACCGCCGTGCGGTCCCAGTTGCCGTGCAGGGACAGCCAGCAGCGCAGGGTGTCGGCCAGGGGTGCGGTGAGCGGGGCGAGGAGGGCGCGGGCGTGGGCGGCGGCGCGGTCCGGGGGGATCAGGGCGGCGAGGCCGGAGGCGGGGGAGCCGACCTCCAGCGGGGTGCGGGTCGCCTCGGCGTGGCCCAGGGCGCGGGCCGCCCGGGTGTCGGCGGCGTCGAGGTCCCCGACGGGCACCGGGGACGACGCGCCGAGTGTCCAGCCCGGCTGCGGGGTGAGCGGGGCGGGGCCGGTGAGCACGATCCGTACCGCGTCGCCACCCCTGCCCGCGTCGACCAGGGCGGAGCCGAGGGAGGCGCCGAGGGCCCCGGCGGTGAGCGGGCCGGCGGTGGAGCCGTCCGTGCGGCGGGCGTGCACCACGGTCCAGGGGCCCTCGCCGCCCAGCAGCGGGGTCACCTCCTGCGGAGCCGCGCCCAGCAGCATCCGTACGAGCGCGGCCGAACGGCCCGCCGCGTCGGCGCCCTGGTGCGGGGCGGCCAGCAGGGAGAGCAGGACGACCGCGATACCGGCCACCGTGTGGTCACCCGTCCCGCGCCGCCGGGTCGCCAGGGCCAGCACCAGGCCCTGACCGCCTCCCAGCGCGTACGCGGACAACTGCGCCTCGCCGCACGTGTCCGTCGCCGACGCGGGAGCCGGTGACACGGGAGCCGGAGGCGTGGGAGCCATGGGCGCGGAAGCCGGTGACGCGGGGGAGGGCGGTTCGCCCGGGGTCACCACCCTCGCCAGCCGCCTCAGCGCCTCCCGCACCTCCGGTGCCGGGCGGCTGCCCGCCCCGTGCAGTTCCTCGCCCCCCGCCGTCAGCAGCGCCGCCCGGCCCCCGAGCTGCGCGGCGAGCTGCCGCAGTACCGCGGGCACCGGGTCGGGGCGGGCCGCCGCCGTCGCCAGGGCCTGCTGCGCGCGGGTCACCCGGCGCAGCTCGCGGTGGCGCGCCTCGGACATCAGCCGCCACACCGCCCGCGCGATGGCGGTGAAGGGCGTCTCGGGCGGCACCTCGATCAGCGGCAGGCCGTGCCGCTCGCACGCCTCGACCAGCGCCCGCGGCACCGTCTCGTGCACCGGCCGCACCCCGAAGCCCAGCGCCGCCGCCCCCGCCTCCACCAGCCGGGCGACAAAGCGGTCCGGGTCCGTGAGCAGCACCCCGGCACTCAGCAGCAGCTCACCGCCGAGCAGATACGGGTACGGGTCGGCCATCTCCGAGGTGTGCACCCACAGCAGGTCCGCGTGGACCGGCCCCGCGATCCGGCGCAGCCCGAGCTCCTCCCTCGCCAGGAGCGCGGCCAGCGGGATCGGCGGGGTGGGCGGCCCGGCGGGCAGGTCCGGCATGGATGATCCATCCAGTCAGCGTGTCAAGAATGGATGAAACGTACACTTCAGCACCACTGCCCGGCCACCTACCGTCTTCACCACACACGAACCACATACGAACCCCCGAATCCGTTGTGCGAGACGGCCCCGCGCACCCCGGCCCCGCGTACCCCCGCATCCAGGCCCCGCGCACCCCGGCCCCCGCACCCGGAACCACCCCGCACACTGAATACCGTACGAACGCCCACAAAGCGCGTATCACCCGAAGGAAAGGCACCCCGACCCATGAGCAGCAACGCAGCGCCGCGCGGCCCCGTCGACTCCTCCCGCGTCCCGCGGTACGCCGGACCCGCGACGTTCGCCCGGCTGCCCCGCCTCGACGAGGTCGGCGCCGCCGATGTCGCCGTCGTCGGCGTGCCCTTCGACAGCGGGGTCTCCTACCGGCCCGGCGCCCGCTTCGGCGGCAACGCGATCCGTGAGGCGTCCCGGCTCCTGCGCCCGTACAACCCGGCCCAGGACGCCTCGCCGTTCGCCCTCGCCCAGGTCGCCGACGCGGGTGACATCGCGGCCAACCCGTTCAACATCAACGAGGCCGTCGAGACGGTCGAGGCCGCCGCCGACGATCTGCTCGGCACCGGCGCCCGGCTGATGACGCTCGGCGGCGACCACACCATCGCGCTGCCCCTGCTGCGGTCCGTCGCCAAGAAGCACGGCCCGGTCGCGCTGCTCCACTTCGACGCCCACCTGGACACCTGGGACACCTACTTCGGTGCCGAGTACACCCACGGCACCCCGTTCCGGCGGGCCGTCGAGGAAGGCATCCTCGACACCTCGGCCCTCTCCCACGTCGGCACCCGCGGCCCGCTGTACGGCAAGCAGGACCTCACCGACGACGAGAAGATGGGCTTCGGCATCGTCACCTCGGCCGATGTCATGCGGCGCGGCGTCGACGAGATCGCCGACCAGCTGCGCCAGCGCATCGGGGACCGGCCGCTCTACATCTCCATCGACATCGACGTCCTGGACCCGGCGCACGCCCCCGGCACCGGCACCCCCGAGGCCGGCGGCCTCACCTCCCGCGAACTGCTGGAGATCCTGCGCGGGCTCGCCTCCTGCCACCTGGTCTCCGCCGACCTGGTCGAGGTCGCGCCCGCGTACGACCACGCCGAGATCACCTCCGTCGCCGCCTCCCACACCGCGTACGAACTGACGACGATCATGTCCCGGCAGATCGCGGCGGCGAAGGGGAAGCAGGCCAAGTGAGCCACGACCACGACGACCGGCCGCGGCTCACACCCGCCCAGGCCGAGGCCGCCCTCAGCCCCCCGCCGGGACGCAATGGCGGCGACCTCGTGGTCGAATCCCTCCAGGGGCTCGGCGCGACCACCGTCTTCGGGCTGCCCGGCCAGCACGCGCTCGGCATGTTCGACGCGCTGCGCCGCTCCTCCCTCTCGTACGTCGGCCTGCGCGTCGAGAACAACGCGGGCTTCGCCGCCGACGCCTACGGCCGGATCACCGGGGAAGTGGCGCCCCTGCTGCTCTCCACCGGACCCGGCGCGCTCACCTCGCTCGCCGCCCTCCAGGAGGCGGCCGCCGCGTCCGCCCCGGTGCTCGCGATCTCCAGCCAGATCCCGACGGCCGGTCTGGGTGGCGGCCGGCACGGCTATCTGCACGAACTCCGCGATCAGCAGGCGTCGTTCCGCGACATCGTGAAGTCCGTGCACACCGTCCGTTCGGCCTCGCAGATCCCGTCCGCGATCGCCGCCGCCTGGGAGTCCGCGCTGACCGCCCCGCACGGCCCGGTCTGGGTGGAGATCCCGCAGGACGTGCTGCTGGCCGGGACCGTGCTGCCGGTCGTCAGCGCGATGGACGCCACCCCTCGCGAGGTCCACCCGCGCCCCGAACTGACCGTGGCCGCCGCCCACCTCCTGTCGAACGCCGAGCGTCCGGCGATCATCGCGGGCGGCGGAGTCGTACGCTCCGACGCGAGCGGCAAGCTGCGCGCGCTCGCCGAGCGGATCAACGCCCCGGTCGTCACCACGTTCGGCGGCAAGGGCGCGTTCCCGTGGGAGCACCCGCTCTCGCTGCGCTCCTGGCTGGAGGACCGGCACACGACGGACTTCCTGGAGTCCGCCGACGTCCTGCTCGTCGTCGGCTCCGGACTCGGTGAACTGTCCTCGAACTACCACACGTTCAGCCCGCGCGGCCGGGTCATCCAGATCGAGGCCGATGCCGGGAAGCTGGAGTCCAACCATCCCGCTCTCGGTATCCACTCCGACGCCCGCGAGGCGCTCGCCGACCTCCTCGAAGCGGTGACGGAGCGCCCGGACGAGGACGCGGCCGGGCGAGTGCGTACGGTGCTGGAGAAGGTACGGGCCCGGATCGACGCCCAGGACCTCACCCTGGAGCAGGGGGTCCTCGCCTCCGTGCGCGAGGCCCTGCCCGACACGGCCCCCAGCTTCTGGGACATGACGATCCTGGCCTACTGGGCCTGGTCCGCGTTCGACGCCCGCCACCCCAACACCATGCACTCGGCCCAGGGTGCCGGCGGCCTCGGCTACGGCTTCCCGGCGGCCATCGGCGCGGCGGCGGCCGACCCCACGCGGCCGGTGCTCGCGGTCTCCGGCGACGGCGGCGCGATGTACTCCCTCGCCGAACTGGCCACGGCCCGCCAGTACGGCCTGCCCGTCACCTGGCTGATCGTCGACGACGGCGGCTACGGCATCCTGCGCGAGTACATGACGGGAGCCTTCGGCGAGGCCACCGCGACGGACCTGGCCCGCCCGGACTTCGTCGCCCTGGCCGAGTCCTTCGGCGTCCCCGCCGTCCGTACGACGCCGGAGTCCCTGGCCACCGACCTGGCGAAGGCCCTGGCCGCCCCGGGCCCGTCGGTCGTCGTGCTTCCGGCCCTGCTGCGGATGTTCGAGCCGACGCACCTGTAGCCGGGCGGGACCGCTGTCCCGGGTCGGCGGAGACCCCGGGCAGCGGGACGGCAGCGCTCGTCACAGGGACTTGAGCGCCTTCTCGATCTCGGCCGCCTGCTGGTCCCGTCCCTCCCCGAACCGTTCCCGCTTCTCGTCCGTCCGCAGGTCACCCGGTAGCTCCTTCGCCTCGGGAAGCAGGTCGGGGAGCATCCGGAAGACGGCCGCCGCCGCCGGGCCGTTCCCCCGGTTCCTCGCGTCGAGCAGATACCTGCCGGCCTTCTCCAGATGCTCGGTCAGATGCTTCCGGGGCTCCGTGGCGATCTGCTGGGCCGGGCCGGGGCTCCCCAGCGAGTGATGCGCGCCCGTGCTGAGCTTCTGCAACTCGGCGAGCGCGGCGTACAGCCTGCCGCAGCGGTGCGCCTCGGTGAGCTGGTCGGTGGTCATGGGTCTCTCCGCCCTGGGATCTGTCCGTTCCGTGCCGGCCCGTGCGATTCCGGCCGTCCTCCACTACGCCGTCCCCCACTACCCGGCCCGCCCCGTTCCGGAACGCCGCACGGTGCCACGTACAACTATTCGGCCGGTCGGCAGTCGTCTGTTCTGGGTGTGCCGGGGGGCGCACCCGTACGTATCACGCAGGGACGGGAACTCTCATGACCATGCATCGCAGCAGGATGTCCCGGGGCATACTCTCCGCCGCGCTGGCCACCGCCGCGCTGGCCACCGCCGCGCTGGCCACCGCCGTGCTCGCGCCGCTGGCCGCGGCCGCGCCCGCGGCGGCCGCCGCCGCACCCAAGGTGAGCTGCACCTCCGACAGGACACGGCTGGCCGTCAAGCTGACCAGGGACATCACCGCCGCGCTCAAGGGGCGCCGGTCGACGGCGGCCGTGGCGCTCCACGACCGGACGACGAAAACGACCTGCACCCTGCGCGGCACGCAGACGTACGACTCCGCGAGCGTCGTGAAGGCGACCGTCCTGGCGACGCTGCTCTGGGACAGCCAGAAGAAGGACCGCTCGCTGACCGGGCGCGAGAAGAACCTCGCCACCGCCATGATCACCAAGTCGGACAACACCGCGACCAGCGCTCTGTGGAAGCAGCTGGGAGCCGGGAAGGTCAAGGCGTTCCTGAAGGCGGCCGGGATGACCCGTACCGTGCCCGGCTCCGGCACCTACTGGGGCCTGACCCGGATCACCGCACAGGACGAGCTGCGGCTGCTGACGCTGCTGACCGCCAAGAACGCGGTCCTCACCGACGCCTCCCGCGCCTATGAGCTCGGCCTGATGCGCAAGGTCGTCCCCGCACAGCGCTGGGGCACCCCCGCCGGAGCCCCGGCCGGGGCGAACGTCCAGGTCAAGAACGGCTGGCTGCCGCGCGCCACGCACGGCTGGCGGGTGCACAGCATCGGCGCCTTCACCGGGAAGGGGCACGACTACGCCCTCACCGTGCTCACCCACGACAACAAGACGATGAACGACGGCATCAACACCATCCAGGCCGTCGCCCGCGTCGTCCACCGCGATCTGAACCCGACCACCAAGTCCTGGCGTTCCTCGACCCTGCCCGTCGCCCCGCAGGAAGCCGTCCCGGCCGTCCCCGGCACACCGGGCGTGGCGCTGCTCACGGCGAAGCCGTAGTACGGCGATGCTCACGGCGGAGCCGTCGTACCCGGAGCCGTCGTACCCGGAGCCGTAGTACCCGAAGCCGTAGTACCCGATGGCCGTCGTACCCGGAGCCGTAGTACCCGAAGGCCGTCGTACCCGGAGCCGAAGGTCCTACGACCTGACCCGTTCGGCCTCGGTCGCTGGTCCCCCTTTTGTTGCGGCGGGATGAAATCCACTGCTCGCGGCGTTGGTGCCTTGCGGTAGAGCAGGTGGACACGGGGTCGAACGGGAGGCACGGGTGACGGGCGCAGACCAACAGGGGTGGGGCCGGCGGCTGACCGGGTACGCATGGCGGTACCGGCGCAACGTCGTGCTGGCGCTCGGCTCCTCGCTCGCCGGAATGGCCGTGATGGCGCTCGTCCCGCTGATCACCAAGGTGATCATCGACGACGTCGTCACGGACCACACCCGCTCCCTCGCCGTCTGGACCGGGCTCCTCATAGGCGCGGCGGTGCTCGTCTACATCGCCACCTACATCCGCCGCTACTACGGCGGCCGCCTCGCCCTCGACGTCCAGCACGACCTGCGTACGGAGATGTACGCGACGATCACCCGCCTCGACGGGAAACGGCAGGACGAACTGTCCACCGGCCAGGTCGTCGGGCGAGCCACCAGCGATCTGCAACTGATCCAGGGCCTGCTCTTCATGCTCCCGATGACCATCGGGAACATCCTGCTCTTCCTCATCTCCCTGGTGATCATGGCGTGGCTGTCGCCGCTGCTGACCCTTGTCGCCCTCGCCGTCGCCCCCGCCCTCTGGTTCATCGCGCAGCGCTCCCGGAACCGCCTCTTCCCCGCCACCTGGTACGCCCAGAGCCAGGCCGCCGCCGTCGCCGGAGTCGTCGACGGGGCCGTCTCCGGAGTCCGGGTCGTCAAGGGGTTCGGGCAGGAGGACCAGGAGACCGGCAAACTCCGCGAGGTCGGACGCAGGCTCTTCGCCGGGCGGCTGCGCACCATCCGGCTGAACTCGCGCTACACCCCCGCCCTCCAGGCCGTGCCCGCGCTCGGCCAGGTCGCGATGCTGGCCCTCGGCGGCTGGCTGGCGACGAAGGGCGAGATCACCCTCGGTACGTTCGTCGCCTTCTCCACCTACCTCGCCCAGCTCATCGGCCCGGTCCGGATGCTCGCCATGGTCCTCACCGTCGGCCAGCAGGCGCGGGCCGGCGTGGAGCGTGTCCTGGAGCTGATCGACACCGAGCCGACGATGCGGGACGGTACGAAGGAGCTGCCGGCCGGTGCCCCGGCCAGCGTCGAGTTCGACGACGTGAGCTTCGGCTACGACGAGGAGAACCCCGTCCTCGACGGCTTCTCGCTCACCATCGAGCCCGGCGAGACCGTCGCCCTCGTCGGCGCCTCCGGCAGCGGCAAGTCCACCGTCTCCCTGCTGCTGCCCCGCTTCTACGACGTGACGCACGGCGCCGTCCTGGTCGGCGGCCACGACGTCCGCGAGCTCACCCAGACCTCGCTCCGGGCCGCCATCGGCCTCGTACCGGAGGACAGTTTCCTGTTCTCCGACACCCTCCGCGCCAACATCGCCTACGGCTTCCCCGACGCCACCCAGGAGCAGATCGAGCAGGCCGCCCGCGCCGCCCAGGCCGACCGGTTCATCGCGCAGCTGCCCCTCGGCTACGACACCAAGGTCGGCGAGCACGGGCTCACCCTCTCCGGCGGCCAGCGCCAGCGCGTCGCGCTCGCCCGCGCCATCCTCACCGACCCCCGGCTGCTGCTCCTCGACGACGCCACCTCCGCCGTCGACGCCCGGGTCGAGCACGAGATCCACGAGGCGCTCAAGCAGGTGATGGAGGGCCGCACCACCCTGCTGATCGCCCACCGCCGCTCCACCCTCGGCCTCGCCGACCGCATCGGCGTCCTCGACGGCGGACGGCTCGCCGACATCGGCACGCACGAGGAGCTGGAACAGCGCTCCGCCCTCTACCGGCGGCTGCTCACCGACCCGGACGAGCTGGGCGGCACCTCGCCCGGCCATCTGCCCGTGGACCCCGGTACGGCGCCCGAGGACGACCGCGCGCTCCTGGAGGAGCTGGACGCGGAGTTCGACGCCGAGCGGGGCATCACGCCCGACCTCTGGATACGCAAGGAGGAGACGCCCGCCGCCGGGGCGGCCGGAATGCCCGCCACCCCCGAACTCCTCGCCCAGGTCGACGCGCTGCCGCCCGCCACGGACACCCCCGACGTCGACGAGGCACGCGCCGTACAGCCGGAGCGGTCCTACGGGCTGCGCCGACTGCTGCGCGGCTTCGGCCTTCCGCTGCTGGTCAGCCTGGCGCTCGTCGCCGTCGACGCGGGCATGGGGCTGCTGCTGCCCGTCTTGATCCGGCACGGCATCGACGAGGGCGTCAACCGGCTCGCGCTCGGCGCGGTCTGGGCGGCCTCCGGGATCGCCCTGCTCGTCGTGGTCGTGCAGTGGGCGGCCCAGGTCGGCGAGACCCGGATGACGGGCCGCACCGGCGAGCGGGTGCTCTACTCCCTGCGCCTGAAGATCTTCGCGCAGCTCCAGCGGCTCGGCCTCGACTACTACGAGCGCGAACTGACCGGCAAGATCATGACCCGGATGACGACGGACGTGGACGCGCTGTCCACGTTCCTCCAGACCGGCCTGGTCACCGCGTTCGTCTCGGTGGTCACCTTCTTCGGCATCATGGTCGCCCTGCTCGTCCTCGACATCCAGCTGGCCCTGGTCGTCTTCGCGACGCTGCCGGTGCTGATCATCGGGACGGTCTTCTTCCGCCGCAAGAGCGTCCAGGCGTACGAGCTGGCCCGTGAACGCATCAGCGCGGTCAACGGCGACCTCCAGGAGTCCGTCTCCGGGCTGCGGATCGTGCAGGCGTTCGGCCGTGAGAAGGACGGCGCGCGGCGCTACGCCGACCGCAGCGACCACTACCGCGAGGCCCGGGTGCGCGGCCAGTGGCTGATCTCCGTCTACTTCCCGTTCGTCCAGCTGCTGTCCTCGGTGGCCGCGGCCGCCGTGCTGATCGTCGGCGCGGGCCGGGTCGACAACGGCACCCTGACCACCGGTGCCCTGGTCGCGTACCTCCTCTACATCGACCTGTTCTTCGCCCCCGTGCAGCAGCTCTCCCAGGTCTTCGACGGCTACCAGCAGGCCACCGTCTCCCTCGGCCGCATCCAGGAACTGCTCCAGGAGCCCACCTCGACCGCCGACCCCGACGAGCCGATGGACGTGCTGTCGCTGCGCGGCGAGATCGCGTTCGAGGACGTGTCCTTCGCGTACGGCGGTGAGGAAGAGGCCCTGACCGGCATCGACCTGCACATACCGGCGGGCCAGACGGTGGCCTTCGTCGGGGAGACGGGCGCGGGCAAGTCCACCCTCGTCAAGCTCGTCGCCCGGTTCTACGACCCCACGGGCGGCCGGGTCACCGCCGACGGCACCGATCTGCGCAAGCTCGACATGACCGCCTACCGGCACCGCCTCGGTGTCGTACCGCAGGAGGCCTACCTCTTCGCCGGTACGGTCCGTGACGCCATCGCCTACGGTCTGCCCGACGCCACCGACGCGCAGGTGGAGGCGGCGGCCAGGGCGGTCGGCGCGCACGACATGATCGCCACCCTGGACGGCGGCTATCTGCACGAGGTCGCCGAGCGCGGCCGCAACCTCTCGGCCGGCCAGCGCCAGCTCATCGCGCTCGCCCGCGCCGAACTGGTCGACCCGGACGTCCTGCTGCTCGACGAGGCCACCGCGGCCCTGGACCTCGCCACCGAGGCCCTGGTCAACCAGGCCACCGACCGGCTCACCGGCCGCCGCACCACGCTGGTGGTGGCCCACCGGCTGACCACGGCCGCCCGCGCCGACCGGGTCGTGGTGATGGACCACGGCCGGGTCGTCGAGGACGGTACGCACGACGAGCTGCTGGCCCGGGACGGGCAGTACGCCCGGCTGTGGCGCACCTTCATCGGCGAGGACGAGCCGGCGGGGGTCTGAGGGGCCGGGTCCGCCCGGCGTCCGTCGCGTCGCCGGGCGGCCGAATGGCCGCACCCGTACCGCGCCCGGTGCAACCTTCGGGCGGCCTCTGGCGTCGTACGCAAGTACGTGCACCTGTCGGGTGTGGATGCACACGTTCGATGGGGTGGTGAGACCGCTGAATACGCTGAAGCCGTCACGACGGGCGAACGGGCCGATGCCGGTGCCGGTGTCCATGCCGGCGTCCGTACGTCCGCTGCTGGGGCGTCTGCTCGTCCTGCCGCTGATCGCCGCGGTGGGCCTGGTGCTCGGGATGCCGACGGCCCCCGCCGCCCACGCCGCGACGTCCTGCACCGGACGCCCGGCGAAGACGGTGGCCTTCGCCACCGGGGAGCTGCGCGTCTACAAGAGCCGCGCCTACGCCTGTGCCGTGACCGTCGCCAAGAAGCCGGGCAAGCGGCGGGCGATGAGTGTCTCGCTCCAGCCGCGCGGCGGCCGGGCGGTGTCGGACAGCGGCAAATACACCAAGCTGGCCGGTCCGGTGACGGTCCATGCGCTGAACCGCTGCGTGCGGGCGTCCGGCTCCATCGGGGGAGCGTCGGCCTCCACCGGATGGATCCTCTGCTGACGTTCCGCGGGGACCTCGTGAAGTATGTGGTCAATCGGGTCTGGCGTGGCGCGTGTTGCCCCGGCTAGGTTCACGGCGAATGTCGTGAAACTACGGGAGGGTGCATGCGCAAGGCGCTCAGAGGGTTTCTGTCGCTCGCGGTGCTCATAGGCACAGTGAGTGCGACGGGGGCCTCGGCCGGTGCGGCCACCGCCGCGGAACCGTCCGCGAACCAGGGCAGCGGTGCTGCCGGAAGCAGTGAGTCCAGCAGCGAGGACATCAAGGACCGCATCCTGGCCATCCCGGGAATGAGTCTGATCGAGGAGAAGCCGTACCCCGGTTACCGCTTCTTCGTCCTCAACTACACCCAGCCGGTCGATCACCGGCACCCGTCCAAGGGCACGTTCCAGCAGCGCATCACCCTGCTGCACAAGGACACGTCCCGCCCGACGGTCTTCTTCACCAGCGGCTACAACGTCTCGACGAACCCGAGCCGCAGCGAGCCGACGCAGATCATCGACGGCAACCAGGTCTCCCTGGAGTACCGTTTCTTCACCCCCTCGCGCCCGGCGCCCGCCGACTGGTCCAAGCTCGACATCTGGCAGGCCGCCAGCGACCAGCACCGCGTGTTCAAGGCGCTGAAGAAGATCTACAGCAAGAACTGGCTGACCACCGGTGGCTCCAAGGGCGGCATGACCGCCACGTACTTCGAGCGCTTCTACCCGAAGGACATGGACGGTGTCGTGGCGTACGTCGCGCCCAACGACGTGGTCAACAAGGAGGACTCGGCGTACGACCGGTTCCTGGCGAACGTCGGCACCAAGGAGTGCCGCGACAAGCTGGGCGGGGTGCAGCGCGAGGCGCTGATCCGCCGGGCGCCGCTGGAGAAGAAGTACAAGGAGTACGCCGCCGCGAACGGCCTCACCTTCAACACCGTCGGTTCGCTCGACCGCGCCTACGAAGCCGTCGTCATGGACTACGTCTGGGCGTTCTGGCAGTACAGCCTGGTCGCCGACTGCGCCGACATCCCGGCCGACGCCAAGAACGCCACCGACCAGGCGATCTGGGACTCGATCGACGGCATCTCCGGCTTCTCCGCCTACGCGGACCAGGGCCTGGGGACGTACACGCCGTACTACTACCAGGCGGGCACCCAGCTCGGCTCGCCCGACATAAAGCAGCCGTGGCTCGGCAACCTGAGCCGCTACGGCTACCAGCCGCCCCGCAACTTCGTCCCCCGCTCGATCCCGATGAAGTTCCAGCCGTCGGTGATGCGGGACGTGGACAACTGGGTGAAGCACAACGCCAAGCGGATGATGTACGTCTACGGGCAGAACGACCCGTGGGGTGCGGAGCCCTTCCGCCTCGGCCACGGCACCCGTGACAGCTACGTCTACACGGTGCCGGGCGGCAACCACGGCTCCAAGGTCTCCGGTCTCGTCGCCGACGAGAAGGCGAAGGCCACGGCCGCCATCCTGCGCTGGGCGGGGGTCGCTCCGGCGGCCGTCGAGGCGGACCCGGCGAAGGCGAAGCCGCTCGCGAAGTTCGACGCGCGGCTCGACCAGCGCAACGGTGAGGTCGAGCGCGGCGAGGGAACCCTCCGCCCGTAACCCCGGCCGTTCACCGAAGTGGTGGGCTGTGCCCGCCGGTTCCGCACCTCGGAGCCGGTGGGCACAGCACGGAGCCGGCGGGCACCGGCCTCTGCTCAGAGCCGGCGGGCACAGCCCACGGCCCGGTCGCCGCTCAGGGTGACGAAGAGATCGGTGGTGTCCGGGCACCGCTCACGCCGCTCCTCGGCCGATGTGACCTCGAACTGCGGCGCCCGGCCGCCCGAACCGTCACAGGAGGTCTCCTTCACGGGGCCCTGGTGCCTGTCCGCGTCGGCGCCCCTGCCCCTGCCCCTGCCCTCGGGGGAGTGACGGACGCAGTCCCCGACGACCGTCAGCGGTCCGCCGCCCTGCCCCGGGTCGCCCGGATGCGGGGGCTCCAGATTGCGCATGCAGGCGTAGCCCTTGGTGAGGCGGCTCTGTGCGCCGTCCCCGCTCTCCGAGATGTGCAGGACGAAGTCGGTCGTGGGCGGGCAGGGCGGGCCCGTCCTCGACGCGCCGAGGTGCCGTGCCAGCACCCGCGCCAGGGCCTTCTCGCTGCGGCAGGACACCTCTCGCACCTCGGCCCCGCGCGAACTGCAGTCGGCGGGCCCGAGGAAGACCACCCCGTACGCCGTCGGCGCGGCGGCGCGCCCGGACGGCCCGGGGCCGCCGACGGAGTCGCCGGGCCGGCGGCAGGCGGTCAGCGAGAACGCGGCGGCGGCCACCGGCACCAGCAGCAGCGCGTGTACCACCCGCACCGCCGGCCACGCTCGTACAACCGGCATGTGAATACCCCCGATACGTCCGTCGTCAAGACGTACACCCGGCGTGGTCCGCCGGAGCGGAAACACGCCGGGTGCCCGGGGCACCGCACCCCGGCCGGGGCGGTGTGCGGTGGCGCGCGGGGGTACGTGGTGGTGCGGCGGTCGCGCACGGGTCGCGCGGAGGCGGCCGGCGCCCCGTCCGCGAGGGATTCCGGGCAGCCTCTAGTACGACAGCCCGTATCCGACCGGGTACAGCACCTTCGCCGGGTCGTCCGCACGCTGCACCGGGACCGGGAGCCTGCCCTCCGGTTCGGCGCGGCCCGCGATCACCCGGGCCGCCGCCCGCAGTTCGACATCGGTCCAGGAATACGCGGCCAGACTCGCGGCGATACCCGTACCGCCCAGGTGGGCGATGTCGTACGGGTTGCGGACCGCGACGGTGACCACCGGCACTCCGGTCGCCACGAGGGCCTTGACCAGGGCGAGTTGGCTGCTGGTCGCCGAGACGTTGTACGTCCCCACGATCACCGCGTCCTTGCCCCGCGCGGCGGCCACCGCCTCGGCGATCCTCGCCGCGTCGGGGGCCGTGCCGGTGGACAGGGCGGTCGCCGCGTACCCCAGCTCGCCGAAGGCCCCGGCGAGTGTGGTGGTCGGCGGGCCGGTCGTACCGGAGGGTGAGGCCGGGTCGGCGCCGACCACGAGGAGCCTGCGGTGGGAGCGGCGCGAGAGCGGCAGCAGCGAGCCGGGGTTGGTGAGCAGCGTGGTCGTGCGCTCGGCGATCCGGTCGGCGGCGGCCAGGTGCGCCCGGGTGCCGACCGTGCGGTCGACGCCCCGGCGGCTGACGAACGGGTCGCGGAACAGGCCCAGTTTCGTCTTCAGCCGCAGGATGCGCAGGATCGATTCCTCGATCCGGGCCTCGCTGATCTCCCCGTTCCTGACGGCCGCCAGAACGGCGTTCCAGGCCACGTCGAGGTTCGGCGGGTTCAGCAACTGGTCGACGCCCGCCAGGAGCGCGAGGACCGGGACGCGGTCGTCGCCGTACTTCTCCCGTACACCCTTCATGTCGAGCGCGTCGGTGACCACGACCCCGTCGTAGCCCAGTTCCTCGCGCAGTACGCCGGTGAGGATGGGCCGGGACAGTGTCGCGGGGTCCTCCGCCGGGTCGAGCGCGGGGACCACGATGTGCGCGGTCATGATCGAGTCGATGCCCGCGGCGATCGCGGCCCGGAAGGGCGGGGCGTCCAGTTCGGCCCACTGTTCCCGGGTGTGCTGGATGACCGGCAGACCGCTGTGGCTGTCGGTGCTGGTGTCGCCGTGGCCGGGGAAGTGCTTGGCCGTGGCGGCGATTCCGGCGCCCTGGTAGCCCTTCACCTGCGCCACGGCCATCCCGGCCACCGACTGCGGGTCCGAGCCGAAGGAGCGGACGCCGATCACCGGGTTGGCCGGGTTGACGTTCACATCGGCGTTCGGCGCGTAGTTCTGCACGATGCCCAGGGCGGCCAGCTCGTCGCCCGCGATCCGGGCCGCCCGGCGGGTGTCGGCGTGCGAGCCGCCCGCGCCGAGCGCCATCGCGCCCGGCAGCAGCGTGGCGGGTTCGCCGACGCGGCAGACGATGCCGTGCTCCTGGTCGGTGGAGACCAGGAGGGGTACGGAGTTGGGCCCGGCGAGTCCTGCGCGCTGGATGCCGTTGGAGAGTTCGGCGATCTGGTGCGGGTCGCGGGTGTTGTGGGCCCAGACGAAGTAGATGATGCCGCCGACGTGGTACTTGGCGATCAGTTCGGCGGCGGTCCGGACCCCGATCTCCTTGAGGTTCGCGTCGATGTCCGCCTGATCGGGCTCGGTGGCGGAGTGCCCGTACACCCGCATCACGAAGAGCTGGCCGACCTTCTCCTCCAGGCTCATCCGGCTGATGAGCCGCTTGAGCCGGCTGTCGGTGGAGGCACTCGCGGGCTGCGCGGCGGCCGGTACGGCAACGGTGACGGCGCCGGTGGCAGCAGCGGCGGCGGTGGCCGCGGTAGCGGTGAGAAGGGTGCGTCGGGAGGTGCGGTGGTGCACGTGGGCTCCTTCCTGGGACTGAAAGAAACTTCCAAGAAGGTACGGATATATGGAAAGTAACTACCGGTCAAGGGGGCCCGCCCGGCGATCTTCCGCGGGGGGCGACGATTGGGGGTCAAACCGTCACGTGCGAGCACACGCGGGGGCTCGGACCAGTCCCGCCGCCACCCCGTGCGCCTGGAGCGCCGACACCGCGGCCGTGATCGCCGGCCGCCGGGCCGCCTCCGTACGCCACAGCGCGTACAGCCTCCGGACCGGTACGGGGTCGAGTCGCACGGCCACCACCCCGGCGGGCAGCGGCCCCCGTCCCAGCCGGGGAATCATCGCGACCCCGAGCCCGGCGGCGACCAGCGCGAGCTGGGTGTGGTTCTCCTCCGCCCGGTGCCGGATGTCCGGCTCGCAGCCCGCCGCCCGCAGCGTCCGTACGAGCCAGTCGTGGCACACCGTGCCCGGCGGCTGGCACACCCACCGCTCCTTCGCCAGCTCCTCCCGCCGCACCGCCTCCCGCCCGGCGAGGGCGTGCCCCTCGGGCACCAGGAGATCGCACCGGTCGTCCCCGATGACGGCCTGGGCCACCCCCTCCGGGGCGGGCAGCGGGGCGATGTCCCAGTCGTGGGCGACCGCCAGATCGAGGACGCCGTTGGCCACCAGGTCGACCGACAGATGCGGGTCGACCTCGGTCATCCGGGCCTCCAGCGCCGCGTGGTCCCGGTCCAGCTCCGCCAGCACCCCCGGCAGCAGCCCCCGCGCCGCCGAGGCGAACGCGCCGATGGACAGCCGGCCCGTCGGCAGCCCCCTGCGCTCCTCCAGGGTCGTCTCGGTCCGCTCCATGATCGCGAGCAACTGCTGGGCGGCGGTGACCAGATGGAGGGCCTCCTCGGTGAGCGAGACGCCGCGCCCGCGCCGTTCGAGCAGGGTGGTCCGGGTCTCCCGCTCCAGTTTGGTGATCTGCTGCGAGACCGCCGAGGGGGTGTAGCCGAGTGCGGCGGCTGCTCCCGCGACGGAACCGTGGACGGAGACGGCGTGCAGCGCGCGCAGCCGGGACAGGTCGAGCACCGTGGCCTCACAGGGAAAGGGGGTCCGGGAATCATTAGCGATGCTCAATTCCACCATGAAGAAATCCGTGCTGGTGCTAAAGGGTCCTCACGGCCGATGCTCGGTCCATGCGTCCCCTCCACATCGCCCTGGCCTCGCTCGTCGCCGCAGTCTGGGGGGTGAACTTCGTCGTCATCGAGATCGGCCTCGACCACTTTCCGCCGCTGCTCTTCTCCGCGCTGCGCTTCCTGGTGGCGGCACTCCCGGCGGTCTTCCTCGTCGGCCGGCCCAGGGTCGCCTGGAAGTGGATCGTGGGGGTCGGGCTCGTACTCGGAGTGGGCAAGTTCGGCCTGCTCTTCATCGGCATGGACCGGGGGATGCCCGCCGGGCTCTCCTCCCTCGTCCTCCAGGTCCAGGCGGTCTTCACGGCCCTGTTCGCGGCGCTCGCCCTCGGTGAACGGCCGGGAAGGACCAAGGTGTGGGGGATGGGTGTCGCCCTCGCGGGCATCGGGGTGGCGGCGGTCGACGAGGGCGCGGGCGGGCCGGTGCTCGCCTTCGTCCTCGTGATCGCGGCCGCCGCCTGCTGGGGCGTGTCGAACGTGCTGACCCGTAAGGCCTCCCCGCCCGACTCCCTCAACTTCATGGTGTGGGTCTCGACCGTCCCCGTGCTCCCGCTCCTCGGCCTGTCCCTGCTCTTCGAGGGCTGGGACCGCGACGCCGAGGCGCTGGCCGCGCTCGACTGGAGCGGTGCCGGGATCATCCTCTACGTCGCCTGGATCACCACGGTGTTCGGCTTCGGCACCTGGAGCTTCCTGCTCAGCAGGCACCCGGCCTCGTCGGTGGCCCCGTTCACCCTGCTCGTGCCGGTCTTCGGGATGACCTCGGCCGCGCTGCTGCTCGATGAGCCGGTCGGCCCGCTGCGCTGGTGTGCGGCGGCCCTGCTGGTCGGCGGGGTGGCGCTCACCTCGTCCTCGCGGCCGCGCGGCCCCCGGGCCACGGCGGTGGAGGGTGCTGCTCCGGTGGAGGGTGCCGAGCAGTCGCCGCCCGCCCCGACGGAGCCGCTCCCGTGCGGACGGTGACGGGCGGCTGAGCGCCGGGCCCACGGCCCGTACGCACCGGGCCCACGGCCCGTACGCACCGGGCCCACGGCCCGTACGCACCGGGCCCACGGCCCGTACGCACCGGGCCCACGGCCCGTACGCACCGGGCCCACGGCCCGTACGCACCGGGCCCACGGCCCGTACGCACCGGGCCCACGGCCCGTACGCACCGGGCCCACGGCCCGTACGCACCGGGCCCACGGCCCGTACGCACCGGGCCCCACGCCCGTACGCCCCCGGGCCCGCCGCCCCGCCACCACCGCGCTACCGCTACCGCTGCTGCTTCGGGGCCCCGAGCCTCAGCAGGTGCTCGCGCCCCGCGCTCAGCAGCCCGGCCAGCTCCGGCGCGTCGGGGTGCCAGCGCTTCTCGTACTCCCAGCACACCCAGCTGTCCGGGTCCAGCGTGTCCAGGCAGGCGCCCAGCGGCAGCACCCCGGCCCCCAGGCCGATCGGCGCGATGTCCTCGGCCGACGCGATGTCCTTCACCTGCACGTAGCCCAGGTGCGGGGCCAGCACCGCATGGCTCGCGGCCGGCTCCTCGCCCGCCAGCCAGGTGTGCATGATGTCCCAGAGCGCACCGACCTGCGGGTGTCCGACCGTACCGGCGACCCGGGCCACGGCGGCGCCCGCCCGGTGCGAGTCATGGGTCTCCAGCAGGATGCGCACGCCCATGTCGGCGGCGGCCGGGGCCGCGGCGCCGAGCCTGCGGGCGGCGGTCGCGTCGGCGACGCCGGGGTCCTGGTCGCCGCCGCCCGGGAAGACGCGGACGTTCTTCGCGCCCAGGTCGCGGGCGAGCTTCAGCAGTTCGGCCAGTTCGGCCAGAACGGGCTCGTCGTCCCCTTCCGCCGCCACCCGTACATAACCGGCCAGGGTCAGGATCTCGACCCCGCCCGCCGTGAACTGCTCGACCACATCGGCGCGTTCGAGCAGCGAGAGCCCCGGGTGCACCGGCTCCTCCGGGTGGGTGCGCAGCTCCACCCCCCGGTACCCGTGCTCGTTGGCCAGCCGGACGACCTCGGCTATCGGCATCCCCGGCACTCCGAGGGTCGAGAAAGCGAGCTTCACGTGCGTGTTCCTTCCACATCGGTACGTGCCACCGCCCCGGGCGACGCGAGCGGCGACGCCCACATCATCGGCCCGGGGTGCGACGTACGCCTACCCCCGCCCGGGAGGCCGACGCCCGCACCCGCGTCCGGGCGGGTGACGGCAAGGCCGTACCGGGGGTGTGACGGCAGGGCTGTACGGGGGGCGTGACGGCAGGGCTGTACGGGCGCGCGGCGGCAGGACTGCTGCGGGGCTCACGCCCGGGGCGGCGCCGTCGATCCCCGTACCATCAGCTCGGCCGCGATCGTCGCGACGCCGCCGGGCGGCGGGGTCTCCTTGCCCATCGCCAGCCGCCCCGCGCGGGCGCCCGCCTCGAACAGCGGCAGCCGTACGGTCGTCAGCGCCGGTGCGGCGTCCACCGAGAACGGCAGGTCGTCGAAGCCCGCCACCGAGATGTCCTCGGGAATGCGCCGGCCGAGGTGGCGTACCGCCGCCCCCGCACCCAGTGCCACCGTGTCGTTGGCGGCGACGATCGCCGTCACCTCCGGTTCGCGGCGCAGGAGTTCGAGGGTGGCCTCGTAGCCGGAGCGCCGGTCGTACGGGCCGTGGACGGTGAGCCGGTCCTCGTCGCCCGCCAGCCCCGCCTCACGCATCGCGTCCCGGTGGCCCTCCAGCCGGTGGCGGGTGGTGGTCCGCTCCAGGGGGCCCGCCACATAGCCGATCCGCCGGTGGCCGAGCGAGAGCAGGTGCTCGGTCAGCCGCCGCCCGCCGCCCCGGTTGTCGAAGGCGAGCGCGGCCATCACCGCGTCGCTGTCCGGCAGCGGGGGCCGCCCGCAGAACACGATCCGGGTGCCCGCGTCGGCGAGTTTCGCCAGCTTCGCGGACATCGCGGCCTGGTGCGCGGGGCTCTCCAGTGCGCCGCCGGTGAGGATGACGGCGGCGGCCCGCTGGCGCTGGAGGAGGGTGAGGTAGGTGAGTTCGCGCTCCGGGGAGCCACCGGTGTTGCAGACGACGGCCAGCTTCTCGCCGCCCGCCCGGCCCGAGCCGTCACCGGGGCCGCCGATCTCGGTCTGCGTGGCCCCCGCCATGATCCCGAAGAACGGGTCCGCGATGTCGTTGACCAGGATGCCGACCAGGTCCGAGGTGGCGGCGGCGAGCGAGCTGGCCGGTCCGTTGAGCACGTAGTCCAGCTCGTCCACGGCACGCAGGACCCGCTCCCGCGTCGACGCGGCCACCGGGTAGTTGCCGTTGAGCACGCGCGAGACGGTGGCCGGGGACACCCGGGCGCGGGCCGCCACGTCCGCCAGGGTGACTGTCATCACTGTCCTCCGAGAGGTCGCGGGGGGTTACCGAGGAGTTCCGGGGGCGCCCCCTCTTGTCCGGGCCGCTGTCGGCAGGCTAGCGTCATCCCCGATAGAAAGCGCTTGCTACGGCTGTATGGAGGGAACTTCGTGACACGCAGGACAGTGCGCATCGCCATGAACGGCGTCACGGGTCGCATGGGATACCGGCAGCACCTGGTGCGCTCGATCCTCGCGATCCGCGAGCAGGGCGGCCTCGATCTCGGTGACGGCGACGTGCTGTGGCCCGAGCCCGTCCTCGTCGGCCGGAGGGCCCACGCGCTGGAGGCGCTCGCCGCACAGCACGGTCTGACCGAGTGGTCGACGGACCTGGACGCGGTGCTCGCCGACGACACCATCGACATCTACTTCGACGCCCAGGTCACCTCCGCGCGCGTCGACGCGATCAAGAAGGCCATCGCGGCGGGCAAGCACATCTACACCGAGAAGCCCACCGCCACGGACGTCGAGGGCGCCCTGGAGCTGGCCCGGCTGGCCCGTGACGCCGGAATCAAGCACGGCGTCGTCCAGGACAAGATCTTCCTGCCGGGCCTGCTGAAGCTGAAGCGCCTCATCGACGGCGGCTTCTTCGGCGAGATCCTCTCCGTGCGCGGCGAGTTCGGCTACTGGGTGTTCGAGGGCGACTGGCAGGAGGCCCAGCGCCCGTCCTGGAACTACCGCGCCGAGGACGGCGGCGGCATCGTCGTCGACATGTTCCCGCACTGGGAGTACGTGCTCCACGAGCTGTTCGGCCAGGTCACCACGGTCCAGGCGCATGTGCAGACACACCTCCCGCAGCGCTGGGACGAGCAGGGCAAGCCCTACGCCGCGACCGCCGACGACGCCGCGTACGGCATCTTCCAGCTGGCGGGCGGCGCCGTGGCACAGATCAACTCCTCCTGGACGGTACGGGTCAACCGCGACGAGCTGGTCGAGTTCCAGGTCGACGGAACCCACGGCTCCGCCGTCGCCGGACTCCGCAACTGCCGCGTCCAGCACCGCTCGGCCACGCCCAAGCCGGTCTGGAACCCGGACCTCCCGGTCACCGAGCCGTTCCGCAACCAGTGGCAGGAAGTCCCCGACAACGCGGTCTTCGACAACGGCTTCAAGGCCCAGTGGGAGCTGTTCCTGCGCCATGTCGCGCTGGACGAGCCGTACACCTGGGACCTGATGGCCGGTGCGCGCGGGGTGCAGCTGGCCGAGCTGGGCCTCAAGTCGTCGGCGGAGGGCCGCCGCTTCGACGTCCCGGAGCTGACGCTGTGACGCCCGGCACCGTGCGTCCGGGGACCGGAACGGCGACGGCCCACGCCGCGCACCCGGGGCCCGGCGCCGGCGCCGCGACGCCCCGCCCTCCGCACCCGGAGCTGACCTCATGAGCACCATCCACCTTCCGCAGGGCCCCTACGAACCCCGCGCCACCCCGCTGGACCTGGCCCCGGGCAAGGCCCCGCTCGCCTCCCGTACGGTCTTCTCCGCCGCCCATGTCGTCGCCGACCCCTACGCGGACGTCAGCGCGGACGACCCGGCGGCCGTCGACTGGGACGCCACCCTCGCCTTCCGCCGCCACCTGTGGTCGCACGGCCTGGGCGTCGCCGAGGCGATGGACA
Source organism: Streptomyces sp. NBC_00654 (assembly GCF_026341775.1). Taxonomy (NCBI): domain Bacteria; kingdom Bacillati; phylum Actinomycetota; class Actinomycetes; order Kitasatosporales; family Streptomycetaceae; genus Streptomyces; species Streptomyces sp. NBC_00654. Next base: position 111,884 of record NZ_JAPEOB010000003.1, on the reverse strand, counting down.
CCGCTCAGCGTGGCATGGGCCTGGACTGGGCGGGCGCGGCCGAACTGATCCGCCGTTCCGCCGCCGAGGCGAAGGCCGTCGGCGGCCGTATCGCCTGCGGCGTCGGCACCGACCAGCTCCCGGCCGGCCCGGCCACGCTCGCCGGGGTACGCGCGGCGTACGAGGAGCAGCTCGCCCTGGTCGAGGAGAGCGGGGCCCAGGCCATCCTGATGGCGTCCCGCGCTCTCGCGGCGGTGGCGAAGGGCCCCGAGGACTACCTGGAGACGTACGCGCACCTGCTGCGCCAGGCCTCGGAGCCCGTCGTCCTGCACTGGCTCGGCCCGATGTTCGACCCCGCGCTGGCCGGCTACTGGGGCAGCGCGGATCTCGACGCCGCGACCGATACGTTCCTCAAGGTCATCGCCGAGCACCCGGACAAGGTGGACGGCATCAAGATGTCCCTGCTGGACGCGGAACGCGAGATCGACGTCCGCCGCCGCCTCCCGGGCGGGGTCCGCTGCTACACCGGCGACGACTTCAACTACCCGGAGCTGATCGCGGGCGACGAACGCGGCTTCAGCCACGCGCTGCTCGGCATCTTCGACCCGCTCGGCCCCCTGGCGGCACACGCGGTACGGGTGCTGGACACCGGCGACACCCAGGGCTTCCGGGATCTGCTCGACCCCACGGTCGAACTGTCGCGTCATCTGTTCCGGACCCCCACCCGCTTCTACAAGACGGGCGTGGTCTTCCTCGCCTGGCTCGCGGGCCACCAGGAACACTTCACGATGGTCGGCGGTCTGCAGTCCGCCCGCTCGCTGCCGCACCTGGCGAAGGCGTACGAACTGGCCGACCGGCTGGGCCTGTTCCCCGACCCCGAGCTGGCCGCGTCCCGGATGCGGGCGCTGCTGACGGTCCACGGAGGTTCCCGATGACCAACGACCTGGCCAGGCTCTCCCTCAATCAGGAGACCATCAAGCAGTGGTCCCTGCCCGAGCTGACGGAGGGCTGCGTCAAGGCGGGCATCGACCAGGTCGGCCTGTGGCGCGCGCCGGTCCAGGAGTACGGGGCCGAGCGCGCGGCGGGCCTGCTGAAGGACGCGGGGATCTCCGTCACCAGCCTGTGCCGGGGCGGTTTCTTCACCGCCCTGGACCCGGCCGAACGGGCCCGCGCCCTGGACGACAACCGGGCGGCGGTCGACGAGGCGGCGGCCCTGTCCACCGACACCCTCGTCCTCGTCTCCGGCGGCCTCCCGGCGGGCAGCCGCGACCTGCACGGCGCCCGTGAACGCATCGCGGACGCCCTCGCCGAACTGGGCCCGTACGCGGCCGAGCGCGGCGTACGCCTCGCGATCGAACCGCTGCACCCGATGTTCGCCTCGGACCGCTGCGTGGTCTCCACGCTCGGCCAGGCGCTCGACATCGCGGAACGCTTCCCCGCCGAGCAGGTCGGGGTGGTCGTCGACACGTACCACATCTGGTGGGACGACCAGGCCCCCGCCCAGATCGCACGGGCGGGGCGGGGCGGCCGGATCCACTCCTTCCAGCTCGCGGACTGGATCACCCCGCTTCCGGCGGGCGTTCTGGTGGGCCGTGGCCAACTGGGCGACGGCAGCGTGGACTTCCGCGCCTGGCGTCGTCTGGTCGAGGCGGCGGGCTTCGACGGGCCCATCGAGGTGGAGATCTTCAACGAGGGCCTGTGGGCCCGCGAAGGAGCCGAAGTCCTCGCCGAAGTGGCGGCCCGTTACCTGCAACATGCCTGCTGAGAGGCCTGTTGGCGACCCAGGGTAAAGAGATCGCAAAGGGATGCAACCTTTGCGTACCCTGCCGGGTCACACATGGCGTCGGGACTTCCGGGGAGGGGTCCGGGGGGATCGGGAAGCCCGACGGGAGGGGAAAGCGAGGGGGGTCCGGCCGTGCGGCCGGGCCCCATTCCGCTTTCGCGGGGCTGCTTCTCCCCGACTCTCGTGGGGCCGCTCCTCCCCGGCTTTCGTGGGGCCGCTCCTCCTCGACCCGTCCGCACGAGTCGGACGGTGGGCTCCGTCCGTACCGTACGGTGGTCGAGGAGCGCTGCGAGGGCCGGCCGCTGCGACAGCGACCTCCGCCCCGCCCCTTCCACACCGGACGGAACCGTCACCCATGTACGTCTCCCGCGTGTACGTCGAGAACATCAAGTCGTTCCACGGTCCGCGCGTCGTCGACCTGACACTGACCCGCCCGGACGGCTCGCACGCCGGGTGGACCGTCCTCGCGGGACGCAACGGCGCGGGGAAGACGACGCTGCTCCGGGCGCTGGCCCTGGCCCTGAGCGGACCGGTGGCGGCGCGGGGCCTGGTGCCCGACTTCGACAACTGGGTGACGCGGGGCACGTCGGCGGGACGGGCCGAGGCATTGATCGCCAGAGACGCGGACTTCGACCGGTTCACCTACGGCCGGCCTCCGAGCACCGGCTTCAAGGCCGGTCTGCGGTGGCGGGCCCGACCGGACGGGGCATCGGACACCCGGTCCTCCCACAGGAGGGGAAGCCGGCCGTCGCTGGAGGAGATCCGCTACACCGACGCGCAGAGCAGCACCGCTCGACGCGGCCCCTGGGCCGACAACCCGGTCGGCTGGTTCTGCGCCGCCTACGGACCGTTCCGGCGGATGGCCGGGGGGTCGGGCGAGGTGCAGCGGCTGATGCTGGCCTCGGGGCCGGTGGCCCGGCAGGCGAGCCTCTTCCACGAGGACGCCTCCCTGGCCGAAGGCGTCGCCTGGCTGATCGAACAGCACCTGCGCGCGCTCGAAGGACGTGAGGGCGCCGCAGCACTGAAGTGGGCAGCGCTTTCCGTGCTCGGCGACGGACTTCTTCCCGACGGCTATCGCGTGGAGGACGTCGACTCCGAGGGGCTGTGGGTCTCGCGCGACGGCCACCGGTTCCCGCTGCGGGAGATGAGCGACGGATTCCGTACCGTGGCCGCACTCGTCGTCGACCTGCTGAAGCAGATCCACGACACCTTCGGCGACGTGGTGTTCGCCGGAGAGGGCAACGAGGACGGACCCAGCCCCCTCCATGTGCCCGGTGTCGTGATCATCGACGAGATCGACGCCCACCTCCATGTCTCCTGGCAGCGCCGCATCGGCCCCTGGCTGACCTCGCACTTCCCCCACATCCAGTTCATCGTGACGACCCACAGCCCGTACATCTGCCAGGCGGCCGACCCCGGCGGCCTGATCCGGCTGCCGGGTGTGGAGGAGGACGCCGCGCCCGAGGTCGTACCGGAAGACCTGTACGAACGCGTGGTCTACGGCAGCGGCGACGACGCGATCCTCTCCGATCTCTTCGGACTCGACACCCCCTACTCGGTGCGCGCCGAACACCTCCGGGCCGAGTTCGTCGCGCTGGAGTCCCAGGTGTACGAGGGCGACACCTCGCCGGACACCGTCGCCCGCTACAAGGCCCTGAAGGACCTGCTCACCAGCTCTCCCGCGGCGCGTGTGCACGAGATGTCCGCCCAACTGCACCGCATCGCCGGGGAGATCGGGAACGGAGAGGCGGGCGGGGCCGGGTGATCAGGCTGGAACGCGCCGACCTGCCCCCGGACACGGCAGCGCACATGAAGACGTACACCCAGGAGATCGAGGGGACCGCCGAGCCGAAGCGCAAGGAGAAGGCGGCGGCTCTGTGGGCCCATTCGACCGTACGGAGACGGGTACGGGAGGGACTCCTCGCCACCCTCGCGGACATGGCCCCCGGCCACCAGCGCTGTATGTACTGCGGCGACGGACAGGGCACGGACATCGACCACTTCGAGCCGAAGAGCCTCGCTCCGCTGCGTACCTTCGAGTGGCTGAACCACCTGCTGGCCTGCTCGTACTGCAACAGCAACCAGAAGCGGAACAAGTTCCCCCGGTCCCGGGAGGACGGCAGCCCGCTCCTCCTGGACCCCACGCTCCAGGACCCGCTGACCCATCTGCGCCTCGTGCTGCCGCTCTGTACGTACAAGGGGCTGACGCCCCAGGGCGACGCGTGCATAGACGTGTTCGGCCTCAACTCGCGCGGGGTCCTCGTCGACGGCCGCAGGACGGCGTACGAAACCGCCAAGCAGTCCATCGAACTCTGGAGCATCGCCACGGACCTGGGCCGGCACGACAAGGCGGCGAAGATCGTCAGGGTCGCGTGGGACCGCCCGCTCGCCGACGTACTGGCCGCGATGTTCCACCAGTCGGGCCACCCGGCGGCGGACCTGCTCTTCGACGGCGAGGAGGAGACCTTGGGGCTCCTGCGTGACCCGGCCCTGCGTGCGGCCTTCCTCGCACGGGCATGACGTCACCCCGGTGTGCCCGACCTGGGGAGGGAGCGGCTCGCCGGGGCGACGTGGCTGATCACCGGCTGATCACCGGTTGAGTGCCGCGAGAATCTCCCGTGGGTCGAAGGTGACCCGGATCCTGGTGATCCTCCCGTCCTCCACATGGCTCCAGTTCGCCGTCGGGGTGGGCGCCGCGCCGGGAACGTGCAGGTCGAACCACGTGATCACGTCCGTGTCGTCCGCCACCCGGGCGTGCACGTCGATCCGTTCCATGACCTGGCCCAGACCGCGCAGGCCGCCGAGGCACTCCTCCACCCCGGAGGCCCGCCCGAGCGCGCCGACGAACTCGACGTCATCGGCCAGGAGGCCGCGCAGCGTGTCGAAGTCGCCCGCCTGCCAGGCGGTGAAGTACTTCTCGGAAATCTGTGCCGGAGTCGTCATGCGTCCAGGGTCCCGCAAGCCGAACCATCCGTCCAACAGATGATTCAGATGTTCACTATCATCGTTGGTTATGGAAATGCATCAGCTGCGCTACCTCGCCGCAGTGGTGGACGAGGGCACCTTCACCGCTGCGGCGGCACGGCTGCACGTCAGTCAGTCGGGCATCAGTACGCAGGTGGGCAAGCTCGAACGGGAGCTGGGGCAGCGGCTCCTGGAGCGCTCGGGACGCCGGGTCCGGCTGACGGCCGCCGGGGAAGCCGTGTTGCCACTCGCCCGGGAGGCTCTGGAGGCGCTCGACGGCATCGAGCACACGGCGGCCGAGTTCGCGCAGACCACACGGGGCAGGATCCGCCTGGGAATGATCACGGGCTGCTCGATCCCCGGCTTCCTGGATGCCGTGGCAGGGCTCGGCAGGACCCACCCGGGCCTCGTCGTGAGTCTGCACGAGGACGACTCGCGAGCCCTGCGGTCCCAGGTGCTCGCCCGGTCGCTCGACCTGGCCCTGATCGCGTTCGCCGGGCAGGCCGAGCCCGGGTTGGACGTCAGCGTGATCGTCGACGAACCGATCGCCGTGGTCGTGCCCGAGGACCACCCGCTGAACCGTGCGTCGGTGCGGCTCGCCGACGTACAGGCGGAGAAGGTCCTCTGCCTGCCGCACGGTACGGGCATCCGGGAGGCGTACGAGCGCTCCTGCCTCCAGGCGGGAATCGAACCGCGCGTGGACATCGACGCCAGTTCGCCGCAGACACTGATCGGGCTCGCCCGGCGAGGGGCCGGAGTCGCGGTCCTGAGCCCGTCCTCGGGGGCCGACGAGGACGTTGTGCCGGTACCCATCACGGACGCCGCGACGCACGCCTGCCTCGGCCTGGCCATCCGCCCGGACCAGCGCTCCCCGGCCGCCCGTCTCATGATGGCGAGGCTGCGCGAGGCACTCGCCCCCTGAGACGACGCCGGGGGCCGGGAGGCCGTTTGCGTCAGGCGGTGAGGTGGCCGTTCTTGACGGCTGCGACGAACGATGACCAGCCGTCCGGGGAGAAGAGGATGGCCGGGCCGGTGGGGGTTTTGCTGTCGCGGACGGGGACGGAGAGGTGGCCGTCCGCGACCTCAAGGCACTCGCCGTTGGCCCCGCCGCTGTAGCTGGACTTGCGCCATCCGGCCGGGGGCGAGCTGTCAGTGATGGGGGACTTGGTGTTGTGCATGTTCGTGTTCCTCCGCGATGGCTCTGATGAGCGCCAGGGACTTCCGTTGCGGGCCGTATCGCCCTGGTGTACCTGACATGGGCGTGTGGCTCGTCGGGGTTCGGTACGAGTCAGGCGGTGAGGTGGCCGTTCTTGACGGCTGCGACGAACGATGACCAGCCGCCCGGGGAGAAGAGGATGGCCGGGCCGGTGGGGGTTTTGCTGTCGCGAACGGGGACGGAAGTGTAGTTGTCGGTTACCTCAAGGCACTCGCCTTGGTCTCCGCCGCTGTAGCTGGACTTGAACCACCCGGTGAGGGCGGACGAGTCCACAACGCCCCGCTTACTGGTGACCATGTTCGTGTTCCTCTGCTGCCGCCCGCACAAGGGCCAGTGATTCCTGGTGCGACATCGCATCGCTCAGGGCCAGATCGTAGGCCGTGCGGCTGGAGGCCACCAGGCCCGGATCGTCCATCAAGTTGCCTGTCTGGAAGCCTTCAACGTACGCCACCGGTGCGGAGTCCGCGAAGCTCAGCAACGTCAGCAGACTCTGCTGGAGCGAGTGGGCTCCCACACCGAATGGCAGCACATGCAGCCGCAGCCGCCCGCTCTCGGCCATGTCCGCGATCTTGTTCAACTGCTCTGCCATGACCTGTGGTCCGCCGACCCCGCGCCGCAGCACCGCCTCGTCCAGCATGGTCCACAAGACCGGTTTCATCGGACCGTCCAGGACGCGGGAACGCTGTGTTCGGATGACGACGTCCTTGTCGATCTCTTCCCGGAGGTGGTTGGGTCGGTATGCCTGGAAGAGTGCGCGCGCGTAGCCGTCCGTCTGGAACAGTCCTGGCACCAGCGAGAGCGCGAACTGCTGGATGAGGGTCGCTTGCGTCTCCAGCTCGGCCACCGCCGCGAAGTGGTCGGCGTACTTCGTGTCCAGGTCCTCCAGCCAGCGGGCGAAGAACCCGTCCGTACCCAGGGCGCGGTCGATCCGCTGGGCGTCGTCCGGGCTCGGCAGCCGGCGGCCGGCCTCGAAGTGACTGATCAACGTCGGTGAGCAGACGACCTCTTCGGCCAGGGCCTCCTGCGTCAAGCCGGCGGCGAGCCGTCGCAGCCTCAGCTCCTCGCCGTACTTCTCCCGTGGCGTGCGTGGCCTTCGGTTCGTCCTCATCAAAGCCCAACTCCCAGACTTGACCGGCGTTCTGTCATCCCCAACCCCCTGGAAGCGTAGCGACTCATGACCCCACTCTGTGATGAGTTCGCTACGCAAAGAAGCGATGCCGACGCAGGAGAGACCCCCGCGACCGACGCAACCGGTCCGGGGGCGTGGCCACACCGAGAAAGCAGGCTGACATGAATCACGCTATCGCCCGGCTTCTGGAGCCGGTGCTGCGATTGCTGATCCCCGCACGACACCAACGGCATCAGCGTCATCAGTGGCACCCACTGGACACGTGCGCGTACGTCCACCCCTACTCCTGCGACTACGTCGGCGGACCGACCGTCTTCCGGACCGGCGAGCGTCCCCCGCGCGGGGAGGACAGCCCGTTGGTGCGTCCGTACTTCGTCGCGTACGAGCGGGAGCAGGCCGAGGCGTTGGTGGCGGAGCAGCGACGGCGGCGGGTCCGTCGCGGGGGACTGCTGGTGGCCGTGCGCGGTGTGGAGATCACGCCCGAGCCTCTTCGCCGCGTCGAGGCCGCCGCGTGAACAGGGAGTGGGACGACCAGCACGCGTTCAGGCTGCTTCCCTGGACGGGGCCGGAGGGGAAACCGGGTTACGTCCTGGGTGATGGCACCGGCTATGTGTCACGGATGGCGGACGACATGGAGCGTGTGCAGCTCGACATGGCGCACGACCTGCTCGGGCATGCCGCTGACCTGCTGGCGGACCAGCGGGTCACCGGAGCGGAGCTGCACTTCCTCGCCAGCCGGCTGAGCGAGTCGTTGGTTGAGGTCAAGAGGGTCGCGGAGAGCCGGGGTTGGCGGCTGAGCGCGATCGGCGCGGGTCCGGACAGCGGCTCACCGGGGCATCGGGTCCGAGAGCCGGACCCCGGGGGCCGGTGAGCCGGCCAACGGCCTGACGGCCGGTTCCCCGGGCTGTCACCTGTTTCCGCCGGCCTGCGGGTGCGGGTCCGGTGGGGCTTCCCGCCACAGGACGGGGAACCGGTCGGCCATCTCGCGCTCCACCCAGGCACGTCGCCGGTTCAGCAGCTCCCGGCCGTGAGGATGGGCGCCTGGTTCCAGATCTGCCAACAGCGTACGGAGACGGGTGAGGACCAGGGGGGAGTTCAGAGCCGCCACGATGACGTCGTCGATGCCCGTGCGCACGAAGTCCTCCCACGGGGGCCGCCGGATCACGACCCGTACCGCGCCGTCGGGGCCGGTGACCCGCAGGGGGCCGGCTTCCCCCGCACGTTTCGCGGCCGGGCCGCCGAGCAGATCCTTCACGCAGTCCAGGGCCTGCACGGCGGTGGCCGGGTCGTTGATGCTGGAGGAGAGCGCCCTGAGAGCGATGTCGGCCAGGAGGCGGAAGGCGAGCATCGGGTCCTGCTCGAACGTCGGCTCCAGCCCGGTCGCCAGCGATCCCAGGACCTTGGTGTCCGCGATGGCGGCGCCGTACACGTCGGCGATCCGCGCCCCCTGGTGCAGGGTGGTGCCGGGGGCCTTGTGCAGCACGATGACCGCGTCCGCTTCCCGGGCCGCTTCCCTCAGCCCTTTCACGTCGATCTGCTGGAGCACGGCCGAGGGCCTCGGCCAGGTGACGGTGGCAGCCGGTGGGCCGTCGGTCACGGTGGGACCGGAGGCCGCCGGAACGGTGCCCGAGGGGTAGAGCGTGTCCAGGGCGGTGGATCCCCGCTCGGTGATCGAGCGCAGGACCGGGGCGAGCTGGATCGAGGCGAGAGCGCGCAGCAGCAGGGTCCGCAACAGGGCCAGCATCGCCAGCAGCAGGATCGAGGTGATGACCGGGACGGCGACCGTCACCTCGGAGCGGTCGCCGATCGCCAGCGCGGCCGTGACGCAGAAGACCGCCAGACCGATCGCGAAGGCGAAGGTCCGCCAGACGATCGGCGACTGACGGAACAGGGCCAGGCGGGGGGTGAAGCTGGTGTGGGCCCACTGCACCACCAGGAACAGCAGAGAGAAGATCACAGCCGTCGTGCCGAGCACGCCGAAACCCAGAGACAGCAGCAGATCGGCCACCTGCCGCGCGGGTGCGCTCGGGCCACCGGTGATCCTCGGTACGAGCAGGCCCAGAGCCAGCCCCACGAGGGCCAACAGCAGCTGCACCAGTCCGGCCCGTACCTGCCGACTGCGTCGCAACGGGGTGCGCCCGCCGCGAGGGGTCACGGTCATCGCGCCGGTCCTCTCACGCCCGTCACCTGTGCCGCGCTCCGCCGCACGAGGATGCCGCCGGGCCCGCTTCCCGCACGGTGAGCAGACCGGTCCGCATGCTGACAGTCTCTCCCCCCGAAGGCCGGACGGCCTCCCGGCGCACTTGAGCGATCGCGTGAAACGCCCCGGCGCGAGAGGCCACCCCTGGAGGCCCGGGTTCGTGCGACGGGTTACGGGCCGCAACATGGACGAGTTGGACGTGTGGCACACCATCGAAGGACTCGACTACCTTCTCGAAGGTGACAGCTGACGAGGCCAAGGCCCTTGAGCCGGTTGTTCCTGCCGCGCGTCAGGCCCCGGGCGACGTGAAGCTGTACTGGCCGTAGCCGGGCACAACGGCATCCAAGCCCCCCGGAGTTGGCGGCCGGACGGCGGCTTCCGGCGGTCGACTCCCGACGACGTCAGCCGCCCAACGCCTCCAGCCGCCCAACGCCTCCAGCCGCACGGCTACTCCGGCCGCCCGGCGACATCAGCCGCCCGACGACTCCAGCCAGCCGACCAGGTCGTCCGTCAGCAGCTCGCCGTCCGTCCCGACGTCCGCGCTGATCGCACCCAGACCGAGGTGGTACACCCGGGTCCGGTCGCGGCCGTGGCGCCGCATGAGCAGTCCGCCGCCCCCGCTGTCGTCCCCGACCAGCACCCACTCGGGCGCGTACCGGGCCACCTCGAAGGTCTCGTTCCGCTCCTCGATCACGTGCGGCCCGTAGGCCAGGACGCCGTTGTCGAGCAGTGCTCCCGGCGTCGACCGCCACAGCCGGGCGACGGCGGGATTGGGGCCGTCCCGGAGCCCGCGGGCGAGGGCGGAGCGGGTGGCGAGGAACCCGGCGAACGACTCCGCCACCCGGTGCTCCTCGCCGTCGAGGCCGTCGCGGCGGACCACCGGATACTCGCCCTCCCCGCACGCGCCGCTTCCGTCGAGGGTGAAGGAGTAGGTGTCACCGCAGTCGGGCTCGACGGCGAAGCAGAGCCTGGCGCCGTCCCTGCGCCACCCGGCGGTGATGTCCTCGTACACGTCGTCGGCGAACCCGCCCGGTACGACCGTCGCGAGGTCCGCGCCACCGGCCCGGCCGTGTCCGTACTCGGTCAGCCACCACCGGTACGAGGGCGGCAACGGACCGACCCGCTCCTCGGCTTCGCGGATCGCCGCTTCCGGTACGGCGACGGCGGGCCGGCGGCCGAACCCCGGTGTCGCTTCCACCAGCTCGCGCAGTTGTGTCAGGTCAGGTCTCACGCGACAGAGTGTGCCAGGGCGCCCGGTCGGCCCAGCAGTTCCTGGAGCCTGACGAGATCGTCGCCCACCGACCGGCGTTCCTCGTCGGTCAGTTCCATTGCCGCCGCCTCTTCCAGCAGTTCGCGGGCCCGTCCTGCCCTGCCGAGCCGTTGCGCGATGTCCCCGCGCAGGACGAGCAGCCGCAACCGCTGTACGGGGGTGGGGTGTTCGCCCTCCAGGTTCAGCACCCGGTCGATGATCCGCGCGGCCCCGGGCAGGTCCTGCTTGGAGTCGGCGAACAGGTCCGCCATGGGCAGGGCGCGGGCGAAGGTCTCCTTGGGGGCGGGCCGGTGGCTCGGGTCGTCGCTCGTCGGCTGCCCGATCCGGATCGTGTTCCCGGTGGGGTCGGTCATCAGGAACTGCCGCACCCCGTACGACATGTCCTTGAGCGGGCCGATGCGGGGCAGCCCGCGCGTGGGGATCCGGCCGTACGCCGCCTTGAGGCCTGCCCGGAACGCGGTGTGCAGGCTGTCGACGTCCTCGGTGAGGACATAGCAGCCGGAGTGCGAGGCGGCGGGGTCGTACTCCTTCATTCCGTAGAACTGAAGCTCGATCGCCCCGCGTTCGACGACCGCGTAGGCGTACGGGCTGGTCCGGAGGTACGTCGTCCCGAAGCCCAGGGCCGTGGAGAAGTCGACCACCGGCTTGATCGACTGCGTCCGGCAGGGGAGGAGCGGGATGGTCTTCTCGGTCATGCCTCGCACGGTAATGAAATTTGACTAGTTGAGCCAGTGGGGCATGACACCACCTCTGTCAGGTCGTGGGCCGTGACGCGGGGCCGACGTCGTACCCGATGCGCTGTTCATGGGCGCGGAGCGGGTGTGACCCCGGGAGCGCGTGAGCAAGGCCCCGGATCGCGGTGGCGTACGCTGGCATTCCATGGCAATGAGCACCGCACTGTGGTCCTTCGCCCTCGTCGTAGGGCTTCTCACTCTCACCCCCGGTCTTGATACCGCTCTGATCCTGCGGACATCGGCCCTCGGCCGACGCGGAAGAGCCTGGGGCGTCGTCCTCGGAATCCAGACCGGGACCCTGCTGTGGGGCGCGCTCACCTCGCTCGGAGTGACCGCTCTCCTCACCGCCTCCCACCTCGCCTACACGACGTTGCGCTGGGTCGGCGCCGCCTATCTGGTCTGGATGGGTATCCGCATGCTCCGGGACACCTTCCGGGGGCTTCCGGCCTCGGACACCCCTGACTCCGCGCTGCTCGCCGGTACGGACTCGGTGGGCGCGGGCTGGCGGCAGGGGACACTCACCAACCTGCTCAACCCGAAGATGGGCGCCTTCTACGTCGCCGTCCTGCCCCAGTTCATCCCCGTCGGCGCGAGCCACTTCACCATGGGGCTCCTGCTCACCGCGGTGCACATCCTCATCGGCCTGCTCTGGTCGGCCGTTCTCATCGGCTTCGCCCGTGTCCTGCACGGCTGGCTCCGCAAGCCGCAGGCCCGTCGCCTGCTCGACCGGATCACCGGGACCGTCATCGCCGCATTCGGCGTCCGGCTGGCTCTCGGCGACTGAACACCGGCCCATGCCCCCGCCGGGCTCCGTGGTCCCGCCCGGCGCCGGTTCGGGTCAGGGCGGCGGGGCCGCTTCCGCCCCCGCTTCGGCTCCCGCCTGCCGGGCCGTGGCGGCGATGCCCTGGAGTGCCGCGATGTGCAGGGCCAGGGCCTGGTGCCCCTCGGGTGTGAGGGAGAGCCAGGTCCGGGGGCGCTTGCCGACGTAGCCCTTGCGGACGGCGAGGTACCCGATCCCCTCCAGGGCGGAGGCGATCTTGCTCAGCATCGAGTCGGACACCTGGCAGCTGTCCCGCACGGTGGCGAAATCGGCCTCGTCGCACGCGGAGAGAAACGCGACGACCGCCAGCCGGGTGGGGTGGTTGATCGCCGCGTCGATCGCCGGCTGTCCAGGCGCGGGGGCTGTGGTCATCCGACGTCCTGGAGCTTCCGCCCGATCGACGCGTTCCGGGCGGCGAACGCCGCCCAGACGCCGAGTCCGAGGACGGTGAACAGCGCGATCTTGGTGACGGCGCGATCGGCGCCGAGCAGGTGGCACAGCCCCCACGTCACGAGCCCCGCGGCGAGGAGGGCCGACAGGGGAACCGCGGCCCGGCGCAGCCGTGCGGACCAGGACCGGGTCACCGTCACTCCCGCCCGCCGCCCGGCGGCGTTGACGAGCACGAGCACCACGGCCAGGCCCACGAGCGAGATCACCAGCGAGAGGGCCGCCCCCCAGCCGCCGCTCTCCTCGGCCCATGCCTGCCCGAGGGCCGGAACGATCAGCGCCGCCGCAGCCGCAGGGCCGTACCAGGCGGGAGTCAGCCCGGCCCGGAGGCGGGCGCCCTCCCTCGCCGATTCGACACTCCGCAGAGCTTCCGTGGCGCGGTCGGCGGATACGTCCGTACCGCCCGAGCGGGTGGGGGTGTTCTCCTGCGGGGACATCGTGTTTCCCGGACCTCTCGTCAGCCGTGTGCGTGATCTGCCCCCTCATCCTGGCATGTACTTTCCGTAAAGGAAAGTACTTTCCGGCCCGGGGTGGCCGACCGGGACCGGACCGCACCGCTTGTCAGCGGGACCCGGTAGCGTCGGCGCATGTCCAACATGGCCGTCCTCGAAGGGGTCCTGGAGAGGATCACGTACGCCAATGAGGAGAACGGGTACACCGTCGCCCGCGTCGACACCGGGCGCGGTGCCAACGATCTCCTCACGGTGGTCGGTGCGCTGCTCGGTGCGCAGGTGGGTGAGTCGCTGCGGATGGAGGGCCGTTGGGGGTCGCACTCCCAGTACGGCAAGCAGTTCACCGTGGAGAACTACACGACGGTGCTGCCCGCCACCATCCAGGGCATCCGCCGCTACCTCGGCTCCGGTCTGATCAAGGGCATCGGCCCCGTCATGGCCGACCGGATCACCACGCATTTCGGCGTCGACACCCTCGACATCATCGAGCAGGAACCCAAGCGTCTCGTCGAGGTCCCCGGACTCGGGCCGAAGCGGACGAAGATGATCGCCGCCGCGTGGGAGGAGCAGAAGGCGATCAAGGAGGTGATGGTCTTCCTCCAGGGCGTCGGCGTCTCCACCTCCATCGCCGTCCGTATCTACAAGAAGTACGAGGACGCCTCCATCTCCGTCGTGAAGAACCAGCCCTACCGGCTGGCCGCCGACGTCTGGGGCATCGGCTTCCTCACCGCCGACCGGATCGCGCAGGCGGTCGGCATTCCGCACGACAGCCCGGAGCGGGTCAAGGCCGGACTCCAGTACGCCCTGTCCCAGTCGTCCGACCAGGGCCACTGCTTCCTCCCCGAGGAGCGGCTCATCGCGGACGGGGTCAAGCTCCTCCAGGTCGACACCGGTCTGGTCATCGAGTGCCTGGCCGAACTCGCCGCCGACCCGGAGGGCGTCGTACGGGAGAAGGTGCCGTCCCCCGAGGGCGGGGAGCCGGTCACGGCCGTGTATCTGGTGCCGTTCCACCGTGCCGAGATCTCGCTCGCCGCCCAGGTCCGGCGGCTTTTGCGCACCGCGGAGGACCGGATGCCGGCCTTCCAGGACGTGGCCTGGGACAAGGCGCTGGCCTGGCTCGCCACCCGTACGGGCGCGACGCTGGCGCCCGAGCAGGAGGAGGCGGTCCGGCTGGCGCTCAGCCGGAAGGTCGCCGTCCTGACCGGCGGGCCCGGCTGCGGGAAGTCGTTCACGGTCCGCTCCATCGTCGAACTGGCCCGCGCCAAGCGCGCGAAGGTGGTGCTGGCCGCACCCACCGGGCGGGCCGCCAAGCGGCTGTCCGAGCTGACCGGCGCCGAGGCGTCCACCGTGCACCGGCTGCTGGAGCTGAAGCCCGGTGGGGACGCGGCGTACGACCGGGACCGTCCGCTGGACGCCGACCTCGTCGTCGTGGACGAGGCGTCGATGCTCGATCTGCTCCTCGCCAACAAGCTCGTGAAGGCGGTGGCGCCCGGTGCCCACCTCCTGCTCGTGGGCGATGTCGACCAACTCCCCTCCGTGGGCGCGGGCGAGGTGCTGCGCGACCTGCTCGCGGACGGCGGCCCGGTCCCGGCCGTCCGGCTGACCCGGATCTTCCGTCAGGCCCAGCAGTCCGGAGTCGTCACCAACGCCCACCGGATCAACGCCGGACAGCCGCCCCTGACCGAGGGCATGAGCGACTTCTTCCTCTTCGTGGAGGACGAGACGGAGGACGCGGGCGTGCTCGCCGTGGATGTCGCGGCGCGCCGCATCCCGGCGAAGTTCGGCCTGAACCCTCGCCGTGACGTGCAGGTTCTCGCTCCGATGCACCGGGGGCCGGCCGGGGCGGGCCATCTCAACGGCCTGCTCCAGCAGGCCATCACCCCCGGCCGTCCCGACCTGCCCGAGAAGCGGTTCGGCGGCCGGGTCTTCCGCGTCGGCGACAAGGTCACGCAGATCCGCAACAACTACGACAAGGGCGAGAACGGCGTGTTCAACGGCACGGTCGGCGTCGTCACCGCCCTCGACGTGGACGAACAGAAGCTGACCGTCCGCACCGACGAGGACGAGGAGATCGGCTACGACTTCGACGAGCTGGACGAGCTGTCCCACGCGTACGCCATGACCATCCACCGCTCCCAGGGCAGCGAGTATCCGGCCGTCGTCGTACCCGTCACGACCAGCGCCTGGATGATGCTCCAGCGGAACCTGCTGTACACAGCGGTGACCAGGGCCAAGAAGCTCGTCGTGCTGGTCGGATCGCGCAAGGCGATCGGCCAGGCGGTACGCACGGTTTCCGCAGGCAGACGCTGTACGGCGCTGGATTTCCGGCTCAGGGGCGGTAGCGACGGAGACTTCGTGTGAGCCTCGTACAAAAATGATCGATCAAATCGGTGGGAAACATCACGGAGGTCTTCCGGAACCGCAGTCAAGGGGGCAGGATGAGTAAATTGGCGGCACTCAGTGCCGCCAGTAGGTCCAATGGACGACCCCGAGTGCACTCTCCTGAGCCAAATGGGGGAGGGTGGAGACAGTCAGGGCACCTCGAAGAAGAGGCACTACGTCGGTGAGGGATGACGTGAGCGAGCACACCAACAACGCTGTAGTACTGCGGTACGGCGATGACGAGTACACCTACCCGGTGATCGACAGCACCGTCGGCGACAAGGGCTTCGACATCGGGAAGCTCCGGGCCAATACCGGCCTGGTGACGCTGGACAGCGGATACGGCAACACCGCCGCCTATAAGTCCGCCATCACGTACCTCGACGGCGAGCAGGGCATTCTGCGCTACCGCGGATACCCGATCGAGCAGCTCGCCGAGCGCTCGACGTTCCTCGAGGTCGCGTACACGCTGATCAACGGTGAGCTTCCCAAGGTCGACGAGCTGTCGACCTTCAAGAACGAGATCACCCAGCACACGCTGCTGCACGAGGACGTCAAGCGGTTCTTCGACGGCTTCCCGCGCGACGCCCACCCGATGGCCATGCTGTCCTCGGTCGTCAGTGCGCTGTCCACCTTCTACCAGGACAGCCACAACCCGTTCGACGAGGAGCAGCGCCACCTCTCGACGATCCGGCTGCTGGCCAAGCTCCCGACGATCGCGGCGTACGCCTACAAGAAGTCGATCGGTCACCCCTTCGTCTACCCGCGCAACGACCTCGGGTACGTCGAGAACTTCCTGCGGATGACCTTCTCGGTCCCCGCCCAGGAGTACGAGCTGGACCCGGTCGTCGTCTCGGCGCTCGACAAGCTGCTCATCCTGCACGCGGACCACGAGCAGAACTGTTCGACCTCCACCGTGCGTCTCGTCGGCTCCTCGCAGGCGAACATGTTCGCCTCGATCTCCGCCGGTATCTCGGCGCTGTGGGGCCCCCTGCACGGTGGCGCCAACCAGTCGGTGCTGGAGATGCTGGAAGGCATCCAGGCCAACGGCGGCGACGTCGACTCCTTCATCAACAAGGTGAAGAACAAGGAGGACGGCGTCCGCCTGATGGGCTTCGGCCACCGGGTGTACAAGTCCTTCGACCCGCGCGCCAAGATCATCAAGGCTGCGGCCCACGATGTGCTGTCCTCGCTCGGCAAGTCCGACGAGCTGCTCGACATCGCGCTCAAGCTGGAGGAGCACGCGCTCTCCGACGAGTACTTCGTCTCGCGCAACCTCTACCCCAACGTGGACTTCTACACGGGTCTGATCTACCGGGCCATGGGCTTCCCGAGCGAGATGTTCACCGTGCTCTTCGCGCTCGGCCGGCTTCCGGGCTGGATCGCCCAGTGGCACGAGATGATCAAGGAGCCGGGATCCCGCATCGGTCGCCCGCGCCAGATCTACACCGGCGAGGTCCTGCGCGACTTCGTGCCGGTCGAGGGCCGCTGAAGCCGGACCGGCTTCGCCGGCCCGCGTGCGCACCTCGCTCGCGGGCCGCTTCCCACGGCTCTGCGCACGACGTGACGTTGACGTCGTGCGGGTAACCCCGTCGTACCCGGCCTCTTCGGCCGACTGCCTTCGCCCCGCGTACCGCGCTTCGCACAGAGCGCGGTGTCCGGGGCGATTCGGCGTTCCGGGGGCGGATGGTGCGCGGCCCGGCGGATGGTGCGTGCGGTGCGTGTGGTGCCGGTTCGTGGATGGTGCGAGAAACGCCCCGCCGTCGATCCCCCCACGGGTCGACGAACGGGGCGCTTCCCATATCCCGGAGCGGATTCCCCCCACGGGATCCGGCCGGGCGTCTGCAGGGAGCCAAGGCTCCCGTTGTTCTGTTGTGCTGCGGTCTGCCGGGGAACGTACGCACGGGAGGGCCGCTCAAAGCTCCCCGGTGCACGCGCCCCGGCCAACGCTTGCCATGGAGCGTCCCCCAAGACACTCCATCGGACGTCCCCCAAGACATCCTTGGCATCGCACTCTTAGACTCGCGAACCCACCGGATGGTTACCCTGCAAACGGTGTGATCTAGATCTCTTTGTGGAAGTTACGTGAAGGAGCGCAACCTCAGGCTGTTGGTAACGACGAACACGGACGAAAACGCCATGGCGGCTCCCGCGATCATAGGGTTGAGCAGGCCAAATGCAGCCAAAGGCAACGCAGCAACGTTGTACCCGAAGGCCCAGAAGAGGTTGCCCCTGATGGTGGTCAGCGTACGCCTGGAGAGCCGGATTGCATCACCGGTCACCTTAAGATCTCCACGAACCAAGGTGAGATCGCCGGCTTCGATCGCCGCGTCGGTGCCCGTGCCCATCGCCAGGCCCAGGTCGGCCTGGGCCAGTGCGGCCGCGTCGTTGACGCCGTCGCCGACCATGGCGACCGAACGGCCCTCGGCCTGGAGGCGCTTGACGACGTCGACCTTGTCCTCCGGCATGACCTCGGCGTAGACCTCGTCGATGCCGACCTCGGCCGCGACCGCTTCCGCCACGGCCCGGTTGTCGCCGGTCAGCAGGACGGGCCTGAGTCCCAGTGCGCGCAGCTCGGCGACGGCGGCCGCGCTGCTGTCCTTGACCGCGTCGGCGATGGACAGCACGCCCCGGGCTTCCCCGTCCCAGGCGACGGCGACCGCGCTGCGGCCCCGGCGCCCGGCGTCCGCCAACGCGGCGGACAGGCCCTGCGGAAGGGTGATCCCGGCTTCCGTGAGCAGCGCCGGGCGGCCGACGAGGACGGAGCGGCCCTCGACGGTGCCGCGTACGCCGAGGCCCGCGATGTTCGCGAAGTCCTCGGGGGTGGGGAGGGTGCCGACCTCGTTCATGGCGCCGGTGGCTACGGCTTGGGCGATGGGGTGTTCGGAGGCGTGTTCGAGGGCTCCGGCGATGCGGAGGACGTCGTTGCGGTCGGTGCCGTCGGCGGTGTGGATGTCGAGGAGGGTCATCCTGCCGGTGGTGACGGTGCCGGTCTTGTCGAGGACGATGGTGTCGACGCGGCGGGTGGTTTCGAGGACTTCGGGGCCCTTGATGAGGATGCCGAGCTGGGCGCCGCGTCCGGTGCCGACCATGAGGGCGGTGGGGGTGGCGAGCCCGAGGGCGCAGGGGCAGGCGATGATCAGTACGGCGACGGCGGCCGTGAACGCGGCGGTCACGTCGTCCGTGATCAGCAGCCAGGCGACCAGCGTGCCCAGGGCGATCAGGAGCACCACGGGGACGAACACGGCGGAGATCCGGTCGGCCAGGCGCTGTACGTCCGCCTTGCCGTTCTGGGCGTCCTCGACGAGCCTGGCCATCCGGGCGAGCTGGGTGCCGGCGCCGACCCGGGTCGCCTCGACGACCAGCCGGCCCGAGGTGTTCACCGTGGCCCCGGTGACCGGGTCGCCGACCGCGATGTCCACGGGGACGGACTCACCGGTGAGCATGGAGGCGTCGACGGCCGAGGCGCCCTCGATGACGGTGCCGTCGGTGGCGATCTTCTCGCCGGGGCGGACCACGAACCGGTCCCCGACGGCGAGCGTGCCGACCGGGACACGTACCTCCCGGCCGTCCCTGAGCAGCGCGACGTCCTTGGCGCCCAGGTGCATCAGCGCCCGCAGCGCCGAACCGGCCTTCCGCTTGGACCGCGCCTCCAGGTAGCGGCCCAGCAGGATGAAGGTGACGACCCCGGCCGCGACCTCCAGATAGATCGCCGAGGACGCGTCGGCGGAGCCCATGGCGCGCGAGACGGTGAAGTCGAAGCCGTGCCGCATGCCCGGCATGCCGGCCTGCCCGAAGAACAGCGCCCACAGCGACCAGCCGAACGCGGCGAGCGTGCCGAGGGAGACCAGGGTGTCCATCGTGGCCGCACCGTGCCGCAGATTGGTCCAGGTGGCGCGGTGGAACGGGAGGCCGCCCCAGACGACGACGGGTGCGGCGAGGGTGAGGGAGAGCCACTGCCAGTTGTCGAACTGGAGGGCGGGGATCATGGCGAGCAGGATGACGGGGAGGGCGAGGGCGGCGGAGACGACGAGGCGTTGCCGGAGCGAGGCGAGGGCAGCATCCTTCGCGTCCTCGGCCGCGCCGGCGTCTTTGACCGCGTCGGCGTCTATGGCCGCGTCGGTCCCGACAGCCGCATCGGTCTCGTCCGTTCCGCCCGATGCCCCTGCCCCTGCCTCGGTCCCCGCCTCTGCCGCCGGGGACGGCTCCGTCCCCCCGGGGGCCGCTGCCGGGCGGGCCGTGTAGCCGGTCTTCTCGACCGTGGCGATCAGGTCCGCCAGGGCGGTTTCCCCGCCGAAGGTGACCCGCGCCTTCTCTGTCGCGTAGTTCACCGTGGCGGTGACGCCGTCCATCCGGTTGAGCTTCTTCTCGACGCGGGCCGCGCAGGACGCGCAGGTCATGCCGCCGATCGTGAACTCGGCTTCGGAGGTTTCCGGGGCCGGGGCCTCGGGGGCGGTGGTGGTGGCCATGTCCGAACTCCTGGGTGACGCAGGTCGGGCCGTACCCCTCCAGTATGTGCTGGTGGGTCCGGCCCGACGGCAGAGCGGTGGTGCGGGTGGTGCGGGTGGTGCGGGTGGTGCGGTCTCAGGCGGCCTGGCCGACGAGCTCGTAGCCCGCCTCGTCCACGGCGGCGCGCACGGCGTCCTCGGCCAGCGGGGCCTGCGAGACGACCGTGACCCGGCCGGTGGAGGCGACGGCCTTGACCGAGGTGACACCCTCGATGCCGGAGATCTCCTCGGAGATGGAGCCCTCGCAGTGGCCGCAGGTCATGCCCTTCACCTCGTACACGGTCGTGACCGCGCCGACCTGCACGTCGGCCGCTCCGTCGTGGCAGGTGCCGGCCGGCGTGCAGCAGGAGCCGGTGGCCTGGGGGGTCTCGGTCTCGACAGTCATGACGTTCTCCTCTTCGGTAAACACATGTGGGGCGCACGCGGAACGTGGCATGAGGGGCCGCCGGGAAGTCCGGTGTGCCTCATGCACGTCATACTATACCCCTAGGGGGTATGAATGCGAGTCCCCTCCCGCTCCCGTCGGTGGCCGCGCGTCGATGGCCGCCCCGGAAGCCCGTAGCCCTGGGCCTCGCCCCGCACCTTTCCCGGGCGGCTCCGGCCCCTTCCCGCCCCGCCCGGGATCCGACTCGAAAACCTGCCTCGGCGGTGGCGGGAATGCCCCCTGGAGCCCCTGCGGGCGGCGCGCTGCCGACCGGGTTCGCCCGGCGTGCGGGGCGGGCTCCGTGCGCCTCCGGTGGGCCCCCAGTCGCCCGCCAGGTGCCTTTCCTTGACCCCCGGAAACACCCTCTGAGCTGGGCTTTTGTGTACTCCGGTCATACAATTCCCCTATGGAAAAGGGGACTTCGGTGGACCGAGACATACGCACGGTGGACGACGTACTGCGGCTCATGGACGGCCTGTTCGCGCCGGAGGCCGACCGGTGGACGGCCGACGCGTCCTCCTGGTGGGACGGCTTCTACGCGGACCGCTCCAAGGCGGTGCCCTTCTTCGTGTCGAAGCCCGACGAGAACCTGGTCTCGTACGCCGACCGGGGGCTGATCCCGCCGGGCCGCGCGCTCGACCTGGGCTGCGGCCCGGGGCGCAACGCGCTCCGGCTCGCCGCTCTGGGCTTCGAGGTGGACGCCGTGGACCTGTCCCCGGCGGCCATCGCCTGGGCCGGGGAGCGGGCCCGCGAAGCGGGGGTGAGGGTCGGGGCGGAGGCCGGGGCGGGTCCCGGGGGTGGCATCCGGTTCCACTGCGGCGACGCGTTCGGCGACGCGGCGGCCGCGCTGACCGGGCCGTACGACCTGATCTACGACTCCGGCTGCTTCCATCACCTGCCGCCGCACCGCCGCATCAGCTACCTCGCCCTGCTCGACCGGGCGCTCGCCCCAGGCGGCCGGTTCGCCCTCACCTGCTTCGCGGCCGGTGCGATGGGCTCCGAACTCTCCGACGCGGACCTCTACCGGCAGGCCCGGCTCCACGGGGGCGTCGCCTACACGCCGGATTCGTTGCGCCGGATCTTCTCGGACCTGGAGGAGGTCGAACTGCGCCGGATGCGCGACGAGCCGTCCGGGTCCCCGCTCTTCGGTGAGGCGTTTCTCTGGACGGCCCTGTTCCGCCGGGCCGGTCAGAGCTAGTGCCGACGGCGGCGCGGCGCGGCGGGGATGCGGGGATGCGGGGATGCGGTGTCAGCGGCTCCGGTTGCGGGGGCGGGCGGCGACCCAGGCGTGGACGGTGTCCCCGTACCAGTGGGGCTTGCCGTTCCGTACCTGGTCGGGCGGGGGAAGGAGGCCGTGTTTGCGGTACGAGCGAACGGTGTCCGGCTGGACCTCGATGTGCGCGGCAATGTCCTTGTAGGACCAGAGCGTTCTGTCCGTCATCGGTGACGCCTCTCTGCACTTCACTGCACTTCTCTGCGCTTCCTTGCGCGCTCAGCCTGTGCTCCGGTGAGCACCACCGAGCGGCAGGCGGGGTGGGGCTGTTGAGCGACTGTGACGAAACACCCGTGAAGTGGTGACATATGTGACGAAGAGGTGACTTCGATGACGGACGGGATGAGTGGTGTCTCCGGTTCTGGCCGGGGCCCTCTGTCGGACCCTCGTGCCAGGCTGGGTGCCATGACTGTCCCGGAACGCGCCATGCCCCCGTTGGAAGCCGATGAGAGGGTCTCCCTGGAGACCTGGCTCGACTTCTACCGCGCCACCCTCGCGCAGAAATGTGACGGGCTGGGGGAGGACCAGCTCCGTGAGGCGTCCAGCGAGCCCTCGCCGATCACCCTGCTCGGCCTTGTGCGGCACATGGCGGAGGTCGAACGGAACTGGTTCCGCCGGGTCCTGGCCCAGGAGGACGCCCCGCCGATCTTTCCCGAAGAGCCCGGGGCGGAGACCGGTGCCGGTGCCGAATCGGGCGCCGGAATCACGGGCGACGACGGCGGCTTCGTCCTCGGTGAAGGCGCCACCTATGGGACGGCGCTGACCGTGTGGCAGACCGAGATCCGTCGCGCCCGGGAGAACTGCGCCGCCCGTGCCCTCGACGACACCAGTCCCTTCATGGGCGGGCGGGTCACGCTGCGCTGGATCTACACCCACATGATCGGCGAGTACGCCCGCCACTGCGGTCACGCCGACATCGTCCGCGAGCGCATCGACGGCCGTACGGGGGTCTGAGACCGGCCCCGGAGGGCCTGGGCCCGGGAAGTCCGCACCCCGGGCCCGTCTCGGAGTGGCCTGTCCCGGAGCGACCTGTCCCGGAGCGGCCTGCCTCAGAGCGGCCGCGAGGGCGTGCCGCAGGTGCGGAGGTAGTCGCGGGTGCGGCGAGCGATCGGGAACGGCCGCTCGGGCGGGCACGGGTACATGTCCTGCTCGACGATCGCGAACAGCTCGGTGTCCAGGCCGCGGGCGGCATCGAGGACCGGCCCCAGCGCGGGCACCCCGCCCGGCGGTTCGCACATCACCCCGCGTGCCACGGCCGGGCCGAAGGGCACCTCGTCCGCCACGACGCCGGCCAGGATCTCCGGGTCGACCTGCTTGAGGTGGAGGTAGCCGATCCGCTCCCCGTAGGTCTCGATGAGCTCGACGCTGTCCCCGCCGCAGTACGCGTAGTGCCCCGTGTCCAGGCAGAGCGAGACCAGAGCGGGGTCGGTGGCGTCGAGGAAGCGGTTCACGTTCTCCTCGCCGTCGATGTGGGTGTCCGCGTGCGGGTGCACGACGATCCGCAGGCCGTAGCGGTCGCGCACCTCGCGGCCCAGCCGTTCGGTCTGGGTGGTGAGGTCGCGCCACTGCGCGGCGGTGAGCGTGCGGTCCTCCAGCACCTCGCCCGTTCTGTCGTCGCGCCAGAAGGAGGGGATGACCACCAGGTGCTCCGCGCCCATGGCCCGGGTGAGCGCCGCGATGTCCGCGACATGCGCCCAGGTCCGGTCCCAGACGTCCGGTCCGTGGTGCAATCCGGTGAAGACGGTGCCGGCCGAGACCGACAGCCCGCGGCTGCGGGTCTCGTCCGTGAGCCGGGCCGGATCGGTCGGCAGATAGCCGTACGGTCCGAGCTCGATCCACTCGTAACCGGCCTCGGACACCTCGTCGAGGAAGCGGTGCCAGGGCACCTGTCCCGGATCGTCGGGGAACCACACTCCCCAGGAATCGGGTGCCGAGCCGATGCGGATGCGGGCCGGAGGCGGTGCGGAGGGGGCCATATCGCCCACCTTCCGGCCCTCGTGAAGAGGTGTCAAGGCTTCGTCCGAATGTCCGGACAAAATGTTGACAGGGCTCCGGGGGAGGGCTAGACCTGGACCGGGCCCATCCGGTCGCGGCCGGGCGTCGGCGGCGGGAGGGCGCGGGGCGCGGTCGGAGCGGGGTCGCAGCGGGCCGAAGGGACGCGTATGCCTGAGCCGTACGACGTGATCACGATGGGGCGGATCGGGGTGGACATCTACCCGCTGCGCAGCGGTGTACCGCTCTCCCAGGTCGACACCTTCGGGAAGTTCCTCGGCGGCTCCCCGGCCAATGTCGCGGTGGCGGGCGCGCGCCTGGGCCGCCGGACGGCCGTGATCACCCGTACCGGACGGGACGCCTTCGGCGAGTATCTCCACCACCAGCTGCGTGAGTTCGGGGTCGACGACCGGTGGGTGAGCGATGTCGAGGAGTACCCGACCCCGGTGACGTTCTGCGAGATCTTCCCGCCGGACCACTTCCCCCTCTACTTCTACCGGCAGCCCAAGGCGCCCGATCTGGAGATCAGGCTGCCGGAACTCGACCTGGCGGCGGTGCGTGCCGCCCGGATCTTCTGGATGACGGGCACCGGCCTCAGCGCCGAACCGAGCCGCACCTCGACCCTCGCCGCACTCCGCGCCCGCGACCCGGGGACGGGCGGTGCGGGTACGGCCGGTCCGGCCGCGGCCTCCGGGCTCCGCACGGCCACCGTCTTCGACCTGGACTGGCGCCCCATGTTCTGGGACGACGGTGACCACGGCAGTGTCGCGCCCGCCCGCTACCGCGAGGCCCTCGCCCACGCCACCGTCGCCGTCGGCAACCTCGACGAGTGCGAGATCGCGACGGGGGAGCGCGAGCCGTACGCGGCGGCCCGCGCCCTGCTCGCGGCCGGGGTGGAGCTCGCCGTCGTCAAGCAGGGCCCCGAGGGGGTCCTCGCCGTGCACCGCGACGGGACCGCCGTCGAAGTGCCGCCCCTGCCCGTGCGCGTGGTCAACGGCCTCGGTGCCGGGGACGCGTTCGGCGGGGCGCTGTGCCACGGGCTGCTCGCCGGGTGGGAGACCGAACGGATCATGCGGTACGCCAATGCCGCCGGGGCCATCGTCGCCTCCCGCCTCGCCTGCTCGTCCGCGATGCCGTACCCGTACGAAGTGGAACAGGCCCTGGCCGACGGCGCCGTCACGTCGGGCGGCGGCGCGGCACCGGAGACCGGAGCGACCCCATGACGCCGCCGCCCCTCACCCCCATGCCCCCCGCCGCCTCCGTCTCCGATCTCGTGCGGCTGCGGGCGCACCGCCCCGAGGCGGTGGCCGAGGCCGCGGCCCGGCGGCAGCGGCGCCCCCTCATCCGTACCGGCGGCCGGCTGATGATCATCGCGGCGGACCATCCGGCGCGCGGCGCCCTCGCCGTCGGTGACCGCGCACTCGCCATGGCCAACCGGTTCGAGCTGCTCGAACGGCTCTGCCTCGCGCTCTCCCGGCCCGGAGTCGACGGCGTCCTCGCCTCCGCCGACATCCTCGACGACCTGCTGCTGCTCGGCGCCCTGGAGGACAGGGTCGTCATCGGCTCCATGAACCGGGGCGGACTCGCGGGCGCCGCCTTCGAGCTGGACGACCGCTTCACCGGTCACCGTCCGGCCGACCTGGCCCGCCTCGGGTTCGACGCGGGCAAGCTGCTGCTCCGTATCGACCACGACGACCCCGGTTCCCTCGAAACGCTCCACAGCGCCGCCCGCACCATCGACGCGATGGCCGCGCACCGGCTGCCCGTCTTCGTCGAACCGTTCCTCTGCCGCCGCGCCGGCGGCCGGCTGCGCACCGACCTCGGCGCCGCCGCCGTCACCACCTCCATCGCCATCGCCTCCGGGCTCGCGGGCACCTCCGCGTACACCTGGCTCAAGGTCCCGGTCACCGAGGACCCCGACGACATGGCCCGGGTGATGGAGACCTCCACACTGCCCGCCGTGCTGCTCGGCGGCGACGTCGGCGACGACCTCGACGGCGCGTACGGGAAATGGCGTACGGCGCTGCGGCTGCCGACCGTCCAGGGGCTGGTCGTGGGGCGTTCGCTGCTCTACCCGGTCGACGGGGACGTGGCGGGGGCCGTCGACACCGCCGTGTCGCTGCTGTAGACGGCTGCCGAAGGGTAGGGAACCGGGCATGACGACGACGCACCACGACAGCGAGCGCGGCCGGGACGGCGACGGCAGCCGGGACGGCGACGGCAGCCGGCAGCGCGTACGGTTCCACGACCGCCATGTGCGGGCCGGCGGCGCGGCGCGCGGCCCCTATGCCCTCGACATCGATCCCGACGGCGCGGGATGGGGCTGGTCGAGCCTGCGGGTGCTGGAGCTGGCGCCCGGCGGTGTTCACACGCTTGTCACCGGGGAGAGTGAATGGATCGTGCTGCCATTGACCGGCGGCTGTACGGTGCACACAGCAGGTGACATCTTTGAACTGCTGGGCCGGGAAAGTGTGTTCAGCGGTGTGACCGATTTCGCGTATCTACCGCGTGACGCCCACGCACAGATCGCCTCCGGCGCGGGAGGCCGCTTCGCCCTGGCAGGAGCGAAGTGCGAGCGACGACTCCCCGCTCGCTACGGCCCCGCGCCGGAGGTACCCGTCGAACTGCGCGGCAGCGGGAACTGCTCGCGCCAGGTCAACAACTTCGCCGCGGCCGACGCCTTCGACTGCGACCGGCTCATCGCCGTCGAAGTGCTCACCCCCGGCGGCAACTGGTCCTCGTACCCGCCGCACAAGCACGACGAGCACCACCCCGGTGTGGAGTCGCAGCTGGAGGAGATCTACTACTTCGAGGTGGAGGGCGACGGGCTCGGCTACCACCGGGTCTCCCCCTCCCGCGAGGGCGGTACGGATGTCCTGGCCGAGGTCCGGGGCGGGGACGCGGTCCTCATCCCCGACGGCTGGCACGGCCCGTCCATCGCACCGCCCGGCCGCACCCTCTACTACCTGAACGTGATGGCGGGGCCGGGGCGGCGCGAGTGGCTGATCCGGGACCACCCCGACCACGGCTGGATCCGTGACACCTGGCCGGATCTGCCGGTCGATCCCCGACTTCCCTTCTACGGCCCGGAGGATGCCCGGTGACGAACCCGAGCGACCGCACCCCGCCCCGTACCCGCAGACTGACCACGGCTCAGGCCCTGGTCGCGTTCCTGGCCCGCCAGTACACCGAGCGCGACGGGCGGCGCCGGCGGCTGATCGACGCCACCTGGGGCATCTTCGGCCATGGCAATGTCGCCGGGATCGGGCAGGCGCTCCTGGAGACCGGCTCCCGGATGCCCTATCTCCAGGGGCGCAACGAGCAGGCCATGGTGCATGCCGCCGTCGGGTACGCCCGCCAGTCCGGGCGGCTCTCCGCGCACGCCGTCACCACGTCCATCGGTCCCGGCGCCACCAACCTCGTCACCGGCGCCGCGCTCGCCACCGTCAACCATCTCCCCGTCCTCCTGCTGCCCGGCGACACCTTCGCGACCCGGCCCGCCGACCCCGTACTCCAGCAGCTCGAAGTCCCGCACGCGGGCGATGTGTCGGTCAACGACTGTCTGCGCCCCGTCTCGCGCTACTTCGACCGGATCACCCGCCCCGAGGCCCTGATCCCGGCCGCGCTCCGGGCGATGCGCACCCTCACCGACCCGGCCACGGCCGGCGCGGTCACCCTGGCGCTGCCGCAGGACGTGCAGGCGCAGGCGTACGACTGGCCGGAGGAGTTCTTCGCGGAACGGGACTGGCATGTGCGCAGGCCCGCCCCCGACGCGTACGAACTGGAACAGGCGGTACGGGCGGTGCGCTCCGCCCGCCGCCCCCTCCTCGTCGCGGGCGGCGGCGTCCACCACAGCGCCGCCGAGGAGACCCTCGCCGCCTTCGCCGCGTCCACCCGGATCCCCGTCGCCTCCACCCAGGCGGGCAAGGGGTCCCTGCGCCACGACCACCCGGCCGACGTCGGGGGCATCGGCCACACCGGCACCGCCACCGCCGACGAACTGGCCCGCACCGCGGACCTGGTGATCGGGATCGGCACCCGCTACACCGACTTCACGACCGCCTCCGGCACGCTCTTCGCCGACCCCGCTGTCCGCTTCCTCAACCTGAACATCACGGGCTTCGACGCCCACAAACTGGCCGCGCTCCCGCTCGTCGCCGACGCCCGCACCGCCCTCGAAGCGCTCGGCGCGGCCCTCGCAGGGCGCGGCTACCGGGTCGACCCGGCGTACGAGACCGAGTACACCGACGCCAAGGAGCGCTGGGAGCACCGGGTCGACACCGCCCTCGCCGCCCCCGACCCCGCGGCGCGCCCCACCCAGGCCCAGGTCCTCGGCCTGCTCGACGCCCTGGTCACCGAGGACGACATCCTCATCAACGCGGCCGGCTCGCTCCCCGGTGACCTGCACAAGCTCTGGCGGGCCCGCTCCCGCGACCAGTACCACGTCGAGTACGGCTACTCCTGCATGGGCTACGAGATCCCGGCGGCGATCGGCGTCCTGCTCGCCGCCCCGGACCGCCCGGTCTGGGCGCTCGTCGGCGACGGTACGTATCTGATGAACCCCACCGAAATCGTCACGGCCGTCCAGCTGGACCTGCCCATCAAGCTGGTCATCCTCCAGAACCACGGGTACGCCTCCATCGGCGGTCTCTCGGAGTCCGTCGGCGGTGAGCGCTTCGGCACGGCCTACCGCCGCCGGGACGGCGCGGGCGGCTTCACGGGCGAGCCGCTGCCCGTCGATCTCGCGGCCAACGCGGCCTCCCTCGGCATGCGGGTGCTGCGCGCCCGCACCGTGCACGACCTGCGCGAAGCGCTCGCGGAGGCCCGTGCCGCGGACCGTCCCACTTGTGTCTACGTCGAGACCGAAACGCCCGACACAGTGTCGGGCCCTCCTCCGGCACAGGCGTGGTGGGATGTTCCGGTAGCCGAGACCGCGACCCGCTCGTCGGCGGTCGAGGCCCGCGAGGAGTACGACCGCCATGTCGCAGCCCGACGCCGCCACCTCTGACAGCTTGAAGGAGTACGCAATGACGAAGACCGTCGACCACTGGATCGGTGGCAAGACCGTCGAGGGCACGTCGGGCAACTACGGCCCCGTGACGGACCCGGCCACCGGCGCCGTCACCACCCGGGTCGCGCTCGCCTCGGCCGAGGAGGTGGACGCCGCGGTCGCCGCCGCGAAGGCCGCCTACGCGACCTGGGGCACGTCCTCGCTCTCCACCCGCACCGCGGTCCTGTTCCGCTACCGCGCCCTGCTGGACGCCCGCCGCGACGACATCGCCGCGCTGATCACCGCCGAGCACGGCAAGGTGCACTCCGACGCGCTGGGCGAGGTCGCCCGCGGCCTGGAGATCGTCGAGCTGGCCTGCGGCATCACCACCCAGCTCAAGGGCGAGCTGTCCACCCAGGTCTCCAGCCGGGTCGACGTCTCCTCGATCCGGCAGTCGCTCGGTGTCGTCGCGGGCATCACGCCGTTCAACTTCCCGGCCATGGTGCCGATGTGGATGTTCCCGCTGGCCATCGCGTGCGGCAACACGTTCGTCCTGAAGCCGAGCGAGAAGGACCCCTCGGCCGCCAACCTGCTGGCCGAGCTGGCCGCCGAGGCGGGGCTGCCCGACGGCGTCCTGAACGTCCTGCACGGCGACAAGGTCGCGGTCGACGGCCTGCTGGCCCACCCGGACGTGGCCGCGGTCTCCTTCGTCGGCTCCACCCCGATCGCCCGCTACATCCACGCCACCGCCTCCGCCAACGGAAAGCGCGTCCAGGCGCTCGGCGGTGCGAAGAACCACATGCTCGTCCTGCCGGACGCCGACCTGGACGCCGCGGCCGACGCGGCGGTCTCGGCCGCGTACGGCTCCGCGGGTGAACGCTGCATGGCGATCTCGGCGGTCGTCGCGGTCGGCGCGGTCGGCGACGAGCTGGTCGCCAAGATCCGTGAGCGCGCCGAGAAGATCAAGATCGGTCCCGGCAACGACCCCACGTCCGAGATGGGCCCCCTGATCACCGCCGCCCACCGGGACAAGGTCGCCTCCTACGTCACGGGCGCCGCCGCCCAGGGCGCCGATGTGGTGCTGGACGGCACCGGCCACACGGTGGAGGGCTTCGAGGACGGCCACTGGATCGGCCTCTCGCTCCTGGACAACGTCTCCACCGACTCCGACGCGTACCGGGACGAGATCTTCGGCCCGGTCCTGTGCGTGCTGCGCGTGGACTCGTACGACGAGGGCGTGGCCCTGATGAACGCCTCGCCGTTCGGCAACGGCACGGCGATCTTCACCCGCGACGGCGGTGCGGCCCGCCGCTTCCAGCTGGAGATCGAGGCCGGCATGGTCGGCGTCAATGTGCCGATCCCGGTGCCGGTGGGGTACCACTCCTTCGGCGGCTGGAAGGACTCGCTCTTCGGCGACCACCACATCTACGGCAACGACGGCGTGCACTTCTACACCCGGGGCAAGGTGGTCACCACCCGCTGGCCCGACCCGGCGGACGCCCCCTCGGGCGTGGACCTGGGATTCCCCCGCAACCACTGAGCCCAGGCGGCCGCCGAGCGTCGGCGGACCACGGACCCGCCGCTGACTCGCCGCTTTCCGGCCGAGCCCCTGCCCGCACCCCCGGGTGGGGGCTCGGGCGTGCGCGGGTCCGGGCGCGGCCCGCCCGCTCGGGCTCCGGCCCGCCCGCTCAGGCTCCGGCGCCCGGCGCGTCGTCCGGGAACCACGCGACCATCTCGCGGTAGATCTCCGGGACCCGGTCCTCCGGGGCGAGCCAGTCCGTTTCGCCTTGACGCCATTCGTACGCGCGATGGCGCTCCCCGAGCACCTCGACGAGTTCGGCGGCCAGCCGGGAGGCCTCGTAGAGGTCCTGGTCGGTGCTCTGTGAGCTGGCGGCGACGATCACACCGCGGACCTCGGCCGAGTGGCCGTAGCGGAACGCCCCGCTCCCCATGAGGTGCGGGTCGGTGTGCGCGGCCGATCCGTTGTTGTGGCCGATCCGCCGGTGGGCGGCGGCCTTGGCGGCCGCCTTCGGCAGGAACGCCGCCGCCTGTTCCCCGACCGTGAGCGCGGCCAGGACGGCGTCGGTGTGGCCGGTGGCCGCGTCCGCGGTGGGGTCGAGGATCACGAAACCCATGGCCGGACGCGGATACGGGCCGCGTGGCGCCTCACCGGCGGCCGCGGTGTGGTTCCGCTGGATGCTCGCGGCGCGGCGCCGGCCCAGATCGGTGAGCAGCTCGGTGAGTTCGGCGTCGCTGAGCATGTAGCCGTAGGGGTTGCGACGTATCGCGGCGTGTACGCGCGGCGGGCTGGATGGGGCGCTCACGGTGCTCCTTGTCGGTGACGGACGGGAGTTGTCCGGGTCGGCGGACCGGCGGCGCGTTGAACCGTAGCCGCTTGATCCTTTCCGCGCCACGGGAATCCGATCCGCCGAATTCGGAGGCCCGACTTTCCGGGCGCAAATGTCGAGATCACCGAGTAGGCCGAAATCAAACGGCAATTTTCAGACCTTCGCTTGGCCAATTCCAGGTGGTTGACCTTGGGTGGCCGGTTCCGTAGATTCCTGCCTCGTTGCCCAAAGGTCCAGACCAACTTGTGGGGTCTGGGCTGGTACTCCATGACGGTCTTCCCCCTCTTCTGCGCTCCGCCGCGACGCGGGGAGGGGGTGTGAGGGGGGTTGTTCACTGTGGCCACGCCGGTAGTTTCCGGACTTAAGCAGAAGTTCACATCTGACGGATTCACTGCTGTCGGGGAACTTCTTTCGGACGACGAGCTCGCGCTCTATCGCGAACTGTACGACCGACTTCTGAGTGGGGACATCGCGACGGGGGACAAGCGATCGGACCTCGGTTCGCATGTGCCCCGGAAAGCGGGAGTCCGCGAGAACATCACGCAGATCATGTGGCCGTCGGCGCTCCATCCGCCGCTGCGGGATCTGCCGCTGCACGACCGGGCCCTGTCCGTCGCCCGTGAACTCATAGGCGACGACGCGGAACTCGACTTCGACATGATGATCCACAAGGGCCCGAACTCGGGCGTCCCCACCCCGTGGCACCAGGACGCCGCGTACTGGGTCGACATGCCCGACCGCCGGGCCGTCTCGATCTGGGTCGCGCTGGACGACGCGCACCTCGACAACGGGTGCATGTGGTACGTCCAGGGCTCCCACCTGCAGCCGCTGAGGCCGCACCGGCCCACCAGCGACGGCAAGAACATCGAGTGCGACTGCTCGGAGGACGAGCCGGGCGCCACCGCGGTGCCGCTGCGGGCCGGGGAGGGCGTGGCACATTCCGGTTCCACGCTGCACTCGTCGCGCGGCAACACCACCGACGGAACCCGGCGGGCGTACATCCTGAACTACCGCCCCGCCTCCATGATTCAGCTCGAACGGGAACAAGGCGCGGATCACGGGCTGAAGGAGAACGTGCGTCAGGTACGCAACTCCGACGCGTCCGAAGGCTGACGCATTCGACCGCACAGGCCCGCGCCCCGCATCCCCGGAGAATCCGTCAACGGATTCCGGATGCGCGGAGGCGGCCGCCGGCTCGACCGCACGGCGTAGTGCTGCCTGCCGGAAGACCATGGACACCTTTTCTCCTTGCCGGGCCGGCGCACACACCGGACCGGAATCCAAACGACCGGAAGGCAAGCGGTGAACGCTGTCTCTCTGACCGGCGCAGTCATGACGCACCCCAGGCGGATCGACGCGGCACAACACATCGCGGCCAAGGATCCGCAGGGCCGGATCCAGGTCATCACCGACCCTGATCCATCCGGCCCGCCCACCGCACTGCGCACCGCGAATCCCTCGTGGAGCTGTGTAGGCGGTGACGCCACCCACCATGTCGTGTTCCAGGACGACATCCTGATGGCGGACAACTTCTTTGCGTATGCGGAAGAGGTCGCCGCCGCTGTTCCCGGTGAAGCCGTCGCCTTCTACGAGGGCTGGGAAGGCCGGAACAGCGGCGTCGTCCGGCTGGGCGCGCTCACCGGAGCGTCCTGGGCGTACGCCATCGACGAACACGTCCCCTCGCTCGCGCTGATGCTCCCGGCCGAAGCCGCCCGCGGATACGCGCGGTTCGCCGCGGAGCACGGGGACGGCTGGCCCTACGACGTCGTCATCCAGCGCTACCTCAAGTCGCTCGGCATCCCCGTGCGCATCGGCGTTCCCAGCACCGTCGACCACGACGACGTACCCAGCCTCGCCGGGAACAGCACCCACGGCTGGCGGCGGGCCACCTTCTTCAGCGAGCGGACGCCCGCGACCGCCACCGGCGACTGCGCCACCTTCACCGTGGTGCCCTTCTACCAGTACGGGGAGGCCAAGTGCGCGGTGCGCTACGGAGCGCACTGGGAGTACCTGGAGACCCACCGGTACCTGCTGCGCGAAGGCCTCCTCGCACGCAGTGACGCGGACCTCGCCGCCGCGGACGCCCCGGACCTGCCCGACCGGGTCCGCCGCCAGGTGTGGCTGACCGCCTTCGCGACCGGCGCCGTGTTCGACGGCCTGAGCGCCGAGGACCCGGACCCCGCCGTGGCCGACGCCGTGATGAACTCCCTCGGGCCGGGCGGCCTGTGCGAGGAGTACACGGGCGCCGAACTCCTGGACATGATCCCCCTGATCCGCCGGCTGGCCCTGGACGCCTTCGCCTCCGGGCGCGCGGCCCACCGCGCCGTCTCCGCGGCACCCCGCGCCGGGGAGCCGGACGCGACCGCGGAGGTCGTGGTCACCGGCGGCGACCGGGCGTTCGCCGGACAGCTGGCCCGCCTGCTGCGCGACGCGGGGGTGCACGCGGCCCACGCGGAGCGCCTCGACGCGCAGCGGTACCCGAACGCGACCACCGTGGTCAGTCCGGGCGGAACGGACGACACCGCCTACCCGTTGACGGATCTGCTCGCCGACGCCGAGAAGCTCGGTGTCCGGCGGCTGGTACACATCGGCTCGGCGGCCGTCTACCGCGGGGAGCCCGGCGGGAACCACACGGAAGACCTGCCGCTCGACCGGCCGCTCGACGCGGCCGCCCTCGCCCGGCGCCAGGAGGAACAGGCCTGCCGGAACTGGGGCGCCGAGACCGGCGCCGCCGTCCAGATCCTCCGCGCCGCCGAACTCGTGGGCCCGCACGCGCCCCTGGACGGCGTACTGGCCGGCTGGATGCTGGACGCCTGGACCCGCAGGCCGATGCGGCTGACCGACGGGCGCCGCCACCAGATCCTCGACCACCGGGACCTGGCCGGCGCACTCGCCGCCGTACTGGCGCGCCCCGCGTCGACGGCCGTCTACAACGTGGCCTCGGCGCAGTTCGACGAGACGGAGTTCGCCGAACTCGCGGCGCTCACCGCACGCCGCACCGCATGGGAGCAGGCCCCCGCGCAGCAGCCGCACGCGCCCGTCATGGACACCGGGCTGATCACGGCGGAGACCGGGTGGCAGCCCACCGCCGCGGTGCACGACGGCGCTCGGGCCCTGGCCCAGTGGCTGGCCTGCGACACGCACGACACGCTCACGCCCAGGCCACGACGACGAGGTCCCGTTGACTGACGAACAGCACACGCTCGACTCCCGGGACGCCGAGGCCGGGATCTTCTCCCGGCCGTACGCGGCGGCCACCACCACGTTCGCCGTGGTGATGTTCCTGACCGGGTTCGCCGCCCTCGCGGTGGTGCCCACCCTGCCGACGGCGGTGCAGGACCTGGACGGGGTCTCCCTGTTCCCGGTCGTGGCGGGCTGCTTCGTGGCGGCCAGCCTGCTCGGCGGTGTCCTCGGAGGGCACTGGGCCGACCGGTCGGGTGCCCGGCGCCCGCTGGCCCTCGGCATCGTCCTGTCGGTCGTGACCCTGCTGGTGTCCGCCTCCAGCGTGTCCGTGTGGCAGCTGGCCGCCGGCCGGTTCCTGGACGGTCTGGCCGCGGGCATGGTCGCGGTCTCCGTGACCACCGCGATCGGCCAGTCCTACCCGGAGTCGCTGCGGCCCAGGATGCTCGCGCTGATGAGCGCCAGCTGGGTCGTCCCGTCGCTGGTCGGGCCGCCGCTGGCCGGTGTCGTCGCCGACTGGTGGTCCTGGCGCGCCGTCTTCTACGGCCTGGCCGTACTGACCGCCCTGCCCGCCGTCGCCCTGATGGCCGTCCTGCGCAGACCGGCGGAGGACGGCGCCGCCGGGCCGGCCGACCTGCCGCCGGAGGAGGAACGGGCGGCCCGCCCCCCGCTCCTGGTCGCGGCGCTCCTCAGCCTCGGCGCGGCCCTGGGACAGTACGGGGTGTCGGGCTGGAGCGTGCGGCACCTCCTGTTCGTCGCCGCGGGCCTCGCGCTCCTGGTCGTCTTCGCCCCGAAGCTGCTGCCGAAGGGCACCTGGCGCGGCGCCCGCGGTCTGCCCACCACGGTGCTGCTGCGCGGTCTGACCTCGGGGTCGTACTTCACCATCGAGGCGCTGGTGCCGCTCATGCTCATCACCGAGCGGGACGTGGCGCCGGTCACGGTCGGTGTGGCGTTCACCGTCTCGGCGGTGCTGTGGGCGGGCGCCTCCTGGGTGCAGGGCAAGCTGCTCCAGGACGTCGCCAGACACCGGCTGGTCGTCGTCGGCGCCCTGATCATGGCCGCCTCCGTCGCGCTCGCGGTCGCGGGCTGCTTCGGCCCCCCGGCCACGGCTCTGGCGGCGATGCCCCTGGCGGCCGTCGGCATGGGCCTGCTCGATCCGTGTGTCACCGTGCTGTCGCTCGGGCACAGCGCCCCGCACCGGCAGGGCCACACCACCAGCGCCATGCAGACGAACATGAACCTCGGCCAGGTCGTCGTGCTGGCCATGGCCTCCGGCGTGCTCAACGCCTGTATCTCCTCCGGCGCGACGGCGCTCGACGGCTATGCCGTCGCCTTCGCCCTCCTGCTCGCGCCACCGCTCCTGGTGGCCGCCCTGGCAGTCCGCGCCCGCGCGGTGTGAACACCGCTGTCCCGCTCTTCCCGCACGCTGAAAGGGAACGTTGTGCGCAGTGACCTCGTGGTCATCGGCCTCGGCTATGTCGGTCTTCCGCTCGCGGTCGAAGCCGGCCGATCCGGTATGAAAGTCATCGGTCTCGATCGCGACGCCACCACCGTGGCCCGCCTCAACACCGGAATCTCCCACGTCGACGACATCGACGACGACGCGGTCGTCGGTATACGTGCCCAGGGCTTCACCGCCACGACCGACGAGAGCGTGATCGCCGACACGGACACCGTCGTCATCTGTGTCCCCACCCCGCTGTCCCCGTCGGGGGGACCGGACCTCGCCATGGTCGAGAGCGTCTGCGCCACGATCAGCCGGCACCTGCGTCCCGGGACCCTCGTCGTCCTCGAATCGACCACCTACCCCGGCACCACGGACGAGATCGTCCGCCCCCTCCTCGAACGCTCCGGCCTCGTCGCCGGCCAGGACTTCCACCTGGCCTTCTCCCCGGAGCGCGTGGACCCCGGGAACAAGCACTACAACATCCGCAACACCCCCAAGGTGATCGGCGGGCACACCCCGTCCTGCACCACCGTCGCGGCGGCCTTCTACGGCAAGGTCGTCGACCGCATCGTCCAGGCCGCCGGCACCCGCGAGGCCGAGATGGCCAAGCTCATCGAGAACACCTACCGGCACGTCAACATCGCCCTGGTCAACGAGATGGCGATCTTCTCCAACGAACTGGGCATCGACCTCTGGGACTCGATCTCCTGCGCGGCCACCAAGCCGTTCGGCTACCAGGCGTTCCGCCCCGGTCCGGGCGTCGGGGGCCACTGCATCCCCATCGACCCCAACTACCTGGCCCACAAGGTCCGCACACTGGGCTACCCCTTCCGGATGGTCGAACTGGCCCAGGAGATCAACACCCGGATGCCCCGGTACGTCGTCGAACGCGCCCAGCACCTGCTGGACCGCAAGGGCCGGACGCTCAGCACCTCGCGCGTGCTCCTGCTGGGGGTGACGTACAAGGCGGACATCGCCGACCAGCGCGAGACCTCGGCCAGGGCCGTCGTCACCCGGCTCCGCTCGCTCGGCGCCGACGTGGCGTACCACGACCCGCACGTACCCACGTGGGAGGTGGACGGCACACCCGTGCCGGCCGCTCCGGCCGACCTGCCGACCGCCCTGGCCCAGGCCGATCTCGTCATCCTGCTCCAGCAGCACAAGGAGTACGACATCGACGTGATCGAACAGCACGCGCCGCTGCTGCTGGACACCCGGGGCACCGCGCGCCCCCGGGCCCACGTCGAACGCCTGTAGTCCCGGACCGCCACACACGCGCACGGCACCACAACACCCGTATCTCCCAGGAGTATTCACATGTGCGGCATTGCAGGATGGGTCGACTTCGCACGACCGGTGGACCGCGACATCGCGCACGCCATGACCGCCACCATGGAACGCCGCGGCCCCGACGCCGGCGGCCTGTGGACGGACACCCACGTCGCCCTCGGGCACCGGCGCCTGTCCGTCATCGACCTGGAGGGCGGCTGCCAGCCCATGGCCGCCGGGACGGCCCCCGGAACCCGCGCCGTCCTCACCTACAGCGGTGAGACCTACAACTTCCAGGAGCTCCGCACCCAGCTCAGCAGCCTGGGACACTCCTTCACCACCCGCAGCGACACCGAGGTCGTGCTCAGGGCGTTCCAGCAGTGGGGCGCCGGCTGCGCCACACGTCTGCGCGGCATCTACGCCTTCGCCGCCTGGGACGCAGACCGGGAGGAACTCCTGCTCGTCCGCGACCGCATGGGCGTCAAGCCCCTGTACTACGCCGAGACGGACTCCGGCGTCCTGTTCGGGTCCGAGCCCAAGGCGATCCTCGCCCACCCCGGGTTCCGGCCCGTCCTGGACACCGAGGGGCTGCGCGACATTCTCTCCGTCGCCAAGGTCCCGGGCCACGCGATGTTCCGCGGCATGCGCGAGGTGCCCCCGGGCTGCACCGTACGGGTCAGCCGCGCGGGCGTGAAGGAGGAGCGCTACTGGCAGCTGGCGATAGCCGAGCACCCCGACCCGCTCGACCGGACGATCAGCACCGTACGGGACCTCCTCGGCGCCGTCGTCGAGGAGCAGATGGTCTCCGACGTACCGCTGTGCACCCTGCTGTCCGGCGGGCTCGACTCCAGCTCCCTGACCGCACTCGCCGCCCAGGCGTCCCGCGCACAGGGCCGGGGCCGCATCAGGTCCTGCTCGGTCAGCGACCCCGACCTCGACGGCAGCGCGGGCAGCGCCGCCAACGAGGACCACATCTACGCCCGGCTGCTCGCCGGACACGTCGACTCGGACCACAGCGAACTCCCGCTCAAGGCGCCGGACCTGCTCGCACCCGAGCTGCGCGACTCGGTCCTGCGGGCGTACGACCTCCCGCTGGCCAAGGGCGACGAACACGCCTCCCTGCACATGCTGTTCGGCATCGTCCGCCGCCACTCCACGGTCGCCCTCTCCGGTGAGTGCGGCGACGAGGTGTTCGGCGGCTACCGCTGGCAGCGGGACCCCGACGCGGTGTTCTCCACCACGTTCCCGTGGGTCCACGAGGGCCGCCACAACTACCAGGGCAACGACATCCTCTTCAGCCCCGACCTGATGGCCAAGCTCGACCTCGACACCTACGAGCGCGACTGCCACAGCAGCGCCGTCGCGGAGATCGACGCCGGCCGGCACCTCGACGACGCCGCCGAGGCCCGGTACCGGGAGACCACCTACCTCGCCCTCACCCGCCACGCCCAGGTGCTCTTCGACCGGAAGGACCGCATGAGCATGGCCTGCGGGCTGGAGGTCCGGGTCCCGTTCGCCGATCACCGGCTGGTCGAGTACACCTTCAACGTCCCCTGGGCGATGAAGAGTTTCGACGGACGCGAGAAGAGCCTGCTGCGCGCCGCCATGAAGGACCTGCTGCCCACGGCGATCTCCCAGCGCGTCAAGACGCCGTACCCCTCGATCCGGGCGGCGGCGTACAACCAGGGGCTCCGCGAGCGCCTGTCGGACGTCCTGCTCGACGGGTCGAGCCCGCTCGGCCCGCTCGTCTCGTCGGACCTCAGGTCCGCACTGCGCCGCGACGGGACCACGGCGCTGGAGGAGGGCATGAGCCGCGCCGCGCTGGAGACGACCCTCCAGCTCGACGCCTGGCTGCGCACGTACAAGGCGGAAGTCGTCCTGTAAGCGGGACGGCCCCGCCGCCCGCGCGGCCCCGCTACTCCTGGCGGCCGGTACCCCCGGCCGCCAGGACGGCGTGGGCGAGCGCGACGAGCCACGCGCCGTGGCTGAAGGAGTCCGGCGGATCCACCTCCAGGCCGAGTTCGGTGAGCCCCACCGTGTACTCGCCCTCGTCCAGGCCGAGAGCCAGCAGCTCGTGCAGCTCACCGGCCAGCCGGGTGACCAGGGAGCGGTCGGTCGTGTCCAGATAGTCCTGGAGCGCCGCGTCATGGTCCTCGGACTCGTCCGGCATGTCCTGCGAGAACCAGCCGCCGAGCAACTGCCCCAGCTCGGGGAAGCGGGCGTGCCACTCCCAGTGGGTCCGCGGGGCGCAGGGCGGCGGGACCTCGCCCGCCTCGATGCTGCGCCGCAGATGGTCGGCGAGCAGCAGCAGCCAGTCCCGGACCGCGTCCTCGTCCAGCCCCACGTCGGGCACCGGATAGAACTCCCCCAGACGCAGCCGCAGCGGCCCCGGCGGGGTGCGGGCGTAGGAGCGCAGCTGTGCCTCGGCGGCGGCCAGGGCGTGCGGCCGGGTGTGCCAGGTGTGCCGCAGATAGGCGGCCAGCGCCTCGCTCGGCCGCTCCGGGGTGTCGTCGGCTCCCAGCCCCGCGTAGGCGTGCAGGACCTGGTCCAACTCGCCGTAGGAACTGTCGTGTTGCAGGGGTGTCAGGGGCACGTGGGCCTGCCTCTAGAGGAGGATCGGGAAGGTGGCGTGCACGGTGAAGCCGTGCGGGGAGGACGCGGACCGCTTCAGGATCACGCGTGCGGCCCGCACATCGACCGCTCCGCGCCCCGCCAGCATCATCGCCTGGAGGAGCACCCGGCCCACCGGCTCCGGCCGGGAGGGCCAGGACGCCTCGATGGTGAGCCGCTGCCGCGTCGACTGCGCCAGCCACCGGTGCACCGCCTGGTCGTTGCGGGTCACGACCATCTGGGTCGCCCACTGCGCGGTCTCCCGGTCCGGGTAGGTGGCGCTACGCGTGCGCATGCTGCTCCTTCATGTGCCGGGTCAGCTCGCCGGCCAGGCGGCCGAACCACTGCGCCCAGGTCGATCCGGACACTGAGGCGAGGGGAAGCGTACGGTCGAACGCCTCGCTCATCAGCTCCTCGGTGGGATAGGTGGCGATGGCCCGGTGGGCCTCACCGACGAGTCCGGGGAGGATCCAGCCGCAGTGCCGCGGGTGATATCCGGCGACGTAGCCCGCGATCACCTCGTCGACCTCCTCGCCGTCCGAGACCTCCAGGTACGCCTGGGAGAACTCGACGAGGAGCGGGAAGCAGCCGCTGATCCCGATCCGGCTGTCCGGCCGGAAGCCGGGGCCGTCGCCCGTGCCGGCGTCGGCCCCCGTTCCGGCGTCCTCGGCATCGCGCCAGGTCTCCGACTCGATGGCCTCGCAGAGGATGCCGAAGAGCTCCGCCGTACCGATCCCCGACCGCATCCGGGCGGGGACCGTCCGCGCCAGCACACCGAACGCGGGATGCTCCCGGCCGTACGCGAGGACCCGGCGCAGGGAGTACGCGGTCTCCTGCGGCTGCCGGGCGGTGAGCGCGGGCAGCAGCCACTGCCGCCGGCAGTACTGAGCGACCCCCAGCTCCAGGACCACGCGCGCCTCTTCGGCGTTCTCGCAGCGTGCCGCCGC
This sequence comes from Streptomyces sp. NBC_00654, assembly GCF_026341775.1. Taxonomy (NCBI): domain Bacteria; kingdom Bacillati; phylum Actinomycetota; class Actinomycetes; order Kitasatosporales; family Streptomycetaceae; genus Streptomyces; species Streptomyces sp. NBC_00654. The sequence goes on along the minus strand of NZ_JAPEOB010000003.1, from coordinate 71,520 downwards.
GGCGAGGTCCAGCTCCTCCAGCAGCAGGGCCGGGCCGCGGTGCCGCAGCCACCAGTCGGCGGGGGTGCGGGGCTCGGTGTCTGTCACGGTGCCACGGGGCCTTTCCTAGTCCGGGTACGAGGTGAGCACGACGAAGGAGGGAGGGTTGCTGCCCGGCAGTCTACGAAGGATGACCTTCGCGCCGGTCGCGTAGGTCGGGGCGCCGTAGGTGTGCGGACCGGTCTTGGGGACCGTCCTGCCGGTCACCGCGTCGTCCGGGGCGTCGTAATGGGGCAGCGGCAGTGTGTTGCCGGGCGGGTTGCCCGCGAGCCAGGCGGCGATCCGCGGGCTCTCCTTGTCGATGACCGCCTGGGTGATCTGCTGGGCATCGGCGAGGGTGGCGTACGTGGACGCGGCGGACGGCCTGATCTCCCCGTTGGCCTTGAGGTCGTCGCGCAGCCGCTGTTGCAGCTGCTCGTCCGTCTTGCCCACGTGCTTGTCGACGGGGTGGGAGCCGGCCATGTTCTCCTGGTTCGCCAGGTCGATGGGGTAGGCGTGGGCCGTGGCGGAGCCTCCCGGCACGGTGTACTTCGCGGGCTGCTTGAACTCGTCGAGTGCCCGCGCGCCGATCGCCTGCGCCCGCGCCTCCTCCGCCTCGTAGGTGGGGGCGCTGAGGAGGGCCTCGTTCAGGGCCGGTTCGAGCGCCAGCAGGATGTCGGCGAGGGCCTCGGTCTCCCGGTTGTAGGCATCGACGGCCGCATTGAGGCGGTTGGTGTCGATGTTCTCGATGAACTGCTCGGCGAGACCGACGATGTTCGCGCCGACCACCTTGAAGATCGTCTCCCCGGCCGACTTGAACGACTCGTGGTCGACGAGGTCCTTGGCGGCCTGCTTGTAGACGTCCGTGATCTCCTGCCGGACCCGCGACACCTTGGTCTTGAACTCGTCGAGGGCCCTGGCGATCTCCCGCGCGGAGTCGCTGAGGACGCTCAGCACCGGCTGCTGCCGGCCGTCGTGCTTCCAGCTGCGGTTGTGCAGATTCGCGTTGCCGTAGGGGGTGGTGCCCCAGAGGCTGGAGCAGAACTGGTGCATCGCACCCTGCCACTCGTCCTGGCCCGGCGCGTTGTTGGTGATGTAGCCGATCGCGCCGTCGAGGTCGCCGCCCGACTTCCGCGCGTCGTCCGCGATCTGCCGCCAGGCCTGCGCCACCTTCGGCAGCTCGGAGTCGTCCCCGCCGGGCGTGATCTCCGCGACGCGTCCGTGCCGCAGCGCGTACTTGAGGATCGGCCGCAGCAGCATCTTCCCGATGAAGGACACGATCTCGGCGGCGCCGTCGACGATCTGGTCGCCCAGCGGACCGCCGCCCCCGCCGTCGTGCCAGCCGAGGCCGGTGACGTCTCCGTACGACGGGGCCCTGGAGATCACGCCGGGTAACGCCTTGGGGGCCGGGGGAGGGCCTGCCTGCGGGTTGGAGGCGTACTCGGCGGCCACGTAGTTGTTCGACGTCATGGTCAGACCGACCGAGGCGCCGCCGATGGAGACCACCGACTTCGCCCAGACCTGGAGGTAGAGACGGCAGACCTTGTCGTACGCGGTGGTGAAGGCCGAGGGACCCCTGCCCGTGCCGCACGCGTGGCCGTGGCCTCTCAGGGAGTCGAGCAGGCGGTCCGGGTGCTCCTTGAAGGCGAACTGGAGGTTCCGGATCAGGTACGAGGTGTAGTAGAGGTGCGGCGGCTGGACGTCGAAACCTCCACCGGGGCCGGGCCCCGGGCCCGCCGCGGGCCGGAGATCCTCGACCTCCTTGACCAGTGCCCGTTTGGCCGACCCGGTGTCGTGCTGCGAGATGTCCTTGCCCTGCGGGTCCACCAGCTTCCCGGGGCTGGGCTCGGGCAGCCCCGGCGCCTGGGGCGTGGCCGGCATGCCGCCCTGGCCCGGCAGGGCCGTCGAGCCCGGCTGGGGAACGTGGGGGGTCGAGCCGGGCTGGGGCACCTGCGGGGGCGGGCTTCCGGGGGTCCCCGGGGGCGGCGGCGAGGAGGTCATCAGGCGGCGCCCCAGCCGCGCAGGACGGCCCGGTGGGCGGAGCTGTAGTTGGTGTGGGCCGTGGTGACGACCTCGTGCAGCCAGGCCTGCCGTGCCTGGAGGTCCGCCATGTCGGTGCTCCAGCGGTCCAGCGAGGAGACGAACGCCTCCCGCGCCTCGCCGTCCCAGGTGAGCACCACCTTCTCGGTCCGCTCGTACAGCAGGGCGAGCCGCTGGTTCAACTGCTTGAGGATGTCCTCCAGTTCACCGGCCAGATGCTGCAGCGTGCGGAAGTCGACGGCTATGTGCTCGGCGTCGGTCACGTACGGCTCTCCTCCTACAGGTCGTGAACGCGACTGCGCGGGCCGGGTTCCGGGGCGGGGGCGGGCGACTGGAGCGCGTCCGCCTCACGTGCGACGTCCGTGTCGTCCTGGACCCGGCGCATCCGGGCGAGGATGTCGAGCTCCTGCTCGGTGAAGCCGTCACGGCTGAGGCGGACGGCCTCCTCCAGGACGCGCAACGTCTCGCGGATCCGCACCGCGTCCCGGGCCGCGCCGTTGTGCAGGGTGCGGTACGCCGTCCCGGTGGGCCCCTGCCAGCGGGCCTGGATGCGGTCCACCACTCCGTCCATGCGCCGGACCTGGCTGTCGAGATGACGCTGCATCTCGTCGAGGTCGGCGGCCAGCTTCTTCAGCCCGTCGTCATCGGGCGTGCCGAGGTCAGGATTGACCACCACCATGCCGTACCCCCCACCTCTTCGGGCCCGTGCGTGCGACGCCGCAGCCTACAACGGCCCCTGGCCTCATATGACTTGGGGAATTGCCAAGAATGGGAAATGTTTTTCGCCGGCGGTGGTGGCGGTGGCGGGTGGGGCAGTGGCCGCCGTGGCCGCCGTGGCCGTTCCGGATATTCGGATGCCGGGGCGCGCGCTCCTCCCGCACCCTGGGGTCCATGAACGTTCCGCCCCCGTACGAGATCCGCGCCCGGCACTCGGCCTCCACCGTCACCGTCTACCAGGCCTACCCGCCCTCCATCGGTCTGCCCGCCGCGCGGGACGGACGGTTCCCCGCCGCCTGGAAGCGCGACCGTATGACCTGGATCAAGCCGAGCTTCCTGTGGATGATGTACCGCTGCGGCTGGGGGACGAAGGAGGGGCAGGAGACCGTTCTCGCCGTGGAGATCACCCGCGAGGGATTCGCGTGGGCGCTGGAGAACGCCGAACTCTCGCACTACGTCAGGGGCGTTCACTCCGATCAGGCCGCATGGAAGCGCGCCCTCCGCAGCGCCCCCGCCCGCGTCCAGTGGGACCCGGAGCGCGACCTGCGCCTCGATCCGCTCCCGTACCGCTCCCTCCAGCTGGGCCTGAGCGGCGAGGCGGCGCGGCGGTACGCCGACGAGTGGACGGTGTCCGTACGGGACGTGACCGGGCTCGCGCACGAGATCCACGGGCTCGTCCGCGCGGGCGAGTGGGACGGCGCGGCCGGACTGCTCCCGCGGGAGACCCCGCTCGCATGCCTCAACGCACCCCGGCCCGTGCCGGCCAGCCCGTGACGGTCAGCACCTCTGCCGCGATCTCCGGGACCGTCCGGCCGTCCGTGGCGACCCGCGCGGTGTCCGACAAGCACACAGTCCGGCAAGTGGTGCGGCGCACGCGGCGTTTCGACGCAGGCGCATATGTGCCCTGAATGGCGCATATGCGGCGTTATGCTCCGCGCATGATCCCCCCTCTCACCCCCCTCGCGGCATCCGGTCTGAAGATCGACTGGAACCAGATGCCGACGTACAACACGATCATGTCGGTGGCGGCCGGCGCCGGGCTGCTGCTCGTGGTGGCCCTGGGGCGTCAACTCCTCACGCCGGGCCGCACCATCACCCCCGACGGCTGGGTGCTGGCCTTCGGGGCCCTCGGCTTCACGCTGGTCACCACGGGCCTCCATATGACCCTGACCTGGCCCCTCGCCGGACAGGGCTTCCCGTTCGACAACATCATCTTCGGCGAACCGGCGCTCGCCTTCGGCGTGTTCCTCCTCGCCGCGTGCTTCTACCTCTGGAAGCGCGGCGGTGAACTCGCCGACGACCCCGACCGCGTCGTCCGCACGGCCAGGGTCGCCGCCCCCATCTCCCTCTTCGTCTTCGGACTCGGCCTCGCCTGCTTCGGTATCGCCGCCGCCGGATGGAAGTACACCCTCTTCGCCGCCCCGCCCGAGGAGCCCATCTCCGGGGAGTTCGCCGACTGGCCGATGCTCGAAGCGAGCTTCATGTCCGGGCTGTACGTCCTCGTGGGCATCGGCGCGCTCCTGTTCCCGTTCGCCCTGCGCCGGCCCAGGACCTGGCTGGTCCCGGTCGTCGGCGTCGTGTGGGCGCTGGCCGGACTCGCCTTCCTGCTCTTCGGCGGGCTCAACTACTTCACCCACATCGGCCTCATCGTCAACACCATGTGAGCGCGGCCCGGCGGACCGGCCGGGGGCGTACCGCGCATGCAGTACGGAGGACGGACCCCGTACCTCTCAGGGAGGCCCGGCACCTCCCCCCGGCGGCACCCTGAACGGCGGCACCATCCGTTTAGGGTCGAGACATGGAGACCCCTACTTCCCGATGGCGGCGCCGACTGCCCCGTGGACGCGGCCGGTGGGCAGCGGCCGTCACCGCGCTCGTCGTGCTCGCGGGCGCCGGGACCTGGACCGCGGCGGCCGACGACAGCGCGCCGGACGTCCACCGCGAGGACCGGACACTGTCGATGGACGGGGTGCCCATCGACACCTCGTACTTCACGGCAGGCGGTGCGCAGCGGCGGCCCGCCGTGCTCATCGGGCACGGCTTCGGCGGCAGCAAGGCCGACGTACGGGCCCAGGCCGAGAAGCTGGCGGGCGCCGGGTACGCCGTGCTGACCTGGTCGGCCCGCGGCTTCGGGAAGTCCGGCGGGGAGATCTCCCTGAACGCACCCGACCGCGAGGTCAGGGACGTCTCCCGGCTCATCGACTGGCTGGCCGCCCGCCCCGAGGTGGAACTCGACGGCAGGGGTGACCCCCGCGTCGGGGTCACCGGGGCCTCGTACGGCGGGGCCGTCTCGCTGCTCGCCGCCGGGTACGACAAACGCGTCGACGCCATCGCCCCCGTCATCTCCTACTGGAACCTTGCCGAAGCGCTCTTCCCCGACGGGGTCTTCAAGAAGCTCTGGGCCGGGATCTTCGTCACCACGGGCGGCGGCTGCGAGAAGTTCGAGAAGCGGCTCTGCGAGATGTACGAGCGGGTCGCCGTCAGCGGAAAGCCGGACGAGGCCGCGCGCGAACTGCTCACCGAGCGGTCACCGGCCGCCGTCGCCGACCGGATCAAGGTCCCCGCACTCCTGGTGCAGGGACAGAGCGACTCGCTCTTCCCGCTCGGCCAGGCCGACGACATGGCGAAGGCGATCAAGGCCAACGGCGCCCCCGTCTCCGTCGACTGGATCGCGGGCGGGCACGACGGCGGGGACCTGGAGGCCGACCGAGTCCAGAGCCGTATCGGCGGCTGGTTCGACCGCTACCTCAAGGGCTCCGAGGGCGCCGACACCGGCCCCGCCTTCCGGGTCACCCGCACCGGCGGCATCGACTCCACCGACGGCGCCGCGCTCAAGCGGGGCGCGAGCGGCGACACCTACCCGGGACTGCGCGGCGGCGGCCGGGAGTTCGCCCTCGACGGGCGGACCGAGACGTTCCGCAACCCTGCGGGAGCCGGCCCGCCCGCCATCTCCGCCGTACCCGGCGTGGGCGGCGGACTCGCCCGGCTCTCCTCGCTCGGCGTCGGCCTGGCGGTCGACTTCCCGGGCCAGTACGCCCGCTTCGACTCCGCCCCGCTCGACACCTCCGTACGGGTCACCGGGACGCCGACGGTACGGGTCCGGGTGAAGGCCGGACCGGGCAGCGGCGACGCCGTGCTGTTCGGCAAGGTGTACGACGTGTCGCCGGACGGCAAGCAGCAGGTGCTGCCCGCGCAGCTCGTCGCCCCGTACCGGATCACCCCCGCCGAACAGGGCGGGCCCATCGAGCTGACCCTCCCCGCCGTCGACCACGAATTCGACTCCGGGCACCGGCTGCGCCTCGTGCTGTCCGCGACCGACCTCGGCTACGCGTCCCCCGCCGAGCCGGCGACGTACACCGTGAGCACGGACGGCCCGCTGACCGTCCCCACCGCAGCCGCCGTGAGGACCGCGTCCGCCGGCCTCCCGTGGTGGACCTGGGGACTCCCGGCCGCCGCCCTCGTCATCGCCGCCGCGCTCCTGCTCACCGCGCGCCGCCGCACCGCGACCCCGGCCCCCGACCCGGAACTCACCGGCGTGCCGCTGCGGATCACCGGCCTGTCGAAGAAGTACGCCAAGTCCGTCGACCGGTACGCCGTGAAGGGACTCTCCTTCCAGGTGGAGAAGGGGCAGGTGCTCGGGCTCCTCGGGCCCAACGGCGCGGGCAAGACCACCACCCTGCGCATGCTGATGGGGCTCATCGCGCCCGACGAGGGCGAGATCCGCGTCTTCGGGCAGGCCATCCGGCCCGGCGCCCCCGTCCTGTCCCGGGTCGGGGCGTTCGTCGAAGGGGCGGGCTTCCTGCCGCACCTGTCCGGCCGCGCCAACCTGGAGCTCTACTGGCAGGCCACCGGCCGCCCCGCCGAGGACTCGCACATCGAGGAAGCCCTGGAGATCGCCGGACTCGGCGACGCCCTGGCCCGCGCCGTACGCACGTACTCCCAGGGCATGCGGCAGCGGCTCGCCATCGCCCAGGCCATGCTCGGCATGCCGGACCTGCTCATCCTCGACGAACCGACCAACGGCCTCGACCCGCCCCAGATCCGCGAGATGCGCGACGTGATGATCCGGTACGCGGCCGGGGGCCGGACCGTCATCGTCTCCAGCCACCTCCTGTCCGAGGTCGAGCAGTCCTGCACCCACCTGGTCGTCATGGACCGGGGGCGGCTCGTCCAGGCCGGACCGGTCGCCGAGATCACCGGCTCCGGCGACATGCTGCTCGTCACCACGGCGGAGGAGGTGACCGAACCGCTCGTGGAGAAGGTCTCCGCGCTGCCCGGCATCGGCTCGGCCGTCCGCACGGGCGACGGACGCGGGCTGCTCGTCCGGCTCGACGGCGCCACCGCCTCCCGGCTCGTCACCGAACTCGTCCGGCTGGACGTCCCGGTCACCGGCGTCGGGCCGCACCGCCGCCTGGAGGACGCCTTCCTCACCCTGATCTCCGGAGGATCCGCATGAGCTCCGCAGCCGACATCCGGACGGCGGCCGGCCCCGCCCAGGCCCCCGGCTACCGCGCCCGGCACACCCTGCCGCTGCGCGTCGAGGCGATGCGGCAACTGCGCAGGCGCCGCACCCTGCTGATGGGCGGGGTGCTGGCCGCGCTGCCGTTCATCCTGATCATCGCCTTCGCGATCGGCGGCACTCCCGACGGCGGACCCGGCGGCGGTGACCGGCTCACGCTGATGGACACCGCGACCGCCTCCGCCGCGAACTTCGCCGCGACCTGCCTGTTCGTCTCGGCCGGGTTCCTGCTGGTGGTGCCGGTCGCCCTGTTCTGCGGGGACACCGTCGCCTCCGAGGCCAGTTGGTCCTCGCTGCGCTATCTGCTCGCCGCCCCCGTGCCCCGGACGCGGCTGCTGTGGAGCAAGCTCGTGGTCGCGCTCGGCTTCAGCCTGGCCGCGATGGTGCTGCTGCCGGTCGTCGCGCTGGCGGCGGGCGCGGCGGCGTACGGCTGGGGCCCGCTGGAGCTGCCCACCGGGGGAGCGCTGGCCACCGGGGACACGGTGCCGCGCATCGCGCTCGCCGTGGCGTTCATCTTCGTCTCCCAACTGGTCACCGCCGCTCTGGCGTTCTGGCTGTCGACGAAGACCGACGCCCCGCTGGGCGCGGTCGGCGGGGCGGTCGGGCTCACCATCGTCGGCAATGTGCTGGACGCCGTCACCGCGCTCGGCTCCTGGCGCGAGTTCCTGCCCGCGCACTGGCAGTTCGCCTGGGCGGACGCGCTCCAGCCGGAGCTGGAGTGGGGCGGGATGGTGAAGGGCGCGGCGGTCTCGGTGACGTATGCCCTGATCCTGTTCGCGCTCGCCTTCCGGGGGTTCAGTCGTAAGGACATCGTGTCCTGAACCTGATGTTCCGCCGGTGCGGCGGTCGCTGTTGCCGCATCGAGACGCTTCCGCAACGCGTTCGTCGACTCCCCACGGCCCTCCCGCACGTCACATTCACAGTTGTCGACGATGTGGGGGGTACGGATGAAGCACCGGACACGGGCCGCCGCGCTGCTGCTGGCGGGCGGAATGCTGATCACCGGATGCGGTGGCGGAATGGGCGAGGGGGCGTCGGCCGACCGCCGTACCGGCGCACGGCAGCCGCCGGGGGCGAGCGGCGGCGGGCAGCCCGCCCCGCCCGCCCCGGGCGGGGCGCCCGACGGTGCCGCCAAGGGGGACAGCGCCGCCCGCGAGGACGGGACGGACGGGAAGCAGCGGGACGTCGCACCGCCCGACTACCTGTCCACCTTCGCCCTGGACGTGGACACCGCCAGCTACGGCTACGCCCGCCGCACCCTGGGCGACGGCAGGCTGCCGGAGCCCGGGACCGTACGGCCCGAGGAGTTCGTCAACAGCTTCCGGCAGGGCTACGAGCGGCCCGAGGGCAACGGCTTCTCGGTGACCGTCGACGGAGCACGGGCCGGCGGAGGGACCGGCGGGGCGTCGGACGGGAAGTCCGGTGAAGGCTCCGGCAAGGGGGCCGGAGACTGGTCCCTGGTACGGGTCGGACTGGCCACGAAGGCGGCGCAGCCGAGCGGTGAACGCCCGCCCGCCGCCCTCACCTTCGTCGTCGACATCTCCGGCTCCATGGCCGAACCGGGCCGCCTGGACCTGGCGAAGAAGTCCCTGACGATCCTCACCGACGAACTGCGCGACGACGACGCGGTCTCCCTGGTCACCTTCAGCGACGAGGCCGAGACCCGGCTGCCGATGACCCGGCTCCAGGGCAACCGGAACCGGATCCGCGACGCGGTCGAGGAGATGGAACCGGCCGACTCCACCAACGTCGACGCCGGTATCCGGCGCGGCTACGAGGAGGCGGTCGAGGGCCACCGCAAGGGCGCGAACAACCGTGTCGTGCTGCTCTCCGACGCCCTCGCCAACACGGGGGAGACCGAGGCCGACGCCATCCTGGAACGGATCGGCGACGCCCGCCGCGAGCACGGCATCACGCTCTTCGGCGTCGGGGTCGGCAGTGACTACGGCGACGCGCTGATGGAACGCCTCACCAACAAGGGCGACGGGCACACCACGTACATCGCCGACGAGGAACAGGCCCGCAAGGTCTTCGTCGACCAGCTGCCCGCCCATGTGGAGCTGCGGGCGCGGGACGCCAAGGCCCAGGTCGCCTTCGACCGCGAGACCGTCCAGCAGTTCCGGCTGATCGGCTACGAGAACCGCAAGGTCGCCGACGAGGACTTCCGCGACGACGGCGTCGACGGCGGAGAGGTCGGCCCCGGCCACACGGTGACCGCGCTCTACGCGGTACGGCTGCGCGAGGGCGCGTCCGGCCATGTGGCGACGGCCACGGTGCGCTGGCTGGACCCCAGGACCCGTAAGGCGCACGAGAGGACCGGCTCCGTGGGGAGCGGGGCGATCGACGGCGAGCTGTGGGGCGGACCGGGCAAGCGGCTCCAGGTGGCGGCGGTGGCGGCCTACTTCGCCGAGACCCTGCGCGGCGGCGAGCTGCCGGGCACGCCCGGCCTCGGTGAACTCGCCTCCCGGGCCTCAGAACTGGCGGAGGAGACCGAGGACGATTCGGTACGGAAGCTGGCGACGGCGATCGGCCGGGCCGACCGGCTCAGGAACGGCGAGGAGCCGAAGGGCGGCGACGGGACGGAGGGCGAGATCGGCTGACGCCCGGCGCGTCCGGGCGAAGGGCGGGGGCGGGCGCGCACGGCTGCGGGGAATCGTGGCGGTGCGGGCCGCCGCCCCGCGCCATGATGTGCACCATGACCTCTGTGCTCCTGGTGCTCTCCGTGGTTGCCAACGGCCTCTACGCGGGCTTCATGCTGACGTTCCTGACCGCGATCATGCCGGGCCTCGCGGCGCTGCCGGACGACCGGTTCACCGCCGCGATGCGCCGCTTCAACGAGAAGGTGCCGGGGCCTCTCTTCCTCGTCCTGTTCCTCGGAGTGGTCGCCCTTCCGGTCGCGGCGCTCGTCTCCGGTGCCGGCGGGGACGCCCGGGTGCTCACCGCCGTCGCACTGGCCTGCGCGGTCATCGGCCACCTGATCACGATCGCCGGGAACATCCCGCTCAACAAGGCGCTCGCGGACTCCGAGGGCGGCGACGACAGCGCGGCCCGTGAGGCCTTCGAGTCCCGCTGGAACACCCTTCACCTGGTCCGTACGGTGCTCTCGCTCGCGGCCTTCGTCCTGCTGGCCGTCACGCTGTAGCCGCCGCCGGGTCCGCCGCCGGGTCCGCCGCCGGGTCCGATGAGCGGTCCGCTGCCGAGAGGCCCGGGTGCCGGGGCCCGAGGAGCACGACGAGCCCCGCCCTGCCCGGTACGGGCGTGGCGCAGCGGTGCCATCCGGCGCGCTCGTACAGCCGCAGCGCCGCCTCCGCCCGTGCCGAGGTCAGCAGCCAGCAGCGGCCGTCCACCGCGGGGCCCGTCACCGCCGCCAGCAGGGCCCGGCCCAGTCCGGTGCCGTGCGCCCGGGGGCTGACGGCCAGCTCGTCCACCTCAAGGGCCCCGCACAGCCACGCCGTCGCCCGGTCGGGGCCCAGGGCCTCGGCGACCTGTCCGTAACTGCGGTCGCGGGGAAAGACCTCCGGTGTGGTCCAGGCCGTGGCGAAGCCGGTCACGGTCTCCCCGTCCAGGGCCACCGCCGCCGTGAATCCCGGCCTCGCCGCGTCCTCGGCGAGCCGTTCCAGGTAGTCGTCCGCCTCTTCCGGGTCCTCGTACCAGGGCGGGGCGGAGAACGCCTCCGCGTACACGGCGCGGATGCCCTCGCCGTAGCCGCGCAGCGCCTCCTCCGTCACGAGCCCGACCTGTGAGGTCACCGGGTCACTCCTTCGTCAGGGGCCGGTAACAGGGAACAAGATAGGCGCACTTGTCCGGAACGGCACGCAACCCCGGGGCCGATCCGGCCGTCGTACCGGGTACGAGCCGCTTTGCTACCCCCCGTACAGCAGACACCGGCGGAACGCTTCACGAACAACCCGAGAACGATCTCCGCACACGTCAGCAGAAGGAGTCCCTGTGGCATCCCGAGCACTCGGTACCGGTGTGGTCCTGGCCATCGCCGTCGCCTCCGCCGCCCTCACCCTGCCCACGGCCCAGGCAGCCCCGGCAGCCCCGGCCGCACCCGAGCGGGCGGCCGCCCCGGCAGACCCCCACTCCGACTTCAACGGCGACGGTTACGCCGACGTCGCGTTCGCCGCCCCCGGTGCCACGGTCAAGGGCTTCGCGGGCGCCGGGTACGTCGGCGTCGCCTACGGGTCCAGCACCGGCATCAAGAACTCCGTCAAGAAGGTCTTCACCCAGAGCACGGCAGGCGTCCCCGGCACTCCGGAAGCCGGGGACGCCTTCGGCAGCTCGGTGGTCTCCGCCGACCTCGACCGGGACGGCTACGCGGACCTGGTGGTCGGCTCCTCGGGCGAGAAGGTCGGCACCGGCGTGGGCGCGGGCTCGCTCACCGTCCTCTGGGGCGGTGCGGGCGGACTCGCGGGCGGCGCGACGGTCCTGGACGGGGAGCAGTACGACAACGTCGGCACCCATCTCGCCACGGGCGACCTCAACGGGGACGGGGCCCCGGACCTCGCGGTCGTCCGCGACCACGATCTCCAGAGCCTCCTGGGCCCGTTCACCCGTGACGGCCTCGCGTCCGCCACCACCGAGCGGCCCGACATGGACGACATGCGCTACCTGGACCTGGCGGCGGGCGACGTCAACGGGGACGGGCGCGACGACGTCGTCGCCGCCGTCCACAGCGGCGACGAGTTCGACGACCGCCGCATCCTCATCGGCAACGGCAGCCCCGCCGGTCCGGGCGAGTACACCCAGGTGAAGGGCGCCGACGGCTACTCCCTGGAGGGCGGCGAGTACCTCGCCGTCGGCAACGTCAACGGTGACAAGTACGCCGACCTCGCCGTCGGACGCGCGATCGACGGCTACGACAGCGACCTCGGCCTGCCGCTCGCCAAGGGCGGCATGCTGACCTACGTCCAGGGCAGCGCCACCGGGCCGCAGGGCACCAGGGCCAAGGTCTTCAACCAGGACTCGGCGGGCGTCCCGGGCGCGGCGGAGCACTCCGACGGCTTCGGCACGTCCGTCGCGATCGGTGACACGAACGGCGACGGCTTCGGCGAGATCGCCGTGGGCGTCCCGAAGGAGGCGCTCGGCACGGTCCAGCGGGCGGGCGGCATCGTGATCATGCCCGGTACGGCCTCCGGCCCGACGGGCACCGGCACCAAGGGCTTCAACCAGAGCACGCCGGATGTCACGGGCACCGCGGAGAAGGGCGACCTGTTCGGCGGGGCCGCCGCCTTCGTGGACATCGACAAGGACGGCCGGTCCGAACTGGCCGTCGGCGCCCCCGGCGAGGACACGGGCGCGGGCTCGCTGTGGTTCTTCCCCGCCACCAACTCCGGGCTGACCGCCGAGGGATCCGTCAGCTTCGGTCACGGGACGCTGGGCACGGTGGCGGCGAAGGCCGCCCTGGGGAGCTCCTTCAACCGCTGACGGCGCACGGGCGCCGGTTCCGGGTTCGCCCTCCGAACCCGGAACCGGGCCCCGCGGATCAGACGTTCGGGACCTTGAGCTTGGCCCAGCTCTCCTTGCCCGGGATGCCGTCCGCCCCGGCGCCGGAATAACCGAGCTTGCGCTGCCAGGCGGCGTACGACTTCCTGTCGGCCTCCGACCAGGACGGGCCGGGGCCCACCTCGTAACGCCCGCAGCCCTCGGACACCAGCCGCTTGCCCATCGCGGTGATGACCGCGCTGCGTCTGCCCGCCTTGAAGAACGCCGCTCCGGGGAACGGCTCGTACTTCGGCTTGGAGGGCGGCTTCGACGGGCCGTCCGGCTTGCCCCCGAGGCGCGACTTGATCCGGCCGCGCATCGAGTCCATCGTGAACCCGCGCGGATCGACCTTTCCCGGCTGCCACTCCTTGTGCCCGATCACCGAGCGCTGCGACCAGCCGTGCGCCCGGCAGATCGCGGCGGCGGCCTTCTCGATCGCCTCCAGCTGCGCGGCCGGCCACGGGTCCTTCCCGTCGCCGAGGTTGACGCACTCGAAACCGTAGAAGTGCCGGTTGCCGTCCGTATTGGCCTCGTTGTCGGAGGGCAGTGAACCCGATTCATCGACCACGGCCCGCAGGACGTCGTCGTCGCCGAGCCCGGCGTGGTTGGCCCGTCCGTTCCCGACGAGATGGACCGAGCCGTCCTTCGCTATCACCCCGTGGCAGAGCGGACCGGGCAGGCTGGAGTGGCCGTTGTAGCAGAGTTCCACCGAACTCTGCGTGCCCGATGTCACGGTGTGATGGATCATCACCCCGTTCACCGGGCCCCACGGGCCCTTGTGATTGCGGTTGTGCGTACGCCAGCTCCGGTGCTCGACGACACGCAGGCCTTCGTCACGAAGGGCTTTGAGCAGCTTGTCGGCCGACAGAGGCGTTGCCATCGTGGTGCTCCTTCCAGGTGGTGCGGTGGTTCGACGCTCTCGATTGTGCGTCAGTTCTCGCTCGTCTCCTGATCGTTTTGCCCCGAAACGACAGGTGCTGAACCGCTGTCGGCCGCCTGTTCGGCGGCCACCGCCTCCTCCTCGGCCCGGACTTCCGCCGCCAGGGCTTCCTCGTCCGCCGCCGGAATCGGTGCCGCCAGCGGCCCGAACGTCTGCCGGAGATCGGCCACCGACCCCTCGCCGAGAATCCAGGCCAGCGGCGCGTAGTGGACCCGCACCCCGTGCGGCGGGCGCAGCAGCGGGCGCCGGGCCGCGTCCGCCGGCCACTCGACGCCGCCCGTCGCCGTACGGGCGGGGACCGTCCAGTAGTCACCGGAGCGGTAGGTCCCTCCCGGCTCGAAGTACACGAACACGCCGTCCTCCAGGGGCAGCCAGGCCCCCTCCTCGATCCGCAGCGCACCGTCGCGCACCTTCGCGGGCCCCTTGGTCCGGCGGGTCGAGGGGCGGTGGTCCCAGCGCCGCAGATACGGGTTCAGCTCGGGGCGCCGCCCCACGAAGGGCTCGGGCTCACCGGAGAGCCGTACCCGGCGCCCCGGCAGATCGAGCTCCTCCACCCGCAGCAGCGGCAGGGGTTCACGGCGGCTGGTGTACGCGGTGTCGACGAACTCCACCTGGTCGCCCACGTTCAGGTCGAGCTTGTCGTCGTTTCCGAGGGAGGCCAGCTCCACCCAGGTGCCGTCCAGTTCCTCGACCGGGAAGGTCACCGAGCCGTTCTCCCTGGACCACTTGAACGTGGCGTCCTTCGCCGCACCGCCCTGGTGGACCTCCACCCGGTACAGCTGGTTCTCCGGCCCCCGGTAGCGGGCGTCCGGCCTGACCAGGCACGGGTCCTCGTCCGCCCGGTCCGGCCGTTCACTGCGGGCCGCCAGCCGGGCGGTCGGGTCCTGCGCCGCAGCCCAGGCGTCGAACGCCGCCCGCACCTCGTCCTTCGTCGCCCCGTCCGCGAGCTCCAGCTCCGTACCGGGCAGCGGCACGACCTGCCACACCACCTTCACCCGGGCCGCCGTGTCGGGCATCGCCGTACCCAGCGCCACCTCGCGCAGCAGCGGGTCCTCGGCGGCGGTGACCGCACGCTCCCACACCTTCAGGCAGGCCAGGTACGGGAACTGGGTGGGCAGCCGGTCGCCGGGCCGCTCCGGGTCCCGGTAGCCGTCCGGCTGGTCCCAGTAGGTCCAGGTCGCGGGGGCGGCGGCCGGAGCCTCGTCGTCCGGCGCGGCGGCTCCGGCCTCGGCCGGGACGCCCGGCTCCGGCCTGGTCGCGTCCAGCAGGATGCCGTCCACGTAATAGCGGCCGCCGCCCAGGGAGAGGTCGTCCAGCTCCCGGCTGCCGCCCAGGAACGTCACCTCGAAGCCGGTCGCGCCGCGCGGGCCGCCGTGCTGCCCGATCAGATCGGCGGCGGTGGTACGGGCCCGGTGGAGCTGGATCGCGGCCTGCTCGTTGGCGTCCGCGTCCAGTTGGACGCGGCCCTGCTGGGCGAGCACCGCCGAGTAGTGCCGGTCCGGGCGGAAGGTGTCGCGGGAGAGATCTGCGTGCATGGGAAGGGGTCCCCCTCGGAGGTTCGGCGGTCTGAAGAAGTCAGGTGGGGCGAACGGGCCGGGTGGCCGTCGCGGTGGTCGGACCGGGCGGCCGGGCCGGCCGGTGCGCCCGGCCGCCCGGCGCCGGGTCAGGTGACGGGAAAGATCCCGGCGTCCGTACCGGCCGGGGTGTACTCGGCGAGCCGCGCCCGCAGGCTGTCCTCGCGCTGCGGTTCGTACAGGTCGTGGAAGACGCCCATCTCCGAGCCGTCGTCGGCACCCCGGCGGATCTGCCACGGACCGCCGTCCGCGAGCCGCCCGTACGCGGGGGTGCCGTACCGCTCGCCGCTCAGCAGCGGACGCACCTCCTCCGCACGGTCGGCACCCACCAGGTCGGGCTGGCAGCGGTGCCGGCGCGGGGTGCGGGAGCCGGGCGGCACGTACGAGAACCGCAGACAGCCGATGCCCCGCCGCACCACCCGTAGCCGCCCGGTGAAGACGCTGTTCTCGGCGATCTCCACGGCGTGCGTGTGCACCTCGCCGATGACCGTCGTGCGGTGGGCGTGCAGTACGGCGTGGGCGTGACGGCAGTCCGGGGCGGACAGGGCCGCCCGGTCGTGACCGGTGGCGTCCAGGACGCTGTCGCGGAGGTGGATGGCCGGCGGGTCGTGGCTGACCTCGTCGCCGATCACCTCGATCGTGCCGATGATGCTGTGGTCCACCGAGACGCACGCGGTGGTCCGGTCCAGGACGAGGCTCGGCTCCTCCGGGGAGTGCGGGTCGCACTCCGGCTCCAGCGACCAGCCGGGCACCAGGGTGCAGTGCCGCAGCACGACCGCGCCGACGGGACCGCTGACATGGAGCCCGCGCCCGGTGACCAGCAGCCCGTCCAGCACGATGCGCGGCGCGTCCCCGTGGCCATGGGAGCCGGTGGGACCGTCGTCCTCCCGGGCCCGGATGTTGAGGGCGTCGGGCCGGTTGCTGTACCAGTCGAGCAGCCGGATCACCGGGCGGCAGCCCTCGGCGGCCCGCAGCTCCAGCCGGTCGCCGCGGTCGAGATCGAAGTCCAGCTGCTCCTGATAGGCGCCGCTGTGCGTGATCTCGATGATGCCCTCGGCCCCGCGGTGGCCCGCCGACCGGTCCGCGCGCCACTGCTCGTACGCGTCCATGATCCGCTGGAACGCCTGGCCCGGACCCACCCGGTAGATCCTGGCGGTGGGCGGGGTGACCCGCTCGCGCGGGTACTCGCCACCGCCGATGTCGTCACCCGCGGCGTAGTGGTAGGTGACCCAGACCCCCTGCCGGGGTGCCGAGCGGGACCCGAAGGCGATCCGCCCCAGCACCGGGTCGACGGCCACCGAGCCGAGCCTGGGCCGGTAGCGCCAGTCCGACAGGTCCGCCACGACGATGTCCGACATCGGCACCGGCTCGTCCTGCCCGTCCCGCCAGACGGTGAAGCTCTTGCCGGGCCCGTAGTGGTCCGCGAGCCGGTCGGAGAGCTGACGCCGCCTGATGAACGCGGGCACGTTGTCGATCGTCGCGAGATGCGTGGCCGAGGGCTCCGGCACCGGACGCGTCACCAGCGGGCTGTCGTTGCCCAGGATCGAGAACGTGTACAGGCTGCGGGCCCGGTCGACGCAGTACGCCGGTGCCCGGGTCACGTGGTACGGCTTGAGCCGCCACACGTACAGCCCGATCCCGGCGGGGGAGTGACCGCCGCTCCGGCGCGCCGAACCCGCCCTGCGTACGTCGGCCGACCTGGCCATCTCGTCGAACGGGCCGCCCGCCAGGTCCAGTTGGCCACCCCGGCGGACATCGGCCAGCCGGCCCCGGGACAGCCTGCGTACATCGGCGGACGGCGCCCCCGTCCCGTACAGCTTCACCGGCTGCTGCTGGGAGACCAGCCGGGAGAGCTCCACCGCCCTGGACGGCCACCCGGCCACCTCCTGCGCCAGCTCCTCCAGCAGTGCGAGGGTGCCCTTGCGGCGGCGGTTGGCGACCGTCGAGGCGACATCGCGGCGCGGCGCGAGCGCCTCGGCGAGCCGGGTACGGGCCTCGCCGTCGCCCGGTCCGCCCCGCGCGCCGCCGAGCCCGGCGGCCTGGACCCGCTCGTAGCCGGGCAGCGGCCGGTAGCCCACCAGGTCGCCGAGGTACGGCAGCACCCAGGGCGCGGCCGTCTCCACGAAGAGGTCCTCATAGCTCTGCTCGACCCCGTCGCGCACCCGGTCCGCCTGCTCGGCGATCACCGCGAGCAGTGCGCGCAGCGGCTCACCGCCCTCGGCGTCCCGCAGCCGGTGCCACTGCGGGAGCAGCTCCGCGAGTCCGTCCGGTTCCCTGCTCATGCGGCGCTCCCTTCCTGGGTGTTCATGCGGTGACCTCCGTCAGGATCAGCGTGTCCGGGACGTCCGGTGACAGCAGGACCAGCTGCGCGGGCCGGATGCCGCGGAAGACGAACACCGCGCGGCCCTTCGCGAGCGGCCGGGTGTCGGTGATGTCCGGGTTGAGGCGGAGCAGTTCATCGAGGCCGATGCCGTACCGGGCGGCGACGGAGGTGAGCGTCTCGCCCTCCGGCGCGGTGACCCGGTGCACGTCCTCGTCGTAGGCCGCGAGCCGCGCCGCGACCGTGCGCCGCGGCTCGGCCAGGGACTCGGTGAGCGCGGGCAGGTCCTCGGGGGTGAAGGACGCGGGCACCCCGCCGAAGACGTCCACGTCCACATGGCCGACGCCGGGCACCGAGTGGGCCGTGGCCAGCACGTCCGACAGATGCGCGGGGCTGCCCAGCTCGCGCCGGGCGGGGCCGAACCGGGCCAGCAGGGCCTGGCGCAGCCGGGGTTCGACCAGCTGCCAGCTGTGGTCGCGGGCCACCTTCACCTTCGCCGCGAGGAGCAGCAGGACCGGTTCGCGCACCTGTACCCGCACCGGCAGCCGGGAGTCGCCGTACCGGGCGAGCGAGGAGCGCAGCGCGGTGAGCACGTCGGAGTCCTCGGCGACCGGGATGTCCGCCACCCCGGCGACCGTCACGTGCAGCAGCCGCCGCCTGCCGTCGAAGACCTCGCGCGCCGCCGCCCGGCCGATCCCGGCCCGGGAGCGGGCGAAGTCCTCGTAGTCGGCGACCGACACCAGCCGGTCCAGCGCCGACACGGCGAGCGGGACCGTGGACCGGGTCAGGGCGGGGCCGTCCGCGTCCGCGCCGCCCGTCGCGGGCTGCGGATTGGTGACCCCGGTGACGCCCAGCGGCCGGGTGACCGCCTGGGTGATCCGGTCCGCCCGGACGTTGGCGGCCCGGCCGGTCCCGAAGCGGTAGCGGGCCCGGACGTTCTCGTGGCCGGTGGGCAGCCGGGCCCCGTGCACCCCGTCGCCGAAGGTCACCGTCGTCCGGCCGCCCGACACCCCGCCGACGTAGACGCGCTCGCGCGGTCCCCGCCCGGCGAGGCTGTCCACCTCGTGCCACAGCAGCCCGTCCACCCGCACTTCGAGGGCCGGGACGGCCCCCAGCGGATTGTCGGCGGGCAGCCAGGTCAGCGGCGACTGCCACAGCGCGAACGTCTGGTTGGCCCGGTCCGCGTCCCCGCTGCCGATCGGCTCCTCCCGGCTCTCGCCATGGGTGGCCGCCACCACATTGCCCCGGACGCGCACGGTGGCGCGCCGGTAGCGGTGGACCAGATCCGTCGTCAGCGTCAGCCGGGTGTGCACATGGTCGCCGGGCACCAGCGGGTCCAGCACCTGCTCGGCCTCCGCGACCGTCACCAGTTCGGTGCCGGGCACGGCGGGTACGTCCGTGCGCTCCCCGGACACGATCAGCTGCCGCCCCGGACGCAGTCCGTCGTACAGCTCGGCCAGCTCCAGCTCGTTGCCGTGCACGTCCTCGCCGAGCGGTTCCTCGGCGAGCCGCAGTGGCTGACCGCCCGCGTGCACGGCCGTGTCGCGGATCGTGGACAGCAGCACATCGTGCTCGTCGAGCCAGGGATCGGCCAGCGTCAGCTCCGTACCGCGGCCCGTGATGCCGAAGTCGGTGTACACGGCGGTGCGTACGGCGGTGACCCGGGTGGTCACGGACCGGAGGTCCGGGTCGCCCGGGATGCCGTCCGGCCCCTCGGCCCCCTTGCGGGGGCGCTCGATCGCGATCCAGCTGCCGACCGTGACCGAGTCCTGGACCGAGTCGAGGGAGATCACCCGCCGGTTCGCGGGCTCCGGCACCGAAGCGATGCCGATCACCACGTTGGCCGGTTCGCTGCCCACCGTGTAGCGGACGGTCAGTTCATAGCCGTCGTGCCGGACCTGCTCATGGTCACCGGGCGCCAGACGCCACTCCCTGGGCTCGCCGTTGTGCACGACGACATGGACCCGGCCGTCCTCACCGGGACGGGACACGAACAGCGTCCGCTCGGGCAGCCCCTCGTGCAGCCGGGCGGTGACGCCCGGCTCCTGCGAGTCGGCGGGCCGCCGCTGGAGCCAGCTCAGATCGTGGTCCTGAGCGGCCCGTGCCGTCACCGTGACCCGGCCGGGGCCGAGCTCGAACGTCGTCTCGGCCTGGAGGTTCTCCGACTGCTGGACCGACGAACCGGTCTCCGTGTACTGGAACTCCGCCCGCACCGGGACCCGGCCCGCCGTGTCGAACACGACCCGCATCGTCGTCAGGGCCGAGCCGGTCAGCGGCCAGTCGGCCTGCCTGATCACCCGCCCCCGCGCGTCCTGCACCGGCCGCAGCGGCGCCATCGCCCCGAACGGGGACGTCGTCACCCGCAGCGCCTGCACCTCGTGGAGCAGCGCGGGCGCGGTCGGCGCGGACTGCCGCCACGCCGGATACATCCCGTCGGCGATCCGCGGGTCGAGCGCCGCCAGCAGCCGCGCCCCCAGGTCCGGGCCGGGCGCGGCCAGCCGGTCCGCGCCGGAGCCCGGGGACCCGGCCCGCCCGGCAGCGCGGGAACCGGCGTGCGAACCGGCGTGCGAACCGGGGCGTACGACTCCGTCGCGCAGCGCCGGAAGCACCGCACCGAGCGCCCGCAGCGCCGCCGGAGCGGCCGGGAGCGCGCGGCGGAGCGCCTCGGGCGCGGGCCGCGACGGTTCCAGGTCGGCCGCCTGCGCGATCACTTCGCCGACCATCGCCTCCAACTGCTCGAACCAGGCGGCGACGTCCTCGTGCGCACGGGCCACGGCCTGCGCCTCGGCCAGCCGCTCGTGCGGCCCGGCCAGCCGCGCCGCGAGACGTGCGGGTGAGGCGATGGTGTCCAGGTCCGCCCGCAGCGGGGCCAGTACCTGGGCGTCGAACTCCTCGATGTACCGGCTGACCGGGCGCGGATTGGGGTTGTCGGGCGTGGGCTCGCCGTCCTCGACCGCCCGCTCGTCCTCCGTGATCCACTCCCGGAGCAGGTCCACCAGTTCGGCGAGGGTCGGCGGGGCGGACTGCTGGAGCCCGATCCCCGTCACGTCCTCCTCGCGGTCGACCCGGAGCCGGGCGACGGTCCGGATCAGCCGCTTCCCCGGCTCCTGCCCGTCCGGGCCGCCCTGCTGTCCCTTGAAGACGAACAGCAGCCGGTCACCGGCCGTCAGCCCCGTCGTCGTACCCGCGACCTGGATCTCGGAACGCCCGGTCAGATCCTCCTCGGTCAGCAGCGAGGGCCTGCGCCGGCGCACCGCCAGCTCGTTCCACGACGCGCGGGCCGTGAGATCGGCGGAGGTCTCGAAGACCTGCGACTCGTCCTCGGACGTGAGCGGAACGCTGTTGCTGCGCGCCCCGCGCGGGATCACCACCTCCACGTCCGCGTCCCGCGGATCACGGTCCAGGGTGTACGCGAGATGGGTGTCGGCGGCGATCCCCGGCCGCGGCCGGTGCCCCACCAGCCGGCCGAGCAGCGCCAGCGAGCGGTACTCGTTCGCGGTGCGCAGATACGCCTCGTCCACGATCCGCTCGGAGTGGAAGGTGAGCAGATCACCGACGACGGCCCAGGAGTCCAGGAGCCCGACCGCCGGATCGTCCGGGGTCCGGACCGTCAGCCCCCGCAGCGCCGGATAGGCGGGGGAGGCCAGGCGGTCCTTCATGGCCGCCAGGAACGAGCCGTACTCCCCGACCCGGTAGTCCAGGGCCGTGCGCCCCGGCGGGTTGTACAGGGGCGCGGGCGCCCGGCGCTCGTCATGTCCGCCGCAGCCGCAGCCGCAGTCGTGCGCGCCGCTCATCGGGTACCTCCGGCGAGCTCGATGGTCAGCCGGCCGTTCTCGGGCCGGTCGGGGTCGTTGTCGCACCGTGCGACCTCCAGCGGGCCGAGCCGCAGCACGCCCGCCTCCAGGGCCGGATCGTCGTCCCGGCCGTACTCCGCGTCGCCGCCGCCGGAGATGGTGTCGCCGCCCCCGCGGAGGAGGCCGCCACCGCGCCCGGCGCCGTCGTCGCGGTCGGTCCCGTCGTCGAAGAGCCGCCGCAGCCGGGTCACCGTCACGCTCTCCACGCCCTGCACGGCGGCCGTCGCGGCCACCAGGGCGCTCAGCCGCACCGGCTCACCGAACACCAGCGCGTCGGGGTGGAAGAACCCGGGCCGCCCGCCCGGCAACCGCCCGCTGCCCAGCAGCCGGTACAGCTCCGCCAGGATCTGCCCGTGCTGATGACCGGGCGCCGCACACACCGACAGAGCGATGTCCAGCGGTACGTTCCTGGCCGGGCCGACCACCAGGTCATGGCCGATACGCCGGTAGCTCTCCAGCTCGTACGCCACCGCGTCGAGCAGCTCGGGCGCCGGCTCCCCGGCCCCCAGCGCGTCGACGGCGACATGCGCCTCCTGCACACTGCCCGTCCAGCGGATCTCCGCCGCCGCGCGCTGCACCCCCGGCAGCGCGGACGCCAGCGCCGCGTAGTCCTCGGCGGTCACCGCCCGCTGCCGGGTGCGCTTCAGGTCGAGCGGAGCCAACTGACGTACCTGCTCCAGCGGTTCGGGCTCCGTACCTCCCACGGCGGGCAGCGGATTGCGCACCCCCGCCACCGGCATCGCCTCCCCGGAGTCCTCGGCCTCCGGACCGCGGTGCAGCACCAGATGGTTCACGGCCTCCGCACCGACATTGCCCGCCGTACCGCCGCCGAGCCGGTAGTGCAGTTCGAGCCGGGTGCCGGGGCCCGGCCGGGCACCATGACGGCCGTCGCCGAAGCGCAGCGCGATCCGCCCGTCGTCCTCCAGCTCACCGACCAGATGCCGGTCCCGGTGCCCGCTGGACAGCAGATCCCGGCGCGCCGTCCACACCGTTTCACCGTCCACCGCCGTCACCGAGGGCAGCGCGGCCCGCGGATCCTGGACCAGGGCCGCCGCGGGACCCCGCAGCACGGGCGCGTCCGGACGCAGCCCGGCCGCATGGCCGGGCCCCCAACTCCTGGCGATCTCCCAGGCGATGCCCGCGTCCAGCACCGAACCCGCCCGTGCCCGCGCCGTCAGCACATCGAGCCTGCGCAGCTTCGGTGCCAGCAGCCGAGGACTGCGGTGCAGCAGCTCCCGCAGCGCCCGTACCGGATGGAGGTGCAGCTCCAGATGTTCCAGCACCCGCAGCCCGAAGAGCACGGTCAGCTCATCGATCTCCGCCTCCGCCAGCCCGTCGTGGTCACGGGCGCTGCGCCACAGCTCCACCAGCCGCTCCCGCACCCGTCCGGGCACGGCGGCCAGCCGGTCGGCCTGCCCGGCCGACACATGCTCCGGCAGCGGGAACGGTGCCGCCTGGACGACGGGGGAGCGCTGGAGCACCGGCCGGAACCGGGGCCGGACACCGGGATAGACGGTCTGCGCCAGCAGCGTCGCCAGCGCCTCCGCCTGCTCGTACGCCGTGCCCGGTACGACCTTCTCGCGCCGCCGCCCGGCCAGCTCCAGACCGATCCCGGCGCGCGTCACCTCCGCCTCACCGGCCAGCGCGGACAGCTCACGCACCTGGTCGGCGGTCAACAGCCGTCCGTGCCGGGTCTGTTCCAGGCGTGCCACGACGAGCCGAGCCGTCGCGTTGCCCGCGTCGGTGTCCCCGCAGTCGAAGCCCGAGGGTTCGCAGGAACCGAGCACGGCGGGCTCCGGCGGCACGGTCACCGTCTCCGGCGGCGCCCCCGCGAACGTCAGTGACCTGCCGTGGTCGACCAGGACCACATTGCCCCGCGCCACGCTCACATCCGCCACCGGCTCACAGCCCGGCCCGCCCCGGGTCGACAGACACACCGGGAACGCCAGCGCGTCCTCGCGCGCCCAGGTGACCTCCAGCACGGGCTGCCCGGAGAGCCGGTCCACGCCCGGCGTGAGCGAGGTCAGCCGTACGGCCTGCCGGTGCGCCGGGTCCGCGTCACCGGGCGTACCCGAACGCGCCCCGCGCACCTCCTCGAAGACCAGCAGATCGCCCGGCGCCAGGGCCAGCGCCCGCACCGTGCACTTCTTGTCGGCCCACTCGTCGCGCAGCGTCGCCGACACCGCGCCCTTCGGCAGGGCGCACACCTCGTCGCCCCACGTCCAGAACCGGACGGTGTTGTGCGCGGGCCGCAGCTCGGCCGGCTCCCCGGCCACCACCGGCTCGAAGACCTCCACCGAACCGCGCTCCGCCAGCACCGCCAGATCGCGGTCCTCGATGACGGTGCCCATCTCGGGCCGGTCGCGCGGCCCCAGCGTACGGACATCGACGGCGGCGAACCGGAACGTCCCCGGCCGCAGCGTCATCCGCTTCGTCACCTCGACGGTGACCAGCGTCCGGGCATTGCACCCGTCGTGCATCGGATAGTCGATCAGCCGTACGTGACGCCGCACCGACACCCGCCTGCGGGCGGTGTCCAGATACGCCTCGGTGGCCACCGCGTCCTGCTGATAGCTGATCCGGTCCGCCGCGTGCGCCAGCAGCTCGACGAGCGTGACACCGAGATCGGCCGGGTTGCGCTCCACCCACCCGGGCGTGGTCAGCGCCAGCCGGTCCAGGACGAGCCGGCGCACCGACTCGTAGTCGCGCGCCGTGTAGTCGATGACGGGCGCTTCGGTCCGGGGAGCGGGGTCGGCGCCCGCCGCCCCGTCCACGCGGTCGAAGGGCGTCGGGCAGTCCGGCCGGAAGGTGAACTCCGCCCCGAAGTACCGCTGGTCGAACCCGGGGAACGGCTCCGTACCCGGCCGCCCGTACGGATCGGTGTCCACCACCGACAGCCGGTAGCGCGAGGTGTCCCCGGTCCGGTCGACCGTCACGAGCAGCCGGTCGTCCAGCTCCGGGTCCTCCTCGCGCTCCACGGCCACCTCGACCGCCTCGATCCCGGTGATCCGGCGGCCGCCGTCGATCCGGATGTTCTCCGGGCACAGCCCGTGCGGCGCCTTGCCGAGAAACGTCACCGTCAGCGTCAGCCCGTCGTCACCGGCCTCCACCGCGTCCACGCCGCCGAGCCGCGCCGCACGCACCTTGCCGCGCCTGCCGTCGGTGCGGCAGACCAACTCCCTGCTCGGGTTGCTCATGCGGGCCCGCTCCCTTCGAACACCTCGTCGCGCCGGCTCCCGGTGGAGCGCACCACATAGCGCAGATACACCCGGACCACGTTCTCCTCGCTCACCACGTCCAGGGACTCCACCTCGATCAGCTCGCCCAGCCAGCGCTGCAACGAGGCCTGCACCGACAGCTCCAGGGCCGAAGCCAGCTCGGGACTGTTCGGTGTGAAGACCAGGTCCAGCAGCCCGCAGCCGAAGTCCGGCCGCATCACCCGCTCGCCCGGACTGGTGAACAGCAACTGCTCGACCAGATCGCGCACATGGTCGTCGTACGGGGCATGCGCACTGCGCCCACGCCGGTCGACGCGGAACGGGAACGCGATGTCGTCGCGTACGGTCCTCGCCCTCATGCGCAGCTCACCCCCCGCGGTGCGGCCGCGACGGACGGCGGCCCCTGCGGCACGAGTGCCGCGCCGAAGCACTGCGCCGCACTCGTGTGCAGCAGCACGGGCATGCCGTCGACGAGGACACCGCCCGGCTGCGGGCTCCACCGGACGGTGGTGCACGGATGCGGCACCCCGTCGACGGTGTGCGGGCATCCGTGCACGGCGAAGACATCGGCGGCCGTGTGGACGGGCAGCCCGTCCAGCCGCACGGCGGCGGGCTGCCCGGCGGTGGCGGATGCCCGGCCGCCGTGCGGGCAGCTGAGCGTGGCGGCGGCGCTGACGATGGTCCCTGAGCGTGTGGACAAGAGTCCTCTCCCCGTCATTCCTTCTCGTTGCGATCGGCTACGGCTACGGCTGCGGCTACGGCGGTAGGTACGCGGCTACGGTGGTAGCTACGCGGCTACGGCTTCTTGGGCACGACCAGCCGGCCGTCGTTGATGTTGACCTCGCCACCGGTCAGTACGACCGAGGCACCCTGCCCGTTGGCGATCGTCACGCCCTTCTCGTCGAGCTGGATGTACGCCCCGCTCGCCGCCTGGAGCCGGATGCCCTGGCCCCCGTCCGGCACATCGCCCATCACGAACTTGTGCTGGTCGGAGGTCTGGATCACCACGTTCTGGTGAGCGGCGGAACCGGTCAGCGCGTCGGGCGGCAACTCCTGGCTGTCCCCGTACCAGCACCCGGTCCAGATGGGGAAGCTGACCTCGCCCTGCTCGAACTCCACCCACACCCCGGCCCCGACGGCGGGCACCACGTACTGCCCCGACTGCGGCCCGGTGAACGGCAGACAGGGCATGGCCCACGTGGACGTCTCGTTGCCCAGGACGTCCGGCACCTTGACCGTGACCCGCCCGATCCTCAGCGGATCGTCATTGCTCACCACCCGCCCCCGGAACTTGCCGAGAAACCGGTTGTTCGGTCCTGCAGCCATGCGAAGCTCTCCTGGTCCATTTCCGCTGTAGCGGGCTCTGCTGCCTCTGCTGCCCTAGGGCCGTACGGTGTCGCTGCGGGCGATCAGGCCCTCGCGCGACAGCGTGAAGTTCTGCTGGTACGAACCGGGCCTGATGTTGTGCGTGACGGATTTGACGAAGTAGTCGCCGTCGTACGTCACCCCGGCGCCACGCACCCCGACCAGCTCGCGCGGACGCAGGATGTACCCGTGCCGGTTCACGTCCAGGGACCCGGAACCGGAGATGGCGTCCGCCGACAGCGCGGCCCGCGCCAGCAGTTCGGCCTGCGCCTGCCCCGACTCCCGCTTCGCCGTACCCGACAGCGTGCGGCGCTTCAACGCGGGCGTGGCGCGGAGGCCCAGCGGCGGGCGCAGCGGCCCGATGTCGGGCTGCGGCAGCAGCCGGCTGTCCCGGGTGGCCGGGTCCTGCACCCGGGCCTGCGGCTCCTCGCGGGCCGTCCCGTCGTACGCGAACGTCAGCTGGTCCACCGTCGAGTTGACGTCCATGTTCACGTTGAGCGCGTGCTGCCGCTGCCCGAGCCGGGCCTCCGGGCCCCACACGGCGACCGAGCGGCCGGGGCGCGGCCCCGGTTCCAGGTAGAAGGTGTACCCGTTGGCCCGCGCGAGCTCGTTCACGTAACTCAGATCGGTGCCCGACTGGTAGTCGACCCGGAGCCGCTCGTGCGGGGGCTGCTCGATCTTCTCCTGGAAGACATGGGGCTCGATGCCGTAGTCGGCGTACCGGGACAGGATGCGCGCGACGCGCCCCGAGGGCCGCAGATTGGGATAGCGGTCGGTGCGCTCCTCCAGGTCCATCAGGAGGGTCAGATCCTCACCGGTCAGGGTGAGGGTGGAGTGCCCCGGCTGATTGCTGGCGCCGACCTCCTGCCGCACGATCAGCCCGTCGAGCAGCACCCAGGCGGTGCCCTTCACGCTCACACTGAGAATCACCCGGGTCTTCGGATCGAAGAACCCCTCGGGCAGCAGCTGTCGGGACAGCGCACCTTGCTTGGTCAGGTCGAACGCCAGCTGGAACCCGCTGCGTTCACCGGCCGTCGCGGTGATCTGCGCCGACAGCAACGCCTCGGTGACCTCCGGCGGAACGGGCCGGGTCAGCCGCGGCCCCGCCTCCAGCGTGATGTGGATGGGCCCGCCCCCCACGGGCTGATCAGACATACCGCGCCCCCGCCCCCGCTCCCGGGAAGCCCCCCGCGTGCGGGACCGCGATGACCCGCCCCGCCTCCTCGGTCAGCTCGTACGGATCCAGTACGGGATTGGCGTCGGCGATCTGCCACCACTGCCCTGGGTCCCCGAGGTAGTGCTGCGCCAGCAGATCGGGCCGCTCCCCGCCGCTGACGGTGTGCGGCGCGGTCTCGTCGTCCACGGCGTCGCTCAGCGGAGGCAGCAACCGGCGCTTGGTGTACCGCACTTCGGTCCCGTCGGCCATCCGGTGCACCCCGATCTCGGCGTCGTGGTACCGGCTGGAGCGCGGATAGGGGTGGGCACCGGGAATGGCGTCCAGCGCGTTCTCGTACGGCTCGATGTCGGCCAT
This sequence comes from Streptomyces sp. NBC_00654, assembly GCF_026341775.1. NCBI lineage: Bacteria > Bacillati > Actinomycetota > Actinomycetes > Kitasatosporales > Streptomycetaceae > Streptomyces > Streptomyces sp. NBC_00654. The sequence goes on along the minus strand of NZ_JAPEOB010000003.1, from coordinate 43,937 downwards.
GGCCTCGACTCAGCCCCTCCCCATGACGGTGTTGCCCCCGGCCAGCCCCAACGAGGCGAGCCCCCCACTGCGCGCGGCCCTGGCGAGCCGCTCCTTCTGCGCGAGATGCGCCATGTACAGATCGGCCCCGCGGTGCCCGGCCGGCAGATCGCTGACGCTGAGCACCTTCATACCGATGCTGAGGCTCGCCCGGATCGGATTGAGGTTCACGTCGAACGCGGACTCGTTGATGGCCAGTTCGGTGATCCGCACGGGCATCACGCGCTTGCTGCCCCAGGTGAAGAGGGTCAGCGGCATCTCGATCGGGCTGATCTCGATGGTCCCCTTCTTGGACAGCCGGCTCGCCTCCCGGAGCTGCGCGGTGGTGGGATGCACGAGCATTTCGAGGGTGGCCAGCTCCGGATGGATGCCATCGGGGGCGGCCACCTCGAACTGATCGGTGGCATCGATCTCGGCGGTGAACTTCCAGGTCTCCTGAGCGGGCCCCTTGAGCCGAAGGGCCTCATTCCGGTCCCCGGACCCACTCCCGCCGCCGCCGGAGTCCCCACTACCGCCGGCCGACTGGGGCGCGAGGGAGCGTTCGAGGGTGTCGGGGTTGAACTGCAGGACGATGATGCGCTGGGGGGTGCCGCGCTCGGGGTCGACGACGACTATGCCGGAGCGGATGGGTTTGGGGATGTCTGCGTAGCGGGTCACTGTTCGCTTCCCGTCCTATTGCCGGATCCAGTGTGCGCGGCCCGATCACGGATAATTTTGAGCACCTCTCCTGACTCGAATCGAACCAATTCATCTAGATCGTGGTCGTGTACGTACTGAACGAGCGGTTCGATCTGCTCCCATTCGATGGTGGATGCGACCACCAGGGCGACTCGTCGGACTATCGGGGTCGGGTCATTCACGGCCCAGCGCAGGAGGGAGAAAAGTTTGTGGTCAAATTGTTCTTGGCATTGAATGCTGAGCAGCCTGACCGCATCCATGAGGGCATCTCCGTCACGGGTACTGCTGAAAAGATCGACCATGGAGGTAGGGGTGTGGAATTCGATGATGTTGCTCAGGGTTTCTGCCGTGTGCAGGCGCGAGGGCCCCGTGATCGCAATATAATCCACCTGGAGCAGATGGTCTTCGATCCAGTGGATTGCTGATTCTTGATCATTGGAGAGCCAAATGATTTCGAAAGGCACGCCGTCGGGTTCGCCTTTTGTCCGCTCGACTACTCTGTGTACAGTCCAATCCAGCCCGGCGGCAATCCGCTCCATTTCCTCTCTATTAAAGGGCGTCTTGGGTACGAGATGAACACGCTCGTTCAATTTCCTGATCCTTCTTGTTTCGAGATCACTCTGGAATCCACAGACCTTCACGGTTTTGTTCCCAGCCGGGGCCTGGGGCGACGGGGGAGGAAATACCCCCATCGGGTGAGATATTGGGAACGGAATTCTTCAGGACCCAGTTCGGGAACTCGTCGATGAGCTGCTGCTTCCCCAAGTAGATGTTCTCCGACTTGTACTGTGCGAAGCTGTGAATCAGAAGACTGGTCATGCGTGTCCGCATTTTTGGAACCGCGGCATTTATTTTCCTGCCGTGGCTCGTCAGTCCCGGATCTCTTTTCTTTGAGTGATCCTTTGCGATCTGGTCGGGATCGTACATGTAATCAGCGGATTTAGGGGCATCCTTGGGTGCCATGTAGTTCATGTCATTTACTACGTTGTCCCAGGTGACGCCCGGAATCGTGGAGGCCTTCCAGGCCATTACGCCTGTGAGTGATGCAGTTGTGTGTCTGCCTCCTTCCACTACCCCCATGAGCCGTGCGGCGCCTGTGATAGTTTTGAGCGCTTCGGGATTCTGCTGGAAGAATTTGTCCGAAGGGATTTTCCTCTGCAGGATCTCGAAATAAGCCCTCTGGATCTGCTCTCTTGCTACTGCGTGTTTTTGAGTGATACTGAGAGTCGTACCCTGCATGCTCTCGACTATGAGGTTCTCGACCTTTTGAAGTTTTTGGGGGATGGCTTCTCGAGGATTACTTCCGAGTTTTGCCGGTTTCTGATGGTAATGCCCGCTACCTAGGCCGGTCTGTACCTGGACGTTGGCCGGGTTGGGCTTACCGCTGGCCCCCCTGTGTAGTTCCCCGACAATTGCTTCCATGCGGGAACGGGCGGCCATGTCGATGGTTTCGTAGCCGATGGGGCGGGCGCCTGTCCGCATTGCGGCTGATTCGACAATCGGGGCGCCTGCCGGACGCGGCGGGACGGAGGCGGCGGCCTTACGCTCCATATTTTCTATCTCTTTTTTCGACTTTCCTTCGGCATCCCCTTGCTTATGCGCGGCCTGGCGTGCCGCGTTCCGGGAATTCTGTACCTTTTCCTGATCCTTGTTGACGGCTGCCGCCAGTTGACCGATTCGATGGTCAGCGGCGACTTTGTTGGCCTGATCTCCGATGGCTCTGGCGAAATCTGGTTCGTTCCCTTCAATAATGCTTTGGGCCTCCTCAAGATTGTTGCGTGCGTCCCCTCTAGGGTTGAGGGTGGCAGTTACTTTTTCCTGTTTTCCTGTTTTCTGTTGATCGAGAGAAGTGAGTCGGTACCAGGAGCGCAACGCCCCAAGAAGCGCCCTAAGGGGGATCCCCCCGATGCCACGTCGAGTAACCGCCGTCAGCTTGGGGCGAAGGCGAGTGATGATCTTCTGGAGCCGGTCCTCCTTGGACTCCTTCGAATCCTCGTCCTTCTTGCGCTGATCCTTCTTTTCCTGCTTCTCCTTGGCCGGGTCCTTGTCCTTCGGCTTTCCGTCCTTGTCCCGGTCCTTGTGCTTGTCGTCCCTCGGCTTCTTCGGGTTCTTGGTGTCGTCCTTGTCCTTGGGCCTCTTGCCGTCCCCGTCCTTGTCCTTCGGCTTGGTGGTCTTGCCCGGGGTGTCCTTGTCGCCGGGCTTGTCCTTGGGCTTGGTGGGGTCCTGGTCCTTCGGTTTGGCCGGGGTGTCCTTGTCGTCCTTCGGCTTGGTGGAGTCCTTGCTGTCGTCCTTGGGCTTGCCCGGAGTGCCGTCCTTCGGCTTCGTGTCCGGCTCGGTCTTCGGCTTTGCCGGGGGCTCGGCTTTCGGCTTGGGCTTCGGGGACGGGGTGGGGCGGGTGTCCGGCTTGTTGTCGTCCTTGTCCTTCGGCTGACCGTTCTTGTCCTTGGACGTGGACGTCGGCGTCGTCGTGGGCTTCTTGCCGTCTCCGGGGCCCGTCTTCGGCTTGCCGTTCGGGCCCGGCGCCGTGGACTTCGGGGGCGTGGTGGTCTTCGGGTCCTGGCCCTTCTTGTCGTCGCCCTTGCCCTTGTCGCCGTTGCTTCCCTTGTCGTCCGAGCCGGCCGCACCCGGGCCCTTGTCGTTGCCCTTGTCGCCGCCCTTGCCGAGCCTCGCCGCGACGCCCTTGAGGCGGGTGCCGACCTTGGAGACGTACTTGCCGATGCCCGTCATCAGCGCCTGGTACAGGACTTCCAGCAGGGCGACGACGCCCGCCGCGACCGCCTTGGCGAAGAGGATTCCGGCGCCCCCGGCGCGTACGGACTTCAGCCAGTCCAGCACCATGCCCAGCGCGCTCAGGATCGCGCTCAGTGCGCCCCAGGCCGTGCGGATGGCGTCGATGACGGCCATCACCCAGCCCGCGCCCGGGATCAGCTTGGCGACGATCTTCGTCATGACGAGTTCGCCGATGATCAGGGGGAGTTGGGGGACTACGGCGTCCCAGGCCTCCTTGACGATCTCTTCCATCTTGATGCCGCCCTTGAGCAGCTTGTCCAAGATGGCCTTCGGGACCCCGATGATTTCCTGGATCTTGTCGTTGAACCACTGCTTGACCGCGGCCTTGACCTCGCGGAAGAGGTGGTTCTTCGCCCCGTCCACCGCGGAGTTCTTCGCGCCGCCCAGCCAGCCGCCGGGGTCGGAGAGGAAGTCGACCGCGATGAGCATCCAGTCGCCGAGCGCGCTGAGCAGCTTCGAGGCGAAGTCCAGGACGGCCTTCACCGCGTCCACGACCGCCTTGACCACGGCATCGAGCATCTTCTTCAGGAAGTCCAGGATGCTGCTCAGCAGCTTGCCGATGGCGTCCAGCAGATCCGTGATGATCTGCTTCAGCATCGTCGCGAGCTTGTTGACCAGGGCGATCGCAGCCTCGATCAGGCCCGTGATGAACTTCCTGATGCTGTTGGCCAGTTCGATGATGGCCCGCACCATGGCCTTCGCGAACTCGATCAGATCGTTGATCAGGTTCTTGATCGCCTCGACGATGAACTTGCGTGCCTCGTTGATCCAGCGCTCGACGGTCTCCTTGAAGTTCTTGATGAAGCCGACGACCGCGTCCCGCGCCGCCTTGATGACGCGGACGATCGCGTTCTTGATGTCGATGACTTTTTGCTTGATCCAGTCGAACGCCTTGCTGACCCAGTTGCCCGACTGTTCGACGCTGTTGTCGCGCTCCTTCTCCGCGTCCTTCTCGGCCTTGGTGTTCTCGTCCCGGATCTTCTTGTCGCCGTCCTCCTTCTCCTTGGTGACGTCCTCGTCGGTCTTCTTCTCCTTGTCCTCGACGTCCGTGCGGACCTTCTCGTGCCGCTCGGTCTTCTTCGTGCCCAGGTTCTTGAGCTCGGCGTCCTGCTCCTTGCGCCAGTCGGCACGTTCGGCGTCGACATCGGCAAGAGCCTTCTCGCGTTCGCCCGCCTGACCGGCGGTGTTGGTCGCGACCTCGGCGTCGACCTTCGCCTTGTGCTTCTGCTGGGAGTCGCGGAAGTCCTTGTCCTTGGTCTGGCGGCCCTCGGACATTCCCTTCTGGCCGTCGCTGAAAGCGGCCTGGAACTCCGGCCCCTTCTCGTGCTCCGCCACCTCGGAGGCCGCCTCGGGCGGTACGGCTCCGGTTCCCGCGCCGCCGTCCGGCGCGGCTCCCTTGCCGCCCTGGCCGCCCGGGACCTTCGCGGTCATCTGCTCTTTGGGAGCATTGGGGTAGACCTGGTTCTCGCCCATCGGGCGACCGGCGTCGTCCTTGCCCGTCGTGACTGTTTCCTGGCCCTTGGTGTCGACGGCTGTGCCCTGCTCGCCCGCCGTCTGCTCGGCGGCGCCCTGCATCTCCACGCCCGGCGCGTTGCCCGCCTGGGCCTTCTTCAGCGCCTCGTCCTTTGTCGGCAGACCGGCGAACTTGGCGGCCAGTTCCTGCGGGTCCACCACGGGCTTGTCGGCGCCGAAGGCGCTCGCGATCCCGTTCACGATCTTGCCGCCGATGAAGCCGAGGGCCATCTTGAACGTGTCCCAGCCGCCCGGCTCCTCGGCCTTCTCCGCCTCGATCTGGCCCTCGGGTTCCTTCTCGCCCTCGACCTCGGCCTTCTCGTCCTTCGGCGCCTCGGACTTCGCCGCCGGATCCTGGGAGTACTGGGCCGCCTCGGCCGCCTTCGGCTTGCCCTGGAGCGTCTGGGGCGCCCCGGCCGGACGCTGCATCGAGGGCGGCGCGGCAGCGAGGCTCTTGTGCTCGTCGCCGACCGTGCGGTCCACGGAACCGCTGACCCCGCTCATCGCCTGGAGCGCCTTGTGCGGCTTGAGCTTCGAGGCGGTGGACAGACCGGCCTCCGGGGCCACCCCGGAGAGGTTCGGCGCGGCTCCCGAGTCCTTCTTGCCCTTGCCCTTGCCCGGGGCGGACGCCTTGGCGCCCCCGCCCCCGCCCCCGCCACCCCCGCCTCCGCCTCCGCCGCCGGGCGAACCCTTCGCGGCCGGTGCCGACTTGGACGCCGTGTTCTTGGGAGCGGCGGTCTTGGCCGAGGTCGGGGCGTCGGCGGGCTTCGTGGGCTCCGGGGCGGCGGGGGTCTTCGGTGCCGGGCTCTCCGTACGGGATACGGGCTCGGGCTGAGACGGGCCGCTGTCCTGTGACGTGCTCGGCGCGCCGCCCGACGTATCCGTGTGGGATCCGCCGGAGACATGGGTGTCCCGTGCGGGGGAGGGGGACTGCGCGTCCGCCGCCGGTTCGCTCCGGGCCGCCGGAGCGGCGTCGGTTTTCTTCTGCTCCTCCTTCGCGGCCGGCTCCGGTGCCGCCGCGGCGCCCGCCACCGCCTGGGGCGAGGCCTTCTCCTGGGCGCCGCTCTGCTTCTCGCCCCCGGCCGGAGTGCCCTTCTCCTCCTTGGCCGCCGCCTCCTTGGCATCGCTCCCGGACTCCGTCCCGCCCGGCGCTTCCTGCACGGTCGTCTGCGCGGCGACCGGCCCGGCCTTCGGGTCGTCACCGCTCTTCGGGTCCTTCGACGTCGTCCCCGGCAGCGGCCCGGCGGCCTGCTCCAGCGCGAGTCCCCCGAGCTGCCCGTCGGCCGGCCCGGCCCCGTCCGCCTCGGCCGAGGGCTCCGTACCGTCGGACGGACCGGTGCCGTCCTCCTCCGGTACGGCCTCCGCCGCCGCGTCCTCGGCGTCCTCCGCCTCCCGCTCGGCCCGCACCTGCTCGGCCTTGGTCACCGGGGGCGCGGGGAAGGACGGAGCGGCCGAGCCGGCGGACGAGGACGGGTCCAGCTTGTCCGCGGTCGGTACGGCGGACACATCGAGGTCCTGCGCCGGAAGGAAGTCCTCCGGCTGGAGCTTGACGTCCCACGCGCTGTCCTGGCCGCCGCCGACCTCGACCTCCGACCCGCCGCCGGAGCCGAACGGGTCCTCGTCGGACTTCTCCTCCGGACCGTCGAGATCCTGGTTGCGTACGCCGTCGAGTGTGCTGAACGCACCCGGCAGCTGGGTGTCCTTGCCGGTCACGGACGCCGGGCCCGTGGGCTTGTCCGAGCCCTGCTTGTCCTCCGGCTTCAGCTGCTGGCCCGCCACGAGCGACTCGGTCGCGCCCGGCCGGTTCTTGGCGGCGGACTCCTCCTTGCTCGCCGCCGGGGCGCCCTGCTGTTCCCGGCCCTCCTGGCCCGCCTGGCCTTCCTGCCCCGCCCGGCCGCCCGCGGCCTTCTCGGAGGACCGCGTGCCACCGCCCGCCGACGAAGCGGAGGAGGACGAGGACGGGGCTTCCTGCTGCGGCGCCGGGGCCGGGGCCGGGGCCGCTGCCTCCGCCTGCCCGCCCGCCGGTGCCTCCGGGGCCGTACCGACGCCGGTGTTCCCGGGAGCCGTGATGCCCGTACCGGCCCCCGTACCGGCCCCCGATCCAGGTTCCTGGTCCTGCCCGCCGTGCTGGGGCCTGCCCGTGTTCTCCGGCGTACTGCCGGGGGCGCCCTGCTCCTGCTCCTGCTCCTTCTCCGGACCGGGCGCCGCCGCGGGCTCCTCGGCCTCCGCCCGCTCCTCCTCGTCCTCCCGCCGCGCGATCTCGCGCTCGTACCACAGCTCCTGGGCCGGATCGCTCTCGACGGCGGGGGCTTCGAGGGAGTCGCGCTCCAGATCGTCGTAGGCCTCGACCTCGTCGACCAGGTCGAGCACCCGCTCGTGCTCCGAGCTCAGCAGCCTGGTCTCCAGCCGCTCCAGGACGGTGTCCTGCAACTCCTCGGGAAGCCTGGCGAGTTGCGTACGGGTGCGCTTGGAGCGGTCCTCCGGGTCACCGCGCAGCGAGCGTACGACGGAGTTCGCCAGCCGCTCCACGAGCGTCGCCGGGTCGATCTGCTCCAGCCGGTTCCGGTCCGCGTCCACGGTCGCGTACCGCAGCCAGCCGGGCGTCGCCTGCCCCTTCCCGACCTGGGCCGCGCTCTCCCCGAACCCGGTCGCCGCCTGCCCATCGGCGCGAACCGACTCCTGCGCCGCCGACTCCGCCTCCCGCTCCATCGCCTGCTGCGGCAGGCTCACCGCACCCGGGGCACGCCCGGCGCGCAGGGTGCCGAGACCGTGCGGGTTCTGCACCGTGTGCAGCAACTCGTGGGCCAGCAGGCGCTGTCCGTCGACCGTGCCCGGACGGTAGGTCCCCTCACGGAAGAAGATGTCCTGGCCGACCGCGACCGCGTCCGCGCCGAGCATCTCGGTGAGCGCGCCCGCGTCCGGATCGGTGTGCAGCCGCACCCGGCCGAAGTCGTGGCCGAGCTGCTCCTCCAGCTCCCGCCGCACGCTCAGGTCGAGCGGCTGGCCCGCACCGCTGACGATGTTCTTCGGCTCCGGAGCGTGCGACGCCGCACGCTCCTTGCGCTTGCGCCGCTTGGGGGACTGGTCCGTACGCGACTCCTGCGAGTGGGACGTACTCATCGCGACGCCTCACCCCCGCCCGAGAGCCCTGTGTGCACCGCGCGGGCCAGCTCCTGCCCCAGCCGCCGGGCGGAGACCGTCGCGGGCAGCGGGGGCAGCCCCGCCAGGGACTCCAGCGCCTGCCCGCCGTCGGCGGCCAGCGGTACTCCCCGTTCCCGTACGAGCCTGCCCAACTCCGCCTGGAACGCCTCCGACACCCGCTCCGGGTCCACCCGGCCGAACCCGTCGAGGACCAGCTCGCCGATGTCGACCCGTACCGTTCCCTGACGCGGCTCCTGCTGCGGTTCCTGACGCGGTGGCGGATGCGGCTCGTCGCGTCGCTGCTCGTTCAGACCCATCCGTGCACCTCCGAGGGCGTCAGGGAACGGTCGAGCTTGAGGTACTCGGTACGGGCGGCCTCCAGCATGTGGCGCATCTGGAGCCGGTCGCCCTCCTCCGCCGCCAGGAACGCACCCGACAGCGCGATGTTGCGGATGGAGCCGCCCGCCACGGTCAGCCGGGCCAGCAGTTCCGGCTCGACGCCCTTCATCGGCGCCCGCGCGGGCAGCACCCGGCGCCAGATCTCGGCCCGCTCGCTCTCACCCGGGAACGGGAAGTCGACGACGAAGCGGATGCGGCGCATGAACGCCGTGTCCAGCGCCTGCTTCATGTTCGTCGTGAGGATCGCGAGCCCCCGGTACGCCTCCATCCGCATCAGCAGATAGCTGACTTCGAGGTTCGCGTAGCGGTCGTGGCTGTCCTTGACCTCGCTGCGCTTGCCGAACAGCGCGTCCGCCTCGTCGAACAGCAGCAGCGCCCCGCCCTGCTCGGCGGCGTCGAACACCTTGCGGAGGTTCTTCTCGGTCTCGCCGATGTATTTGCTGACCACCTGCGACAGATCGATGATGAACAGGTCCAGGCCCAGCTCCCGCGCCATCACCTCGGCGGCCAGCGTCTTGCCCGTACCGGAGCCGCCCGCGAACAGTGCGGTGACCCCGAGACCCCGGCGGAGGGTCTCGGCGAAGCCCCACTCCTGGTACACGGTGGGCCGCTGCCGCACATGCGCGACGATCTCCCGCAGCACCTTCAACTGCCGGTCCGCCAGCACCAGATCGCCCCAGCCCGCGTGCGGCTCGATCCGCCGGCCCAGCTCGTCCATGCCCATCCGGGCCTCGGCGAGCCCCGCCTGCCAGGCCAGTCCGGTCGCGTCGAGCGTGTCCTCGCCGGGCAGATCCCGGGCCACCGCCGCGCCCGCCGAGCGGACCAGGTGGGGCGGCAGCGAGAACTGGGCCACGAGGTCGCGCAGATCGCCGGGCGACACCTCCGGTACGCCGGCGAACGCGTCCGTCCACACCCCGAACTGCTCGTCCGCGTCCAGCGGCGGAACGGTGACCCGCTCCCCGCGCGGGCGCTCCGTCCGCCGGGGGTCGGGACTGGAAACCACCAGCGGTACGGCGGCGCACTCCACGAACGCGTCGGTGGCGGCGGCCTGTTCACGGTCCAGGTCGCCGACCTCCACCAGCAGCGCTGCGGGCAGCAGGATCGCCTCGCGCTGCCACAGCCGGGCCAGCAGGTCCCGCGCGCCCGGAGCGGACGGAACATCGGCGGCCGACATCTCGTACAGCCCGAGCCCCGAGCGGCGGGCCGCCATCGCCGCGATGTCCGCCCGCGTCCGCGGATCGCCGCCGACCAGCTCGACCCGGAGCGGCGCCCCGCGCCCCGCCCCCGCCCAGCCCGCCGCGACCCGGCTCGCCGCCAGGTCGTACGAGGCGGGCAGCAGGTCCGGCACGGTGGTCCGGCGCAGCAGCCCGTGCAACCGGGCGTCCAGGTAGGGCGAACCGGCCAGGAAGTGCAGGATCCGCTCGTCCAGCCGGAGCCGGGACGTGGTCAGCCGCGACTCGTCGTCCAGCTCGACGATCCGCCAGCGGCGCAGCGGGGCGACGGGGGTGAGGGCGCTCCAGTGCGGATCGCCCAGCGCGGCGAGGGCGAGCGAGAACGTGGGGAACGCGCGCTCCGGGTCCCCGCAGGCCGCGGCGCAGCGGGCGGCCGTGGTGGGCTCCAGCTCGGCCGCCGCGGTCAGCAGGACGATCTCGCGCTCGAACGGGCTGAGGCCGAAGCAGGCGACGAGGGCGTCGAGGGCGGCGGGGCCGGTGCCGCCGGGGGGCGTGGCCACGAGGCCGGCGGTGCTGGAGGCCGTGCCCGGGACCGCGCCGGTGTCCGGGACCGCGCCGGTGTCCGGGTCCGGGTCCGGGGTGGAGGTCGCGTCCGGGCGGCGGGTGGTGCGGGTGCGGGCGCGCCCGGCGTGCGCGTCCATCCGGGCGAGGACGGCGTGAACGGCCGCCGAGAGCGCACGCCCCTGCGCCACCGCGTCCCGGCCGCTGTCCCCGCTCCCGCCGGAGCCCGCGCCCGCGCCCGCGCTCGCATCCGCGCCCGCGCTCGCATCCGCGCCCGAGGCCCTGCCCGTGTCAGCGCCGGTGTCCGTGGTGCCGCCTGTGCCTCGGCCTGTGCCTCGGCCTGTGCCCGCGCTCGTGCCTGCGGCTGCGGCCTCGGTCCGGCCGTTGCTGTCGTCCGTCCCCATGTCCTCACCCCCCATGTCCTCACCCCCCGTGTTCCGCACGCGGCTCAGCTCTTGTCGTCCGGCGTCGGTGCGTCGCTCCCGGCGGCCTTACGGGGACGGGGCGCGGCCGCCCGCCGGGCGGGGGCCTTCGTGGCCTTGGCGGGGGTCTTCGCCGGCGCCTCGGCCGGCGTTCCGGCGGGCGACCTGGCGGCGGTCCGCGCGGCTGCGGGCGCGCTCTGCGCGGGCGGGGAGGCCGTCCCCGCGTCCGTACCGGCCGCCGTGTCCCCCGCGTCCGGGGTCTCCGCCGCGGGCGGCACCGGCGCCCCGGGGGCACCGAACGGCAGCACCCGTACCGTGCGTTCCTCCACAGGCTTCGCCGGGACCGGCTTCTCCCGGCCCTCGATCACGACCAGCGACGCCTGGTAGGCCACCGACAGGGTGTACGGGGTCTGGTGCAGCATTCCCCAGAGCTTGGACGTCTCGTCGACATCCATGACCGTCGGTGTGAAGCGCACCTTCTGTATCGAGGCGGCCAGATCGCTGCCCGACAGATACGGGCGCTCCGCGGCGAGCTCGATCAACTCCTTGGGCAGCACCGGGATCTCGTGCAGGGTGCGGATCACGCAGCCCAGCAGCCGCTGGCCGACGAGTTCCGCCTCCTCCCCGTACGCGCTGATGACGTAGTGCAGATCCAGCGGTGCCGCCGCGCGGTTGCGCAGGGTGCCGTCCGAGGCGCGTGTCGGCAGGTCGTTGTTGCGCATCGCGGCGTTCGGGGTCACCTGGTAGAGGAAGACCGTGATGGTCGGTTCGCCCGGCGGCTCCGACGGCGGCTTGCGGGTCTCCACCTTGACCGCGATGTCCATCTCCGGCCCCAGGTTGCTCTCGATCAGCAGGGCGAGCGCCTGGGTGACCGTGGCGACGGCGAGTGCGTTGCTCATGTCGTCAATCCCTCTTCCCGCCGCGCGAGAGGTAGTCGTCCAGAGTCAGTACGGGGGCCGGCCGCCCGGCCGGCTGCGCGGGGCGCCCGCCCGGTGAGCCGTTCGTCCCGGCCGTCGGCGCCGCGCTGACCTCCAGCCGGCCGATCTGCACATGGACGACGCGGTCGGCCGGGCGCGGCGCGCGCCGTCCCACCGAGCCGAGCGCACCGCGCGCGGCGGCGGTGTCGGAGCCGCGTGGCGCGGTGGGCACGGCCGTACGGGCGAAGCCGGCGGACGGCCGGGCCGGTGCGGCTGCCACCGCCGGAGCGGTGGGCGGGGCGTCCGGCGCGGAGGGGCCGCCCCGCCGAGCCGCCCGCGTGCCCTCCGCCGTACCGGGCCGCAGCGCGGGCGCCGGAGCCGCCGAGGGGCGTAGCAGGGGGGTGGGTGCCGGTGCCGGGTACGGGGCCGGCGGGCCGTCCCCGGCGGGCTGTGGGGCCTGTTCGGTGCGCACCACGGTGTGCCGTTCGGTGTGGGTCTCCCGCCCCGGCCGCGTCATCAGGGGCAGGGCGGGGCGGGAGGGCTGGAGGGCGGAGGGGAGCAGCGCGGCCGGTTCGTCCGGCTCGGGCGGCCCCTGCCGCAGGGCCTCGGCACGCTCGAACGGGCCGGGCAGCCGTGGACGTACGCGCACCCGCGCACCGGAGCCGCCGGAGCTGTCAGGGCCGCTGGAGCCGCCGGAGCCGCCGGAGCCGCCGGAGCTGTCGGCCGCCGGCGCGTACCGGGCGAGGAGCCGGTCGAAGTAGTCAGGCATCGGTGCACAGCTCCAGGTAGTAGCGGCGCCGAAGGGGACTGAGCGCCAGGATTTCCGGCTCGCTCCACCCGTAGGCGGTGGCGAGCAGATGGACGTCCAGGAGCAAATCCCTTGCCCAGTTGTCCAGTTCGGTCCACAAGTAGAAGGAGATGTCCAGCTCGGCGACGGTCGACGCGCCGCATTCCGGGCACACCACGTTCAGCGTCACCTCGGCCGTCGGGTCCGCCTCCGCGGCCTTTTCCGCGATGAGCTGTTCCACCCGTTCGGGGAGCAGCTCGGCCAGTTGCTCCGCGGAGACGGGCTCCCCGTCGCGCAGGGCCCGCAGCGTGCAGCCCGTCAACAGCCGGCGCCGTGCGTCGGACGGCGAACCGTGCGAACCGTGCGAACCGTGCGGGCCGTGCGGGCCGGGGGTGCCGGTCGTCCCGGCACCCCCGGCCGCCGCGAGGTCGGCGACGGTCGGCAGCCGGAACTCGACCACCCACCCGTCCTCCGCCACCCTCAGCGGCCGGTCCGGGACCGTCCCGCGCGCGCCCAGAGCACCCGCGTCGAGGTCGAACTCCATCGCCTCGTCGCAGGACCCGCACTCGATGCGTACCTGCATCAGCTCGCCGAACAGCGAGCGGCGCAGCGCGAACAGGTCCGCCTCCCGCTCACCGACCGGCACCGACAGCAACGCGTCCGTACCGGTCCCCGGGCGGGCCGCCCGGTGCAGCAGCAGCGACCTGTCCGCCGCACCCAGGGCGAGCCCGCTCTCCCACGCGGCCAGCAGCTCGGCGGGTCCCACCGGACCCGTACCGGGGGTCATGTCCGGACCCCGGCCGGGCTACGACGAGGAGCCATCGTCTTTCCTCCGTGCACGCGCGAGGCTCAGGCAGGGTGGGTGAACGACGGCTCGGCCGGTTCCGGAACCTCGTAGTCCCGCTCCCAGCCCTCGCACTCCAGCTTCACGCTCTGGATGGCGACCGCGTTGGCGTTCGCGTCGAGCTCGCCCATGACCTGGTACTCGCTCACCCACGCCCGGTAGAGCTTGTGCGAGACCGCGACCTGCCCGGCCTCGTTGAGGACCTGGATGATGATGTCCTTGCGGAAGTCGCGCAGCGACACCTCGGAGCCGAGCCCGGCGCCGACCTGCCAGACCTTGTTGGCCCAGCGGTCGAACTCCGGGTCGTGGGTCACACCGCGTTCCAGCGTGACCCCCTCGAACTCGGAGCGGCCCGGCGACTTCCTCGGCGAACTGGGGTCGCCGCCGTGCCGGTGCTTGACCACTTCCGTGGTCCGCTTCAACGGACTGATCTTGCTGATGCCCGCGACCGTTCGACCGTCCCACAGAACCAGGAACTTGAAATTCTTGTAGGGGTCAAAGCGATGGGCGTTTACCTGGAACTCAGCCATCGGTTTCCTTCGTGTTCCTTTACCTCGGGTCCTTGGATTACGAGAGGTCGAACTGACCGGCCATCTGCTGGATCTTGACGATCACGAACTCGGCGGGCCTGACCGGTGCGATGCCGATCACCACATTCACCACACCGCGCTCGACGTCGGCATCGGTGGTGGTGTCCTTGTCGCACTTCACGAAGTACGCCTCACGGGGTGTGCCGCCCTTGAACGCGCCCTGGCGGAACAGATCATTCAGATAGGCCGAGGCATTCAGCCGGATCTGCTGCCACAGCTGTTCGTCGTTCGGCTCGAAGACCACCCACTGAAGTCCCCGGTACAGGCTCTCCTCGATATGCAGGGCGAGCCGGCGCACCGGAACGTACTTCCACTCGCTCTCCAGCGCGTCCGCGCCCTGGAGCGTCCGGGCGCCCCAGACGAGCGGCCCCACCACCGGGAAGGTCCGCAGGCAGTTGACGCCCAGCGGGTTGAGCAGCGCGTTGTCCCGGTCGGTCAGCCTGACCGTCAGGGAACGCACTCCGGCCAGCCGCGCGTCGGTGCCCGCCGGGGCCTTCCAGACGCCGCGCTCCCCGTCCGTACGGGCGATGACACCGGCCACCGCGCCCGAGGGCGGGAACGAGCGGAGCCGCCCGGTCAGCGGGTCGGTGAGCTGGAGGTGCGGGAAGTACAGGCCGGAGTGGTCGCTGCGTACCGCGTCGAACGCGCCGATCCCGGCCCGCGCCGCGTCGACGCTTCCCCAGGTCGACGGCGAGTCGACCAGCAGGAAGATCCGGCGTTCGCGGCAGAGCTGTTCGGCGGCGGACAGCACGGTCGCCATGTCGTCGACGGACTCGTACGCCGAGAGCTCGGGCAGCGCCAGCAGGTTGACGTCGTCCACGTCGCGCAGCGCGTGCACCCCGGTCTTGCGGGCCTCGCTGCCGATGAGGTCGAGCGGTCCGGGGGCGTCGCCGTCCTTGCCGCCCGCCAGCGGGAAGACGGGCGGGTTCACCGAGGCTTCGAGGCCGAGGTCGTTGGCGCACTCGCCGACGAACCGCACGATGTCGTCCGGGTCGACGGACCCGGCGACCACCTGGAGGCGGCGGCCGAAGGCGATGACCTCCGCGCCGGCGAAGGCGTGCTTGCCGGGGGCGTCGGGCAGGGCCCGCAGCTTGCGCTCCAGGAGCAGGGCAAGCTCGGGGACCGTCTGCGGCGGTTCGCCGTCCCGGTCGGGTTCGAAGAGCGTGAACTCCCGCTCCACATCGCCGATCTTCACCTTCAGCTCGACGTTCAGGCCGGGCAGGTTCGCGGCGAACGGCTTGGAGACGGTGCCGGACGGGTCGGGCCGGTCCTCGTCCAGAACCTTCACCCGGACGAGCGAGGAGCCCGCTCCCACGACCGTTTCGACGAAGCGGCCGTGACCGGGGTGCATCGACAGGCCGGTGAAGGATTCCCGGGCACCGCCGCGGGCGTCCAGGACATGCAGGTTGAAGGTCTTGTCGGGGGTGGACGTGTCATGGTCGACGGCCACCCGCAGCCCCGAGCCCCACACGCCCGGTTCCTTCGCGTGGACCTCCAGCACGGGGCACGCGCTGCGGCCCTCGGTGGACTCCAGGGTGACGCAGGCCTCTTCACCGGTGCCGGCCTTGGCCACCCGGACGATGACCGCGACCGTCCCGCCGTTGCCGAAGAACTGGTGCACGGCGTAGCCGACCGCGCTCCGCGACGTGAGTCCGCCGAAACGCCGCTCGAAGTCGGCGAAACTGGTGATGCGCACCGGTTGGTTGAGCGGTCCTCGGCGGGTGTGCCCCACGAAAGCGGTCACCGATGTGGTGACCGAGGCGATGGTCCGAACGCTGCTGGGAAGTTCTTCGATGTATACGCCGGGATAGCCCATGTGCGTCGGCATTCCCCCTCCATTCCCTTCGCGCACCAAGAGATGAGGAGAGGAGGTGAAGGAATTGCCCGCTGATCATGTGGTCACGGACATACGATCTTCGCTGCTTCCCCCGCCGCACACCCCGTGCGATCTATGTCTCGCAGGGCCAATTCGCATGCACATGCGCTTGTGGCTCCTGATGCATGAGTGCCTCTGCGAGTTTCGTTCTTGTATCAAGAGATGGTCAAGGCGGTAATCCGGTCATCCGGCGAAAAGCGCCCGTGAATATCTGACAGGGCCTGTTCTGCGTGGTCAGCCGGATATGGGAGATCGAACATGAAGGCGGATTCACCGGTACTTCACGTTCCATGCCGCACGGGGGAGTGATTTCAGCCGTTCATCAGGCCCTCCGGCGCGCCGACTTGTGTCTTGTTCCGGCGGGAATGCTCTGGTTTCCGGCGGGTCTGCGGGGGCATGCGGGCCGACCGCGGACCGGTCAACGGGGCCTGACCGGCCAACGGGACCCGACCTGCCAACGGGGCCTGACCGGCCAACGGATCGCCGGAAAAAGGAGGTTCGGACCGGTCAGCCGGCCGTCGCCCCGGCCACCTGGGTGTCCAGGGCGGCGCGGAGCCAGTCCTCCGACGCGCCGAACGTCGGCTCCGGTGAGCTGGACAGCTGGGCGGTCAGTTCCCAGTAACGGCCGATCCGGGGGTCCGAGGTCCGGGCCAGCACGCCGCTGAGCCGGTGGCGGAAACCGGGGGTGTCCCGCAGACCGCGGAGGCGGGCGAACGCGGCGACGAAGCTGTCGAGAGCCTCGCCCTCGCGCGGGGGCCGCCCCGCCCGCAGGTCGGGGGAGGCGATCGCGAACGCCTCACGGAGACCGTCGTAGAGCATGTCCGGCCGGCAGCCCTCGCCCAGCAGCAGGTACTCGGGCCGGCAGACGCTGATGTCGCCACCGATGCCGGAGCCGACGTCGGAGGCGAGCGCGTGGAGCCGGGCGAAGGCCAGCACCTGGGCCGGGGTCGGATCCGCCGGAGGCTGCGGAACCGCGGCCTCGATGATCCACGACTTCTGCGCCGCCGGAAGCCGTACGGGCAGGACGCGACGCCAGAAACGCGCCAGTGACGTGGTGTCGGGCGGGGTGGTCATCGCGCCGATCAGAAGCAGCCGCCCGGCCCGTTCCCCCGGCGGGCAGTCCTGGAGCAGCTGGAGCGCGGCCTCCCGCCAGCGCATCGCGGTCATGCGCGTTCCGAGGTCCTTGAGCCGGTCCGCGATGACGTCCTCCAGCGCGTCCTCCAGCGCGTCGTCCCGGTCCAGCACCCGGCCCACGTCCGGCACCGGCAGGTCCAGGGTGCGGAGCGACCGGATCAGCCGGAGGCGGTCGAGGGCCTCGGGGCCGTAACGGCGATGACCCCCGGTGCTGCGCGCCGCCTCGGGCAGCAGACCGCGGTCCGAGTAGAAGCGGACGGTCTTGACCGTGACGCCCGCCCGCGCCGCCAGCTCTCCGATGCTCCATGTGCCGTCGGGGGGTGCGTCGTTCCACATGCCGTCGGGGCACACGTCTTGAACCTCCCTCAGGGGGAGTTCCTACGTTACGCGGGAGCACGAGCGGCCCGGGAGGGCGGCCGTGCGGACCACGGCGGGAGAGGGAGGCGTACATGACGGCGTTCGTGCTGGTGGCGGGCAGCCACACCGGTGGCTGGATCTGGCGGGAAGTGGCGGCCGGGCTGAGGGAGTCGGGGGCCGGGGTCCACCCGGCGACGCTCACCGGGCTGGGGGACCGGCGCCACCTGGGCGGTCCCGACACCGACCTGGAGACGCACATCGAGGACCTGGTCCGGCTGATCGACCATGTGGACGAGCCGGAGGTGGTGCTCGTCGGCCACGGATACGGCATCCATCCGGCTCTGGGCGCCGCCGACCGCCGCCCGGAGCGGATCGCGCGGATCGTGTACCTGGACGTGGGCCTGGCCCAGAACGGTGACGCGGCGCTCGAACTGGTCCCGGACCCTTCCGTACGCGAACGGCTCCAGGGCGGCCCGCAGGCCTCGGGCGAACCGGCCACGGCGCACCAGGCGCACACGGCGTCCACCGCCCACACCGGGAGCACTGCCCACACCGGAAGCACCGGAAGCACCGGAAGCACCGAGCGCACCGGCCCGCTCCCGCCGCCGGCTCCCGGTGAGTGGACGCGCTGGGGCAGTACCGCGGGCCTGACCGCGGACGCGCTGGCACGGCTGGACCGTCTGGCCGCACCCCAGCCCGTGCGCACCCTCACCCAGCCGCTCCGGCTGTCGGGGGCGGCCTCCGGGCTGCCGATGTCCGGTGTCCTGTGCACGGCCAACGGGTCGAGCATCGCCATCGTGGAGAGGATGGTGGGGCTCGGGGTTCCGCAGTTCCAGGCGCTCGTCGACCCGGAGGCGAGCTTCTTCGAACTCGACACCGGACACTGGCCGATGCTCTCGGCCCCGGACGAGCTGACCGGCGTCCTGCTGGCGGCGGCCGAGGGCAAGGGACACCGGATCGCCCCGGAGGTGGGTGAACAGCCCGCACATCTGCGGCCCTTCCTCCTGGACCTGCCGGAGCGGCGCAGGGAGCGCGTGGGCCGGGTCGACCTGTATCCGCCGGACGCGGACGGGCCCCGTCCGGCGGTGGTCCTCGTCCACGGCGGCCCGGTTCCGGCCGGGGGGCTGCCGACACCACGCGACTGGCCGGGCCTGGTCGGCTACGCCTCGTACGCGGCGGACCTGGGCGCGGTCGGTGTGACGCTCGACCACCGGCTGCACGGACTCGGTGACTTCGCGCGCGCCGCCCAGGACGTGGCCGACGCGGTCGAACTCGTACGGTCCGATCCGCGTGTCGACGGGCAGCGGATCGCCCTGTGGTTCTGCTCGGTCGGCGGACTGCTGTCGGCCGACTGGCTGGCGGCGCCCCCGCCGTGGCTGCGGTGTGTGGCGGCCACCTATCCCGCGCTCGCGCCGCTGCCCAACTGGGGGACCGTGGAGCCCCGGTTCCGGCCGGCGGACGCGGTGAGCGGGGCGGGGAGCCTGCCGGTCGTCCTGACCCGGGTGGGCCTGGAGTCGCCGGAGATCGCGGTGACGGTCCAGGAGTTCCTCGACTCCGCCGAGAAGGCCGAAGCGGCGGTCGAGGTGATCGACATTCCGCACGCCCACCACGGGTTCGAGACGGTCGACCACACCGACGAGGCGCGGCGGGCGGTGGAGCGGGCGATGGCGTCGGTGCTGGCGCACCTGCGGAGCTGAGACCCGCGCCCGGGGGGCCCGGGACCTGAGGTCCCAGTCCTCCCGGGCCCCTGGACGATCAGGCCTCGGACAGGGCCGTCCACCGGATCCGGGTGGCGCACAGGGCCACGAGGAGGGCCGCGGCGGCCACGGCGCCCATGCCCCACACCAGGCTGCTGGCGCTCGCTATGAAGCCGATCGCCGCCGGGCCGGCCAGCAGGCCGGTCGTGCCCATGGCGGCGACCAGGGCCAGGGCGTCCGGGCCCGTCCTGGCGGCGGCCACATAGATGCACGGGGTGACGGCGGCGATGCCCAGCCCGACACAGGCGAACCCGATCAGCGTCGGCACCACGCCACCGACCAGCAGGGCGAGCGCCAGCCCGGCACCGGCCAGCACACTGCCCAACCGGACGATGCGGCTGTCGCCCCAGCGGGTACGCCAGCCGTCGGCGAAGACCCGGGCCAGCACCATCATGACCGAGACCACGGCGATGCCCATGGGCGCCATCTCGGCCGAGGCGTTGACGACGTCCTTCAGATAGAGCGCCGACCAGTCATTCATGGCGCCCTCGGTCACGGTGCCGAACGCCATCGCGCACCCCATCCACAAGGTCGCACGAGCCGGCATGGTCAGCTTCCGGCGGTCCTTCTTCTTCGCGGGCTCCTGCTGGTCCGCCGTCAGCAGGCCGGGCCAGGAGTATCCGGCCAGGAGCAGCAGGATGACGGTGGCCACGCCGAAGTGCGCCGCCAGGTCCGGGGTCCACAGATGCATCCCGGAGGCGAGGAGCGCCGCCAGCAGCGACCCGGCGCTGAACGTCGCGTGCAGTCGGGACATGGTGGTGCGCCGGTGCTCGACTTCGAGTGCGGCGCCCTGCGCGTTCATCGCGACGTTCAGACAGCCGACGGCGACGCCGTCCAGACAGATGATCAGCAGGGCGACCGGATAGGTGGGCGCGGCGGCCAGGGCCAGCAGGAGAACGCCCAGGCAGAGGGACGACACCAGCGCCAGCCGCCGCGAGCCCATGCGCCGCATGAGTACGGTCACGAGGGGGAACGACGCCGCCGCGCCCGCGCCGCAGGCCATCAGCAGCAGGCCCAGCTCCGCCTCGCTCAGGCCGAGTTCCGTCTTGAGCGTGGGGAGCCGGGCCGCCCAGGTGGCGTACTGGAACCCCAGCAGACAGAACAACGCTGCGATCGCCAACTGTGCGCGGCGGAACGGATCGCGAACGCGAAACATGTGAATCAACCTACTTCGTCGTGCGGCGGAGACCCGGGAAAGGGATCAGGGAAGGACGCCGAACTCCCGGCTCGGCCGACCTGAACCGCCCTGGACATGTATACGGCGGTGGCGCCGTAGCTCCGGGGCAGCGGAATATGGGGGTGGGCGAGAAATCCGTTGGCCGCCCAGAAGGTCTCGTTGTCCCCGACGGAAATCAGCGAGATATGTTCGTACGTCCTCGCTCCGGCCGTCACCGTGAGGTGGTGGAGCAGTCTCCTCGCCAGCCCCCGGCCACGGAATTCCTTGTCGATGACGATGTCGTGCAGATGCAGGTTGCGCGAGTGGAAGACGACTTCCTCGCCGCGTGTCAGTTCCGGATACTGGAATCTCGGATAGGGCAGGGCCAGTACATATCCGGTGATCCGCCCGCCGTGGTCCAGCACGAAGCAGGTGGCCGGCGAGGCCTGTGCCCGGGACTCCAGTGCCGCACGACCCTCGGACAGCGAACTGTCGGTGTAGGCACGGGATTCCAGGGCGACGATGCCGTCCCAGTCGCTGTCGGCGATATGCCGTACGCGCATGTCGTGGATCATCTAATGGGGACCCTTCCGGCCGGGGCGCCCGCTGGACGCCCAGGAGTACGGGAGCGGGCGGAACCCGTTGAAACCCCGCGTCATATAGCTGGTCGCATAGGCGCCGCAGGAGAGAATCCAGACCGGATCGCCCGACGCGAGCTCTTCGGGCACACGAACGGGACTGTCCGTCTGTACGTAGGCGTCGTCGCTGTCGCACGTGGGGCCCGCGATGACAGCGGGCACGTGTTCCGCTCCGTCGTGGGACGGGAACACCAGCCTGTACTGCAACGCGTCCATCTCGTAGAGCCCGTTGAACTTTCCGCAGCTCAGATACAGCCAGTGCTGCCGTTCACCGTCCAGCTGCTGCCGCGTGGACATCCGGGACACATGAGCCCGGATGGCTCCGTGATCGGCCACCAGATGCCGTCCCGGCTCCATGACGAATTCCAGGGCGGATTCCGACACGGCCCGGAGGTGCTCCATGCCCTCCCGGATCACGGCGAATATCTTGTCCAGCGGCGGATCGAGAGGAATTCCTCGCATGTCCCGGTAGCCGAGTGCGGGAAGGCCGCCGCCGAGATTGATGTGGTCCGGAAGGATTCCCCGCCGGTTCAGTGCCGTGAGCACGTCGGCGAGGCTTTCGAAGGCGCTCTGCCAGGCTTCGGTCGTCATCTGCTGCGAACCGACGTGTACGGACAGGCCCGCCGGGGTCAGACCGGTGTCCCGCGCCTTCTCCATCACCCGTACCGCGTCCGCGCCCGAGCAGCCGAACTTCTTGCTGAGGCCCCACAGGGCCCCGTCCCCGCTGGTGGCGAGCCTGCAGAACACCCGGGCGCCCGGCGCGTGGACGCCGATCGCCGTCACGTCCTCCAGGCTGTCCGTCGCGAAGTCCCGGATGCCGAGCCGGTAGGCGTCGGCGATGTTGTGGTCGGACTTGATGGTGTTGCCGTAATGAATGGTGTCGAGCGGTACACCGGTTCCGATCGCCTGTGCGATCTCTTCCGGACTTGCCGCGTCGAAGCCGGATCCCCTGCCCGCCAGGGCCGCCAGCACCTCGTCCACGGGGCAGGCCTTCATGGCGAAGCGGACGGAGATGCCGGGCAACTCCCGTATCAGCGCGTCATATTGTCCCTCGATCCCGGCGAGATCGAAGATGATCTGGTCATCGGTGGCGGCGGCCAGTGCGGCGCGCATCCGGGGGGTCGTCGCTATCCCGGTGGTCGCGTGCATGAGTAAATTGCCCATGGCCCGTCTACCGGACCGTCCGGTCGAGGCCGATGGACCGGCTCGCGCGTATCAGTGGCTGCCATGTCTCGGTCAGCAGGGCGAAGTCGTCGATATCGGCCTGGGCCTCGTCGAGCAGACGCGGACCGTGCAGGGCCAGGACGTCCGCGAACTCCGCGTATCTGCCGCCGAGCTTCCGGTAGGAACGGTCGAGGCTGTGCAGCCGCTCCACGTTCTCGTCCCTGGCCGACCGGGTGCTGTCCCTGATGAATTCGGTGATCGTGGCCACGCGGAGATGGTCCCGGTCGTCGAGCAGGGAATCTCCGGCCGCCGCCATCCGGTCGTAGATGACATTGAAGTAGAGCATCGACAGAAAGAACTTCGTGAACCGCAACTGGTAGGCCAGGAAACCGGAATCGGTCCTGCGCTCGGCGGTGTAGAAATTCACGATGTTGCGGTTGTGGAGGACGCCGGGCAGCCGGGCGTCGTGGACCACATGCATGAGGAAGTAGTCGCTGCCGATGGTGTTGGTGGCGGGCGGCAGCGGCATCCGCTCGTACACCTCGTGGTGGAAACTGATGTTGCACATGTCCACCCGCATGGGATCGACCGTGGTCAGGGTCGAGTGGTCCCGGACGAACTCCTCCGTGCCGGCGCCCCGGAAGGACTCGTCGACCAGGTGCCGCTTCTCCTCGTCCGACCACCGGGCAGGCGCCCACAGGCTGACGACGTCGTGATAGACGTCGCGGTCGAGCTGCTGGATCTCGCTGATGTCCACGGACAGTTCACCCACGAAGGAACTGCCCACCATGGATACCGTCCGGTGGGCCTGCGACGGCTCCAGCTCGGCCTCGGAGACCCCGGCGACCGCGTCGCCCGCACGCAGGCCGAGGGACAGGATCTCGTGGTGAATGGGAAATACCGGCTCGCCGTTCAGGACCTGATAGCTGCTGTCGGAATCCCTGCGGTGAATCGACTCGCAGCCGAGCGCGGCGGCGATCAGGAACGCGCGATTGGTGCAGGCGCCGTAGGAGACTTCGGCCGGAAGCATCAGATCGAGGAGCCGGTGGGGCTTGGTGACCTCGGCGCGCTCGATCACGCGCCGCAGGAAGTCCCGCTGTTCGGATTCGCCGAGATGGTGCACGACCACGTTCGGCGTGCCGGGCAGAGCGGCGACGGCCTCGGCGTGTTCGGCGAGTGTGTGCTCGTCGGAGGAGTCGAGGATCAGCAGATGCACCTCGACGTCGAAGTGCTCGGCCGCGTGCGCGGCTTCGGCGCCGACCGCCGAAATCGTCGGTGAGCACGGCCTGTTGGTGGGAAGGGTCAGGCAGACTTTACGCACGTCGGCTCTCCCGTCGACCGCTCGGCTTCGGCGATGACCTCGGCCACGGCGGCCGTGGCTTCGGCTTCGGCTTCGGCTCCGGAATCCGCTCCGGAATCCGCTCCGGAATCCGCTCCGGAATCCGCTCCGGAATCCGCTCCGGATTTCGTCCCGTGCCAGGATTCGAGCCCCAGGAGTCTCGCGCCGAGATCGTTCAGGGTGGCGGTGTCGTACCTGAGGGATTCGTGCTTCGTCGCGTCCCCGACCAGCGTCTTGTTCCAGTCCGGCGTGCTGAGGTGGCGCCAGGAGTCGACCCGGGACCGGGTCAGCTCCTCGTCCGACTCCAGGGCGGGCATCATGGAGAGGTACTGAACCGCCCGCACCCCCCGCTCCGAGGTGTTGCGGGCCACCCCGTGCGCGAGCAGGCCGTTCCAGATCAGCAGGTCGCCGGCCTTGAGCGCGGGCCGGACCACGGGAAACTCCGCCCGGTCGGCATCCGGCCTGATGGGGTCCCGGTCCTCCGGCTGCACGGCCTTCCACTGGTCGAACCGGCGGAACAGCTCGGGCGAGCACTGGAATCCGCCCTCGTCCGGCTGGGTGTCCTTCAGCGCGATGATTCCCTGGACCCGCTGCGGCAGCACACCGAGCGTGGTGTCGACGTCCCAGTGGAGTTCGATGTCGAACCCCTTGTCCGTCGGCGCGATGTGCGCACGGTCACGGTCCTTGATGTTCGGCGGGTTGAGATTGAGCCGGTCCAGGGTCACCCACAGCTCTTCGCAGTCCCAGACGTCGACGAACGCGTCGTACACGCGCTGGTTCTGGCGGCTGTCCCAGATCAGCTGGTGGTGGTAGGCCTCGACGAATCCGTAGATGTGCAGCTCCCGGTCCAGATCCGAACGGAACTCCCGGTCGGAGTACCAGGTCTCCGGCCGGTCCGGGTCGAGCCCCTGGAAGTCCCAGGTGAAGTCCAGCAGTCGCTTCGCCGCGGCGGCGGGAATGGCCTGCTCCACGACGACGTATCCGTACGTCTGCCAGAAGGCGAAGTCCTCCTCCGACAGAACGCGGAGCTCCCGGGACTTGCGGAGCTCCCGCAGCGGGGTACGGGCGAGATACGTCTCGGTGTCCGTACTGAAGTACGGGATGTCCGATGCGGCTCGATGCAGATAGGGGTCGGGCGTCGGCATGCAATCACTCCAGGACTCGGAAGTGCTGTGGATGAGCGGACCCGCCGGTCTCCGGCGGCTCGCGCCGACGGCGCGTGGCATCGCTGGAATCGGCGCGGAGAACCGCTCCCACAGGTGGGAAGACGGCTATGCGGAGAACGGGCTGAGTGGGAGATACGGCTTCAGTGGGAACGGCTTCCCGTGACCGCTTCAGGGCGCAGTGAACTCACGGCCGGCTGCCGTTGATTCACTCGCTGCGGGTGGGTTCAGCTGTCGGGCCGGAATGCTGTCCGGCGGGTCCTCTTCCTCGGACCGTCCCGGTGGGCGGGACGGGGAAATTCGCCGTCCGAGGACGAGAGCCATGTGGTGGTGCTGCGGTGCGGTGCGGGAGTGGTACGTCGTGAGGACGGACCGGTTCTTCCCCCTCCTGTGCTTGGTGCCCAGCACAGGCCGCGGTACGGGAAACGGACACGCTTCGTCGACGTCTTCGTCGGCAGGCGTGGCCAACTCACACTGCTGGCCTGCTGGTTTGCTCGTACGGCAGAGGCCCGGACAGCGGCCGTCGCCCCGCCGAACCTGTGCTCCACTAAGTTGGACTAGACCAACTTCCGGTGTCAACCCCATCGTTGCGAAGAGGTGATGGCGTGTCGGCGACGGGGCGGAAAAGTGGCCGTACGGGGTCCGGAATTCGACGTTGCGGTACGGGAGTTCTTGACCTGGTCTTTGATGTCGGTGCTGTCCAACGGGGGGCTTCGGAGATTACCGCCGGTACAACTGAACCGGAAATGCCGGCAGTTATGGAGGGGGAATTCGCTACCGTGGGTACTGATGAATTTCCGGGTCGCTCCCCGCGGTGTGGTTCGACCTCGGGAAAGGGGAGCGGGCGGAAATTCCGGAGCGGCCCTGGCCGGGCAGCGGAAAGCCCGGCTGCCCCCCTGTGGGGCGGCCGGGCTTCGGGTGGGAACGGAGAGCAGCCTTGAGGCGCTCAGCCGATCGGGAGGGACTTGAAGGCGCGCGCCTGTTCGGTGACCGCGCGTTCGGTGGGGAGGCGCTCCATGGACGAGGCGCCGAAGAAACCGGCGATGCCCGATGTGTGCTCCAGGACGTAGCGGGCGTCCTCGGGTTCGGCGATCGGCCCGCCGTGGCAGAGCACGATGATGTCCGGATTGACGCGCTTGGCGGCGTCGTGCATCTCCTGCACGGCCGTGGCCGCCTGGTCGAGCGTGAGGGCGGTGGTGGCCCCGATGGCGCCCTTGGTGGTGAGCCCGACGTGGGGTACGAGCACATCCGCGCCGGCCGCGGCCATGGCGGCGGCCTGGTCGGGGTCGAAGACGTAGGGGGCGGTCAGCAGTTCCCGCTCATGGGCCTGGCGGATCATGTCGATCTCCAGGCCGAAGCCCATGCCCGTCTCCTCCAGGTTCTCCCGGAACGTGCCGTCGTACAGCCCGACCGTGGGGAAGTTCTGTACGCCGGTGAAGCCGACGGCCTTCAACTGGTCGAGGAAGTTGCCCATGATCCGGAAGGGGTCGGTGCCGCACACCCCGGCGAGCACCGGCACCTCCCGTACGACGGGAAGCACCTCCCCGGCCATCTCCAGCACGATGGCGTTGGCGTCGCCGTAGGGCAGGAGACCCGCCAGGGAGCCGCGACCGGCCATCCGGTAGCGGCCGGAGTTGTAGATGATCAGCAGGTCGACACCGCCGGCCTCCGCGCACTTGGCGGTCAGGCCGGTCCCGGCGCCTGCGCCGATGACGGGCTTCTTGGCGCTGACCTGGGCGGTCAGACGGCTCAGGGCTTGCTTGCGGTCCACGAGGGGGCTCCTGTTCGGTGTCTGCGGTGTCTGCGGTTTCTGGGTGTCTTGGGCGTCTTCCGCGATGTGCGCGATGTGCGCGGTGTGCGCGGCGCGCTCGCGGTCTCAGGCGTCCGCGGCCGGGCGGTCGACGGTGGTGATCAGCCGGTGGAGGTGGTCGGCGGCGGCAACGGCGAAGGCCGGGTCGTTCAGATGGGCGTCGATCTCGTGGAGTTCGACGGTGCTGCCCTCCAGCGCCGACCGCAGGGAGGTCAGCGCGGCCTCGTCGGCGGCGGGGTCGTGGAAGGGCCCGCCGGGCGCGTCCACGGCGGAGACGCCGCCCAGCGGCCAGAGGACCGCGGCGGGTCCGTCCGCCGCGGCCAGCTTGTGCCCGATGGAGGTGCCGAGCAGCGCCATCTCGTCGGCCGTGGTGCGCATCAGGGTGACCGTCGGGTTGTGCACGAGCAGACGGCGCCCGGCGAAGCGCTCAGGGACCGTCTCCCGGGCCCCGAAGTTGACCATGTCCAACGCTCCCGGGGCCACCACCTGGGGAATCCCGGCCCGGCCCGCGGCGGTGAGCCGGCCGGGCCCGGCGCTCAGCACCCCGCCGACCAGTTCGTCCGCGAGTTCGGTGGTGGTCAGATCCAGGACCCCGGCCAGGAAGCCGCCCGCGGCGAGCTTCTCCAGGGCCTGCCCGCCCGCACCGGTGGCATGGAAGACCAGGACCTCGTAACCGAGTTCGTCCAGCCGGCGTCGGGCGGCATCGACGGCCGGTGTGGTGACCCCGAACATGCTGGCCCCGATCAGCGCGCGGCCCTCGGCACGCGGACGGGTCAGGCTCCGCTCGTGGTGGGCGGCCATCCCGGCGGCGGCGGCCACCGCGTTCCCCAGGATCAGGGACGACACGGAGTTGATGCCCGCCACATCGACCACGCTGTACATCATGGTGATGTCGCTGCTGCCCACGTACGGGGACACATCCCCGCCGGCCATGGTCGACACCAGCAGCTTCGGCACACCGACGGGCAGCGCCCGCATGGCCCGCGCGGCGATGAACGAGCCACCGCTGCCGGCCACCGCCAGCACCGCGTGCAGCCGGCCCTCCCGGTGCAGATCGCCGACGACCAGCTCGACCCCTTCGGCCATGGCCGACACCGCCGCGCCGCGGTCCCCGGCGGCCCGCAGCGCCGCCAGGTCGTGCCCGGCGCGGCGGGCGACGGCGGCGGCTTCGACATCACCGGCGGGGGTCCCGTCCGGCAGCGGCATCACCCCGGCATCGACGGTCACCACATCGCATCCGGACGCCCGCAGCCGCGTCGCGAGCCACGCGTACTCCGTCCCCTTGGTGTCCAGGGTCCCGACCAGCACGACGGTCGCCATGTTCTTTCTCCTTCGAACGAACGGTCCCTCGATCCTGCGCGCGGCACCCGTGGGCGGCACACACCACTTGAGGGCAAGTGGCCTGAGGAGCGGGATGATGGGCGTATGGACCGGATTCCTCCCACCCGCCTGTCGCGTCTGCTCACCGGTTGGTCCAAAGGAGGTACGGGGGCGCTGCCGCGGTTGCTGGCCGACGCGCTGCGCGAACTGGCGCAGCGCGGGGACATCGCCCCCGGTACCGTGCTGCCCTCGCAGCGCGCCCTGGCGGCGGCGATCGGCGTCAGCCGCAGTACGGTGACGGCCGCCTACGGGATGCTGGAGGCCGAGGGCCGGCTGGAGAGCCGGCACGGCAGCGGGTCGCGGCTACGGGCGTCGGGGGCGGTGGGCGAACCGGCGACCGAAGGGCGCCTGGCCAGTTTCGGGACCAGGGACAGCGGCATCGACCTGTCCAGCGGGGCGCTGGACGGCCTGCCCGCGGTCGCGGCGGCGGTCGGCGCCCTGTCCGCCCAGGACCTCGGCCCCGCGCTGGCCGGTGACGGC
Organism: Streptomyces sp. NBC_00654; assembly: GCF_026341775.1. Lineage (NCBI taxonomy): Bacteria > Bacillati > Actinomycetota > Actinomycetes > Kitasatosporales > Streptomycetaceae > Streptomyces > Streptomyces sp. NBC_00654. The sequence continues at coordinate 15,831 of NZ_JAPEOB010000003.1, read as the reverse complement.
TACCTTCCGTACGGGCTGCCGGAGCTGCGGGAGGCGATCGCCGGGTACCACCGCGCCGCCGGCCTGCCCACCTCCCCGGACCAGATCCTGGTCACCGCCGGGTCCCAGCAGGCCGTCTGGCTGATCACCCAGGGGCTGGTCGAGCCCGGGGACACGGTGGTCGTCGAGGACCCGACGTACCGCGGGGCGCTGGAGGCGCTGCGGTCCCGGGGCGCCCGCCTCGTCCCGCTCCCGGCCGCGTCCCCGCACGGCGACGGCCCGGCGGCGCTGGCCCGGCTGGCCGGCCGTGTCCGGCCGCGCCTGGTCTATCTGCAGCCGTCCGTGCACAACCCCACGGGCCGGGGGATGGACGAGCACACCCGGCTGCGCTGGGCGGCGGCGCTGGCCGAACACGGGGTGTACACGGTGGAGGACAACGCGTACGCGGAACTGACCCTGCGCCACGACGACGCCCCCGTCTCCCTCGCCCCGCGGCTGCCGGCCGACGCCACGGCGACGATCGGCACCCTGTCCAAGCTGTTCTGGGGCGGCCTGCGGGTGGGCTGGATCCGTGCCTCCGCCACCGTCGTCCACCGGCTGGCGGACATCAAGAAGTCCGTCGACCTGTCCTGCCCGGTGGTGGACCAGATGCTCGCCGTGCGCCTGCTCCGGCAGCTGCCCGAGGCCCGCGCCCACCGCCGCTCCCAGCTGCGCGACCGACTCGCGGAGACCGAACGCCTGCTCCTCGCCCACGCCCCCGGCTGGCGCTGGGAACGCCCGGCGGGCGGTTCCGCCCTCTGGGTGGAGATCCCGGGCGCGGACGCCGAGGCCACCGCCCAACTCGCCCGCCGCGCGGGTGTCCTCATCGTCCCCGGCCCGGCCTTCTCCGCGGTCGACGGCTTCCGCCACCATCTGCGCCTCCCGTTCGCCGACGGACACGGCAGCCTGGAGAAGGCCCTTCCGGTACTGGCCGAATGCGCGGAGCGGAGCGCGGGGCCGCGCTGACGTACGGAGCGGAGGGCGGGCCGTCGCCGACGTACGGGAGGGGACTGACAGGTTTCCTTGACGTCGCCACTACGGTGCGCTCGTTAGCGTGCCCCTGACGGCGAAAAGGCCCTCCGGGACGGAGGGCCTCATGGTGATGCGGGCAAATGCGCCCCCGGCAGGACTCGAACCTGCGGCCAAGCGCTTAGAAGGTGTGCGAGGTTTAGCGATGTGCTCACCTGCGTTTATGCAGGTCGCCTCAGACCACACTAAAGAAAGGCGCTTGGCCTGAGATTCTTTGGACTTTGACGCGATCCGAGCGGCTGAACGTAGCCCGCCCCGGTCGCCACTGTACGGGCGTCCGGGGCGGTCAGGGTGCGGCTCCGTGCTTTGGACGGAACGGGCCTCGCGCGTGAGGGACCTACCGCACCCGCATGGGGGCACCGGTTAACCATGGCTAACCGGTGCGTGAGGGTGATCCCCTGATCGTTGCATATGCCAAACACAGCGCAAAATTCGAACCTCGGTTCGAATGTTGAGCGGATCGCCCGGCGGGACGTCGGGGGAGCGTCGACCGCCGGGCGACCCTGTCATCGGGAGCGCGCGAGTTCGCGCTGCAGGTCGACGCGCGTGCAGCCGTGCAGGGAGCGCACGAGCTGCCCGGCGAGTACCCACCGTGCGGCCGCCGTGCCGTAGGCGACGACTTCCTTATTCGCGGTGCGCACCGGGTGCCCGAACGCCGACGACGACCAGATGCGCCCGTACACCGCGCACACCTCGCTGTTGCGGACGCGTAGGGCGACGCTGCTGTCGACGAGGTGCGGGCACTGCTCGACCGCCTTGCCCGCGCACGGCAGGCACAGCGGCGGGTGCGTCGTCATCAGGTTCTCGGGCCACCCGTTCCAATCGCCCCGGTTGTCCTCGACCACAAACAGCACGCCGCCGTTCCGGTCGCGATCAGCCGGCCGCCCGCACACCTGACACATGAGGTACTGCATCGCCACGCGCTGTCGCTCCGGGTGAACCTCGCCGTACCGCGGGCGGCCGGCGCCCTGCGCGAGGGCGCGGCCGTTCCACAGCACGCCGAATTGGTCGCGGTCCTCGGGCGCCTCGTCGACGAACGCGATACCGCCCCGCCCCGAGTACACAACCCTGCGCGTGTGCCGCTGCTCGCCGCTCCATGCCGCGATGAACGGGACGACGTCCGGCCGGGCCGGCGCCGCCTTCACGAGGCACCCCCGACGGCGCGACCCACGCGGGCGAGAGCGAAGAACAGGCGGCCGGCCTCGCGGGCGTGATTCCGGTACTCGTCGACCTCGGCGACCGTGGCGACTTGCGACAGCTCGTCGATCCCGACCGCGAGCAGCGCGGCGCCGCTCTGTTCGAGCCCGCGCACCCATCTGGGGTGCTGCACCTTGAGCGCGTAGCCGGTCCCAGGGAACCACAGCAGCGCCACGCCGCCGCGCAGGGTCAGCCGCACGCCGATGTCGGGTACCGGCTCGCCGGTCGGGACGGCGCCGAGCGACTGCGCCACCTGCCGCATGCTGGCCTCGACGGCAGCCGGGTCGACGTCGTCGAACTGCGGCGCCGAGTAGTTCAGCATCAGGCAGGGGATCGGCTCGCCGGCGGCGGTCTGTTCGAGCCACGTGCGCACGTTGACCGACATGAGCGTCGAGAGGGGCACAGCCTCGGCGACCGCGGCCTCGGCGGTCATCGTGTGCCGTCCATGGCCATGCTCGCGCTCGCGGACGCGTACGCCTCGTACAGCGCCATGCCGTCCGTGAGCGTCGTGCCCGGCGGCACGATCCACGAGCGGGCGTTCAGCGTGTGCGGGGCGACAACGGCGGGCGGCGGTACGGTCAGCAGCTCGCCCTCGGCGACGACGGTCGCGCCGTCCTGGTCCCACGCGGCGACCGAGCCGAGCGGCACGAGCACCTCGACGTACGCCTCGGTGTGCAGCACGGGCCCGACGTCGACGCCCGCAGTGCGCAGCGCCGTGACCGTACGCCACCCGTGCGACCGGTCCATGCGGACGACGTCCCATGCCTTGCCCGCGGGCAGTTCGGCGAGCTGCCCCTGATCCCACTTTGCGAGGGTCCGCGACACGCTCGCGCCGCTGTCCCTGATCCAGTCTACGGACACGAATCCGTCGAACCCGCCGGCCGCCTCGGCGAGGTTCGCTCGGCGGATGTGGTCCTGTGTGGTGCGTCCTGTCGGTGCGCTCTGCGGCAGCGCGTCATTCGTCATCACGTCACTCGCTCCGCTCGGGAGTAGTCGGGGGAATCGACTCGACGAGCAGTCGCCCGAGTTCGGCGTGCAGCATTTCGGCGTCGGCGTTCGTCAGCACGAGGTCGCCCTCGCCGACTCGGTCGCCGTCCTTGCCCACGGTGAGCGGGATCGCGATACGTCCGGCCGACGTACGCCGTAACGATCCGATGCGGTCGATGCGTACTCCCTGCGAGGGGTTCGCGGTCACGCCGACACTCCCTCGCCGAACTCGCTGAGTCGTCGTCATGACACGGACCGTAGAAGGGAAATGACGAGGCGACCCGGAAGAAAATTCCGGGTCGCCTTGTGTTCCGGGTGCATCAACTCCGGGCGGCCGAGCGCCCGTTCGAGCTACGCGAGCACGCCGACGTGCTCGGCGATGCGGTGCACGTCGCCGCGCATCTGCGGGCGCGGCCGCTTCAAGAGCGCCTGCACAGCCTCGCGCACGAGCGGAAAGTACCTGATCTCTTCCGGCGACGCTTCCATGATCTGTTTGAGCATGTAGAGCGTGCCGAAGTCGTCGCCGGTCAGCCGGTGCGAGTGCATGACCTCGACGAGGTACCGCGTCGTCCGTTCGAGCGGCAGCACGCCGCCGGGCTCGGGCACCTCGACGTCGTCGGCGAGGCGCAGCGCCTCGGCCGCGTCGCCTTCCTCGGCGGCGAGGTGCACGCCGTGCATGGCGACGTTGGTCGGGCCGAACGAGGTGTGAAAGTCGTTCCGGTCGACACCGAGCCGCCGCGCGACAGTGCTCGCCTGCGACAGCAGATCCCATGCCGTCGGCGCCTTGCTGTCCCGAATGGCGGCGATGACCGCGGCGAGGTGCAGCGCGCCGTACGCCGACAGGTGCTCGGGGGTGGCGTCGTCGCCCGGCCGGCAGTGCTCGATCGTCGTGCGCGCGAGGTCGAGCGAGTCGGCGACCTCGCCGCTCGACGTGAGGATGCCGCAGACGTTCCATGCCGAGGCGGCGATTAGGGCGGGGTCGCCCGTGCTGTCGGCGATCTGCATCGCCCGGTCGGCGGCGCGCAGCGACAGCTTGCGCTCGCCGACGCGCCGCAAGAACACTTGGTGCAGGTGCAGCAGCGAGACGAGCGCGCGGGTCGCGTCGAGTTCGGCCTCGCCGCTCGTGGCGCGCAGCGTGGCGTACGCCTCGGCGAGCAGTCCGGGCAGCATGCCGCCGACGGGCGCGTACCGCTCGGTCTCGGTCTCGTAGATGCCCCACGCCTCGACGACTCGCTCGGCGAGCTGCGGCGCGGTGTACGGGTCGCCGGGCAGCCCGAGCCCGAGGTGCGACGGCGGGGTGTTCAGCGCGCGCCGGATCGCGGGCACCGAGGGGTGCTCGGGTCCGCCGACGAGGCTTAGGTCGATCGCCGATCCGACGAGGTCGGCGACGTTGTCGAGGTTCAGCTCGCGGGCGATCCGGATGAGCATGGACAGGGAGTCGATACGGATGATGTTCCGCTCGACCTTGCTGAGCCAATCCTCGGACCGACCGACGAGACCGGCGAGGGCGGACTGCGGCTTGCCGACCTTGAGGCGGTAGTACCTGATCCGCTCCCCGGTCGTCATGACAGATGGATTGATCATGGATTCCCCTTGCTGGGCGTAGAGCACTCGCCAACCAGCGTACGACCGTGACGGGTTGATGCGCTTGGGTCATACTGGGAATCGCCCCTTCGGGGAGCACTCACCCGGCCCTCGCCGTGCACCGCGGCGGGGGCCGACAAACGCACAAAAGCGCCCCTGCCCGGCCGTTAGGCCAGACAGGGGCGCAGTGCTGTCATGCGGTGCGGCGGCGCTCGGCAGGCAGCCCGAGCAGCGTCGACGACGGGCTCGGCGACGGGTCGCTCGGCTGCGGGGCGCCGTCGCGTCTGCAGACGAGGGCGTCGGGATCCCATGACGGCGCCTGCAGGCTGTACCCGTCCGGGCACGTCTGCCCGTCGCGTCCGTCGGTTCCGTCCTCGCCGTCCTCGCCGTTCTGCCCGTCTTGCCCGGCCGGTCCGTCGGGACCGGGTGGGCCGGCGGGTCCAGTAGGACCGACCGGCCCCTGCGGACCGGTGACCGTGTCGCCGGGATCGCCCTGCGGTCCGGTTGCTCCGGGCGCCGGGGTGATCGTGGGCGCGGCCTTGCCGGGCTCGCCCTGCGGTCCGCGAGGACCGGCCGGACCGGGGATCGGTACCGGCACCTCGGCCCGCCGCGGTAGATCCTCGACCGCCCGAGCCGGGTCCGGCGCGGCTGGCGTCTTTCCCTCGGCCTTGATCTGCTCGCGCAGCACCCGCACGTCGCCGGCGAGCGTCGTCACCGCGTCGCCGCGCAGGTTCGCCTCGGCGATCGCCTCCCTACGGGCGGACGACTCGGCGTCGATGCGGAGCCACACGAGGACAACCGCACCCGACAGCACGAGCAGTACGGCGGCGACCGCGAGCGACCGCCAACGCTGCGCGAGGATCGGCTGAGCATGACGTCGCGTCACGTGGGTTGCCCTCCAAGCTCGACGATCCGGTCGCGTAGCTGTCTGTTCTCGCTCGTGAGCGCCGTGATCTGCCCCTGCAGCGCTGCTTTGTCGGCGCGCTCACTGGCGAGTTCGGCGTACGCCGCGGCGAGCTTCACATCGTTCTCGGAGATCTGCCGCGCGAGCTTGTCTCGCTCTTCCTGCAGGTTGTCGACGAGCGTCGAGTACCCGCCGAGCACGGCGCCGGACTGCGAGGCAGCGTTCGCCCCGCGGTGTCCGATCAGTGCAGCGGCGGCCGCCGCGAGCCCGACGACGATCACGCCGACCGCGCTGAGCGTCGCAGCGTCCACGCGCTACCTCCGGGTTGTGCAGTGGGGTGTGACCGGGGCCGTAAGGCCGGTGTCACCCGCTCGTCGAGTCGCCGCCGAGGTACCGCGCGCCGTCGACCGGTTCGAGCGCCTCGAACTTGGGATAGGCCGGCGGCCGCGCCCACCCGAGGAACACACCCGCGAGGTTCTGCAGGAACGTGCCCGACAGCCGCTCGCCGAGCAGTTCGAGCAGCCTGAACACGAGGTAGTACGCGATGCCGGCCGCGACGGTCACGGCGGCCGTGACGGTCGTCGAGTCGATGTCGAACCCGGCGCGTGCGACCAGGGCGAGCAGCAGCCCGACGAGGTACGGCACGGCGGTTCTCATGAACGAGACGAACAGGCCGGTAGACATGCCGGCCCCCTTTCAGTGGTGGGTGAGTGGTCGGCGGTTCCCGCCGTCCGGGGATGTTCAGGCGACGACGTCGAACCCGTGCGCCTTGCCGAGCCGCTTGAGCGACGTCACGCCGGGGATGCCGTCGGCGTCCTTGCCGCTGTAGCCGTATCGGTGCTGCAGCAGCGCGTACGCGCTGTGCGTGGCTGTGCCGGCGTGCCCGTCGGCGTACTGCTTCGCGAGCAGCCTCTCGGCAACGAGGGCATCCTCGACGACCTCGACGAGCGCGTACGAGACCGGTGTTCCTGCCCTCGGCGGGTCCGCCTTGAACGCCTTGACCAGCTTCGCGAGGGACACCTGCGGGCGCTTCGAGCCCGAGCTGCCGCTCGCGTTCGCGGGCGCCGCCTTGTACTTGGGCCGGCCGTACCCGGCGATGTCCGCCTCGGTGCGCACGCGGCGGGCGCAGATGTTCGCGGTGTTGCCCTCGATCGTGTAGACGAGGCTGCCCGACACCGAGGTCACGATGCCGACGTGATCGATCTTCCCGATCTCGTTCGTGCCCGACCAGTCGAAGAACACGATGTCACCGCGCTTGATCCCCTTCGTACCGGCGTGCCACTGACCGGCCGCCTTGAAGCGGGCGGCGTGCGCCACGGTGTACGCGTAGTCGGTGCCGAAGCACACCGACTCGTACTCGCCCGCCTCGACGGCGGCGCGGGTGATCGTGGCGTTGCACCATGGGAAGTTGTAGGCGTACGCCGAGCCGTTGCGCTCGCGGTACCACGTCTGTATCGCGTTCGGCTCGCGGGTGCCGATCCACCGCTCGACCGCCTTGATCATGCTGTCAACGCTCATGCGGACGCGCCCCCCTTCGCGGTGTCGCCGTCGGTGGGCGCGTCCTGGTCGGCGACGTCCTCGGCCGGCTCGTCGGCTGCCTCGTCGACGCCGGTCTCGGGCCCGGTGTAGAACCCGGCCATGTCCGGGGCGCCGTGCACCTGCGCGAGCAGCGCGGCCTCGTCGTCGACGGTCGGCCCGTTCCCGGTGCGCACGAGGTGCAGCGCCTGTTCGTCCTGGTCGCCGAGCCGCTCGGGGATCGGCCTTTCTGTGTCACCCATGGGTGAGCCCCTTTCCGGGCATGAAAAGAGCCCCTGCCGTGTCGGCGAGGGGCGAGCGTGAGGTGCGGCGGCGTCGGGTTACGCGGGCTCGAACAGCACCCACGCCACGACGGACGTTTCGGTGTTGCTGCTCGACGTGATCGTGAAACCGACGCCGGGGTTCTTCGTGACCGACAGGTGCCCGAGGGCGCCGCCTGCCGCCTGCCGGAACGGCAGGACGCGGGTGTTCGCGGTGATCGAGGTGTTCGCCACGGTGACCGCGCCTGCGGCGAGCGTGGCGACGTTCATGCGGGCGTTCGCGCCCTCCTTGATCGCCACGCCGCCGCCGGCCGAGCCGAGGTTCAACGCCTTCGCGGTACCGTCCCAGATGTTCCACTGTCCGCCGGACTGCCCGGACGACGCAGCGAGGTACCCGCCGACGTTCAGGTTCCCGGCGACGTCGGTCGGGCCGGCGAACGCGTCGACCGGCGTCGCCGTCGGGCCGGTCCGCTCGGCGATGTTGAGCCCGCGGCGCAGCGTGCCGTTCCCGCCGCCGTCCGACCATCCCGTCGTGTTCGCGTGCAGGAACCCGGACGCGACGGACACGTACGCCGAATCCTCGACGCGCACCCCGTACTGCGGTGAGGCTGCCTGCGTACCGTCGTCGTCGACTCCGGGGTAACACGTGATCATGCCGACGATCACGGGCACCTCGGCGCCGTCGACCTTGAGCCCGGCGTACCCGCCGCCGCCTGCGCCGTTGTTGCGGCCGTCGCGGCGAGTCAACAGGTTCTCGATCTGCAGCGGCGGGTTCCCGACCGCGTCGACCAACACCCCGTTCTGTCCGTTGCGGTCCGTCGAGCAGCCCGACAGCAGCATCCCGCCCGAGCCGGTGCCGGTCGCCCAATCGCCGGTCAGGTGATAGCCGTTGCTCACGTTCCACTCGGCGCGACAGCCGATCGCGTGCGAGTTCGCCGCGTTGTCGATCTCGAACCCGTTCGCCCCGTTGCCGATCGCCTGACAGTCGATCAAGGTGAGGTCGGTCATCACCTGCATGGCGAACCCGTGCCACCCGCAGTTGTCGATCATGACCCGGTGACAGCGCCAACTGTACGGATGGAACCCGGCGTTGTACTCGGTGTGCACGCCGGCGCCGGAGACCCGCCGAACGGTGACGTCACGCAACCCCACGTTCTGGATGTTGCCCGCGGCCCGGATGCCGTCGAGGCCCGGTGCCACCACGCCCGATCCGTCGATCATCAAGTTCAAGATCCGGTGCTCGGCGCTGATCGTCGAATACCCGCCCGTCGCGGCGTCGACGAGCGAGATCACTGCGTTGCCCTCGAACGACGGCAGGGGCTTGATGTAGCACGGCGGGTCGGTCAGACCGGGCACAGTCATGAGGTTCGTGTGCGTGCCCTGCAGGGTGACCGCGGGCGGGATCGTGAGCGGCTCACTCGTCCGGTAGGCGCCGGCCGGCAGGTACACGATGCCGCCCATCGGCGCCGCGGCGAGCGCTGCCTGAATCGCGGCGGTGTCGTCCGCGGCGTTGTCGCCGATCGCGCCGAAGTCGCGGACGTTCAGCCAGTCCCGGACCGAGCCGGCCGCCGCCTCGGCGGTGCCGACGTTGTGCGCCTCGATCCACGCGCGCGAGCTGCCGCCTGCGTCGGCCCACATGCCCTCGACGCCGTCGGGCCCGAAGAACCGAGGCAGGAACCCGTACTCGTCGGTCGTGACCGTCGTGATCGGCGTGCTGCCTGCGTCGAGCAGATCGGCGTACGGCGTGCCGCCGGTCGACTGGTCGTAGAAGGTGACGACCGAGCCGGCGGCGACACCCCACAGACCGTCGGACGGGCGCACGACAAAGTCGCCGATGCCTGCGCCGAACTCGTGGCGAGCCATGATCAGTCCACCACCCAACTAATGCCGGATCCGGGGAGCACGTATTCACCCTTCGCGATGCTTGGATGCTGCGACAGCCACACTTGACCGGGGCGGTCCGTGGCAGCCGAGTAGATGGTCAGTCGGCTGATCTCGACGCCGGTCGTGTAGCAAATGGCGTACTGGTCGCGGTTGGGGTGCCGGTAGGCGGCCGGGATCAGCACGGGCAGTCGGGACTCGTCGCCGCCCGCGAGGGTGCCGGCCGCGCGCTGGAAGCTGCCGAGGCGCAAGTGCACGTTGCCGTTGCGCTTCTGCAGCACGCTCTCGGTGCCGATGGTCCACGCGGACAGCGGGGAATTGACGCCGATCACGCCCGAGTCGTCGAACAAGCCGGCCCAAGAGTCGCCGGTCCACACCCGCACGCGCCCGGTGTTCGTCTCGAAACACATCTCGCCGGGCGCCGGGTTCGGGTTGCGGGTCGTCGAGGTGCACGGCCGGATGCGGACACCGACGTACAGCTCGTTGCGGGCGACAGTGACCGAGTTCGCCCCGGACACGAGGTTGACGTTCGCGAGTGGCACCTCGTACAGGCCCGTGTCGCCCGTGTTCTGCGTGAGGGCGGGGGCGCCGCCGCCGGGGGCGCCCGCCTTGACGACGGCGCGCACGGTCCAGTCGGACCGGTCCAGCCGCAGCACGACCCGGTCGACTCTCGTCGATCCGCTGCTGTTCGCGGTGACCGGCAGGTTCAGCGTTGACGTGCCGGACGTCCACGCGTGCCCGCGCACCGAGGCGTAGACGTTGGCGCGCAGGTTCACAGACAGGCCGGTACCGGGGGTCACGACGGCGGCGTCGCCGGGTTCGCCGTACACGCCGTCGCCGCTGAATCGGGCGGCGATCTTCTCGTACTCGGTGTCAGTGACCGCCCTGTCGTTGTGGGCCGGACTCGGCCATGAGTCTTGAGCCACGCGGAAGCCTCCTTATCGGGTTTCGAGCCGGCCGAGTCGGCGGCCGAGCGTGCGCAGGGCTTTGACCATCGCGGGATCGGTCGTCGCTTCCGGCGAGCCGATAAGCGTCGTGACGTACTCGCCCGAGTTGGGGGTCGCCTGCAGGTGGATGGAGCGCACAAGGTTCGCGATCTCGACGCCGTACGGAAGAGCGACGGTGACCCTGTCGCCGAGATCGAAGTCGCGGCCGGCCTTGAGATCCTCGGTGTCAACGGTGACCGTGGCGAGTTCGACCGGGGCGGCGCCGCCGGCGATCTCTTCCTTACCGGCCTGCGTCAGTTCGCCGTTCGTGTCGTTCTCCGCCGAGCCGTCGACGTACTTCTCTACGCGCCACCAGGACGCAGCCGCCGCAGCGTCGGCGGCCTGTACGTACACGCGCCCCGTCGTGCCGGTCTCCGGTTCTGTACCGGCGATCAGCGCGTGCGTGACGTCCGGCGCGGACTGCTTCACTTGGATCGAGCGCAGGTTGCCCAGACCGATACTGAACCGCGCCGTCGCCGTCAGATCGCGCGGCTGATAGCAGCCGAACAGAATCTGCGTCGCCGACTGCCGCGTGCGAAACCCGATCGCGCCGCCGTCGACGGCGATGCGCCTGCAGGTGTCGAGCAGCGCCTCGAACCGCGTCTTGACGGTCGTCGAGGTGCCCACGCCGGCGACGCTGTCGAGCGCGAAGTTCGCGATGCGCCGCTCGGCGCGGGCGCCCGGCCCGCAGTTCTCATTGACCAGGGCCCGAATGATCGTCTCGGCGTTCGTACTGGCGATCTGCCGGTACGTGTTCGCGAGCTGCGCCGTCCACGCGTTCGCCGGGGTTGGCCACGTGATGTAACCGGCCACGATGGCGAGGTCATCGGAGAAACTGACAGTGACCCGCCCCGATCCTGGCGACTCGGTGACCGACCACGAGAAATCGGCCGGGATCTCAAGCGGGCCGGCCATCCACACCGCGCCGTCCCGGATGAGCACGAGCCGGTTGCCGGGCTGCAGTTGCGCCATGACGTCCGGCCGCGCGGGCAAGTCGACGCTGCCCGAGCCGGGCTCGTTGAACTTCTTCGTCGCGTCGAGGTTCGTCCAGCCGTCGAGCGGGTCGCCCTGCACGTCGAGGTTCTTGTCGGTGATGAGCAGTTGCACGGCCACCGGTTCCGCCGCTCCCTTCGGTTCAGGCTGTCTCGTACCTCGGGTTGAACCGCAGATCGACGGCGCTGCCGGGGCCCGAGCCGTTCAACAGGAACGTGACCGGGTTCTTGCCGGGGGCGAGCCCCCACAGAACGGCGCTCGGCCAGTCGAGCGCGCCGACCCAGTTCGAACCGTCCTGGTAGCGCACGGTCGGCGGGTCCGTGGAGATCGTGACTTGCTGGCCGGCGAGTAGGTTGCCGTGCCCGACCGCCGTCGGGTCGACCGAGAACGACTCGCCGGTGCCCTCGTGCGTGAACGTGATCAGGCTCGCGGGACCGGTGACGGTCCACTTCGGCCACACGATCACGTCGCCGGGGTTCGTGACCTCGGTCGCGCCGAGCACCTGCGACGACGAGATCGTCGGGTATGGCGTGAAGAACGAACTCAGGCTGCCGGTTTCCCGGTGCACGGCGACCTCGACCGGGTCGACCCAGTACGGGTCTTCACACCACAGCGAGATCGCTGCGGCGTCCGAGACGATCCCGGACCCCTTCGAGCCGCGACCCTCGAACCCCTCGCGGTAGTAGACCGCGATCCGCCGCCGCGTGCCGTCCGGCCGGGCGATCTCCAACCATCCGGGCGTGCGCGTGCCGTCCGGCCCTTCGCGCAGGGTGCGCGTGAACGCGGTTGCGAGCGCCCGCCATCGACCGATGAACTCGACGTGCGTCTCGCCGTAGACGTACAGCGGCCACACGATCGCCCTCGGCTGCGCACTGGCGTACCGCAGCCGTGCGCCGCCCCGCGGGTGCGCGTCGGTGGTCAATTCGTACGGCGTCGCGCCGAGCCCGGACACGCCGTCGGCGAGCGTGAACCATCCGGCCGCCTCGTCGTTCAGCGGCCATACCTTGCCAGTCGGGTCGGTGTACGTGGCTGTCGCGAACCCGATCTCGGGCAGGGGGACCGGCGTACTGCCGCCCCCGCCCGTATCGGGCGGGGTGACTACCGGTGCGGTGATCAGCGGCATTTACCGTGGCCTCCCCACCCGAGCGAGCGCATCCTGTCGCCGCTGCAGCAGCTCCAGATCGCGCACGGTCATGTCGAGCGTGCGCGGATAGATGTTGTACGTGTGGCCCGCGTCGACGGTCGGCTGCCCGCCGCCGGACGGCAGCGCCGCCCGTACCGCCGCGGCGGCCGGTACCGGCTGCTGCAGGCTCCGGGCCATGGTCCGCACCATCGCGGCGCCGACCGCGCCGATCGACGAGTCGTGATCGAGCACGGTCTGCCCGCCGCCGAACTGCAGCAGCTCGGGCCCGTTCTCGCCGACCCATGCGACCTCGCCCGGCCGGGGCCGACCGCCGCCTGCGTACCCGCCTGCACGGTTGTACGCCGAGGCGAGCGAGCCGTACCTCGACAGCGCGTACCGCATCGAGGCGTACACGTTGGCGAGCGGATCCCACACGCCGCGGCCGCGCAGCTTCCCGGCGTACGCGTTGAACGTCGGGTCGATGACCTGCATCAGACCCTTCGAGGGCACGCCGTTCTTGGCATTGATGTCCCAATTGTTGATCGCGCGCGGGTTACCGCCGCTCTCTTGGTTCATCCGGCGCAGGGTGATCCCGAGCAGGCTCGACGGTTGCCCGACGAGCTTGAGCGCCTGCAGCACGACCGACGACCAGCGCTTGACGCCCGAGCCGCCGATGTCTCCCGACGAGCCGCCGAACATGCTCGTCGCGGCGTTGACGACCTTGTCTTTCAGGCTCGACAGCATCTTGATCGGCACCTTGCCGATCATCTGCGCGACCCTGCTCTGCCCGATCTTCGCGATCTTGTCGCGGATGAACTTGGTTGCCTTCTCCCACAGCTTGCCGGGGTTCGACAGGAAGTCGACGCCGTCCATCACGACGCCGCCGACCTTCTTCGCCTTGTCGACCGTCCAGTCGACCGCCGACCCGCCCCAACCCTTGAGCGTGTCGACGACGCCGCCGCCGGCGAACTTCTGTACCGGCAGCTCGCCGGTTTGGTTGATGTAGTTCAGGGCGCCGAACCCGATCTTGCGGGCGGACGACCGCTTGACGACGAACTCGTCGGCCATCATCAGCGCCGGGATCGAGTCCCTACCGGGAACGCCGCCGTGAGTGCGGCCGCCCTCGGCGAGCAGCTTCGGAGCGGCCGGCAGCTTGCCGAGACCGACAAAACCGGCGACCTTATCCCAGACCGCTTTAATGCCCTTCGTATACACCCATTCAATTACAAAGTTGACGGGTGTTTTCGTGAGCGACTTGATCTTGCCGAACGCCGTGCCGATCGCGTCCTTAGCCTTGCCGAACGCGTCGCCGACCAGCCGTACGGCGCTCTTGATCCTGTCGAACTGCGGCTTGAGCGCGTTGTTATACAGCCACGAGGCGACCGAACTGATCCCCTCGAACGCCGGCTTGATCGCGTTCTTCCACAGCCACGTGCCGACCGAACCGACCGCGCGCAGTCCTGTCTTGACGTACTCGAAATAGACCTTGACGCCGCTCCACCACCACGAGGCGAGCGTCACGATCCCGCGGAACGCCGGCGCGATCGCCTTGTTCCACAGCCACGAGGCGGCGGCGCCGAGGGCGGACAGACCGGCCTTGACGAACCCGAAATAGACCTTGACGCCGGCCCACCACCACGAGGCGAGCGCGACGATCCCTCGGAACGCCGGGCCGATCGCGTTGTTCCACAGCCACCCGGCGATCGCGCCGAGCGCCTTGAACGCGATCACGAGCGGCGCAATCACGATGACGGCGAGGACGGTGAACAGCACCTTGCCCGCGGTCGCGATCGCCGAGAAAACCGGCGACAGGACCGTCGACCACAGCCACACCGCGGCCGTGCCGATCGCCTGCAGTCCGATCTTGAGGTACTCGAACCCTGGCTTGAGTGCCCCGTTCCACAGCAGATCCCAGCCGGCTTTTATCCCGGCCCACGCCGCCTGTACCGCGGTCCGGAACCAAGTCACCTTGTTGTACGCGACGATCGCGGCGGCGACGAGTGCCAGGATCCCGACGACGATCAGACCGACGGGGTTCGCCGACATGACCGCGTTCAAGATGCCCTGCGCCACGGCCCACCCGCGGGTGACCGCGGTCACCGCGAGGATCACGCCGCGATAGATCGAGAACGCGGCAGTCATGCCCCACGTGGCGATCGTCGAGGCGCCGGCCACGACGGCGACGCCGCCGATCGCGACGCCGAGCGGGATGAGCCACGCGCCGTATTCCTTGACCCACTGCACGCCGCCGGCGAACGCGTCGCCGACACCCTTCGCGGCGGGCACGAGGACGCTCACGAGGGCGCCGCCGACCTTCTGTGCGGGCGGCAGCACGTACGTGTTCAGGAACTGCCCGAACGTCTTGAGCGCGGGCAGCGCGTACTTGTCCGCGAAGTTGGCGAGCCCCTGCAGCGCCTGCCGCTTGAACACCTCGATCTGATTCGCGGCGGTGTTGTGCAGGGTCTTGCCCATCTTGTCGGCCGCGCCGCCGACCTTGCCGAGCCCGTCGGCCGCCTTGCTCGGGTCGAGCGCGAACAACGCCTGCCCGAGATCCTCGCTCTGCGTTCCGAAGAGCGCGACCGCCGCCTGCGACTGCAGAACCGGATCCTTGATCCCGCGCAGCCGGTCGAGGGTGAGGTCGAGCACGCCGTTCGCGGACTTGCCACCCTTGGCGAACTTCGCCGCCATGTCGTCGGCGTTGAGCCCGAGCATCTTGAACCCGGCCGCCGACGTCTTGCTGCCGTCGACCGCCCGGATCGAGAACTCTTTGATGCTGTCGGCGACGAGGTCGCCGTCGCGGGCACCCGCCTGCAACCCCTGATTGATCAGACCGATCGCGGTCGAGCCCGACAGACCAGCCTTGCGCCATTGCGTCGAGTACTCGTTGACCGTGTCGATCAGGTCGCCGGCCTTATCGGCGCCTGACTGGAACCCGGCCGTGAGCAGATCGAATCCGGCTTTACCGTCCTTGACGAGCCCGGTCCGGATGAGCTGCCCGACCGCCTTTGTCGACTCGCCGACATCGGCGTCGAACGTCTCGGCGAGGTTCAGCGCCGCCTTGCTGAGCCCGGCGATTTCCTTCTTCGGGGCGTTGATCGAGGCGACGCCGTTCTGCGCGAGCGCCTTGAGCGAGTCGTTTACCTGGTCGATCGACTCGCCGTACCCCTTGGAGTAGACCGAGCCCGCGATCTTCCCGGCGCGCGCCGACTCCTTCTCGGTGAGCCCGAGCTGCGCGCCCAACTTCGCGTTGCTCTTGTCCTGCTCGACCGCCTCGGCGAACCCGGCGGCGAACAGCACGCCCGCCCCGGCGGCGACGCCGACGACGCCCTTCTT